>OZ220494.1:0-1824586 GCA_965116215.1 Bdellovibrionales bacterium | reverse complement strand
AAGAATTTATTGAAACTATTTACAGCCCTTAATTCTGTATTATTTTTGACCTGCTTTAAAACAAGTGTTATGCCCACAAACCCCTCTTTAATTTCCAAAGGCAACGCCATAAATTTCTCTTCTTTAAAACTGTACGGACAAGGGACTGTAATTTCTGCATCTTATGGGGCTTTCTCAAAACACTAATAACGGCATTAGATTCAATATCATCTAATTTAACACCCACTTGTCTTAATTTTTCTATGGGATATTGAGAACTCTGCACAGCAGACAACGCCATATAAGATGGCATATATCTTAAAAAAATAACAGAAGCCCCCTCCATTAACTCACTCACTTGATTTAAGTAAACCTGTACTGTTTCTTTTAAATTCTTTGCTTGTTCAATACCCTCTATAAGCACCTCTAATCTTTCAATATCTTTTTTCTCATCTTTGAGATGAGGGGTTAATTGACTCATTTTTTTGTTTTTTTTCTCTAATTCATTAAGAAGTTGTTCATTTTCATATTGCAAATATAATTTTTCAGCAGCCTTATCTACTTTTCTGATAACATCCTCTAACTCTTCAAAGGGTTTATAAATATAGTCATAAGCCCTTAACCTCATGGCCTGTAGCCCAGTTTCTAAATTGGCATGAGAAATCATTATTAAAAATTGAATTTCATCACTTATTTCACAAACTCTTTCAAGTAATTCAAGGCCAGATAGTCCTGACATATGAAAATCACTTAATATGATATGAGGCGGTGCCACTTTAATTTTTTTCAGTACATCTTCAGCACTAGTAAATACTTTTACAACATAACCTGCATCTTTGAGGTGTTGCCTCAAAATGCGACAAACACTTTCTTCATCATCTACTATATAGACCAAAAAATCTTTTCGAAGCTCTGATATCTTCAATCTTTAATCCTTGGTTTACGTATCTTCACATGAAATTTCTTTAAAAAAAACTGATTTTTTAAGTCCCTCAACTCATTTTCCTCTTTTTCTGTTAACTGCAAACCTTCAGGTTTAGAAAATCTTTTCCCTAAACCGGAAACAGATCCTCCATCCTTGGATTGATCTATTATTTCTTTTTTAGCAAAATCTTCTTTCTCATTGAGAGCATGAGATAGAGATGGCCGTGTAACAGAAGAAATCTTTTCTTTTTGTGATAAGCTCCAGTCTTGTACAGACAAAGAAGATTGCACTTCAGAAACCTCCCCCTCTCTGTGGGGCTCACTCTCACTATTCACACCAGACAATGGCATCTGCGTTTCATGAAATCCAATTATTTCTAAGTCGCTTGTTTCTGTATGACGTTGAATGCTAGAGCCAGGTGATAAGGTCACAGGTTCTTCTTTTGTCCTCTCTGACAATGGACTCCCCTTCTCATGGAGAAAATTTTCTTCAAGGGAGACTTCTTTGTTTTTATCTAATAGCTTATCTTTTTTTTCTGAGATCAAAGAAGAGACAAAGTCACAGAAGGGAAGTTCTATAAAAAATGCCGTTCCCGAACCCATGTCTGATTCTACATAAAACTTTGCCTTATGATTTTTCATAATACCTAATGAGGCAGATAAGCCAATACCCCTTCGATCAGAAAATGAGGATTTTTCATCTGTAAAAAGAGGTTCAAATATACGCTCCTTAACTTCTGCACTCATTCCAGGTCCTGTATCTTGGATTTTTAACTGTACACACTTTTTATCCTCTATATTTCGCAAATAAATATGAATCTCTTTCTGATCAGAATTCTCTACAGCCTGGCTTGCGTTCATCATAAGGTTTAACAAAACATACTCTAGCTGATTGACATTGGCATAAACCTCTGACGTTGACTCAAAATGTTTGTAAAGTTTTATCCCTTTCAGTAGAAATTGATGATTTACAAAATTTAAAATACGATTCAAAACCTGATGTAGGTCAACTCGTGAAAAAGGAACTTTTTCAAGTCTTGCAAATTTAATGAGGCTTTCAATAAGCTCTCTCACTTTACGCGTTTCTTGTTCAATTATTTCTACATGCTTTTTAAATTCACCGTTTGCCTTCATTTTGGCCAATTGAGCATGACCTAAAATCCCCAAAAGTGGACTTTTTATTTCATTTGCCAAACGACCACTTAACTCTTCAAATGCGGACGTTCTCTCCTTTTGCGCTAAAGCCTCTTTTTCATGATCCCATTCTTTCTCTCGGTTTATCAAATGACACCTTAGGTCCTCAAAATCATCTTCTAACTCTCCAATTTCATCATTGGCATTCACTTTAACTTGAAATTGACCCCTACGAAAATTTGTAAGAATAGATTTTATCTCTGAAAAAGACTGAGTAAACTTCTTTGCAAAAAACGAAGCAAAGACAAAGGCCAAAATAATAAAACCCAAGCCTATAGCAAGTGTCTGCCAAAAAAGATCTTCTAAAATGGTAAAGGCCATATCTTTCTGAATTGAAGCTACAGCATATAAATTAGAGCCCTCCACTCTCCTGTAACTGGTGACAAGAGTGTCTCCTTGTTCATTTTTACTCTCCCCTGTGAAATACACCTCTTTCATATCTTGAGGTGTATTCGCCGCAAATTGACCCACACGATCGTCTGAAGGATGAGCAAAAATAAAACCCTTATTATCAAGTAAGTACACTTCATTCATGTCACCCTTAAAGTCTGCAACTAAATCACTCATCGTCTCCGGGCCAAAAAGTGCCACAATAACTGCCACAGCATTTTTCTCAATAGTCACTGGAAAAGCGAAGCCAAAGACAGAATTTGAATTTTCTTTTTTAAGATGTAAAAAATGACTTTCCTGAAGAGTATCAAAGGGAATAGCCTTCAAAAGACTGGGTTCATAATCTTTAAACCAAGCAATAGAGGGTACTGTTTGAATATTTTTTTCAAACCAATAAGTCTTCCAGGACTGTCCATCAAATTGAAGTACACCTATAGCAAAAAACTGTTCATAGCCTGAAGAAAATAAGACATTATCAACAAGTGGTTTATGAACGGAGATAAACGATTCACGATGACTCACAAAAGAGGCCATCTTATTTTTCAAACTGACAATCCGGTCTTCTGTGCGACGTGACATATTGACCGCAAACTTTTTGGAAAATTCATAGAGAAAGGGCTCTTTATCTTTTTGAAATAGAGATGTGGTTTGCCATAGAATCACACCTATAAGAGGCAGTAGAATGCTCAAGAAAAATAAGAAAATCTTATTCGATATTGATAAACGCACCCCACCTCCCTTAAGTTGCAATCTATGGCATAAAGTAGGGAAAAAACTTCAGCGATCCATTGCTAACCTCTCTCTATTTTTACCAATCTCTTCGAATCAAGTCATGAACCATTATAGATGTTTTAAAGGATATATAACGCTAGGGGTCGCCAAGATACACTTTGCACCAAAGGCATAACGAACTCCCATAGCTATTTTATATAATAATACGACCAAACACATAGATAGAGAATGATACTTTTTCTGGTGACTAAATGACTCAAGAGCAGAATAGAGACTCTAATTTTATCGACTTTTTACCAAGGATAAAAAAGTATTCTTACAAAAAAGAATTAAGCCAAGATCGTAGATCTGAAAATGTACCTTCTCTCTTTAATTCATTGTATATTTCATGATATTGACCATCATAAATAATTAATTTTTTATTTTTTGATCCCAAATTATTATAAAACTGACGAGTCGATTCAACACGGACGACATAATCTCTACCTGCCTGCTGAATCAATATGGGTAGAGTTATCTTGGAAGCTGACTTTTTAGCTATTTCACAGTGCTCTAAGAAAGCCATAAACAAGGTTATACTGATTTTATTATGTCTCAAGGGATCATGTTGAATCTCTTCAAGAATTTCTGCATCATGTGTCAAAACTGTATCTTCGATTTGATTGCCCATTGTCCAATTCGGTAAGAATTGAGAAGCCATTTTTCCTAGAAATTCTTTCACCCGTGGAACATTTACAGAGATACCAAATAAGGGTGAACTCATAACCACTCCACTCGTGCCCATATCACCTTTTAAAACAAGGGAGCGTGCAATAATTAATCCTCCCATCGAGTGACCCAATAGAACAAGAGGACCCTTTTCCTCCCTCATTTTCAATACAAATTCAGTAAAGGACATTAAGTCTTCAGAGTAATCTTCAAATTTATCAATAGTCCCTCTCTTTCCCTCAGAACGCCCGTGTCCTCGCAGATCCCAAGCATAAACATTCCAGTTTTCTAAAACAGCTTGTGCTAATCGGTCATAGGCATCAGAGTGTTCACCCAAACCATGAGTCACAATCAGAGAGCCTTTTGGATTTTTAGAGATCCACTGTTGGTAAAAAAGCTCGGTCCCTCCAAACCCCTTTAAATAACCTTCCATACGTTCTTCCAAAATGAGCACTCCCCTCTATCGCCCTTTTAACTTCAGCCAATCCCTAAGATATTTATCCGTAGGTCCATTTCACATCATTATATTTATTTTATCACTTATGTGGGCTCTGAGTAACTTTATCATATAACATCATAAGACCTCAAAACACAGTTTTAATATTCGTCTAAAGCCATTGTCTTATCCTATAACTGATAAACCTTGAAAAACAGGGAGCCTTAACACAAGTTAAATTTTTCCCATTTTTCAGTATAAACTTTCCGAGATAGAGGATATAAAAGTACCAGCCGTACATCTTCTACCGAACACTTAGAATCCAGAGCTTCAGCATAGGCCCTCATTTGACAAAATCCCTCTTCTCTCAATTGATTATGAGATCCTGTTTTATAATCAACAATCCATCGCACACCATCCACATCCCCCCAAAGATCTATTCGCCCCTCTATAATACTATTACTTTTCTTATAAAGATAAGGCCACTCGGATTCTCCACTTTTTAACAATCTGGCCATTGGAGGCTCTTCCAACTTCAATATGTATTGCACCCACTCTTCCTTCAAAAGCGAATCGTCAACCCTCCTTCCATAAGACAAACAATAAAAGATCTGCTCTAAATATGTATGTATCTGTGACCCCTTCAAAGTTTTTTCTATATAATTTATTTTATCAGCGGGTCTTACACTACGAGAAGACATAAAATCTTTAAACCCCTTTTGTTGAGAACTCCCCTCTCCATCCCCACTCTGTCTAACTAAATCACTCACTGATTGAAACTGAGCTAAACAAGATCTCCATCCCCACTCTATAGGTTTTAATTTAGGTTTAGACACCCTATTTTCTTTCTCCCCCTTATCAGTTAAAAAATCCCTGTCTTCACTGAAAGGCTTCTCCTTTTCCAAAAAAACCGCTCCCCCATTAAGCTCATGAAAAAAAGTATACGTAAAGTCATGACATTTTCGTCTCTGACCCTCTAGATTGATCTTTGTCATCCCCATCTTTTCCACAGTCTTCTGTTCTAAACACATCTTCTCACTCAATGAAGATCTCCGATCTATAGACAGAACATCCCTATCAAAATTGGAGTCGTTAAAGAAACCTGAAGCATTGATTTTTTCTAATATAGAACCTCCTTCGCACTTTCCCCTTCCTGTGATCCAAACTTCTTCTTTGGCCCTTGTTACAGCCACATAAAACAATCGTTCTCGCTCATCTGACTCCCATTGAGATCTTTTCCCTCGCCAAGCATCTATAGGGGGCAAAGACTCTCTCTTATGAGGGTCAAGGTTAGAAGACAGAGCAAGGGGCATTTTCACTTTCAAACCATACTTATTGTCATCTTCATTGAAATCCAACAGCTCCGACTGACTTTGGGAAGATTTTTTATGGATAAAGGGAATAAACACATAATCAAATTGCAAGCCCTTTGCCTTGTGAATCGTCATAATACGGACTCTTTGAGAGACAACTGAAGAAACAGCGTCTTCTTCTTTGTTATCCAATTCCATATTGGAGATAAATTCTAGACAGTTAAAACCAGAGCGATGATCCTCAAGTTGTAATAGGCTGATAAATTTACAAATATTAGCCTCTCTCTGTCCCGTAGGGTCAAGAGCCAATGACGATTTTAATAACCCTCTTTCAATAATAATCTCTACTAAAGTTTCTGTTAAACCCACTTTTTGGGCCTTTTCTTGATAGGATTTTAAAAGCTCAATACTATTGATATTCCTATTTTTGATCTCACTCCATAAACTCTTTTTACGCCCTATAAACTGAACTAAGACAGCCTCATCAACAAAAAACCAGGGAGATCTTAAAACACCAACTAAAGAAAAATCGTCATATGGATTCACTAAAACCTTTATAATTTGTATAAGATCCTGTATCTCACGTCGTTTTCCAAAAACTCCAGAAGAAAATATCTGAGTCACCAAACCCGATTGAGATAAAAACCTATCCACCACTTTGACCTGTTGATTTGTTTGACATAAAACTGCAATCTGTTTTTCAGGATTTTTTTCAAAAAGCCTGTTTATTTCTCTTCGAATAAAATCCATTTCTTGTTCTGTGCTTATTTTCTCATTCTCTATTTTATGACGGCCTTCCTCCTCCCCTTTAATATCTGATTTGGTTCCTCCTTTCTCCTCAAAATTTTCTGCCAATTCCCCCCCGTGACTCAACTTTTCTTTCTTTTTCTCTCCAATATAAAAGTTAGCCACATTTTTATTAGGATCTAATAACTTTTTCTCTTCTGAAAACATTTTTTTAAATTGCTTAGGATTCAATTTTTGAAATAACTGATTGATAAAGGCAACCAATGGAGGAATCGATCTATAGTTGACAGACATCTCCTTCACTTCGCCCTTAAGTGATTCGACGTCTCCTATTTTTTGACGGAACACATCAGGTCTTGCGCCCCTAAACAAATAAATACTCTGCTGAGAATCTCCCACAATAAACTGAGGACATGTGCCCACTAATACTTTTAATATCTCTACTTGATCGGGGCTAATATCTTGAAATTCGTCAATCAACCAATAATCCCACTCTTGAGAAAAACTTTCAGCCAATTTAGGATACTTTTTTAATAAATATCTACCGATGGGCCCCAAATCCTCCTCTGTTAAACAACCCTGCTGTAATCGATAATCCCATAATCGAGAATGAAACTCCCTTGAAAGCTCCTGAAAAACCTTATGCCCTTGCTCTGCCCTTTTCCAAAAATCAATATCATATTTATCATCAAATCTCTTTAGCTCATCTATAATAGAGTCGACTCGAACTTTTAATTCTTTAGACACAGCAGAGTCCTTACTCCATCGACACTTTTTAATTTCGATATCCTTAATATTTTTATAAAAGTCAGACCATGAGACTTCATTCTCTTTTTGTTTAAAAGAATCGTCTCTTTGGATACGCTCACTCTTTTTCCAAGAACTCTTTTCATATAATTCTTCAAATTGTTTTTTTAATTTTTCCCATGATTTATTTAAATGATCACAACACTCCAGATCCTTCAGAACTCCGCCAAGAGGTTCTTTCACTTTATGATGATAATCCCTCCATGCTCGATCTTCTAAATCTGGAAATCTATAAAAAGACCACTCTAAAGACGACAGAAGCATTCGTCTTTCTAGTTCAATGAAACAATCGGTGAGTTCCTCTAATGTATAATCCTCCAACAAACTAGAAAATTTTTCGCAAGACTCAATCAGCTCTTTAAGAATTTTCTTAGCTTCTCGTTTTTTTTCTCTCCCAGTAATAAAACGAAAATCAGAATCTATCCCTAAATGCATTCCATATCTTCTTATGAGAAGCTGCAATACCCCATCAATAGTTTTAATCATTAAATTATTTTTAGATAACGTAAATTGTATGAAACCCTGAGAACCGCTCTCTATAGCTCTTTTTCTTAATCTTTCCCTCAACTCCTGAGTGGCCTTTCGAGTAAAAGTCGCCACAATAATACGAGGATACCGATCATGTTCTTTATAAAATACCTCTGCAAATGTAAAAACACGATCCACAAGTTGAGTCGTCTTTCCTGCACCCGCTGCTGCACTATAAATGATCGATCTTTTTAGTTGAGATGAGGGGCCCTGCATATATTTCTCCATTCACACTTATCACAGTCTGCGATCTTTTCAGGCTTTGGAGTAAAATCTCCTCTATTTATTTCCGCTATTGTGCTGACAAGATAGTTTTTAAATTGAGATTGGCAAACTAAAAGCTCTTCCTCATTTATATATTCACTCTCTCTTTTTGAATAATCCATGCCTTTGTTTTTCTGCTTCAATACTTCATATATCTCTTTTTTCATTCTCTCATCTGGAAACAGACCTCCTGTTTTTTCTTTGTTTAAAAAACCATAATCCCTTCTTAAAAGAGGATGAACAAAAAAATACACTGCACCCAATACAGATTGTGCATCAGTTTCTGCAAGACCCGCTTCAACAGCCATAGAGTAGAACATCAATTGCCATTCATTATGTTTTTCCCACGATTTCCACTGACGATAGCTAGATTTTGAAAATTTATAATCTATAACAACGCATTCTCCCTTCTTATTTTTATCCACTCTATCTATACTTCCCTTAAACAAAATAGCTGCCTGCTTTTGCGACTTTAAAAACTCACCTGTTTTAGAGTCAATATAACCCTCCACATGCACTTCCCCTTTTTCCGTCGTAAGATCCGTATACTCCTTTCTCCACGCCCTTTCAAAATTAATGAAATCCTTAGCTATATTCAAATATCTTTTTCTCTGCCAATTCCAAACAGATGAAGACTTGACAGGAAACTTTATATTCTTTCGACACTCTTCAATGACTTCAAAGATGTCTTTATTACTCCACTGATGATTTAATTTTTCAAGCAGCCTAGAAAATAGTTTATGAACTAAGCTCCCTCTATTTATAGGATCCAGATCTATATCCCATTTAGAGTCTGATTTTAATCCATACATCTTTTTTGCAGAAAAAATAAAGGGACACTTCTTAAAATCCTGTAGCGATGATGGCGACAAAGAATACTGAAAGCCATCATCAATTCTACAATAATTTGATGATTCTATTTTCTCTTTTAAATCCCTACTTTCATTGAAAAAACCCTGATCCAGATTCTTCATGTTTTTTAATTGCATAAAATCTCTAAACATTTCTTGCTGGAAATCTAAAACAGTCCGTCCCAATGAATTTTGATGACCTTTAGAATTCTGCTCCTTTCCTAAGACACTCACTGCACAATGACTAGAAAGACCTTCCACCCCTGCTGTAGTTGATCGTGAGCCCAATGGCAAATCTTGATAGTCCTTCGGCTCTAAATCAAGAGAGGCACTTTGCTTTTTAGATATATCTTCAAAACATATTTTTTGCCAGAGATACGATGGATTTAAAATCTTTCCTTCAAAATCCGTTTCAGAAAAATTAAAATACACCTCTTTAATATTCTTTGACTCCACAATCCATCGCACTTGAAATTCTAAATCTAACATATCAGAAAGAGGAACTAAAAATCCTATTTGATGACCAATCTTCTTAATATCGTCATGAAGAACCGCCGTTTTACGAGAGGTTCTCAATGGACTTTCTGAAAGCCCCATTAAAATGATATGTGAAGCCCCAATTCTTTCACCTGATGCAATATCACAGATGGGGATACCTTCTATGCTCTCGTTTGACATTTCTTTTTCAGAAAAAGATAAAGAATTTTCCAGATAGTTCAGCCACTCTACAGGATAAAACTGATCTTGCTCAGAAACATCACCTATCATTTTTTGAAGCTGTTTTTCTAATAGCTCAAAGGGAATATTTTTTGATAAACTCAAAGCCCAGATTAAAAACTCTTTAAATTTTATTTTCTTATTGAGTTCAATAAAAACATCTTTCTTATCATGAATACATCCGGCCAGCTCTCTTCTATCGTAAAGGTTGAGATACTTTTTCTTAAAGTCACTGTACCTCCTCTCCAAAGGGGTCTCTTTATAATAAGAGGCCATTTCAATATAGGAAAAATCATATTTTCTAATTCTTATTTCTATCTGAGAAAGCCAATGATGAATCTGTGGAAAAGATAAAAGAGCGGACGCTCTTCTTCTTTTTAAAATAAGGCCTTCAACATCTGAATAAATTTTTAATATTGGCCAATAGTAACCAATATCAGGGGCCATAATAGCTATATGTTCATAGGGTACGCCAGCAGCTAACCAAGAGCGCACCTGAGAGATAGTCAACTTGACTTCAGATAAAGCACATTCAAACCTCTGAGTTTGCCAAAGAGCATGATGACTCCTCTTAGAACTTTGCACTTGTCTCTGATGAACACCTAAACCGCTTTTTAAATTATTATCTAAACCTTCTATGTTCTCTTTAGAAAAATCCTTATTTATAACTGGAAAAGAGTGAGTTGGACTACGATCTAACCCTTCACTCACTTCTCTTACAGGTTCTTTGGAATGTTGATTTTGATGAATAATAGAATACGACTGTAACACCTCACCCTGATATTCTGCACCCCATGATGGATCCGGCATGAATAACTGAACATTTATAAATCGACTCATTTGTATCAAAAGCTCAGCTTCAACTTCATGTAAATAAGGACCGACATCAATAATTAAAGAACGTTTCCATAATGATTCAACATTGACTTCATATAAAAGTAGCGCAGGCATCCAGGAGGATATAATAGAATTTTCACCTTTTAATTGATTGAAAAATCGAGAAGAATAATTAAACCAGCTACCCCACCGTTCAGAAGCAAAAACATTCCCCTTTAACCACTCCTTCATCCGCTCCGACCCATGCGGATGAGAAATCACAGGTAAAAACTGATCTATATAATTTAAGATCACCTTCGCAGCACCTGGTTGTTGGATATTTAATTCCTTTAATTTTTGTTGAATTTTCATTTGAGCTAAAAAACGACTAATACACCTATACTTTAATGAACTCAGTTTATATAAGTTTGTCCAAAATTCACTCATCCTTAAAACAGAATGCCCCTCCAATAAGACATTCTTTTTTAAAAATGTCTCTTGATACCTTTTCTTTGACATCAAATCAGCGACTAGCCATGTTTGGTTTTCAGGATCAAAAGCATCTATATACTTTTCTTTATCATCAGGGGAATTCACCTTATGAATTTGAATCATAGATCCCATACTAATTGAGGACTGAATACACATTCAACTTCTTTTCTCTGCCTTAAAAGAAGATTCAAGTAGGAAGAGTTTTTCTTAATGCTTTCAAAACGAGTTTTCTGAGGCGCAGGGCGTATTCGTGGAAAGATCGTTTATTCTATGCTTGACTGCATCGAGCACTATCTAGCTTGCGCTTTTAGCCTGCGGCGGAGACGAGCCTGCGAACCTCAGAGTTGTTTGAGCTTTTGAAAGCATTAAGAAAAACTCTTCCTACTGACTCACTCCACAAATCCAATTCTCAGAGAAAAACTGGATCTATAGCATTAAAAGCGACCTGAATTTTTTGAAGACTTAAAGAAAGTGTCCCTATGAAAAGCTTCTATCTATATTCGATGAAGTAGGTCTTCAACTTGAACTCTAAGGCACTCAAGCGATCCATTATTTTCAATTATATAATTAGCCCTCTTTTTCTTTTCCTCCATTGGCATCTGAACGTTTAAACGCATTTGAATATCCTCTTCTGTCCATTGATTTCTTTTCCTCATTCTCTCTTTCTGTAAATCCAGAGAACAAGAGATAAGTACCGTATCATCAAATTCCTCCCCCATATTTTTCTCAAATAACAGTGGAACATCATAAAAGGCTCTGGCCACACCACTTTTTTCTAAAGAACCTCTCTTATGGCAAACCTGATCTTGCACCAAAGGGTGCAGAATAGACTCAAGACGCCTTCTCTTTAAAGAATCATTAAAAACACATCTTGCCAACTCCGCACGATCAAGAGTGCCATCCCTTAAAACAAATGGGAACTGCTCTATAACTCTTTGATATCCCAACTGTTTTGGTTTTAAAAGGTGATGAACAATCTTATCGGCGTCAATAACAAACTCAGAATATTCCCTTAAAATCTTGGCGACTGTGGACTTACCTGTTGCAATACCACCTGTTAAACCTATCCATTTCATAAAACACCCCTATTTTTTAAAGACTTACATCTCTTTTTCCGACAAAGGTTATGACAAGTTAAGGCCTCAGGAGCAAAGGTGCCAAAGACGACACAGTTTGGAAAATACATACTTTTTGAAAAAATAGCTAGCGGAGGCATGGCTGAAATATTTCTAGCAAAAACCCAAGGCGCAGAGAATGTTTCTAAATTCATAGCTATCAAAAGGATACTTCCAGAGTTTTCCCGGAATCAAGAATTCATTCGAATGTTTAAGGAAGAAGCCAAGATTGCTATTCACCTCTCACACTCAAATGTCGTTTCCATTTTTGAATTTGCAGAAGAAAAGGGACGATTTTATCTTTCGATGGAATTTGTACAAGGTCATAATTTAAGAAAAATTCTTAATAGAATTAATAAATCCCAAGAATTCCTCTCTATTGATCAAATAGTTTATATCATAAACGAAATTTCTAGAGGCTTGAGTTATGCTCATAGATGTGTCAGTGGAACAACTGGAAACCCTCTCAACATCATTCACAGAGATATGAGCCCACAAAACATCATGGTCAATTATGAAGGTGAAGTGAAAATTGTAGATTTTGGAATAGCAAAGGCAGAAAGTAAAATTGAAAATACAATTGCAGGCACCCTGAAAGGTAAATTTGGATATATGAGCCCTGAACAAGTTGATGGGTTTAAAGTTGATAATAGAACTGATATCTTCTCTCTTGGAATTGTACTCTGGGAACTCCTCTCCGGAAAACGTCTTTTCATATCAAATAATGAAGTCAACACTCTTCGAAGAATTCGAGAATGTCATATACCTAGATTACAATCTCTCAATCCAGATATTCCATCTGAACTTGAACGTATTACCAATAAAGCCTTAACCCGTGACCGATCCTTAAGATATCAATCAGCAGATGAACTCCATAGAGATCTAAATAAATTTTTAAATCGACAATATCCAGATTTTACAGTTCATGATTTTTCTAAATTTATCAAAACTCTCTTTGCAAAAGAAAGGGAAAATATTCGAAAAAAACTGATCAAATATGGAAAAATACAACTACCCCTAACAAAAGAAACAACAACTTTTATAAAAGAAGGAACCCATACCCTTTCGTTTGAACATTCAAAAACAGAAAAAAAGAACTCCTCCCAAAGGCATTCTGAAATGCTAAGTAACGCAGATCTTACCAATAGCAATCTAGAAGTGGAAATGCCTAAAGACAAAAATAACAATCCCGGTAAATATGGAAACCCTGTATCTTCTCAGTCCAATCCTGACCAAGTAAGATATGATGACTCTCAGTTTATGATGACACATTCTCAATACAATACAGGCAGTAAATTTACACATGGAATTATTGCTATCATCTTTATTGTACTAATAGCCGTTGGTGCATACTATATTGGAATCTCACCAGACTCAAAACATATACAAGAAAAAATCGTCAATTTTGCTCTAAAAACTCATGATGACTCAATTGAAAAAGCCAGTTTAACTAGTGGAAAAAAAGAGAGCTCCTCAGAGCCAAAAATTATGAATAGGGTCCATTACTCAGTGAACAGCAAACCTTCTGGAGCAAAGGTTTTTATTAATGATGCTGAAATACAGCCTCCTACTTTTACACCCGATAAAATTCTTATAGAAGCTAACAAAAAAATAAAAATAACACTCAAGAAAAGAGGATATAAAAACTACACAAAAATTGTTTATGTCACTAAAGATGCAGAAAAGCTAGAAGCTATACTCAACAAAATCCCAGCAGTAGGATTCTTAACTGTAAAAGTGGAACCTAATGATGCGGATATATATATAAATGAAAAAAAGGTATCCGAATCCCCTCCACTTATACAATACCAAGTCCCGGCCAATAAAAAAATCAAGGTCACTGCTCGCAATGATTCTCTAGGAACAATAGCTCAAAAAATAGTAACAATAAAAGAAGACAAAGTAAAAATCGTAACCCTTTGGCCCAAAAAATACAAAATCAAAAGAAATAAAAGAGAGAAAACAAGAGGTACAAGCAGCACCCCTAAAAAGCTAAAATAGTTGAACTCTGACCTCACCAGAGTTTCTATTTTGAAACTCTTATAGAAAAATACAAGCGATCAATTTTGTAACATCAAATCTAATACCAAACGCCCTGGCTTATCACGTTTCACCATCTCAAAAACTTCAAAGACCACCCCTTTTGATAAACTTAGGACAACATTTAGGTTTCCATCAAATGGGTCCGTGGTGACCTCAACATGTTTTATAAGAGGTGATTTTATCACCCTCTGCTCCAATTCATCATGACTTATATTCTTAGATAACTTTGACCCTATATTTAAAAATAAAACATGGCTGGACTGACTCTCTTTGGTCAAATGAAAAAAAGCAAATCTTTTAGATTGATTTTCAAAAATAAGTCTCTCAACATTTTTCTTGGGGTAAAACTTTCTTCTAAGATCTAATAAAATATTATTCTTACTATATTGACCCCCTAAAAAATGACCTTTATTAAAATAGCGATTTTTCTTATTAAATCCAGATTGCAGCAACTTCTGCTTTTCGACTGGCATAATAGACCCAAAGCTCACAATTGAAATAAATAATAACTTTAAAATCATAAAAATAGGATAATCCTTGATTGATAAATCCTGCAAGATTTAATTTCCTTGCCCTATGTTAAAAGAGCTAAAAGAGTCTACATTCTATTCAATACTCACTTTCAACAGGCACAAAATTATCAATAAACATTTCAACAATTCTTCGAGCCTCACCTACTCGAATAAGGTATTTAATATCTATAATCAAACCCTGAAGCAATCCCTCTTTAGCCAATATATTCAAAACTCTAGCCATCATATTCACTTCTTCATATTTCCAATTTGTATCTAGCCATCTGGCTATTTGATAAAAACTCTTAATGGATGGCGAGCCAACACTTCTTAAAAAATGAATTATAACATCAATATCCTGTCTATTGACAAACTCCACAACAGAATCTATTAAGGGTGCATCTAAAGGTGGGAATGTACTCCATATCAGATCATAAAACCAATAAGACAACTCATAAAAGTGTTTTGCTCTTAAATTTTGTAACTGAGAGATGTCTTCAATCAAAAAAGAAATATCTTGAGATGATCGAAGATTCTTTGCAGCCCATCCTATAAGTTCTGGAGAAGTAAAAATAAAAGGAGCTGCGGTCAGTAAAGCATCTAACCTATTCATTTCAATAGCTCTCAAATCAATTAATTTTTTATAATCTGAAAAACGCTTAGAAAAGACAAACAAGTTTTTTTCACTTTGCAGGGTCAACCATGTCAACAAACCCCTAAGAGAAGATTTCAATCTTTTATTAGAATAAAGTATATGTAAACCAAGAAAACCGTGCTTAATAAGTTGAGAATGTGTAAATGGATTTAAGCTCTGTTTCGGACTGCTTTTTAAAAAGTGATGAACGACTCCCGTGAGTCCTCGAGATTCAAATTCAAAAAGAATATCAAAGTTCTCTTTTAAATTTCTCGCCCTCTGTCTATTCTTTTTAGACAACTTAAGGATGATTTGTCCTATCTCCATTTTCCGCTTTAAAGATCTTAGAGCTTCTAATGAAGTCCTGGCATTTAAAAAAACACCCATAGCATGAGTTCCAAAATGCTCTGCCCCAAGCCCAATAGGCTCCAACCATGGCCATAACTCTAAATCTGACACTTCCATTAAAATTTCAATTCTCTGGAGTGGAGTGAAGGTTTTTTCGACATAATCATCCATTTCAGGGCCATACCAATATTTCACTTTCTGTAGATCACTCACAGCCCACTCTATACCGTATACAAGTTTTTCAATTTCATTATGAGAAAGTGATTTTTTTAAAGATTGCAAAAAGCCAAAAACCTCTTCTGACTTAAATTCTAGTAAACTTAAAAAATTATTATGTTCATTCTCAATAAATCTCTCCACCCCATCTATAAGACGCTGAACCAAATCCTCTGAAAATAGACCATAGGTTCTGTAAAAAATCTGCCTGTTGACGGCTAAAGGAGGTGTAATAGCATCTAAGGCCTGTAATTCCCTAAGACCTTCAAATGCAGTAGGAGCATGTGAAGAATTTAAAACTGATAAGAAAGCCCATAGTATTTGCTTAGAATTTTGAAAATCTTTAAAGTAATCTTCGAGTAATAAACTTTCTCTGGAACTTGTAGGAATATTTAACAAATTTTTAGCAAACTCAACAGCCTCTCCGGAGCTTATATCCCTTTCTAACTTAGAGATGAATTGATCAAAGCTTGTGCCCACCAATAACTTATTTCTCAAAAAATTCATGAACCAATCCAATTGACCATTATCTTTTAAAAGATAAATAGCTTCATTTAAATGAGGAACCTCATTATCAGCGTTAAAACATTCAAATACTCGTTGAAAATCATCTACGCTACCAAATAATCCTCCCCTTAATTGATAACACCGATGATACCCACTACCCCAGTTCTCTTCTGATTCCTCTTTGGGGAGACTCACCCTTGGCAATCGCACCACTTTAGGTTTTAAATGCTGGTCATACCCATTAACTTCTAATATAAAACCCAACAATCCACTGAGTTCTCCTGACTTTTCCAAAGTATAAAGAGAGTCAAAAAACTCTCTAAATGCCTCCGATTGAACTGTATTAACAAAATAAAGACCACTTTGAGATTCAAGATTTACAAGTTCAGAAACTTTGGAAAGGACATGCCCTAAAGAATAAAGAGTGGAATACTCACTCTGCAATGCCTTCTGTAAAGCACCAAATAGCTCCTCCAAATGATTCACAAATTGCACCGGATACCGATCTCGATAAGCTCCGAGAATGTTTATTATTCTCATGACGTCTTCATTCTCTAATAATTGAACCCAACTTCTAAAGGCACCATGAGTTTCATAAGTGTACTCGTCTGAAAGAGCAGAGACAAAGTCTTCTTCTACATTTGCTTTAGTAATACTGGAAAAGAAAAACTCTAAGAACGGTGCAGATGTTTTATTAAAAATATCTCCAATTTTTGAAAAATCACCCCACTCCTCTTTAACAGCTGTTAAAAATAAGGACAACACTCCATGAGATTTGGACTTCACAATTTGCCCCAAAGATTGTAATCCATTTTGTAAACCCTGTCGCTCAACTGGAGTCACATTACAGTTTTGAATAACAAACGTAGAAAATACAGGAATCTCAATCATTGTAAATCGTCTCATCGCAAGACCATCACTCATACGTTGTTGAAATTGAGTTTCTAAAAAGTTTAAATAACTGGGGATATTTCTTCTGACTCTGGGACATCTGACTTCTGTAGACGCAAACTGAACTAATCCTGAAAATATAAAAATAGGAGTTGTATGTTTGTCCCCTGAACCTAATGTATGAATAAATCTTTCTGTACCCTTTAGATCTTTACTCATAGGCTTTAATACATTTATTAAACTCTCGGTCGCTAAAGATTGTAAAATGGTATGAAAATGTCTCTGCTGAAATAAATGTTCCCATTTTCTATTGAGTATATGACCAAAGGACTCACTGGGCACTGTATGAGCCATTTTTCTGATGGACCAATACAAAAAATCGCTCTTAAAAAAGCTGCTCGCCTTTTCCCAATGTGAAGGAGTCTGTAAGATAGCTCTTATATTATCTATAATACTCCCATTATGAAATCTTTGCGAATACGTATCTAAGTCAGATAAGAATTGAGAAAGGACATTCAGCAATCCACTCTCCCCCACTCCACGTATAACCTCATGAAAATCGCGTCTCAAGTTTTGCTTCTGAAGCCCTAATATAAGTTGGATTAATGACTCACTTTCTGGATCCACCCTAGATAAACCCATGACATAGTCTCTGAACGAATGTATCGAGCGATTATTTTGAGATAAACAGTTCAATGCTTCTAAAAATGCAGCATTTGTAGAACCCAATCGAATATTTTCACACTCTCCATAGGAAACATGAACACGAGGGGGAAAAAGAGTTTGTGAGCAACCCGTTAACGATACAACAATACCAATGAATACACTGAAAATCGGCATAGGAATTTGAAGCATTTTCGATTCCTGACTTCAAGAAAAATCTTTCTTTATCCTCCAAAAGGAATAAATAAAAATGAAAAACGGATTTAAAAAATGATAAGAAATCGCACCTCCATCCAATCTTTGAATGAAACTCTTGAAATCATTCAGTGTTTTTAATATTCAATAAGAGAGCCCCATTGCAAAGTACTCATAGGTAAGACTGAAAAAAATTGTTACATACCTATAAATAGGCGCATTGTGTCTTATTTCTTGAACCCCCTTCCATTAAAACAACACAGTTTACATCTCATACACAGTTAAGATAGTCTGAATAGAGAAATATGAAGCAAGCCAAAGCAAGAGTTCACAAAAAACGGACAACTCTAAAAAGTATTGGAATTGTCTACCGCCCTAGAAAAAAAGAAGCTCTACAACTGGCTCAAAGGGTTATTCAATGGGCGCAAAATCACAAGATATCCTGCTACTCTCACCCCAAACAAAAAACTCTTCCAAAGACAAAAATGCTTCGAAAAACACAAATAGATCAAATAGACCTTTTTATTGTCTTAGGAGGAGACGGTACATACTTAAAGGCCGTCCGACTTATTGATGGACGATCCATCCCCATTTTTGGTATCAATTTGGGTTCACTTGGATTTCTTACAGAGCCTATTACTCAAGTAGAGCAAATATTGGATCATATTCTCAAAGGTAAAATGAGAATTGAAATGCGATCCATGTTAAAAGTTGGCATTCATAAAAAAGGGAAGCCTTTAACAACGTACTTAGCCTTAAATGACTTAGTCCTTGAAAGAGGACCAGTCACACACCTTATCAGCTTAAGTATCTATTCCAATCAGAAACTCATTAGTAGTGTTAAAGCTGATGGGTTAATTGTCAGTACACCGACAGGCTCAACAGCCTATAACTTAGCCGCAGGAGGTCCCATCATCCACCCTAGTGTATCAGCTATAGTTGTTACCCCCATCTGCCCACATAGTCTCACCAATAGATCGATTACTTTATCTGATAAAAAAGAGATTATTATTAAAGTGAATCAAAGCACTCAAAAAGCTGTCTTTATGTTAGATGGACAATTCGGTGGAAATATCAATAATAAAGATGAAATTATAATTCAGCGTTCACCAAAAGATCATATCTTTTATGCCACTCCGGAACACTGTTATTTTGAAACTCTCAGAGAAAAAATGAAGTTTGGGAAAAGAATTTAAAATTTAAAAAATACATTGTTCTTGACTTTCAAGAAAACAGATGGTGTCTTTATAAAAAGAAAAAACTAGAAAGAACCATTTTATATATGTTTAAAAATCTTTTTCCTATCCTACTGACTATCACCTTTCTGACCTCTTGCTCAATCTTAAAAAAGCCCTCACAATCAAATCTCTTAGAAGAAAACTCAGCCGCCAAAAGCACACCCTCCAAACAACGTTCTCATCTCATTGCAGACGCTCACCTCCATACAAGAAATTATATTCAACAAGGTATTACTCTTGAAGAAACATACTCCATTCTTGCCTCCAAAAATGTAAAAAGAGCAGCTGTCTTTGGTATTCCTCTCCAACAAAAATGGAATATGGAAACGAGCATCGCCCCATCCTACTATCTTCACGATGACCAATCCCTCTATTACTACAGTGCTATTGATGCTGTCATTGCATCTGAATATCAAGCTCTAGACAACAAGAAAAAAGAAATGTTTGATCCCATGATTGTGGGTTTTAATCCTACAGATGGCCGAGCTACAGATCATATAAAAAGTATGTTACTTAACTTTCCAGGAGTCTTTAGTGGAATTGGTGAATTTTCCATTAAAAAAGAGGTGGTCTCTAGTAAAATTGTAGGAGGAGCTGCCAATATCGAAGATCCCTCTCTTGGAAAAATTCTCGACTTTGCAGCAAAAGTGGGTCTAGTCGTCATTCTTCACTGTGATGTGGATGCCATGATCTCCCATAATCAAAAGCAACCGACCTACCTTGAAGCACTGACAAAGCTTTTTAAAAGGCATCCAAAAACTAAAATCATATGGGCCCATTCCGGCCTTGGTCGCTATGTCACAGCAAGAAAAAAGCACACTTATTGGCTGACTTCTCTTCTCAAAAAAAACCCTAACCTTTTTATAGACATCTCTTGGGACTTAGTCGCCAAACAATTTTTTAAAGATCAATCTTTAACTCGTCAATGGAAGACATTTTTGAGTCGTCATTCAACTCGTATTTTATTTGGATCAGATGTGGTTTCCCCAACACCACAAAAGTATGAAAATGTCCTCAGGTTATATGATAAGATTTGGAAAGAACTTTCTCCTATAGTGGTAAGAAATATCACTTATGCAAATTATAAGAAGCTATTTGATGAAGCAAGACTAAAGGTTCGCTCTTGGGAAAAAAGAAATCTTAGTAAACGCTAAAGTATTTGACTCAATAGAGAAATAGTTCCTAAAAATATCCTTCTATAGTTAAATTGAAGTTCAAATTCCTTTGTATTGAAAAATAGAGCTTTTATTCATTTAAAAAGATTGATAAAGAATAAACGACTTAAAGTATTATGAACTCTATTTTTAGAATGTGGAGAATTTATTATGCTCTTAGAGCTAAAAGTTTCTAATTTTGCAATCATAGACAATATAAATATTGAATTTGAACAAGGGTTTAATGTTATTAGTGGAGAAACGGGCAGTGGTAAATCTATACTTTTAAAAAGCCTGAGTCTTTTAATGGGGAGAAAGTCATCCTCTGATATAGTTGGTCGTCAGTCCGATAGGGCGAGTATAGAGGGTCTTTTTGATATCCATCTTCGTCCAGACATTACTCAACTACTTGAAACTCATGGAATTGAAAATCCTGATGACACCCTTGTTGTTAAAAGGATCATTTCTAAAACAGGAAGAAATAAAATTTATCTTAATGGCAGCTTAGAGAGTTTAAACACTTTAATATGTATCGTCTCCCCCCTTCTAGAACTCACAGGTCAAGTTCCTTTAATTGAAGTCACTGGCCAAAATGATAATAAAAATCTTCTTTCAAAATCTTACCACTTAGACCTTGTAGATCTTTATTCTGGAATCATGAATAAGCGCACAGCTTATGAAAAACTATACACAACTTGGTCTGGAATAAAGAGTAAAATCCAAAATGTAGAACAAAATCAACAGAGTTATGAAAAAGAATTAAATTTTTTAGAATATCAAATACAAGAAATTGAATCGCTTAATTTCAAGCCAGAAGAAGAACGGACCCTAGAAACTGATTATAGACGCATGAAAGAGGCCGATAAAATCCAAAATTGGTCTCAAGCGGCATTGAGTATTCTATCAGAAGACACAGGGGCCATATTGCCACAAATAGATCATCTCAAAAACATGGGGGAAAGTCTTTCTGACCCTCAAATTCAAACAATCTGTAAATCACTCGATTCGATAAAACTAGAATTAGAAGATATATCTTATGAGTTAAAAAAAGAATGGGAATCAAATACATGGAATCCAAATGAAAAAGAAAAATTAGAACAGCGCATCTCTCAACTGAGAAAGCTACAAAAAAAGTATAGAGATACAACAATTTCAAAGGCTCATGAAAATATTCAAAGAGATATAAAGAAGCTCAAAAACCAAGAACAAGAACTCCACAGACTCAAAGAAGAGTTAGCACGTCTTGAAACCTCCCTAGCTAAAGAGGCTGAATCACTTCATTCCATACGAAAGAAGAGGATTCAAGTTTTTATTGATTCGATAAATGCTGAACTCAGCGAACTCAATATGGGTGGAGTTTTATTTGGACTGAAAATTCAGAAACACACACAGCTCAGCCGAACAGGATGCACTGAAATAGAGTTTACTATTCAAGACTCGATAAAAGATCAACCTAAACCTCTTCAAAAAATTGCCAGTGGAGGTGAATTAAGTCGTATTTTATTAGCTATTAAAAGAACAACAGGTGATGGGGAGGTTCCTCGAACATATATTTTTGATGAAGTGGATACGGGGGTAAGTGGACCAACAGCAGAGATGGTGGGTCGAAAATTGAAATCTATTGCCAAGGGAGGACAAGTTTTGTGCGTTACACATTTGGCACAAGTGGCTTGTTTTGCAGATACTCACTATTGTGTATCAAAGGTGTTCGACAGTGATGGCTCAGAAGTAGGCATTGTAAAACTGAAACAAAAAGATAGAATAAAAGAAATTGCTCGACTTATTTCGGGTACAAAGACAAAAAAAACAAGCATAGATCATGCTAAAAAATTATTAGACCTCAGTTCTGAATCTATTTAAAAAATCCTAACAAGGAAGACTAATCCATACACTTATAAATTATGTGCATTTCTTGCATTCTTCCGACAGTACATAGAAACTTATATCCTCCCCTTTTTAATAATGCAAAAATGACTTCTTACATAATGTTTACCTATAGGACAAAAAGAGCCAATGAATACCACAAAGCTCCTTCTACAAGATAACTCATTCTTTATTCATAACTCCACTGAAATCATTTTGAAGTTTGTACCATCATAAAATCCATACTGTGGTGACTCTATCCAACTTCCTAAATTAATATAATAAAACGTTTCAGATAAGTGCTCCATCATCTCAAGATGAGTATGGCCCATCACCATATAATTATAGTCCCTTTCTTTTATTTTTTCCTTTGCATACTTTATACAATACTGTTTTATTTTTTCTTGTTGACTTTGTTCTAGCTGATTAGAATATACTCTACTTTTCTCACTTAAATACGTACCTATTCTCCAAAGATTATTTCCAGAAATATTTTTGTATATACTATGAAAACCCTTTGATCGTAAAAACCATCTTAAAAAAAGATACCCATAATCCTTTGGGTTAAATTTATCCCCATGCTCAAGGTGAAATAACTTATCTCCTAACCAAATATCTAAAAAATCTGTATGAACATGAATTCCAGGCCATGCCTCCGCAATTGAAATATCATGGTTACCCTCTATATAATGAACCTGAATGCCACTTTCGCTTAAAGCATTAATCCTACGAAAGATAGTCTGAAATTTTTCGATCCAATAAGAATGTCTCCCTATCCAAAACTCAAAAATATCTCCAAGTAAAAACAAATGAGTCACATCATTAGGTAGTTCATTTAAAAAGCGAATGAATAGCTCCCCTCTATGAGAAGTCTCACTCTTCACATGAATATCGGATATAAAATAAGCCCTGATACGTTCCATTATAGAAAGAAGGTCTTATATCTAATAAAAAGCATTACACCTACTTTGATATTCTAAGCTGCCGCTAAACCCTATCCAAGACTAAAACCTGACCTAGCCTTTTATCCTTGTTTCACTAGAAGTACAGTTACCAATACTCAAACCCCTAAACATCCAAAGTGGTTTTTTGCTGACGTCGAATAAAAGCAGGAACATCGAATCCCTTACTATCAAAAGGGGCCTTTGACCCTTTTGATTCTCTAGAAGACTCTCCTTGCTCATTCTCAACATTCATATCCAATTGCTTTGATGAAGGCTCTTCTCCGCTGCGACGATAAGCTCGTGCTTTTTGTAATAATACCTGCCTTGCACTTATCTTTTTCTTCTCCGATGACAATGCCTTCATCTCTGACAACAGAGATAAATCATCGCTTTCTCGACAGGCATCTATATCTTGTTCTCCTTTATTATCTATCATCGGTGACTGAATAGTATGATCTGATACAGGCTTATTCATAATCTCCGTTTGATGAGACAAAGAAATTTGTTGAATCCCCTGTTCAAATCCTGTTGCGATGACAGTCACTCGAATTTCATCTTTCATTGATTCATCAATCACTGCACCAAAAATAATTTCCGCATCTTCATGTGCTGCATCTGTAATTAATGTCGAGGCTTCATTGACTTCATACAAACTCAAATCAGATCCGCCGGTGACATTAATAATAATACCCGTTGCTCCGTCAATTTTGACATCTTCAAGCAAAGGAGACAAAATAGCATTTGTTGCCGCTTCAATGGCACGATTCTCACCACTTGCCACCCCTGTACCCATAAGTGCTATTCCTTTATTGAGCATTACAGTACGAATGTCTGCAAAATCTAAATTGATTAAGCCATTAACATTAATAAGGCTCGAAATCCCCTGAACAGCTTGCAGTAGAACTTCATCTGCCTTCTTAAAAGTTTCAAGAAGAGGGGTGCGCTCATTAGAAATATGAAGAAGTTTTTGATTTGGGATAACAATGAGCGTATCTACACTGGCCTTGAGTTCATCAATCCCTTCATTGGCATAACGCAACCTTTTTTTACCCTCAAAGAGAAAAGGTTTTGTGACAACTCCAATGGTTAAGGCCCCCATTTCTTTAGCAATTTTTGCAACAATAGGAGCTCCCCCTGTTCCAGTTCCTCCTCCCATTCCAGCTGTTACAAAGACCATATCTGCGCCTTCAACTCTTTCAACAACATTATTGTAGGACTCAATAGCCGCACGTCGACCTGTCTCTGGATTGGCACCTGCACCTAGTCCACGAGTTAACTCTTCTCCCAGCTGGATTTTAACTTCTGCGCGATTAGCATAAAGTGCTTGTTTATCTGTATTGGCAACAATAAATTCAACGCCCTCCAAACCAGACTCAATCATTGTCTCAATAGCGTTGCTTCCACCTCCACCAACACCAATGACCTTGATATTTGCTCCAACACCTCTACTCTCTTCCAGTTCAAACATCTTTCCCCCTTTAAAAAATATTAAAATGCTGAATCTATTAAATCTTTTATTCTACCTAAAAACCGAGGTGCCCCTGGCACCTTTAATAATCGTTTTGATTTTATCCGACTCACTTCCTTACCATATAACACTAACCCGATACTTGTTGCATACTCAGGCAAACAGACAAAATCCGTCAAGCCACTAAAATTGATCGGAACACCTTTTCGAACAGGCATATCAAATATAAACTCCCCCATTTCAATAAGTCCTTCTAATTGGCTAGACCCCCCTGTTAAAACAACTCCTGAGCCTATCAAGCCCATCATCCCACTTTTTAAAAGATCATTGTGTATGTAACTCAATATTTCTTCCACCCGAGGTTCAATCACCTGAGCTAAATGCTTACGAGGAACTGCTCGTAACGGCCGCCCTCCCACACCTGGAATTTCAAGCATCTCACTATCATCTGCCAATTTGACCAAAGCACAACCATGACTTTCTTTAATCTCCTCAGCGCAGGAAGGTGGTGTCCTCATGCCCACAGCCACATCATTTGTGATATGATTTCCCCCAAAGGGGAGCATAGATGTGTAAGCCACACTCCCTTGTACATAGACAATAATATCAGTTGTACTGCCACCAATGTCTACAAGAGCGACACCAAGATGCTTTTCATCCTCTTGCAAAGTCGCATAGGCGGAGGCTAAAGAATTCAAAACCAACCCACTCACTTCCAGCCCAGCTCTCTTAGTGCACTTTACAATATTTTGTAACCCCGCTCGTTCCACCGTAACAATATGAACATTGGACTCTAAACGAACACCAGACATACCTACAGGATCTGTAATGCCCTCTTGGTTATCGACTCTAAAATCTCTAGGTAAAATATGTAAAATTTCACAATTGGCAGGAACCGTTACCGCCTTAGCCGCATCCACAACCCTTTGAACATCTCTTGTGCTGACCTCATGATCCTTAAGAGCCACCATGCCCCTCGAATCAAACGAAGACACAGAATTTCCCAGAACACCAATATAGACAGAGTCCAAACGCACACCAGCCATAAGTTCCGCTTCTTTTTTTGCAGACTTTATAGCCCGTATGGTGTTTTCAATACTAACAACAGCACCCCTACGGAGTCCTTGACTGGGAACAGAACCCACACCAATAATTTCAACAGAATCGCCCCTGGGAAGGGCAATGACGACAACAATTTGGGTTGCCCCAATATCAAGACCAGCCACAATTCCTTTTGTGCTCATGTCGGTCCCTTCACCGTCCATCCTTGGCTATTTTCACAGAGAAATAAGTGAAAACGACCACAGTGACTCACTTTTTCCTCTTTAAGGCTAACGAGGTCCTACCCTCTTGACTAGGACTTTCTTAGAGAAACCAGCATCAATAACGCTTGCCGTTATACTTTCTTTTTCTAGATATTCTAGGACTTTTTCGGCACGACCTTGACGAACTCTTATGTTTTCCCTCCCAAGATGCACTTTAAATCTATGATTGATGAACTTAAAAAGAATTTTATCTCCTAAAAAATCATATTCTACTGAAGAAATTGTTTTCATCGAAATATCACCAGATTGAGGGAGGACTGAAAGTATTTTTGCAGCACTTTTTCTTAAACTTTTATTCTTTAAAAACGGTCGGTAATTGAGAAGAGGAACATCAAACGTTTCCAAAATCTTCATCTTGTTTAATAAATCTCCATCCTGAGTCACAGGACGAGAAAACTTCTTGGAGATTTTGATATGAGCGACCACTTTCTTTGGCATAACCACCACTTTAATACGATTTGGAAATTGTCTTTGAACCTGCATATCTTGAATCCAATTCCATTTAGAGAATTTTGATAAAATGCCCTTTAAGTGAATGTTCCAAATATTTTTACCAAATTCAGATCTTATCTCGTTTTCTAAGTCACCTTGAAACTGAGCATACTGATCTTTTTGAGGCCCTGTGATTTCAAACTCAACATGATAAACTTTATATATCCCTACTGCTTCTGTTAGATAAAAAGACAGCGCACCACAAATAATAATAAATAGGAAAATAAAGATATAAAGTATATAGGATAATTTCTTTTTATCAGCCACTCTCCGATTTTATCACACTCATAGTGGTTTGAATTGAGGTTTCCATTATAAAACAATTCCTTATACTGATAAAAGTATAGGTATTTTAATAGGGTTGAGTGAGACGAGACAAAATGTCCCCCTTCCTTCCTCTTTGAAAAAAAATAATCTAATGACTCATGAAGTTAATAAACCAATTTGAATGAATCACTTGCTATTGATGGGCTTTATTTTTAAAAAGCAATTCAAGAAGTTTAGTAGTTGCACTCACCTCCAAAGAGGCATTTATGTCCCGCTTTATGGCATGTACGTTAAACCTCCTTCAGAAGTTCCTCACTAAAGCTCCTCATAATTTAAATAAAGCACAGATACTTACCCTTTTTCTCTGTCTTGTTCTGCTTTCACATATAGAGCTAAGCTACGCAAATGCCTGCTCTGATGTTTTCAATGATTCTAAAAAACCAAATCCGAAAAACACAATAGAGTCAACAGAGACAGAATCTACAACCTCTGTAGTTCCTATAGACGAAAAAGGTCTTTCGAAGTCCCAATATTGCCGGGGAAAAAGATGTCAAAAGTCTTTATGGTTATATCGTAATAGGAAGGAGTTAGCTGACAAACCCACACCTTTTATGCAAAATATTTTGGACCAGGGTACGGCAGTTGGTAAACTGGCCACTCAACTTTTTAAAGATGGTATTCTGGTTTCAGAAGGGCACAAGCAAGCAGAAGCTGCGTTGAAAAAAACTGATATTCTTATTCGACAAAAAAAGCTCCCTGCCATTTTTGAAGGGGCTTTTATATTTAAAGATGTCCTTGTTCGAGTTGACGTTCTTAAAAACAATTTTGACGGAACATGGGACCTTATTGAAGTGAAATCAACCACAAAAGTCGAACCAAAATCTCATTTGGATGATGCCGCAATCCAAAAGTGGGTTTTGGATAATAATGGAATTAAAATACGTAAAACAATATTGATGCACCTTAATTCAAATTATATCCGCAAGGGAAAACTAAATCTTAAGGAGTTATTTGTTTTAGAAGACATTAGTGAGGCCATTAAGCCTCACTATGAAGTTATCGATAAAGAATTAGACAAGATTAAAGCTGCAATAGCACTTTCAATTGAACCAAAGGAACTTATTGGAACAAAATGTAACAATCCTTATGTCTGTAGTTTTAAGTCCTACTGTTGGACACATGCTCAACCTGGAACAATTCATACTTTAAGTCGCCTCCACGATCGAAAACGACATGAACTCATGAACATGGATATTGAAATGATATCTCAGATCCCTATAACCTACAAACTTTCAGCTAATCAAAAAACGGAATACCTTTCCCATGTTCACGGAAAACCACAAATTGATATTCAGAATATAGCTCATCATTTGAACGAGTTAAAATATCCTCTCTATTTTTTAGACTATGAATCAGCTAGTTATGCTGTTCCTAAATTTGATGGATCATGGCCCTATAAACATTTAACGACACAATACTCACTACATATTCAAAAATTTCCTGGTGCTGAAATCATTCACAAAATATATCTTCATAATGAAAACTCAAACCCTTCAAAAGTCATTGCCAGAAAACTCTTAGAGGATATAGCAGATGATGGAGGTTCAATTATTGTTTATCACAAACCCTATGAAAAAATGAGAACTAAAGAACTGGCAAATGAACTTCCAGAGTACCAAGATCAATTAAACTCCCTTATTGATCGTATGTGGGATCTAGCAACACCTTTTGCCAAAAGATGGTATTGGGATAAAGAGTTTAATGGATCCTACTCTATTAAAAGCGTCTTACCTGTTTTGAATCCAAAATTTTCTTATAGTGACCTGGAGATCCAAGCGGGGAACGTGGCTCAACTTCAATATGATATTATGGTATCACTCCCTAAAAATTCCCCTCAAAGAAAACACCTTGCAGATGCCTTACTTAAATACTCCGAACGAGACACCCTAGCCATGGTCGTTATTTTAGAACAACTCCAAAAAATCCTTCAAAACCCACCCCCAAAATAAAGATATAAATTAAGATTCATAACACTTTAATAATCGCTCAATCTTTGAATGAAAGGGAGACAGAGTTTTTCTGAAGGCTTTCAAAACGAGTTCTCTGAGGCGCAGGGCGTATTTCGAAGAAAGACGAGCTGTGGACCTCAGAGTTGTTTGAGCTTTTGGAAGCCTTCAGAAAAACTCTTTCCTGTTGTCTATCTTAAAAACCCAACTTCATGACTTCAGGTCGAAGCCAAACCCCAAAGTCCTTATATACTTTTGATTGAATAACGGTCATCAATTTCCAAATGTCAGTAGACGTTGCGCCACCAGCATTCACAATAAAATTGGCATGTTTTCTTGAAACCTGCGCTCCTCCAATCTGTCGACCTTTAAGACCAGACGCCTCAATCAGTGCTCCCGCCTTTTTTGGTAATGGATTTTGAAAAACACTACCACAATTGGAGAACTCTAAGGGCTGCAGAGCTAAACGCTTTTTATTCACTGCTTTGACTCTTGATAAAATAGAACTCTCTGGATCACTGGCCCAATGTAACCCGACCTCTACGATCAACCCAGGCCCCCACCCTTGACATCTTCGATAACCCCACTGTAAATCTTTACATTTATAAACAGTATCCTTTCCCATACCGATCACTCGAACCCATTCTGTAATTTCAACAAACTCTCTTGGTTTGATCTCTTCACCAATACCAGCATTCATCACAACCCCCCCTCCCACATCCCCAGGAATACCTGCAAGAAAAACAGCCGGAGGTAATTTGTGTTTTAAAAAAATCTTTAATATTTGTGACTTAAGAGTTCCCGCCAAAGCCTTTATCTTTAAAACCCCATTATTAAAAATAGGCTGTGCTCCGCTTAACTTTCTTGTATTAATAACAAGGCCTTTGATGCCATCATCTGAAATAAGAACATTGGTTCCATGGCCCATTATTGTTATCGGAAGATGGCTCTCCTTTGCCATAGCAAAGGCCTCCTTAACATCATCAACATTTTCGGGAAAAACTACAAACTCTCCCAACCCTCCTGTTTTCCAAGATGTATACATGGATAGATTAACACTTTCTTCAATCTTCATGAACTAGGGCCCTACTGACTTTAAATATATCTCCCGCACCTAAGGTAACAAGAATATCATTTGATTTTAACTCTGCCTTCACCTTATTAACAGCCTCAACCCCATTTCCGACATATATTTTATTTCTAATGGGAATAGCTTCTGTAAGGCTCTTTGAGTGAATCCCCTGAATAGGATGTTCTAACGCAGGATAAATATCCCAAAGACAAAGTAAATCCACCCCATCAAAGGCTGTTAAAAAATCATCCCAACACTCCTTTGTTCTTGTATATCTATGAGGCTGAAAAGCCACAACAATGCGTTGATCAGGATACTCTTCTCTACAGGCATCTAAAACAGCTTTTATCTCTGTTGGGTGATGGCCATAGTCATCAAACACTGGAATTCCTTTATATTCTCCTACTTTTTCAAATCGTCGATTCACTCCTTGAAATTTTTGAAGACTCTCTGCACACTGTCCAAAACTCAAATCACATTCCATTCCCACAACCAGTGCAGCGAGAGCATTTAAAGCATTATGTCGACCTGGAATAGGAACCTTCATTTTCCCCAATTCTCGATCTTGAGAATAAACAGTATAATTTCTGTTTTTACCTTTTAATATAAAATCATTTTCATCTGTAAATCCATAAGTCAAAAGCCTTTTATCATAATGCTGAAAGATTTCCTTAATAACACAGTCATCTCCGCAAGCAATCACAGTGCCATAGTAGGGAACTCTTCTAGCATATTCCCAAAAAGCCTTTTTTAAATTTTCAAATTTTCCATAATAACCTAAATGATCTCTATCAATATTGGTTATCACTGCAATTTCAGGATTTAATAATAAAAAACTTCCATCACTTTCATCTGCTTCAGCAATTAACCATGCCCCTTCCCCTAATCTCGCATGACTTTTAATAATCTCTAAACGTCCCCCTACGACAACCGATGGATCCAGCAAGGCTTCAATAAAAAGTGTCGCTATAAAACTAGTTGTTGTTGTTTTTCCATGAGTACCGGAAACACCAATTCCTCTTTTAATACGCATAATCTCTGCTAAAACTTCTGCCCTAGCAATCACAGGAATTTTTAGAGATTTAGCTCTTTGAATTTCAATATTCGTCTTAGGTATGGCACTAGAATAAACCACAACGTCAGCATGATCTACATGAGATGCTGCATGACCAATATGAATGGAAAGACCTAACGATCGTAGCTCCTGAACACATGAACTCTCTACAATATCACTCCCACTGACTGAGGCTCCAATCGACTTAACAATCTTGGCCAATCCGCTCATCCCTGCACCACCAATACCGACAAAGTGAAAACAACTTCCAGATATTTTCATACACAGTCCAAAAGAAACTCTGCAATAGATTGAGCCGCATCAGGTTTTTCAAAAGATGCTATTTTAGCTTCTATTTTTTTAATGACATCTGGATTTTCTCTATATGACATTAATTTATCAAACAATGTCTTTTCAGAAAGATCTTTTTGCAAAATAATATGCCCTGCTCCAGCATGAGCTAGCACCTCTGCATTATACAACTGATGATTATCCGCTGCTGTTGGCAATGGAACCATAATCGTCGCTTTTCGGCAAGCAATAATTTCAGCAATAGTACTTGCACCCGATCGACAAATAACAATATCCGCCCATTGCATTTTTTCCCAAATATTTTCAACAAATGAAAGAGCTGTTACGCCTTTAAGATTCTGATATTTACGCTCTATTACTTTAAACTCATGTCTTCCCGTTTGATGGATAAACTCAAAGTGATTCAAAACTTCCGGCTGTTTTTTTATTAATTCAGAAAGAACATGATTAATCACCGAAGCCCCTTGACTTCCACCTAAAACAAAAACTCTCATTTTTTCACTTGGCTGTCTTGAAAGATATTTCATTTCTTTACGTATAGGAATACCAGACGAAATAACTTTATGTCCCCATAATCTTGATTTCCCCTTATCAAAAACCAATAATGTTCCTTTGACAAACAATGAAAGAATACGATTTGTTAAGCCAGGGGTGGTATTGGGCTCCCAAATATATGTGTTTTTAATAAAAGGAACCGCTGCCAAAATAAACGGGCCAGAGACATAGCCTCCCATACCTAATACAACATTTGGTTTTATTTTCCATAGCAACCAAAGGCTTTGGAAAAACGCCAGAGGCATCAAGAGCAATGATTTTATTCTCTGCATAAACTTTGTTTTCACAAAGCCTATAACAGGAAGAGTATAAAGAGAAAAACCATATTGAGGAAGAATCCGTTTTTCCAGCCCTTTTTCTGTACCAATAAAAGACACTGACTGCACGCAAGGATGACCTTGAAGGGCCTTGGCAATCGCAATTCCTGGATAAAGATGGCCACCTGTTCCACCGCCAGCAATAACGACTCGAACAGCTTTCACTGCTCTATCTCCGATTTCTCAAGATTTAAAAGAAGACCAAACAGAACAGCAAGAGAAACTAAAGAACTTCCGCCATAACTCAAAAAGGGAAGGGTTAAGCCCTTTGTTGGCAATAAACCCAATACAACTCCAAAATTAATAATCACTTGTATAGAAAAAATCATTGTTAAAGCTAGTCCTAATGCTCTTCGAAAATTCGTAAAGTTCTTCAGTCCGATCTGAAAACCTTTATAAACTAATGACCCATATAAAATAAATAAAATCAATACACCAATAAATCCAATTTCTTCACCCAAAACAGCAAGTGTAAAATCCGTATGAGCCTCCGGTAAGAAAAAAAGTTTGCCTTGACCCTGACCTAAGCCCACTCCCATCAATCCGCCACGATGAAAACTAAGTAGGCTTTGGATAACTTGAAATCCAGAATCTGTGGGATCCGCCCATGGGTCTAAAAACGACAAAACACGTAATTTTCTATACGGCACATCCCAGATAAGAAAGTAAAATAGAGGTAAAAATGCTAAGAACACACAAGCAACATATCTCCATTTTAAATCAAATATAAATAAAATAAAAAAAATGACACCTAAACAAATCACAACAGACCCAAAATCAGGCTGCTTAAGTAAAAATGGAATAGGCACCATTAATACAATACCCTTAACTAACAAATCCCACCGTCGTTGCTCGAACCAATGCACAGAAACCATATGTGCTAATATCAGTGGATACATAACCTTCAAAAGTTCAGAGGGCTCAAATGTCAACCCAGCAACGCTTAACCATCTAGTGGCTCCTCCTGACTCCACCCCTAATCCAGGAACCAAAGTCAAAATAACAAGAAGCGCAGCCCCTCCCCATAGGAAGGGTGCACTCTTTTGTATCCATCTGTAAGGACTATAAGCAAATACAAATAAAGCACATAAAGCTATTACCGTATTAACAAGTTGCCTCTTAAAAAAATAAAGGCCGTCCCCATACTTTTCAATAGCCAGAATATAACTAGAGCTGTAAACCTGAACTAAACCAATGCCAAACAGAAGTATTAGAGTTAAAACTAAACCCTGATTTATAAGAATATTTTTATTTGAACCTTCTGACGAGTTCTTTAAAGTAATTCCCACGTTCTTCAAAGTTATCAAAAAGATCAAAGCTTGGACAGCCTGGAGACATAAGAATTATATCTCCAATCCTAGACTTTTGGTAGGCCATATCAACCGCTTCTTTAAAAGTACCAATTAAATACGTTTCACTGTAATCTCCAAGGGCCCTATTTATATTTTCTTTGGCCTCACCGTAAAGAATCAACGTCTTGACCTTTTTTCTAATATCCTCAGCAATTGGTGCAAAATCGATATTTGCATTTTTGCCGCCTGCTATGAGTAAAATATTTTCTCTAAACGCATCTAGAGCACGTTTTACGGCATGCATATTTGTGGCTTTGGAATCATTATATAGCCAAACCCCACCCACTTTTTTAACATACTCCAAACGATGCTCCAATCCACCAAAGGTCTCAATAACTTCTTGGATCACCTCTTTTTTTGATCCATACTCTCTTGTCGCACAAATAGCTGCCATAATATTTTCAATAGAGTGATTTCCCCTCATTTTTAAATTCTTTGTGGAATAAAACTCAATGTCAGGACCAACACGTACTTTGATCTGATACCGATAAGATACCGCTCCTCCAATATTCATAATTTGTGGCTCTAATGCCGGCCGTCTCGAAAAGTAAAATATCCGACCCCTTTGTACAGCAGGATCTCTAGCAATATCTACAACAGCATTATCATCAGCATTGAGTACACTTGTTGTATTTTCATTCGTATTCAAAAAAACACGTCGCTTAGATTTTACATAATCATCCATAGACCTATAGCGATCTAAGTGATTTTCTGCAATATTCGTAAATACAATCGTTCGAGGAGCAAAAGTATTGCACAACTCTAATTGAAAACTCGATGCTTCACAAATCACAATATCTACTTTTTTCTTCTGTCTTACGTACTCAATCAATGGAGTACCATAATTTCCGCCAAGCCAAGTAGAAACCCCAGATTTTTCAAGCATCTCTTGAATGAGTCGACAAACCGTACTCTTTCCATTAGTCCCCGTCACCACAATAACATTCTCTTTCACAAATTGAGAGGCAAACTCCAACTCACCTGTCACACGCACATTATTTTGTTTAGCATACTCGAAAATCTTTAGACTGGGGCTCACACCAGGGCTTAGGATAATCATTTCTTGGTCAAGCATCACTTTCAGTGTATGGCCTCCTAAATCCGAACGGACATCTAAATCTTCTAGTTGCTCAAGAGAGCCTGAGAGTTCTGCTGCTGATTTATGGTCATTAATTGTCACATGGGCACCATGTTCACATAAAAATTTAGTGAGTGCCACTCCTGTCTTAGACAGACCCACAACCATTATCTTCTTACCTTTTAAATCTTTATACTCCATTATTTTATCTCCATTCTAATATTGATAAACACACTATTTCCTTCAAGCACTCATACACTTTATCTCAACTTTAATGTTGCTAAACTAATGGCTGCTAATAAAATAGAAATAATCCAAAAACGCACAATCACTTTTGGTTCATCTATACCTTTCAGTTCAAAGTGATGATGTATAGGGGCCATTTGAAATACACGTTTACCTGTTAATTTAAATGATACAACCTGTGTTATCACCGAAAGAGCTTCTACAACAAAAACACCACCCAAAACAATAAGGAGTAATTCATTTTTAGTTATAATGGACATAATTCCAATCCCTCCCCCTAAACTCAAGCTCCCAACATCACCCATAAAGACTTGTGCAGGGTAAGAGTTATACCACAAAAACCCCAGACCAGCCGCCACAATAGAGGCTGCTAAAGGGGCTAATTCTCCGGCACCTACAACATGAGGGATTTGTAAATATTTGGAAATTTCAGAATGACCTGTCACATAGGTAAATATTAAAAAAGTTGATGTCACAATAATAATAGGGGCAATGGCTAAGCCGTCTAAGCCATCCGTTAAGTTGACAGCATTGGCTGTCCCTACAATAACAAATGCCCCAAAGGGAATATACCAATATCCAAAATCAAAAATCAAATCTTTGAAAAATGGAAAATGCAATTCCGTTGATATAAATTCGTTAACTATTAATAATGAAACAACAGCACTTGAAATAAAAAACTCCAAAATAAGTCTGAGCCCCCCAGACAGACCTTTGGAGCTTTGATCTTTCACTTTTATAAAATCGTCAACATAACCAATAACACCAAAAGAAATAATAATGAAAAGAGCAGCCAAGACGAAGGGGTTGAGTATTTCCATCCAAAGCAGACCAGCGAATGCAATACTTATGAGCATAAGTCCACCACCCATTGTGGGAGTGCCTGCCTTTTTATAATGACTCTCCGGCCCCTCACGACGAATGAATTGCCCCGTCTGTTTTCTCACAAGTCGCTTTATAAATCGAGGGCCAGTGATCCAACAGATAAGAAATGCTGTGAGAAAGGAAAGAAAGGTTCTAAATGTAATATACCTAAAGACATTAAATACTGGGACACTGTCTGCAAGTGAATATAACCAGTTGTATAACATTTTTACCTTAATTCTTACTTTAAAACTTTAAAGCCCCTAAACCATCCACCACTCTTTCAAGACGCCTATCTCGAGAGCCTTTAAGAAGTACAATATCACCCGTGTGTAACATAGATCGCAATTTTGAAGCAAGAGTAGATTCATAGTCATTGGATATCACTAGGTTTTTATTGTATCCAGAGAGACGCACACCCTCCTCAAATGCTTCCTTGTAACGTCCATAGTACCAAATATATTCCAAGTTAGAGACTCCGCTACGATACCCCCATTGGCGATGTTCCTCTTCTGCGCTAGCTCCCAGCTCTAACATGTCACTAAAAACCGCAAAAAGTCTTCCCTGTCGAACAATGTCTTTGACATTGTCCATAAGAACTTTTGTGCTTTCGGGATTGGCATTATACCCATCAAAAATAGCTCTTGCTCCAGATTCCAATTCCAGAATCTGCCCCCTACCCCAACTCCGAATTTCACCACACTTTATTAAGTTTTTCCAAATATCTTGGGGGCTCATCCCAAAAGCCAAAGCCACAGTACTTGCCGCCATAAGGTTCTCCAAATGATGATGGCCAAAAACTTTGACCCGAGCATTCCCTTTCACAGAACCAATTGTCCCTTCAAATTGGATTTCATCTAATGTCATTAACCTTTCTTTAAAAAATACATCCGCAGAAGGATCCTCTATAGAAAATGAAAAAGGCCGTGGAGATCTGGAATGTCTTTTAAACGCTTCTAATGTCCATTTGTTATCCAAATTATAAATACAAACAGCATTATCAGAATACTGATAAATCTCATTCTTTGCAGCAGCTACATATTTAAGCTCCTTTAATCCCTCTAAGTGCGCTCTTCCCACATTTGTCACCAAGACAAGATCAGGACAAGCCATTCGTACTAGGTTACGAATCTCACCCTCATGATTCATTCCCATTTCAATCACAGCAAACTGATGAGAAGGGCAGAGACGAGCTAAAGTGAGAGGAACACCAATATGATTATTGAAGTTTCCTTCAGTCGCTAAACCTTTAAACTGAGACTCTAATAGAATTCGAATGAAATCTTTAGTCGCTGTTTTTCCATTTGATCCTGTTAAAGCAATAATCTTTGCCGGCATAGTCAAACGCCAATTTTTAGCAATAGCCTGTAATGCAATTAAAGTCTCAGGAACGACTACTAAAAACTGATTTTCAGTACGCCGACAGGAAATATCTTCCTGCACCAGAACTCCAGAACATCCTTTATCAAAAGCCTCCTGCACATAATCATGACCGTCAAAATTTTGACCCTTAATCGCTATAAACAACTTTCGTTTTAGATCCTTTTCACGAGTGTCTTTCGTTAAACCATGAAAGGGTATCTTTTCATTACCCTGCAAACTCCCATCAAGGATTTTTTTTAATTCACCTGACAACATTTTCATCAAAATAGTCCTCTATCACCGCCCTGTCTGAAAAAACAACTCGAGAGTCTCCAATAATTTGATAGGTTTCATGCCCTTTTCCAGCGACTAAAACAATATCTCCTGAACCGGCTTTTTGTAGGGCCCATCGAATCGCTTTTCTTCTGTCTCTTTGAATCATCACCTGAACCCTATCTGGATAGATATTCACCTCTTCCCTCTCATCCTCATCATGTACAATGATTTTATCCTCATCCATTCCTTTTAAGATATCCTCAATAATTTTTCCCGGCTCCTCGGTACGTGGATTATCAGATGTCACAACAACAATATCCGCATTTTCTACAGCAATGGATCCCATTTCAGACCTTTTCCCAAAGTCTCTATCCCCCCCACAGCCAAAAACAACATAGAGCGTCCCCGGTGGATCTTGTTTTTCATTCACTGCCCGAAGAGAGCGTAGGACATTGGATAAAGCACTCGGAGTATGTGCATAATCTATAAAAACATGAGAGCCGCTATTGGACACAACCTTTTCAAGTCTTCCTGTCACGCCCTTAAATCCCATTAAAGACTCAATAGATTTTTCTAAATTCAAACCCAGGTATTTACATATAGCTAAGGCAATAACACTGTTTTGCGCATTATACTCGCCTATCATACTCATATGAAACTTATAGACTCTCCCTTTGTGATTTATTTCAAGATGTGTTCCTTCAAAGTCACTACCAATAACTTTATAGGAAAAGTCATTGCTATTTGTCTTTCCTACAGTAATGGTATTATTCTTATTTAAATGACCAATAAGCTTTTGCCCCCAGGGGCAATCTGCGTTGACAACAAAGCCCGTACGTGAAGATTGCATATCAAACAGTTGCTTTTTCGAATAAAAATAGGACTCCATATCTCTATGATAATCAAGATGATCTCTGGATAAGTTTATAAAAGCACAAACTTTAAATTCAACATCTGAGATTCTGTCTTGAGTTATAGCGTGACTAGAAACCTCCATACAAAAATAATCAGCCCCTCTATTCAAAAAAGTATTCAGTCTTTTGTGAAGCTCAATAGCACCTGGAGTTGTCAAACCACTCTTCCAGTGGGTGGTTCCCAAATGATGACCTAAGGTTCCCATAACACCACAAGATGAACCGTGAGAAGTTATAATATTCTCCACAAGAGCGACAACTGTGGACTTTCCATTTGTCCCTGTGACACCTATTCCTATGAGTTTTTCTGATGGCTTAGAATAGAAATGATGAGATAAAGTTGACAGAGCTTTCCTGGAGTTCTGCACCTGAATGACTCCACCAGTGAAAGAGGTCGGCACCTTCTGAATGTTTTCGACAATAAGAGCAATAGGATTTTTCTTGCAAGCATCTAAAAGGAAATCATGACCGTCTTTATAGGAGCCAGAGACAGCAACAAATATAGAGCTGGGATGGACAAAACGTGAGTCAGACGTAATAGACTCTACATTTTCTGAAGCTAATGATGTCCACCTATCATCCCAATAGGAACCAAGGACTGCTTTCAATCTCATGTTAGTAGACTATGTTAGTATGAACACATACACAATCTCTGGAATTGAATGACTATGAAGTCACCCTACACTCTTATACTCAAAGAGAGAACTGCACTCTGTGAGGAGGGAATCTAGAAACACGCAACTGCTGCATATTTCCTTGGCCCCTGAGAAGTTCTCACTGAGAGGGAGACCTGGGGAGAATGGGGTTTCGTCAGTCCCCTTCATCATCATTTGTTCTATGTGGGGGAACCTCATAGTTTCTAGGGCCATTATTGACTTCATATTGAACTATGGACCGAACCTGTTTGGCATATTGCTCCCAATCAGCAATACCAGATGGTGCTTCCTCCTTACTAAGATAATCCAAAAACAGAGTGGCCACTCCCGTTGGACCGAGACTCTTAATAGTGTCGACACCATTATTCTGAGCAAAAAGTATCCATCTATAAGCTTGAACAGAATCTGCTTCAAATTCACTTCCCCCTCCGGTCACATATAAAAGCCCTAAACTAAATGCGGCAGGTACATTTCCTTGATTGGCTGATTTTTTAAACCATTTATGGGCCTCATCATAATTGGCTGCATTGGCTAGATGAGGGCTTATCTTAGGTGTACTTGAATCCTTATCATGATCGACCTTGGTGTCCCCCCCCCTGTCAGGATTATCATAAATAACTCCCATGTTATATTGAGCCTGATTATGACCCTCTTTCCCAGCTTTATAAAACAATTGAATAGCTTTTATATAATCCTGATCGACTCCCTCCCCTCGATAGTACATATCTGCCAAGCGAAATTCAGCCTCCCTATTATTATCCTGATCTGCTGATTTTTTAAACCACTCAAAAGCTTTTTTATAATCCCGATCCACTCCGTGCCCTTGATAATACATATCCCCTAAGTAAAATTCTGCATCTTTATTCTCTTCACCCATTTCATCATGTTTTGTTGATTGCAAAAACCAATGAAAGGCCTTTCTATAATTGGGAGAGGGATCACCCTCATCTGAGTAATCAAAATCTCCTTCATCATCAAAACCCTCTGCTTGATAATACATCTCTGCAAGATAGGCCTGACCCATCTGATGCTCTGCAAGAGCTGCTTCTCTGTACCAATATAAAGCTCGACCGTCATTCTGAGGAAAGTAATCTATACCCCAATAATACATTTCACCCAGTGTAAACTTTCCTTCTTTTGTTGTCTGTACAAGTGATTTTTCATACCAGTAAAATCCTGTTTCCTTATTCTCAGTGACACCTTCGCCGTTATAATACATCTTGGCCAATCGTTGCTGAGCCTTTGCATGACCCTGCTCTGCCGCCTTCCTAAACCAGTGCAAAGCTCTACCGCTATCTTGTGGAAAATCACCCAAACCTCGATCATATTTATCCGCCAAAGCAAACTTCTGCTCCGCCGTCTCAACACTTACACCTTTTTCATACCAGTAAAACGCCCTCTCCTTATTCTCAGTCACACCTTCCCCGTTATAATACATCTTGGCCAATCGTTGCTGAGCCTTTGCATGACCCTGCTCTGCCGCTTTCCTAAACCAGTGCAGAGCTCTACCGCTATCTTGTGGAAAATCACCCAAACCTCGATCATATTTATCCGCCAAAGCAAACTTCTGCTCTGCCGTCTCAACACTTACACCTTTTTCATACCAGTAAAACGCCCTCTCCTTATTCTCAGTCACACCTTCCCCGTTATAATACATCTTGGCCAATCGTTGCTGAGCCTTTGCATGACCCTGCTCTGCCGCCTTCCTAAACCAGTGCAGAGCTCTACCGCTATCTTGTGGAAAATCACCCAAACCTCGATCATATTTATCCGCCAAAGCAAACTTCTGCTCTGCCGTCTCGGTACTCACAGTCCTTTCATACAAAGAAAACCCTCTCTCCTTATTCTCATCATCGCCTTCACCGCTATAATACACCTTGGCCAATCGCAGTTGAGCTCCACTATGCCCCTGCTCTGCCGCTTTCCTAAACCAGTGCAAAGCTCTATCATTATCCTCTGGAAAATCACCTAAACCTCGATCATATTTATCCGCCAGAGCAAACTTCTGCTCCGCCGTCTCAACACTTACACTTTTCTCATACCAGTAAAATCCTGTTTCCTTATTCTCAGTGACACCTTCGCCGTTATAATACATCTTGGCCAATCGCAGCTGAGCTCCCTTATGACCCTGCTCTGCCGCCTTCTTAAACCAGTGCAGAGCTCTATCGCTATCCTCTGGGAAATGATCCAAACCTCGATCATATTTATCCGCCAGAGCAAACTTCTCCCTTGCCGTCTCAACACTTACACCTTTTTCATACCAATAAAATGCTATTTTCTTATTTTCAGTGACACCTTCTCCATTATAGTACATCTCAGCCAACTGCCGTTGAGCCTCTTGATGGCCTCGACTAGCAGCTTTTTTGTACAAGGACAATGCTTCTTCAACATCGGCCTCAACACCGCCGCTACCTCGGTGATACATTTCAGCCAACTGAAATTGTGCTCCACGGTGCCCTGCTGTGGCCGCTTTTTCGTACCAATGAAACGCTCTTTCTTCATTTTGAGGAAGACCACCTTCACCTTGAAGGTATTTATTAGCCAACTGAAATTGAGATTCCGAATCTCCTCCTACAATGGATCTCTCAAACCAATAAAAGGCTCGCTCATTACTTCGCTCAACACCTTCACCTTGATAATACAACATTCCAAGCCGAAGTTGTGCTCCTTGATGACCTTGAGCAGCCGCCTTTTCAAACCAATAAGCGGCCTGTAGGTAATCCTGTGTGACTCCCTTACCTTCATAGTAGGCCTGCCCCAGATTAAATTGCACTTCCGGATCATCATTGCCTCTCTTCTCAATACTTAAGAGATCCTTATTACCTGACTCGTTACTGGAGTCACAACCACCCAAAGACAAAAGAATACAAAGAAGAAAAGTCATAGATTGAAAAAGAGAACAAGACTTCTTATTTAACAGAACCTTATTCATATAACTTGACCTCCGTCTTCCACTGCAAAACATATCAATTAGAAGGATATTCCTTTTTCAAAATAAAATTGCACTCCAAGAACGACTTGAGAATAGCCTTCATTAAAATAGGACAATGAAGCCCCCAAATCATCAGCCCGAGCAGAAATGGTGAGTCCCCAATAATCCTTAATGTTTTTCCGCTTTTCATATAACAAATGACCTCTCCAAATATATTTTGTCCTACTCAAACTTCCCCCTGAGTTAAAAATCAAATGAACAGCTTGACCATTCGTAATCAAGAAATCCCCCGGCCTCCTCGTCGGCTGATAGACTCGATTCTTTGTTTTGACAAAATAAAGCTGAACAAAAGAAATTTTCTCTAAAGAACTATCTAAATCATATTGCACTCCCAAACCATATTCTCTATACTTTTGTTCTTCAGATTTTGAACTCTCATTTAATGTCTTCAAATATTCGGATGTATAAGATTCTTTATAAACACCCAAGGGTCTAAATTGTAGAGAAGAAAAAAGGAGTGGCACCAACTGAATGCCAAATCCCTTATCATTGACATGCCCTTTATATCTCCTAGGATTTCCAATATTGACAGACGATCCCGAGTCCCATTTCCAATAGGATCGACCCAAATAACCTGATAAGACAACATCTTCTTTTTTAGACAGGTAGAGCTTAGACCCTAAAAGCACAGAAATATAATTTGTATTCGCTGTTTTATTTTTAATAAGCTCTGACTGAACATCAAGGTCCATTATAAAGTAAGGCTTGATAGCCTCTGACCCCCGATTCCCCAATACTCTTGTGCTCTTAGCTTTGAGAAAGTCAGCCTCACTATCAAAATATTCATCAGTAACAATATCGCTTAATCCCACTTCAAAATCACAAGACTGAGTGGAAACAACTGATTTATTCTCTTGTGATTTAAGCACATCCACAAAACATCTCTGTGTATCATTTCGTAATAACAACTGACTGCCTTTCTGGAGTGGTCTATCACCATCCTTTTTTATTAAGGCTCTTTTCATTTTATTATTCACCTTTATTATTTCATAAACCAACTCTTCAGCTTCAGATGTTAGAGGCAAAAGGAGTAAAGTCGTTATAAACGCTATACGAATCATTCTCAGCACCGTTGATGATCTATCAGGTTGAAAAACTCTAATCTGTTATTATAAAGATTCCAATAACAGACATCCCCCTGATCACTCGAGTGAGTCGCCTCACTCCTCAAAAAATTTTAAATTTTCACTATTTAAGAATTCGGAATATAATTAAAAATACATTAATTTTTCTATTTTAAATATTAAAAATTCTCAACTTGAAACAACTTGAGCACAAACAAAGGCTTATTTCTACTATTTTATCGAAAACATTCTTGCCGTATGACTAGCTTGGAACAGAAAGAAGGACGAACCTCTTATAGAGAAGCTACAATGATATTATTGATTTGTTATATGCTAGAACATAATAACATTGTTTTTCACAGATATTCATTTCACATATCTAGATTATATTTTTCAATTTTTTATTTAAAATATATTTTTACATAATTTGTTTTAGAAATCTTTTGGCCCTTTCTGGGAAAGGTTCGTGTGACATGCCCCTCTCCTATGAATTCCACTTTGTACTGGGGTGCACTTCGCATCCATCTTATCACCTCCCTCATAGAAAGCCCCTTCATATCAGGCATAATTCCCCTATGAATTTCCCTCTTAGGGCTGATCTTTTCTGAAGACGAGATAGTTCGAGAAGCTCTCTCCTTTTCTATCAAATCACCTTCAGTGATTAAAATCGGCGATAACCCACTCCTTCGTGCCAGAAAAGAAGCAACACGACTAAAAGCAGGGGCTGCTACGATACCTCCTGTATGCCTTTTAACATTTGGTGTATCTACCATAATATAGATAACATACTTTGGTTTATTCGCTGGAATAAAGCCCGCAAAGCTAGCCAAATATTTATTCTTTAAATACCCTCCGTGAATCAAATCTACTTTTTCTGCCGTTCCTGTTTTTCCAGCCACAACATACCCAGGAACTCTAGCTGCAGCTCCCGTACCTGTGCCACTTGTCACTCCAGCTAAAATCATTCTCATCTGAGATGCCACATTCTCAGAAAGGACTCTTCTGATCTGAATGGGTTTAAATTCCCGATATTCTTTTGTCTCCGGGTTTTCAATCTTCTTGACTAAAAAGGGACGCATAAGATGTCCTCCATTTGCAATAACAGCAAAGGCATTAGCTATCTGAAGAGCTGTTGTGGCAATACCTTGCCCAAAAGAAATAGTTGCTAAATGATGTTTCTGCCATGGACGCTTAGGGATAATCCCCACCTGTTCACCCCCTAACTCTATTCCCAGAGACTGGCCTAAGCCAAAAGCCCTTAAGCCGGACTCGACTCTCTTCTCTCCCAAGTCAAAAGCGACTTTAGAAATTCCAATATTCGATGACACAGTTAGAATTTGAGACAAAGTGAGCCATTTCCACTTATGTTTCTCACTTGACTCTTTTATTTTTAAGCGACCAATTTTAAATTCGCCATTTTCACAGTAATAACTTGTATTCGGTTGTGCCTTTGTTTTCTCTAACAAAACGGCTGCAATTAAAGCCTTTAACGTACTCCCCGGCTCATACACTTCTGCGATAACCCGATTTCTTCGCCTTTCCGAAGATACCCTTAACGGATAATTCGGATTAAACACAGGTAGCGAGGCCATAGCCAAAACCTCTGACGTCTGAGCATTCAACACAACGCCAATCGCCCCTTGGGCCTGGTGACTCTTTACCGTTTTTTCTAATTCTCTTTCTAAGTAGTACTGTAATTCTAAATCAATTGTTAAGTGGACATGAGCACCACCAGGTTTTTGTGTAAAAACTCTTCCATTTCTCAATAAAGGTCGTCCACGAGCATCCTTTTGAAAATTGATAATTCTTTTTTTACCTGCTAAAACTTCATGAAATTTATACTCCAAACCAGAAAGACCTTGATTCTCCTTCCCCACAAAACCCAAAACATGTGATAAGAGAGTGCCATTAGGGTAAATCCTTTTTGACTCCTCTATAAAACCCAGCCCTCTAATATTCCATTTTGAGATTTTCTCTTTCACATATTTGGATTGACGACGAGCGATCCAAACAAAACGATTTTTTTTCTTTAATTTTTGATAAACCCTTCTTCTATTTAAACCTAAAGTGTGCACAATTTTATTAGCTACATGTCTTGGATTTTTAATTAATTTGGGGTCAGCATATAACGAATACATAGTAATGGAACTAGCAAGATCTCTACCTTCACGATCGAGAATATCACCACGGCGAGGCTGTAGTTTTATAACCGTTTCAAACTGTTTTTCCTGTAATTTCTCAAGATAATTCTGCGGCCAAAGCTGTAAATAGGCCGCACGACTTATCATAGCTAGCCATACAACTACAAATAAAAAGAAAACACATAAAGCTCGAGAACGCATATCTCATTTTTTCTACTGGACGAACGCCAACTTTTGGCCTGAAATTTGAATAATCTGGCCTTTCGTCGCTTTTTTTAAATCTAAAAATGTTTTCGCATATATTTCAATACGATCTGGCCGTACCAGTTTAGCAAACTCCATACTCAATAAACGCTTTTCATCTTTAACATGTTTTTCAACACGAGATAACTTAAGGACAGAGTAGCCTAATCTTCTATTTTCCATTTTCAAAAAAACAATAGAAAATAAACTTGTAACTACAATGAGTATACTTATAAAAGGTTTAAGCTGTTGAAGAGAGTTGCAATTCACTAAATAGCATCCTTCTTTTCAAAAATCCGCAATTTTGCACTTCTTGCCCGAGGGTTTTTTAAAATCTCTTCTCGGGAAGGTCGAATCACTTTTTTTGTCAAAATCTTTCCTTCTTTTTTATCCAATGCCTTAAAAATATATTTTACAGTACGATCTTCTAAAGAATGAAAAGAAATAATATGTAACCGACCTTGGTCACGCAGTAGTTTTATGAATTGATAAATCGAATTTTCAAGTATCTCTAGCTCATTATTTACAGCAATTCTTAATGCCATAAAGTACTGTGTAGCAGGATGTATTTTTTTTCTTCTTGGAGAATGAAAAGCAATAATTTTTGATAACTCGTATGTCGTCAAAATGGGTCTTGCCTTAAGAATGGCAGATACAACTCTATGAGGCTTATGAATATCACCATACTTTTGAAAAAGAGTGACCAACTCATTTTGGTTTCTTGAATTAATAATATCCGCAGCCGTCATTTCTTGAGCTTGATCCATTCTCATGTCCAATGGACCGTCATTTTGAAAACTAAAACCCCGTTGAGAAACAGCAAATTGTGGTGAAGAAACACCAAGATCTACAATGACAGCATCATACGAAGACATGCTAAATTTTTTTAAAACATGAGCAAAATTCATGTTATAAAGCCGAAGCCGACCTTGCTGAATTTCATTTTTAAATTTTTTATTTCCATAGGTTATCGCCTCTTCATCTGTATCTAAAGCATCTATTGTCATTTTATGAAAGTGATGAAGTAAAGCTGAAGCATGCCCCCCTCGACCAAATGTGACGTCTAAAATAGATTGGGGAAAGAAGTTCATACTTTTTAAAGAGACTATAATTTCTTTAATCAACACAGGATGATGAATATCCATTACAACTCTCTCCAAAAGGAACACTCAAAACCTCAGACAACACAACCCAAGCAATAGAGGGTTATCTGGTATGAGATCTTGGGATCACTGAAAACCCTAGACAACAGCTCAAACCATAGAGCTATGGACTCACATAAAAACCCATTTCATTTAAAGAAAAACAATTTTAAACACAATCATATACTTCCTTATTTTCAATAGATAAAAAATACTAGCCCTATATGAATCTCATTCAAAAAGTCCTCTTTTTCTTCAAATCAAAAGAGGGGGTCTCGCCCCGCGTTATTTTTAGAGTTCTATTTTTCTGTTCTTAAGAGGGCCGTGTTAAATTTGTAACAGGGATTTAGAATAGGGAGGGGCTTCTATGTTGACATGCCCTAAATGCAATTTTGAACAACCGGACGACCGTTATTGTGCAAATTGCGGAATTGACATGGAGTCTTTTGCATCACAAGAGCCTTTACAAAGAAAGATGTTCAAGGGAACACCTGCTGTCCATGCGTCCATTGTCTTAGCCGTTATTATTACAACTCTCTCTTTAGTCTTGAGCCAAAATAAAATGTCGTTTCTGAGCGAGGATCATTTAAAACGTGTTTCCTATTCCAGATCTGAACTCATTACATCGTCGACAGGCACAAAAAAAGAAACGGCAGACAGCCCCTCTCCCTCAAAAACAGCAAGCCTATCTACGGCTTATAAAACATCTCCCCAAAAACAAGAAGCTTCTGCCTTTGGACTCTCTCTGAAAAAAAATACAAAAATACAGAACTCGGCAAAGGAAAAATCCTCTACGACCACTCTTAAAAATCCAAAAACTTCCTCTGAAAAGCCCATTCGTCTTGTCGCTCACTATTTTATTTTTCCCACAGAAAATTGGAGTCAATTCGAAGACCAGCTCCTTCAATTACAAAATACCTATGGCGTACTCCGAAGTGCAAAAGATGTACTCCTTCAATTGAAAAAAAATCCCACTCATTTTATTTTATCAGCCTCTCCTTCAATGCAAAATACACTTCCTCCATCTCAGAGGGGAGATTTGAATCTTATTTATGACCAGCTTATTGGAGAAAATAATGGAATTTGGTTACGAGTCAAAGCCACAAAAACACGTGACGGGCACGCTCAAATACACTTTTCTTTACAATCACGCTTTGAAATGAACAGTAGTGGAGAGGCGGCATTAAGTGTCCCAATTGAAAATACAGTGACAGTGCCCTCTGGATCTGCAATTTATTTTATGAAGCCTTTGCCTCAAGTCTCACTCCCTGAGAACTCCCCTCTTCTGATCCATCCAATTTACAGATTCTTTGAAAGCCCGGAATATCTAGAGGGCATTTCTGATATTCAAATTCTTTTAGAGCTTAACAAATTTTAATACCTTTATAACTTCTCATGCGGCATACGCTTAACCCTAAGCTGATCTCTAGGAGATGATGATAAATTCTATTGTGATATCAGTTCCAATGAACACGAGGAGAACAGAGCAAAAAACAGGGGGACTAAAAAATTTGCACCGCAACATCCATAGTCCCCCTCTTTCCACTTATGATAGCCTTAGTAAAACCAAAAGGGAGACATACTTATGTCAGTAACATCTGGTCGAATAGAAGTTATTGTTGGAAGTATGTTCTCAGGCAAGACAGAAGAGCTTATTCGTCGAATGAGGCGAGCAACAATTGCAAAACAAAGTATTCAAATTTTTAAACCCTTAGAAGACACTCGATACGATATAAATTATGTGACCTCTCACAGCTTTCAAAAATTACCTTCAATAACTGTAAAATCGGCTGATGAAATTTGTAAATTTTTGCATGAAGACACCCGTGTGATCGGTATTGATGAGGGCCAATTCTTTGATGATTCCCTTATTGATACTGTAAAAAAAATAGCCAACAGAGGGCTTCGAGTTATTATTGCAGGACTGGATATGGACTGGCAAGGCAAACCCTTTGATCCCATGCCTCACCTTATGGCCATTGCCGAAGAAGTTATAAAACAACATGCTGTATGTGTTATCTGTGGGGAATCGGCATTGTATACACAAAGACTTTCAAAGTCTCGTCAAACGTTGTTAGTGGGCGACGCTAAAACCTATGAAGCTAGGTGCAGAACCTGCTATGAATGTCCTGATGAATCCACAAAGCAAAAGATGGCCGATAACCGTACAACAAAGCCTAACTCATCTCCAGAAGTCATAGATTCATAAGGGATAAAGGTTGACAGTGGAAAATATAAAATTCTCTACCCTCATTGATAAAGAAAAAATAGACAAAAAAACCAAAGAAATTGGAACATCTTTAACTCAGCAGTTCAAAGGCCAAACTCCTATAGTCCTTGGTGTTCTGAATGGATCCTTTATGTTTTACTCTGACCTGATTAGAAACATGGATTTAGATGTCATTTGCGATTTTGTGGCTCTCACAAGCTATGGGAATGATCACATCACAACTGGAGAAGTAAGAATCACATTGGATTTAATGAATCCTGTAAGGGGTAAGGACATTATTATTGTAGAAGACATTGTCGATTCAGGATATTCCATGGAATTTTTAATCAGCAGTTTAAAATCAAGAGGGTGCCGATCGGTCACTCTTGTCACCCTACTTTTAAAGCCTCTAGCTTTAAAAACAAATATTAAAATAGACTATGTAGGATTTAAAATCTCCAATGAATATGTTCTAGGGTTTGGCTTAGATTATCAGGGCTATTACAGAAATCTTCCCCACATCGCCTATGTAGATAGTCTTAACTAAATCTCACCTTCTGCATTTGTCTTGCACAATACGCTGAGTTCAAAACAGGTCTTAAAAATTTAATGAGCTAAAATTTTCCCAAGAGAATCAAAAAGACTCCAGGCTTTCTTGACAGAGACATGCCCATTATAAAGAAAAACATAGGTTTTAACTTTCCCTTCTTTATTCCCTACATATCCTGCCAAGCCGACAACTCCCGCCAGTAAACCTGTCTTTCCCCTCAGCCAATGTTTGGATATGTTTTGAAAACGTTTTTCTAAAGTTCCATCTAGACCCGCTAAAGGAAGAGAATGAGCAAACTCAGGATAAATTCTTAAATCTTTTTTCAATTGAAATAACAATTTTGCCAAAGCCAGAGGTTTGATTTTATTTTTTTTCGACAATCCTGATGGATTCACTATTTTAAAATCCCCTCTTGAAAAGCCTTCTCGCTTCAAAAAACCTTTAATCACATTTAAACCCTTCTTCATTGTTCCGGGTCGACCTTTATTTTTAACTCCTATATTTTTAGTCAACATTTCAGCGATAAAATTATTAGAAAATTTCATCATATCAAAAATAATTTCTGAAACAGTGCGACCCTGTACCTCTGCAACAAGCTCTCCTTGCGCTCCTGCCCATTTCCCAGATTTAACCCTTCCCTCGACAACAATACCCCTTCTTTGTAAAAAAGCTTTTAAATTATAACCTGTCCAAACCACAGGATCCTTCACATTAACATAAAAGACACTTTCACCTTTTGAAGTAGGGTAACTTCCTATGACTCTTATAACCTCTTTACCTTTAACCACTTTTCTCTGGATGCGAATATTTTCTTTGCCATTTTTCAAACGGTTCTCCACAACGATATATTCATTGGAAGGATCAATAAAAACTCTAGGTTTCAAGTGCTCCAGATGGGCCCCTCTGACATAAACATTCACAGTGTTCCAATTAAAAGATGCCCCCCCTATTGGAGCATCATACGCTCTGTTCACACGACGAACATCACGTCCAGAATCAATTCTCTTGCTATCAAAATAGGTGTCATCGACAACAATATCCCCTTTTAAAACTTGAACGCCCGAACGCTTAAAATCATTCACCAAGTTCCACATTCTCTCAGATGTAAATGTAGGATCTCCCAAGCCGACGAGATAAAGAGGCCCTTTCCATAGAGACCCTTTTTTATTTCCATTAAAATACAATTGCGTTTTAAAACGATATCCACCATGGAAAGTCTTTAGCCCTGCATAGGCAATAAGAATTTTTGTCAGTGAAGCGGGCGTAAATTGCTGGCTCTCATTGTTTAAATAAATTGATTTTCCCAGATCATTTAAAACAACAATGCCCAAATCTTCCTTAGAAACTCCACTTTTCTCTAATGCCCTCTCTACATTCAGTTGAATATTTGCGAAACTTGTTGTTTCAAAAAATAAAAGAAAGCCAAGAAGAGAGTAGAGCATCACCATGACTAAAAAGTATATGGAGTTTAAAATAGGATGACTAGAATGTTTTTCATTTCAATACTATAAAAACAATGAATACTATTATAAAGATCTGTAATTCCTCATCTTACGGTACTATTTCAAAAGAGTCCTTTTTTTAAAAAAGCATAATCCCTTTTAATAGCCTATAGGAGTTACAGCTCACGAGAGCTTTCAAATGAAATAGTTTTATCAAAATGACCACAATGATTCACTTCAAGAACAACAAATAAAACAGTCATACAGAACATTATGTAATAATTTTTACTTCTTTATACAAGAGGTCAAAGTTTTATACCCTTTGAAATTGTTTACCTTTTGCATTTAAAGTACTTTGGCCTTATCTCAATATCAGAGAATGATTTTATGCTCTTTTGAGGAAAAAGAATATGAAAAAAATGGTGAAAAATCTGCTTTCGATAAAATATTTTATATTCATAATCCCGACTTGTTTTTATACTTATACATCCTCATCACAAAGTATGATGCAAGATCTCAACCTCCCTCTCTCCTCATTGGCCTTTATCAATAATGAAACACATAATGGCAATGGCTTCTTTATCACAGAAAACTTACTCGTAACCAGTTATGAAAACATTAAAAATGATTTGCTCAATAGATATCCTAACCTAGCTAATTCCAAACACCACCAACTCACTTTTCAGGGAATCACTTCTGAACCTATCACATTACATATTAGCAGTGCCAACGGCAACGACCTAGGAAAAGTTCTTGTTATCGATCCAAAAAATGATTTAGCTATTATAAAAACATTTGGAAATCACTATGAACCCCTGACCATTGGAAATGAACTAGATATACGCAAAGGCTTGAATGCTTTAACTTTTATTATAAGAGGTCCTCCAACTTTCAACAAATCTTTACAAGGATTAGAGCTACCTCTATACCTACACGAAGGAATTATTGAACTTCAAATCGAAAATAAACTTTTCCACTCTACAATCCCTATGCTCCAAGAGGCAAAAGGGGCTCCTGTCCTATCCACAGCTATGAAAGTGATCGGAATAGTGTCTGGACCACCAATACAATTTAAAGCAAGTTCTTTTCATGAACACAATCGACATGGTCCATACATATATCATACGTTTGCCATATCTATTAATAGGTTAAAACATCTTATTGAACGGTATAGGAACCTCTTAGAAAAAGAAAGCGGGACCTACTTAGGCTCAATACAATCTGAATCCCAAGAACGCAACAAGCTGGATCAGTCTATAAAAACACCGGAAGATATGTTTCGATTGGCCTTAGTTTATCAAAATGGCATAGGGGGCATAAAACAAGATCATCAAAAAGCCTTTAACTTTTTTAAAGAGGCAGCAAGAAGAGGTCATGCAGAGGCTCAATTCCAATTTGGAAGAATGTATTATTATGGATTGATAGGCCAAAAAGATTTTAAAAAGGCTTTTTATTGGTTTAAAAAAGCAGCCCTCAAAGGTCACATTAATGCTGGGTTTCAGGTAGGGCATATGTATAAATATGGAAAAGGGGTTCTTCAAGACAAGGAACAAGAGGCAAAATGGTTACAGCGAGCCTTTGAGAAAGAAGAAGTATTCTGTAATTATTAATCACCAACTTAGCTATCGGCCCCTCTACTTAAAACCCCTAAGGCTTTCCAACTCCCCTGAAGAAATCTACTTTGACCTGCATATTCCCCTAAGCATGTGATGAAATCCAGAAAGATATAACAAACTCTCATTAAATCCATTTCATCTGCACTGATACTTTTGCTCCTCCTATTAAATAGAAAGATATTTTATTCGTTGCAGAGATCAACACTTTATAGAAAAATGATTCTCTCTTTCGTCAGAATAGGAGAGACACAGTCTTTTCAATAGATTCTGAATAAAAAGTTTTATAAACTCTTTAAAAAGAAGAAAATTTTAAGGATATAGAGTGCATCATATACATATATATTTCTTTTTAATCCTCTCTTTTTGCACAATGAGTTGTACAAAAAAGCACTCTAGCCCCTACCTTGTTATAGCCATTGAAAATAGTCCAAAAACACTAGACCCGAGATTTGCCATTGGGGCCAATGAACAAAGAATAACTCAGCTTATTTTTAACTCCCTCGTTCGCCTAGGGCCTGAGTTAAAAATCGTTGGTGATGCTGCTAAATCATGGGAGTACAAAAATAAGACCTACACCTTTATTCTTCATAAAGGGTTGACTTTCTCAAATGGACGTCAACTCAATAAAGAAGATCTTCTTTATTCTTTTCAATCCTACCGTGACAAGAAAGTTCCATTACGCTCTATTCTTACACCTATAGAAAATATAAAGATTGATCTATTACCAACAGGAGAATTTCAAGTATCCATCTCTCTCAAAGAATTTTCGGCTAATTTTCTTATTGATCTCAGTCTTTTAAAAATTCTCCCCAAAGAAGAACTCATAGAACTTGGCCAAGATTTCGGAGAACACCCCATAGGGACAGGAAGTTTTTTTATCAAAGAAAAAACACAAAATGCAATCCTACTTCTCTCTAGAAAAGATCACCCCTTTCTCATCCCTAAAGCCACAGGGGTTCAAATAAAAATCATTAAAGATGATAACACAAGGTATTTAAAACTTAGAAAAGGGGGGCTTGATATCGCTCAATCTCAAATTTCCTCCTCCAAGGTCAAATTTTTTGAAAACAACGATGATTATAAGGTCTTTAAATATCCGGGGCCCTCGATGAATTATATTTTAGTCAACCTTCAGGATAAGATATTAAAAAAACATGATGTCCGAAAAAGCCTACACCTATCTATCAACAGAAAAGAAATTATCGACTTCAAATTGGAGGGGCTTGGGAGTCCTGCAACATCTATTCTGCCGCCCAACAATCCTTTTCATAATAAAAGTCTACCTTTGCCACATTTCAAACCCGATGAAGCAAGAGCTTTAATGAATAAACACAATCTTAAAGGTTTTAAAGTTGTGTTAAAAACATCAAATTCACGAGAAGCCATTGAAATAGGGCGAGTTATAGTGAACCAACTCAATGCCGTGGGCTTTGATACACAGATTCAAAGTCTTGAATTCGGTACATTTTTGGAACAGTTAAAGTTAGGTGATTTTCAACTGGCCATGTCCAGGTGGGTGGGTGCGACTGATCCTGATATTTATCGTATAGCCTATCATACAAAAGAATTACCACCTGGCAGAAATAGAGGGAGATATTCAAATCCCGAGCTAGATCTGCTTTTGGAAAACGGTTTAAAAATAAAACAGGAAGCTGTACGCATTCAACACTACATGAAGGTCCAAGAAATTGTATATAAAGACCTACCTATAATTCCTCTCTGGTATAACACACAAGTCGCTATCATTAATAAAAGGGTTAAAGGTTACACTCCTCCTATGAATGGAGACTTTAGCCCTCTCTTCTACGTTAGAAAAGAATAAAAATCTGACACTTTAATAACTTTGTATTTGGCCCAAGACAGACTAAGAGGATTATTCCTGAGTATTTTTAATAGTAATAGGTATGTATATATTTTCATGTTCATGATTCCATCTCAAATCACATTCTTCTAGGCGTGAATGGAATGCCTGCATTAACAATGCTAATCAGAGATTCAATCTCTTCTCACATTCTTCTGGGTGGAAATAAAAAGTTTCTTTGTCTATTCCTCTAAATTCATAAAATCTGACTTTGACTCATACCGAAAGACAGGAGTTGAAAATTCGGAACCCAATAATAAATACAAGCCCTAGACCAATGACAAAACTATCACTTAATCCTTAGAATTATCTCTTAGACTCATTAAAATAAAAAATATGACAAAAAAACAATGGCTTATCTACGTCATATTACCTCTTATCGGGGTATGGACTGCTGATCGCATCACTAAAACAATAGCTCTCGATTTGAATACTGTTGAAACCCTTGGGAGCATTGGATTCGCTCTTTATCACAACCATGGAGCTATGTTAGGACTTTTTTCCAATCTTCCTGAAGTTTTAAGAATCGTCTCACTCTCTACCGGAGGGACTTTTCTGATTTTTACATTTTTCATTATACAATATCTACTCCCTACACAATCATTAGCACTCAGGTTGGGGCTATCTGTCCTACTGGGTGCCATATTGGGAAATATCACAGACAGAATCATTTGGGGATATGTTGTAGATTTTATATTTATCAAATTAGATTTTCTAAAAATCATCTTTCCATATTTTTCTGCAAAAACGACCCCTGCTTTTAATGTATCTGATGTTTGCCAATGGATAGGCTATATCCTAGTTATTTTTGGACTGATAAAACATGGAAACACTCTCTGGCCTAAAGACAACTTAAGAGAGTCTTATTGGGTTAATAAAAAATTTCAAATAAGTTATTGTTTGAAGCTCGTCTCCTTTGGATTAGGATTCGGTATCATAGCTGGAACCTACTCCTACACATTTCTAAAAGTTGTTATAAATAACGTAGCTGTAGTTCATGCTGATCTTGCAGAAAAGCAGTTTCTTATTCCCTTTATATCTACATTTTTTGTTATCACTCTCATTTTCTGTATTTTGCTCTTTCTCTTTGGTACGATTCTCTCCCATAGATTGGCAGGTCCTCTCTATGCATTTGAAATGTTTCTGGAAGACCTTATTGCAGGAAAACCTCGACCACTTAAATTGCGATCAAGCGATGATTTCACACATTTAGAAGAGCTAGCCAACAAATTGAAAAAAAAGATACAAATATCAGAAACAGAACAGAGCAAAAGGCATAAAAAAACAAAGAAAGTCTAGAACCTTTAGTAAAACTAAGAAGAGTTTTTCTGAAGGCTTTCAAAAGCTCAAACAACTCTGAGGTTCGCAGCTCGTCTCAGCCGAAGGCTAAAGGCGTAAGCTAAATAGTGCTCGATGCTATCAAGCATAGAAAAAACTGGATTTCCGCAGATATGCCCTTCTGTAGGAAAAAAACTTTTATCTTCCCCTTAAAGCTCAGACAGCTTTGAAGGGCGCAAAGCGTCTCTGCCGAAGGCTAAAAGCCTTGGCTGGATAGTGCTCGATGCCATCAAGCATAGAATAAACGATCTCTCCACGGATACGCATTGCGCTTCAAAAAACTCTCTTTAAGAGAAAGATAAAAGCCTTTTTCTAACGCAGGCTAAAGGCGTAAGCTAGATAGTCCTCAATGCAATCGAGCATAGAATAAATGATCTCTCCACAAATACCCCCTGCGCTTCAAAAAACTCGCTTTAAGAGAGAGATAAAAATCCTTTTCTCCTATTTCCCTGGAAAGTCTAAATCTTCTATAAATAACTGCCAGCTTTTTTTAGAAAACTATCCGATCAAGCCTGAACCACTACAATTTATTGAGATCCTTTATGGAAAAGAAAAATACAAACAGAGCCAATCATGTTATTCAAACGTCATCAACCTTATAAACGGTTTAAAGTGATCTTGCAGATAAAAACTTGTCCATATAAAATCGTTTTTCTCTATGCTCAATTAAACAAAGGGCTTTTAAATAATCTCCGTCTGGATTTCTTACAATACCAACAGGCCTTATTTTCCTCGGAGCGTGCCCTTTACGATAAATAACTTCTAAATCCTTTCCACTTTCAAGAGCATAAATAAGAGTGTCACCTATTTCACCCTTCCTCATATCTGAAATAGAATAATATCTCCAAGCCATTCGCTTTCTTTGCAGCTCATGAAAAAACCCTACTGTTTTTTCCCGGCCCTCTTTCTCTGCAATTTTTAAAAATACTCTTAATGCACTACGAGCATCTTCAAGTGCACGGTGAGCTAACTCTTTTGGTAGATTTAAAAAATCAATTAAAGTCTGCAATCTATGATTTGGTGCCTCACTAAAAACAGATTGGGATAAAAGAGATGTACAGAGAACAGGCGTCTCAGGTAGGCACAAGTTGGACTTTTCAAATTCATAAGCTAAAAATCCTAAATCAAAGGGGGCATGGTGTGCTATATGAACTGAATCTTTTAAAAACTGATAAAAGTCACCAATAACATCATTAATTCCTGGAGCATTCCGAATCATTTCATTTGTGATACCATGAATGTTTATAATAAAATCACTCATCTTTTCATCAGGGTTTATAAGAGTTTGAAATGTATCAACGACCTGACCCCGTTCCCATCGAACAGCACCTATTTCACAGATTTGGTTGCCAATAGGATAAGCACCTGTGGTTTCAATATCTAAAGCAACAAGAGGGACATCATGCCAAAATTGATTTTTAATCACTCAATGTGACCTATCAGTCTTATAGCTCTTAGAAAAGTAAGAAATAGCTTTTGTCAAAGCGTGACAAATTTGACGCTTAACTGTTATAGAAAGAAACATCCCCTTAGGAGTTTACAAATATGAAAAAAGTCATTGGTTTTTTTGCTGGAGAACATCTTATTGTCAATGTTCTAACAGTGGTTTTGATTGCTCTAGGGACAGCCTCCTTATTTATCATCAAAAAAGAGATTTTTCCTCCTGTTGACTTTGACATCACTGTGATTCGAACTGTAATGCCCGGTGCTTCCCCTGAACAAATTGAAAATCTCATCACAAATCCACTAGAAGAAGCTCTTAGAGAAGTCGATGGTATAAAAAAAGTACAGAGCATAGCCACTGAAAACCTATCGCTTATTACAGTTTTTTTAGATCCTGACGCACAAGACGGAGATAAAACAAATAGAAATATCCAACTGGCAATAGAACGCATTAGTACCCTCCCCAAAGGAGCAGAAGATCCAATTGTCACATCGATCGATTCAGCACAAACTCCAGTTTTAGAAGTTTTTGTGAGTGGAGATTTACCTGAGTTAGAAATAAGAAGAGCTGCTAAATACATTGCTGATGAACTCAGTCTCATCAAAGAAGTCGCACGAATCACTAGAAAGGGTTACGAAAAAAGAGAATTCCTTGTAGAAATTGATTCAGAACAAATGGCCGCCCGCCGTGTCCCCCTGCGAAAAGTCATAACAGCACTGTCTCTGAGAAATACAGCAACCCCTGGCGGCAAATTTAAAACTCCTACAGGAGAAGAGTTACTTGTCAAAACAGATGCTGAATATAAAACAAAAGACAACATATTAAATACATATATTATTTCAAATGATGAAGGTTATGGAACAAGAGTTAAAGATATAGCTACCGTTACAGAGAGACAAGCTGAAGCCAATATCCTTTATCGCTCTAATGGAAAGTCTTCTATTAACCTCCTTATTTCTAAAAAGGCACAAGCTGATGTATTAAAACTAGTAAAAAAAACAAAACAACGGCTTGAAGAGCTAAAGAAAAATCTGCCCCAAGGCATTCAAGTTGGTGTGGCCAGAGACCTCTCTATCTATTTAAAAAATAGACTCTCTGTCTTAAAATCAAATGTCTATATTGGATTATTCCTTGTATTAGCATTTCTCTCATTTCTTCTCCCCTTTAGAGTAGCCCTCGTTGTTGCTGTTGGAATTCCTCTAGCAATGCTCTCAACACTTTTAGCAGCTTACTTTATCGGAATTTCGATTAACCTTATAACACTTATGGGTCTTATTATTGTACTAGGTATGCTCGTCGATGATGCCATTGTCGTTTCAGAAAACATTTATAGACATATTGAAAAAGAAGGAAAATCATGGACATCTATTGTGGCTGGAGCAACAGAAGTGCTGTCCCCAGTCACCGCCTCTGTACTGACAACAGCTCTAGCCTTTGCCCCTATGCTTTTTATGACAGGTATTTTTGGAAAATTTGTTTTTCAAATTCCAGCTATCGTTATTATGGCTCTTCTTTTCTCTTGGCTGGAGGCCTTTTATATCATGCCCTCACATTTTGGTAGCTGGGTCAGCATAAAGAAAGGCAAAAGAAGAACAACCTCAAATCATTTTGAGAAAATAACAAATATTTATAGAAAATATATACGACTGACCACGCACAATAAATACAAAACCCTCATTGTACTTATTCTATTTGTTGGCCTCACTGCATTTATAGGAACACGAATTAAGTTTGTTCTATTCCCCAGTAAAGGTGTCGAACAATTTTTTATACGAGCAGAGGCACCTAAAAATATATCCCTCACGCAGATGCAAGAGTATATGAAACCCTTAGAGAAAGCCACTGCCTCTCTCCCCAACTCTGAATTGTTGGGCTATTTAACCATGATTGGGATTATCCAAAACGATCCAAATGACCCACTCACCAAGCGTGGCCCTAATTACAGTCAAATTTTTGTCGAACTCACTGCAGCTAAGGGAAGAAAACGAGAAGCACAAGAAATCATCGATGAGCTTCGCCAAAAAATTGGCTCACCACCTGGCTTAACAAAGGTGAACTTTGAAGTCTTAAAAGGTGGCCCTCCTCAAGGGCGACCTGTCTCTATCAATGTCAGTGGAAAGAACTATGATGAACTAAGAGCTATTGCCTACGCACTGCAAGACAAACTCACTGTCATTAAAGGAGTGAAGGACATACAAAATTCTTATGTAGAGGGAAAAGATGAATGGATTGTTCTCCCACGACACAATGATACAGCTAGATTTGGTTTAACAGCTCAAGACATTGGAACAACAGTAAGAGCCTCCTTTGATGGTGTTATTGCTACAAAAACACGTGCATTTGATGAAGAAGTTGACGTCAGAGTTAAACTTAAAGAAGTCCTTGAACCAGGAGAAAGACGCCTGAGAGAATTAAAAGTGGGCAATGCTCGAGGGCATTTGATTCCATTAAAATCATTTTCTGATTTTAAAAAACAATCGACGTTAAGTTCGGTAATACATAATAAGTATAAAAGAGTTGTTAATGTATCTGCTTCTGTGGATACGAAAATCATTACAGCCTCTGAAGTGATAAATTTATTAAAACCTGAATTTAAAAATCTTATAAAAAATAAACCTCAGATTTCTATAGAACTCGGAGGAGAAAGTGAAGATACACAAGAGTCCTTAGCCTCACTAACTAGGGCTTCAATTATAGCCATCATCCTTATCTACGTACTCCTTATCATAACATTTAAAAGTCTATTACAGCCTTTTATTATTATCTGCACTATGCCCATGGGTGTAATGGGAGTCATTTATGCATTAGGACTTCATGGTATGCCATTTAGTTTTATGTCTATACTCGGTATAGTTGCTCTATTGGGAGTGATTGTAAACAACTCCATTGTCTATCTAGACTTTGTCAACTCTTCAAGAAAAAAGGGGAACACACGCTTTCAATCACTTGAAGATGCGGCGGCCATTCGTTTTCGACCTATATTATTAACAACAATTACAACTCTCTGCGGGCTGTTACCTACAGCCTATGGTCACTTCATGTTAAAAACCTTTAATATAGGGGGTGGAGATCCCTTTGTCATACCCATGGCTTTAGCTCTCGCATGGGGGCTTGGTATTGGGGCTATTTTAAACAGTCTTTTCTTTCCTACAATGGTAGCTATTATGGATGATATATATAAATTATTCGGCATACAAAAATTTAAGGAAGAACCAAAATGATAATGAAAGAGTGCAACACTCTTCGAAAGGCTCTCACAAAGTATAACAAAAAGAAACGATTACTGAATCTATTTCCATTTCTCCTTACATTATTTATCCACACATTAGGTTACAGCGAAGAAGACAAAAAACTTAGAGATTTAAACCCTCTAACAGCAAAAGGACATTTAAACTACTCTCAAGAGAAAGGGTTTTATGTCACAATTAACCTATATCTTGAAAATGGTTACAAAGCCTATGTGGATCAATTTGATCTTTTATTTCGAAAACATGACAGAACAAAAATATCTACAGAAAACAAGAGGCCTTCTTTAAAACAAAATATAGAGGATCAAAGCACATTAGAATTAAAAAAGAACAAACTGGCACAAAAGAATGAGCACCTTTTGACAAATATAAAAGTGCTTAAACCTTTAAACATTGCACCTGTTGTAAAAATAAAAGATCGCTTTTCTGGAGGAAAAACAAGAGAGGTGATTATTGAATCAGCTCATCTTGTCGCTTTTTTAAAGAGAGTTCCTGATAAATTGAGTGATTCTCTTATTGCCCAAGTTAAATATCAGGCCTGTACGGAAACACACTGCTTATTCCCTAAGTTCACAGACACTTTTATTACTGTATCAAATACTGCAAAAGAAATGGCCTCTGTCAATTCCTTTGATAAAAAAGTATTCAACGAAGGACTTCTCTCTTTATTCTTATTTGTATTTTTAGCAGGAATATTAACAAGTCTGACTCCATGTATTTTCCCCATGATCCCTATTACACTTTCTATTCTAGGCTCACAAACTGTAGATCAAAGGAGCAAGCTCAGTGGGTTTATTTTAAGTACAGTATATGTTTCTGGGATAGCTATTACATACGCAGTAATGGGATTACTTGCAGCAAAATCGGGGGCCCTGTTTGGATCTGCTTTAAGTCAACCCATCATTGTCTATAGCTTGGCAACACTTTTTATTTGTATGGCAATGAGCATGTACGGACTTTATGATTTACAACTACCAGGTTTTCTTCGAAATAAACTCCATAGCTATAAGGGAATTGAAGGAGGACTCACAAAAGCTTTCTTTGGAGGGCTCATCAGCGGTGTTGCCGCCGGCCCCTGCGTCGGCCCTGTACTGATTTCTATCCTTGCATATGTGGCAAAAACACAAGATGCATTTTTTGGTTTTTGGCTTCTGTTGGTCTATGCCGTGGGACTGGGCATGATCTTTATCCTACTTGGAACTTTTAGTACGCTATTGTCTCGACTTCCCAAATCAGGGCCCTGGTTAAATACAGTTAAAGGATTTTTTGGTTTTCTTATGATTATTATGGCCCTTTATTACATAGAGCCCGTTACAGATCCTACTTACTTTAAAATTATTGTAGGGGTGACATTTATCACTCTTGGAGTTGTACGAGGCTTTATCGCTCTAAAAACATTAAGAACACGGCATGATGTTTTCAAACGGAGTTTAGCTATTGTTATTATTCTTATAGGGACTGGGGGAATCGGCCATGGTCTTCTAGAGATAACAAATATTATTCCACAAACAGATACTCTAGCTCCATCAAAAAACAATAACTTTGAAGTCTATTCAGAAGAGAAACTTCAAAGAGCCCTACTCTCAGAACAACCTGTTATTATAGATTTCTATGCTGATTGGTGCTTGGCTTGTAAAGAGCTAGACAGATATATATTTTCTAAACCTGATATTCAGTCCTTAATGTCTCAATTTCTCTTATTGAAAGTGGATCTCACAATAGAAACTACAAAAACCGCACCTATTCGAGAAAAATATAATATTTTAGGATTACCAACTATTTTGTTTATTCATCCAAACGGGGATATTATCTCCAAGGAAACACTGACAGGCTTTGAGCCCGCCAATCAATTTAAAAAACGAATAAAAAGGGTTTTAAAGACTCTTTAATTATTCAATGATAAAAGATGAAATGACCACACCCTGTGATCGTCAAATCCCCTTGGTCATTAACATACGACAAAATCGCCTGTGGTATTCATAAGCATTTTGCGTAGAAACTAAGACTTTACCTGACACTTTAAGTCGACTGTTATTGTGAGCAACTGGGCTAGCAAACAGCTCTCTGCACTGGGCTCATTGGATGAATACAAATGATTATTGGTCAATTCATCAAACTACGACTTATCGGAAAAACTCTCATTGCACTCACATCTTCTTAGAGACGTTTTAATTTTTCAATTTCTCTTCGTGCACAGCTCAAATCATCCCTTGAATTCATTAATTGAACTTTTTGTTCATTAATAACTCTCTGCATTTGATTTAAACGGTTTTCAAATTGATGAACAAGGTGATTATGACGATCAAATAGAGCTTGAATTCTACCATCAGTGATCGTCTTTTCTGTCACCTTTCCCATCAAATGACGCCATTTGGACTGAAATCCTTCAGTCATTTGATCTAATTTTTTTTCCAACAACTTTATTCTCTGATTTAATTTTTCTAAACGTTGTAACATACGTGGCTCAATCTCTCTGATAGGGGGACTTAAATGCTCTTCAATACTTTCAAGACGGGATTCCATTTTTTTTATAAAGCTTAAAGACCCTAGATGGAATTCAGTGGAAAATTCTATATTCTCCCCTTGATCCATTTCATTGACTCGATCAATTTCTTGAAAGAGGCCTGAATGTAATTTTCTACCCATTGGCTCCATACTCATAAAAAATACCCACCCTTTATTCTGAGTGTACGTTAAAAAGCTCAAGAATCCAAATGAGTGAACAAATTCATTTGAGCATCTTCCCCTTCTTCCATTAAACTTATAAATCATGACTGTTGTAGAATTTGGAAAACGTTTATTCAAAAATGATCTCAAGAATGACCCAATGCGTCTTTGTCTCTATAACTATTTGAAAAATTTTTGTTTAGACCAAGATGATATAAATTCTGAGTTGATTCAAAAATTTATTTTGGAGTGTTTACGTTTTACGCATTGGCAGAATCATGCAAAAGATTTGGATAAGATGTTAAAAACAGAGTTTTCTCATCTGACTTTAAAAACAGTTCATATGGCCAGCACATTTCAGGTGATTTCTTTTCAACACATTAAAGATTTTTATGCTGTTGTAAAAAAGAGCGTAGACAGAACCAAAGGCATGAGGGTGCGCACGTTACCTGACCAACAAAAGGCGATGGTTCTTTTAGAGCTTTCTCCTAAAATTTTTAAAGCCACATATTTTCACAATATTTTTACAATACATAATGGTCAGATAAGGCCTCTGGGAATAACATCTTCTCTTCAATATGATTCACGACTTCATTTATCTGAAGGGGTCAAGCAATGTATAGAACTAGCTGCCAGTCATCGGGCCTACTTTTATATTCATCAATCTAAGATCAAGGGCTATATTGTGAGAGGTTACCTTTTCCAAAAGGTGCACTCTTTTACAATAAAGAGCATAGAGGAGTTTCCAGCCCTGCATTTTGCTTTAAAGCGAGTAGAACGATTTTATATTCATCGCTCAACGGATCCTTTATATGTAGATACGATTAAGAATCTTGAAAATGCAATTGAAAATTTCTCATTCCATCATTCTTCAACACGGGCGACTTTGATTCAGATGGTAGAAAGGGCGAAAAATTTAGTCGAATATGTTTTCCCTGATGACAAACTTCTGAAACTCTTGATAAGGGAGGCTTCACGTTTATTAACAGGGGATAAAACCATTGAGTACAAAAGTCCGTCTCAATAAATATATAGCCGATGCTGGCCTTGCAAGTCGAAGACAAGCTGATAAATTAATTTCCTCAGGTCATGTTATTGTCAACAGTAAGAAGATTTTTGAGTTGGGAACAAGGGTTGATCCCTTAAAGGATCGCATTTTAGTCGATAAAAAGCCAATAAAAATGCCTTCTCGAAAAGTTTATTATGCTTTCTTTAAACCAAAACATGTAGTGACCACTTTAAAGGATCCACAGGGACGTGTGTCTTTAGCTGATTATTTTAAAAAGGAAAGAGTACGCCTTTTCCCTGTAGGACGGTTAGATTGGGCCACCGAAGGTTTATTACTTATAACAAATGACGGTGCATTTTCTCAAAAAGTCACCCATCCTAAACATGCTATTCCCAAGACCTATTTGGCAAAATTAAATGGGCAACCCACAGGTCAGGAACTACAAGTACTTTGTCAGAAAGGAGTCACCATCCCCGGGGGAAGGGTTTCAGCTTTACATATTTCTAAATGCCATAAGGGCTCTAGAGAAAAGCAGTGGGTGCGTATAATCATTGCAGAAGGTAGGAACAAGCAGATCCATCATATGTTTAACAAAATTGGATACGATGTTATTAAACTTCAGCGTACAGCTATTGGAAAATTAAAACTTCCCAATATTCAACGTGGCCAATACAAAGAGCTAAAACAGAAGGACCTAAAGAAAGTTTTTGAAAAGCCTCATATACTATTGGAAAAATCCATCAAAAAGAGACAAAAACACAAAAATCCTATGGCCCCGTAGCTCAGATGGATAGAGCACAAGTTTCCTAAACTTGGTGTCGCATGTTCGAATCATGCCGGGGTCACCATTATCAGTTCTTCTAATGACTCATTACATCGACTTCATCTTAAAAAACTCTCTCTCAAATCAACTCCAACAGAGGAACACTGCTAAGATCAAAAGGATACTTTTAAAATAACAAAATTGACTCTAAAAGAGGAACAATGTAGCACCTCTTTAACTACGAAATGAGATATCTGATTCGTTCTCAGAGAACTAAGAGTAAAACTTCAGTAAAGGACTTAAAAAACGAAAATGTCTGATCGAAAACAATTCGTCTTTATTCTATTAGGTGGATTCTTTATATGTAATGCTATCATTGCGGAATTGATTGGGGGGAAAGTTGTCAGCGTAGGGGAGCACTTTTCAGTCAGCGTAGGCCTGATTCCATGGCCTGTTGTTTTCCTTATGACAGACTTGATTAATGAATATTTCGGTAAAGAGGGAGTGAAAAAACTCACCTTTTTAACTGTCGGTCTCATCATCTATACCTTTCTTGTCATTTACATCTCTATGAATATTTCAGCCGCTGAGTTTTCACCCGTTCCAGATGAAGCATTTAGAGCTGTTTTCGGCCAATCCCTATGGATTATTGTTGGAAGTATTATAGCCTTTCTTGTGAGCCAACTCATTGATGTATTTGTCTTTTGGTTTTTTAGAAATAAAACTGGAGGACGAATGCTGTGGCTCAGGGCCACCGGCTCTACAGTTGTTTCTCAACTGATCGATAGTTTTATTATTATTGGAATCGCCTTTTGGCTTCCGGGAAAATTCAGCTTTTCTGAATATATAGAAGTTTCCAGCTCGAGCTATCTTTATAAGCTGGCTATTGCTATTGGCATTACACCTTTAATTTACCTTCTCCATGGTTTAGTCGATTGGTATTTAGCCAAAGGTAAAGAGAACGCTTGAAGAAAAAAATAAAAATCATATCCTCATCAGAAAAACTTCATATTGATGCATAGCATAATTATAAGTGTTTATCTCACCTAGAGGTTTCATCGGAGGCTTTACTTTTATGTTTTCTCTATAGTAAGACAGGTGCTTGTTATTAGTTGTAATAAAAAATAAGATACAACGTGTTTATCAGAATAGAGAGCAAGAAGAATGAAAAAGATCTTTCAATCTGGGTTGTGTTTAGAGAATATTAAGACAAACAAAATAAAAAGAAGGTATGAGAGTGAAAAAAAATAGCCGTTTACGTTCTAGGTTTAAAATTCAAAGAAAACTCGGCATTGAGTTACCAGGCCTTGGAAAACCTGGGGCCTTGGAGCGAAAACCCTATCCTCCGGGCCAACATGGAAATAAGAGAAGAAAGTATTCGGACTACTCTATTCAATTAGAAGAAAAACAAAAAATCCTCTTTAATTATTGGTTACGAGAAGAACAATTGCGTCGTTTTATTAGACACTCTAAAAGAGGTACAGAAACAAACTGGGTGAACACACTTATTGGAAAATTAGAAAGCCGTTTAGATAATATTTTATTTCGAATGGGGTTTGCTCCCAGCATACTTGCTGCACGACAAATGATCTCTCACGGCCATGTGAAGGTGAATGACAAAAAAGTCAATATCGCATCACAAGTTTTAAAAGTGGGAGATACAGTTCAGCTAACAGAAAAAATGTATCAAGGCCAAAGCTTCCTACAGGCACAACAAAGCCCTCGATTGGAGCCCGTTGACTGGCTGGACATTGCCGAAACAGAAAAGGGTAAAAAAATAGGTACTGTGAAGCAAATACCAGGATTAGAGGCCATTCCCTTTCCTTTTTCTTCTGGGGTTTTTGCAGAATACTATGCGCAAAGAAGTGTTTAAACAAAATAAGGTCAATAGAGACTTAAAAGGGTAAAAAGAGAGAGTGCTGAGTTTAGGAAAAGTTATATACACAGGTGTTCAATGAAAAAAAATATTCATCCAAAAATGAGAGAGGTTGTCTTCAAAGATGTATCTTGTGATAAAGGCTTTATTGCTCTCTCGACAATGCAAACCTCAGACACTGTCACGTGGGACGATGGCAAAGAATACCCTCTTGTCAAATTGGATATCTCGTCCTACTCGCATCCCTTTTATACTGGGACTCAACGGCTTGTTGACACAGAGGGCCGACTTGAACGATTTAACAAAAAGTACTCTAAATTTAAGAAAAAGTGAACGTCACCAAGAAGACTTTATGACCCCTGGAATCAAGCCTCTGTTGGCCGCTTCACGAAATGCAATCCTAGACATTCCAAATTTACGAAGATAGCCACGAGGGCGGCCTGTCACTCGACATCGACGACTTAATCGGGTTTCAATAGAAAGCCGTGGCAATTTATTCAAAGCAATCCTAGCAACCTCTCGTTGCTCGCTAGTCAGACTCATATCTTTTATTTGATTTCTCAATTCCAGTCTGCGTGCTCTGTACTTTTCAATCATAACTTCTCTACGCTGCCAACTTGCAATTTTACTCATCTTTGCCACAAGTGACTCCTCCTTTTTAAACTGTTATAGTTGTCATTAATTCTGTAAATTATCAAGAGGATAATTTACACTCTCCGGCACAAAACAACCTACAAGGGGAAAAACAGACAAGATGGGCGATCAACAATTACAATCTCTGTCGCTTTTCATAATCGCTGCTGTGGCTCTGGTAGGGATACTCGTCTATACCCAACCGGTTATGGTTCCATTAGTTTTTGCGCTCTTTCTCTACTCAGTAACAAACCCTCTAGTCAATACCATTCAGCAAAAACTAAAAATACCAAGAGCCCTTTCCATTACGGGGCTTATGCTCTTTGTTCTCCTTATCATTAGCGGAGGTTTTTTCTTCATTTCATTATCTATAGATAGCTTTATTGACAATCTCTCTTTTTACAGAGAACGACTCTATTCTCTCGCTTCTGATATATTAACTTTTTTAGAATCTTTAAATATAGAAATAAACCAAAATAACGTAAGAGAAACTATAAGAGATTTACCCCTTATCAATTATCTGAAAAAGCTGTCTCATGGAATATTTTCTGTTATTGGAAATAGTGCTCTCATCATCATTATGCTGTCCTTTTTACTCATAGGGGCACCCAAAAAGCAGAACACATCTTTAAAAACAATCCAGAAACAAATTTCTTATTATATAGGGACAAAAATCTCTGTCTCATTATTAACAGGTGCTCTTGTAGGGGGGGTCCTTATATTATTTAGAATTGACCTAGCTATCATGTTTGCCGTGCTCACATTTATGTTAAATTTTATTCCGAGTATTGGATCTATTATTGCAACACTACTCCCTATACCTCTTATTCTCATAAAGTTTGAACTGGGCTGGCAAACAGTTCTCTGTATTGGACTCATTGGATTAATACAAATGACTATTGGTCAATTCATTGAACCACGACTTATGGGAAAAACTCTCCATTTACATCCCGTTACAATACTGGCCTTTCTTATCTTCTGGGGACTCGTTTGGGGCATTCCGGGAATGTTTATGGCTGTCCCGATGACAGCGACTTTAAAATTAGTATTAGAAAACATAAAGCAAACTCAGAAAATGGCAAAGCTTCTCGAAGGGGAATGGACCTTCTAAGACAAGTCAAAGTAAAGATTTTCAGATCACAAGTTTTAATGAAACAGTGTGCTCTTGTACCCCATTTTGATACTTATAATTTAACCCCACAATAGACGATAACCACAAATTCACCTCACCATGAAGACCTCCAAATGCCTTAACGGAAGGACCAGATACATTAAACATATATCCCATACCCATTGTAAGGTGTTCAATCCATTCAAGAGTCACCATTGGATCAATATAAATGATGTCATTAAAATGTCCATCTCGAACAGGATAAAGAACTGCATCCACAGCAAAAAGAAAATTTCCAGGCTCTCTATAACCGACTCCCATGGCCCAAGAGCGAGCCGAGCTATGAAGTATTCCCAAGACAGTAAGACCAGCAGCAAAGCCCTCTCGCCCTCCCCAGTGAATACCAAGATCGATTTCAGCTGTCTTTGTGACTTCACTGTAAAGAACACCTGCTCCAACACCAAAGGCACAGAAGGCAAACCCCAAACCTCCTGAGGCAAAAAAGTAATTTTTATTTATATCACTAACCCCCCCACTCACATGGTAGCCGACAGCTTCGACGCTCTCTGTATATACAACTTCTCCTCCCAAAACCTTATTTTCAAATCCTACTTTGACATCCAGAGTGCCTACAGTATTTTTTAAAGCTCCCGGATTTCCTCTCCCATATATAGCTGAAAAGGTGGAGTTGGCATCTGCAGGAAAAGATACTCCTGAGTTCACATCAATACGTTCAATGGACGCTGCCACACCCAACGAAGAAAACAATAAGATGAAACTGACTCCCATAAAGTGTTTTAAATACTTCTGAACCACAATACGCTCTCCTTTCAAACATCATTCTATTTCACAACCTTTTCACCGATACTCCAACACATTCTTTAAAAAATAGATCTAATACACTGGGTTTTCTGAGGCGCAGGGCGTATCCGTGGAGAGATTGTTTATTCTATGCTTGAAGTTCACGAATACTATCCAGATTATGCTTCTCACCTTCAGCGGAGACGAGCTGCGGACCTCAGAGATGTCTGAGATTTTGAAAGTTTTAAAAATGATTTGCGCCGCTTAGAGAAATAGAATCCAAGGGAGAGTTTTTCTGAAGGCTTTCAAAACGAGTTCTCTGAGGCGCAGGGCGTATCCGTGGAGAGATTGTTTATTCTATGCTTGAGTTCACGAATACTATCCAGATTATGCTTCTCACCTTCAGCGGAGACGAGCTGCGGACCTCAGAGATGTCTGAGATTTTGAAAGTTTTAAAAATGATTTGCGCCGCTTAGAGAAATAGAATCCAAGGGAGAGTTTTTCTGAAGGCTTTCAAAACGAGTTCTCTGAGGCGCAGGGCGTATCCGTGGAGAGATTGTTTATTCTATGCTTGAGTTCACGAATACTATCCAGATTATGCTTCTCACCTTCAGCGGAGACGAGCTGCGAACCTCAGAGATGTCTGAGATTTTGAAAGCCTTCAGAAAAACTCTTCCCTCTTATCATCTGACAAAGCAAATCCCACTTAAAGTGTTATGAAGCAATGATTTTTTTCTATATTTATGCTAGGATATATTGCTACTTTTTAAAACCAAAAATTTAAAGAATTTAACAAAGGGGGGATATCTCATGTACACTTCTATAGTTTGTGGTAGCCATCGGAAGAACTCCAGTTCTCTAAAAGTAGCAAATTATATTGAATCTTATTTAAAAGAACAAGATACAGAAACATTTCTTTTAGATTTAGGTGAACACCCTCTTGAACTATGGGATGAAACAGTATGGTCTGGTGATAAAAAATGGGAAAAACAATGGGGGCCCATTGAAAAACATTTTGAAAAAAGTGATGCCTTTGTCCTTATTTCACCGGAATATGCAGGTATGGCCTCTCCCGCTTTAAAGAACCTCTTTCTCTTTTGCGGATCCACATTACGTCATAAACCGGGACTGCTCGTAGGTGTTTCAGCATCTAGAAATGGTGCCTATCCTATCGCAGAACTCAGAATGAGTAGTTATAAAAACTCTCATCTCATTTATATCCCAGAACATGTTATTGTTCGAGATGTTGAAAACTTTGGAAAAAATAAACACGGTTATGTTGAACAGCGCATGAATTATTCCCTGAATTTATTACCTAAATACGCAGAAGCTTTTTCTAAAATTAGAAAATCTAACATATTAAAGCCCGATATGTACACTTTTGGAATGTAAAAATAAAAATCTGAACATATCTTGTGAGGACAGCACAAAGTGTAATACTATGCCTTTAGTTATATAAATGACAAACTGGTACAAATATCCAAGAAATAAAAATAGAGATGCTTAAAATACTTATAATATCTATTTTAATTATCCCTCAGCTTCTTTTTGCTAATAAAACAACTGTGGACCTTCAACCTATCTTATATTCTCAAATGCGACTTCAATCGGGATACTCTGATATTTATAATCAGTATTTATCACCCACTGCTCAGACTTTTTTAAAAGAGAGTCTTGAAAGACCTCTTATTAAAGATTATTCCTTAAAAGCTGAGCACAAGTTACGTCGTTTTTTTAATGATCTACATTTTAGAAAAGCCTTCTCGTACATCGCATGGAATCAATTCTTATTCTCGGTAAATAAACAGCACTGGGATGAGTACACATTAGCTTTATTAGAATATTATCTCTTTAGAAAAATCCTACATTTTAAAGAAATCATTGACGACTATAGGACAAAAACTAGAACAAGAACAATATTAGCAGATTTTTTATGGCATCTAGATAAGCCATCCAATATAAATAAAGATAATGTTGCGATCAGATTTCTTAAAGAGTTTGATCGAGTCAAGACATGTTATAAAAACAAATTCAAACATCCACCATCTGATCTTCAGACTGACACTTTTGATTCCTCGAATGTTTCTATTGTTCATATTTTAAAGCGATTAATCTTGAATAGAACGTTTTATAAAAACCAAATAAAAGCTCTGAATAGATTAGATCAAATGATTTCATGTGTAAAATCGGATTTTCCTCAAATAGCCCCATCTACAAAAGGTGTTCTCAAAAAATTAAGAATAAATAAATCCCATAATTTTTTAGAGTTTAATCCTCAAAAAATAGATAATGCTCTATCTAAAGGACTGCTTTCAACTACTGGCTTCATAGATGGTAACGATATCCTCATTTTAAGAGCTAATGGTCACCCTATACAGAGGACTAATTTTATATCTTATGAAGAAAAATTAAATGCCATAAAGCATACTGTTTTCAAAAAAAATCTTGAGGAGCAATGGGATCATAAAGAAGATTTTCTCATGATACAAGACATGCTTCTTGCCCTCCAAGAAGCAAAGGATTTAAATGTTAACCCTATAGAACATGTTTTCCAATTAAAAGATCGTATTATCTATCAAGATAAAAAAACTACACTCACCGAAAAAGATATTATAAATTTCAAAAAACATCCCCTTTGGGCACAATACTCTCAATCAATACACCCACCACAACCTCAACATCATGTTTCTAAGATATTGAGATCCCCAGATGGGATCTTTTATGTATGGCCAATCAGAAGCCCTAATATAAATCAGATATCAACATTTAGATCTGAACAAGTCTTTAGAAATATTATCTCCTCATTAAGTCATTTATCACTATCTTTTGCCATTATAGATCCTTTCTTTTTTAAAGGAACAATGGGATTAGCACTCATTAATCACTTAATTACAAAATTACAAATTAAAAGAAGTCGTTTCCAACTTATTGTCCTTGAAAGAGATAAAGACTTTTCTAAAAAATATCCTGAAGTAAGAATTCTGTTTAATTTTATGAGGGCTTATATGGCATTGAACCCTGATAGGGTTTTAACTCTCCCCTCATATACAAAAGACAAATCCTCTGCCTCTTGGAGACATCTGATTACAACTTCTCAAAATATATTTGAAAAACTTTTCCTTATTAATCCAGAAAACTGGACTGAGATTTCGAATTATCCAACTCATTACACTAAAAGCTTAGTCATTAGAGGTCCAATCGTTACAGTTACACTCAATGAATATTATGATGTTATCTACAAATCATTAAAACATGATTGGAAAGCGGCTCGAAATGACAGGCAAAATCCTAAGTATCGGGATTTTATATCTAAAGTTTACGAAACAGTTGCCTCAAATTGGGCCAAACGTTGTTATATTCAAAGCACAGAACATATGAGCATTGAAGAAAAGGTAGAGTCTACACTATGCTCAATAGATGTTATTCAAAGATATAAAAATACCTACTCAACCAAATTCCCTAATTATGACAAACTTACAAATATGAACCTGAAAAAAGAAACAAATTTTCCTTCACCTCAAAAAATTCAAATGACAAAAAACAATCCAAATACTTTACGACATGAACCTTTAGAGCAAATCTTAAATTCTATTTTACAAGCTCAAAGTCAAATTCTCATCCAAGGCAATATTCTAAATAACCCTCAAATAGTAGAGTCTTTAGTTCAAAAGAAAAAGCAAGGTATCAATATTTATATTCTCTTTCATCTACCTAGACATACAGATTTAAAAGAGGTTGAGCGATCTTCATACACCAAACTTCGAAGAGCAAATATTCCCTTAAAATCAGAAGCCCATTTTAATAAAGAACATCTTGAACAAATTAAAAAAAGAAAAAATATGGTTTTATCTATTGATGGGCTCAATGCTAGAAATGAATCAATACCCGGAACGCCCATATATATTGTTGGCTCCACCAATGAAAATATATTAGGACCCCCTCTTAACCAATTACAAATTCTGACTTATGATGAAATCAGTGTAGCTGCACATGACAATAAATTTTGGTTTCTTTGGAGAGAGGGATTTAAACATTAGATCCAAAACTAAACAATGATAATTTGTTCTCTAAGTGATCGATAAAGGTAATACACATCCCAATATGAATTTTTTTGAAATTGAAAAAAATCTTGCAGAAATTATACCTTCAAAAAGTTATGGAATTGATCGTTTTCATCATTTTTTAAAAAGTAATCCCAATTTAATAACCATAAAGCCTCAAAACATTATTCTGGTTGCTGGAACAAATGGCAAAGGAACAGTGGCTTCAATGATAGCTCATGTCTTAATAGAAAGTGGGAAAAAAGTAGGCCTATTCACCTCTCCTCATCTTATCCATGCCAACGAAAGAATTCGTAAAGGGTTAGTCCCTATAGAAAAAACAGAATACATTGAAGCTTTCAAAGCTAATATTTCATTAATTAAAAATTATAAACTTAGCTATTTTGAATCACATCTGCTAATGGCTCTTTGGTATTTCCATCAATGCATTGATTATTTAGTATTAGAAGTGGGCCTAGGGGGAGCTTACGATGCAACAAATGCTATACCACACAGTTACTGCATCTTTACAGAATTTGGCCTGGATCATCAAAATATACTTGGATCTTCATTACTAGAAATAATGAATACTAAAATGGGAATCATTGATCAATCAACAAATCCAATTGTTATCTCCTATCCTTTCTCAGAAGAGGGTAAACAACTTATTAATAAAAATAAAATAAGAAAAAATGCGACATATTTTTTTACTCCAGAATATAAATGTATCAATAAAAATTGGAAAATCCATAAACAAACAATTGAAATCGAAAAACAGCACTATGCTTTACCCAATCCCACTATAACATATGCAAAATGTACTCAATTAGCAGTTACAGCATTGAAGGCATTAAAAATTAAATTACCACCCGACATCTTTATTTCCCATTATTGGCCAGGAAGATTTGAAAAGTTAACAATTCAAGAAAAAACCATTATTCTTGATATTGCACATAATGAACAGGCGATAAAAAGTTTAGTCATGAACTTACAATCTTTTTCCTCTAAAAAGCCATCGGCTATCATAGCACTTTCAAAAGATAAAAATGTTGAAAAGATATTAAAAATATTAAAACCTATTTGCTCAAATATCCTTCTCACAGATTGTCCATTTAAGCCCCAACAATACAGAACTTATAATGACATCACATATATTAAAACTCCAGAGCAGACCTTTCAATTGGCCATGAAAAGACACAAATTTATAATTGTTACGGGTTCATCTTCTTTAGTAGGGGCATTTAAAAAATGGATTAACTCTAAACATTTTCTATCCTAATTTTCTTGATAATATTAAACCTTATAACCTTACAATATATTTAAGAGTTAGCAGTTTAAATCTCACCCCCTCTTCTTCTAAGTCTTAATTAAAAGCATTCATATGCCTGAATGAGACAGCTCATAGAGTAAAGAGAACCTAAATTGTCAAATTTTTCAGTGATCTGTGAGGTATAATCCCAACTGAAACTGAGGATAAAAAACCAGAGGTGGTAAAGCCACTCCACTCTCTTGCATATTCACAAAAAGCAGTAGCCAACATGAAAATAAGGACACTCTAATAGAAAATTTATAACTCAACTCTTACCTCCCTTAAATCTCTCTCTTAAAACGCTCCCCGACAAAGGTAAGACTTATTGTAAAATTATTAAGATATCCAAAGTAATAATCAAACAAAGGTATAGGGAAAGTACCAAAGACTTCTGTCTATAATACATTTTCAATGTCGGAACAGGATTTTATTTTTTAAGCAAATTTTTTATAATTTCTCTTATGGGACAAAAGTGCTTTGGGTTATTATTATTATTTGCTATTCTGTCTGCCTGCGGCTCAGCATTCGACCATATAAATTCAAATAGTTTAAGTCAATATGGTCTCATGTTACAAAGCTCTTGTTATTATGGTTCCACATGTTTTCCTGTTATTGAAAAAACAAATTTACAATTAAAGAAAGATTACCCTGATCCCTTCCAAGAGAGAGATTTTCCTAAAAAGAGTAACCCTTACCAATATATAGCTCCGACATTTTTTTTAAACCTCACTCAAGCTAATTTAGAAAAATCTATTAGTCCTTATTTTAAAGCATCAGATTTTATGGGTTCAAGCAAAGATGTATTTGGAGTTCTATCACGTCGCCTAGTTCAAGCCCTTGATCAAATGAAAAGGCTTTATGGAAATAAATTTACCATAAGCAGCGGTTACCGCAGCCCTTCGTATAACAGCAAAATTAAAGAGGCAACGAAGTGGTCTCGACATCAATATGGTGATGCCGTAGATCTTATCCCCAAAGGAATTAGTTTAAGGCAACTAGGGCGACTCTGTCGAAAACAAGATGCCAGCTTTATACAGATTTACAAAAGCCATGTCCACTGTGATTGGAGAGAAGCTCCTTTAGATAAAGACTTTTATATTACTGGCCACAATCATTCTTATAAACCACATACACTTATTTCTGAACATTCACATGCTTCTATTAAAAGAATAATTAAAAATAGACAAATACATCTTTCCATTTTGTCTTCAGAAGTTAACAAAGAGGACAGCGGAGATCTCTACGTTCAATGGACTATCATCACCCCTCATAAAAATATTTTAGAGTTTGAATCTCCGACAGTCACTTTGCCAATACATTCAGGGTTATATATTGCAAGGGCTGAATTTTCTCTAGATGAACTCCTAGAACAAGAATTTATTATCCAATAACTATGAAAAAGTCTATCTATCAACCTGTACTTTTTTTTGATGGAATTTGTGGGCTCTGCAACGGTATTGTTACTCGCCTTTTAAAATATGATACAAATCATGTTATTAAGTTTGCAACACTACAGGGACAAACGGCAAAAAATCACCTTTCTACATCTGATTTTCAAAATATAACATCCATTGTATTGTTAGATAATAATACCATCTATAGAGGACCTGATGCTTTTTTTCAAATTTGCAAACATCTTGGAGGTCTCTGGAGGTGTCTACTCATCTTAAAGATTGTTCCTCCTTCAATAAGACAGTTTATTTATAATTTTATAGCTAAGAGGAGGCGAAAAATCTTTGGTGTTAAAGAAATCTGTTATATACCAACAGAAGAGACAAAATCTTATTTTCTGGATTGAAAACTTTTGAGGATTAGTCAAAGTTCAGATTTTATGAATTTAGAGGAATAAACAAAGAGTCTTTCTATTTGCACCTAAAAGAATGTGATTTGAAATTGAATCATAGATACCAAAACATATATCTATTACTATTAAAAACAATAAGAAATAATCACCTTGAATTGTCTTGAGCCTTATACAATAATTTCTTGTGCGAACCGAATAAATGTCTCCTCAACTCCTATCTCACTACCACCATGTGCAGCATTAGGTAAAAAGACTAATTCAGATTGTGGTAGAGCTTTATGTAATTCCCATGCCCCACGCGATGGACAAACTAAATCCCTTCGGCCGTGAATAAGAACAACCGGTTTGGACCTTAACTTTGAAGCATTTTTCAAAATAAAATCATCACTCTCTAAAAAGCAGTTTTTTAAAAAATAGTAAAGCTCAAACTTAGTGATATTCTTCTCAATAGAACCCAACTGTAAATTATTTAATTCTTCAAGATCAATTTGAAAAGAGGAGTTCAGCATCTCCCATCTATTCCAGGCTAAATAGATATTTTCTTTTTCACTTTTTATTGCATTTATTTTTTTCCAATATCCCTGTACTGGATGACTCCTTTCACTCTCATCTAAAACACTTAAAAATCTTTCATATTCATCAGGGTAAATTTCACTCACTCCACCTGGAAAATAAAGCCAATTTATTTCTCTTTTTTGACCCAGAAAAATACTCCTCAATATCAATCCTCTCACAGCCTCTGGATAGCAAATTGCATAATAAAGGGCTAAAAAAGTTCCCCAACTGGCCCCTGCCACATACCAAGATGAAATCCCTAACTTATGTCTGAGTTTTTCTATATCAGCGATAAGGTCTAATGTTGTGTTTTCTTGTAACTCTCCAAAGGGAGTGCTTTGAGAGCAACCTCTTTGATCAAAGAAAATAACTCTATGTTTATCTGGGTTAAAAAACCTTTTATCTTTTTCTCTAACCCCAGCACCTGGACCACCATGCAGATATAAGCAACAGGGGCTTGAGGGATGGCCCCAATCCTCATAGTAAATTGTATGAAGCTGACTGACTTGAAGATATGGCATAAAAATGAACTTTCAATTGATCCCTCTTCTTTATCTTAAAACAAGATGGACCATTTATAAAAACCATATATTATATTGAAAAAATATCATTTCAACTGAAAGATTCACTGAGAGGAGAGATGCATTGAAAAATAAAAACTTGATTTTAATAAGCCCAACTTTCAATATTATATATATAAAGGACTCACAATGCCCCGAAAGCTCCCACGACGAACATATCTTCATATATGGATGAAAGCTAGTATAGGCTTTATAATCTTTCTCCTCCCCTCTTTTAAGGTCGACGCTCGAAAAAAGAAAAAAAAGAAGAAAAAGAAAAAGGGGACAGCAAGTTCTAAATCCTGTTCTGATGATCCTACAGCAAAGGCCCTCAACTATGTGAGTTCCGCTGAGCAAGCTGATAAAAAGCTGAAAGTGACTCGAATGGGTATCCCTGGGAATCAGCAGTTCTGCAAAAACTGCAGTTTCTATACAGCAGGTCCAGAAACAAAAGAGGCAACATGTACATTAATCACTTCAGGTTGCCTTGTTAAAGCCGATGGATGGTGCTCATCCTGGGTAAAAAAGACAGCAAAGCCTTCCTAAAACAGAACATAGAATGGATTCGGCTCAAGACAACTTAAGCTCTCCTTGAGAGGTCTTCAGTTATTGATAGAGCTAAAAAATGGATATTTTGATTCATTGCCTAACTTCTCTCCAAATTTAGTATATTTAACTTTCTTCTTATTATATATTGTTCTTGAGTTATCCGGCTCTCCTTTTGTTAAGTTAAAATTTATCTTCTCAAAAATAAATTCTAACTCAGAGAATCCGGCTCTTTTATACCAAACATGACCTGAGTACTGTAAACACTTTTTCAATCTACTAGTACATTATAAAGTATCAATCCCAACCCAATAGATAACCTCGGTATTTCTAGCTCCATATCTAGATATCTATTAAAATAAGATTCTAATCTCCTATATATGTTTGTAAAAGCCCATGCTTTCCGACGTTCCAAATGACCACAGCACAGGAAGAATAAGGGATTTTCTCGTCACCCCCCCTACTTCTGCTTCTTAGAAGACGCAGAAGGCGGGGAAGTCGTCGATGAAGAGGCCCCAGCAGGTGCTGACTTAGTCGATGGTGGAGTATTGGTGTCTCTCATAGACTTGATGACCCTCTTTTTCTCCTTCAACTCTTCTGGAGAAAGAAGGTGGGTATTGGTGTCTCTCAGAAACTGTATCCACTTCCGAGAATGTTCCTCATACTTAGGATCGGCTATGCCGGCAGCCCTCCTTGCTTTCCGCCAAATATATCCCAGCACATCGCCTCGGGAGACAGGCAGATCGCCAACTCTGCTCCAATGAGGAATGTCTTCAGGGTTTTTAAACTCTCTGGATGCAGGAGGTATCTCTTCAGCTTCAAACTTCTCCCAATAGATATAGTGCCAAGCACGATACCATAAAGACTCACCTGTCTCTTTATCAACAAAGAGTCCTTTTCTCACCAAATTGATTTCTCCATGTCGATCTTTTTCTTTGGCTTCATTCAAGTGTAAACCATAACCATTCCAAGAATACTCTCTAATCTCACAATGCCCTTGAGAGTACGATTCCCCTTTTTCACACTTATACCCCTCAAAGTTTTTAATCGTCATATGCCTCTTGGAATTACAGGCTACAATTTTACCCTTAAATTCATCATCTATTTGAACAATGTCACTCGCAGAAGATTGAACAATATGTGTTCCAACCGCTGTTAAATTATCTCCTGGCCTATTTCCAAAAGAAAATCGATCAGTAGCCGTTTTAATGATTATTCCCCCTTTATATTCGATACCATGCAACTTCTTTTTCATTTCTTTAGACGTTTGATCTATAATCGATTTACCCTCATCGTTGAGAATATCAAGACCATACAATCTGGAAAAAGAGGCAATAGATTGACTATTTGCAAGAATATAATCATGTATCTCCTTTAAAGAAAAACACTCTGATAGATCAGCCATTCCTTCTTTCACTATTGGATCTTCTGTCTCATTAACTAGATCTGCTGCTCCCACCTTTTCATCAACATCTGTTTCTGCCTTAGCGACTTGTTCAACACCACTTTCCCTTTCTTTAGCTAATTCTCCGGTATTACTTTGTGATTTTGTATTCTCATTTTGAGGTGGTGCTTTTAACACTGTGGTAACTCCCTGAATAGAGTCAGGGCCGCCTTCTGTTTTATTTTCAGATACCTCTTGCTGAATGGGAGCGGCTTTTGCCATGGACTCCGGCTTCTGTCTTAAAGGAACCCAGCCCACACCTCTTTCAAAGCACTCGACATTGTAATTACGAGCATGGTTTAAAGCATCTTCTTTGTCCTCAAAAAACTTATCCATTTTATCATTGATGGGGTTTCGTGATGGCATGATCTTACGGCAACGATTCATATCAAGTACAATCTCACCAGATCTAGAGACTTCCCCTTGAGCAACTGACTCACCCCTTCTATCCTTACGCCTTCTGATCCTTTCAGATTCTCGTTCACTCCTACGTTCTTTGACCTTTTCAAATTTTCTGTTATTCCCCTCTCTCAATTTTTGTTTGGACTTGCCAGACCCACAGGCCATACCGTGCCACCACACGGCAAAAGGCCCCCAACCTCTCACACAAATATTAGAACGAGGAATACCCACACTAACAAATCTAGAATAATTTCCTCTGTTGTAATACTGCTGACAAAATGTTTGAAGTTCTAATCGCCGTGCTTGTTCATTGCACTGCGAAAGTGGCCCTTGAGTCATCAACCATTGACAATAAGAATGAATTCCGCCTGTGACATTGACAGGAGGAGAACAGCCCTGACTACCAAACCCACCAACATAAGGTGGACTATAAGGAGGAGGTGTTCTTCTAGGGTCATTATTTCCTCCACAACCCACAAAGACTGTAGTCACTAACAAAACAAAAGAATATCTCAAACACTTCATAAGCCTCTTCCCCTTTTATATCCAAATAGATATAGCCCAACATCACAATAACGGTTTAATTCTCAATATTCTTTAGATATTCCAAACAAGGTGAGAGCCACACTTTTTCTTTTTATAGATCTAGATCAAAAATAAACCATCAGAAAAAATGTAAAATATAGGTCCCATATCTGATGAACTATTATAATTGAGGATGACAATATTTTTGTGGTTTAAGCCCAACACCATCTCACAATAAGACAATCTCTACCAAAGTACCGTTAAAACAGACAAAGAACACTTGATCGCATCTTTTTGATACAGTTTTGAAAGACAATGACCAAGATAAACAATATTCTATTGGATGTTTTTTTATTCTTTACAGGGGCCATGGCTGCCAGCTTTGGTTTAAAAGGTTTTTTACTCCCCAATCAATTTATTGATGGAGGAGTAACTGGTATTTCATTAATCATAAATCACATCACAAATATCCCTCTTTCCATGCTCATTGTTGCCGTCAATCTCCCTTTTATCTGCCTGGCCTACATTCAAATGGGAAAACGATTTGCCCTCAAAAGCATCCTTGCCATTATAGCTTTGGCTGCAGCAGTCCAATTTGTTCCATACCCCGCTATCACTTCCGACAAACTCCTTATATCTGTCTTTGGAGGCTTTTTTTTAGGTTTAGGAATTGGAATGGCTGTTCGAGGCGGGGCGGTTTTAGATGGTACAGAGGTATTAGCTATATTCATCGGTAAACGTTCAAAACTCTCTATTGGTGATGTGATTTTAATATTTAATATTGTTATTTTTAGTGTTGGTGCCTATGTCCTCTCTATAGAAATAGCACTATATGCTATTTTAACTTATATCGTAGCCTCAAGAACCGTAGACTTTATCATAACTGGTATAGAAGAGTATAGAAGTGTAACTATTATTTCATCATACAGCGAAAAAATCCGAACAATGATGATTAAAAAATTAGGACTCGGAGTCACGATTTACCAAGGAAAGGGAGGATTCTCAGAAGAGAATCAAAAATTAAACTCTTATGATATACTCTATACAATCACTACACGCTTAGAAATAGCAAACCTAGAAAGAGAAATTGAAAATATAGATCCCCATGCATTTATTGTTATGAGTAGTATTAAAGACACACGCGGAGGACTTGTAAGAAAAAGGTCTCCTTCATTATGAACACTATTTTAGAAAAACAAAAATTCTTAACTGAGATGTACCATTCAGCACCTATTACCAAAACAACAGGAATCACATTAGAATACAACGATCTTCATCAAGCTGTTTTTTATCTGAAATATAACCCCCGTTTGAATCATGGCATGGGAGGTATTTTTGGAGGTACTTTAGCAACGCTTATTGATTTGGCAGGATGGTTCACAGCAGCTCCTCACTTTAATCATTGGATTCTCACCGTAGAATATACAACCCGTATAGTACAAGAATCTGCAAAAATTGACCTTTGGGCCAGAGGGATAAACAGAAAAATTGGAAGAAAAACAGCCTTCACTGATATGGAAGTTATAGATAAAGAGAAAAATCTTATTGCCTATGGGTCTGGAACATTTCGGAGTACAAGTCGCCCCATCAAAAAAATATATTAGACCATTGCAGACACAGAGAAAAACAAAAACACACGCAGAAAACACTGCATAGGGTTTTTATTTTCAAATGTAGTGAATTGTTTTAAAGATGTAAAAAACGCTTCTGACTTACTCGGGAGAGATTTTCACCCGAACAGCACAAGGACCTTTTCGACCTTCACCCACTTCAAATTCTACTTTATCACCATCTTGTGGCTCTGGCCCTTGAATTTCTGAAACATGGAAAAACAAATCCTTCCCATCTTCTTGAGTTATAAAACCAAAACCCTTCCCTGTATTAAAAAACTTTACTGTACCTTTACTCATTGACCTCTACCTAACTTTATAGAAAATTAATAAAAAACTATTTGTAGAATCCTCAGCACATAAAAACAATCAAAAAAAATAAAGATCCCATCTTTTTTCTTTTTATCTCCAATAGAAAATAACTTTAGTCTTTTCAAACCCTTATTTCCAACAAGGTGCATTATAAAATAACTCTCGTTTGTAAAATACACATTAATGAACGAACAAAAAGTCACTTTTTAAGAGCAGATTGTTACTAAAAGATTGCAGGTGTTATAATAAATGAGGTCAAAATGCATACTTTTAAAAATATATTCTCAGTGACATCATAAACATGTGAAGGGTAATTCTTTTTATGACAAAAACAGTTCTTATCATTACAAGTGCTATTATAATCCCTTTAAGTATTTTTTTCTTAGTCGGCTCTGATGAGGAAGCTGCGATTCGTAAACTTCTTACTGATATAGAGGAACTCACAGAATTCGAACAACCTTTATCAAGAATAAATGCTGTCTCACGCCTCAGTAAATTAGAAAAGCACTTAATGAGTGAAATAAACATTAAGGCTTTTCACCATAAACGCAATTGGGAGTTTCAAATAACAAATAGAGATAAACTCAAATCCATGGCTCTTTACGGATCAAAAACTGTTAAAAGTCATTCCGTGGTTCTAGATCAAATGAATATTTCCATCAAATCGGATGAGGCCAATGTCAACCTTCAGGTAATTTCAGAAGGAATAAATGAAGGGGGGCGTTTTAAGGAAATCCTCTCTGTAAGAGCAAATTTGAAAAAGTCAGATAAAGGAAATTGGCTAGTTTCCTCTGCGCAAGCAGAATTTATGACTCCCGATTATGAATAACTCTCATTTTAAAAAACAATGCAAAGACAAGTGCTCGTAGCCTTTCATCATCCATATCCATTCATACAAATGACACCCCATCTTTAATATTCCAACAATCTGAGTGACAAGTCACTTTTTTGAACTCACCTAATATTTAAAAATCCTACCTCAATTAAAATACTCACCTAAATTTTTTAAACAAAATAAAAACCTGACTTTATCTTTTATGATTTTTGAGATAACTTGAAATAAGATGCTTTCTTTAGAAAAAACTTCCTTCTTAAAGAGAGCCATCTCTTTCTTTAATATTATAAACCCGTGTTGAGATGAAATGCATTTTCAATAACACAAAATTGATGGCGATATTGGACTAACGAGTTTTAATAATGATGAAAACAAACACCTTAGAAAAAAGAGAACAAAACAAACACTCTGGCTTCAACCTTTTTAAAACCCAACGCAAAGATAAGTGGTGGGTGGGCCCACTACTCACTCTTATGGGGCTATCCGCCTTTGGAATTTATTCCACATGGGCCGCCTTTCAGGGAAATCATTATTTTTACGGCTCCTATTTATCACCTCTTTACTCACCGGTTCTCTTTACATTTTTAGAAGCCCCTGGGGCTGCCCCCCTTGCACATGCTTGGTTTGGGTTGTGGCCCACATGGTGGCCGGATTTTCTTCCCTCATCTCCTGCTCTTCTTATTCTGGCCTTTCCTCTCTCCTTCCGTGCGACCTGTTATTATTATAGAAAAGCCTACTATCGATCTTTTTTTGCAGCTCCACCGGCCTGTAGCGTAGAAAGCTTTCCCCAAAAAAATTATAAAGGCGAAACAACCCTTCTTCTTATTCAAAACTTTCACCGTTATGCCATGTATATTGCCTTAGTTTTTATTGGAATTCTTTATTACGATGCCTTTATTTCTTTCTTTAGAAATGGTGAATTGGGTATAGGTGTGGGAAGCGTCATTCTACTTATCAATGCGACTCTACTTGGTCTTTACACAACCGGATGCCATTCTTTGAGACATGTTATTGGCGGAAGATTAAATAGTTTCTCCTGTGGGAATTGTGCTAAAGTGAGCCATAGCCTGTGGTCAAAAGTTTCATTTCTGAATGCTCGCCATATGCTATTTGCCTGGATCAGTCTTTTTTGGGTGGGCTTTACAGATCTCTATGTGCGTCTCGTCTCTATGGGAATCATCACAGATTACAACACTTGGAGTTATTAATGTACTCGGACATCAACCAAATTGAACATGATGTGATTGTTATTGGCGCAGGGGGTGCTGGGCTCAGGGCGGCCATTGAATGTTCAGCTCAAAACATGAATACAGGAGTTATTAGTAAATCTCTATTGGGTAAAGCACATACCGTGATGGCAGAGGGAGGTATGGCCGCAGCATTAGGTTATGCTGATGAACGCGACCATTGGAAAATTCATTTTAGAGATACTATGCGAGGCGGAAAATTTTTAAACCAATGGCGTATGGCAGAGATCCATGCCAAAGAAGCTCCCGAAAGAGTGAAGGAACTGGAAGATTGGGGAGCCGTCTTTGACCGTACTCGTACAGGATTAATCAATCAAAGAAATTTTGGTGGACATCGTTTTCCAAGATTGGCACATGTTGGAGACCGTACGGGTCTAGAGTTGATTCGAACACTTCAAGACCATGGTATCCATCAGGGCTTTACAGCACATCAAGAGTGCACAGCTTTAAAACTTTTAAAAGATGGAGAAAGGATTTCTGGTGTATTGGGCTACTGGAGAGAAACGGGACGGTTTGTTGTTTTCAAAGCAAAGGCTGTGATTTTAGCTACAGGAGGTGGGGGAAAAGCTTGGCGAGTGACCTCCAATTCCTGGGAATATACAGGGGACGGTTTAGCTATGGGTTACGAGGCCGGAGCTGAATTGATGGATATGGAGTTTGTGCAATTTCACCCTACAGGAATGGTCTGGCCGCCTTCAGTGAAGGGAACATTGGTGACAGAAGGTGTCCGTGGGGACGGTGGTATATTGTTAAATAATAAAAACGAACGTTTTATGTTCAATAACATTCCAGAAAAATTTGCCTCTGAAACAGCCAGTACTGAAGAGGAGGCCAACCGCTGGTTAGCTGGAGACAAGACAGCTCGACGCCCACCTGAACTCCTCACACGAGATGTTGTCGCCAAGGCTATTATGGCGGAAGTGAAGGCCGGAAGGGGATCTCCCAATGGGGGAGTTTTCTTAAACATTGCCTCTAGAGTTTCTCCAGAGATGATTAAGAAAAAACTCCCCTCTATGTACCATCAGTTTAAAGAACTGGCCGAAGTAGACATTACAAAAGAGCCTATGCAGGTGGGACCGACAACTCATTATTTTATGGGCGGATTAAAAGTGGACCATGACACACAGGCCACGAAAGTTCCTGGCCTCTTCGCCTGCGGTGAGTGCGCAGCAGGACTTCATGGAGCTAATAGATTGGGGGGAAACTCCCTTTCTGACCTTATTGTTTTTGGAAAACGTGCTGGCTCTAGCGCAAGTGAATATGTCAGAGGTTTATCCAATTCGCCAGATATATTACAAGATCTTGTAGATGAAGGAATCTATGAAGCTACAGCCTGTTTAAAAAGAGAGGATGGTTATAATCCCTATTTAATTCATGAAGATATTCAAAAAACTATGGACCAATATGTGGGTATTGTTCGCAATAAAGAGGATCTCACAAAAGGATTTGAAGAGTTGCAAGTCCTTTTTGAAAAAGCAAAGAAAGTCAAAGCCCATGGCTCTTCCCAATACAATCCAGGATGGCATGAGGCATTGGACCTTAAAAACCTTCTTATCATTTCAGAGGCCGTTGCAAAATCTGCCCTATTAAGGGAGGAAAGTCGTGGTGCTCATACGCGAATAGACTTTCCCGATGAAATGGAGGCCGGACTGACTTACAATATAGTTATTCGTAAAACGACAAACCATATGAATGTTTGCAAAGAAAAACGAACAGAACCAGACCCTGAATTAAAGAGAATTGCTTTTTCAAATATTGCAGATTTGGAACTAGAAGCGGCTAAGGAGAAATCAAATGGCTCTACGTAAAATTAGAATTTGGCGATCAGAAAAAAGTAAAAATGAAAATACCTTTAAGAAAACTGAAGATCACCAAATGCAAATTGGGGACACTCAATCCTCCAGCCAAAATCCTCTTTCACAGAACCAACATAAATTTAAGGGGGGCTTTAAAGATTATGAAGTCGATATCGGTACGGGAATGGTTGTTTTGGATGTCATACATTTGATTCAGGCACAACAGGCTCCTGATTTAGCCGTTCGTTGGAATTGTAAAGCGGGTAAATGTGGGTCTTGCAGTATGGAGATCAATGGGAGACCCCGTCTGGGGTGTATGACCCGAATGAATATCTTTGGAGAAAATGAAACGATCACCATTAAACCCCTTAAGTCCTTCCCTATAATTAAAGATCTAGTTACAGATGTTTCCTGGAACTATAAACAAAATAAAAAAATTATACCTTTTAAACCCAGGCCTCGTGATAAAGAAGGTCAACATCGTATGTATCAGGGCGATGTGGATAGAGTTCAAGAGTTTCGCAAATGTATAGAGTGTTACCTTTGTCAAAACGTCTGTCACGTTCTAAGAGATCACAACAAAAAAGACAAATTTGTTGGACCTCGTTTTATGATACGCATAGCAGGACTGGAAATGCATCCCCTCGATACAGAAGATCGCATTCCAAAATTAAAAGAAGAGTATGGCTCTGGAATGTGCAACATCACTCGTTGTTGTACTGAAGTGTGCCCAGAGCATATTAATATTACTGACAATGGCATTATCCCTATGAAGGAGCGTGTTGTGGATCGGTACTATGACCCCCTATTGTGGCTAAAACGTAAACTATTCGGTGATTCTAAAAAGAAAACTAAAGACCCTACATAACCTCAGAGAAATGATTGTTCTATCTATTATAGAGCAAGGAAAACGGCATGGATAATCCATTTTTACAACACTTCCCAATAAAATATCCTATTATAGGTGCTCCGATGTTTCTCGTGAGTGACGAAAACTTAGTCACCTCCGTATCCGAAGCTGGTGGACTAGGAGCTTTTCCCGCTCTCAACTACAGACCTCTTTCTAAATATCGAAAAGCTATACAAGAAATAAAAAAACGAACTCATAAACCTTTTGGCATTAATATTATTGCTCAGGCGTCTAATAAGTATCGTGATAAGCAATTAGACATTGCTTTAGAAGAGGATGTCTCTCTAATTATCACATCTTTGGGGGCTCCAGGTGATATGATTCGAAGAATTCATCAAACGAAAACCAAAGTTTACTGTGATGTTATTCATCTAAGGCACGCCCAAAAAGTAGCCGATGCCGGAGCTGATGGATTAGTCGCTATTTCTAGTGGAGCTGGTGGTCACGCCGGAACTATTTCACCATTTGCACTGATTCCCTATTTAAAACAGCATATAAAACTACCCATAGTTGCAGCAGGAAGTATTGTAGATGGTAAAGGAATGCTTGCAGCTTTAGCCTTAGGCGCATCGGCTATATATATGGGAACACGCTTTATTGCTTCTAAAGAATCCCCTGTGTCTGAAGAATACAAACAAGCTATTATCAAAGCTCAATGTGAAGACATCGTCAATACAGAGCGTGTAGACGGCTTTCCTGGAAATTTCATTATGACCGATCGCCTTAAGGAAGTAGGTATAGAGGCTGGCTTGATAGAATCCATGTTGAACCGCATTCCAAAATTTAAGAAGGCTTTAGCTCTGCTGAGGGCAGGAAAAGTTTTATTTAAACATCCAGAAGGTAAAATATCTTATCAAAATATCTTCTCTGCCGGACAAGGAGTAGGGAACATTAATGAAATTCTTCCGGCCAAAGACATTATTGTCCAAACAATGGGTGAATATGAAAAACTCAAACAAAGCTTTATTGATAAACGATCATTTTAATTTTTTCCTCAAATTTTCAAAAGTGAGCAACGTATCTTTTTCAATAACAATATGAGAATAGAACCTCACCCCACCTTCCACTTCTTTGGGATTTGTTTTTAAGATGAATAAGTCGAAAGAGTTTTTTCTCAAGCCTTCCAAAAGCTCAAACAGCTTTGAGGTTCGCAGCTCGTCTCCGCTGAAGCTAAACGCCTTGACTAAATAGTCCTTGATTTGATTGAGCATAGAATAAGCGATTTTTAAACATATAGGTTCTGTAAGAAAAGGATTTTTATCTTCCCCTTCAAGCTCAAACAGCTTTGAAGGGCGCAAAGCGTCTCTGCCGAAGGCTAAAAGCCTTGGCTAGATAGTGCTCGATGCCATCAAGGATAGAATAAACGATCTCTCCACGGGGATACGCATTGCGCTTCAAAAAACTCGCTTTAATAGAAAGATCAAAATCCTTTCCTCCCCTATTGTCCATAAGCTTCAAGATGGATTAAGTCAGGAAGAGTTTTTTCTGAAGGCTTCCAAAATCTCAGACAACTCTGAGGGCCGCAGCTCGTCTCCGCAAAAACCTAAAAACATTAACTGAATAAAGCTAAATGGAATTGAATACAGAACAAGCCGTCTTTCTGCGGATACGCCCTGCGCCTCAGAAAACTCGTTTTGAAAGCCTTCAGAAAAAACTCTTCCCCATTCTCTCTTTCGGTGGCGCAAATTATTCTTCTTCTAAGATTTCAGACAACTCCAAAGGCCACAGCTCATCTCTGCTACAGGCTAAAAAACCTTGGCTGGATAAGGCTCGATGCCATCCAGCATAGAATAAACGATCTCTTCACGGATACGCCCTCCTGCGCTTTGGAAAACTTACTTTAAGACAAAGACAAAAATCCTTTTTCGCTTGTAGGCTAAGAGCATAAGCTAGATAGAGAGTACAATGCCATACAGAATAGGGCAGAACTGTCTCCATTCAAAGATTGGCCTTGTAGAGTAAGATGATAAGCACAGAGATCTTCTTTAAAAATTTGTTAGATAAAATCTCAACGTCTGCCGCATTGAAGATAGATTCTTTAAAGTGATGAAAAAATGTCACAAAATTTGTACAACTGTTCAATTTTTTCTCAATTTTTAATCTAAGTTATAGTTGTTTTGTTTTGTTTTGTTTTGTTTTGTTTTGTTTTGTTTTGTTTTGTTTTGTTTTGTTTTGTTTTGTTTTGTTTTGTTTTGTTTTGTTTTGTTTTGTTTTGTTTTGTTTTGTTTTAATAAGAGGTTAGCTCCTTTTAAGAGCAAAGACAATCTTCCTTTTTTAAATAAAAAACCAATCTCTATCACCTGGCACAACACTTGCTCCTTAAACACATGACATATAATTGTGACTAACCCTTACAGGAGGAACTTTTTATGAACCCTTTAAAATTTATGCTCACTCTAGCTGTGGGATTAACACTCTCTATCAGCTCTTTGGCTCAAAAAACCACCACAATAAAAGAAAAAAATGCTCACCCCTCTTTTCTCAAATGGATTGAGGTCCGAAAAGCATCTGAACAGGGAAATAGTGAAGAACTCACAGCCATTATGGTCTATACATGCACTAAGCATAATAAAGATGAGAGTTGTGAGCCCTTAGTTGATAAAGTGGTGACCTTAAATGAGTTAAGAAATACGTTAAAAGGTGAGAACTTGAAAGCTGGCGGACTCGCAGCCGTAGGTATCCTCTTAGGGACAGCAATGATAGTCTTAGGACCACCAATAATGGTAGCAACGGGAACAGGAACAGCATTAGCAGCAGCAGGAGGAACAACATTAGGAACAACATTAGCAGCAGCAGGAACAACATTAGGAACAGCATTAGGAGGAGCAGCAGGAACAGTAGGAGCAGACTATCTATTTAATAAATTAATAGAAGGCTCTCGTTTGAGAAAACTTTTAAGCAAAAAGGATGTCTTATTTGTTCGCAATATCGACAATCTTGAGCAGAACTTAGAATATCTTCTTAATAAGATAATTTTGAAAAGAGATGAGCCTAAAAACTACGTACGATAAATTTTCTCACTAATGGGAATTAAGGTTTGAGCAAAAAACTCAAAACCTCTCATTGAAACACGACTTTCAAACCGCTGAAGACTCTCAAAAAACAAAGAGTGTCTGTCAGCGGTTTTTTTGCATGAAACCTATTTGTTTGAACCATTTACTAAAAGATCTCTATTGAAAAGGAAAATGCACATAGGACCACATCTATTATTAAAGTGTTATGAGCCAAACACAAAATAAAAAGCAACCTCTCAACGTGATAAATAAATGCCCTTAATCACATTCATCCAAATCAATGTAGCAAGAGCAAGATGAAGAACTGTAACAATAGGGGGTATTTGGAATAGTACATTCGCTGCTCCTACAATAATTTGAAGAAAGACCAACACGACTAAAGTTCCTGCAACATTAAATAGTTTTTTTGAAACCCATTCCTCATTCTTGTGCCGAGATATAACAAGGTAAAGTGAACACAAAGTGATCACTGTTAAATACGCCCCTAACCTATGCAAAACCTGTAGACCAACATTTCCCTTGAATGTGGGAATCCATTCTCCATGACACAGAGGAAAATCTGCACAGGCTAAACCAGCATAATTAGAAGATACTAACCCTCCTAAAACAATTTGCCCTAAGACAACAACTAATGAAAAAATAAAAAGATAAAAAATCTCACGAGGAACTTTGATATCACCTCTATGAGAAAAGTTTTGAACTAATAACTTGATCCACAGCAATAAGCCTAAAAAAACCAAACCAAAAACAAGATGAGCAGTCACCACTCCAAAATGAAGAAGTTTTAAAACTGTTAGTCCTCCTAAAATAACTTGAGCAATGAGAACACATAAGGCTAAAAGAAATGTGCATTTTATGGCAAAAATGCGCTGAGAAGAAAACGATGAGTTAGAAAAAGCTCCAGAGACAGAACTTTTCCATAAACTATACCCCACCACAACAAACAAAATACTCACCAGACTAGCTAAAACTCTATGTGTCCATTCAAAATAAACTTGTATTTGAAATTCCGGAATAAGTTTCCCAAAACACAATGGCCAATCAGGACATGCCAGACCAGCATTCATAGCTCGAACGGCACCGCCAAGAGCTATTAAAGTAAATGTTCCTAACATAAGATATGTTAAAGCACGGGTCATCCCCTTCTTACCCATAATAGACCCCCCAAATATATGGAGTCCATTTTTCTATGAGAGGAACACAGAGATAAATAGGCATACTCAGGTTTACCCATAAAAAGAAAGGGAGCCAATTTTTCTTAGCTCTATGCTTAGAATAACAATAAAACTCCCAAACCACTTTTAAAGAGATAGGAATAACAAGAACCAAATATAAAACTCCAGTCTCAACAAACCAAGGAGATGTCATAGCTAAAGTAACATACGCTAAGATATAAAAACCCATATGGAAAAGTGTTTTATCAATACCAAAAATTCGAGGCAGAACAGGAATATCCGCTTGTGCATAGTCCTTCTGATATCTTATAGCCAATGACCAAAAGTGGGGCATCTGCCATAAAAACATAATTAAAAATACATAAAGTACTTCCAGAATAAAAATATCAGAGTGAATAGCAGCATATCCAATCACCACAGGCATAGCCCCCGGCAAAGCCCCTGGAACTGCTCCAAAAGCCATTCGCTTTTTCCAGTATAGAGTATAAAAACCATTATAAAAAATAAGGGTTCCTAGTGACAACCAAAATGCCAACTCAGAGGTGAACATTAAACCAATAGAACCTACAATAAGCAGTACACCTGCTATAACAAAAGCCGTTAGCGGTTTTATTTCTCCCTGTGGAATAGGGCGAAGTTTTGTTCTATCCATTCGGCTATCTAGCCTCCACTCTTGGGCTTGATTCAAAGCAAAACTTCCAGCCGTAAAAATCATAAAACTGACTTGAAACAAAATAAAATGTACTAAATAAAAAGAACTCTCTATACGATACCCTAATCCATAACCAATAAAACTACTCAATACCACAAATATGAGTATTCCAGGTTTAAAAAGCTCTAGTTTTGAATGACGACGCTTTCTGAATATAATTCACCTCTAGAACTATTCAATCTGAGAGTTATAGTTGAGATCATAAAAATCAGAACGAGTAAAAACATCTGCCGCCGTTAACCCAAAAAATATAATTAAAAATACAAAGCCTGAAATAAAAATAAGTCTATTCAAATGTCCTTCATGATTTTGATGCATAAACCACCACACAACAAGAGAGGCCTTTATGGTGGCAATAAACATTGCAATAAAAGTATTCCAATGACCAGCATCAAATTGTGGAAGAGAAGCTAAAACGGTAACAATGGTCAATATGATTAACGCCCCAAAGACTTTATAATAAGTAAATCTAGCTGTTATATGATGCTTATCCATATTTTTTACTCCTTAAGTAACCAAATACATAAGTGGGAACAAGTAAATCCAGATTAAATCCACAAGGTGCCAATACAGCCCTACACCCTCTACAGCAGTGTATTTATAGGTGGTAAAATCACCACGCCTATTTCTACAAATAAGCCAGTAAATCAATCCCATACCTACAAGCACATGCAGTCCATGTAACCCTGTCATCACAAAATAAAGACCATAGAACATGGCAATATTCTTGGGCACTTCTCCAGTCAGCAATTCATTATTAAAAAAATGATTGGGTAATGTCCCCACATGAATTTTATGCTGATACTCAAAATACTTTACAACCATAAAACAAAGAGCACAAAGAAATGTCGCCCAAAGATAGTTTTGTGCCTTTTGACGATCTCCATTTTGTAAATAATTAATAGACAGAGCCATTGTTAAAGAACTGGTCAGTAAGACAACTGTATTTAATCCCCCCAACCACTTATTCAAAGAACGAGAGCCCTCCAAAAAAATATCCGGATATAGATTTTTAAATATGGCATAGGCAACAAATAGTCCCCCAAACATTAAAATCTCAGTCGCTAAAAAAAGCCAAACCCCTTCTTTTGAAGTCTTATATTCATGCTCTGCACTTTCAAAATGACTGGCATAAACTGTTCCATTAGAGTCTGTATTAACGGTAGTCATAAGGATCTGCCTTTATAGTAGGTATTGTTTCAAAATTTGTATGAATGGGTGGAGACGAAATCAGCCATTCCATCGAACGTGCCCCCCAAGGGTTATCACTCGCCTTTCGACCTCTTAACATCCCATGAATAACCACAAACAAAGCAACAAGAAAACCCAATCCAATTAACCAAGAGCCGACTGTAGAAATTTTATTTAAAAGCTCAAATTCCGGAACATAATCATGATATCTCCGAGGCATTCCCAAATTGCCCAAGATAAACTGAGGGAAAAAAGTAACATTAAAGCCCACAAAGACTAAAAACCAAGAGACCTTAGCAAGAAAATCATTATGCATTTTTCCAAACATCTTTGGAAACCAATAAAACAAGCCCCCCATCAAAGCCATCAGTGTCCCACCAACCATGACATAGTGAAAGTGAGCGACCACAAAATATGTATCATGAAGATGGACATCTGTTGTCAATGTTGCCAAGAAAATACCTGTAACCCCTCCAATAGTAAAAATAAACATAAAACCAATAGCCCAAAGCATAGGTGAGTCTAATTGGATACTCCCCTTATACATTGTCGCTACCCAATTAAAAAGTTTAATTGCAGTTGGAACCCCAACAAGCATAGTGATTAAAGAGAAAAGCATACCTGCTAAATCCGATTGACCTGAAACAAACATATGATGTCCCCAAACCAAAAAACTCACAGCCGCAATAGCCACAGAAGAATAGGCAATCGCCTTATATCCAAAAATTGTTTTTCTCGAAAAGGCAGCTATTAACTCACTAATCACTCCCATTGCTGGTAACACCATAATATAAACTGCTGGATGTGAATAGAACCAAAAAAAGTGTTGAAAGAGGACGGGGTCACCACCTAGCTCTGGTGTAAAAAACCCCACTCCCAATACTTTTTCTGCAACCAATAAGAGAAGAGTGATAGCCAAAACAGGAGTCGCAAGCACCTGAATAATAGCCGTAGAATACAGACCCCATACAAAGAGGGGCATCTTCATCATTATCATCCCCGGAGCTCTTAGTTTATGGACAGTCGCAATAAAGTTTAAACCTGTAAGAATAGAAGAGAACCCCAATATAAATGCCCCCAGAACCATGTTAATGACTCCCCAACTGGTGCCCACACTATACGGGGTATAAAATGTCCACCCTGTATCAACCCCTCCCAATAAAACAGCTGAGGCCGCCACAACACAACCCAAAATATACACATAATAACTGAGTAAATTTAATCGAGGAAACGCAACATCCTTAGCCCCAATCATAATGGGAAGAAAAAAATTTCCAAGAAAAGCAGGAATGCCTGGGATAATCACCATAAACACCATTATCGCACCATGAAATGTCATCATTTGATTGTACTGATCCTGATTTAAGGAAAAGATCCCTCCCTCGACTGTTCCAGGGGCAAATAATTCCATCCGCAAGAGAAGGGCCGCCACTCCACCTACAAAAAAGAAGAAAAAGATAGAGAAAAAATACATGAGACCGATGCGCTTATGATCTAATGTTGTCAACCAAGACCAAATACCTTTTTCATGCTGAATATAATCTACTTGAGACATAAATCGACCACTCCTATTTTATCGTTTTGATATATTCAATAATTTGCTGAATCTGAATATCCGTTATACGCCCTTGATACGAAGGCATTGAAGGCGGATAACCTTTAACAAGTTCTTTTAATGGATTCAGAATAGACTCTTTAATATAGGCCTCATCCACCACCACAGTTTTTCCACTCTCTAAAATTTCTGTTTTCCCCCAAAGACCCTTAAATGATGGGCCCAAGACTTTCGAGCCATCTGTGGAGTGACATGTAAAGCAGACTTGAGTTTTATAGAGTTTTTCACCTTTTTGCACATCTGTTAAACTAGTGACATTAGAGGCCTCTTCAAGCCACTCACTATATTCATCCGCTTCCAAGACATGGACCTTCCCCATCATAGTAGAATGTTGAGTGCCGCAATACTCTGTACAAAAAATATGGAACTCCCCAATGTGCGTAGCCTCAAACCATAGGCGAGACCTTTTCCCCGGAACAGCATCTTGCTTCACTCGAAAACTCGGTATGTAAAAAGAATGGAGTACATCATCAGAAGTCAAATTGATAACAACAGCTCTATTCACAGGAACATAAAGCTCATTAACTAAAGAGAAACCCTCTTTATAGTTGACTTGCCAAGCCCACTTTTTTCCGACAACCTCTATTTGAAGTGCATCTTTTGGAAAGGTTCTTTGCACTTGATAAACCTTCCACCCGACATAAAAAATAATCATGAACAAAACAAAGGGAATAAAACTCCAAAGGAATTCAGCAAGATAATTATGTGTAATGTGGGGGGTCTTATCATTATCTGTGCGCCGACGATATTTAATAATAAAATACGTCATCCCTCCCATAAGTAGCAGAAAAGAGAAGACAGCACATGCAAGTATAAGATAATAAACAGCATCCACTGAACCCGCAATGGTCGATGCTTTTACAGGCATTAAATCCATAGTTTTCCCATCCAACCTGCACTGTGCTTCATGTGTTATTTCCCTGATCCGATTGAAATTTCTCTCGACGTTGCCTTATCCAAAAAGGAATAAGAAAAAAAGCCATTGCCAAAGCCATTAGTCCCATTCCCGCCCTCATAATATTGTAAGCATAAAAAGCATAGGTTTTTCTTTCAGGGTCATACTGAAAACAATAAAGAATTAATCGATCAATCACATCTCCCAACTTTCCCTTTGCGGCCTCCAATAAACCTATTGTTAGGTTTTTTTGATCAAATTCAATACCATAAAGATATCTAGAAATCACACCCTCTGGTGTGAGCAACACCACTGCTGAAGAGTGTGCCCACTGTTTGGTCTCTTTATCCCAACGGTATTTAAAACCCACCATTTTGGCCAAAGCAGAAATCTGCTCTTGAGAACCCGTTAAAAAGTGCCATCCCCTTTCAGCACCTTTACGGTTATAAAGCTTTAAATAATTTTTCTTTTTTGCAGCAGCCAAAGAGGAATCCTCTTTGGGATCAATACTGACAACAAGCATTTCAAATTCTTGACCTAATGACCACTTGACAGACTGTAAGCCCTTCGTGACTCCATTCAGATGAAAGTTACACAAATGAGGACAACTATAATAAACCAAAGAAAGCATAGTCGGCTTTTTCCCATTGATATACTTCCCTAAAGTCACCTTTTCATCTTTCTCATTTTTAAATTCTAAGCTCAAATCTAATCTTTCACCCAAATGCTCAGTAATACCTATAGTGGCTAACTCTGGAGGCACATCTGAAGCCGCCAACCCGCCGGGCCTCCACGGGCGACTGTTACCCATCACAGGAAGAGAAAAATAAAAAACAAAAATAACGAAAAAAAACTTTTTCATTGCTCCTCTAAAAATTTCATCCAAACGTCTTCAGGCTCTACGGGAAGTGAGACCATATGGGAACGTAAATAACTAATAATAGACAATTTTATACTTTTTGGTAAATGTGAAAAGTGATGTTCGCCACGTATCCCGTCCTCCAATGTAGCATATAAATTCTCCGTCGTCCTTCCCTCAAAAATAAGGGGTAGAATCTCATCTTTTCCCGAGGAGGAATGGCAAAAAGCACAATGCACTTGATACAACCGCTTTCCATCCTGTTCTTGAGAAAGCCAACTCTGCACACGCTCTTTGGCCTCATTCATTGTAAACTGAGGACTGACATAGGAAAGTTGCTTATCAAGAGCACCTGGATTTAAAAGAATAACAGCTACAAAAAACAATAATGTAATAAGGAAAGAGGCTCCAAAAAAAAATATCCCCCCTCCATTGAACTTATTTGACGACATGATTCTTATCCCACTCAATTGTGCGAAACGTTAAAGCCTTGTTTTATCCCTTTCTGGAAACATTTCAAGAGAGTTTGCATTGCAATACAAACACCCAACAAAGGGGCCTATTCTCTAAATAACAAAATAGACCTCCCGTTGTTCTGCAAATTTTTGTTTAAAAAAGTCACACACATTGCAATGCACAACTTAAATCTTGATTCTACCTACTGAGAGTAGATAGAGTGCCATTGGTCAGGTCCCATACAATAGAGCTTCTTGTGAATCCCGTCAGGTCTGGAAAGAAGCAGCGGTAACTTGAAATCTATGTGATATGGGGTGCCTGACCATTCATCGTGTATTCGAAAGGATAAAAGACCCTGGCCTATCAAGTGATTGCTCGTAAATGGAGACCCAAAAACTTCGGTGAAGTTGTAGGACAAAACCATGTTGCACAGACATTACAAAATGCACTGAAAAGTGATCGGCTTCCTCATGCTCTTTTATTTAGCGGCCCTCGGGGTGTAGGAAAAACCTCTTCGGCTCGAATTTTGGCCAAGAGCTTGCGGTGCACTCACACAAAATCCTTTGTCCCCTGTAACACATGTACAGAATGCGAAGACATTGCAGCAAGCAGCCATATAGATGTCATAGAAATTGATGGAGCTAGCAATAATGGAGTGGATGCTATTAGAGAACTTCGGGAAACTGTGGGGTATATGCCCTCTTCAGGAAAGTATAAAATCTATATTATAGACGAAGTCCATATGCTCTCAATGAGTGCCTTCAATGCCCTATTGAAAACTTTAGAAGAGCCCCCTGAACATGTGATTTTTATATTCGCAACCACGGAGCCACAGAAAATCCCTCTTACCGTACTCTCGCGTTGCCAACGCTTTGACTTTCAAAGAATTCCCACTAGAGACATTGTAAATCACCTTTCCAAAATCTGTAACCAAGAAGAGGTAAAGACTACAGACGAAGCACTATGGATTATTGCTCGACAATCCGATGGAGCCATGAGAGATAGTCAAAGCCTTCTAGACCAAGCCATCACATTTTCAAACGGAACTCTGACTCCTGAAAAATTAGAAAGTATCTTTGGCCTCACCCACCGTGATCTTTTAATGAGAATCCTAAAGGCCTTTACAGAACGCAATGAAACATTAGCCCTTGAGGCCATAGAAGATCTTTTCAAGGCTGGCCACAGTGCCAGTCAATTTATACAAGATCTTCTAGAGGAACTGAGACATTTACTAATGATTCAATTAGAACCGAAAGCTCTGTCACAAATTGTTGATCTCCCAGATAGTGAAATTGATTTTTTACAAAGTCTTTCAGTCCACCTGACTTCAGAAGATATTCAGTCCTTGTTTGATATGGCACTCAAAGGGGCTTATGATATTTTAAAAGCCTCCAATCCCCATATTGTCCTAGAAATGCTCATTATTCGCATGACAAGGGCTCCCCGTATCATTGAAATTGAAGCTCTTCTTAAAAAAGAAACAACACGCCCCCTCAAATCTCTTAATCAAGTCACCAATATAAAACCTCTGAAAAAAAACTCTTCTCCCCCTCCTCCGCTTAGGAAATCCAGCACGACCCCCACTCCATCAGGCACCGACACAATCTCCTCTAAAGCACAAAATCCAAAAGACAAAAATATAAAAAATCCCTTAAATCATAAACTCTCTAACAAACCCCAAAAAACTGTTCAGACAAATAGTACAAAATCCAACACGCTCCAGAATAACAAAGAATTGAATCTATCTAAAGTGAACAAAATAAACCCCTCTTCTTTAGACACAGAAACCTTTAACACCGCAGAAAATAATCTCGAAGATAAATGGGCAAAGTTCATTCAGATGATAAAAAAACACAATGCACCTATGAGTGCAAAACTAGAATGTGCGACTCTCACATCTATAAAGGGAGGGAGGGCCTCAATACAACTGGCCTCAAACTACAAGCTCCTTTATGAGCAAATGAATCAGGACAAATTTATAAATGAACTCAGGTCTCTATTTCAATCTCTATGGGGTTTAGATTTAAAACCTATTATTTCCCTTACAGATAAGCCCTTAAAATTAAGTCCCAAAGAAAAACTAGAGGCATCAAACAAACAGAAAATAGACAATCTTAGGGTTGAAGTTGAAAATCATCCTATGGTAAAAAAACTAAAGGACACTTTTAATGGCAAAGTTCAATCTATAGAGGACTCTGAATAGCAGAGAGAGAGAGAGAGAGAGAGAGAGAGAATCTTTGAAAAGAAAAAACGACTTTTTAGAATGACTTATTCATCAACAGAGACGTGAAAGAAAAAAAATTATTTTTTAAGGAGTTCAAATGAAAGGTTTTCCAGGAAATATGCAAAAGTTTTTAATGCAAGCACAACAAATGCAAGCTAAGGTCAGCAAAATTCAAAAAGATTTAGAAACTCAAAAATTTGAAGGAAGCTCTGGTGGAGGGGCCGTCGTTGTCACCGTAACAGGTGGCAACAGTATCGCAGGGGTCAAAATTAAACCCGAAGTGATTTCTTCTGAAGATATTGAGATGCTTGAAGATCTTATATTAACCGCAACTAATGAAGCTTTAAAAATAGCTAAGGAGACTTTAAATAAAGAGATGCAGAAAGCAACTGGCGGTATGAATATACCAGGACTTGTCTGAATGAAAATCCCTTCCTTGGATCAGCTTATTCACAGCCTCTCCAAACTACCTGGTATTGGGACAAAAACAGCCCAAAGACTTTCATATCATATTCTTAAACACTCAGATTCTTATATTCCTGAATTACTCACAATCCTGAAAAAAGTTGAAAATTCTGTACTCAACTGTGAATCCTGTTTTTCCTATACAGAAAACTCAAATATCTGCCCTATCTGTGAGTCTGTTGATCGTAAACCTCACCTCCTTTGTGTTGTAGAAGATCCTGCCGATATTTTAAAAATTGAATCCGCCGGTGTGTTTAAAGGACGCTACCACGTCCTTCATGGGGCCCTCTCTCCACTTGATGGTATCCTCCCAGAGGATCTAAAAATAAAAGAGCTTGTGACACGCATAAAATCTGAACACATTGAAGAGATCATATTGGCCCTTGATGCCGATTTAGAAGGAGATACAACATCTTTATATCTTACCAAATTACTTTCAGAAGAAAGAGTCAAAATCACCCGCATTGCCTATGGAATTCCCTTTGGAACAGACATCGATTTTATAGACAAGAAAACTTTAGGATGTGCCTTAGAAAATAGAGTGGAGCTTTAATGTCTTTTATTAATCACAACGCTAAAGAAATCCACTGTAAAATTGTCTACTATGGCCCCTCTCTAGGCGGAAAGACAACAAATATACAATGGATTTTTAATAAAACCTCAGAAAAAAATAAGTCCAAATTGATTTCCTTAGACACCGAAAATGAACGTACATTATTTTTTGACTTTTTACCTCTAAACATTGGCAGTATTCGAGGATTTCAAACACGGTTTCATCTGTATAGTGTCCCCGGACAAGTCATCTATGATGCCTCCAGAAAACTGATTTTAAAGGGATTAGATGGGATTGTGTTTGTGGCCGACTCTCAGAAAGAGAGACTGGAAGAAAACAAAGAATCGATGAACAATCTTGCCATCAATCTTTCACAACATGGCTACAACATTGAAACTCTACCCTTAGCCATTCAATATAACAAAAGAGACCTCCCCTCAGCCCTCTCCACACCCTTACTTCGTACTCACCTCAATCCCTATAACGCCCCTGAATTTGAGGCTATTGCCCCTAAAGGGGAAGGTGTTTTTGAAACACTTAAAACTGTTTCAAAAAAAATCATTACTGTTTTAAAGGGTGGAAATATCTAAATAAAGCTCCTGTATCAAAAAAAGACTTTAACATATAGCCGACTTTAAATCATACCTCAATACCACTGACCTCACTCAACTTTCATCTAGGATTCGCCGATGATTTTAATATGGAAAGACGAAAGAGAAGGCGAAAAAAAATCCCAATGTTAGAGATCTCTAATATTGCCACTTTAGACCCTTTCACTATGATCTCCAAAACAGGTGAATTAATAAATGCTTCCCCAAAAGGCTTTCTTATCTATATAAATAGAAAAAATCTCATTCCCAAAGCCCTTCGCACACACTTAACTTTAAAAAGTCTTGAAGGGGAAAAAGTTGTCATCACAATAGTAGACATGAATTTAAACATAGATGGCCAAATCATAAGAACACGCTTAGTCAGCAATGGATTCTATGAGCTAGCCATTGCATTTTCCAAAGGTGCCCCTAAATACTGGAGAGAGTGTCTTATTGATTTACTTCCCAATAATTGACTCTCTATCTCTTGAAATTGACGAAACGCTTAGTTTTTAATAGACCTCCATATATGCCGACTTTAAATGAACTTTTAAATATTCCTCCTCAAAACCGTAATGAAAAATGGTCTCATCAGTTTTTTCAACTTATCCCTGATACACATATTCAACTTCTCTCAAATGACCCACAAACTGGCCCTGACCACTGGCCCTATCTATTGGCCAACACTTCTCAAAGTGGTGAACCAGCACTTAAAGTTTTACATTGGTTAAGTGATAAAGGCATCGGGCTTATTATAAATCCTGAAGTCCCCGACTGTGTCTTAAGCTATGGTATGATTTGGAATCTGCGAGAAACAGGTGAGTTTCTAAACACCACTAAAGAATGTCTTCTTTCACATAAAGTGGAATTTACTAAAGACACAAAAATTCTTGCCGGCCCTCCAACAGAGAAATACCTTCCCCTTTATGTTCGCAAAATTTTAAGCCAATTTTTTCTGGAGCAGGGGATCTTAAAACCCCAAATTCTTATCATTTCAAAGGATAAGAAGCACTATGATTTATGCTTCTCACTAGAGTCTATAGGGAATCCACCAGAGTCAGAGCACCGTCATATTTTAGAAGCTTTTAGCTGGTTTTTTCCAAGACACTATTCCCTTACTCTGATCTCCGAAAGAGGACTCCCAAGATTCTGTAACCTAGAGTAACCATCATAGAACTAGAGTATAAGTAAAATATAGACATTTTCAAAAAAGTTCGTTAGATGTCTTCTATTACAGAGGGTCATAGCTCAGTTGGTAGAGCGCCACCCTTACAAGGTGGATGTCGTCGGTTCGAGCCCGGCTGACCCTACCATTATCAATGGTCATCCCTCGCCCCCTTAGACCAAAAAACAGGAGACTTTTGACTTTGAATAAAAACTCTCAATCTAATGCAATAAAGAGTCACTGTATCACCAAAAAAGACCTTTTGATTTTTAACATTTTAGATAAAAAAATCTTATTATTCTTATTATTTCTCTTTCTTATTCCATATTCTAATAGAGCATATACAAGTCCCTGTTTTTACATTCTAAACCGATCGCCCATTCAACGAAATGAAGGGCTTAAACAAAAAGAAATTCCCCCTCCTATTCGCCACGCTATCCAACAGAAGCATCAAATCTCAGATACAGCTAAAAAGACAAGTTCATCTAAAACAAGAAAAGTTTCTAATAAAAAAACTTCTTCCTATAAAAAAGATTTAAGAGATGAAATGCATGAATGGATTGATAGTGAAATTCTCAGGATATCTAAACTTCTTGAAGAAAACAAAATGATGGATCAAAGCTTAAATATAAATGAAGAGAAGATATTTCTAACTGTCGTTTCACCTATAGAAATCCATTCCAAAAAACGCACTGCTATTAAAGACAAAATGGAGGAGTATATAGAGGCTAAAGTTTTCCTTATGGATCTCATGTCTTTTGGCAGAAGGGCGGATGAGTTTTTTAGCAAATTTGCACATATACTGACATTTCAAATGAGCCAATATCTAGCAGCCAACGGAATTTTTCATATGATAGGAAGCTACATCCCCAAGGGGGCCCAAAGCTCAATAAATAATGCTCGATTTTACAAACTCACTCTATTGCCTGAATCGGGCAAAGAAACATCTCTCAGTAGGCTAACAAGGGATTTTTATAATAAATACAAACATGGATGGATTGCCTATGAGCCTTTATATTTCTTAAAAGATACATACAGGCGAGGCATGTACCACCCTCAGGAAAACACAATCATTTTATCGGAATCCACTTTCTTAAGTATGAATGTTAGGAATTCTATAGTTCTTCATGAACTTCGTCATGCAAAAATCGATAACAACATTAGAGAAACCATAGAGAGCCCTTATCACTTATCAATAACGAGGAATAAAACAGGACGGCCACTATCCTATTTATATCCAAATTTTATCCATTTCTCAGAAATGATAACTCACCAACAAGATGGTCGTATTTTACTCCGCCGTCTCACAACAAATCCCAGGTCAGTAGAGTATAATCAAACTTTAGAAAAGTTTATTTTCTCTATGGAAGTTGGCTTAGGAATCAGTCATGCCATTGAGACCTCTTTATCCTCTGTCTTACATTCCTTGAATTCACCCTCACGGTATTCTACAGAGATAAAAACAGAATCTGGACAAACATGGCTCAACATCTCACTATCCAGAGAGCATTTTACGCTGAGTTTACCATTAAAATACAACGGCCCAAAAAATGAATACACTTACAATAAAGAACAAAAAGAGAAAATTAAACACCGCTTGGAGTTCGCTCTACAAATAGCAAAATCTTATACAAATCGTTACTTTATTGCATGGACAAAGGCAAAAAAAGCCCAAAGAACAAGGGGGAGGCATAGACGCACTTTAATACTAAAGACGCTACAGGCCAGTCAAATCCTATCAAAAAAGTTAGATCCCCATCTTCTGGAAGAATCTCTTAAGCAACTGAATTATAAAGTCAAAAAAGCAAAACCATAATCTCCAATGGGGATCATAAAAAGATAAGATATTTAAAAATGTATAGAGAAGATAATGATAGAACCATATAACTCTGGTTCATAATACTTCAAAACTAAAATCCTCTTTTGTCATTTGTTAATATTTTATTTTCATCTATCGACCATGAATCCACATCAGAGCCTTTTAAAATAGCAGAGGCCCCCATTGAAAATGAAGACCGCTTTGCGTATCCACCTTGGAACTTACCTTTCACGGATGTCGCCGTAACCTCAGACGTCCACATTGGAGTATGCTGACAAGTTCCCTTCTTTCTTCCCCCTACAATCGTATCATAACACCGTCGAGTCCCTAAACCTATATTCCCAGGGTCTTGATCTCTGGTAAACCCCAGACGATAATGTAAAGGTCCTTCCGGATTAAAACCTATAGCATCAAGTCGTGTGGTATAAGAGAGCCTATCTGCAAAAAATGTTTTCATAGAGACGTAGCCATCACTGAGATGCGCCTTGGCTTCACTGGTTCGTGATTTATAAACATACCTTTTGTAACCTGACATTGCAATAGCGACTAGAAATGTCATAATAACAATGACAATAAGAAGCTCTATAAGTGAAAAACCATAGAACCCCTTCGGCCAAAATTTCATGAAAAACCTCATTATTTTATTTTATAATCTTTTCGGCTTTTTTTGAGAAAAAATTCATTCTTGTAAAAGAAAAACCTTATGCTTTTAAGCTTTATCAGCAACTGCAGCCTTTAAAACTGCCTGAACCTTAAGAGGAAAATAAAAAACTTAAGACATACTCAGAGGAGATATATCTCCTGACTTTTCACCTGTTTCTCTCACTTCAGGAGCACTCTTCTCTGGTTTCTTATGTCCTATAGACTTTTTAAGACTTTCTGGCTCCTTAACAGCAAATTGAGGTAAAAAATCACCCCTTTGATCTAAAAGAGACATATGAGCTTGCAACAAGGCTTTCATATTGGTCTCATATTGCGACTGGATTTTTTTCAGATCACAGATCTCCTTATAAATCTCTCTTAAGGAATCTCTTGCATCTTTGACAATTAACTCACCCTGTTGCTCAGCATTGGCAATAATTAATTTTGCCTCCCTCTCCGACTCATCTTTCACCTTCTGGGACATCTTATGTGCAGTAGAAATGGTTTCTCTAAGAGTTTTATCTCTCTCACGATATTCCATAAGCTGCATATTTTTCTCTCTAATTTCTTCCCTTAAAAGACCTTTTTCTTTATACAGAGTCTCCATTTCATCTGCGACAGCTTTTAAAAAAGTATTCACCTCACTAGGATCACATCCCAACATCTGTTTTGAAAATGTCTTTTGACAAACATCGATTGGAGCTATTCTCATCTAAATATCCTCCCCCTATTGAATATACTGAGATGCTAAATAGAGGTGCAAGCCTAAATCTTCAAGAACAAACATCTTCAGCCCATTTCTTATCTCTCATGACCGCCTTCTCAAAACTCACCCGAAGAAGTCGCTCCACATCCTCCTCTCTCATCACAGTCAGCCCCGCCTCTGTCACCCCTCCCCTGGAAGTCACTTGAGATTGTAAAACCTCTAGACTTTTGTCTGGGTCTTTAGAGGCCCATCGGGAGGTTCCCAAAAACGTCTGAACTGTCATATCACGTGCCCTATCCTCTGAGAATCCATAATCTTCTAGCCAATCTTGCCAATATTTCATCAGTTCTAATATAAATCCAGGACCGCTGGCACAGGCGACCATTAAAGATTGGAAAGACTCCTCATCTTCCGCTTTCACAAATTGACCTAGAGATTTTAATAACTCAATCACCCTTTCTATCACATATTCTGAACTCTCAGTATAACAATAACCAACAACACCTTCCCCAATACGACAGGGTATATTGGGCATCAATCGGATAATATATTTAGCCTCACTAAACATTTTTGAAAGTCTATTCAGAGGAATCCCTGCAGCTAAACTTATAATGACTTTGGAGTCATCAAAACTCATAGCAATAGGTTCTACAGCCTCTACTATATCTTGTGGTTTTACACATAAAAATATCATGTCACATATATCGACTAACTCTTCATTATTCTTACAAGGATTGATACCATACCGTTGAGCCATTCTATTGAGTTTACTTTGTGAACGGTTACTCATATAAAGTCTATCTTTCGATAGGTAGTGATTATCTAAAAGGCGGCTCAGAAGAACATCTGTTATATGACCAGCTCCAATAAATCCTATACGCTGAAATGGAATGTAACTCATAACCCTCTCTTTATCCGAGGGCCAAAAATACATTGTCCGATACGCACATGAGTGGCCCCCTCCTCTACTGCAACTGAATAATCTTGACTTGTCCCCATCGACAAAAATCGAAAAGCAGATCTATTGTTTTTTATTTTATCTCTCCATTCATCCAAATAACCTCGCAACTCAGCAAAGTATGGACGCGAAGCCTGAGGATCTTTGGTCAATGGAGGCATTGCCGACAGGCCTACAATTTGCAGACCTGGCATCTCCGAGACTTGCTCTAAAAATGAGCCTCCATATGTTTTATCAATGCCCCATTTTGTATTTTCAGACGCAATGTTCACCTGAATAAATACCTTTTGAGTTTTCTTTAAATCAGAAACTCTTTTAGAAATCATTTCAGCCAATGCCATTCTATCAATTGTATGAATAAAGTCTACATAACCGACAAGAGACTTCACTTTATTACTCTGCACAGGGCCAATCATATGCCAAAATAGAGAAGATTTTCCGATCAACTTCTGCTGACGATCCATTAAATCTTGAACATGATTTTCTCCAAAGTCTCTCATGCCCAGTTGTATAGCCCCCTCTATAGATTGAAGGGGTTGCTTTTTAGATACACCAATCACAGTGATCTGCTTTGAAGCTTTCAGGGACCGCATCTGAGCGGAGATGATCTCCCCGTGTACAAACTTTAGTCTCTGCTCTACTGTTGACATATCCATTTCCGCTTTTCTATTTTACGTCTATCCCTATAAAAGGGACACTGTTTTATCCCCCTTCTCCATGCAGGATATCTCCCAATCATCAGCAGCTCTTTAAAAAATCTCAATCGCTATGATTCTATACCACCCAAATAGGGCCCCGTCCCTCCTCTAAAGACGATCAACACACTCTTAGATAACGACTTCCCACTTTAGAGTTCCACAGAGTATAGAAAGACAATAAATTTCAATAAGTTAAATTATAACTGTCTCATAAAGACTCTGTGTCTCGCCCTAAGGCTGAACATTTCACCTCGATTCAGGTTTTTATTCAAAATTTCCGATACTTTAGATGGAGTGTAGCAAATAAGAAGCCAGTATTGTGGGCTTCACCCTTTTGCTGAAAAATAAAAACGCCAAGACGAATGTGAAACAAAACATTCAATGACATATAAGAGAGCACCAAATGGCAGAATTCATGTTAATAAGTGGTTTAATTTTAGCAGGACTCGCAGTTTACTTTATAGTTTATAATATTTTATCCGGAGATGATGACCAAAAGGCTCTCTTTTGGGCCGCTGGAAATGAGCCCAGTAAGTCGAGTTCTAAGTTTTTAGAGTTTTCCAGACCCCTTGTCCATAAATTCTCCCTTAGACTTGGGGCCAAAATCAAAAATTCTAAATATAGAAAAAATATCGCAGAAAAAATAAAAACTGCAGGTCTTGAAGGGGAACTCAATGTAGATGAATTTATTGGACTTCAAATACTATGGGGGATTCTATTTCCTTTATTTCTTTTTTTGGCCAACTTCTCCCTATCTCTAGAATATCCCATACCATTAGTTATCCTAATAGGACTTGCTGGAACTTATTTTCCTAACTTGCATTGTGCGACTGAAAAGAAAAAACGCTATAAATCTATTATTTTAGACCTACCATTTTTTATTGATCTACTAGCTCTCTCAACAGAAGCTGGCTTGGATTTTTTTTCTGCATTACAAAGAGTTTCCGAGAAAGCCCCTAATAGCACCCTTGGGCAAGAAATTGGAAAGGCATTAAAAGATATTAAACTGGGCAGTTCTCGATCTGAAGCTCTGAAAAAAATGGCAGATCGATTAGATATACCAGAAGTTACAAGTTTTATAGTTGTACTCACCGATGCGGACTCAACAGGGGCCAGTATAGGAGAAGTTCTCAAACAACAATCTAGCCAAATGAGACTTGAACGTTTTATGCGAGCCGAAAAGGCAGGGGCAAAAGCATCACAAATGATCCTCCTTCCAATGGTCTTATTTATTCTTCCCGCTATATTTCTTATGGTATTTGGTCCCATCGGTCTTCAGTTCCTTACTGGAGGGTTTTAATGATTTTAAAAAATCAAAACAACATTATTTCTAAAAAACTTATTAAGGCCAAATCTCTCTGGGAAAAAACCAAAGGACTCATAGGAAAAACAGAACTGGACGAACAATCTGCACTGTGGATTGATAAATGCAATAGTATTCATACTTATTTTATGAAAATTCCAATCGATGTCATATTTGTTGATAAAAATTTGAAAATTTATTCTCTAAAGCACAATTTAAAGCCCTGGAAAATTATCTGGCCACAATGGGGTGCTCAATCTGTATTTGAATTACCAGCAGGTAAAATTAAAAAATTAGATATACACCGTGGAGATCAGTTATATGTGGAAGATTAAATTTCTCAAAGGTCATCAAATCAATAAAGAAATAGACCTCAATGAGGGTACTATCACTTTAGGAAGAGCTAAAGATTGTGATATTATTATTAACAATTCTGGTGTTTCCAAACATCAAGCTAAACTGTCTTTAAAAGATAATATTCTCACATTAGAAGATTTAAAGTCGAGAAATGGAACATTTATAAATGGACTACGTATACGGAAGGACAAAGTTCAATCTGGCGATAAGATAAGTTTTCATAACGTTATTATTGAAGCCAATGAAGACTTTAGTCAATCTCAACATGCTCCTCTTCCAGTAGTCAGCGGCGATCATTTCCCTTCCCCTATTATGAATTCACCATCTGAAAATACCGCTGCTCCTTCTACAAATAAACATACTCTGGCTAATATCGAACATAATTTTAACCATTACTTTGAAAATGTAGCCATGCCTGGGGTCTATTCTGTAGCAGAGAAATTAGATTTTAAATACGTACTCGGAATATTTATTATGGCTTTTGTTCTTTTAGTTACAGCTCTAAGTGTTTTTCCAATGGTAGAAATCACTCAAAAAAGTGTAACAAAAGAAAGTAAAAGAAGAGCTTTAACTATAGCAAGAGCACAATCTAGAGCTTTTCAAAAAGCTTTAAAATTTGAGGGGGAAACATCTTTTAATAACCAGTTTGCAGAATACGAAGCCGGCGTAAAGCAGGCCCTAATAATTAATGCTAAAGATGGGTCTATTGTCGCCCCAGCAACTCGACAGGGATCGTATGCAAAGGACACCTTCTTCCATAAAGCTAGAAAAAAAGATGGCAGTTATACAGAAGAGTTAGACAACCATACTATTGCTGTGAGTGATGCCATTAAAGTTTATGATCCCGAAACAGGTATGTATGAGCCAAAGTATTTTTCAGTCATTCTATACGATAAGGCTGAGTTAGATATTAACAATGAGCACACCCTTGGCCTTTTTATACAAGCTTTGTTTATTGCTCTTATCATTGGGTCGATATTATTTTTATTCCTATATAAAGTGATTGAATATCCTATTTCTTCCCTGGCAACACAATTAGATAAAGCTCTTAAAAATGGCGAAGAAAAGGTAGGAACAAAGTATCAATTCCCCCCTCTAGAAAAACTCACATTTTATATTAATAATCTCCTGACCAGAAATACACAACCTGTATCTGATGACAATCAAGCTAAATCTAGAGATGTTATTAATGAAGCCACCAATCTGACAAATATGTTACTTCAGCCCTCGATCGCTCTTGATATTGAAAATCGTATCATCTCAGCCAACCCCACCTTTTATAAACTGATCAATATAAATAGCACAGAACTCAATGGAATGGATATCAATGCGATTCAAGATACAGCTTTTGAACAAAACATTAATGAATTAATTCATAAATGCTCTGAGACATCATATGAAATCGCCTATAGTACAATTGATTTTGATGATATAAAATATGAAATTTCTGCACAAGCTTTTTTGGGACAAGAGGGCATTGAATATTATCTCATTATTTTAGATGAGAAATATGAAGAGGAAATACCCCATGAGTAACTTGGCTCCAAAAATTCAATTAGAGTTATCACTCAAAATAATTAATGGGCCAGATAAAGATGCCACTTTTCAAATTGTTTCTACACATATAACAATTGGAAGAAGTCCAAAGTGCAATATTGTTTTAGCAGATCCCAAGGCCAGCCGCATTCATGCTGCAGTTCAAATTAAAGAAAATAAAGTACAAGTCATCGACCAAAAGTCACGACATGGAGTTTATATCGATGGGAAAAAATTAAAGGGTGGGTACCTTAAACACGGTTCAGTTATTAAAATTGCAGAAACGGAATTACAGTTTTCAATAAAAGAAAAACACAATATTGCAATAAATAAAAGACAAAAAAACTCTCTAACACAAATTAAAAAAAATAATCAATTGTCTGAGAATGCAAATGTTTCTGAAATATCAAAGGTTTCAGATTTTAAGAAACCCATTAAATCTCAGCGTTCTCCATTTTATATATTCATCATTTTGATAGCTGCCTTTTTTATATGGATACTCTCTATAAATTCAGAAAATGAAGAAAAAATACCAATTAAAACTGATATCGTATTAGAGCAACAACTAAAAGATATTGACGATAAAATATCAAATATAGCCAGAGAAAGAAGTCTCAAGAAAACTGGAGAAAAAAGTTATAAAAAAGCTGAAGCTCATTATATAAAGGGCTTTAGGGATTACCGTGAAGGAAATTACAATAGAGCATTGAGACAATTTAATGCAGCATTGGCATTAAATTCCCAACACAAATTAGCATATAGATATCTTCAATTATCTCATCGACGTAGAGATGAACTTATACAATTTACCTTATTACAGGGAAAACGCTATTACGAAACAAGCAATTATAAAATGGCATTAAATGCATTTAAAAATATCTTGATTATCCTTCGCTCTGAAAGAAATGACCCAAGATTTAAAGAGGCATTGAAAAGATGCCAAGAATGTGAGGCCTTGTTAACTCTAAACATGTCAGATCAAGAAAGGAGGAAAGCAAAGTTATGCCTCGAATTCGAGTCCTAAAGGGAATGACAGAAATAGCAGAGGTAGAAGTTAAGGCAGATCAACTGTATACATTTGGACGATCGAAAACATCTTCTATTATTTTACAAGAAAAATCTATTTCAAGAAAGCATATAACCATTGAATACAAAGATAACTCTTGGGAAATAAGAAAACTCTCTAAGTTCGGTCAACTTATTTATAACAATGAAAATCAAACACATTTAAGTCTCATTGGTGATGATGTTTTTAGTATCCCTCCATTCAAATTTGAACTCTGGAAAAAAGAAAAAGAATTAGTAGAAGACTCTATCTCATACTCTGCAGCCTCTAAAGTTAAACAACAACCATATGATAAGACAATAACTGGAGATTCAGAAATCACTCCTTATCTGAAAGTGAATTGCAATGGAAAAGATGAGATTTACAAACTTGAAGGTCAATCATGGATTATTGGACGAAGCCAAACATGTCAAGTGATTATCCCTGATAAAAAAGTAAGTCGAGAACAAATGGAAATATATAAAATTGGGTCAGTCTATTATATAAAACTCATCAGAAGCTCAAATAAAACTTTTCTAAATAATACAATATTAGGAGATAAGGTTGAGGAATTAAATAGCGGTGATATCATTCGCATTGGAGATTCAACTCTCACATTTGAAATTAGAGATGCTGTTTTTCAAAAAGAAATACAAAATATTGATCATCAAAATGTTAATCAAAGCCAAGATCATTTCAATGCAGGAGATCTTAAATCTATCATTGAGTCTCAGAAAAATAGTAAGCAAGAAGGGGTCATCAGAATCGACTCCAATCAAAAATCTCACAAGAACACCATGGTAAGAAAAAAAATATTGATGACGATAGCCGCTAGTGCTGTCCTATTTGCCTTATTCACAAACAATACAAAAGATGGATCTGGAACACTAGAGCAAGCCTCAAAAGATTACAAATCAGAATGGGACCTACTAACCCCTGAACAACAAAACCAAGTAGAAATTGCATACAAGCTAACAAAAGACTTAATGTCAAAAAAGAAACATGAGTTAGCTAAGGGCGAGATTGAAAAAATCCATAAAATTGTATCAAAATATAAGGACTCAAAAATCATTGAAGAACAAATAGAACAGTCGACTTTAAATAAACGGCAAAAGGCTGAGCTAGATCGAAGCATTGAACAGGAAAAAATTGCAGAAGAAAATGCTAAAGAGACTCTGGAAATATGCAAAGAAAAATACAAAAATTCATATGATCTTGTAGCGGCAAAAAATTGCCTAGCACCTGCAATAGAACTCAACCCTGAGAATCCAGAAATAGAATCTCTGCTTACAGATATTGAACAACAAATCGCTAAACATAATAAGGAGAAAGTCCAACGCAAAAAATACAATCAAAGAGTTTCTAAGGGCAAAGCCTTATTTAATAAAGCAGAAAAATTAAAAGATGAAAAAAAACTACTAGATGCTATTGAATCCTATGAAGCTCATATAAAATCAAAATATCCAGACCCTGGACAACTTAAGGAAAAATCAAAGGAGGCTATTGCAGATATAAAAAAAGAGATTGAAGAACAAATCCAAGAATCTCTATCTATTGCTGAAAAAGAATATGCTAATGGAAAATTGAAAGAATCTATAATGAGTTTAAGAAAGGCCTTAGATTTAGATCCTCAACATAAAGAAAGCAGGCAACTGCTTGAAAAATCGTCTATGGAATTAAATCAAAAAATGAAAGTGCTCTATCAGGACAGTGTCCTAGAGGAGCATATGGGACAAATTGAGTCTGCGCTATTAAAATGGAAAAAAATTAAAGAACTCGATATTCCCACTGGAGACTACTATAATAAAGCAACAAGTAAACTAAGAAGGTATAGTGGCATATGAAGTTTGAACAAAAGTCCTACATTGGAGACGACACGACACGACCTAAACCTGAGATCTATTTTGATGAAAATGAAAGGGTTTTATTTATAATAACACCTTGGGGAGCAAAAACAGCAGCAAAGCAATCTTTAGATATTATTCAAGACTATTTTTTTTCTGCAAAAACAGATGAAGAGGCGACCTCCTTATTCCCAAGGCTAGATAGTATCTCTTCTATTTGTAACAATCTGAGAATTGCCATACTACTTGCTAACGAATCTATCTTAAGGGAACAAAATAAAGAAAGTTATACAAGCGCATGTGAAATATGCCTCTGTTATCTAAAAGAAAATGAGTTTCATTTGGCACATGTTGGTCAGCCCTTTGTGTTTGTATTTAAAAGTGGATTCGGATTGATACCTCTATCGACAGGAAATGATCTCTCAACAGAACTCAATGAAAAAAACAAACCCGTCCCTCCTCTACCTTGTCGCTTAGTAGGTGCTTACCAAAATCCCAATATTTTTACTCAATCCTTCCATATTAATAAAAATGATTCTCTTATTTTTCTAAGCAAGTCTTTTTTAGACAAAAAATTCTTATCTCTCTCTGGAAATAAAATAATCCTTGATGAGTTATCAGAATCACTCAACTCTCAAGAGCCCTATTGGATTGGAATGCTAACCAATTCATAAAACTCTTCCTCTCCCTTTTATAATAAAAAATACTATTTCTCTCTGGAGTTAACTTTGTCAGATGATAAGAGGGAAGAGTTTTTCTTAGAGCTTCAAAAAGCTCAAACAACTCTGAGATCCGCAGCCCGTGGCTCAGTCTAACGGCCTTGGCTGGAAGTGCTCAATGTGTTGAGGATAGAACAAGCGATTTTCTCATGCATAAGTTCCTATAAGAAAAGGATTTTTATCTTCCCCTTAAAGCTCAAACAGCCCCAAAGGCCGCAGCTCGTCTCTGCCGCAGACTAAAAGTGCAAGCTGGATAGTGCGCTCATGTACTCAGGCATAGAATACACGATCTCTCTACAGATACGCCCTGCGCTTTGGAAAACTCGTTTTAAGGGGAAGATAAAAATCCTTTTCTATTTCAGGGTAAAGTTCATGCACTCAAGTATAGAATAAATGATCTCTTCACGAATACGCCCTGTGCCTCAGAAAACTCGTTTTGAAATCCCTAAGAAAAACTCTTCCTCCACTCTACATATTATTCCTTCTGAAAATCCATATATAAGATATAATCAACATATTCATAAGCAGATTGAAAATTTCTACACTTCAGTCCTTAATAAAATCACAATAGGATGACATATGTAGAAAATTTTAAGTCATAAGGTGGTTTTTATTTTCCCATAAAAAAGTTTACGTATAATATAACCTATGGAATTTCCCAAAATAACACCTGAGTACCAAGGATATCGACAACTAACAGAGCCGTGGGACGTCGTTTACGGTCCTTTTCACAGTCGACGTTATGGATCTAGTCTTGGAATTAATATTCTAGGGCGGGGGCAAAAAATTTGTTCATTCAATTGTATCTACTGCGAGATTGGAAAAACTAATGTGACAATGGGTGCAATCAAAAAATCTACACCTTTTCTAGATCCAGAAGAATTAGACCAACTCATCAGAGTCGGCATGAGAAAAGTCATTGCTCAAAATATTAAAATTGACGTTATATCTGTCGTCGGAAATGGTGAACCCACTCTCTATCCTCACTTTGACATTTTTTCAAAAAAAGTAGCTATCGCTAGAAATGAAATACTCCCAAAAATTCCTTTACTTGTATTTTCCAATTGCACGCAATTACATAACAAAAAAATTATAAAGGGGTTAAATGTCTATGACGAAAGAGTCATGAAACTAGATGCAGGAAACGATATACAACTTAAAAATATAAATGCTCCACTGGTTAAGGATTCAATGAAAAAAATTATTAATAATACAAGAAGGTTAAAAAATCTTATCATTCAATCTATGTTTATTAAAGGTATTGCAACTAACATGGAACGCACTGACTTAGATGAATGGATAGAGGCGATTGCTCTTATAAAACCCAAGAAAGTGCAAGTTTATACAGTTGAAAGAGTCCCTCCTGTGTCAGGAATACAAAAACTGACTGCAGATGAATTGTATACGATTAAAGCCCTCCTTTGTAAAAGAGTCTCTATTCCAATAGATGTCATTGATTAATAGTATTCATAGTCACCACTTTTTAATTGTTTTTCAATATTTTCTATCCTCCTATTAACTATACCTTTAAGAAGGTCAAACTCTGGAAATTCTAATATAAAATCAAAATATGTGGGCTTAAGAATATCTTTGGATTTCGTCATCCACACTTGTCCATTCATATTATTAAACTCAGAAACCTTTCTATCTATTTGCAAAAATCTCCATTCTCGAACAATATAATCAAATACTTTCGAACTATAGTCTGAGTTTTCAAAATGTAACCAGCTTATAAACTTTAAGAAAATTTTTTCATCACAAGTAGATAAGTGTAAATCTTCCTTTTTTTGAAAAGTCGATCTATTAAGAAGATCTAAGCATTTATTTTGAGGAAGCGGCCCCTTCCCTCTTAAATAAAGAGCCATCTGTTGATAAAAGGTATTTTTAGTTTTTTTTCCTATTTTTTCAAGCCACTTCCAGTCTTTTTTCTTTATCGACCATAAAGCAGATCTATCAAAAAAATCCTCATAAATATTTTGGTAATCTACCATATCTTTTTTAGACTCTAACTGCTCTACATATGGAAGTGAACCCTCTATCAAAGAATGCAATAGGCGAGCGTGATCAAACTGAATAGAAAGCCATGGCTTTGCTCCCACTCTCAATAAAAATGGTTCAAAAATAGCAAACATTTTCTGTAACTCTAAATCTCTTTTAAATAGCTCATTGTACTCTAACTGATCAGTTAAAGTGTTAAAAATTTTAGGGCTTTTATCATAAAAAAATAAGTAATTTTGATAGATAACTGCATACCGAGTACCTCCCAAATGCTTCCAACTGGGCCATGCAGATTCTAAAATGAAAAACCTCTCATTATCTGTCTGTGCCCCTGGCTCGCTAATAGAGGGAAGTAAAGAAATAGAGGGTGACAATCTCTCTTTTGATTCTTTCCACTCAAGATTTAAAAAATCAAAAAGTGTTCTACTCACATCTATAAGATTAACATTAAAATCAACTTTCCAATGTAAACCCAAGTCTCTTGGAGGACGGGCAGGCTTAATAAACAAACTCACCCGTGTGATCTCGCTATGTAAATTTGTCCCCACTAACTCATTTCTTTCAGGATATCCATGGCGTCCATTTAATCCTAATAACACAATATGTGTTGAATCCCACAATTTACGATTCTTCATCTCTTCAACAAAGAAGTTCAGTGAATCATTCAGCTCTTCCAATTGACTTTCATAAGATGCCTCTCTTTGCAGGCCTGTTTCTGTCAATGTGGGAACGTTGGCAAATAATGTATCTGGTAAATATAAGACAGCAAAAAAAAGATCCTCTTTTACATACACTTTTTGCCAATTCAAAAACCGATTGATATTTGTTTGTGAAGTCCTATAGAGCTGTGAGAGCGATATATTTATATTATCATCAAAAACTTCAAATCCCTGTCCTAATCCCGACCTTCTCCATATAGCAGCTCCTCCAGAAAATAATGCTGTTCTATGACTTTGTCTTTTAAATAATTTTTCAGCTAATGTTTCAAATCGAGGAGGCAAGTGATCCTTACCATTATGCCTTAAGCCGGACTCATAGGGATATAAACCTGTTAAAACTGAACCTAATGCCGCTTGACTCATAGACGACGTCGTGTAGGCATGGGTAAACCTCACAAACTCAGAACAGATTTTTCTAAAACCATCAACATTTGATATATCACCATCAACACAACGAAGAACACCAAAAGGTAGGTTCTCAACAGCAATAACCACTAAAGAATGTGAAGATGGTTGAACCAATAAAGAACACCCATAAAACCAAGAAGAGATAAAAAATATAACGCCAAACAACAATTTCATAACTTCAATAATACAATAGAACAAAGTTTTCTTATACTTATAGATTGAAATATTAAGACTCATCATACATACAGCAAATAAAGAGTCACAAATATTTTTGTTAAAACTAAAAGTATCATAAAATAAGAATCCCAACACATATAAAAACTGTCCTCTTGACCTCCCCCTGTAAGAACAGTGATAATCATGAAATGAGGTCAATATATGGACACGATTAATCAGAGTTTTTCTCTAACACAAAAGATTTTTCAAGCAGCACAAAATGGAGCGGAAATCATACTCTGGCTACTTATTGCAACATCTGTTGTCAGTGTGGCTTTAATCATTGAACGTTATCTCACTATCAATTATTTTAAAAAACATAGTCAACGCATTCATCGTCGTCTCAGGGGCATACTTCAAAATAGTTCCTATGAAGATTTAAAAAGTATAAGCAGAGATGAGGAGTCTTTAGAAGGACGTGCTCTTTATCATGCCCTACAGCACTACAAAAAGAAGGGAGCACAGGGAATAGAAGAAGTTATCAATTCATTTATTGTTATGGAGCGTCCTCATCTCGATCGTTATTTAAACTTTTTAGCGACTGTTGGGTCAAATGCACCATTTGTTGGACTACTGGGAACAGTTTTAGGAATCATGAAAGCCTTTAATGATTTAGGAATTGAGCAACAGGCCTCTGCAGTGATGACCGGCATTGCCGAAGCATTAGTTGCTACTGCTGTTGGCTTATTTGTCGCTATTCCTGCTGTGATAGCATTCAATCATTTCCAAAAACAAGTCAAAGGGCTATTACAAAATCTTGAAGCTGTAAAAGAACTCTGTGTGGCCTACACAAAAAGCAATGAGACAGGTCAACCCCTTCAAATTCAAGTTGATAAAACGACTCAGGTTGAAAAAAACAATGAGATAAATCAAGATGAGTTGAAAAAACAGTTTTCCATTAAACCCCCTAGAGAGGATTAGATGGGCATTCAGCTTGGAGATCATTTAGAAAGTGAGCCCATATCCACAATTAATGTCACTCCATTTGTTGATATTATTCTGGTTGTCCTTATTATTTTTATGGTCACCACACCTATTATTATGAAACCAAGCATAAATGTGCAATTACCAACAGCAACAAGTGGGGATAAATCAAAACCTTCTATTTTAAATATAGCTATCTCTCAAGATGGTTTTATCAACCTCAACGGTGAAAAGATCGTTATGGATGATTTAAAAGTGTCGGCTTCTGATTTTCTTATGAATGATCCTGATGTACAAGCCATTATTGCTGCTGATAAGAAGGTAGAGCATGGAACAGTCATACAGGTGATTGATGTCATTAAATCTGCAGGTGTTACTCGATTTGCTATTTCTGTCGACAAAAAACGGTAAAATATTTCCCTAAAAACACTGTAAGCTCTCCTAAAATGCACAGATGCTATTCCTTTGGAATGGAATTTTTAAGATGAGAGAGGGAGATAATCTATAAAAAATCACTTTAATGTAGAAATATGAAATTGTAACTGCGAAACAAGTCTATCCTGAAACTCTGTCCTCAAGATTTTTCCATTCACTTCTGACTGTACATCTGTCATGACCTCTGCAGAAAAACCACAAGGATTAATCCCTTGAAAAGCCTTTGAATCAAATGAAAAGTTAATAGCTAAACCATGATATGTTGTCCATCCCTTAACTGCAATACCAATAGATGCTATTTTCTTTTTCCCTACCCAAACGCCCGTGTTCTCAGCCCCACTCCTAGCCTCCGAATGAATTTCAAATGCTAACAGTGTATCTATAATAGCTAACTCTAACACTCGAACATAACCCGAGACATTATGATGTCTCTTTTTTAAGTCCAATATAGGATAAGATATAATTTGACTGGGCCCATGATAAGTAGCCCTCCCTCCTCTTTGAACTTTAACCACAGCTCCTTGCCAACTAAAAATATCTCCCTCTTTCGTACGACGTCCTACAGTCACAACAGGAGGATGCGTACAAAAAATCAATTTTTCATCCATGCCGTCTTTAGAGATTTTTTCTAAATATTTTAACTGTTTTGCCAAAGCCAGAGAGTATTCAATCTGCCCCCAGTCTTCCACATCAATCGCTTTCATAAAAATATCACCAAGAAGAAAAAATCATGCCTTTCTAAGAGGTTTTTGAATGGTATGAATAGCATGACCTAAAGCCATTTCTGCCGACTCCATAATGGTCTCACTGAGTGTCGGATGGGGGTGAATTGTTAAAGCCAAATCTTCAAGAGTCGCCCCCATTTCAATAGCTAAAGCCGCCTCACTAATAAGATGACTCGCATCAGGACCAACAATATGAACCCCCAATACGACATTATTCTCCCCATTAGCAATCACTTTAACAAGGCCCTCTATCTCCATCATGGAAACAGCCCTTCCATTGGCACTGAATGGAAATTGACCTATCTTTAAGTTTTTATAGCCCTTCTGTTTACACTCTTCCTCTGTCCAGCCCACTGCACTCACCTCCGGGTCGGTAAAAATCACAAGAGGAACTGTTTTTGCGTCATACGCCCTAGTCTTTCCAGAAATAATCTCTGCGACCATTACTCCTTCATAACTCGCCTTATGGGCTAGCATAGGTTGCCCAGCTATATCTCCTATAGCAAATATATTTGAAACACTCGAACGTCTTTGAAGGTCAGTTTTTACAAACCCCTTCTGATCAATAGACACACCTAATTTCTTTAAACTCATTTGATCAGAATTGGGTTTTCTTCCTACCGTAACTAATACCTTTTCAGCAATATAAGATTCCGACAAACCCTTAACTTGTCCAGTCACCTCTAACTTAGAGCCCTTCTTTTTCCATGACTGAGCTTGAACCCCCGTTACAATTTTTACACCTAGATCCTTTAAGTTTTTAAAAATGGGTCCAACCATTTCTTTCTCAACAACGCCACTTAATAGTTCGTCAGCCGCCTCCAAAATTGTTACTTGTGATCCAAATTTTGCAAGATACCCTCCAATTTCAAGGCCAATATACCCTCCCCCAATAATAACAATGGACTGAGGTTTTTCTTTAAGAGCAAGAACTCCTGTTGAAGAAAGAATATTCTTTTCATCGATAACAAAATTAGGAATTTCAATAGGCCGAGAGCCTGTTGCCAAAATAAAATATTTTGAAGAGATCATTTCAATATTTTTATGATCTCTCTTTATTCCAATTTCATTTGGAGATTGAAAGTCAGCCACACCATTGATAACATCTACTTTATTTGCACGAAGAAGCTGCTTCACTCCTACAGACATTTTATCACATACACTTTCTTTCCAGGCATTAAGCTGCTTAAAATTGACATCGACTTTTCCTGTACTGATACCCATCTTCTGAGCATCTGAATGTATGCGATGAAAAAAGTGAGATGCTGTAATCATAGCTTTTGAAGGTATACACCCTACATTTAAACAAACTCCTCCAAGAGATGCCTTTTCAATAATGACTGTTTTAAGACCTAATTGTGCAGAACGAATCGCCGCAACATATCCTCCAGGGCCAGCTCCAATAACACACACATCGTATAAACCACTCACAATCATTCCCCTATTTTAAGTTAAATCCAACATAAGCAGTCCAGGATTTTCCAATCGACCAACAAGTGCCTTTAAAAAATACGCAGCCACAGCTCCATCAATTAATCTATGATCCGCCGTTATTGTAACATTCATCATATGCCCTTCTGTCACTTGTCCCTCTAGAAAAACTGGCTTTTTGGTTATTTTATATATCCCCAAAATAGCCACCTCTGGATGATTAATAATGGGTGTAGCATAAGACCCCCCAACACTTCCGATATTTGTTATAGAAATAGTGGCCCCTCTCATTTCATCAAGAGCCAGCTGACCCTCCTTCGCTTTTGTTGAAAGTGAAACAATCTCTCTACTTAACTCCCAAATGGACTTTTGATCAGCCGCCTTAATAACAGGAACCATTAACCCTTGTGGTGTATTTGCGGCAAAGCCAATATTAAAATACTTTTTATAAAGGATCTCTGAGGCTTCATCATCAATTGAAGCATTAAATATTGGAAACTCACGAACTGTTGTTATCAATGCTTTTATCACAAAGGGAAGATACGTGACCTTTATATCTCGTTCTTTAGCTAGAGGTTTGAGTTTGGATCTCAATTGAACAAGTTCTGAAACATTAGCCTCTTCCATTAATGTAAAATGTGGAATGATCTGTTTGGAAAGTTGCATTTTTTCAGCTATCTTCTTTCGAATACCACGAAGAGGAACTCTGTCTTCTAAGACTTTCTCCGCTTGAGAAAAGATACTCGAAGAAGCCTGCTGAGAAATATAAATTCCATCAGATTTTTTTACACTTTTTAAAACATCTTCTCTCGTCACTCGACCAACATTTCCTGTCCCTGTAATGGTATTGATATCTACACCCATCTCTCGAGCCAACCTTCGTGTCGAAGGCGCAGCTAAAACTTTGGAGTCAACTGGAGGAGAGGTTTTAAAAGCCTCCTCTGTTCTCTTTGGAGACAACTTAGAATTAACGGGCAGTGATGCTACAGTCGTGTCCACAGATGATGCTGTCTCTTTAGGAGATGTCACCCCTTCTAAATCTACAGTCAATATCACTTGCCCGACTTCAATTGTCTCCCCTTCTGAGGCACGAACCTCTTTCACTGTCCCTCTGACAATACTCGGAATTTCAACTGTCGCCTTATCTGTCATCACTTCAACAAGGGGTTTATCTTCTTCAATCTTATCACCTGGTTTCACCAGCCATCGAATCAACTCTCCTTCAGTCACTCCTTCGCCAATTTCTGGTAATTGAATATCTTTGATAGCCATTTACTGTCCTCCTGTCGAAACGACTCAATGAGATGATTTTTTTTGTTTCTCAATAACACCCTTCATAAACAACTCTCCCGCCCGATAACTGCTTCTTACAAGAGGGCCACTGGCCACGTATAAAAAACCCATCTCTTCTGCTATTTTTTTCCATTTCTTAAATTCTATAGGTGAATAAAACCTCTCCACTTTCAGATGCCTTTTAGTTGGCTGCAAATATTGACCAAAGGTGACAATATCACAATCAATAGATCGTAAATCTTTAAGAGTCTTTATAATATCTTTAGAACTTTCACCAAGCCCTAGCATAAGGGACGTTTTGGTGTAGCGATCAGGGGCCAACTCTTTGACACTATTTAAAACATTTAAAGTTTGCCAATATCCTGCACGTGGATCTCGAACTCGATCAGTTAACCACTCCACAGTTTCTATATTTTGAGCAAATACATCAGGCTTTGCGGAAACTAATCTGGCAATACTCAAACGGTTACATTTAAAATCAGGAGTTAAGACCTCAACGATGATATCTGGATTATATTTTCGAAGCGTCTCTACTGTACGAGCAAAATGATCAGCTCCACCATCGGGAAGATCATCACGATCCACACTTGTCAAAACAACATACTGTAGGCCCATCTGAGAAATAGCTGCCCCTATTCTTTCCGGTTCCTCATTATTCAACTGCCCTTTGGGATTTCCCGTTCGAACTGCACAGAATCGACACCCACGCGTACACACATCTCCCATAAGCATAAAAGTGGCTGTTCCGCCACTCCAGCATTCTGCTAAATTCGGGCAACGTGCCTCCTGACATACAGTCGCCAGTTGCAATCGCTCTGACATATCTTTAATTCTTAAATATTTTTCGCCACCAGGGGCTCTCACTTTAAGCCAGTCAGGTTTTCCCATAGCCTTCTTTCTAATCATTTCTTCACCCATTGTCCATTCTGAGGCTTCTTAATTTTTTACAAAGCAGAAAAGAGCCCTCATATATTAACAACATACAGTCTAAAATCATTCATCGCATACCTAGCCCTATTCTGGGATACAAAAAAAAGACCTCAAAAGAAGAGGTCTTTTTTGTTATCCAGTCTCAACAAGAGAAAATTATTTTTGAAGATGACGATCAATAATCTTTTCAAAATGAGCAAAGGGAAATGCTCCTCTAACAGAAACACCATTAACTAAAAACCCAGGAGTTCCTGAAAAGCCAAACTTAGCCGCTTCAGCCTTATCAGCTTCGATAAGCTCCTTGATCTTACTTGATTTCAAATTCTTCTTCACTTGAGAAAGATTCGCACCTGCCTTTTTAGTCATTGCATTCAAAAACTTTTCTTTCTCTGATTTTATTCTAGGTTGTTCAGCAAAGACCAAATCATGAAACTTTTTAGCTTTCTTCATACTCTGTAAAGCAATAGCTTCATAGTATTGAGCCGTTAACTCAGCCTCCTGGTGAAATGCAAGCGGTAAATGCTTATAAATCACTCTAACTTTATCTCCATACTTTTTCATAATCTGCTCTATAGTTTCAGCACCTCTTTTACAAAATGGACACTGAAAATCCGAGTATTCAACAATAGTGACCTCTGCATCAGCCTTTCCCCATGCTCGCTTTTGATCAATAACCGGCTTTTTAGGGTTCTTAAATTCATTTTCAAGAGCTTTTGCCTGTTGTAGCTCATCCTTCTTCAACTGCTCTTTACGTGCCTCACCTGCAGCTTTATTAAAAGCCTCCATAAACTTCAATGGATGCTTTTCAATCATATTTAAAACAATATCTGGATTTTCCTCTAATGTTTTTTTCAGCTGCCCTTTCGCAGTACAACCCAAATTGAAAACCAGAACAGAATAAATTAAAAAAATACCTTTTAACCTCACATTGCCCTCCTGATTGATGCCCTTTTAAGATTTCAATTATAAGGGAACTTTAAGGACCCAAGCAAGAAATCTTACTTTAACACTTATCGTCACATTCTAATTTATAATGAACAAAGAGAGAAAAGTTTTTTCTTTTTTTAGAAATAAAGTGTGACATGACTTTATTGATTTCCCTTCAGCGTCTCAAAAAGAGACAGCCTTCATGAATTTGAAATTCTCTTTGAGCACATTTCAGAACTTTAGTCAGTACATACGCAAAAGAAACGTTTTCTGCATTTGATTTTTGAGAAAAACTGACTAACTCCCCAACTTTAGTCCCATTATACATAATAGGGCAGGGCAACTTTGGTTTTTTTATATTTTCAGAGTAAAGAACAACTAATCTCCTGGGAATATGTCCACGACTCAAAGTTTTCTCAATAACTTCCTGTCCAGGGTAACATCCCTTATGTCTACAGTAATAGATCTCACTTTCCATCTCAAAGAGAAAATGACTTTCTCCGATTTCGTCTGGGTCCAAGGGCAATCCTCCTTCAATACGCATCCAAGATTCTAACTTTTGAATTTTATAACTAGAGAAAAGATCCCTTACACTTTTTTTTTCCGATTCTATATAGATCCCTTTTAATCCATTTTTCCACAAGGGGGCTGGCATATGGTTTTCAATAGGAACTTTCAAGGGAATCAAAGAACGTATTTCATGGACATGTATCTTTTCCCTGACTTTCCATTCTATGGCTTCACCAAAACAGTAAGACTCCAAATGCACTTTTAGCTTCGCAATTTGTTTTTTACGAATATAAAGTCTCCACCCTTTCTTTATTCTTCGACCAGAAAAAAGCACAAGTATTTTTCCTTTTGGAGTTAAAAAAGCCCCATGAGCGATCTTCTCCCCTATGATTTTCTGAGAACATATTCGGTTTAAAAAATCACTAGAGTCTTTTCCGAGTAGATCAAAAACACCTACATCTTCTCTGGACTTTAGAAAAATGGTTTCCATATTTTAGTCATCATTAAGCACTGCTGACGGTAAACACCAGTGGGGCCGACAGACTTGGCTCATATTTCCCTATTTTTTTGAAAACTCCAACTCATTTAATTTACTATGAATTGCAGTTTATGACACTTTAATAACACCGTCCTTTTAACTTTTTCTCTTCGAGTAAGGGGATCTTTACGGGATTTTTTCTCTATGTTCTGTCTTCCAGTAGACATAAGACCTAACTCACATTGAACTTCTAAGAGGATATGAGGAACAGAGAGTTTTTCTGAAGGCTCTCAAAACAAAGCCCAAAATGAAGTATGCCCTCACAGGCACATACTTCTAACGCTTAATAAACTGATTTAAAAGATATGGCGTATATCGACTTAAAAAGTGACCCAAAACACTATCTACTGTAGGTAAAATGATAGTTTTACTTTGCATCACTCCCTTTAACGTTGCTTTAGCAATAATATCTGCATCAACAGGCTGAGCCTTTTCTTCTATTTTTAAAATTTCTCGAGGCTTATATTCATTTTCTGTTTTCAAACCAGGTGTGTTCGTATTCGGAGGACAAAGGACAGAAACTCTAATCCCATAAGGCTTTAACTCCCGCCCAAGTGCCTCACTGAACCCATTAACAGCATATTTACTACCACAATAACCCGTATATCCAAAAAGCCCAATAAAACCCGCCATAGAAGATGTATTAATAATATGTCCGCTCTTCCTTTTCATCAAATGAGGAACCAGTACCTTACACACATTAACAATTCCAAAATAATTTACATCCATCATTTTTTTGAAATAACTCAAATCTAGATCATAAATATATCCTGGCCTAGCAAATCCAGCACAATTAAAAACGTAATCTGGTAAACCCCTCTGAGATATCAAAGTCTCTAACCTTTGATCGACTTGACCTACATTCGTCACATCTAAACTATATGCTTCAATATTCTGCCCCTCTCTAACTCGTAACGTTTCTAAATGAGATAGAGCTGTATCTAACTTGCCCTGATGTCTTGAAAAAATAGTGACATCTGTACCTAGAGAAACTAATTCGTCAGCAAGGGCTTTCCCAATGCCCTCGGACCCCCCCGTTATGAATGCCACTTTATTTGTAAATGTTTTTTTTAAACTCATTTTAATTTATTCCACCTTAGCCGAATTTAAATATTTCAACACTACGATTCAATACCTTACTCAAATATCACGCCGTTACTTGAGAGACTACAAAAAGAACTGGCCCTATTTCTGTCCTCTAATCTTACTTTCTAATGAATCTCTCTGTTAAATAGTTATCACTGTTATTCTGTACGCACAGATAATGTCAAACCCTCACCTGTAGGGATCATCATTCCTGTAAATCCCTCTGTTTGAGCACAGAGATGATTAAAAGTCTTTAAGCTTTCAACTTGTTCTCTTAAATCATCATCATGAAACTCCTTATCTGTAATATGTCCAAAGGCCAAAGTATTATCTCCTAAAATCATCCCCCCTACTTTGATATTTTTCTGAGCCCAACGAAAATAATTAGGATAATTATTTTTATCTGCATCAACAAAAACCATATCAAAGGGACCTTTCGACTCAATAGAGGGCAAGGTTTTCAATGCCTCCCCTTGAATCACAGTCACTTTTTTTTCTAAATCAGCTCGCTGGAAAACATCCTCTGCTAACTCCACATGGTCTTTGTCTTTTTCAAAAGTATAAAGATGCCCGTCATCAGGTAATGCCCTAGCGATATGAAGCCCTGAATATCCACCAAGGGTTCCAATCTCTACAGCTATCTTCACATGGTTCGCTTTTGTCAAAACATACAACAGATGAGCGTCATATAAGCTAAGTTCTATATTAGGTAGACTTTTTTCTCTAGCTAACTGGAGAGCTTTCTCAAGTAGAGGATCCTTTGAAAAGAAAGTTAATCTTAAATACTCATTTAATTCCTTGCTATTTTCTGCTGCATACATTTTCATAGTTCACCAAATCTTGTTGAGTTTATTGGTCTCATATAGACAGGCGTTTCACACACTGTCATCCATTTTTTTACTACCAACCTAAAACATAGGCAAAAATAAGAGGAGTCACAATTGTCGCATCAGATTCAATAATAAACTTTGGAGTATCCACATCTAGTTTACCCCATGTTATCTTCTCATTTGGGACAGCCCCCGAATAGGATCCATAACTCGTTGTCGAATCACTAATCTGACAAAAATAACTCCACCGCTTTACCTCTTTTATTTTTAAATCTTGTTCTAACATAGGTACAACACAAATAGGAAAATCTCCTGCAATGCCCCCACCAATTTGAAAAAAACCTATATCTTTATTGAAGCTGACCTCTTGATACCACTTGGACAAAGAAATCATATACTCTATACCCATACGTAAAGTATCAGTGTTTTTAATCTTTCCATTCAAAACCTCGGCGGCAAACATATTTCCCAAAGTAGAATCCTCCCACCCAGGAACAAATAGAGGGAGATTTTTTTGTGCAGCAGCAAGAAGCCAAGAGTTTTTTGAATCAATTTGATATTCGTGAGTCAGACGATCGGAGAGTAAAATCTGATAGAGGACTTCATGTGGAAAGAGACGTTTTCCACTTTTATCCGCCATACGCCAAATTTCCAAACAGTGACGCTCAATCTTCCTCATGGCCTCTTCCTCTGGAATACATGTATCCGTGACTCGGTTGAGCTTCTCCTTTAAGAGTTTTTCCTCATCTTTTGGCATCAAATCTCTATAGTTTGGAATTTTGCGATAATGATTATGAGCCACTAAATTAAAAACATCTTCTTCAAGATTAGCACCTGTACAACAAATCGCATGAACCTTCTCTTGACGAATCATTTCAGCAAGGGAACGACCTAACTCAGCCGTACTCATAGCTCCAGCGATGGTTAGAAACATAGACCCACCTTGGTCCACATGATGTTTGTAGCTTATTGCAGCGTCTTTGAGTGCGGCACTATTGAAGTGATGATAATGGTGATCGATAAACTTTGAAATGGGACCCATCTCAATAACCTCCGCATCTCTGTTTCAATTCCCCTAAGCTCGATGACTTTACCTTTAATCCATTTAAATAACTGAGTCCCCTCTTTTCTTTGAAATCAGCAATTATTTTATATGATTTATAAAAAACTAATAGAAAAGATATATTTTGACAAGGTACCGTTTTAATTTATCGATAAGCGTTCAAGCTCTAAAAGCCATTTCTTTTTATTCAAACCTGAACCAAACCCCAAAAGATGACCGTTCTTTCCAATCACACGATGACAGGGAATAATGAGCGGAAGAGGGTTTTTATTATTAGCCAAACCTACAGCGCGTGCCGATCGAGGGGAGCCAACTCTTATAGCAATATCTTGATAACTGACAGTTTTTCCATAGGGGATCTTTTGAAGAGCGGTCCAAACTTTTTTTTGAAAAATTGTTCCTTTAAAAGCAATAGGGAAAGAAAATATTTTTCGCTTTCCACAAAAATATTCATTCAGCTCTTTAGCTGCCTTATTTAAAGCATGAGATAATGGAAGTCTATCTGCCTTTCTTTTTTCTCGAGTCCATGAAATTTCTCTCACAGCTTTTTTATCACCCCTGAGTCTTAAATTTCCCGTTGGAGAATTTATAATTTTAACGTCCATCGCTGACCTTTTAACAACTTATAAAAATAACAGTTTTCCATATAACTACCTTAAGTTTTTAATTTATAAAATGATTTTACAACCTCAAAACCCCAACGGACACCGTAGCCTGTCACTTCATTCTCAACAAGCCCTAGGCCTCCCTGATTCGACTCAGAAGAAAGATCCATATGAATCCAAGGAGTCTCTTCTCCTACAAATCGTCTTAAGAAGGTCGCTGCAAGGATGTGATCAATGCCACGAGATGAACTACATTGTAGAGTATCTGCAATATTTGATTTGAGTTTCTCTTCAAAGTCCCCACCACTGGGAAAGCCCCACACACGCTCCCCACTCAATTGTCCACATTCATACCCTAACTTGAGATATTTTTCTCGATTGGAAAAAATAGCAGAACGTCGTGTGCCTATACTATAAACAGCCCCTCCCGTAAGAGTTGCAAAATCCAAAATTAAATCTGGTTTTGATTTTCGACATAGAGCTAATGTATCTGCTAAGGTCATACGCCCTTCAGCATCTGTATTGACAATCTCAATAGATGTACCATTGGAGGCCACAACAACCTCATTGGGATGAGAAGCTTCTTCGGAAATGAGATTTTCCACTAACCCTAAGTAGGCATGAATTTCCAAGGGGTATTCGAGCAGTGTCTCAAAGAGAGCAAGAGCCACTGCAGATCCCGTCATATCTCTATGCATAGTCAGCATATAGTTATCAGGCTTCAGATTATACCCTCCTGTATCAAAACACACACCCTTACCTACAAGAGCGACCCTGCCCTTAGTGCGTTGAGGTTTATAGGAAAGATGCACAATTCCCGATTCCCTATTTTTACTCCCTTGTGCAACGGACAGAAAAGCTCCCGCCTTGAATACTTTTAATTGTTTCTTATCCCAAAACTCCACCCTATACTTTTTTTGAGTCGCCCTTTTTTTAATGATATTGAGATAGAGTTTTGGAGTTAGAAAGTTAGAAGGTGTCATCGCCAATGTACGTACGAGATTATTCCCCTGCCCCAAAGCTAAGCCCCTCTTGATAGTCCTTTGTAAAATCTGTTTCGATACAGTTGTCATCAAAGTTATAGATGAAAGTCTCTTGAGAGAGGGTTTTTTGAGATCGGCCTTCCCATACTGAGGACTCTTCCATTGAGAAATCTCATTGAAAGAGGCGAGTGCTTCCACGATTTTCATTTGGAATGTAACATTTAGATCTTGGATACAAATACCTACATGACAACCTTTTAGTTTTATATTTTTACGCATCCATGTGTGAAGTTGGTAAGCTTCGAGAGTCTTAGGAAAAAATTGAAGGCGCAGATGTGTTCCGTATTCCGTCGATGCTGACAGAATCTTTCTGGAAAACACATCGGATATGTTCAATTTTCCTTTTGATGAAGCAGAACGAGAAGCTGAAGATACAGTTGTGAATTTTTTCCATCCTTCATCTTTCAATTGGTCTCTGAGTTGATCGAGGTAATGAGGGTTAATATTTTTAAATAAAAAATGAGAGGTCCATGTTTTTATTCGGCTATAAGGCAAAAAGACATACAAAGTTTTTGTCATAAGATCTTTGGCGTCTAACTTTTCAATGCGAAAGTCTGAAGTCTGTCGTTTTTGTGTCTTCATAGATATCTCTGTAAAATAAAGAAACTACAAAGTCGAGAAAATAATAGAAACAAAATAAAAAGAGGGGGACATAAGACAAATACCAACAATTTCATTTAAAATACCCCTTTATTTAAGAGACCTTTAAAATCAAGATCCAATGAGGTCGCACAATTCATCGCATTTTATACTATACAAACAACAACACAATTAAGAGTCTTAATTTTTTAATTTGATAACTACTCTCAGTAGCAAAAGATACTCCAAAACTGATAGCACCTCCTTAATGCTCTGATGAACAGAACACAATAGACTCAAGAGCCAAAGCAAAACTCTATAACTACTGGATTTTTCATTTGGAACTCTTATTAAAATGCAGTCTATAAAAGAAAAAATTCTCTAGGTAACAACAACCTTGTCTACGGGTTAAAAGACCTCTTCACTCATGGCCAATCCAAAAATAATAACAACGAAGACGCCTGACTTATTTTTGTACACCACTCGACTGAATATCTCTATTGCTTTCCCCTAACATAATAACCTTGGGTCTCCATTGGAGGGCCTCCTCTGCCTCTATGAAGCAATAACTCACAATAATGACACGATCTCCTTTGCAGACCTGTCTTGCCGCCGCTCCATTTAAGCAAACCTCTCCGACACCACCAGCTATGGCATAGGTAGAAAAGCGAGCCCCATTATTAATATTATAGATATCTACCTTTTCATTTGGAAAAAGACCCGCCATAGACATCAAGCCCTGATCTAAAGAGACAGATCCTTCATAGTCTAAATTAGCATCTGTCACTATGGCTCTATGAATTTTGGATTTTAAGACAGAAATTTGCATATTGATCCTCTTTCAATATTCGCCAACATTTTCACTTCAAAATAATCCATAACACCTTTTTGCCTATTCTCTATGTATTTAATTTCAAAGCCCTCAACAGCCCTTTTAAGACCAAATAAGGTTCCACCTTTGTAAAAAGATGCTCCCCCTCATAAAGTCTTGCAAACCCTCCGGTTCCAATCACAACAACTTCTTCTCCGGGAAAAACTTCAAGTTTCAAACTTTCAATAATCCCACCTATCATCTTTAAATTCCCAAAGTAAAGCCCTGATTGAATGCTTTCAACCGTCGACCTCCCTAAAATGCCACCTGGCTTTTTAATCTCTACGCGTGGTAACTTGGCCGTCTTTTCCACCAATGATTCCATACTCACTCGAAGACCTGGCGTAATAATTCCGCCTAAGTAACTCTTCAACTTTCCAACAGCACAAAACGTATTCGCTGTTCCAAAATCCACAATGACAATATTTTTACCTGGGCACAATTCCGTTGCCGCAATAGCATTAGCTATTCGGTCAGCCCCCACTTCAATGGGATTACGATATTGAATTTTTAATCCTGTTTTTGCCCCAGGTTGTAATATAAAAGGATTTACATTAAAATATTTTCTAAAGCAATTTCGCAAAGAATGTACAATCTCTGGAACAACAGAGCAAATAGAAGTCTCTTTAATCTTATCAGGATCTACATCATTTTCTCTCAAAACACCCTTAAGGAAAAGACCCATCTCATCCGAAGAAATGCCAACCCTAGATGCTCTACGGAAACTCAACTGCAATTGTTCATTAGAGTCATATAAACCCATATATATCTGTGAATTACCGACATCTAAACATAAGATCATACACTATGACTCCCTGATAATTAATCTACATCTATTCTAAAAATAATTTATAGACACTCCAAACTAAAGATTTAAAATTCACAACAAAATTTTCTTCCTCTGAATGGATTCAAATCTTTGATGAAAACTCTATAAACTCATACATTCGTCAATGATTCATACAAAACAAGTCCTTCTATCTAACCCATAATTAAAGATTCAAGATGAACAGCAAGCTCTTTTTTGGTCTCACCCTTTGAAATCAAATTTTGGTTCGAGTCATAAATCCATGTCTTATGCTGATCGCCTTTTATTTTAGACAGGTCATTATACACAACATAGTCTATAGGTGATGTGACAAATAACTTTTTAATGGATGTCCTCACATCGCTTTCATTGGGATGATTTAAAAGTTTAAAACCAATAATCAGTATTTCTTTATTTTTAGAATACTTTCGCAATTCAGAAATAAGTTTTTTATTCGGATACAATAATAATTCAAGATTCTGCTCAGAGGTGATTTTTGAAGAACACCTTAGATTCAATGATATACCCTGAGATGAGATTGATTTTACATAGAAGTCACTCACTGCGGATGAATGGACAATAACATGATATTTCCTTGTCGAAAGATGCTTATGTAAAAGTTTCCTTAAATCTTCTGTATATCTATATTTCTCTGTTAGATAAGAATTGGAAACCCATGTGTTTTTATGAGCCAGCAACGTCACTGAATGACCTGCATTTGTGAAAAAGTCTGCCAAATACACTCCTGTCCTCCCAGAGCTGAAGTTGCCAATACTTCTAATGACATCAATCGGCTCTTCGGTACCCCCTGCAGTGATTAGAATACTCTTCATTCAAAAACTCCTAAATCGTCAAAGATCATTCCTATCAAAAAATTTTAAAGTCATCTCTTATTCCATAATCTTTCCAAATAGGAACCCTCTTTATTAAAAAAATCGCCCCAGCAACACATCTAAAAAAAACTTTTATCCCATCGTTTTACATCTCTATCTTACCCATTGATTCTCAATAAAATGAGTCCTCATGAAGAGATTCCAAAATGCTGACATATCGTTGAAATGATTTTTTTTGTATCTAAAAGCCTCCCCTCACCAACTTCTCCACAGGCCAGTGCTCCAGAATCCGTATCAAATACTTTTACACCCCAAGATGTTAATTTTTCAAGAGCCTCCTGTGTAGCTGGATGCTCCAACATTTGAGTGTTCATGGCCGGAAAAACCCAATAGGGTTTATAAAAATTATTAGATAAAAAAAGAGTCCCCACAAGATCATCACACAATCCCATAGACAGACGATTTAATGTATGAGCTGTTGCCGGACAGAGAATATGTAGCTCATACTCCCTTGCTAAAGAAATATGATTCATCATTTTTCCTCTTGAAAAATTGTCTGTTAGACAGGGCTTCCCCGTCAGCCCCTCTAAAGTGGCTTCCCCTATAAATTTTAAGGCAGACAACGTACAAACAGTTTGTATTTCAAATCCCAATTTCACCAAGCAAGAAATAATATCAGCCGACTTATAGCACGCTATAGACCCTGAAAGCTGAAATAAAACTTTTTTTTCCAATGGGGGCATTATCACCTTCCTATAAAGAACAAAGTCTCATAAAAATCATTCTTCAAATTTTAACATTATCGATTAATCTCACACCTTTTAATTTGATGGCCCCTAACCGGCGATTATTTAATGTTTCCACATATTCCACCTGAAACCCAAGCCCTTCCAATTCTTCTCTTGCGACTTCATTCGTTGAAGATTCAGAGAGAATTTTATAAAATACAGAAGCCTTTTTACGAGAAGCCCTGTCCAACAATTGATTCCGCGAACTCATAGCCAGTCCATCCTGATCTCGAACAATCGCACACGGCACAATATGAACTGGTAAAAATAAAGACTCCACCATCTCTTGAATCAAAATCAATTGCTGATAATCTTTTTCTCCAAAATAAGCTCGATGAGGACAGATAATATGAAATAATTTTAAAATAACAGTCAAGACACCATCAAAATGGCCTGGCCTATATTGGCCACAGTATTTTCGACTCAATGAAGATTCCATGACTTTATACTTATAGCGATCTGGATAGATTTCATCAGTCTGAGGAAGAAAAACATAGTCTATGCCTTGGTGCTTTAAAAGCCCTAAATCCCGTTCAATATTTGAAGGATAAGAACTTAAATCGTCTGAATTATTAAATTGGAAAGGATTTAAAAACACACTGACAACAACCTTTACACATTCGGACTGAGCTTTTTTCATTAAGGATAAATGTCCATCATGTATACCACCCATTGTTGGAACATAGCCTATATTTTTGTCTGATATATTCTTACGAATATCGACCATTTCTTTTACAGATCTGATAACATCCATTGAATATCCCACCTTTCTAAAAATGATTGCTTTGGCCCCCTTCTCTCATTCGCTCTTCTTTTAAGTCATTCCCTCACGATCTATTGTCATATATTCAGGGGAAAAATAACTCTCTTTAAAACTAGGAAAGTCACCCTTTTGAATATCTTGAACATACCGATTAACAGCTTCAAAAACTGCAGTTTCCATATCTTCATACTTTCTTAAAAACTTCGGGGAAAAATTGGAGTTAGCACCTAATAAATCTTGCAGAACAAGAACCTGACCATCAGTGTACATACCAGCCCCTATACCAATGGTGGGGATAGTTAACTCCTCTGTTATTTTTTGTCCTAACTTTTCAGGAATACACTCCAATACAAGACTAAAACACCCTAAGTCCTCAAGTGTCTTGGCCTGCCTTCTCAGTTCTCCACTTTGAAATTGAGATTGTCCCTGAACCCTATGCCCCCCCAAAGCATGAACAGACTGAGGTGTTAATCCTATGTGTCCCATAACAGGAACTCCTGATTTCACAATCTGTTCGACAGTTTTTTCATGTCCATCAACACCTTCAAGCTTAACAGCCTCTGCACCACTGACCATGAGATCATGAACAGCGTCCATGGCTACAGAAATACCCTTACGAAAACTCAAAAAGGGAAGATCTGAGACAATAAACTTACTTTTTGCTCCACGAACGACAGCTTCTGTATGCCTTGCCATCATCTCAACTGATGCTGGAAGTGTTGTTGAATAGCCATAGACAACCATAGCTAAACTGTCCCCAACTAATAAAATATCAATGTCTGTTTGATTTAAAATACGGGCACTCCAATAGTCATAGCTAGTGACCATAGCAATTTTTTTGTTCGTCTTTTTTCTTCCTATAATATCAAGGACCGTCATCTTATATCTCCTCATCAATGAAATCAGTGGATACAATAGTGTATCTGCCGTTAAGAACACTCATTTTTCAACCTCCCTGTAAATAGCTTCATCATAGCTTTTGATAAAAGCTTTATATAAGTTCTCTATATTTTTATTTGGCAGAGCTTTTAGATTGTTTTTTATTGTATTTATATCTCTTCTTTGCAGCGGACCCGTCAGTGCACTTTTTCTCGTATCTCTATCTATAAGGTTAGAAAAAACTTTTTTTAGATAGGGGTAACAAACAGATCGAGGTAGTCGAATAGTCTCTAATCCTGAAAAAAACTCCTCCCACAACAGTTGAGAAAAGTTTCCCGCCATAACACAAAGTGCATGATAGTATGCCTTGTCTTCAGGTTCTATGACAAAATAAGGGTTCGGTAGCTGTGGAAACATTTTTTCAAAAGTGATCTTGCCCTTCTCACAAATAAAAGGAATGGACTGATAGGTCTTTAAATCATAAACACCATAAGAAAATGTCATTAAAGGGTGCATTCCTATGGCCAAAGGGGAACAAACGGAACCAGAGAAATGAACAGTAGGCTTATTTTGAAGATATAAGTTTTTCTGAAGAAATAACTCAATGGCATCATCTGAGATAAGAATCAATAGATGAGTGCAGTTTTCATAAAAGTCTCTGAGAGATGTATTTTGATTCTGTCTCGTCCATAGACAGTACTCAATATTTAGTTCATCAAAATAATATTGTATATGTTTGGAAACCCTACCATTACCGATAAGACCATAACGGTAGTTCGTTTTTAAAGGTACCCGTCGCATAGATCAAGTCCTTGTATGGTTAAATTTTCATACGCTCTTTTTTGTCTGGCTACTTTTTTTCTTAACCCTAATTTCCTTCGCCTCTTTCACTTTGACTCTAGTCGCTCTCCATATTTTGGATATACGCTATTTTTACTTTATCACTGAACCCTTCGAAAGCAAGTTGGAAACTCTTTGGAATGCGATAAAATCCAAACATATAAACTCTATTGGCTGAAACAAAGTTTATTCTCTGCTTGACTGTATCGAGCATTATCCAGCTTGCGCCTTTAGCCTGCAGTGGAAAAAGGCTTTTATTTTTCTCTTAAAGCGAGTTTTTCAAAGCGCAGGGCGTATTAGGAGAGATCGTTTATTCTCTGCTTGGCTGCATCGAGCATTATCTAGCCAAGGCTTTTAGGCTTCGCCACGAGCCTGCGGACCGCAGAGCTGTCTGAGATTTTGGCAGCCCTCAGAAAAACTCTCCCCCCTGTTGCTTTTCTCAATTAAAAGCAAATCCTAGAAGGAGATGAACTTGTTCTATCCTTAGCCCCCTCAATCTTTATACGGCCAAGGCATAACGCTAGGGCTCATCCCTTCGAGTCTTTATTGTCAATTGAAACAACTCGTGAAAAGACAAAGGCCATGAAATGGATCTGGTTATTTTTTATTTTCACTGTCGGCCTAGGATATTGGGGAATTTTTACAACAGGTATCCAGCCCAAATCCATAAAAGTCATTAAACCTTCTTTTTTTAAAAGCCATAAAGAATTAACCGATGTTATCAAAAAACAACTTTATGGACGCCTTGCCATGCAAGATATTATCATCCTCGGATTAGAGGATACAAAGACAATACACTTAGCCCTTGCACTCGCTCATACATTTCAAAATATCACTTCTCATAAGAGAACAGTTTGGACAAATCTTCATTTAAAAAAAACAATACATCCAGAAGACATCACACAATTTATAAAGCCCATCGAGCCCCCTACAACAGAACAAATTTGGCAAAGACTCAAAGCGAAAGCCGCTCAACAGCAAATAGCCAAACCACTAACAAAGAACCCAAGACAGAGCACCCTTCCTAATACAATCACCACAAGATCATTACCCCTCCAGCTCATGGCTCCTTTCCCCTCAAACCCTATGAAAATAGGAGAAAAAAGAATTTATATATTACCCATTCAAAAATCTTTGAGCTTTTTAGATAAAACATCTTGGCTACCAGACATCCCATATAAAAAAAGACCTCGCATTTTAAGTATCGCCATTTTAAAAGTCAGAAATGAGGCCCAGTTCCTATATGGCCCCTGCACAGAAAATATATTTAAAGGACCCAGCCGATTAACCTGCCTCATCAAAAGACAGCAAAAAAGACAACAAAAAAAACCTGAAAAATACTCCGCACCCGAAGGAAAATTCACTATCAGTATGGACCAAGAGGGAAGTGAAGACTTTATTTTATATCTTTTCTTATAGTATAGCCTCATGAGGCATTCGGCTCTTGTAGCCCCTCAAATAAGATCGCGGCGAAAGAGCCAAAAGGTCGGCAAGATTCGGCATATACACACAGGCATATCTTTCTACCTGTCTAGCAAAATAACTCTCTTCATTACCAATGCGCATGATTTCACCCCAGAAGGGATTAAAAAAAGATTGGTGCTTTTTGATAGCATCACTCAATTTCTTATCAAGACCGGCAAGCCTTTCTTGAACCTCATCAAATTCTTTGCGATCTAAGTCTTTGCCCGTTTCCTTGTGCGCAGATAACATTTGGGTTATGCGCTCTTCAAGAGGTTCCTTTTCCTCCATTAATGCTCTTATCATACGATCCACATGCATAGATTTTTTTAAAGATGAAATTTCATCTTCTAGCTCCTCCAAAACGAGGGCCGTTCTCCAGTTACAGTCCTTCTTTAAACGAAGAATATCACCATAAATATGATCTCCAACATAGAGAATCTCCTCACCCGTCACACCTATAGAATCTGTAAATTGTATAGCATCACCACCATGATAAACCCCCTTCTTTACAGAACCCTCATGAAGAACCATTTGACCTGTATCAGGATTTATCTTCATAAAAGACAACTGATCCCAAAAAAATCGTGGCTTCTGCGCTCCTGTAATGACAACATCAAACAAATCTTTCCAAGATTGACTTTCTCTAAGAAAGGGATCAATGGCATATTCCAAAAGAATTCTTGTGTATTCATATAGAGAATTTGTAAGGATAAATATCTTTTTCCCATGTTTTTTAAAACGCTCCAGACCCTCAACAACACGTTTATCTTTTAAAATATATTTATCAAGATTCCTCTGAACTTCGCTTTTTATACTTCCATCTCTATGAGCCTGATCCAAACAAAAAGTAATATCATTAGCTATTTGTTCATATGTAGGAAGTTGATCTTTTAAATCCCCGTCTTTTAAGTCGACAAGTGATGCAAAAAGCAAAGCATAAGATATGGAAAAACTGGTATCAACACTAAAATATCTCTGGTCCCTAATATCAATATATGTACTTTTATAAAGTTTTTTTTGCTCTGAATAATCAATCCTCTTCGTTCCATGAGAACTCTGTCGAATGCCCGCATGGCAATTCACCTTTAATAAATTGCCTCTTACTTTATCTAAAACTAAGCCTCTGATAGTTTTATTCATATCAAAGGGGACTTTTTCAATCGACTTGGGATATCCTTTTTGATTTATTAACTTATTAATAACAATATTATGTGCAAGAGCTTCAAAGTTATAAGAATTATATCGAATAAGAGTATGGTCCATATCTAAACCAAGATACTCAATTTTCCTTAGATTAATTGTGCGATTAATAAAAACACGACTCTTCATAAACTTATTATAATAGAGTTCATATAAAACCACTATCTTTATTTATTTTCGACATCTTATGTTCCTTCATGGCGGGACTTTTCTCTCTTCTTCACATAGCAAATGAAATAGAATCCCTGTCCACCTTCTCATTGAAGAAAAGATCTTGTATCTTCAAAAAACACCTAAACAAAATAAGATTTATAAGCTCTTATAAAAGTCAAATTAGACTGAGCCCTAATAAAATATTCCTACACTATGAGATATTATGAGGTTATATTTATTCCTTATTTCATTCTGTGCTGAAGAAAACCCTTTAATGAGTCAAATCTTAAATAAGGGTTGGTTTTCTTTTGCTGTCCCAAAAGATCTGTCTTTTGAGGACCATAATCATGACCTGGCAATATAATAGTGTCATTTGATAAAGTATGAACTAACTGAGACAGAGTTTCATACATTGTTTCAGGATCTCCACCCAAAAGGTCACAACGTCCACACCCATTGACAAAAAGAGTATCTCCCGTAACCAGCCAATGATTAAAAAGATATGAGGCCGAGCCCTTTGTATGCCCAGGTGTATGAAGAATTTTTAACTTCTCCTCCCCAATGCTTAAAGTATCGCCAGCACTAATGCGTTTTAAATTTTCACAAGACCAACTATAGAAATCTATTTCCTTATCTAACATATACACAGGGACATCATGTCTTTTTAACAGATCTTCCACGCCATTAACATGATCAAAGTGATGATGTGTACAGAGAATACCACTAATTCTCTTTCCCTGCTCCTCTGCTAATTTTGATATGTTTCCTGCCTCCCAACCAGGGTCCACAACAAAGATATCTTCATGTTTTTGAGACCCCAGAAAATAAACAAAGTTTTGCATAGGGCCAACTTCAGTTTGAAAATAATAAGCATCAGTTTTCATTAATAGATAGACTCTACAGGAATGCTTTTTATAGATCAATAGGTAAAGTCACTCGACTTGACTGCCATAAATACAGATTCTATACAGTTCAAATTCTATAAAGAAAAGTCATATTCACTATTGACCTTATCTTTCTTTACTCCCTATACTTCTCTAAAAACAGAAGGAAAACTATAAAGCAAACTCTCTAAGGGAATAAGTGCGAAAAGCACTTAAAAAATAAAAAGGAGAAAGTTTTTCATAAAGACCTTTATAAAAGTGAATAGTCCCCTCCTTTCAAAGAGAGGGCCAATATAATTTTTAGGAGATTGAGTATGGATAACCCTATAGGATTAGATGGAATTGATTTTATTGAGTATAGCAGCCCACATCCTGAAAGGATGGAGGCATTATTTAACCAACTTAGTTTTACAAAAATAGGAAGGCACCAAACCAAGAATGTCGACCTTTTTTATCAAGGGGATATTCATTTTATTTTAAATAATGAGCCAAACAGTTTTGCAGAAGATTTTGCAAAAACTCATGGACCTAGTATCTGTGCTGTTGGTTTTCGGGTTCAGAATGCCCAACACGCTTTTGAAGACACTGTGAAGCGTGGAGCAAAACCATACACAGGAGAGACGACATACCCTGCGATATATGGCATTGGAGATTCTTTAATTTATTTTATAGAAAAATATAAGAAAAAAACAATATTTGAAGACGATTTTAATATCTTTGTAAATAAAGAAATTCATACAATAGAGAATTTTTTTGTTATAGACCACCTCACTAATAATGTTCCAGCTGGAGACATGCAAAAGTGGTGTGATTTTTACGAAAAATTATTTAATTTTAGAGAAGTGCGCTATTTTGATATTAAAGGCGAGAAAACAGGACTTATTTCTAAAGTCATGCAGTCTCCTGATAATAAAATTATTATCCCCATTAATGAGCCCACTGATGAAAAATCCCAAATTCAAGAATATATTGATGAATACAATGGTTCAGGAATACAACACCTGGCTTTAGCCACTCATGATATATGTCGTGCCGTCAGTACTGCCCGTAAAAATAAGATTTCCTTTCTAGATGTTCCTGACACATATTATGAAACTCTTCCCAAAAGAGTCCCTCAATTGACCGAAGATTTAAAAACACTTCAAGAGCTACGGATACTGGCTGATGGAGATGAAAAGGGATATCTTCTACAAATTTTCACCCAAAATGTCATTGGTCCCATCTTTTTTGAAATCATTCAAAGAAAAAACCATGATGGTTTTGGTGAGGGTAACTTCCAAGCTTTATTTGATGCCATAGAAAGGGATCAAAAACGCAGAGGAGTTATCTGACTTTGACTTTCTCAATTATTGATTAAGCCTATTTTATCCATTCAAGGGATAGCCAATAGATCCTCTTGTATCGATTCAAATAACCAACTCTTGTGTATAAAAATCAATTTCTTTACCCTTATAATATTGAGATTAAATTATATATAGGAGTTAAGAACAGATCTCATAAGCAATATCGGGTTTAGAAAAATACAATCAGTAGATGACTATATCCTGTAAAGCTGAAAAAAATTAAAGAGAAAAAAATACTTACAGGTATCAATAAGAAAATGATAAAAGCCCATTACTGGTCATGAATCCAAGGCATTAAGTCACGGATTGGGCAAACAGGATTTCGCGATACTTGGGCAAAGCCCACAGATCATCTGAAACATAGGGCTCTATTGTATCACACGCATCTCGTAACGCTTTCTTTATAGGAAGAGCCTTACTGATAAGAGTCTGCATTTTTTCTTCATCTGTTTTCAAAGTCTCAATTTTTCCTATAACAACGATCAGATTTTCCAACTCCTTTAATATCGTTAAAAAGATTTTTTCAAACATTTCTATTCTCAATGAATGAATAGCCTTTAATTCTGAAGACTGAATATCTTGATGAGCTTTCATTATATTTGTCAATTGAGTTTCAACAACGGGAACAACATAACTAGTAACAAGCTCCTGCAAGGTGGTCAGTTCAATCATCACAATCTTTACATAACGTTCTGCAAAGACATTGTAGCGCGATTGAATTTCAGCCAGTGATAAAATCTTCTGAGATGTTAAAAATTCAATAGAAGATGAATCCTTCATTACCGATAGGGCATCAACAGTGGTTTCCAGTATAGGCAATCCTCGCTTCTTAGCCTCTGTCTTCCATTCCTTCGAGTAATTATTGCCTTCAAAACGAATGACTTTGGATTCTATAATATACTCCTTAACCAATTGCAATACAGCTTCATCTCTATCTTGCGTTTTCATCATTTGATTTAATTTATGGGAAGCCTCTGCAAAAACCTCAGCAACAGCCGCATTGAGGACCGTCATTGGCATAGAGACATTCATAGAAGAACCCACAGCCCTGTATTCAAATTTATTTCCTGTAAAAGCAAAAGGACTCGTTCTATTTCTATCTGTATTATCTTTTGAAATATTGGGGACCTCTGCAACGCCCAACTCTATCATTTGTGTGTCTACACTCTCAGCCACCTCTCCTGATTCAACAGCATCAAATATTTTATTTAAAGTGGTCCCCAAAAAAACAGATATAATGGCTGGAGGTGCTTCGTTAGCTCCCAAGCGATGGTCATTGCCCGCCGAAGCCACAGTGGCCCTTAAAAATCCAGCATGTCTTTTCACCGCCACGAGGACAATAGACAACACAGATAAAAACCGCAAATTTTGGTGTGGTGTTTTTCCGGGCTCCAAAAGGTTTTCACCCTTATCATTTCTTATACTCCAATTGCAGTGCTTTCCATTACCATTAATATTTGCAAAAGGTTTTTCATGAAGAAGACAAAGCAGGCCATGACGTTTCGCCACACGCTTTAGCGTTTCCATTGTCAATGTATTGTGATCAGTGGCAATGTTTACATTTTCAAAAACAGGTGCTAACTCAAATTGAGAGGGGGCCACTTCATTATGACGGGTTTTAATCGGTATACCCAACTTATAAAGTTCTTGCTCAAGATCCTCCATAAATGCGTAAACACGCAAAGGTATGGAACCAAAGTAATGATCTTCTAATTGCTGACCCCTCTTGGAAGGAGCACCTAAGACTGTTCTTCCTGTCATTAATAAATCAGGCCGTCCCGCAGCAAATCTTTTATCTACAAGAAAATACTCTTGTTCGACACCTAATGTGGCCGTAACAGATTTGACATCAACATCACCAATAAGTTTTAAAAACTGGCAAGCCCTTTCATTCAAAACACGAATAGACCTCAAAAGGGGCATTTTATTATCTAAAGATTCCCCATGATAGCTGAAAAATACAGAGGGTATACAAACTGTTTTGGCATGCTCTCCCTCAACAAGAAATATAGGCGAAGTGGGATCCCAAGCCGTATATCCTCGGGCCTCAAAAGTTGTTCTCATCCCTCCACTTGGAAAACTCGATGCATCTGGCTCACCCTGTATAAGTTGATCTCCAGTAAACTTTTCCATCACTCGTAGCTCTGAGTGATTTTCTGTTTGAACAGAGATAAAAGCGTCATGTTTTTCAGCCGTCAATCCCGTCATGGGTTGAAACCAATGACAAAAGTGTGTTGCCCCTTTAGCCACCGCCCACTCCTTAACAACTAAGGCTACGGCATGAGCTACCTTTTTATCTAACTTTTTGCCCTGCTCTAGGGTCTTTAATAGACCTTGATAGGCATCAGCTGGCAACTTCTCTCGCATTTGACCCAAACCAAAGGTATTATAACCAAAATACTCAGAAACAGGACGCCTAGGATGTCGTATTTTAGGCTTTATTGTCTTATCAAGTATAACATTGAATAGAGATAATCGTTGTGCATCACTCATACAGCAGAACCTCTTCTATCTTTCTTTTCAGAATGATCCTAAAACCACTCTGAAAAAAATAAGATGGCTTCAAACTTCTGGAGTTTATGTCTTTTATCAAACCATAAGAACATTAAAAATCCAAGATATAAAAGAGTGAACCTTTTTCACTATTTGAATCAGAAGAGCACAATGTATTGAAAGTTATTTTTTCTGCAAAGATTTTCTTTTTTCTTTTAATTTTTTAGCCGCTGCCTCAGCTTTTTTTCTTTTCTGTTCACCTACCTTCTGTCTCTTTCTGGCCTTTAACACCTTTATTCGAGCCCTTTTCATAGCACGGTTTGTTTTAGCACGTTCCGTTTTTACTCTTTTTTCTGCATTCCTTGCCAGTTTTTTTTCTCTTTCAGCAGCTCTTTGTGCGGCTTTAACTTCCTCTTGAAGTTCAAGTTTTTGTCTTTTTAAAGACACAATCTGTTGTTTTAACTCCTCATAGTTTCTACGTATCTTTCTTTCTTCCTTTTTTAAATCATCCCTCTGTTCTTCCAATGTTCGTAACTCTTCTTCTGCCACACGCTTCTGAGCTAATTTCTTTTCGGATCGTGCTCTGACTTTCTCCGCATTTTTAGTTATTTTTTGTATCTCGCCTTCGACTTTTTTCGCCTGCTTTTCGGCTTTTTCACGATCTTTTTCAGCTTGCCTGCGAATGCGCTCATGACGACGAATTTCTCTCTCTATATTTCTTTTAATACGTTTTTTTTCAGCTCGAATCGCCTGAAGTTTGGCCTCAGCTTTGCGTAATCTCTCCTTTTCTTCTTTTGACCCATGTTCCTTCGCCACTTTTGCTTCGGCCTCTAAATCAGTAATTTCAACGGTCTCAGCTTCAATAGCCAACTCCACATCCTCTACAGGAACTTGAGCCATTGACATTATGGGTAAAAATGCGATCACTATAGTTGTCATCAAAAATTCTTTCATAGACCTACCCCCTCTAACAGAGTCCTTCTATTATAATGCATTTCCCCATAAATAAAACCCCATGATGCGTATATACTGAATACAATTCAGTTCCAAAGAAAAACCCTCTCAACAGGTAGACACTAGACCTTTAAAGACTTTCATGTAAATTAAGTCCTCTCAACTTATTTTGCAGAGAAATCGGATATCCGAGAATGTTATGGATGAAAAACGAATACGATTAGAAACCAGCTGGAAAAGCCGCCTGCTCAATGAGTTTCAAAAACCTTATATGGTTCAACTCAGACAATTTATAGAATCTGAGATTCATTCAGGCAAAACTATCTATCCCCATGGAAAAGAAATCTTCCGCGCACTGAATCTCACCCCCTTTGATAACGTCCGCACAATCATCATTGGACAAGATCCCTATCATGGTCCATGTCAGGCTCACGGCCTCTGTTTCTCTGTCAAACCTCATGTTCCCATTCCCCCTTCCCTGAATAATATCTTTCAAGAACTCCATAATGACTTAGCGTACCCTATCCCAAAGACTGGCGATTTGACACCTTGGGCTCAGAATGGAGTTCTTTTATTGAACTCCGTACTCACTGTGGAAAAAGCCCGTGCAGCTTCCCATCAAAATAAGGGTTGGGAAACCTTCACAGATAAAATTATAGAGCGACTGAACACGGAAAAAAAACATTTGGTCTTTATTCTCTGGGGTAGCTTTGCCCAAAAGAAGGCCCTTTTTATTAACAAAGAAAAGCACTGTCTTATTAAAGCCCCCCACCCATCTCCCCTGTCTGCACATAGAGGCTTTCTAGGAAGTAAGCCATTTTCTACGACCAACACCTACCTACAGGCCAAAGGCCTTATTCCTATAAATTGGCAACTTTAAATCACATTATTTGCAATACGCCATAGAGCAGCCCGTATCCATTGACATTCGCCGAACCATAATCACATTGTGTTATATGTCTTCCTCAGAAAGGTGGCATTTATGACACAGGCAGATATTAAAGAGACAAAAAAGAGCATCAAAGAAAGAAGGGCTGCAAAGGGCACATCCAATGAGCAAGAAGTCAAAGCCTATATCTACCAACAACTTAATGAACTAGAGACTCTTATACCCAAAGGATCTGTCATTTCTGTAGAAATTAATGAAGTCCCTGGACAGCGACCTAAAACTCCCACTATTGCTACGCGCATGTCTGTTCAAACCCCAGCGGGAGAATTATTAGTTGATGAAATGAATGAAGATGTTTTTACCTCAATTACAGAGGCCACAAATTCTCTCGCTCATCAGTTAACTCTGCTAAAGACAACCTCTGAGGCACAAATTAATCGCAACGTCCTTGTCGATTTCTATTCGCAAAACACATACATTCATTAATCTTCAAATTCAGTCTTCAAGAGAATATGAAGAAGAAAGAGTTCTGGTCATAAGGGTAAGATCAATGAAACTCTAATAGGCTTAAAGTATTTTTATGACATTTTATACCCTTTTGACTTCAGTGATATAAAGTTTAATTCATTTATTGAGTTTTAATAATTATGTTAAATGGACAGATGTTCCACTCTGGCTTTTTATCATCTTATTATTTCCCTCTATTTTATAACTATCCTCTTTAAATCTTGTGTTTAGATGAATAAAAAATTGGTCTAGGATTTTTACTTTTCTAATTCAAATTTTTGATTTTTAATCTATAGTATAAAACTTGTCCACATGATTTAAAGAACTCAATTAAGAGTTGAGTAAAAAAAGCTGGTGGTCAATGAAGTTGACTGATATAGAAATCAATTAAGCATTTCTGAGAACACAAGGAATATTGATAGTCAAATCATGGTGTGTCTTATGAAAGTATTGAATATAGCTTTTTCTCTGCTTTTGAATTTCTCTCTTGTTTTATTCTTTGAGCAAAAAGTTTTTGCACAATTACCAAATATTCCTCTGTGTGCTGTAGGAACTGATTTAGATAAGCCCAATCACGCCATTCAGCCCTCATCTCACAAAAAGTCCTCAGAGCCTGTGGTTTTAAAGAAGGCCTCACAGGATAAAATACATGTGATTGATATTGCATTTATCTACCCCAGCTCACTTTCTAATAGAGCAAAGCTGCTGCAAAGAGTAAGAACTGCTGTCTTAAAGGCCAATGTGATCTTTGCTCGCTCAAATGTAAATGCAAAGCTTAGAACAGTTGCCGTTCAGCCCGATCGTAAATACAATATCTCACTTGAAAAAGTCGGAGTATATCCTGCACAAAGACTTATGATTGATATCTTATCAGATGTGAGATCAGATTACGGAGTAGATCTTCTCTATGCTCTAACAAATAAAGAAAAACCAGTTGCATGTGGTGTGGCTCAAACTAGAAGGAAGGATGAAGATAATAAGATAGCTGCCCAATTTGCAGCCACTGGTGCTATTTTCTATGGAGATGATAATAGTGAACTTTCCTGCTTCGGTGACAATTATGTTTTAGCTCATGAAGTGGGTCATAACTTAGGTCTTCAGCATAATATAGAAAACTACTCTTATGACCCCTTTGTTCCCTATGGTAGAGGTTATAAAAATAAGAACATCAATAATAGAAGCTATACGACCGTTATGGGAGTGTTTGGCTTTGCTAGATTTAATCGCTTTAGCAGCGATTCTTCTCATGAGGGTTTAAAGATGGGCTCAAGTGAAGCTAATGCCTCAAAGGCCCTACTCTACACGATTGAAGATGCTTCAAACTATGCTGAAACTAAAGTTAAAGACCCTGTACTTGATTATCAGTGCCTTGAGAGTGAATATAACGTCTGTCTTCAAGGCGCAAGGTTTCATGTTGAGGCTGAAGTGTTTTACAAAAACTCTTCTGGAGATCAAGTGAGTCAAAAGGCAAGGGTTAAAAAAGCTATGCTCAACGGGGTGAATAAAACCTCCTCACTATTTTACTTTTTTTCTGAAAGCAACCCTGAGCTGTTAGTGAAAGTCATTGATGGCTGCGGAGTTAATGGTAAGTACTGGGTGTTTGGCTCCGCTGGAACAGATCTTGATTATTCTGTCTTTGTCACAGACAATGCTACAGGGGTCAGGATTCCTTATCATAGAGGTAGCACAAACCCTTTAATTAACGATGCCAGTGCCTTTCCCTGTTATCCGTAAGAAAGCAAAAAAAGAGAAAAGGATTAAAAGGAAGGTCACAACTCAAAGGAGGAAAAAAGATAGGAAGATTCAGAAGATATAAAGCAGATCTAGCAGCAAAAAAGAGGAAAGCCTATAACGAAATAACACAAGCCCTTTAATTAACGATGCCAGTACCTTTCCCTTTAAACCATAATGGTTCAGACTTCATCTAACAGTTTTCCAAAAAATCAACAGTGATTTTTTTAAACTTTCCATGAGCTAAAATTTTATTCCTTCTCTGCCCAAATCTTTTTAATTTCGATGAATATTTTATAAGATATTGTGTGATTACAAACTTTTCCATAACAATAGGTATCAGATTTAGTCTTAGCTTCTATATGTCAAATTATGACACTATGGAAAAAGTAAGGATTGACTCCAATCTCCCGACGCTTCTTTTTTAAAAATACACCGCTCATGAAGACGCCTTGACCTTCCTCTCCAAAATTCAAAATAATTGGGAACAACACAATATCCTCCCCAGTATTTAGGAAGCTCCACCTCTTGACCTGCAAACTTTTCTGAAGCCTTTTTAAAACGTCTTTCCAACTCTTGTCGATGAACCAATGGATGAGACTGACAAGAGGCCCATGTCCCTAACTGACTCTCTCTAGGTCTAGAGCGAAAGTATCTTTCCGAAACCTCTCTGCTGACTTTAGTCACCTGCCCTTGAACTCTCACCTGCCTCTCTTGCTCCCCCCAATAAAACAAAAGACAGACCTTAGGGTTATGGGAGATATCTTCCCCTTTTTGACTTTCATAATTGGTATAAAATACAAATCCCTCTTTTGAATAATCTCTTAGAAGCACCACTCGAGATGTTGGTTGATTATCTTTTGAGAGAGTCGAAAGCACTGTCCATGTGGATTCTTTAACATTTTTTTGAGGTCTCTGACGCCACCACTGATCAAAAGCGTCTATCGGATGTTTAACTGTTTTAAACACCACATCCTCCTTTTGAACTAAGGCTTGATATGCTGCCGTGTATATTCATACATGGCAATAGATGCTGCAACACTCACATTCAGACTCTGTGTCTTTCCCACTTGAGAAATCTTTATTGAACGAGCCCGCTCATAATCTTTTGAATGAAAACTTAACCCAAAGTGTTCATGACCCACTACAAAAGCCGTCTTCTGCGGAAGTTTTTCCATCCCCAAAGAAAGCTCCGCTTCCATCTCCAGTAAAAATATGTCATATCCCTCTTTTTCTAGATAATTATAAGATTCTCCAAAGTCTTTATAAAGTTTCACAGGGACATGTTTAAATGAACCCTTTGAGGTAGCCACATTAAAATAATCAATACCAATCAAATGCACTTCACAACAACCAAAAGCATCAGCAGATCGAAAAATTTTTCCAATATTAAAATCTGGCTTTAAATGATCTAGAACAAGTATAAAATTATAACATCCCTGTACAGCTTTCTGCTGATTCTTTTCTAAATATTTCATAAATAGTCTTTTATCTTTTAAACGAATTTTCATTGAAACTCAGGGATAACTGAAAAAGAAAACTTTCACAATAAAATTCATTTTAAATTATAATAAAGATAGAACTCTCTTAATCTCTCAACAGAAGATTAAACAATGATGACAGATCTTCAATTATAAAAATGCAATTCAATAAATAGGTTTTCCACGCTTTTTGTACCTTTCAGGCTCTTCTGGATCTAAAAGTTCATCAATAGAAAAAGGCTCTCTTTTTTGAAAAGTTTCCGTACGAATGGGACAATCACTGACAGCACAAATTCGACAATAAGCCCTACGACAGGGATCAAGGTGTAAGTGCATTTCACCACTGATTCCAGATCCCTCCAAAAAACGTCGTTCAAAATCATTTGTTTCATCATGAGCCTTGGAAACATTCCAAAACTCAGGAACAACAACATGTGCATCTATATGATGATATTGTCCGGAACGTAAAACTCTTGTATGATGAATTTGAATAATTCCAGAAGTAATAAACTTTGGAAACAACTCTTTCATGTTCTCAATCAGTTTCATATCACCCTCATCCATAAGTTTTCCAATGGATTCACGAATGAGTCTTCCCCCATTATAAAGTAAATAGAGAGCAACCAATATAGCCAGAGCGGGATCCACCCATGTCCAATGAGTCCAATGCACTAAAAGTAATCCCACAACAAGCCCTACACTCGTCCAAAAATCAGACAGCAAGTGTTGGCCGCTCGCCTGCATGGCTAATGAATCCGACTGGCGTCCCAACCGCTGTAGGTAAAGCCCCACACCAGCATTCATTAAACCAGCCAATCCAGTAATCAATACCCCTATGTCAATAGATCTAAGATCCCCCTCATTATAAAAAGAGGGCACAGACTCCATAATAATAAACACTGCCGCAAAAAATATAAACCCACCCTCAAAGGCTGCAGAAAAATATTCTATTTTTCCATGACCATAGGGGTGATTACGATCTGCAGGTTTTGTTGAGACTATAATAACAATAAAGCCAACAAGAGCTGAAACAACATTAATTATACTTTCTAAGGCATCTGAAAAAATGGCTTTAGAATTGGTGATTTCATATGCAATAAATTTAAAGGCCATAAGTATGAGGCCTAAAAAAAGAGCTAAGATATAAAGACGTTTTTGTAAAAGATAGACTTTACTTTTATCCAAAACGATTCCTTTAATTCAGGCCTCTTTACTTCTTCATTATTTTTTCAGTCTTTACACATCATAACCAAAGGCTTTTGTTTTTATCAAAAGCTCTTCTTCATAATTTTAAGAACAACGAAACTTCTATAGCTGTATCATCCTCATCTTATCACACTCAGAACGAAAAGCCATTCTTGTTATAGGTGATTATGAGGGCCCATCACAACTTACTAGCCACACTCAGAATGAAAACCCATCGTGTTATAAGAGAGGTCACTATAGAATGGGTAACGCCTATTAATGACATCAGTTAGAGCTAATAAATCAACAACTCTTCCATCCTTAAAAGATTCAACAAGATGCCATTGACGTCGGGATCCTGTTAATAAAACATCTTCAACCTCTGCTGGAGAAGGGATACGACCTGATCGATCTCGAATCAAACCATAAGCTAAGGCAGCAGCTCCAGCAACTATAGGTGCCGCCATGGACGTTCCCCCCAAGAACCCATACTGCTGACCCGGAAGAGAGGAATAAATTCCATTCTTAGACTCTTGCCAATCACACCCAGGGGCTCCAATTTCTACAAAAACAGAACTATAGTTTGAAACCCGACATTTTTGATTGTCATTAACACTTGTGGCACCCACTGTAATCATACCTGCATACTGTGCCCCATAGGAGGCTGGCCAAGATGCCCCCTCCAGTTGCATCTTTAACTCCTTACCTTGACCCTTACTATTTCCAGCCGATGCAATGACCACAACACCTCGATCAAGAGCATAGACAATGGCCCTTTGTATAGAGACATCAGGACGTTGAGACCCAATAGCACTCCCAAAACTGATATTAATAATATTTGCTCCATTGTCGACAGCATAGAGGATAGCATCTGCTATAGAAACATGGCTGGGAGCAGAGCAACCCTGACCAAATTTTCCAAATACATTCAGAGACATGAGCCGAGCCTTACTTCCCATCACTCCTGCTACACCACGTCCATTATTGAAATCGGCCACTATCAGACCAGACACATGTGTTCCATGAGAAGACAGTTTAGAACACTCTTGCCGAGGGAAATAAGCTGGCCTAGGGTTTCCATTATCATCTGCAAAATTATATCCATGAACATCATCAACAAATCCATTACCATCATCATCAATATTATTATTGGGTATTTCATCTCTATTGACCCAAAGCATTGACCGAATATCTTCGTGATCTATATCAACTCCAGCATCTATAACAGCTACCACAACATCATTTTTAATACCTGTTTTAGGGTGATAAAATGTCTCCCATCCCTCTTGGGCCCGAATATAATTCAAATGCTTTTGCATCGTCATAGATCGATGACTCAATGCTGGAAAAAATCTCTCTTGAACAAATAGTGTTTGTCCTCTCTGAAGAGAAGAAAAGGGCGAGGGTTGAAGATTTTGCTGAAATTGACATTGTGGATAAAATTTTTGCCGATAGTGTTGAGATTGTTCAACCAAGGTCTCCATACCTGAAGAGCAACCCATTATGAGAAATAGCACTATAGGAAAATAGTTTTTTATTTTTTTTCCCATAAGATTGACTTCGGCTCATTCCGATCAATTCTCAATTCATGGAGGCAAAAAGGAGTGGAAATATTTTGAAACTTTTATCTTTGTAAGAAGAAGTAAATATCTTTTTCCATCTTCCCTATCCAAACATCCTGACAATGAAGATAAAAAAACATCTATAAAGCTCTATAGAAATGCATTTCACTGAGATGCTCTCTAAAAAAATTAAGACAAAAGTCTACATATAAAAGTTTTAGAACTTTTATAAAACAACTGTCTTATCTTTCAATCGACAAACAAAAGTGGATTGGTGTTTAGGCAGTATAGATTTCTATGCCATCAAGCCTATCTGTAAGAAAAGGATTTTTATCTTCCCCCTTAAAACTCAGACGACTCCAAAAGCTGCAAGCTCGTCTTCGCCGAAGGCTCAAAGGACAAATAAAAAGAGAAACGATAAACAAGGCGACATCATTGAAGTGTTCTTAACCTATTTTTTAGTTCATCTTTGCTCTTTTTGATATCTTCCGAGGCCGGGGCTCATCTACAGACGACGGTTTTTGCATGATACCTTTGGTTAACAGAATTTTTTCACGCAGCTCTTCCAAAAGTTTAGGATTTTCTTTTAGATATTTTTTTACATTATCACGTCCCTGCCCTAAACGTTCACCATTCTTACTAAACCATGCCCCCGACTTTTCAATCAAACCTTCTCCAACAGCAAGATCCAGAATATCCCCCTCTCGAGAAATTCCCTCCCCATACATTAAATCAAACTCTACACGGGCAAATGGAGGGGCCATCTTATTCTTAACGACCTTAACTGCCGTTCTATTTCCTATCACTTGGTCTCCGTTTTTAATGGCCCCAATACGACGAACATCTAAACGCACTGAAGAATAAAACTTTAAAGCATTCCCCCCTGTTGTTGTCTCCGGATTCCCAAACATAACTCCAATTTTCATTCGAATTTGATTGATAAAAATCACCGTTGTATGACTGCGACTAATAGATGCCGTTAACTTCCGAAGGGCTTGAGACATTAAGCGCGCCTGAAGACCCATATGGCTATCTCCCATGTCTCCTTCGATTTCTGCACGTGGAGTCAAGGCCGCCACAGAATCAACCACTAAGATATCAACAGCTCCCGAACGAACTAGGGTTTCCGTAATTTCTAAAGCCTGCTCTCCCGTATCTGGCTGAGAAATCAATAAGTCCTTCGTATTGACACCCAGTTTACGTGCATAACTGACATCTAGAGCATGTTCGGCATCCACAAAGGCCGCAACACCTCCGTCTTTTTGTGCCTCCGCAATGGTTGAAAGTGCTAAAGTGGTCTTACCTGAACTCTCTGGTCCATAAATTTCAATAATACGCCCGCGAGGAATCCCACCAATTCCGAGACCAATATCTAAAGCTAGAGAGCCTGTACTGATAACCGGTATATTATCCTGCAGAGCTTTTCCATCTCCACCTAGTTTCATAATAGAACCTTTACCGAATTGTTTTTCAATCGATGAAATAGCAAGATCCAGTGCTTTTATTTTCTCTGTATCTAAACCCATAGCCTCTTCTCCTTAATGGTTAAAATGTTACTGTCTTCAAGCTCTCTCTCTTTTTTTAAAAAGTGCATGTTCTAAAATAGACAGACCCATATGAGCTGCTGCCTCACGAACACGCCTTCGGTCACCGTTAAAATGACATATCCTTGTCTCTTCAATATCTGGGCCACAGATACCAAAACAGACAGTCCCCACTGGCGTCCTTGGTGTTCCACCCCTCGGACCAGCCACACCAGTGATAGCCAGAGACCATGTCGTGCTCAATCGTTTTCGCGTCCTACGCGCCATGTCAACAGCGACTTCCGTACTCACAGCCCCATATTTTTTGAGATGGGCCTCCGAGACATTTAAGACTTCAACTTTGACAGAGTTAGCGTAACAGACAATGGTTCCCCAAAATACTTCCGACGCTCCAGGTAAATCTGTTAATTGCACCGAAAGCAGTCCTCCTGTACAGCTCTCCGCTAGGCTCAATGTCGCTCTCTGTTTTTTTAATTCTTCCAAACAGCGAAAAGCCCTCTCATTCATAGAGGCCACTTTTGTCCAAGAAGGGGGGTCTGTGTGTACAGGATTTGTAGAAACACATTGGTGAAAAGACCTGCTAAAACATCGTCCATCACAACACCCACTCCTCCCTTGAGTCTTTTTTCAATAAATGAAATAGGGAAAGGTTTAAAAATATCTAAAAGGCGGAAAACCGTAAACCCCAAAATATAAGAAGGCCATGTTATAGGTAACCAAACCATAGCCACCAGATACCCTGCCATTTCATCAATGACAATTTTCTTAGAATCATGCGTCTTCATCTCACTTTCATAAAACTCAGCACAAACGATGGCAAAAAGTACAAATAAAAAAGTGAAAATAAGAGCCAATAGTGACGGCAAAAAGGATAAGACCAAGCAGAGAGGAAGAACTCCTATGGTTCCAAAGGTTCCGGGTGCACTTTTTATATCTCCCAATCCATACCCTTTGGCACTCCAGATAAAGAATGTCTTCATGAAAGCGTAGAGTACGTGTCTCAAGAGAAATGAGTCAATAGGAATAACTCATTGCAAAAACTCTCCTCGTTGATAAAAGAGCGACTTGTGTGGCTCACCTCATCCCCTACCCAGGTGTGACTTTAGCAGAAGAAGCATTTCCCTTAGACACCGTTCCCCTTTAAACTAAGTGAATGGACATTAATAAAATTCTGACTCATGCCCTTCAGCGTGAAGCGAGCGATATCCATTTGAAGAATGGTGTAAAACCTGTCATCCGTCGACATGGACAGTTAGAAGTCTTGGACTCCAGTTATGAAAGAATAAATGGAAAAGATATTGCAGAAATGGCTTTATCGCTTATGAGCACATCTCAAAAACATTCTTTCCAAAAAAACAACGAAATTGATATGGGATACAGTGTTTCCGGCCTAGGCCGATTTCGTTTAAATGTTTTTAAACAGATGGGGCTTGCTCGAGCCGTTTTTCGGAATATTCCTTTTAAAGTCCCAGATTTTCAAACCCTACATCTTCCTCCCGTAGTAGAGCAAATTGCCAATTTTGAAAGAGGGCTGATCTTAGTCACTGGAGTCACAGGCTCTGGAAAAACGACAACGTGCGCCTCTATTATTGATTATATTAATAAAAATAAGAAAAAACATATTATCACTATTGAGGATCCTATTGAATTTGCTCTATCCGACCGACGCAGTCTGATTTCTCAAAGAGAATTAAGATCAGACACACCCTCATTTGCCGCAGCTCTCAGATCCGCTCTAAGACAAGACCCTGATGTGATTTTTGTTGGAGAAATGCGCGACCAAGAAACAGTCAACACAGCCCTCTTAGCCGCAGAGACGGGCCATCTTGTCATTTCAACACTTCATACATCCAATACTCACGAATCTATCAGTCGTATTTTGCTTCATTATGAATCACACAAACAAATACAAATCAGAAATCAGTTGAGTACCACCTTGAAAGCCATCATCTGCCAAAGACTGGCTCAAAAAAAAGACGGTACAGGACCGATTCCAGCGGTAGAAATTATGATTAATAATGCTCGCATCAAAGAGCTTATTGAAGACAGCAATAGAACATCTGAAATTCATTCAGCAATAGAAGATGGGTTTATCTCCTTTGGAATGCAATCATTTGATCAAAGCCTCATGCAATTGATTACAAACGAAATCATTGACTACGGTGAAGCACAAAAATTAAGTACAAACCCAAAGGACTTTGCACTTCGCTATGAAGGGATCAAGGGGGGAAGCGACAGAAAATGGAAGGATTTTGAAAAGACAGCTGTTGAAAGCAAAACATATTGGGATAACATTCCCAATCTCGAAATAGAATCTATAGAATCTACAGAAACGAAGCCCAAAAAAAGAAAACGTAAGAAATAGAAATACATGCCTGACCCAGAAAATAACAATTCACACTTAAAAAAAAAGAAGGTATCTGCAATAGATCGACTCACTCGTTATTTAGCCCGCCGAGATCATTCAGAGAGGGAACTTATAGAGAAACTCTCTCCATTTCACGAAAAAAATGAGATCCAGAAAGCTCTTGAATATGCTAAGGAATCAAAATGGCTGACTCCCCCACAGATTCTTTCCCGCAGAATCTTTGAAAATTTAAACCATAAGGGCAAATCAAACTCCTATATTCAACATGTCCTTAAGAAAAAAGGGTTGCCTTATCTCACCTTAACTGATGATAAAGAGGCTCATAAAGCCTATCACTTAGTCATAAAACATTTTGGAAAGGAACAATTGAAAGAATACAATAAAAAACAAAAAATTATGAGATGGTTAGCCTACCGGGGATATTCCTCTCATATTATACAGAAAGTGCTTAATGAAGAGTTTTGAAGTACGATCAGCATTTATAAATTATTTTAAAGAACAAGGACATATTCGAGTTCCCTCCTCCAGTCTTGTTCCCGATGAGGAAGATCGTACTCTTTTATTCACTAATGCAGGAATGAATCAGTTTAAAAAATTTTTTTTGGGACTAGAAAAACCTCCTCATAAGAGAGTCGTTAATTCACAAAAGTGTGTCCGTGCAGGCGGAAAGCACAATGATCTCGAGAATGTAGGATTCACAGCACGACATCACACATTCTTTGAAATGCTGGGAAATTTTTCATTTAAAGATTATTTTAAAAAAGAAGCTATTCATTTTTCCTGGGATTTTCTAACGAATGAATTAAAAATTCCCATGGATCGACTTCATGTTACAGTTTTTAAAGATGATGATGAAGCTGCAAACATTTGGCATCAACAAGAGAGAGTGCCTATAAGTAAAATTCTGCGCTGTGGACCCGAGGATAATTTTTGGAGAATGGGAGAAACAGGTCCCTGTGGCCCCTGCTCTGAGATATTCTATGATCATGGACCTAAAACTTCTCCTTCAGAAGACCGTTACGTAGAGATTTGGAATCTTGTATTTATGCAATTTGATGAAAAATCCTCCGGCCAGATGGAACCATTGCCTCACCCCAGTATTGATACGGGGGCTGGCCTTGAAAGACTAACGGCGGTCTTACAAAACACACCCATCAATTACGAAACAGATATCTTTCAAACCCTTATTGAAAGAATACAAGAACTGACAGACCTTCCCTATAGAGCCTCTAAAGACGTCATGGCCGCATACAGGGTTTTAGCAGACCACGCCCGTGCGACAGCATTTCTTATTGGAGATGGAGTTCTCCCTCTAAATGAAGGGCGAGGCTATGTTCTCAGACGTATAATGCGCAGAGGTTTACGCTTTGGGAAAAAATTATCTTCGAAATCTTTACTCCCTTCTATTGTTGAATGCGTTATTGAAGATATGGGAGATGAATACACCTCGTTAAAACAAAATAAAGAATTGATTCAACAGACCACTAAAGATGAAGAAAGTCGATTTTTTAAAACATTAGATCAAGGAACACAACTTTTAGACACAGCTTTAAAAACTCTAAAAGCTGGTAACACCCTAGATAGCACACTGGTCTTCAAGCTCTATGATACATATGGATTCCCTATGGATCTCACTCGGGTGATTTGTAGAGAACATGGTATTCATGTTAATGAAAGTGCTTTTCAAAGTGAAATGGAAAAAACAAGAAAACGTTCACAGGCCTCTTGGAAAAAGCAGGACTTTTCAAAAAATAAGACCTTCCTTCTCCAATGGACTCAAGACCAAAATCCCACTCTATTTGTAGGATATGATTCATTAAGTGCTGAAGCTAACGTATTAAAAATTTCAAAAGAAAAAACAAATGTCGACGTATTAAAAGAAGGTGAGTCAGGCTTTATTATTTTTGATAAAACACCATTTTATGCTGAAGGGGGTGGACAAGTCGGGGATCAGGGAAAGGGCTCAAATCCATCAATATCCATTGATATTAAGGATTGTACAAGAGTTCAAGATTGCTACCTACATGATATTGTTGTGACTCAAGGGGAAATACACGTTGGGCAAACACTCTCGCTTCATGTGAAACCCTCTCATCGCCAAGAGGTTGCCTATAACCATTCTGCAACTCATCTCCTTCACGCTGCTTTACGAAATGTTTTAGGAAGGCATGTGACTCAAGCGGGGTCTTTGGTGGAGCCAACACATTTAAGATTTGATTTCACTCACAACAAGCCTGTGACTGATAATGAGATTTTTCAAATTGAAGCTCAAGTCAATGAACAAATCTTTAACAACCTCCCTGTGACAATCGCCCATTGCAGCTACAATGAAGCTGTGAAAAAAGGGGCCCTCACTTTAGCTGGAGAGAAGTATAAAAACTCTGTTCGAGTTCTCAAAATGGGAGACTATTCCCTTGAATTATGTGGCGGGACCCATGTTCAAAACACAGGAGCTATAAGAGTCTTTAAAATCGTAAGAGAGACGGGAGTGAGTTCTGGAGTGCGCAGGATAGAAGCTCTAACGGGACAAGAAGCTGTTGCTTATTTAATGAATAACACCAGAGAAAACTTGATAAACCGAAAATACTTTGGGCTCACTGAAACTTGGGGAAAAACTATCCTCGAAAAAAATATCCCTACATCTTTCTCATACAATACAATCCATACAAAAACGCCTATTATTCAAAAAATAAAAGATCTCGAACAAGACATTAAAAACTTAAAAAAACAATTAATTCAATGGAATAAAAAAGAAATAGATATTAAAGAAATCCTCAATACTGCAAAAAATATAGATGGTGGAAAACTCATAACGGCTCATATCGATTTAGAGGACAAAGCCGTATTAGGACAAGTCGCAGATTCTCTAAGAGACAAAATCCAATCAGGTATTATTGTCATTGTAGGAAAGGGAAAGACGTCACATCCCATTATTGTCTCCGTCTCCCAAAATCTGACTCAAAAATACCATGCTGGAACACTTCTTAAAAAAGTGGCCTCTCAACTTGACGGACAGGGAGGTGGAAGATCTCATTTTGCTCAAGGTGCAGGAAAGAATCTAAAGTCGTTGCCTATAGCCTTTAAATCCCTCTATGATTCACTTTCACAGTAGTGAGCGGAAGAAAGACTCTTACCCTTTATTATTTCCAAAACCCCATTTCGAAAAAGAAAGTCACTCTGGTCTTTTGAAAATCTGACAAAGCCCCTCTCAACCAATTTGACTCAAGACCTATAGGCTCACACATCATAAAAAACAAAAAGTAGAAAAAAAAAGAGAGATCTTTTACAGTGGATAAAATGAAAGCACGAACACAACTTCTCAATTGGTATCGGAAAAATTTTCGTCCTCTCCCCTGGAGACTCAGTCAAGACCCCTATCAAATATGGATTTCAGAAGTCATGCTACAACAAACAACGGTACAAGCCGTAATTCCCTACTTTGAAAGATGGCTTTTGGAATTTAAAGATGTCAAAGCTCTAGCCCAAGCTCCATTAGATAATGTCTATGAAGCCTGGTCTGGACTGGGGTATTACAATCGTGCCCAAAACCTTCACAAAACAGCAAAGATACTGAGCCAAACAAAATTTCCCAAAACTTGGAAAAAGTGGATTGAATTGCCAGGAGTTGGGCCTTACACCGCCCGTGCCATTACCAGCTTTTCCTATTCTGAGCGTGTCGGTGTACTCGATGGAAACGTCATCCGATTTTTATCCAGATACTACGCCCTAAACAACAAATGGTGGACCAGCCAAGGCAGAACCTTACTTCAAAACTTAGTTGACCAATGGGCCAATACAAAACATGTTGCTGATCTCAATCAAGCTCTGATTGAAATCGGAGCCACATTGTGTGCTGCCCAATCCCCCAAATGCCTTATCTGCCCTCTGATAAAATCTTGTCAGGCCTTTAAAGAAAATCAAGTGGATGTATTGCCCCTCATGAAACCACGAAGAAAGCCAGAACACTGGGTATGGGACATTGATGTCTATAAAAACCAAGGAGCCTTTGGCTTTCAAAAAAACAATTATGCCCCCTGGTTAAAAAATCAACTCATTTGGCCAGGCAAAGTCAAAAAATTAAGAACAGCACCCAAAACATTTACCTATAAACACTCAGTGACTCATTACTCTATCTACATCAACATTCACCAAAGGAAATCTAGACCCAAAAACACCATCATGATAGACTGGAAAAACTTAAAAAGAAAAATCCCCCAATCACTCATACAGAAGACATTTAAATATGTATAAACAACATTTATTCTCTCTTCTAGACAATATCTTTCATAAGCGCAATACGGTATATATCACTGTGTTTTTAATCCTATTATTTGTGACATCCACATGCCGCACTTTAGATCAACAGCACTTTCACCAAGTTCTTCTTGATAAAGCCCAATCATTCCCACTAAAGGGCGACCACTCTATTGCACAATGGGGGAAACGGGGCCTATGGCTTTTGAGTGGAGGACACGCCCATCACCATCTTAAACAGATCTATTTTTATAACTTGCCTCAAAAGACCTTGAAAAGAATGACCCATCAAGATGGAGCTATTTTATCATTCTATATGACACCCAAATGGATATATTATGCTAGCACAACAGATGAACTCAAAACTCACTCTATTCCCCCTAAAATCATGAGCGACACCATACATAATAATAAAAAACAACCCCATTTGAGCCGCTTTCCAACAACTGAAATATATCGTAGCCACCATGATAGTTTTAATATTGAACGCATCACCCATCATGCTGGTTATGATGGAGATCCACAAGTTTATAAAGACATACAGTTGTTTTATAATTCCATTGATAAAAATCAAAGTCGAATTTATAAATTGAATTTATATAAACAGAACAAAAAAAAAGTTGTGATTCAATATCCAAAAGCATTTCAAATTTATTTTCGATTCTCTAATGATTTTAAAAATTTAGTCTGGAAACACTGGAATCCTAAAAGCCATCAATTTGAATGGGTTCTTGGTAATTCATTCGGGCAAATCAAATACACTATCCTCAAAGACGTTGACTCTTTTCAAGGTATGGTTTGGAACCGAACAAGTGACGCCATATTGTTTAGTTCTAATCATATCGATGGGAAATATAAGATCTTTTTATTTAATCTCAAAAAAAAATGTCTCACACAAGTCTTTCATTCAAAATATGAGCTAACACACCCAGTTTTGAGTCCAGATGGTCTAAAAATAGCCTTTCTTCGCCATAAGGGAAGTCATAAAAAAGAGGTTTTGATATCCATTGCCAAAGACCTCTTTCTTTGCCCTGACTTCACCAATAAACGTCATTAAAAAATCGCTGAAAAGGCAATATGAGATGGGGAACCACTTTTCTTGTCTTGTCCAAACACAGAAAAAATTTTAATCTACAGTTTATGAAAGTTTTATTTGTTATTTTATGTGTTACCTTCTCCCAAAGTGGTTCTGCAGTGAATAAGAGAGCCCATACTCCCAGTACGGCTCATCACTTTAAGGATACTCATTTTTCATTAACAAGTAACAATACCGATTGGTATCTTTCCCCTCCTCCTGTAAATATAAATGGGATTTTATCTCTATACAGAGGGCCTGTTCAGAACGGCACACAGGCCACCTTAACAATTAGAAAACATTCTTCTGAAATAGAAAGTCTCACTCGATTTCTCCATAAATGGATTCGTGAGTTTCCTCTTTTTGGCTTTGATGTTTTAGGTATAAAAAAATACTCCTTAGATAACAAGGAGTCTTATATTCTTAACGTCATCAATACATCGACAAAAAAACAAGCGGAACAGGTGATCTCACAAAACAATAAAGAATTTGTAATTCTAACATGTATGGATCATCTTAAAAGTTTTCAAGATTCATTATTAAAATGCCGTTCTATTATAAAATCTTTTCAATGGCTAGATAGAATCCCATAGCTTCTTAAAAAGGCTAAGCACTTTATTGGTCTTTTTTATTCTTTCAGGTGTTTTTTTACGAAGACTTCGACGTTTCAATGAGGGCTTTGGTTTTTTCTTCTGAATATAAGACTCCTGTTTTGTTCTATGTCGACCAGATTGACGATCACGATGAACTCCAAGAGGATGATTATGAGCCACTTCATCTCTATTTGGGCGACCGGGCTTCTTCTGACGAGAATTCAATTTCTTTTTCTTTTTATCACTCGACTCTTTTCTTTTGAAAGAGGATTGCGGTTGACGATGTCTTTTCCATTTTTCTAAGTCACGCTCCGATAACATAGGCTTCATATTCTGAGCAAGTTCATCATTTTCAAGCCATCCTATCTGTATTTTATATTTTAAAAAGTTTTCTATTCTCTGCAAAGCCTCTACATCTTTTTCACTCACTAAACTCATAGCATGACCACACTCACCGGCTCTTCCTGTTCGACCAATACGATGCACATAACTTTCAGAATCATCTGGTAAATCATAATTAATAACAACATCGACATTTTGAATGTCTAAACCTCTAGCTGCAACATCTGTTGCCACCAAAACATTTTGATTATTATTGGTTTCTCTAAATTGCATCATGACACGATGACGTTGCCCTTGTGTTAAAAGACTTGAAATCCCCATGGCAGGAACCCCATTAGCTCTCAAAAAGTTTGCAATACGTTCCACATGAACTTTAAAATTTGAAAAAACAATAGTCTGTCTGGGATTTTCCTTTTTTAAAAGCGATATCAAATACTGAGGTTTATCGTTTTCACCAATATGGAAAATGCAATCATCAACATTTTCTGATTTAACGACATCTCTGGATAAATCAAACTCTACAGGATCTGCTCCAAAGCGATAAGCAGTATGAAGAACGTCAAAATTCAATGTGGCACTAAATATTAAATATTGACGACTTTTTGGAATACGCTGAAGGAGATAGCGCATATCATCTTTAAATCCCATATCAAACATACGATCTGCTTCATCAAAGACAATAGCTCTCACCTGTCGAAAATCAAGGATATGGTTTTTATATAGGTCAATCAGACGCCCAGGTGTTCCTATGACAAACTCGACTCGATCTGCGACTTTCTTTTTCTGAGTCTCATAGGAGGACCCGCCATAGATAGCAACGGCTTCGACATCTATATCAATAGTGAATCTTTTAAAATCTTGATATACTTGTTCTGCTAACTCTCTTGTAGGAACTAAGATAAGAACAAATTGGCCAGATTTCCAATGGGGAAATCCTCTTGTTTTTAAATCTTCGGAATTGGTTTTTGTTCTTAAAATACGATCCAAAAGTGGCAACAAAAAGGCGGCCGTCTTTCCCGTTCCCGTTTGCGCCAGAGCTGAGATATCCTTCCCCTCCAAAATAGCTGGCATGACTTTTTCTTGAACAGGTGTACACTTATGGAAGTTGATTTTAACAAGATTTTTTAACAGCGGATGACATAACTGTAATTCACTAAAGTTCAACTTTAGGTCCCTTCACTGCATTCACTAATTACCCAATGCATCAAATACATGTCTTTATACGTATGCCCTTATAAAAAGTCAAAGTCATGGCATATAACCAGCGGAATAACAATTATAGGATAGGGCAACAAACTCTAAGGCATTAAAGTCACAACATATCATTGGCATTTCTCAGAAAAAAACAAAAATCTGATAATAATCCCAAAGGGAATCCTCTTGACAAATATGAAGTAAAGTCTTTTTTCTCATCAGTCAATATAGGGGCCACTCACATATATTAGGAAAAAAGTATAGGTAGGAAATATGCAATGGAACTTATAACAGCAAAGCTCATCTCTAATAAAAAACTCACAGATTCTATTTTTGAACTCACAATCAGTGCCTCAAAGTATAGATTTCAATCTGGCCAACACCTGCTGATTCAGATTCCTCAGACTCCTGAGCCCAAAATGGCAGCCTTCTCTATTGCAGCAGATGATCGCAAGATAGGCTCTTTACGTTTATTCATACGTCACTTAGAAAATAGCCCCACCACTGAGTATCTTTCGAAACTTAAACCCCATTCTACCATAAATATAACTTCGGCAAGGGGAAGCTGCCTTTTTAAAAATCCTGCAAAAAAGGATGTTTTCTTTTTTTGTACGGGGACAGGTCTTGCCCAACATATATCTTTTATTTCTTCGAACAGGGAAAAGTTTCCCGATGTCCATATGCATCTTTGGGTAGAGGTAAAAAATGAAGGGGAGATTTATTTGGAATCAGAACTGGAAGTATTTAAAAGGGAAAGTACCACTTTTGATTTCGAATATATTGTACAGTCCCCCAAAGCGGAATGGAAGGGAAAGTCAGGATGTCTTGTAGATCATATAACTTCTCTGGTCTTTGATTCTCAGAACACTCAAGTGTATCTCTGTGGCCGCCCCGACATGGTGAATTTAGCTGACAATCTTTTGCAGTCCAGAGGACTCAGTCCAGAGAACATTATTTTTGAATCGTATTAGAAAATGTAGATCAGGGAAGAGTTTTTCTGAAAGCTTTCAAAACGAGTTTTCTAGAGTGCAGAGCGTATTCATGGAGAGATCGTTTATTCTATTATTGTATGCTCGATGCCATCGAGCACTCTCCAGATTGCACCTTTAGCCTTCGCCACAAGCTCGCACTTTGAGCCTGCATTGGAAAAAGGCTTTTATTTTTCTCTTAAAGCGAGTTTTTCAAAGCGCAGAGGGTAATTGGTGAAGAGAGACGAGCTGCGAACCTCAGAGTTGTCTGAGCTTTTGGAAGTTTTAAAAATGATTTGTGCCACTGAGATAACAACGGGCAGGGAAGAGTTTTTCTGAAGGTTTTCAAAACGAGTTTTCTGAGGCGCAGGGCGTATCTCGAAGAGAGACGAGCTGCGAACCTCAGAGTTGTCTGAGCTTTTGGAAACCTTCAGAAAAACTCTTCCTACTTATCATCCTTACAAAGTCAATTCCCAAGGGAGATGAGCTTGAGGACCTCAAAGCTGTTTGAGCTTTTAAGGGGAAGATAAAAGTCTTTTTCCCATAGAAAAAAGGCGGATCCGCAGAAAGGTCGTTTATATCTATGCCTGATAGAATCAAATTCTATCTTGAATGATAAAGTATATAATACTATTGTTCTAAAGAAAATAGACAATAGAAAACGTATCAATGAATAACAATTATATCCGCTCTCTACAAGATGGATTCATCTTAACCTATCCCACAGAAACTGTCTGGGGGTTAGGTGTAGACATTAGAAACTCAAAAGCTCTAGAGCAACTTTACGAACTCAAAGGACGTCAAGAAACTTCCCCTATGAGCTTACTCGTTAAAGACATCGATATGGCCTCTCAATTTGTAGAAATCAATCAGGATGTCAAGAGAGTTCTTAAACAGTTTTGGCCAGGTCCGTTAACAGCTATCTTACCAGTTAAGAGAAATATTCAAAAACATCTAGATAAAAGACTCCTCAGTAACAAGCGATGGTTAGGTCTGCGTTGCTCTTCCCATCCATTTATTAAGGAGCTTTTCTTAAAACTTGATTTTCCGATTTGCACAACAAGTGCAAATCCTTCAGGTTATCCTGAATATTATCCTACCAAAGAACGTATAAAATGGCTGTCCCAATACCCTCATGTTGTCATCGTCAACTGGACATCTTCTGAAGAAATAGGACTAGCCAGTACTGTTTTACAATTTACACCCTCTCTAAAACTCCTCAGAGAGGGGCCCATCTCTTTTCATGATATACTTCGTAAATATAAAAGACACCCTAAATGATAAAAAAAAACTTTAAAAAATAAATTAGATACTCTTAAATAATATCAAAAGAACGCCTATCTCAAAAGCTAGTCCTAACAATGTTAATAATATGCCCTTACCCCCCGAACCCTTAAGGAATGGACATAAAATCTCAAGACTTTTGTATTGTGTTTTTTCTCAAAGTGACAAAGTCGCATCAATTATGTCAAGATTAAGAAATTAAAAAACAGATTAAGATAATGGTAGAGATCAATTATGACAAAAAAAGAAAACACATCCTTTTTTATATCTTTTAATCAATGGGGAATCTTTTTTATCTTCTCTCTGGTGATAAGTAGTTGTGACGGCAATTACGGATTTGAAAAAACATTTTTAAAATCAGAGGGTGTAAATTCTTTTAAGTACCAACAAATGACAACTACTTTTAGACAAGAAAGGTTAGATAACAATCATACTTCTTTAGACTTCAAAATCATAGATGATGAGGGATTTGATATTAATAATCTCACACAAGCTGATCTCCGCATTTATGAAAATGATATTCCTATTAGAAATTACAGATTAATTGAGAATTCAAAAAGAATATCTAAAGATTTAGACATTGTTTTTGTATTAGACGTTACAGGCTCTATGCAGAAAACAATCGATAAAGTGAAGACTTCGATCACCAATTTTGTAACCAAACTTGAAAAAAGAAACTATAAGGCTAACCTCTGTGTCCTCACATTTAAAGATCGCACATTAAAGCTCTGCAAGAGATGGAAAGAGGACGACCCTTCTACTCCTGAAAATGAAAACCTCAATGCTTTTATTGCTGAGCTATCCAGATTAAAAGCAAAAGGAGGAGGCAATCCAAAAGAAAACTCATTAGGAGCACTCAAGGATGCTGCGACGAAAACAAACTGGCATACGAATACCCGAAGAATTGTCATTATGTTTACAGATATTGGCTCTTGGGTGATGCCTGTTGATAGACACCAAAAAGAGGCCTACTATGCACCAGAATATCCCGATGTCCTCACGGCCTTAACAGAATCTGCTGTTACAGCTTTTGTCATTAGCCCAAAATGGCACGGTTACTCTAAGAACTATTTTAAATATCCCTCAGTTGTCAGTGTCACAGAAGGATTATTTTTTGATTTTAAAGAACTCAAAAGAGGGAATACAACTATTGATAAGATATTTGAACAAATTAGCAATCGATTTTCATCTGTCTATACAATAAATTATATCTCAGAAGAAAATGTCGGTCTAAACCCCAACCTGCCTCTTCAGGAAAGACGAATCCGTGTAGAAGTTAACTCATCTGTGTATTTTCAAGGAGTTGAATACCTCACTAAAAGATCAAATATGAAAAATGGAAAGCCCTCTTATGAATCAGAGTGGCCACTGATTAATGACAGACCTATTAATAAAAAGAGGGTCCATGTAGAAATCAATTCTAAAACTATACATAAAGGTTATTCCATCCAGAATGGACACATTGTATTTCACTCTCCTCCTCCTCCCGGAGCAGAAATAAAAGTCACATATGAGTATTTAAATTTAAAAGAGAATCTTGAAGAGATCACTCCTATTAAAATTGTATCATATCCTGAAACTCTCTCTGTATATCTCAACAATGAGCTAGCTGACTCGACAAACTATGAAGTCATTGAAGAAACAGATGAGTACTGGCTTATAAAATTAAAAGATAAAGTTTTCAAAGATGCTGATCCTTTTAATATTCGTGGCTTCAAAAGGCTTGATGTCAAAGTGGAATTAAAAAGTTAAGCGCAGATCTCCCAAGAAGAAAGAGAGCAATAAATCAATTATAATCTTTGAGTGGCTAAAAATAAAATCCAACTTAAAGTCAAAAAGAATTTCCTATAGAAAATAAAACTCATATTTTTATTTTGTGTTAAACAGAAATAATGGCCAAGAGCCTAAAGCATAGATTTGAAAATATCTTACTACATATTATAAAAATATGAGAATAAAAAGAGAAGATTCTTCAGAGGAAGTGAAAGTTTTTATAGTAGCTTAAATAATAGAAAACCGAAGAGCTTTGTGAAGCACACTATATCTGGCCGTTTGAGCTGCATAGGGTTCACCATCTAATTCCATATCTGTCTCTAAATCGGAATGAACCTCTACCCCAGAAACTCTCCTCAAAATCACAGCCTTCACTTTATGTAGGGCTTTTAAATAAACAAGTGGAGAAATCACAAAAAATATTTGCCTAGGTATATCCTTAATAATAGTTAAATCCAACTGACCATCTCCAATCTGAGCATCAGGAGCCCATACCATCCCACCCCCTGAATACATGCCATTTGAAACAAAAACATTAAACGTATTGCCTTTATAAAGTACACGCCCCCCCACTCGAACTGTGACGTTGACCGGACGAGATTGCCAAACATGTTTTAAAGATGTCATAAGGTAGTTCATTTTACTCATTTTATCCGATCGACTCATATGAATTTCCTTGGCGACTGTTCCCCCTAAGCCAAATGATGAGGAATTAATAAAGTAAATAGGCTTTTCACAAGAGTTCAGCTCCACTCTACCCACATCAACACTGATTGTCTTGGAGCTAGTTATTAATCTTAAAGCCATATCAGACTTTCTCTTTTTATATAAGGTACGACTAAAATCACATGCCGTCCCACCATCAATCATGCAAAGAGTCGGCAAGTCCTGCTCCTTCACTTCCGATTGTAATAGGCCATTAACAACCTCGTGAAGCGTACCATCTCCCCCAACAACAACAAATTTTTCATACTTTTCTTTTATCAAGCTTTGAGCTAATTCTAATGCATGATTCTTTCTCTCTGTCAGAAACTCATTAAAATTATCAAAAAGATGGAAAACTGTTTCTCTATATTCAGACCAATTTTTTAGAACATCCCCTCTTCCACTTTTTGGGTTCATAATAATGGCTGTCTTTTTCATAGACCTTTTTCTTTTGATCGTTTTTCAGAAGAATGTCTTAAGCGAATTCCTAGCTCAATCATTTGCTCATGCCGAATAGGGTTAGGAGCTCCTGACATCAAACATTGAGTCCGTGTTGTTTTAGGAAAAGCGATCACTTCTCTAATAGCATTTGTTTTACACAATAACATAATAACCCTATCTAACCCCCATGCTATTCCTCCATGAGGCGGAGGGCCGTAGTCTAAGGCCTCATTAAAAAATCCAAATTTATCTTGAACTTCGTCATCTGATAACCCAAGTACTTTAAAAATTCTTTTTTGAACATCTTTTCTATGAACACGAATAGAGCCCCCAGCCAACTCATTTCCATTACAGACCAAATCATATCCTCTTGCTCTCAATTTCGAAAAATTTTTTTTCTCTTCATCCAATAAAATACTTAGATCGGCATCGACTGGGGATGTAAATGGATGATGGACTGCAGCCCACCTCTTTTCTTCGGAATCGTACTCCAATAGTGGAAACTCTGTAACCCATAAAAACTGAAATTCATCCTCATTTATGAACCCCAATACTTTTCCAAAATGTAATCTCAGAGCCGATAAGGCTGCACAGGAAACTTTAAAGTCATCTGCAACGATTAAACACAGATCTCCTGGCCCCCCCCCTAAACATTCAACCATTTTCATCAGTCTTTCATCAGAGAAAAATTTTGAAATGTTTGAAGATATTTTTCCATTATCAAAACTTTTTATATAAACCAACCCTTTTGCACCATGTTGTTTCACTCTATCTGTCAGACGATCAATTTGAGAGAGTGATAATTCTGCCCCACCGGGAACAGAAATCCCTCTGACTCTACCATTCTGAGAAATAACACTATCAAAAACTCTAAATCCAGAGCCTTTGACTTGTTCAGTAATATCAGACAACTCCATATCAAATCGCAAATCCGGTTTATCAGAACCAAACCGCCACATGACTTCTTCGTAGGTCATTACTGGAATTTCTGGTATTTCATAATCTAAAATATCTTTCCATCCTAGCCGCAAAATTTTCTCAGTCACAAGACGTATATCTTCTTCATTAACAAAAGACATCTCCATATCAATCTGTGTAAATTCTGGTTGCCGGTCTGCCCTTAAGTCTTCATCACGAAAACATCTTGCAATTTGATAATACTTATCCACACCACCTATCATCAAAAGCTGTTTTAGAGTTTGTGGACTTTGAGGGAGTGCAAAAAATTCTCCAGAATTCATACGGGATGGCACAAGAAAATCACGGGCACCCTCAGGTGTACTTTTATAAAGTATTGGAGTTTCAATTTCTATAAAACCCTCTTGATTTAAAACTTTACGCACAATATGTAAAAAATGATTTTTAACCCTCAAGTTTCTTTGAAGTATAGGTCTTCTTAAGTCCAAATAACGATATTTTAATCGAAGGGTATCATTTACATTTTTATCTTCAATTTGAAATGGGGGCGTTTGAGATGTAGATAAAATCTCAAAATCTTTCACTGCAATTTCAACATCACCTGTGAGGATGTCTTTATTTTCCATACCTAAAGGCCTTTGAGACACACACCCTTTGATAGCAATAACAAACTCACCACGAAGGTCCTTAGAATCTGGTCTCTCATGCGGATTAAAAACAACTTGAAGAATGCCTGAACGATCTCTGAGATCAATAAATATTAATCCCCCGTGGTCCCTGCGTGCGTGAACCCACCCCATGACCACAACATCACTACCAATATTTGATGTATTGATTTCCCCGCAATAGTGTGTTCGTTTTATTTCATCTACAAATTTCATCTCAAATACTCTATTACTTTTTCTAGTGTCACTTTATTTTGAGATCCTTTCCTCATATCTTTCAACATCAAAGAGCCACTTAAAGCCTCTTCATGCCCTAAAATTCCACAGAATCGAGCATAACAACGATCAGCCTGCTTCATTTGTTTTTTCATTGGCTGAATATCAACACACATATCCACACGAAGACCCTTCTCACGCCATTGATGGCAGAGAGACTGCACTTGCATAAAATTTTCTTCCGACTGATAGATTAAGAATATATCTGGCCCTACCACACTTTTCACACCCTCTAATTCTTGACTCAAAAGAACCAATCTCTCAATCCCCGCAGCACAGCCCACAGCTGCAGTTTTTGGCCCTCCAAGTTGCTCAACCAGTCCATCATATCGCCCTCCACCACATACAGTAGATTGCGCTCCTAATTTATCTGTAACAAATTCGAAGGCTGTTTTCGTATAGTAATCGATACCTCGCACAATATACGGATCTTCCACAAAAGGAACATTAAAATTGGACAGTCCTTCCTTCAATTTATTGTGATGCACTTCACAAGCAGCACAGATTTCGTTCAATAGGATGGGAAGATCAGAGACTATTTTTTGAGAGGCCTCATCTTTTTGATCAAATACACGTTGGGGATTCTTATAAATTCGAGGGTGAAAAGACTTTGGTAATTCTTTTTTCTTACCTTCTAAAAGTTTTGAAAGTCTCTGATTATATTTTCTTCGACAATCAGAACATCCCAGACTGTTAATATGTAATTCTATAGCATCATTTAAACTTAGAGACTTAAAAATATCCCAATGTAAAGTCATTAACTCCGCATCTGACATGGCTGTTTCTGGGCCAAAATATTCAAATCCAAATTGATAAAACTCTCTATAACGTCCTTTTTGTGGACGTTCATGACGATACATAGGACCAATATAAAATAATTTTTGAATAGGATTTTCTCTAAGAACATTGTGTTGAATCAGAGAGCGTGCGACAGAGGCGGTACCTTCTGGTCTTAACGTCAATGACTCTCCATTATGATCTTCGAATGTATACATTTCTTTTTCTACGATATCAGTGAATTCACCAACTCCCCTTTGAAATAAAGCTGTTGGTTCTAAAATTGGTGTTTTTATTTCAGAAAAGTTATAATATCCAGCCACTGAGGAGACTGTTTTTAAAAGCTTATCCCATGAATAAATCTGAGGAGGGTAAATATCATTCATTCCGCGTAGAGATTGAAACTTCATCTTATAAAATTGACATGACATCTGGATAGAGTCAATTCAGTCGCAACCCCCCAAGTACAGCCCCTCTGACCCACCTGAGCTTCTCACATAAACAAAGTCCAGTTCGCCCCACCCTAAAGTGAAGCTCTTACAAAGATTGATATATATCACTGGACAGTTCAATGAGAGGGAATTAGCTTCTCTCTATGCCCAAGATTAACTTTTTTCAAAAGACAGAACTGGATCCTAAGGAGGCCTTTGACCGCATTAAGGCCGCTCTTCCAGATGACAAAAGTTTGAAATCTTTAGATAGTAGTTACCGTTGCCAATTTGACAATGAAAACCTGACTGGCTCGATTGAAGGCAGTCGCTTCAAGGCCCATCTTGCCGTCTACACTACCAGTCCTACAGAAGTGAAGATTAACGTTGAAATACCACTTTTTGTTACTCCTTTTAAAAGTATGATTGAGCAAACTTTAAGCAAAAAATTTAATCAATTACTCAGATAAAATGTCAAAAAAAAGAAAAATACAGAAAAGAAAGAAGAAAAAATATCGCTCTTCAAAGAATGCAAGAGGACCCACACACTCACTTGTTCCTTCTCCATCGATAAAGGCTCTCAGCCCCGATGACCCTGTGGCTCAATATATGATGGAGATTCGAAAATATCCTCTCCTCACGCCAGAAGAAGAGTATGAACTCGCTGTCAAATATAGAGAAACAAAAGACAAAGTTGCCGCAGAAAAACTTGTCACATCCAATTTAAGATTTGTTATCAAAATTGCATCAGAGTACTCAAAATTTGGAACACGCCTTATTGACCTGATTCAAGAGGGTAATGTTGGACTGATGCATGCAGTGAGAGAATTTAATCCCTACAAAGGTGTTCGACTTATAACCTATGCTGTTTGGTGGATTCGAGGTTATATACGTGAATATTTATTAAAGCAATACTCAATGGTAAAAATTGGTACGACACAAGCACAAAAAAAACTCTTTTATAATTTAGAAAAAGAGCAGAGAAAATTAGAGGCTTTAGGAGAAGACAGTGGAGTTGCTCTGATAAGTCAACGTCTTGGTGTAACTAAAAAAGATGTTGAACTCATGCAAATGAGGATGAACACAAGCGACATGAGTTTAGATCAACCCATCGGTGATAACACGAAGAGTTCTCTTATAGATCTACAATCCGATAAGACTATTTCTCCAGAAGAATATATAATTTCCCAAGAAGATATCCATCGATTGAAAATGCACATTGATGAAATTCTATCGCAACTCAATGAAAAAGAAACTTATATTCTCAAAAACCGTCTTCTTGCTGACGAACCTAAAACACTACAGGAGATAGGAAATGAATATGGTATAACACGTGAGCGCACGAGACAACTGGAGGTTCGCATCATAAAAAAACTAAAAGAGAAATTTCTCCCAAACCAATAAATCGAGACAAAGGAATATCTTTATTAAGCGGAAAGATCTTCTGATTCATTAAAAAAACCAGACAACTTGCTCTTAAGTTTAGAAATAGCTTGAGCATGCAATTGAGATACTCGGCTTTCTGTAACCTTTAAAATCTTCCCAATCTCTTTAAGATTCAAATCCTCATAATAATATAATGAGAGAACCAATCTTTGCTTTTCGGGAAGCTCTACAATGGCCTTAGTAATAACATCTCTAACTATTTTTAAGTTAATTCGATTAAACGGGTTACTAATTTTACAACTTTCAAGTACACCAAGAATAGATTTTTTATCTACATTGGAAAAGATAACTTGATCATCAATTGACAATAAGCTCACTGGCTTGACCTGATTCACCAATAAATAAAACTCTTCCATAGATATATCCAATTCTTTAGCCACCTCTTCATCTTTAGGAGAACGACCTAGAAGAGACTCTAATTTTACAATTGTCCTATCCAACATTTTAGATTTATCTCTCACCGAACGAGGTATCCAATCCTGAGCGCGCAATTCATCTAAAATAGATCCTCGTATTCTAAATTCTGCATATGTTTTAAAGGTATTATTACGACTTTGATCATACTTTTCTATGGCGTCCATCAATCCAATAACTCCACTAGAAATTAAATCATCAACTTCAACATTAGGAGGTAAGCGGACAGCTATTTTTTGTGCGATAAATTTAATGAGGGGGGCATACTCCATAATCAACTTATCTTTTTGCTGCGAAGTTAAGTTTGTCGGTTCTTCTTTATACTTTTTTAATAAGCTGCTGCCTTTAGACATGCGATGTCCCCCATCTTTATATTTTATCAAATTGAGATGCTCTCCAACAGTTCTTTTATCCCTATATCTGACATTAAAAACTGTTTAAAAAAACTACAGCATCCCCTTTTTTACATTTAACTTACTAAAACTTTTCGATTTATTATTAAATCTACACATCAATTTAATCCATTGAAAAAATATTAGAAAATTTAATCTTAATTGTTGCGATTTTGTTGCATCTTTACACATAACTTCTCTGAACAAGTATTTTTTAGAGATATAAAAACCAAAGAAGTTATTTGTCATTTGCTTTTTCATCCTTAAAATACACTTTAAATTAGATCTCAGCACTATAGAAAGCTCCGACTTAAAATAAAACGCTCCTATTTATCTCTAGCTCATCTTCTCACTCTTCTTATAAGATCCATTATCTTCTATCGAATTTATTAATCTATCATTTTGATGACCTTTACCCATAGGAGATGTAACACTGAGAATTTCAAAAGATTTTGCTCGAAGACCACTTTTTTTACTAGGTTGAGATGTTGTCATTTTAAAAGATTTATCTAAGTGCAGACTTAACATATTATCTCTCGCCCCTTTCCTTTTCTGTTTTTTAAGTGAATCATCAGAAAAGCCCTCGCCGTTAATAGAAGAAAGAGTTTTTAAATAAGTTATGGAATGATTGGCAACTCCAAGCAGAAATGTTTTTTCACCTACATCAACAATCATTAAAGACTTATTCGAATCAAGGCGGTATTGGTTGAGCACTTTTATATCTAGATTTTTGTCTATTGTTTTTTTAGATTCTTTCTTTTTTCTCCATTGGATACAAATCATTAAAAATCCAATGACTGCGAGGAGCACAATTATAAAAATATTGTACTTTTGCCAAGAAGCCTTTTTTTTATTCGAAAATAGATCTCCTGCGATAGCCTGGTATATTTTGGAGCTGGCTTTCAAAAAGTGATCCCCCGAAAAAGGGTGGGGCACCTTTTCATTCGAAGATAAAACAAATTCTTTATTATCTAATATTTTTTTCTGACTCTGACCCCAAAAGGGTATATACCCTTTCACTGCAGGAAATCCTATCTTGTTATTTAAGGGCTCTTTTATAAAGAGAAAAAGTTCTCTATTTGCTGAAGCAAGTGTTACTCTCTCTCTAAAATCTTCAGCTTTTATCCCATTTCTATAAGCAACTTGAACACGCAAGCTCTTATCTGCTGAGGACTCTAAGGAAGAAATACTTTTTATATATTCACCATCAATTTGAGAAAACCTTTCTCCACCCTCTACGCCAAGGTCAGAAATAGTTATTTGAATCGTATTATTCACATAATCAACATCCCACTCCAGATTATCTATAGTTGAAGACAGTAAGAATTTTATTGTTGCACTCTTTCCATTCTCCAAAACAGTTGCCCCTTTAAGCATTTTCTCTTGAGAAAATAAACTTACAGGAAGAAATAATAAGATGCTGACAGCACTCCATTTCATTTTCGACCATAGTGTGAGCAAATCAGATCGACCAAAATACTTTATAAGAAATAAAACCTCTTTTTTTTTCAAATTCACCTTTATTATCCTTTTCCTTTTCACTTTCGACTTTTAATTTAATGCAAGTTTTTTAAAATAAATTTGATTGATCCTTCCTTTTGTTAAAAAGGAGTTCACTGTATCTCTTATTTCATTTTTCAATATATCCTTCCCTTGCCTTGTTAAAAACTGCTCATATCTTTTATTAGAGAGAAGAATAATGATAATATCCCGAATCTGCGATTTTCTTTCATCAATTTCACGACGAACAATAAAGTTATTGACCTCAAATTCCATATTTACATTGGCTATTTTTCCATCATTGCCAGAGACATTAACAAGAAAAGAGTCTACAGGAATTAATGGGCCCTTGACGGCATGAAGTTCTTTTTTTATTTTTTCCTGAGCTTCCGCTTTTTCATTTAAAAAAGACTTCCATTGTGAAGAGAATTTTTTTCGCCACTCCCTTATGTCTAAACTCAAAGCAAAACCAGATATAACCAATACGTGAACCAAACCAACAATGAAAATAGTTAGCTTATAATTCGATTTTACCTTTGGCTTTTTACTATTCTCTTTTTTATTCACCATCACTTGTATCTTCCATTAAGAGCAACACCAGTGCCATTTAGACGAATGTAAGGGATTTTAAATTCATCTGTAAAAAAATGAACTTTTGAAAAAATAAGCAGGAACCAGTCTTCTATTTTTTGACTCTTATAACTTTGACAGAGTCACAAAATTGACAGGACATATTGGCCTTACCCAAGGACGGCAGTCTATCCTACAAACCTTAAGAACTGTCTGAGTTGACTCCATTCTTGTTCTAGACTGCATTGAAAGTACTCTCCAGCTTGCGCTTTTAGCCGGTGCTGGAAAAGGGCTTTTATTTTTCTCTTAAAGCGAGTTTTCTGAGGCGCAATGCGTATCCGTGGAGAGATCGTTTATTCTATGCTTGATGGCATCGAACACTACCTAGCTTATGCTTTTAGCCCATGGCGGAGACGAGCTTGCGGACCTCAGAGCTGTCTGAGATTTTGAAAGTTTTAAGAGTGATTTGTGCCACCAAGAGAGAATAGAAGAAAAAGTTTTTCTGAAGGCTTTCAAAACGAGTTTTCTGAGGCGCAGGGCGTATTCGTGGAAAGGCAAGTTTGTTCTAGGTTAGATCATATCAAGCACTATCCAGCTTACGCTTTTAGCCTTCGGCGAAGACGAGCTGCGAACCTCAGAGTTGTCTGAGATTTTGAAAGCCTTCAGAAAAACTTTTTTAAAGCATTCACGAAACATTCTAATTGTTCATAGTGTACCCAATGCCCTGCTCTAGAAATTAAACTCCCAGAAATATTAGAGTTGAGCTTTAATATTCTTTCATAATCCTCTTGAGTAAATACATTGGAGTGCTCTCCTCGTATCCAAAGAGTTTTGGTTTTAAGGGCAGACACCTCAGCCCAACAATTTCCTCCCTTATAGACACTTTCTAAAACACCTGATTTGGAAAACCGCCAATTCCACTGCCCCTCAGATGTCTGAACAATATTAGAATATAGAAAAGAGGCTAAAGTCTGATCTTCTTTAAATTCTTCGAAAATAATTTTCTTAGCCTCTTGTCTTTCAGAAAATGGAACAGGGACTTTGTCTAAAATATCTTCTATTTTTTGTGTCTGTAGAGACGTCGAAGGAGAAATATCTTCAATAACCAATTTTTCCACGTGTTCTGGATAGAGATAAGAAAAGATAAGGGCATTTCTCCCCCCCATAGAGTGTCCGACGAGGTAAAATTTTTCCCATTTTAAATTATCAATAATTCTTTTTAAATCTTCTGCATAATCTTCAGGGGCATAACCCTCCGCAGGATGAAATGATTGACCATGACCTCTTTGGTCATATGAAAAAATCTCGTACCTATCAGAGAAAAAATGAAACACAGCCCTCCAATTTGTCCATGACCCCATAAGTCCGTGAAGAAATACTATTTTCTTTCCATCTGATGGCCCCCTCCTGTCATAGTGAAAATTGTCCACATATCTCATCTTTGACCTTCTACCTTATGCAGGTCAATATAGCGATAATATAGAAAGAGATAAAGATAAATTCATGGACACCTCAATACGGCCCCAATTACATACAGATTGGATAGATAAAGAAGCCCTTCATATTATTTACACATTACAGGAAGCTGGACATGCCTCTTATCTTGTTGGTGGATGTGTACGAGATCTTTTAACTGAAATGGCTCCAAAGGACTTTGATATTGTAACAGCAGCAAAGCCTCAGGAAATAAAACGTCTTATTCCCCGATCCTATATTATTGGAAAACGCTTTCGTCTTGTTCTAGTTAGAAGAGGATTTGTACAATATGAAGTCGCCACCTTTAGACGAAGTCCGAAACCTGATGAATGCAATGAAGATGATACAGATAATTTGTTTGGCACCCCCAAAGAAGACGCCCACCGCAGAGATTTTAGGATCAACGGTCTATTTTATGACCCTATTCAAAATGAAATTTTAGATTACTGTAAGGGTCTAGAAGATATTAAAAATAGAGTTGTCCAAATGATTGGTGACCCAAAGGGGCGTCTTTCTGAAGACCCCATAAGAATACTGAGAGCTTTAAGATTGGCCCACAAGTTAGATTTCACTATTGAACCCGAATTGCGAAAGACAGTGGCTGAATCGGTGAAGACATTAAAACAAACAGCTCTACCCAGACGCAGAGAAGAATTCTTAAAAATCTTAAAATTAAAAGACCCTTCTTTAGCTCTTCATGAAGCCCATGACTTAGGAATTTTACAAGAGGCCTTTCCTCTCTTATCCCAAGTCTACAAGTCTTCCGAAGGTTTGGAAATTTTCGATCACTACCTCTGTCTTTGGAACCAGATGGGACTGGATCAATCCAATCCGTCAGAACTCTTTTCTATCCTGCTCTTAGCCTATGTCCGCTCCACCATCGAGAGCGAACCTGATAACCCTCTCACCACTTTAGAGCTAGTCCAAAACTCCAATCTCAAACATCTGATGAGAGATGAGCTGGGCATGTTTAATTCAGAACAAAATATAGCCCTATCAGCGATACAATTACAAAGTGATTTGATTCACATGGAAGAGTTTAAAGGAAAAAGTAAAAAGCGACAGATTGGATTTTTAAGAAATGAGGCTCTCCCAATGGGTCTTTTATTAGCTCGCATTGACCATACGATCTCTCCAATGGATCTCCATTTTTGGCATAAAGCTTTAGAACATGCTCAACCTGAAATCACTCGTCTCAACAAGGAAAGAGGGAAAAAAGAAGCTATCAAAAAATCAAATGTAAAGTTTAGACCTCAAAAAACTCAATAAAAATCACATGAAGATTCAAAAAATCAATGCCTCATAATCTACAGACCATACTCTCTTGAACAATCTGTTTTAAGGGTCTGTTCAGACTGTCATCAAATAGCTGAGATTGTCGTCTAGTAAAATATTCAACCCTTTTCTTGCCAAATTCTGGTCAAGCTGGCATCTTACAAAGCACGAGGTATTCTATGTCCATAGGGCCATGGCAAGTTCTTATCTTTTTGGGAATTATCCTTCTCTTCTTTGGCCCCAGTCGTATTCCTGGTTTAGGGAAGGCTCTGGGGACAGCCATCCGTAAATTCAAAAAAGGGCTCAATGAAGATGAAGAGATAGATGTAACTCAAAAGATAGACCCACCCAAGAAAGATTCCCAAAACGATTTATAGTCTCAACAACATAAGTCCTCTAAATGGGTCCACTAGGTCCTCTATTCTAAAAGGCACTTTTGTTTGATCTCTTGAACAAGTGCACTAGCATCAAGACGATGAACTCTATAGAGATGTGAAGCCTTATACGCACTACGACCAAAGCCATCTTCAACTCCCAAAGACACCACTTGAAATTTTATTCCCACTCGCAATAGAGCATGTGATAACAACCCTCCCATACCCCCCACAACTCTGTGATCCTCTAGAGTCACTAAACATCCTCTGGATTGAGTCACTAAGTTGGCAATCACTTCCACATTCGGATTATTAATACATGACGGATTGAAAACAGATATAGCAATACCTTCTTCTTTTAAGAGTCTTTGTGCCTCTAAGGCCTGTTGCAGAAGAGGACCCGTAGACGCCACACAAGCTAGAGATTGATCCATTGGGTAAATATCCGGTTGACCTAATTGATAGGTTTTCCCTTTGGAGTAATACTGAGGAAAATTTTCTCTTCCGAGAAAAAAAATCACTGTACGGGGCACTCGTCCTGATTCACGCTCTCTCACAAACTGCTCTATCGCTTCAGACATCAGCACCTCAGCCTCTGCACTACATGTCAGACAATAGACATCAATTCCTGGTATAGAACTCACCTTTGAAAAATATGTAAGAGCTTGATGAGAAGCACCATCCGCCGCATCTTGATATCCTGTATGTGATAACACTGCAATTAAAGGTGCTTTGGAAAGCCCCCCCATAATTAAAGGCAAGGTGCCTTTTGTCACCCCAAACTGTGCAAATGTATCTACAACAGGAACAAATCCTACTTTAGAAAAGCCGGCCCCTACGCTAAACATATTGGCCTCAGCAACTCCAACATCATAGGAGGATTCTGGATACTCTTCCTGAAATTTCTTAACCCCCGTAGACCCTGGTAAGTCTGCAGAAATAGAAACTAAGGCAACTCCCTTTCTTTTTTGTTGAATCATAGCCTTAGAAATCCCCACTTGAACTTTCTCTAAGGGAGGGGTTTTAGACTTTATTGTTTGGGTTGTTTTTTGCCTCTCAGCAACCATTTCATTCATCCAATGAACAAATTCTTTAGGTATCGGATCTCCTTCATATATCTCAGCTATAAAATCTTTCAGCTCTATGGGATCTTTTAGAGGAAAACCATGTCCACCAGATCCTGATTCCATGGTTCTTTTTGTTCCAAAGCCTTTTATTGTTTTTGCATGAATCAACACCGGCACTTGTTCTTTCACTTTTTCTAGTGCTGTTTCAAAAGCTCCTACACAAGCCTTCAAATCATTACCCTGTTCACAGGGTATGACGTGCCAACCCTGTGTTTCCAAAGAGTTGAAGTAATTTTTCATACTAAAAGCGTCTTTATCAATAGGGCCTGAAAGTTTAGTGTTGTTATCACTTAAAATGCAGATAAAGGGAGCTATTTGGCCTTTGGCTGCATATCCTGGAATAGCCGCATAGGCTTCCTTCGCCTCTCCCTCAAAACTCGCACCATCTGAAATAGTACATATAGTGATTCTCCGAAGGCCAGCTAGAGCATCAGCCATAGCTAAGCCCTGAGCTTGCGGCAATCCCGAACCCAGGGGGCCATTGCTGACCCAAACGCCCTCGGGAAAGATATGAACTTCCCCATGTCCTGTGAGAGGACTTTGCAAAGATCGAAAGCCCTTTAAGGCTTCTAAATTTAACCCTGCCTGTTCATAATTGGCTTTTAAAGCATACACACCATTTTCACAGTGTCCTGCGTCATTTACAATATGAAAGAGGTCAAACCAATTTTGTTTTTGTTCTAAGGCTTCATCAAACACAATACCGTATACAGCAGACATGAGTTCTGCAAAGGCGGACGGTCCACCGAAGTGGCTAGCGGCCCCACCCATTACAGCCGCCATATCCATCAAGGCGATAAGGGCACGTGTCGCCCTTGGGTCAACAAAATCTAACCTCTTCCCATTTTTTCGTCTTAAAGGAATACAAAACCGAGGACTTTGTGAAGGATTACCAGCTAGAAGATTTTTTAATGTTAACGGTTTCATATAGTCTATGTTGCATGAGCATTATAAACGGTCAAGAGAGGGGTATAGTTAAAATAAATTTTAAATTCATTACAAGCGGACTTCCTAAAGCCACATTATCTTTGTAAAGGATATATAAAAATAGCCCATCCTAAGATCAATCATTTCAAACTGTATCTCGACGGAGGATTCACTGTATGCGGAACAGGAACAAACCTGTCAGCCTCAAAAGTGAAATCCTCTTCTTAAGATTTGCTGTTAGCACCTTTTCTCAAAAAATGCTAAATTAACCTGAATGAGTTGGATTCACCATATTCCAAAAGTCGAACTACACAGACATCTTGAGGGCTCCATAAGACTTGATACCCTGTGCGAACTCGCCAGGGATTTAAAAATTAAAGGTATCACAGAGAATATTCAATCTATTAGAAATACCTTTCTCATCTTAGAACCTATGAAAAACTTAGAGATAGCCCTTCTCAAATTTAGAAATCTTCAAAGCATCCTAGCCTCTGAGGAGATTTTGGAGCGCATCAGTTATGAGATTATTGAGGACGCTTATCACAGTCAAATTCGAGTCCTTGAACTCCGCTATTCCCCTCAATTCATTCACGAAAGACACCCTCACCTCAGTTATGAGAAAATCCATATGGCTATACTCAAAGGGGCCTCTCTGGCTGCAAAGACCTATTCAATAGCGTATGGATTGATTGGACTCATTGCTCGCAATGACGATGTGAAAATCAGAAATCGTGTTATGGATTTTATTATTGAAAATAAAGAGACATTTATTGCAACAGACTTAGCTGACAATGAATTGGGATTTGGTGTTGATGAATTTATAGACGATTTTCAAAGAGCTAAAAAACATGGTTTACATATCACCATTCACGCTGGTGAACCAGCACTTAAAGGAGCAGCGGAAAATATTAAAGCCAGTATAGATAAACTAGGTGCAGAACGTATTGGACATGGAGTGCAGGCTATACATCATCCTGAAATTATTGACTATCTGATTGAAAAACAAATTACCCTAGAACTCTGTTTGACCAGTAATTATTTAGTGCAGGCTGTCCCCAGTCTAGAGGCCCACCCCATTCAAAAACTTAGAGAACGAGGAGTCAAAGTCACTATAAACACTGATGACCCAGGCCCTTTTAATATCTCCCTGAACAACGAATATGAAAAACTCCATAAAATTTTTGGATTTACAGAAAAAGACTTCAAAGAAATAAATGAAACAGCCCTGCAGGCCAGCTTTATTCCTGATGAAAAAAAATTCAACGCATGGAAACTTTAATCTCTTCTAAACGAACCACCTCTGCTGCAAATGGCGTAGCATCAGATGGATCATGTGAAATAAGAAGTACGGGAATTTGAAATTCTCGAACGACATTTGCGGTGAGTTTTCGGGCTTCATTTTTTATTTCAATATCAAGGGAAGAAAAGGGTTCATCTAAAAATAAAACTTTTGGCTTTGAAACAATAGCTCTAGCAAGGGCGACTCTTTGAGCTTCCCCTCCTGACAATAACGTAGCTTTAGTGTGCCAGCAGTCTGTTAAAAAGAGTTTTACTTTCATCTCTTGTAAAAGATTGCCTCTGTCCTTTTTCTTTATACCTTTTACTAACAAAGGGAATTCGATATTCTTTTCAGAAGACATGTGCGGAAAGAGTTCATAATTTTGAAAAACAACACCCAAATGCCTTTTATGAGGGGGAACATCAGAAAGAATTTCTCTCCCAATACCCCATTGAAACTCTTTATTTCCAATAAAACCACATAGAGCTTCCATAAAAGTCGATTTACCCACGCCAGATGGACCGGTCATTAAAATGGTCATTTTTGAAGAAGTCCACTCAGGAATTTCTAAGGAGAACGCTCCTCTTTTTATTTTAAGATCTTTGACCCAAATCACTTCCCATTCTCCAAAAAATAAAAAATAAACCTACCCCAATCATAAATATGAATAAAAGTAGAATTGATGCCGCCTCTAAACGATAAGAGGCGGCCAAATGCTCGGCCAATAAACTCAATGTTCTATTATTTCTTAAATACATCCCTGTCACTGCAAATTCCCCCACAGACCATAAGGCACCTAACCCAGACAAAAATCCAAGGCTGGGGCCCATTTGTGGAAGTTGAATCGATTTAAATATATGCATTTTGGAAGCCCCGAACAACTCCGCTACTCTTATTTGATTTTTAATAACATCCATCCTATTGACAAACCCCAAACGATAAAGAGTAGTAAAAAACAACAATGTTAAGCCAAAAGTCAAAACTCCCATTTCATAAGAGTATCCCAAAACAATCAAGCTCAGTCCAATAACCGCCCCACTAGGCGATATAAAACCCAGCAAAAATCTCTCCAACACTTTATTATTTTGATAAAAGAGCACCACACTAAACACAACCCATAAACATATTCCAACAGCAAGACCAATAAATAAAGAGTTCATACACATCTCGATAAATGGCTCTAATGAAACAAATACACTCTTTAATTGATATATTCCAAGTTTAAAATTTGTCCATAAGCCTAATAAAATAAAGAGAGGTCCAATGAATAAAAAAGCTATAAAAATTTTTACCCCATGAAAAATTATACCCTCTCTATCCTTTATAAAAAAAATATTTTTTTTGTCTCTTAAAAAAAAGGTTATGCCGAATAGGATAAGCATTTGAAGAAGACTTAACCCCATAGCATATTTCCAGCTCCCATAACTAAAAATCGCTTGATAGATGCCTATCTCCATCGACCATGGTTTCACTCCTCCGACCATCAAAGGTACAGAAAAGCTTGATAAACTCAGAGCAAAAATAAAAATAAAACACATGAATAAGTTATTTTTTAAAACAGGTAAAGTTTTCCACCAAAATCTTAATTTCGAACACCCTTCAAGATAGGAGACCTTAGATATAAAAGACAATTGACGGCGTATATCACTGTCTAACCAAACAGCTATAATACCTACATTTATAAAAACATGTAGTCCCACAATAGCTGATAAACCAAAGGGATAATCTGAAAAAAGCCTCATAGAACCTATGATGATAAAAAGGGCAGGCAAACCCTGCGGCAATAAGGCCATAAAGTAGATAGAATAGGGCTTGATCTTTAAAGAAGATAATCCAATAGCACCTATATAACCCAATAAAACAGAACAGAGTGCACTTAAAAAACTCTGAATAAATGATCTCAAAAGTAAAACTTGTGTTGAATTAACTTCTCCCCACTCCACCCCTCCGGACCACATAAATATGATAAGAAATGGCGAAATGAATATTAAAATAAAAAGTGATGCGATCAGTTGATTAAATGATTCCATTGACTCAAAAGTTTTTTAACAACTTGTTCTCCCAATGGAGGCAAAGCTTTTACCTCTTCTAGGTTCGCAAATGCTGTATCTTGAGTGACTCCCTTCACTACTGGTAACATATAGTTTTTCTTCATAATTATTGATTGCACTTCATTCGTAAGTAAAAAATGAATAAAACTCTTAGCCCGTCTCACATGGGAAGAGGAGGCAAGAACGGCTGCATACTCAACCTGAATAGGGTGCCCCTCTTCAAAGATTAAAAAATCATAATCTCTCACCTTCTCTTCAATAAAGTGATAGAGGGGGGAGGTCTGATAAGTAAATACAAAATCGACTTCTCCTTTTTTAAATATGGCATATGCTGTTGTCCAAGACGGCATCACTAAAAACTTGTTAGGAGCGGCAATGACTGAATTGATAATGTCAACATCATATCTCCCAACCCAGCTTAACCAATGCAGTCCGGGCGTACTTGTTCGTGGATCCATAAGCACAACTCTGCCCTTTAAAAAACTGAAAAATTCTTTAAGAGACTGAGGTTTATTTTTTAAATCACCTCTATAAGAAAAACCTAAGGGTGCCCAATTATAAGGTATGGCATTCTCTTTAAGATAAGACAAAGGTAGCTCAGGGTGTTTTTCTATATTTTTAAAAGGTAACTCTAGTAATTTTTTGGGATTTAAATCTCGCAAAGTATATTGATCTAATCCCAAAATAACGTCTATATTTTTATACCTTTCTATTTCAAGCTTTTTTAAAAGAGTGCGACCATCTCCCGCATCAACAAACCGTACTCTTTTCCCTGTATTCTGATAATAAAGATCTTGAATAGCAGGCCCAGGGCCCCATGGGCTTACAAATGAACTATAACTATAGACCACAAGGTCCTCAACTGGCTCCTCAACTTTAAAAAAATAATAGGCAAACAAAGGAAGAAATAATAAAAAAACTAAATATTTAATTTAAACCCTCCCGCACAGGAGTATGACATATATGATATAGCTTCTACATTACCACAGAATGCCTCTGTTTCTTTTGTAAAAGAAATAATCTACCCCTAGACAACGTCCGGCTCCAATCCAAGCCAAAACCATGTGAGAGACGATAAGCAGCTTATAAAAAGGCTCATATTCTAAACGAAATAAAAGCAGATAATGTATACTTAAAACAACCCCCAAAACGGCCATAGGTCGAACAAGATAACCGACTAAAAAAGACACCCCTACTAAAATTTCAGAAAGAACAATAAGATGAGAAAATGTTTTCCAATGATAGACAACGATATTATCCAAAAAAACCTGATACCAAGCCGATGCCAAATTAATAGCTAGTCCGTCAGAAATCATCTCTGCTAACTTTGGTGAGGTTAGAAAATCATTTTTTATTTTTTGCAGTCCTTCATTAAAATAATAGTATCCCAAAAAGACTCGCAGAAATGCCACTGGCCATTGATGCCCGATATATTTAATACTTTCAAAAAATGCAATTAACATAACACTTCATCCTACGACAAAGGATACTAAAGGCCAATATATTTTAAGGCCTCATCTATTTTCAATTCATACCCTCAGAAGAGGGTATTTTACTTTAATTCCAATTTTGGACATTTCGAATTGAAAAAACAGTCATCACACTTAGCTTGTCGCGCTTTACAAAGTGCCCGTCCATGTTCAATCAAATAATGTGAAAAGCCAATCCACTCTTTTTTTAAAACAACCTTTTCTAACTCTCTTTCTAACTTCACAGGATCCTTCCCCCAAGCCAAACCCATTCTATTAGAAATACGAGTCACATGCGTATCTACAACCATTGCAGGAATACCAAAAGCACTACCCAAAACCACATTAGCCGTTTTCCGGCCCACTCCAGGTAAAGTCACAAGATCTTCCAGACGACAAGGGACCTGACCTCTATAGTCCTTTACCAGTTTTTGACAACAGGCCTTAATGTTTTTAGCCTTATTCTTATAAAAGCCCGTTGAGTATATAATTTTACTGATCGATAAAACAGAAGCTCTAGCTAAATCTTCAGCTCGTTTAAATTTGGCAAATAGTCGGGGCGTCACTTGATTAACACGAGCATCCGTACACTGAGCAGATAACATTGTTGCAATCAAAAGTTCAAGAGGATTCTTATAGGTCAAAGAACACTGAGCTTGCGGATAATGTTTTTTAAGAAGATCAATGACCTTGCGTGAACGCTCTCTACGTTTTGACAGAGAATCGAGTTTCATAACTCATTCATCACCATCCTGACCGATAGCTTCGACAGGACAACCCTCCATGGCCTCTATCGTCAGTTCTTTTTCCTCAGGTGTTTCCGGCTGTTTGCACAAATAGGCATAACCATCGTCATCGTTCATAGCAAAATTATCTGGAGCTGTGGTCACACAGGCATCACAGGCAATACACGACTGATCCACATAGAATTTTCCTGGTTTATTATCACTCCACTTTTGGCTCTTATCAGCCATGACACTCTCTCCTGAAGTTCAACTTATATAGAATGGTTTTCTTTGTCAATTTCACTTGAGTTCATCTTCTCGTTCAAATCAGTTCTGTGCAATCAATAAGTAAAAAATATCAGCTCTCTTAAGACAGTCTATTTGTTTAAAACACCTCTAAAAACTTTCCAAACTTTTTTTATGAGAGGGGTTCATCCAAATTTTCTCAAAATCCTCTACTTCTGAAAGAGGACTAAATTGCTTCATCGCTCGAAAGGGCTCTTTAGGCAAAAGAGAGTTCTCCTCCAATAGATTATAAGCACTTTCTAAAGATTTCTTCTCAGAACAAACAAGATCAACAAATCCAAATTCCAAAGCCTCATAAGCACTAAAGCTCCGAGCACTTAGGGATAAATCTTTTAATCGATGAAGTGAGATCCGTTTCGCAAGTCTTTGTCCCCCTCCCCATCCGTAACTCACACCAATTCTTCTGTGCCATAATCCAAAAATAGCAGAAGGCGTGGCCACCACTTTATCAAAACACGAGAGCAACTCCATACCTCCACCCAAACAAAACCCTGATACAATAGCGATTGTTTTATGAGAATGTTGATAGAGTTGACCTAAAGCCTCTCTAATTTTCACATTAATAGCTCGCCCCACATGAGGAGGTTGACTCGCATACTGTTTAAGATTTCCTCCACTACAAAACGATTGATGAGATGCTGTTCGCCACACAATATCTTTCGCAGATGAAATCCACTCCAATAAATCCTCAGCCTCGCTCAGGCCAAAACTATTTCCCTCATTCTTATTATCAATATAAATCTCAAGGTAATGAGACTGTTCCTTGACCACTAATCCCAAATCCACCTCATTATGATATGTCGCAAAAATATGTTATAAAAAAACAAAAGCTACGACTTTCACGTTTTCGTATACCCCCTTTCGTAAAATAACCTCTACACAATTCTTATATTTATGCTTTTATCGGTCCTCTAATTTTTTCCATGTGCGATGAGTCTTTTCTACAAATTGAGCTCGAGGACGATAGATGCGATTATTGGCATATTGTTCCATAATATGAGCTAACCAACCAGATATCCGAGAAGTCGCAAAAATAGGTGTATAGAGATCAATGGGTATACCCATACTATAGTACACCGTTGCAGAATAAAAGTCGACATTAGGTAATAACCCCTTTTCTTCTCTCACCGTCTTATCAATAAGAGCCGACATTTCATAGTAATGACTCTGACCTACTTTCTGAGTTAAACTTTCACTCATTTTTCTTAAAATTTTAGCTCTTGGGTCCCCATTCTTATAAACCCGATGGCCCATTCCCATAATTTTCTTTTTTTGCGCTAAAGCCTCCGTCACCCATTTTTTTGCCGCATCTACAGTCCCTATCTTTTTTAACATGCGCATAACTTGTTCATTCGCCCCTCCATGAAGAGGTCCTTTTAAAGTACCAATAGCACTGACCACAGCAGAGTAAACATCACTCAAGGAAGACGATGTTACCCTAGAGGCAAACGTCGAACAGTTTAATTCATGATCTGCATGCAATACCAAACAGGTATCAAAGACCTTGACCATTTCTTCGTCTGGGGTTTCGCCCTTTAATTGGTAAAGAAAATTCCACGCAATGCTTTTATCCGGTTGAGCACTTATGACATCTTGGCCCCGTCGAATACGCTCGAAGGCCATAACTAAAGCCCCCATCAAAGCTGTCAATTGAAAGGCTTTATCCTTTTGTCCCTTAATAGAAATATCATCACCCATAGAATCAAATAACCCAACCATAGAAACAGCCGTCCTCAGCCAAGACATAGGATGAACATTTTCCGTTGGAAGCCCCTTTAGCCTTTCTAGTAACGGCTTTGAAATAACCTGATAGGATCTGAGTTTTTTTTGAAATTCTGTTAGCTCTAATGACGTTGGAAGGGCATTATTCCACAATAAAAAGACCGTTTCTTCAAATGACGAATGTTCCGCTAGGTCTTCAATTTTAAAACCTCTATATGTCAGTACAGAATCAACAATCGAAGATATGCCTGTTGAGCAAGCAACAACACCTTCCAACCCTCTATCCAGAGCACCTTCAAAGACATCCATAATATCTCCCTTCCGAGATGGCAGCTTACACCAAGAAATGGTTTATTGAGAAGCCTGATAATAAGAAACCAGACGCCGATATAACTCATGATCTTGACCAACCGCAACACTATTTTGTGAAATTTAAGAGTTGTCTTTTGCTAACCTCAAAACCCTATCCTTTACCTCAGCAACCAACACTGTGACATCCCTATCAGGATCTTTTTTCCCTGTATATCTTTTCATTTGAAACACTATTTCATTGCGAACATCGTGAACTGTGCGCTGACTGTTCTGAACAATGATCTCCTTAATGCGTTCTTTACCAAAGCCCTCACCCTCTGTGTTCTCAGCTAATGAAATACCCTTTGAGCAAAGTACAATAATGTCGTTGGGATCGAGACTAATAGAGTGCTCTTTAAGAAGACGACTTTCAAAATCCTTATTGAAGGGGGGAGCCTGTGAAATCAAATCAGTCAAAGTCAAAGTATCAGCCTTATAATGAAAACAAAAAATATCACCTAACTGAACATATGTTAAATCAAACGTGCGGCGATCTATAACTCCATAAAAAAAATCAACCGTATCCTTAGGCTTCATTTGTGCACTCATTGTATCGATCATAACCTGAGCCATATCTAAAGGGGATAAACTGGATTGAGATTGATGAAACTGGCTGGTCATTTTTAAAAGTATTGAGAGAACTAAAGCTGAAGTTCCATGTCCGGAAGCACTGGATAGTAAAATTCCAAATTTCATTTTGTCACTCAATTCAAAAATATCAAAATAGTCTCCACCAGATATAAGGCTTCCGATAAACTTCGAGCTTATTTCAAAATCTGGAATACGAGGCAACTCAATAGGCACTAATTGTCGCTGTAATTGTCTCACAGACTGAAGATCTTCTTGAACTCTCTCTAAAATACCTTTTAAATCTTTGTCTATAGAGAGCACATTACGTTTATACTCATCTATTTCACAGGATTTCTTAGCTAACTGTTTTTCTAGATCTTTGATTTTTTCTTCTAATTCTTTTTCTCGGCCCATTCCATTGTTTTTTCTCATCTCAACAAAAGAGTCAAATTATTCCATAAGCAAAATTCTAAACAAGATATATTGTAACAAATATCACAACCCTATACGAATAACTGCCATATCAGAATCTTTGACTTTATATGTGAATGAAGGATCATAAAGTCACAAAACATCAAGGATTGGTCTTAATATCTAGATAGAGATGCTTTTTCTCTGTAGGGCGATACGATTCAATAGCCTTTAATCTTCCACTCAACTTGTATCCATTATAACTTTTCACAGGATTCTCTAAGCCCAATAGTCTCTCTATCGAATTAGTCATAGAAAAACCCTTAAAAGTTATAATGGAATTATCACCCAAGCCCTGCCACTGAGCCAGCTTCAATGAAGGAAGGTGATAGGACACATATCCCAATTGGGGATAAGCCCGAACAAAAGTCTCCAGCCCTCCTCTTAAATAAACCATATAATCAATCAATTTATTTTTATTACAAATATCGACAGACAATAGTCTTTCATCCCTAGATACAGTATGCGCAAACATATTGATATTGATCTCTTGACAATATTCCATAACCCGCCGAGATGGAATAATTTGATCACGATCACCTAAAGTCAGGGAATATGCATTAGGCAAAATATAGATTTCATCATTCACTCTCCAATAAATACTTAAGTCCCCATCCTCTTGAGTCAGTCGACTCAGCATCTCTCTTCTGGAGTTATCAAATTCATTGGATGCAATCACCATATCAGGCATATAAAATGCGTCCAACATATTAACATAAAAAATAGACTCATCCACATCTAGTTCAATGCCCATCACCTGCATAGATAAGGTGACAGCATCTTTCAAAAATAATTCAAAACTATCATATGTATTTTTATAAGAAACCCAATCTTTTTTTAATACACGATCCTTCCAAAACCACGATAAAAAAGCAACCCTTTGTTTAAAATTAAGGTTCTTGTAAACCTCCCAACTTAACTTATAAACAAACGGCCTTAAAGAGTACTTAGAAATCTTTTTTAACTGTTCCTTCCGCTCTGACCACTCTGAGATCTGTTGAGAAGAACAAAGCTCTTCTAAAGCGTAGGGCTGCCAAATACTTTTACAAATCCCCTCAATAGAACTGACGTCCTTAACCCAAGTCTTCATATTGGGGCTCCATATATTTTTCAGCTTATTTGTATGGGGATCAAAAAACTTTAAATCTCCAAAAGTATATGAAGTTAATAAATCTGATAAAATATCTCGAAGAACATCATTTGATTTCAAAGAAGAAATCTTCATTCGATCCTGAACAAATATTTCAGCTATAAAACGCCTTAACATCCATGGGCGATCTATCACCTTATGCCCGATGATATACCCCTCTTTTTCATAACTGATTCTATATGGATTCTCTGAGTCCACCATAATTCGAACCGGATGAATAGACCAAGAGGGAGTGTAAATTTTCTCAAAAACCTGCCTATAGGATAGCAAAACATCATTGAGTTTTTGAACTCTCTCTTTCCATTTGGGAGAAAGTTCAACACGAGAACGCTTGAAACGGTGACATGAATAAATAGACCCCTCATAGGGATCATTTTTAATCACCAATTCTGATACAATCATAGATTTAATACACTGTTGATCAGAAGAAAAGGCACGAAAAAACCATATAACGCCTATTAAAATCAACAAAGAGACACTAAAAGTAATTTTACGAAACATATATTGTAATATGATAAAGCAAAAGAGATGCCAATATATTACACCCCCCTGAATTTTTAAATTATTAAAAAATTTAAGGTAGACCTGATTGACCTAGATGAGAGGACAGAGATCTTCCTACAATTTTAGAAATCCATTGTTGAATATCTAAAAGTTTCTCTATTGAAACTCCAGAATGAAAACCCTCTTTATCTAATAAATAAACAACATCTTCTGTAGCCACATTGGCACTGGCTATCTTTACATAAGGACACCCTCCCAACCCACCAATACTCGAATCAAAAGCCCGAACACCCATTTGCAAACTTTGAAAAATATTGGCAATAGCCATTCCTCTTGTATCATGAAAGTGCATACGTATCCTCTCAAGAGGAAAACTGGATTGAATAAGGTTCAATAGATTTTGAACGCTCTTAGGGGTCGCACAGCCAATGGTATCTCCGATAGAAATTTCATGCACATTATAATCTTGAAGTTTTTCAATAGTAGCCATAGTTTGCTCTGGTCGAACAACACCTTCATAAGGGCAACCAAAGCTCACACTGACATAACAAGAAACATAGATATCCTTATCTTTGATAAGGGTCATAATGTCTCTTATTCTCCGAAGGCCCTCTTCACGAGAGCAATTCACATTCTTTTGAAAGAACATTTCTGTTGCAGACAGGAACACCATAATATGTTTCATGCCAACGGATATAGCTCGTTCTACACCCTTTACATTTGGAGCAAAGCACCAAAAGATTCCTCCTTGCTTGTTATCTTTTATAGCTTGATAGACCTCTTCTGTTCCGACCATTTGTGGGATCCATCGAGGGGAGACAAAGGCACCGATTTCAATATCTCTTAACCCTGCATCTTTTAGAGAACGTATTAACTGTACCTTTTGATCTACAGAGAATTGGACTTTTTCATTTTGTAATCCATCCCGAGGTCCCACCTCAATAAGTCTGACAAATTTATCCATTTTGACATATCCTTAAATTTAAAATTTTTATTTTAGAAAGATACTAAGTCATCCAATTCAGTACAATCATGAAATGTTGGTGGAGAGTGAAGGATTTGAACCTTCGTAGGCATAAGCCGGCAGATTTACAGTCTGCTCCCTTTGACCACTCGGGCAACTCTCCCAAAAATAAATCTAAAGAGAGACATACGCCTCAATTTCTTATTATGTATCTTTAAATTCCTTTTGTAGCAAGAAATCTTCTGATGAAGATGTTTTTAATAAATAACTATCACTTTTTTAACCTAAAGAATTTGAAATGACCAACTCCAATAAGTTTTTACATCAATACCCTTCAAATTCACTCTCATCTAAAATATCGGTTCAGTATGTAATAAGCACAGACAAAGAGTACCAATAAAATAGAAGTTTTTGGAGCTGGATATGGGACTCGAACCCGCAACCTGCTGATTACAAATCAGCTGCTCTACCAATTGAGCTAATCCAGCAACACACTATTTCATTTTTTAAAGAAATCTATAAAAAGTGTCAAACTCCAATTTTTCATCTACGGAAATCAAAAGACATAAACCCAGTTCTCTATATATGAGGTGTCACTTTTTTATAAATACAACTGATCTCAAAACTGTACATCCATGTTCTTGAGCAAAGACCTCTCATAACCCATCCAGACAGAACAAAATTCCCAAAGTTCAAACAACATGTTTCGATAAATAGAAAGGCAAAAAAATAAGAGAATCCAGGAAAATACTTTTCATATAAAAGAAAGACTCCCCTAAAGTATCTATCTCCTACTCTGACGACACACTTCTGCCATAGCAATAGCCAAACTTGTTGATACATTTAAACTGGCCAAGCCACAGGTTTGAGGAATACTATACAACCCATCGCATACATTTAATGTCGACTTTCTAAGACCAGACGCCTCAGATCCGGCAACCCATATCACCTTTTCAGGCAATGTCCCCTCCCAGAGGCTTTGATTCGCCTCTTGATCTAATCCTAAAACCCAAAAACCAGAACCCTTCCAGGATTTCAATTCTGTACCTATATGAGAAACACAACTCACAGGGACATGCTCCGCCCCCCCACTGGCCACCTTAGACACAGTGGCCGTCACCCCTACACCTTTAGAGCTGCGTACAATCAAACCCTTGACCCCCAATAGCCAAGCTGTTCGTAATACATTCCCTAAGTTCTGAGGATCTTCAACACCATCCAAAGCCACTAAACATACTCTTCCCTTTACCTCCCTATAGACACTCTCTCGAAACTCAGGACCTTCACTCAATTCCATACCAATTCCTTGATGTCCCTCACTCCATTGATTTAACCGGTGGCCTATGACTTTAACTTTTGCCCCTGCCGCTTTTGCTGTCCGTGCCAATTCCCTAGCTCTCATATCTTTTTCTGATTTCAAGTAAACAGACTCAATCGCATGAGCCCTGACCCTTAAAGCCTCTGCACACGAATGAAAACCACAGACACGTCTCATCATATATATCAAATGCCTTAAACCAGCTCTAAAACCGAGCCCTTTTTATTTCAACTCACAATGAATGCATTTCACATAACATGTTTTTAAACCGACTTAAAGAAAAGAAAGAGACCACTTTATCCCCCTTCTATGAAAACCGAAAACAAGACTAACTCAGCCAATTCAAAACAAAGGAAGTCACTTCATTCATAGAATGACACTGTCTTTCGTTCGTCTTCCTTATGACAACCTCCACCTCATCTTTTTCAAGTCCACGTCGACCGATCACAAGTCTGAGCGGAAAACCTAATAAATCAGCATCATTGAATTTAACCCCTGGTCTCTCCTCACGATCATCGACTAAAACAGAGTAACCTTTTTTCTTTAATATAGACTCTATTTCTTGAACAAGACTCAGTGCTCTCTTGTCAGAGGGGTCTAACAAACAGATATGCACATCATAGGGAGATAATTCTTTGGGCCAAACAATCCCCCTGTTATCATGAGACTGCTCTATAGCCGCCTGAAGAGTGCGTGTCACACCCAGACCATAACACCCCATCTCTATAGGTGTATTTATACCCTCTTTATTTAAATAAAACGCCTTCATAGACTTAGAATATTTTGTCCCCAAATAAAAAATATGACCGACCTCAATGCCTTTCATCGAAACATACTTTCCATGAGTGCACCTAGGACAAGGGAGCCCTTCCCTTGCCATAACAAGATCTGCAAAATGATCTTCAGCTAATTTGAAATCTCTATTTCTATTCACATTTTTAAAGTGAAAATCATCTTCATTGGCACCCACTATAAAATTTGACATTTCTTTAAGAGCATTATCGGCATAGACTGAAATATTCAGACCCACTGGACCACAGCTTCCGGAATCCGCTCCTGTTAACTCTCTAACTTCCTCATGACTCAGTAATGAAGGTTCCACTGACATCCCCAAGGTCAATTTTAATTTTATAGGATTCACTTCATCTGAACCTCGAACCAAAACACAGACAGGCTTTTTTTCAGGCCCGTGATAGAAGAGCGTCTTAACAAGATCTGACTCAATACACTGAATACTTCTTGCCAAATCAGATATCGTCTTTAATCCCTTAGTAGCAAATTTTTTTATCTTATAGAGTGGCTCTTGGATAGGCTTGTAATGATCGACGACAGGAGCTACCTCAGCATTAGATGCAAATTCACAATGATCACAAACTAAAAGTGCGTCCTCTCCCGCCTCCGCAAGAACTTGAAATTCATGGCTCTTATCTCCACCTATCGCTCCAGAGTCTGCTGTCACCACTCTATATTGGAGACCTAAGCGATCAAAAATACGTATATACGCCTTATGTAATTTACCATACGCCTCTAAAGCTTTTTCACTATCGACATCAAAAGAATAGGCATCCTTCATAATAAATTCACGAGCACGCAACAAGCCAAACCTGGGTCTCATCTCATCTCTATATTTTGTTTGAATTTGATAGAGTATTTTAGGTAAATCTCTATAACTTTTAATATCTTTTCTTGCAATATCAGTGACAACCTCTTCATGAGTCGGTCCCAGAGTATGCCATTGTTCATTACGATTTTTAAATTTTAATAAAAGATCCCTCGCTGCCTCCCATCGACCAGACTCTTCCCAAATATCTCTAGGTTGAACCATTGGCATAAGAATTTCCACGCCGCCTATTTCATCCAGCTCTTCACGCACAATTTTTTCTATTTTTCGAATCACCCGTATAGCAAGATTCTGATAAGAGTAAAGACCTGACCCTAACTTTTTAATCATACCAGAGCGAATTAATAACTTATGACTAGCGATATCTGCATCGGAAGGTGCCTCTCTAATAGTAAAAATATGAGAATCCACCCACCTCATCATCACTCTCCCAACGATATATCATCTAATAAATTAAAACTTTTCATCTTATGAAATAGAACACGACTGGCCAGACCAATATCTTCTGCAGTTTTCGCAATATTTCCTTTATTTTCATTTAACTTATTTTGAATATACTCCCTTTCAAATTGTGCCCGAGCCAACTTAAAATTATTAAGAGAACAACTCTTGCTCATTCTATTTTTTGTCCCCTTTCCTAGGAGTCCAGCATGGGTCAGTTCATGAATGCCAATCACCTCTTGTTCTATGAAAATATATAATCGTTCCACAAAATTTTTCGCTTCCCAAATATTTCCACTCCATTCAAAACTCTTCAACTCTTGCAGTGCCTCTTCTGTTATAGTTTTTAAACGATATCCACCTATTCGGGAAAAATGCCCCAAAAAATGTATAACTAGAGCTGGTACATCTTCTATTCTTTCAGAGAGTTTTGGAACCCTAATCAGGTGCTGAGAAAGCCTCTGAACTAAATCTTTGCTTAAATTTCCACCCTCTATTTCTTGCTCTAAGTTTCTTTGAGTCGTCGCCACAATACGAACACTTGGACTTGTTTTATACTCCCCTCCCAATCTGGAAAACTCTCCTGTTCTTAAAAATTCAAGAAGTTTCATCTGTACATTCATGGGAAGTTGAGTAAACTCATCCAAAACTAAAGTCCCTCCATCAGCCAATTCCAAATGCCCGCGACCCCCTTTCTTAATAGGAGAGGACATTCCTTCTTCAAAACCAAAAAGATCAAACTCTACTAAATCTTCTGCCAGTGCTGAACAAGACACTTCAACAAAAGGCCGGGCAGCCCTATCACTTAAATAGTGTATATTTTGAGCTATCAAAGATTTACCAACACCTCGATCACCCTGAATAAGAACATGACTATTTTGGGAGCCAATATTAGCTAAAAGAGATTTAATATTCTTTATAGGAGGACTATTTCCCACAATGGTAATACTATTTCGAAATCTATTTATGACGTCTTCCTTCTCTCGTCGCTCTTCTTGAAATGAAAGAGCATTTTGTATCAAAATAAATACCTTCTCTAATGAAAGAGGTTTTTCGACAAAGTCCCATGCACCCAATTTTGTCGCCTTAACGGCCGTCTCTATATTACCATGACCTGACATTATAATAAATTCAGCAGAATGTTTTATCTCTTGAGCCTTTTTTAACACTTGTATTCCATCCAATCCTCCAGGCATCCAAATATCGAGGAGAACAATAACTATATTCTGCTTGGAGAGAATCTCCAATGCCTCTTTACCATTTTGACAAGAAACAACCTCATAGCCCTCATCTGTCAGTGAAGCTGCCAACAAGTCGCGAATAGTCGCTTCATCATCCACGATCAAAATTTTTTCTTTTCTCAAAATACTCATTTCTTACCTCTACTGTATCTCCAGTGTTTGCATGTCCAAGGTCTGCTCTTTTTCAAAAATCCTAAAAGGCATTCTAAATAGGATACGAGTTCCACAAGGTTTATTGCGCATGACCTTTATAGTTCCATGATGATCAGAAATAATTTTCCTGACAATAGCTAATCCCAAACCTGTACCCACACTCTTGGTACTATAATAGGGTTCAAATATCTGATCTCCAACATGCAGAGGAATCCCAGTCCCATTATCTAAAACTTCTACCTGCACCAGCTTTCGGACACTATCATATTGTGTTTTTATTGTTATAGAGGGAAATTCCTGGTTTTTAGTTGCCGCAATAGCATTTTCAATAAGGTTCATAAGAACCCTCTTTATCTGATAGGGGTCAAATAAAAATGAAGACAGTCTGATATCTTTTTCCAATTTAAAATCTAAGCTCTTGTGACCCGTTCGATACAATACTAAAACTTCATCCACTAATTTATGAAAGTCGGCCATATTCATTTTAGCCTGAGGGAGTCGTGCATATTCCCCAAATTCATTGACTAATTCCTTAAGACCATCAACTTCATTAATAATGGTTTGCGTACACTTAGAAAAATCTGGATCCGAAACATTTTCTCCAAATTTTTTTTCCAAACGCTGAGCAGCCAGTCGAATAGGTGTTAAAGGGTTTTTAATTTCATGAGCAATTCTCCGAGCCACTTCTGTCCACGCTGATTTTCTCTGAGCACTTATCATATCTGTGAAATCATCAAAAACTATTATTAAACCAACATTTTTATGATCTGGATCTTTTAAGGAAGATAGTGTCACTTGAAATGTTCTTAACTCGTCTACGACTTTAATAGAAATTTCTTTCTCTAAAGTTCGACCCTTATGTTTTTGCAACGTATTCACCATATTTTCAAAGAGAAGGCAATACTTTTTGGGAATAAAATCAACAATCTTCTGGCCTGTGAAATGAGATAAATCGATCTTTAATAATTTCTCAGCATACTGACTATAGGCTGTCAAACGTCCCTTGCTATCCAAAGACAACACACCTGTCATGACATTAGATAAAACAACTTTAATGTAATGGCTATACTCATTGAGGTCAGAGTTTTTCTTACGAACCTCTTCTTCAGACTTCTCTAATTCAGTCATCATTATATTAAAACTTTTAATGAGCTGATGAATTTCATCACTCCCCGATTGAATTTCTACAGGTTTATACTGCCTCCTAGAAACTCTGCGTGCGGCTCGCCCCAATAAAGACAATGGAGTTGACAACTGCTTTGCCAAATGAAATCCAAACCATGTGGCAGCAAAAAGAATAACCAGAGTTATCAGTATAAGAATAGCCAAATAAATAGACTTTAAAGGATACTCTAAAGGATTATCCTCTCGAAATTGATTATAGGTTGTCGATATATCATCAATTTTAGAAAGTAATGATGTAGGAACATAAGATGAAACGACAATTGCACCCTCAATAGATTCGGGTTTTTCAACTGGGGCAATAACACGTATGAGATTTCCCTTTGAAAAATGATGGATTGTACTTGATATATGACCAAGAAGAAGACCTTTTTTCAAAAACTCTAAAGAGACCTGTGGGACCTGACTTAAATGTACATTTTCAGATATCACAGCAATGGGACTCTGAATAATATCATCATAATACTCTATAGAGTCTACTCTATATTCATTTATAAACTTCTCAAGGAGAGTTGATATGTTTTCATCTTCAGCCAAGGCTATCTGTTTGGCAACCTGCTCAGCAAAATGCTGATTTTTATCTTTGACAGAACTATAAAATACATCTGTTACCTCTAAGGCACTTTTTAAAACGCTACCTGTTTTAACATTAAACCATTTATCAAAACTACTATTGATGTAAAAAATAGAAATTAAAAACATAAAAACAGTAGGAACAAAACTAAAAGCCACAAAGGCAACGACAAGTTTAGCTCTAAGAGAAGAGGCTATAAGACGCCCTCGTCTTTCAACAAAAACTTTCACGACATTTCTAAAAATTAGAAATAAAATCAAAAGTAGAAGAATGAAATTGAAATTAACTAATGCAAAAAAGAATATCGTATCAGAAAAAGGAAGCTCTTCCCCCATTTGAGTAAAACGAAACTCAACCCATGTTAAAACAAAAAGCAAAAGGGTTAACAAAACAACAATAATAAACTCTCTCTTTCTCTTGCGAAGCTCTGTTGTCCATTTCATCTGAGAGGGGTTATTGTTATTTTTTTTCATATTCCCCTGTCTTCTTTATATCCTTTATAGATTGAATAAGCCCTATCATTTCCAATGTGACATTTGCTGCCTCAGCTCCCTTATGGCCTTTTTTACCGCCAGTTCTTTCGAAAGCCTGAGAAGATGTTTCTGTCATTAAAACACCCATCCCAATCGGAACTCCCTTTTCTAATTGCACAGATAAACACCCACGTTCGACGGTGTTACAGACGGCTTCATAATGAGAAGTCTCCCCTCGAATAACACAACCCAAAGCCACTATGCCATTACACCCTGCTTCAATCAGTTTTTTGGCCATCAGAGGAATCTCAATAGCTCCGGAAACATAAACCAGGAAAGTTGGATTCACTCCTTCTTGTTCTAATATTTTAAGAGCTCCTTTCTCTAATTTTTCTGTAATGTGACGATTAAACCTGGAGACAACAAGACCTACTTTTAATATCTCCGGCTCTACATGGCTCTCTAGAACTCTCACAAAGGTAGACCTTCATCGAAATGACTTAAAAGATGGCCCATCTTTGTATGCTTTGTTTTTAAATACTTTGAATTTTCCTGATTGGGCGGAATCTCAATAGGAACACGTTCGACAATCTCAAGACCGTAACCTTTTAAACCCACTCTTTTAGCCGGATTATTTGTTAGCAATCTAATTTTTTCTACCCCAATCGCTCTTAATATTTGAGCACCAATACCATAATCTCGATGATCAGCTCTAAAACCCAAATGAATATTAGCCTCCACGGTATCTAACCCGTTTTCTTCTTGGAGAGCATAACTACGAATTTTATTTCCTAAACCAATACCTCGCCCCTCTTGCCTCAGATAAAGTAAAATACCACTGCCTTCATTCTCAATCATCTCAAGAGCTTTATGTAATTGAGGTCCACAATCACATCTTAAACTACCAAAGACATCACCTGTCATACATTCAGAATGAACACGAACTAAAGTTGTCTCTCCATCGTCTACGTTACCCTTTTGTACAATGAGATGTTCTGATCTATCAATCACATTTTGAAACACACGAATGCGAAAATCTTTACCAAACCGATTAGGCAAACGGGTACTGGCCAACTCTTTAACTAAAGACTCATTACGAACTCTATGCCTTATCAAGTCCACAATGCTTCCAATTTTTAAATCATTTTCGCTCGTAAATCTTTGGAGATCTGCTAAACGAGCCATCGACCCATCTTCATTCATCACTTCACAAATAACTGCAGCTGGCCAACAGCCGGCTAACTTACACAGATCGACACTCCCTTCTGTATGCCCAGCCCTTTTTAAAACACCACCCTCCTGAGCCCTGATAGGGAAAATATGCCCGGGAATAACAATATCCTTTGATGTCGCTGAGGGGTCACTAGCAACTTTTACAGTCTGAGCTCTATCATATGCAGAAATTCCAGTTGTTACCCCTTCAGAAGCTTCAATACTTACAGTAAATGCCGTTTTATGCGATGACATATTCAATTCATCCTTAACCATTAAAGGTAACTCTAATCTCTGGACTTGCTCCTGCATCAAACTCAAACAAATAAGACCTCTTGCCTTTTTAGCCATAAAATTAATCGCCTCAGGTGTTGCCCTCTCTGCTGATAAAATAAGATCCCCTTCATTCTCCCTGTCTTCATCATCCACAAGCACCACCATTTTACCCTGACGTAAATCTTCAACAAGTTCTTCAATTGTATTTAACATAATAAGCCTCTATCGCTTTACATTTCTATTGACTATATCTCTAAAGACTTTTCTTCCGAAATCTTTTGCCTAAGCGACTCTTGGAGATAAACTCAATCCCATTCGTCAATTCTCCCCACCCTAAAACGGAATGACGAAACCAATTGACCGGCTTAGGTATCTGATTCATTAAAATATTCAAGAAATACTCCTTAGGATTTAAATTTTCAATATAATTCACAACGGACTTTGCCATCATATCCATTTCTATACAGACTCTATCACCTATTTGTAGTTCCCATAAATTTGTCCTTTTTAAACTTTCAGGAATCAAGTTAAGATGGACTCTATTTCCTCTCACAACATGAATTGTAAGACTGACCCCATTAAGAGCTAACGTTCCTCTATCCCAAGCAAAAGACATTAGACTTTCTGGCAAATCGATAACCATACGACAGGTTTCTATGTCATTGACTTTATCGATAACTTGACCTACCCCATCCACATGACCTGTAACAAAATGACCATGAACTCTTGCTCCAAAGGACACTGAACGCTCTAGATTAAACACTTTATCTGGAGAATTAAAAAGCCTACTCCACCCCGTAAACCTTAAAGTCTCAGCAGTCACAGCAAATACAATATCTCGCCGAGCTAAACTTTCTACTGTTAAACACACACCATCTACCGAAACGCTGTCTCCATTTTTTAAATCATTAAAGTTTTTTGGTTTAGAAATGCATAACTCATAGACATCTTGACGACGCTTAAAATGTATAAGCTGACCTGTGGCCTCTACAATTCCCGAAAACATATTATCGCCTTTCTCTAAGAATACAGAATGCTAATGGTGAATATCTTAGTCAAAGCTACCGAAAAGTTAATATAAAAAATTCACACTCCACTTTTCATAAAAGAAGTGAGAAAGTACGACAACGGTGATAACAATGACAAATCAACTGACTTTCCTCTTCATTGGCATACTATTTGTCGGGCTCTTAGGAGTTATATGGTGGATCTGTTCTCGTCGCAAACAATGGAATAAATCTCTCCACCATTATCCCTCTCCGCAAATACATACAGTCAATGGTGTACACATTTATTACACTCAAATGGGCAGAGGGCCTCATCTTGTTCTATTTCATGGATTATCAGCTTCAATATACTCTTGGCGGTTTCTTATGCCGATGTTATCAAGACATTATACTGTCACAGCCTTAGACATACCTGGTTTTGGATCGAGTTCAAAAGATCCTCATCGAAAGTATGATTTAGATGAGCAGACACAAATTATTACCGACTTTTTAAATGAGATTAAGGTAAAGCAAGCCATTCTCATAGGAAGTTCCATGGGTGGAACTATTGCCCTTTGGTTATCAAAAATGGCACCCAAACGTTTCTCTAAGGTTATTGCCCTTGCCCCCGCAACAAACCCTTCCATTGTAAGATACAACTATTACAAATTGGCAAAAACCCCACTTCCAAAAATTCAACATTTTCTTCTCAGTCCATTTATTATTAAAGTCGCAATGAAAAGAGCAATGGCAAATCACCACCTTATTACATCCGAATCCATAAATGCCTATTTGCGACCCTACATAAGTGACAAAAACAGCATGACTTGTTTTTTTAAATCCACAAAATTAGTCAAAGATCCTCGGCTCCCCCACAAACTCAAAGATATTTCATCAAGAGTTCACATCCTTTATGGGGAAAAGGACAAAGTCATCCCTCGGTTTGTCATGGAAGAACTCGTATCCATAATCCCTAATGTCACTCTAAAAACTCACTCCGAAGCGGGTCATCACATTATGGAAGACATACCCCATTGGACATATGATCAAATAATGAATTTTCTTACAAAATCTTGAAAGACAGCCTAAAGCCCAGAGGGGTTCCTGCCAGCGTTTTTCTCCACGCCGCTCCAATCATAAGGGCATACACCTCCATCGAAAGTCTAGGAACTCTTAGCAATACTTTTTCCCAGAGTCCAATATCCCTACTGTTTTTATTCACTTAATGTCATCCCAGCTCTGTTTAAACGGTCAACTGGTTTCCTCCAATGAAAATTAAAATAAATTTTTCTTAAGTCTTTATACAAAGGTCCGATAAATAGTCATAAGTAAGGAGGATTTATTATGGTTCACTGCCAGCACAAAATATCAAAAAAGTTAAAAAGCGTGATTTTAAATACGTTTATTATCTTATCAATGGCTGTATCTATAACGTTGATATCTGGTTGTGATGACGATGGATATGGATATGGTAACCAGTATGGTAATCAGTATGGCAACCAATACGGTAATCAGTATGGATACTATAACGACCCCAGATACCGCGACCCCTCTTGTAATAATCTAGCCCTTCAATACACAGATGAAAATGGCTCTGTTAGCTATGGACGTCGCTGCCTACAGCCTTATTATGGCTATCCTTATTATGGCTATCCCTATTAGGCTAAGGGCATAATCTTCATATATTAACTTTTTCATCCTATTGGTTGGGAACAGTCATCGTTGAGGTTTTATAACCATTTCTCCTCTTAATCCCTGTGACAAAATCAAAAGCCTTTTAGCTAAGTAGTGGTTCAAAAATATTTTGTCTAATGATCTATTTTAAGTATTTTACAACAAGTACTGGGATGAAAATCATGTTTGACCTCCCATCTGAATGTCTAGTTTTAAAATATCAAAGCAAAAGGCCCTCTGACTTTATAAGATTAAGTAAAAATCCTACAACCATAGTCCGATTCCTTTTTAGGGGAACACACCAGAGAAATGATTTCTGCAACAGATCTTTTGCATTCATCGACTGAAGCCCAGAAGAAGTTCTGGCTTATGATTTTCCGTAATAAAACACCAAAAAGGCTGATCCTCAGTCTCTTTTTACCCCTCTGCCTATTGACCCTAACTCACTGCGATCACCAAGGCTACAACAACAATGACGATAACGACAATGAGGACTATTCCTACTACAATCGCAATACTCCCAATCCCTACACCAACTATAATAGATACAACGACTCACCTTATAACTACAGCAACCCACCCAATCCCTACGACAACAACTTCTATTACAATCGCAATACTCCCAATCCCTACACCAACTATAATAGATACAACGACTCACCTTATAACTACAGCAACCCACCCAATCCCTACGACAACAACTTCTATTACAATCGCAATACTCCCAATCCCTACACCAACTATAATAGATACAACGACTCACCTTATAACTACAGCAACCCACCCAATCCCTACGACAACAACTTCTATTACAATCGCAATGCTCGCAATACTCCCAATCCCTACACCAACTATAATAGATACAACGGATCACCTTATAACTACAGCAACCCACCCAATCGCTATACAACGACTCACCCACTAGATCAGCTAGATATGAGCTATAGGCTCAATAGAGGTCCCTTTTATAACCATGAGGTTATACGGCTAGATAGGCGCAACAATGCGGTTATACTGAGCGCACCCACCCTCATCCCCCCACTGGGAGGGACCGCACCCTACACTCCGATTCCTGGAATGCCAGGGGCCTATAGTACCTTTACCCACAGGAACGGTACTCCCGCCATGGAAATTTATATGCCATTACCCTATGTCTTCCATGGTCCACCAGGGGGCATTATTAAAAGATTACCCAACGGCCAACCCTTGCCTGGAATTCCTGGAGGAGAACTCCCCAGCGTAGGAATACATTTGAGCAAAGGTAATGAAACTATTCATCTTTATCTGGGAAAAGGGGCCTTTGCGATCTATTATCCCATTGAAGACTATTCCTGGCCAGTAGGGCTCAGATTTCCTATTCACACAAAATCTAAGCGACAAACCATTGGCTATTTTGCTCTTGTCCCATCTAGTGGCGGCGTGTCGGGAGGGGTCTATCTCGCACTGATTTTCCCCCCATCAATAGCACGGACCTTAGATAATATCATCCCCTGATTCTCACGACGGAAGCCTTAAATCAAAGAAAAAATATTGATTTTTATAGACACTCCCATTTATAGACTTTTCTATTAATTATAAAAACATATTTTTCAATAGAGGATCATACAATGGCCAAGAAGAGACGAATAAAAAGTAAAAAGACTCGAAAACAAATAGCAAAGAAAAAAGCAACTGGGAAAAACCAATATTCTAAAAAAAGGGCCTCTCGGAAGAAAACCAAATCTTTAAACAAAAAAAAGGCAAAGAAAAAAACAACCGGGAAAAAACGAACTTCAAAGAAAACCACCTCCAGAAAGAAAGCCAAATCTTTAAACAAAAAAAAGGCAAAGAAAAAAACGACCGGGAAAAAACGAGCTTCTAAAAAAAGGGCCTCTCGGAAGAAAACCAAAACCTTAACCCAAAAAAAGGCAAAGAAAAAAACGACCGGGAAAAAACGAGCTTCTAAAAAAAGGGCCTCTCGGAAGAAAACCAAAACCTTAACCCAAAAAAAGACAAAGAAAAAAACAACTGGGAAAAAACAATCTTCTAAAAAACCCACCTCCCGAAAAGAGTTCAATAAACCCACAGTCCGAAGCCTTGCCGAAATTACAAAAGACGAAAACCCTCCCAAACATTCAATAACCAACCCTCTGGCCAATCTTGAAACAACAAGAACGATAAAAAGTGAGGATAATAAAGAAATATCTTCAAGATTCGATGATATGGATGAAAGACATTTTGAAAACACAGATGATGACCTACAATCAAATGACTATGATGATCTTGAGGATCTGGAAAATGACTTCATAGATGATGACTATGATAACCTTTCCACAGATGATGATGACGATGAGACAGACTTATTTTAAAAAAGAAAGATTCATCATCTCGTAGCAATTATTGTCAGTGTATCATTATCTTATGTCCTTTAAAGCACAACCCTCTTTACAAATAAGGTTTTCTTTTGAAAATTCTTGGAAAGAGGGAGATTGAAGTGAAGCCACATTCCTTAAAGGAGTTCCTTTGCACATTTGGAAAGACGTCCATACCCTCCCTCGGCCACTCAAAGGTTCTATTCTCACATTAGGAAACTTTGATGGCATCCATTTAGGACATCGCAAAATTATTTCAACTCTGTTAAAAGTTGCCCAAAAAAACCCCCCTTTTGAATCAGTTGTTTTTACATTTCACCCCCACCCTAGAAAAATTTTAAATCCCGAAGCCCCTGTTACAAGAATTTTTAGTTTTGATGATCAAATACGTACATTTGAAAAACTGAAGATACAACATCTTATTATACAGCCCTTCACTCGTGACTTAAGCCTCCTATTACCTGAGGATTTTTTATTAAAATTCATTATTCCAAAGCTCCAACCTAAAGTTATAGTTGCCGGTTATGACTTTAGCTTCGGCAAAGAGCGATCTGGGACTCTAAAATATTTAAAGGATATTCTAAAAAAATTAGATATTAAACTTATCCTTGAGCCCCCTATATCATACAAGAAAAAAATAATATCTAGTACTCGAATTAGAAAACAAATACAGTTAGGAAATATTTCTGAAGCCAACATACTTCTAGGAAGATCCTTTTATATTTCTGGAGTTGTTATAAGAGGTGATGGACGAGGAGCTTCAATGGGCTTTCCCACGGCAAACATCAAAACAGAATCTGAAATTTACCCTAAAAATGGGGTCTATTATGGACAAGTCAAAATAAACGGAAAGTATTTTGATGCTCTTTCCAATATTGGCTATTGTCCAACATTCAAACATTTCTTAAACACCACTCCTAAGGTAGAGGTACATTTATTAAATTTTAATGAAAACTTATATGGAAAAGATCTCACTTTTCAATTTAAAGATCGAATTCGAGATGAAATCGCTTTCTCTTCGGCAGAAAAACTATCAAAACAAATTAAAAAAGATATAAGCTATATAAAGACCCAAACTCTGAATAAGGCGACAGAAAAGCCCATAAAATAAATAGGGACCTTCAGAATTTCAAAAATTTTAATTTTAAAGACCTTTTTCTAGTTACAAAAAATGTCACCTAAATGTAGAATATAGGTAGGAAACTTCTTTACTAAAACAAGTTTCAATCGGCACAAAAGTGGCTCATTTGGGGGGAATATAAAATATGGGTGCAAAAAATATTGGGGAAATCTTAGTTCGCAAAAATTTTATTAATATTCATCAATTAGAACAAGCACTCAAAGAACAAAAGGCAATGGGTGGGCGTCTTGGTGAAACTCTTATAAAGCTAGGGTACGTCAATGAAGAACAGCTCATTGAATTTATGTCTGAGCAATATTCTGTTCCATCCATCAATCTATCAACTTTTGAGATCGACCCAGAGGTTATCAAACTTATCCCTCGCCACTTCTGCGAAAAAAATAAACTCATTCCCATTTCAAAAGCTTCTAATACACTTGTTGTAGCAATGGCTGACCCATCTAATGTAGCTGTTCGAGATGATTTATCATTCCTCACTCATTGTAAAATTGAAATCGCTCTCTCTGTAGAAGCTCAAATCACAAGTGCCATTGAAAGATACTATCAAACAGAAGTAAGATATGAAGAGATATTAACAGAAGTAGAAAAAGACACTTTTGTCGAAAAAATGTCATCTACATCTACATCTACATCTACATCTACATCTACATCTACATCTACATCTATAGATACAAAAAAATCAGAGAATAGTCCGCCTATTATAAAGTTTGTCAACCTCATGTTAAGTGAAGCCATTAAACTCAAGGCATCAGATATTCACATCGAGCCCTATGAAAAAAAATTCCGCATACGGTTTCGTGTTGATGGACAATTACATGAAAAAATCCAACCCAGCTCCGAAATCGCCAGTGCGGTCACTAGCCGTTTAAAAGTTATGAGCAAGTTGGATATTGCAGAAAGACGACGACCTCAAGACGGCCGATTAAAAATAACTTTAAAAGACAATCAGGAAATTGATTTTCGTGTCAGCGTTCTCCCAACGTTATTTGGAGAAAAAGTTGTTATGCGTCTATTAGATAAGTCAACTCTTCAATTAGACATGACTCGTCTAGGATTTACACAAGAACAACTCGATACGTTTCAAGATGGGATATATCAACCTTATGGAATGGTATTGATAACAGGACCCACAGGGTCAGGAAAAACAACAACGATTTATTCTGCATTAGCAGAACTTAATAAACCCAATGTGAACCTTTCAACCGCAGAAGATCCTGTCGAATTCAACCTAGAAGGCATTAATCAGGTTCAAATGAACTCTGCTATTGACCTTAATTTTGCGTCTGCATTAAGGAGCTTTCTACGGCAAGATCCAGATATTCTAATGGTGGGTGAAATTCGCGACCTGGAAACGGCTGAAGTTGCATTTAAGGCCGCCTTAACAGGTCACCTTGTAGTGAGCACTCTCCATACAAACGATGCACCCTCAACTGTAAATAGATTATTAAATATGGGTATAGAACCTTTTCTTGTAACATCGACAATAAATCTTATTGTGGCCCAAAGACTTGTGAGAAAAATTTGTAACTCCTGTAAAACCCCAATCTCAGTGGACCCTCAAGTATTAATAGATCTAGAAGTACCAAAAGAAGAAATTGGAACATTTCAAGTGATGAAAGGGACAGGATGTCATCAATGTAATGGAACGGGCTTTAAGGGTAGAATGGCTATTTATGAAGTTATGACATTCACAGATAAACTCAAAAAGTTAGTATTTCAAAGAGTAAGTCCCATGGAATTAAAAAGATGTGCTCTCAAATCAGGAATGAAAACACTTAGAAAATCAGCTCTAAAAAAATTAAAAGAAGGCGAAATTACAATAAGTGAGGTCATCAATAGCTCAACTAAGGACTTAAAATGATCAACCTCACATTACAACAGATATTAAAAGTTGTTATTGATAAAGAGCATGCAACAGATCTACATATTGTCACAGGTTCTGCACCTATTGTACGTATAGGGGGGCAGATCTTAAGAATAAAAGCCCCTAAGCTAACAAGCGAAGATACAAAACGTCTTTGTTATTCTGTTTTAACAGATAAACAAAAAGCAAGATTTGAAGAGACAAAAGAGCTAGATTTCAGTTTTGGATGGAAACAGACCGCACGATTTAGAGGAAATCTATTCTATCAAAAAGGGGCGGTGTCAGGTGCCTTTCGTAGAGTTCCCTATAAAATTCCTAACTTTGAACAATTAGGGCTTTCTTCTTCCGTCGCAAATTTTACAAATGCACCCAATGGATTAATATTAGTAACAGGGCCAACAGGGTCAGGAAAATCGACAACACTCGCATCTCTAATAGATAAGGTCAACGCAGAACATAGAAGTCATATCATTACCATCGAAGACCCTATAGAATATATTCACCACCACAAACAGAGCATTGTCTCTCAAAGAGAAGTAGGGCCTGACACCTGGTCTTATCAAAATTCCACGAAACACCTCTTAAGACAAGATCCGAATTACTGCCTCATTGGAGAACTCAGAGACTTGGAAACTATTGAGCAAGCCCTACGCTTAGCAGAAACAGGTCACCTTGTCCTTACAACACTACATACAAATAGTGCTGTTCAGACGGTAAGTCGACTTGTTACTGTTTTCCCATCAGAGCAACAAAATAGAGTCCGAGTACAAATGAGCTTTATATTAGTTGGTATTATCTCTCAGCAACTTTTACCTGGAAAAAGTGGAGGACTTGAACTGGCCTATGAAGTGCTCGTTCCGACACCGGCCATACGAAATCTAATTAGAGAGGATAAATTGCATCAAGTGTATAGCAACATGCAAGTCGGACAAGCCAAAACAGGAATGCAAACAATGAATCAATCTCTACTCAACTTGATTCTAAAGAGAAAAGTAGAGCTTAAAGAAGCCTTTAAACATAGTCCTGACCCAGAAGAACTAGACCGTCTTATCAAAAAGGCTGGTTTCTAAATGGCAACTTATACATTCCAAGCCAAAACTCTTGAAGGCAAAATGATTACAGGAAACCTTTCTGCAACAACAGAAACAGAAGCCCGTATTAAATTGAGATCTCAACAACTCATTCCAATATCGGTGAAAATAAAAATTGAAAAAACATCCCCAGAGAAAAAAACACAGGGCAAAATAAGCAGCAAAGACCTTCAGATTTTTTCAAGACAATTCGCAACGCTCATTAATTCTGGTATCCCCATTGTTCAAAGTTTAGAAAGTTTACAACAATCGACAGAAAAGCCTAATTTAAAACACACTCTTATAAAAATAAAAGAAGACATTGAATCAGGAACCAGATTAGCGAATGCTATGGGAAAATTTCCTAATATTTTTGATACATTATTTATTAATCTCACTCGTGCAGGAGAAGAGGGTGGTGTTTTAGATGTTGTCTTAAGTAGATTGGCTGAGTATGTTGAAATAAGACGACGAATCAATGGTAAAATTCGTGGGGCTTTATGGTATCCGGCCGTTATAATGTTTATTATCCCCATCATTCTCTCTGTTATACTTGTTTTTGTTATTCCAAAATTTGAAAACCTCTTTAAGAATTCAAAAACAGACTTGCCATTTCTCACAGAGTTCATTGTAGGACTATCCCATCTTTTTATAGACTATTGGTATTTGATCTTCGGAGGTTTCGGCGCTTTAATTTATAGCCTCTTTGTCTGGAAAAACTCGAACGAAGGGAAGAAGCAATTCGATTATATCCTTCTTCGCCTGCCCATTCTTGGCTCTCTAGTTCAAAAATCTGCAATAGCTAGATTTACTCGCACAATGTCTACTATGCTAATGAGTGGAATTGATATTATTGAGGCACTGGATCTTTCAGCAAAGGTTTCTGGAAATAGTTTCATTGAAAACTCACTTCTACAATCAAAAGATTCTATAACTCGAGGACAAACCCTCATAACTCCATTAAAAACAAATAAGTATATCCCCCAGATGGTTATACAAATGTTAGAAATTGGTGAACAATCTGGAGAGTTAGATGTTATGTTATCTAAAATTGCAGATTTCTATGAAATGGAAGTGGAACATACAGCGACTGCTCTAACAACTATCATAGAACCCATAATGATGATTGTTGTTGGTGCTATAGTTTGCACTATAGTTATTGCAATGTATCTACCTATATTTAACATGGCTGGAGCCTTTTAAACCAATGAGGTCATTATTTTTTCAAATATTTCATATGACCACAGATCTCGAAAAAGACTCCCAGAGATTTAAAAAGCGATTACTTATCATTGAAACAGTACGGATTTTATTTTTAAGTACTATTACATTACTGACAGTTCTCTTTCAACTAAAACAACCAGAGTTTATAAATATAGAAGTCATTCTACCTTTATACTGTATGTTGGCAGGAAATTTTATTATTCATTCTCTATATCTATTCTTTATAGAAAAAAAGCACACTCATATTTGGTCTGCATTTTTATTTTTTATAGATACTCTTTTTATCACAGGGCTAATTTTCTATACTGATATTGCACAACCCATATTTTTGTTCATGTATCTTGTAAATATTATTCTATGTGGATTCATTTTCCAAAAGCACGGTGCCTTTACTTTATCTCTCCTAACATCTATTTGTTTCAGTTTATTATTGGCTCTAGATTCCAAATTGGAGGGGCCAAGCCTTTACCTTTCCTTAATCATTAACAACTTGGCATTCTTTGTTATAGCTGCCCTAAGTGGACATTTAAGTGAACAGCTCAACTTAATGGGCGATATTCTCATTAAAAAAGAAAAAGATATTAAAATCCTAAAAAACTTAAATGAAATGATTGTCGAAAACCTCACAATTGGCTTAATGGCCATTGATAAAAATTTTCAAATCCTTCACGCAAATAAGTCTGCCTTAAAAATATTAGGACATCAGAAGGAAATTATAGGTTTAAGTCTTAAACAGATTCACCCGGAAATGGATCGAGTGATTGAAGTTTATAAAACAGCTTATCAAGAGAAAAAAACAGAACGTTTTGAAATGCCTTATGTGAACTCAAAAGATGAAAAATTGCTCTTAGGAATCAATTCATGTTCTATCTATGATCGCGAAGGTCTGTTTTGTGGCTATGTTTTAATATTTGAAGACCTCACTCAAATTAAACGGCTTGAAAAGGCTATGAGACGATCAGAAAAGCTAGCTGCTATTGGTCAATTATCAGCAAGCATTGCACACGAAATACGAAATCCATTGGCTAGTATTAGCGGAAGTATACAGTTGATGAAAGATAAAGCATCTCCCGAAGATAATAAACTTATGACTATTACATTAAGAGAGATTGACAGATTAAACGGGCTTATCAATGACTTTCTAAACTTTACAAAAAAAGAGGAGGAACGCTTTGATCCAATAGATATAAATACATTAATCCTAGAATGCCTTTCGATGATAAAGATGAATGAAAATTTAAATAAAAATGTAAAACACAAATTGGAATTAAATACGAATCATCAAATTGAAGGAACATATGATAAATTAAAGCAAGTTTTCTTAAATCTTTTTATTAATAGTTATCAAGCAATGAATAAAACAGAGAACCCCATATTACATGTCAAAAGTTATTTTCGAAAAAGAGGCACTCTAGTCGTCATTGTCCAAGATAATGGCATAGGTATGCCTCCAGAAATACTAGCAAGACTTTTTGAGCCTTTTTTAACAACAAAAAAAGGAGGCACAGGTCTCGGGCTTGCTACAGTTCACAAGATTATTGAACATCATGGAGGACAGATTTTTGTAAACAGCGATATCAATAAAGGAACTGAGTTCATCTTAGAGTTTAATAGACTTGCAGAGAAACCTAAAAAATTAGATAATAAAAGTTTCATAGCCTAAAGGGAAGGGAGTGCTTAGTGAAGCCACGAATTCTTGTTATTGATGATGAGGAATCCATAAGAGAATTTTTAGATATCATGCTCAAAAAAGAAGGCTATGATGTCACCCTCGCTGAAGATGGTCAAGTGGCAATAGATATGATAAAAAAGAGAGCCTTTGATCTGATCATATCAGATTTGCAAATGCCTAACCTAACGGGAACTGAAGTCTTAGAATACGTAAAAAATAATTGTCCTGACACGCTATTTATAATCATTACGGCATTTGGAACTACAGAGTCCGCCGTGGAAATCATGAAAATGGGAGCCTATGACTATATCACAAAACCATTTAAAATTGATGAAGTCAGAATTAATATTAAACATGCGCTCCGAAGTAAAAATCTAGAAATTGAAAACAGAAATTTAAAGAAGGAGTTAAATAAAGAATACAGCTTCAAAAATTTAGTAGGTAATTCAGATGAAATGCATAAAATTTATGATCTCATTGAACGTGTTTCTCAGTCTCCCACAAATGTATTAATTATTGGAGAAAGTGGAACAGGCAAAGAAATGGTAGCCAAGGCTATTCATTACAGTGGTCCCTTAAAAGAAAACCCCTTTGTAACTGTTAACTGTGGGGCTATTCCTGAAAATCTTATAGAGTCAGAGATGTTTGGTCATAAAAAAGGAGCTTTCACGGGTGCAGTTTCCGATAAGTTAGGTCTCTTTGAAGTTGCTAACAGCGGCACACTCTTTCTCGATGAAGTTGGAGAGCTTCCACTGAATATTCAAGTGAAACTGCTCAGAGCCATTCAAGAAAGAACTATTCGCCGAATAGGAGCAACAGAAGATATTAAAATAAATGTGAGGATTATAGCTGCTACAAATAGAAACTTAGAGGAAATGGTTCGCTCAGGGCAATTTAGAGAAGATCTTTATTATAGATTGAATGTGATTTTAATTAAAACACCTCCGTTGAGAAATCGATCTGTAGATATCCCTACTTTAGCTCATCATTTTTTAAAAAAATACAATGAGCGATTGAATAAGAGTATTAGCGGCATCTCTGATGAAGCCATGAGTACATTAAAGTCTTATCAATATCCGGGAAATGTCCGTGAATTAGAAAATATTATTGAAAGGACAGTGGCTCTTGAGGGTGGCTCTGTGATATTACCTGAGTCTCTACCCCCTTTTGTCAATACATCATCTGGACGAAAAATAGCCTCTAGTCATGAAATTGAAATTACAAATGAGGGAATTGATCTAGAAAAGATCATTGGACAAATTGAAAAAGAGTTATTGATTAAAGCGATCCACAAAAGCTCGGGAGTCAAAAAAAAGGCTGCTAAGCTTTTAAATATTACATTTCGATCCATGAGATACAGAGTTGATAAGTATGGACTGGGTTCAGCAGATGATGATTTAAGAGATGAAGCAGCCAATGAATAGAATTTTCTACAGTTTCTGCTAAGATAAATTCATGCGAATAGGGTACGACGCAAAAAGAGCTTTTTGTAACACGACAGGACTGGGGAACTATTCCAGAACTCTTATTCAAGACGTGGAGGCTTTCCGTCCTCACTGGACGCTCTTTCTATTTACCCCTTTGCGCAAATTAGCCTTTTCTCCAAAGGGGCAAGTCATCACGCCACAAAGTTCTGTCAATAAAACCTTTCACTCTATCTGGAGAAGTTTCTCGATCCCACAAAATATTTCAAAGCTCAATTTAGATCTCTACCATGGATTAACTCATGAAATTCCATATGGAATCCATCAGAAAGTAAAAACGGTAGTTACAATTCACGACCTCATTTTTCTATTACGCCCTCAAGAGTTTACTTGGACAGACCGTCAAATATATAATTATAAGATTCGTTATGCGACTCATCATGCTCATCATATTCTAACTTTTACTGAAGAAACCAAGAAAAACCTTATTCACTGCTTAAACATCCCTGAAAAAAAAATAGTCCTCATCCCTCAAAGCTGTCACCCTGCTTTTCTTAAAAAATATTCATCTCAAGATATAGTTCACTCCTGCAAACAATTTACTCTTTCCAAACCCTACATACACTTCGTAGGATCTTTTATCCCTCGCAAAAACCCCATGAAAGCTCTCCTTGCTTTTCAACACATAGCCCATGCTACAGATATAGATTTTGTAATGATTGGCAATGGACCTGAAAAGAAAAGGTGTCAAAGATTTGTTAAACAAAATGAACTCAATAAACGAGTTCATTTTATTTCCCCCACATCCACTGAACAAATGGCCATGCTCTGCCAAAAATCCGAACTGCTGCTCTACCCGAGTGTCGCCGAAGGCTTCGGGCTCCCCATCTTAGAGGCCCATTTTTCCAAAACAGCAACATTGACCTCTTCGCATTCCTGCTTACCAGAAGTTGCTGGCCCCCACAGCTATTATGCAGATCCCGATCGGCCAGAAGAGCTAGCTGCTCAATTACAAGAAATTCTCGACTCTCCCAAAGAAAGAGCTTTAACGGCCCAAAAGTCTTATCTCTGGGCTCAAAAATTCACTCCAGAAAATGTAACAAAGCAACTTATCCACTTCTATGAGTCACTTTAAAGTTCACCTCTTATACCTCATTAACACTTCTACATGAATCAAATAGAGATGATCCTTCACGTCCTCCATGCGAGCTTTTTATTATTCCCTACATTTCAGACTCTTTTTCTACACTGCTCATAAGTTTAGAATATTTATAAAAATGCACCAGCCTTTTGATAAAACATTTAAAACGAAGCCGAGTATAACCCCATAATATCCTTTTATCGAATACTGTTTTATATTATAAAAGTAAATGAAAATAGCCGTCCTATTAACACTATGTCTATGTATTAGTGTATTTGTTTTTTTTAAAACACAACTCTTTCATGGATTGACATTAGATGATTTAAAGTCACAATATGAGATTTTGCTCATCTACTATAAGAAGTATACCCTATTCACCTATTTATTATATTTTATTATTTACGGTCTATCAGCTACCATTGGCCTACCCATCCTTACCCTATTAACCATTGGTGCCGGAGCACTCTTTGGACTTATAAAAGGAACACTTATAATTTCATTTTCAAGCTCCATTGCAGCCACTTTAACATTTTTAATCTCTCGTTTTTTCCTTTTTGAAAAAGTTCAATCAAAATTTAAAAAGAAACTTAAAACATTTTATCAAATGATAGAAAAAGAAGGAGGGTTCTATCTTTTCAGCTTACGCCTTACTCCTATATTCCCATTTTTTCTAGTGAATGTAGCTATGGGATTAACACCTATACGAACTTTAAATTTTTACCTGATTAGTCAGATTGGAATGTTACCCATAACTTTTTTATACGTTTACACAGGAACACAATTAAAGGAAATAAACTCTACAGATGACTTGATCTCCTTAAAAATTATCTCTCTATTGACCGTACTCGCTTTATCCCCCTTAATAACTAAATTCTATTTCTCAAAGCGGTCGCAAAAACACCATTCACTGACTTCTTAAAAAGAGCAAAAGAAGAAAGGTGGACTTAAGCTCTTATGAGCTTTTAATAAAAACACTGTGAACCTTCTTCCCCTTTGCTCTTCTTCCACCAATATGTTGCTTTTTTAAGATTTTTTAAAACTCCCTCTCCTCTAGCATACATTACAGACAGATCATGTTGCGCTATTTTATGTCCCTTTTCTGCAAGGCTCTTAAAACCTTCAAAGGCCTTTGAAAAGTTCTGAGCTGTTCCCTCCCCTCGATAGTGCATAAGTGCAACATTATACTGAGAGTCCCTATGTCCATGGGTTGCAGCCACCTGAAACCAGTAAAATGCCTTTTGAAAATCTTTTTTTACCCCTTTGCCCGCATAATACATTAACGCCACCTGAGCTGATGCCCCTCTATACTTCCTCTGTTCTGCAAGGCTCTTAAAACCTTCAAAGGCCTTTGAAAAGTTCTGAGCTGTTCCCTCCCCTCGATAGTGCATAAGTGCAACATGAAATTGCGACTCCCTATGTCCATGAGTTGCGGCCACCTGAAACCAGTAAAACGCCTTTTGAAAATCTTTTTTCACCCCTTTGCCCGTATAATACATTTGGGCCACGGAAAAAGCAGCATCTCTATATCCACTCTTCGCTGCACGTTCATGCCAATAATGAGCTTTCTGAAAGTTAGGCCGTCTATGTCTCAAACCCTCTTTATATATTAAACCCAAAATAAACATATCCTCTGCTGTTTTGACATCGGCATCAAAAGCACGCCTCTTCAACGGCTCAGAAGAGATATGACCAAAACCCATTCCACCCTCTCTTTCTAAAAGGTCTTTATTTCTATCAATAAGAGTCTTTAATTTATGGATCGGCGTAACAAAAGTCTGATAGCCTGAAATTGATTTTGGAGTAATTAATACAACTACCCCAACGACTTTCAAATCCTCTGAAAAAACAGGGGAGCCACTACTCCCTTTTGAAGCAAAAGCTGTAATACCAAAGATTTCATTCCCCATCTTCATCCCAATAAAGCCCTGAGCCACAACAGCTCTTATAACTGCTTCATTTTCTCCTCTATTGATCAAAGCAATATCGGGGGGATAACCAATAGTAAAAGTTTCCTTACCCCGAATAATATCTGTATCACTTCCTATACTGAGTGGCTTATAATCATTTCTTTGCATCTTAATAATCGCCAAATCATTTTGAGGATCAACAACTAGAACTCTTCCATAATCCTTTTTCCCCAGAGTATAGACACGCAACGGATCTCTTCCCAATCGCTCATTACTCGCATTATCTGAAGCTTGAATATTATGGTAGGCAGTGACAAATAAATTTTCTGTTATAAAAAAACCAGTCCCATAACCCTTAATGGACTGAACAATCCCAACAGATGGACGTAGATTTCTATAATCCTTTTCATCGGCCCCATATAATAAGGAAAAAGAAAAACAAACAATGAAAAGTAAGAAAACCCTTACCCTGAATAATAAGCCCATAATCATTCCTATTATTGCAAAACGAGACTTAATTTGATGCTGTTTTCTTTATAGAGGAAGATTTGGGTTTTGAATGAATAGCATAGTTTTCAAATTCACCATATTCATGGAGCTTATTATAAAGTGTTTTGATCGTAATACCGAGAGCATGAGCCGCTCGTGTTTTATTACCCTCAAAATAACTTAAAGCCTTAAGGATATAACGTCTCTCTAGCTCATGAAGAGTCAGAGTCGGATCATAATCATCAATGACAGTCTTTTGATCCGGATGTCTAATACTATCAGGCAAGTCTCCAGGCATAATAGTGTGACCTTCTGTCAATATTTGTGTGCGTTCACAAATGTTTTGCAATTCACGAATATTTCCCGGCCAATCATATTTCTGCAAAATCTCCATAGCTTCAGGGCTCACCTGATGTCCTCTATTGAGATACCTATAAGAACCTGAAGTTAAGAAATGCTGGATAAGTAAAGGAATATCTTCTTTTCGACGCCTGAGAGCAGGAACTTGTGCAGTAATAGTATTAATTCTATAGAAAAGATCTTCCCTAAATATTCCTCGCACAACTTCTGATTCTAAATCTTTATTTGTTGCACTCACCAAGCGAATATCCACCTTGATAGGATCTTTTCCTCCCACTCTATAAATCTCGCCCTCTTGAATAAAACGCAAAAGTTTAGCCTGAATACCCGGAGTGAGTTCGCCTATTTCATCCAAAAATAATGTTCCACCATTAGCGACTTCAGCTAAACCTGTTTTTCGCATATAGGCCCCTGTAAAGGCACCTCTTTCATGACCAAAAAGTTCACTCTCTAAAAGCGACTCCCTTAAAGCACCACAATTAATAGGCACAAAAGGTTTATACTTTCGTGTGCTCTTCTCATGAAGAGCCTTAGCTATAAGTTCTTTACCTGTTCCCGACTCTCCTAAAATGAGAACGCTGGCATCGCTTTGGGCCACACGATCAATCATCTTCAAAAGCTGATCAATCACCTCAGACTTATAGATGATATTCACCTTATTTTTATTGCGGACCTGCCCCTTTTGACTAAATGTGGAACTCTGATTATTGGATGGGAGTATAAAACTTTCACGTTCTGACATACGTACCGCCTATCTTTCATTGATGGTTTATATTTTTAACCTACCCACCCCGTAGGCTGTCCTTATATCCCTCCCCCCATAAAATAACAATATGCATCATTTTGAAACGTTGCATAAAACTACTGGAGGAATATAATAAATGCAAGTAAAAAAATGCATTATCTTGGAAATTTTAGTGAGAAATTCTGACAAAGCCCCAAAACCTTTCCTGTCCAAGTATTTTGATATTTGGTTGGAATCATTAGAGAATTTAAAGTCCTTTAGTCCTGAGACTCTTCGGGCCTATTCTTCCGATTTTTTACAACTAGCCGATTATATTGAAAAAAATAAAAGGTCCCAAAAATTGGAAAATTTAGATCTAAACTGTCAACTGCTCATCGATGTGGGGAAGAAAATTTGGTCAGATTTAGCTATTTCCACACGCCAGAGAAAATTTTCAACCCTTAAAAGTTTTTTGCGGTTTTTGTTTGAAGAAGGACATTTAGTTCATGATCTCTCGACCACCATCACTCTCCCAAAGGTTGATGAAAAACTCCCACGATACCTCTCCCTGGATGAAGTGTTAGCTGTTTTGAACTATTTTAAAAAAGCGTTTAAAGATCAGCCCAAGTCGGACATTTTGATTAGAAAACGACGGCTCTTTCTACTTCTCTATGGCGGTGGACTAAGAGTTTCCGAAGCCTGTCACTCACAGTGGAAAGACGTCATATTAGAGAAATCCAAACTTCGCATATTAGGAAAGGGATCTAAAGAACGCTATATTAGTCTGCCTTCCATACTCACTGAAGAATTGAAAACCTCTAATAAAAAAACAGGATATCTTTTAAACCCCAAACTCTCTGAACGACAGGCCTATACCCTTATCAGATCCTGTGGCACTCAAGCAGGACTTTTGCGGCCCCTCTCTCCTCATGCCCTAAGGCATAGCTACGCCACCCATCTTCTGCGTGGAGGAGCAGATCTACGTACCATACAGGATCTGCTTGGACACTCTTCATTGAAAACAACAGAAAAGTACACGCACTTAGATTTTGATTCTCTACGCACCACCTTAGAAAAACACCATCCTTTAAGTCTTAAGGAGCGAAGTAAAATATAACAATGCCAGAGCGATTAGCCTCTATATCTTTCACTCTCTTAAGAAACAAGGTATAAAATATCACTATATTAGAGTCCCTTCGAAAAGCCCTTATCTTCGTTCATCACAGTTTAAGTTATGGTTGCTATAGAGTGTAACTGACTCTAGTTCTTTATAAGGTATAGATAGTTTATTATCCGATCAGAGATTTTATGGTCTTTGTTAAGATGGATAACTAGGAAGAGTTTTTTCTCAAACCTTCCAAAAGCTCAAATAACTCTGAGGTCCGCAGCTCGTCTCCACAAAAACCTAAAAATAGAAGTTAGATAAAACTTGATATCATTAGAATAAAACAAGCTATCTTTGGTAAAGTTTAAAAGCCTTGACTGAATAGTGCTTGATTTGATTGGGCATAGAACAAGCGATTTTCTCACGCATGAGTCACTGTAGGAAAAGGATTTTTATCTTCCCCTTCAAGCTCAAACAGCTTCAAAGGCCGCAGGCTCGTCTTTCTTCGAAATACGCCCTGCGCTTTGAAAAACTCGCTTTAATAGAAAGATCAAAATCCTTTCCTCCCCTATTGTCTGGTAAAAGCTAAAAACTCTTGGCTCTAAAGAGCTGATATAGGGATTTGTGACATATAAAATCTAAACGCCTGACCATTAAAGGCAGACTCTTTGAAATGATGGAAAACTGTAAAACAATTTGGCAAGCTGTATAAAGTTTGCTCATTGTTTTGTTTTGTTTTGTTTTGTTTTGTTTTGTTTTGTTTTGTTTTGTTTTGTTTTGTTTTGTTTTGTTTTGTTTTGTTTTGTTTTGTTTTGTTTTGTTTTGTTTTGTTTTGTTTTGTTTTGTTTTGTTTTGTTTTGTTTTGTTTTGTTTTGTTTTGTTTTGTTTTGTTTTGTTTTGTTTTGTTTTGTTTTGTTTTGTTTTGTTTTGTTTTGTTTTGTTTTGTTTTGTTTTGTTTTAACAAAAGGTTAGCTCCTTTTAAGAGCAAAAACAATCTTCCTTTCTTCAAATAAAAAATCAATTTCTATAACCTGGCACAACACTTGCTCCTTAAACATAGAACATACAATAGGACTAACCTATAACAGGAGGAACTTTTTATGAATCACTATTTAAAATTCATTTTCACTCTAGCTGTGGGATTAACACTCTCTATCAGCTCTTTGGCTCAAAAAACCACCACAATAAAAGAAAAAAATGCTGACCCCTCTTTTCTCAAATGGATTGAGGTCCGAAAAGCATCTGAACAGGTAAATAATGAAGAACTCACAGCCATTGTGGTCTATACATGCACTAGAGATGAGCGTCATAACAATGAGAGTTGTGAACCCTTGGTTGATGAAGTGGTGACCTTAAATGAGTTAAGAAACACGTTAAAACAGGAGAACTTGAAAGCTGGCGTATTCGGAGTCGGAGCTTTGCTCTTCGGGGCAGGAGTGATGGTGGGTGCAGTCGTCCTAGTGCCATCAACAACGTTAGCAGCAGGAGCCACGGGTGCAGTTTCATTAATAGGAGGAGCAACAACAATGAAGAAAGGAGGACATAATCTAACTAGAAATTTAACAGAAGGCTCTCGTTTGAGAAAACTTTTAAGTAAAAAGGATGTCTTATTTGTTCGCAATATTGAGCAGCTTGAGCAGAACTTAGAATATCTTATTAAAAAGATAATTTTGAAAAGAGAGGAGCCCAGAAACTACGTACGATAAATTTTCTCACTAATGGGAATTAAGGTTTGAGCAAAAAACTCAAAACCTCTCATTGAAACACGACTTTCAAACCGCTGAAGACTCTCAAAAACACAAAGAGTGTCTGTCAGCGGTTTTTTATAACTATTTATTAAGATCTTTTACCAAAAGAAAAAGCGCAAACAGAGTGACATGATTTAAGCGTTATGAAACTTCACAGTCACAGATATGTTCTACTTCTCACTTAAAATCCTTCAAAAATGTGGCTATCTCAATTACAAATACACCCCTATACTTTGGAAAACTCCCTTTAAAAGAAAGATAAAAATCCTTTTCCGCTCCAGACTAAAGCTCATATACTCAAGTTGAAAATAAACTGTATCTCCTTGAAGATACGCCCCTGCGCTTTGGAAAACTCGCTTTAAGACAAAGACAAAAACCCTTTCCTCCCCTTGTCTGGCAAAATCTTAAAACTCTTGGCTCTAAAGAGCTGATATAGGGATTTGTGACATATAAAATCTAAAAGCCTGACAACTAAAGACAGACTCTTTGAAATGATGAAAAAATGTAAAAGAACTTGGCAAACTGTATAAAGTTTGCTCATTGTTTTGTTTTAAACAAGAAGTTGGCTCCTTTTAAAAACAATCCCCTTTTTTTTCAAATAAAAACCAAACTCTATAACCTAGCACAGCACTTGCTCCTTAAACATAGGGCATATATATAAGACTAACCTGTAACAGGAGGAATTTTTATGAACCCTTTAAAATTCATTTTCACTCTAGCTGTGGGATTAACACTCTCTACAGGCTCTTTGGCCCAAACAACTAAACAGACGCAAGAAGGAACTCATCCGCCTATTAGCAATTTGCAGTATAAACACTGGCAAATAACTAGGATTTATCAAAAAGGAATTGAGCCACTCTCTCAGTCGGAATGGCTTGAGATTAGGACTGAAACCATTTACTACACAGTCCCCCCTAGTTCCAACCAACCCTTAAAAAGAGTTCATCTTTACAAGTGTTATCTAGGTCAAGATTGCGAAAAGTTGGTCCATCCAATAGGTATAAAACCACTAAAGAAATTTTTAATAAAAACTAACTTAACGAGTATAGGTGTTCCCATTTTAGTATTAGCGTTATTCACAATCCCGTTAATCACAAACCCATCGATTGCTGGAGGTGCTGCTGTAGGGGGAGGGGCGGCTGCTTTTGCTCAGGGGGTTGGTATAGGGGCTTATTCAATGGCTATGGGAATATTCCTAGTAGATGTGGGTTTAAATCTTAAAGCTGAATTACCGCTGCAGCAAGCATTTGAGAAAACTTTTGATTTCACGGTCAAGTTCTTTAGAGACAGTGCAAAGTGGATAATATCATCATATAAGAATGGACCTCGCTTGAGAAAACTTTTAAGTAAAAAACACACTTTATTTGTTAAGGATCTTAAGAAACTTGAAGATGAGTTAAAAAATATTATCGACGAAGCTTTGTAAGTTCAATAGGAAGGAGAAGAAACGGCCCTATCAAACCTAAACCACTACACATTTAATTTTTATGTACACAAGCACAAGGTTCTCACTAAATAAAACAACTGCTCATAGGATTATTCGCTCTGAACGACATCTTCAATTTTTATGTGTACAAGGTGCCGACCCAATGGGACCTGATCACCTACCTGACAAGTGATTTGAGAAACTGTGCCACTCTTTATAGACTTTAAATTGTATTCCATTTTCATGGCCTCCATGACAACAATCACATCACCCTCTTGAACAAGATCTCCCTCATTTTTTAAAAGCTGTATAACCTTACCCGGCATAGGAGCCTTAATCACTTGAGGTGATTCACTAAAATCCCCCCCCTTCTTTTGACGACGAGATCCCCTGTGAAAGACATACACATCACCTTGGAAGTGCACCCAGAGCGTCCCATCTTTCATTTTTTCCCATAGTAAAACGCCTCCTGCTGTCTCCACACTGGATAAACTGGATCCTGCAACATTCTGTCTCACCATATTCTTTTATCCCTTAAAAAAATCAACATTTCCAATCAGCTACCCAAGGCGAAGGGACTCTCCCCACTACTTGCATATTATCTGTTAATAGCTTGTCTCTTAACTCTAAAATCTCTTTTGGCGGAGACGGCTTTTTTAATGCTTCAGAGAAATACTTCTCTATAAACTCTGTAGTCATTACTCCTTTTGAAAAATCAGAATGACGAATAATTTCCCTTAAAAGAGGAATATTTGTCTGTACTCCAAAAACAATCACATTGGATAAAACCTCTTGCATTTTTCTTAAGTTTTCTGCTCTAGCCGTATCCCATGTGATAATTTTAGCAATCATAGAATCATACAGGGGCTTAATTTCATCTCCCGTTTCAAAACCAACATCAAAGCGTCTATGAGGCCCCATAGGCCAAATGACACTTCCTAAAATCCCCGTGCTCGGTAGCCCGCCAGCATAGGCATCTTCTGCATATAAACGACATTCGAGAGCATGACCTCTAGGGATAATTTCCGATTGTGTAACAGAGAGCGGAGCTCCCTCGGCAATACGAATTTGCTCCTTAACAAGATCCATCCCGTACACTAACTCTGTCACCGGATGCTCTACTTGTAGTCGTGTATTCATCTCCAAAAAATAAAACATCCCCCCTTCATATAAAAACTCAACAGTTCCTGCTCCAACATATCCAATAGAACTGGCTAACTTTTGCGAAGCCTCATACATAGACTCCTTAGTTGTACTATCCAATGATAAACAAGGGGCCTCTTCGATTATTTTCTGATGCCGCCTTTGAACACTACACTCACGCTCACCAACGGTCACTACATTGCCTTTAGAGTCTGCTAAGACTTGAACCTCAATGTGTTTAGCATGAGCTAAATATTTTTCTAAAAAAACCTCAGAAGAACCAAAGCTGCTCTGCGATTCTCTTTGGGCCGAAGACCATTGCTCCTGAAACTCTTTTGAAGAGCGTACGATTTTTAATCCCTTCCCCCCTCCTCCCCCAGTGGCTTTTATAATGACAGGGTAACCTATTTCTTCAGCATATTGCGCACACGCCTGAACATCTGCAGACTCCAAACCCTCTAAAACAAGAAGACCCGCCTGCTTTGCCACTTTTCTGGCCTCTACTTTATTTCCCATTAAGGCCATGACCTTCGAAGAACACCCTATAAACACAATCCCTACTTCTTTACAGGCTTTAGAAAAATTTGGATTTTCTGAAAGGAAGCCAAACCCCGGATGAACAGCATCTGCACCCACACTTAAAGACCCATCAATATTATTTTGAATATTTAAATAGCTCTCAATAGATGGCCCAGAGCCAATACATACACATTCATCGGCAAGACGATAGGCCTTTGTATCTACATCTGCATCTGAATGTAATAAAGCCGTTTCGATTCCCAGTTCTTTACAGGCATGAATGATTCGAACAGCCACCTCTCCTCGGTTTGCAATCGCTACTTTCTTAAAGTTCATAATCTTTACCAATGATATCTATTTTAACCAGTGAGGTTTTTGCTTATCAAAAAAAGTGCGTAAACCCTCTTGCCCCTCTTTACTGATCCTGCGTTCAGATATAATTCTTATGGTTTCTGCCTTAGAGGTTTCATGAATATAATGTCCCGATGCTGTATTTAATATCCGCTTAGTCTCTCTGATGGCTTCTGGACCCGAACACCTCAACATATCAATATGACGATTTACATACTCATCCACAACTTTTAGATGACCAAAAAACTGTATCAACCGCATTTCCTTTGCTAAAGCTGTATCAAAAGATTGAGCTGTTAGAGCATACTCTCTAATCCAAGAGGGAGCGACTTTTAACAATACAAAGGGTAAGATAATAGCAGGTACAAGTCCTATTCTCACTTCACTAAAACAAAATTGTGTTTGAGTTTCGGCAGCAACAATATCACAGATGGCCAAAAGCCCCAGACCTCCGCCAAACACATGGCCATGAACTCTTCCAATAATAGGTGTGAGTGTTTCCATGGCTGCTGTCAATAAATCATGAAACTTCTCTGCATCCTTCATGTTTTCCTCAAAAGAAAAATTCACCATAGATTTCATCCAATTTAAATCAGCTCCAGAGCAAAAGCTTGGACCTTCCCCATTCAAAACAATAACCCTGATATCTTGCCTCGTCTGTACAGATCTAAATATATCAGTCAGCTCACTTATCATTTCCGGATGAAATGCATTATGAACCTCTGGTCTATTTAAAGTGATTCTAAAAATATCATTATCTTGAGTGGTTTTTATTGTTTTCATATTAACAGTCCATATACCTCATATATCAGCAGAAAATACAGAAAGACTTTTCATTACATTCTAAAAATACCGAAGTGAGTATTTTCCCATTTTTTGTTAAAACTTGCCGAAATACCCAGAGCTAATACTTTTCGTGTATCTATGGGGTCAATAATACCGTCATCCCATATTCGAGCTGTTGAAAAATAGGCTGAACTTTCTCTTTCATATTTATCTAAAATAGGCTTTTTAAACTCATCACACTCTTCCTCACTCCAAGTTTTCTTTTTCTTAAGAAGCTGATCCTTTTTCACTGTCAATAAAACATTTGCTGCTTGCTCACCACCCATAACGGATATGCGTGCATTCGGCCACATCCATAGCTGTCTTGGTTGAAAAGCCCTTCCACACATACCATAATTACCAGCACCAAAAGATCCTCCAATAACCACGGTAAATTTAGGAACATTGGCGTTGCTAACAGCCATCACTAACTTCGCTCCATCCTTAGCAATACCCTCATTTTCATACTTTTTTCCAACCATAAAACCAGTAATGTTTTGTAAAAACACAATAGGAACTCCCCTTTGACAACATAGCTCAACAAAGTGAGCCCCTTTAAGAGCACTTTCTCCAAAGAGCACACCATTGTTTGCAATAAGACCAACGGGATATCCCCAAATATGTGAAAAGCCCGTTAATAAGGTTTTTCCATACCTGGGTTTAAATTCATAAAACTCACTACCATCAACAATACGTGCAATAACTTCTTTCATATCAAATGTTCTTCGCAAATCACTGGGAACAATACCATAAAGTTCTTTTTTATCAAAAAGTGGATCTCTTGGTTCAAGAGTTTTTAGAGGAATATTTTTTTGAATATTTAGATTTTTTATAATGTCCCGACAAATAAGAAGAGCCTCTTCATCGTTGTCTGCTAAATGATCTGTAACGCCACTCACCTCACAATGAACATGCCCTCCTCCTAACTCATCAGATGTTACTGTTTCTCCCGTGGCAGCCTTTACAAGGGGCGGGCCTCCTAAAAAAATAGTTCCATTCCCTTTAACAATGATATTTTCATCACTCATAGCCGGAACATAAGCTCCACCTGCTGTACAACTCCCCATCACAACAGCAATCTGAGCCAAACCCATAGCTGACATTTGGGCTTGATTATAAAAAATTCTTCCAAAGTGATCACGATCTGGAAAAACCTCTGATTGTAGCGGAAGGAAGGCACCACCACTGTCCACAAGATAGATACAGGGGAGCCCATTTTCCATAGCAATTTCTTGCGCACGTAAATGTTTCTTTACTGTGATAGGGAAATAGGTTCCCCCCTTAACAGTGGCATCATTAGCTACAACAACACACTCATGGCCATGAATGACACCAATGCCCGTAATAAGCCCTGCACCGGGGGCCACATTGTCATACATATCCCAAGCCGCAAGAGCACTCAATTCTAGAAATGAGGACTGTGCATCTATCAGTTGATTAATGCGTTCACGGGCAGTCCATTTGCCTCGCTCTTTATGCCTTCGAATAGAAGATTCTCCTCCTCCACTATAAACCGTTTCTAGAGCAGATTTCCAATTTTGGACACACTTTAACATGGATTTCTGATTCTCTTGAAAAGAGAGATCTTGATGATGAATAGGTGATCCTATCTCCATAGGGTTTTCTATCTCCCTTTTGTAAAGCTCTAAAAGATAGAAGGATGTCTTCTCAATACATCACAGCTCTTACGAAGCTCTCATAGATATAAAAGATTTTGGTTGAAATGTCTGCTATTTCCTGAAATTGAGCTTGATGAAAAGATATAAAATAAGGCCAGCACTTAATAAAGATGCTGGCCCTATAGTTTATCGATCGAGGGATTTGCGTTAAGCCGGATTCTGTCTTCTAAACCTGCTCGACAAAAACAAATTTAGGAGGGGACCATTCATCTGGGGGCTCTTTCACAAGAGCCCTCTAGCGATCTCACCCGAAAGCTTGCACTGGCCGTGCTCAAGTGCTCTCCTATTTGATCTTGCTCCACGTAGAGTTTAGCTGATTTCACTCCAGCAGCTCCCCCAAGGCTTCCCGTTCCCAGCCCTAGGCTCAATGCTCTGGACATCCTTTCTGTTCCACTGTTCCTCACCTTGCGATGGGAGGGTATTACCCTCTACGTTGCCATTTGGAGTCCGGACTTTCCTCTGTACTGACATATCTGTTTACAAGTCCAAGAAAAGACATGAACTACAGATACCCCACACAGCGATCACCTGCAAAACCAATTTAAAACTATCATAAAGAAGTAAAAACTGTCGAACTGTGAATATGGGACACCTCACTCCATGCACTTTTTCCAAAAAGACCAAAGTTGTTAGAGGTGAATTCTCAATAAAATCCAAAAAACAAGCCTTCAAAAACCGACTCGAATCTCTGATTCATAAGGATTGATTTTTTCCAATAAATAGAAATCTTAAATTGAACAGATGGAATTGATTTAGAAAACGCAACATACTGTTCTGTCAGAGAGGTCCATAAAATCTTCTAGAAAATTGGTAGGCCTACGAGGACTCGAACCTCGGATCCTCCGGTTATGAGCCGGATGCTTTAACCAACTAAGCTATAGGCCCTATGCGGTGAACTCTCAGAAAAGATCACTTACTATCTATAAAATTCTTAATCTTTTTAGATCGATTTGGATGTCTCAATTTACGCAAAGCCTTCGCTTCAATCTGGCGAATACGCTCACGTGTGACATTAAAATCCTGCCCGACTTCCTCAAGAGTATGATCGCTCTCCTCACCAATGCCAAAACGCATTCTCAAAACCTTTTCCTCACGAGCTGTTAAAGTAGATAAGACACGACGTGTTTGCTCCGCTAAATTCATATTTATAATAGCCTCAGAGGGATTAATGACTTTTTTATCCTCTATAAAGTCTCCCAAATGGGAATCCTCTTCCTCACCCACGGGGGTCTCAAGGCTAATAGGCTCCTTTGCTATTTTTAAAACCTTCCTGACTTTATCAGTCGGCATCTCCATCTTGGCAGAAATTTCTTCGGGTGTAGGCTCTCTTCCCAGCTCCTGAACAAGATGACGAGAAGTCCTTACAAGCTTATTAATTGTTTCAATCATATGCACGGGAATACGAATTGTCCTGGCTTGATCGGCAATAGCCCGTGTAATAGCCTGACGAATCCACCATGTAGCGTAGGTTGAAAACTTATATCCACGACGATACTCAAATTTATCGACAGCTTTCATCAGGCCAATATTTCCCTCTTGAATCAGGTCTAAGAACTGCAAACCACGATTTGTATATTTCTTTGCAATAGAGACAACAAGTCTCAAATTGGCCTTAACAAGTTCCGATTTCGCTGCATCAGCTGCCTTTTCTCCCCTCCAAATAGCTGTATACGTGTCTCTTATCCACTCAAAATTCATCTCTGTTTCTTTTTCTAGGCGTTCAATTCTTATGAGTGCATCTTTTGCACTCAAAGCATAGGCTCTAAAGGTGTCATAACTCAAACCTGTTTTACGCAGTATGTTTTGCATTTCAACATCATCTGATTGAGCCCTTTCATACTGGGCAATAAGATCATGAGCATCATTGGTAAATGTTTTTTTGGCACTATTTCTCAATCGACTACGCAGTTCTGTCATACGCCCAACAATATTTTTAAACTTTATAATAATACGATCTATAATTTTCCTGTTGAAATTGATTTGCTCAAAGTCCTTCATTAATTCAAGATTGAGTTCAATTACTTTTTTTTGAGAAGCGATTCGCTTAGACTCCTTCTTATAGTCCTTTCGAAGTGTTCTAAACTCCGAGGCGGTCTTTTTCTGATAACCCTTCACATGACCAATTAATTCATGAATTTTCTCAATATATTCATTTTCTTCATACTGCGTCTCTTCATCTTCTAAGCCGCGAAAAATAGACTTTACCTTAATACGCCCCTTCTCGAGCCTTTCTCCTAAGTTAATAATTTCCGTTGTCCCGACAGGGGATAACAAAATGGCCTTAACAATCTCCCTTTCTCCATTTTCAATTCTCTGGGCAATCGCCACTTCACCCTGTCTTGTCAAAAGTGACACGCTTCCCATCTTACGCAGATACAGGCGAACAGGATCACTCCCCTTTATATCTTCAACCTCTGCCTTCTCATCCTCCTCGTCTTCCATCTTGCTTGAGTCATCCAACATAAATTCTTCGGATTGTTCCGTCTTTTTGTTTTTTATACTTGATGGCTCTAGAATTTTTACATCATTTGCTTCCAGCTTCTGCATGAGCTGATCCAGCACTTCAGCCGCCAATACCTCAGGTGGAAGAAGGTCGTTAATATCTGCAATTGTCAATCCAGATTTCTTCTGCCCTAGAGCTATAAGCCTTGGTATCTCCTCAGTAATTAAAGTCTTTTGGTATTCAATATTGGCCTCTAAAGCCTTTGCTTTTTTTGTCTTTAAAGAAGGTGTGTAAGACATATATTTCTAACTCCTCAGTTCTTTGAATGTCCTTTGTTGGTTTGATTCGACCGTCTTCTCTGCCTTTGTATATTCATAAAATATTCCAATTTTTCAGAGTCAGGTTCTGAAAGTGTTTTGAACTCACTAACAAGTTGATCCGCCCGAGAACGTAAATGGGCCTCACGAATTTTTTGAATACAGTCTTGAACATCTGCCTCAACTCCGTTCCCAAACTGCACGTGTTGTGTCACTAAGTTGGCCCTATCTACTTTAGATGCAACCAGAGGAGCTAGTTTATCAAAATCTCTTGGGTTCTGTCTATAAACCCGAAAAATTTCTTCAAACACTTTCTTTAACTCTTCTGAAGCCAAGTCTTTAACAATATTCATCTCCCTGATTTTTTGAAGAGAGGCCTCATGACTTAGTGCTAAGTTCAAAAGAACAATTTCGTTATTGTGCGCATCGGCAATTCTATAGGGGGCCTGATGACCCTTTCCCTTAGATGCCTCTAAGGACTTTATAGACTTTACGGATTTGTTTCCATGAGGTCTTTGTTGCTTTGGAGACGGTCCCTTATTTATTGAAAAGCGACGCAATCCTTTCCTCACCCAATCTTCACTCACAAAAATTCTTTCTGCCAATTTCTGTATATAAAGGTCCTTCAATAATGGATTTTTCATTGTCACTAAAACCTCTTGTAGTTCACTTAAAACTCGCATTTGTTCTGAAGATGTTTTTCGAAACCCTCTCATTGAACCATTTAGTGCTATTTCAAATAAATCGGGAGCTTCTTGCAAAAGAGCTTTTAGCAACTCTAAGCCCGTATGACCGGCCGTTCCCACTTTCTTTAAAGAGACCTTTAAAAATTCAGACTCTCCCTGTTTCAAGGTTAAAAGGTCATCGGGATCTTTGCCATAGGGAAGACAAACTCCCTTGACCAAAAGATCGTGTTTTAAAATAATATTTAAACTCTTCCGTGCAGCCAAAATACCCGCATCATCTCCATCAAAAAGCACAGTCACATTCTTTGTCAGCCGAGCCAATTGCTGAGCGTGCTTCTCTGTCAATGCTGTCCCTAAAGTTGCAACCACATTCTTAAATCCACCCTGATATAAGGCTAAAAGATCCATATAGCCTTCCACAACAATGACACTATCCTTAGACCTAATATATTTTGCTGTTTCATTGAGACCGTAAAAAATATGTCCCTTACGGAACAGCGAGGTCTCAGGACTGTTCAGATATTTGGGATAATGCTCTTTATCCAAAACCCTTCCCCCAAAACCCAAAATGCGACCTGATATATCTCTAATGGGAAATATCAATCGATGACGAAAAATATCATAATAACCCGACCCCTTTTCTCTGCGCCTGACAAGACCTAGTTGTGCAGCCAATTTGAGATCAATATTTTTTGATTTTAAATGATTTTGCAATGCCTCCCAGTCATCCACTGCATATCCCAATTCAAAAGACTTTATCGTTTCAGGCTGAAGACCTCGTTTGGCAATATACGATTTAACATGAAGAGGACACTGCTTTAAGTTGGATTGGAAAAACTCAGCAGATATTTTATTTATCGAGTACAGCTTTTGTTTCTGATCCCTATCGACTGAGACTCCTGAATGCTGCTCATAGGATATTGCAATTCCGGCTAAATCAGCCAAATACTCCATGGCCTGAAGAAAACCCATAGCCCTGTAGTCTTTCATAAAAGTAATAGCGTTTCCTCCACGTTGACAACCAAAACAATAATAGACCTGCTTGATTTCATTGACAGAAAAACTGGGCGTCTTTTCCTTGTGGTCAGGAAAAGGACAAAGACCCATAAGATTCGATCCTGTTTTTTTTAAATGAACATGCTGTGAAATTAAATCTACAATATTGGTAGCCTCTAAAACTCTATGAATAAAGTCATTTGAGTAAACCACTGCTTGATACCTCTATTTCTTACAAAAGTTTAAACACAGTTTGCCCTCTGCCACTCAGGCCAACTGGGATTTGACAAGCTCACTTACAAGCTGGCCATCAGCAGCCCCTTCCACTTTTGTCAGCACATATTTTATGACTTTTCCCATATCCTTTATATTCGTCGCCCCTGTTTCATCAATAGCTTGAAGGACAAGTTTTTTCACAGCCTCACGACTCATTGGCTCAGGCATATAGTCTTCTAAAATCTTTAATTCTTGCGTTTCTTTTTCTGCTAAATCTTGCCTACCAGCAGAAGTGTACTGAGCTATAGATTCTTTTCTCTGTTTGACCATTTTTTTCAAAACAGATAGCGTGTCCTGCTCTGTCAATACCTTTGGTCGCAGGTCAATTTCCTTGTTTTTTATCGAAGAATTTAAAAACCTCAATGTCTCTAAACGAACTCTATCTTTCTCCCGCATGGCAGATTTAATATCATTAAGTATTCTTTCTCTTAAATTTTTAACCATAGATGAACCCCTCTAGAAGACTTCTATTGAGTGACACTTTAAAAGAACAACAACAATAAAAGCTCGCCTGCATTACAAAGATAGACCCATGACCAAATAGCCTATCCCACTCAGCTGGTCCTCCACTATCTCTTTGGATAGCTCATGACACGTAGAGCAATGCCCCTTTTTGAGTCCTATTCTATAAAGAGGTGAACCCTTTTTTCATTTTCTTAACCAATCGCTTTCGTGCTGCAAGTGACTTCTTCTTTTTTCGAACACTCGGTTTTTCATAGTGTTCACGTTTTTTAATTTCAGAAAGTATACCAGATTTCTCACACTGCTTTTTAAAACGGCGCAAAGCCTGCTCGAAGCTCTCGCCTTCACGTAATTTCACCAATGCCAAATTATCTCTCACCTACCTCTCACGTCTACTGCCTATCTAGCCTGCTCCGTTGAGAATTTCAAGCCTTCTTTTTGACAACAGCTTAATATAATCATTTGAGTTTATTGAGATTAAAGACAAAACTCGACTCTAATGCCTGTCCTATCTGTACGTCTTCATAAAAAATATATGTCCATGGCTCTCGATCTCGCTAAAAAGGCTGCTGAACTCCAAGAAGTCCCCGTGGGAGCTGTTCTTGTTTGTAATAACAAAGTGATAGCCCAAGCACACAACTTAAAGGAAACCACACCCTCTGCACTCGCTCATGCAGAGATATTAACTATTCAAAAGGCAGAAAAACGTTTAGGACGTTGGAGACTAACAGACTGCACTCTATATACAACCCTTGAGCCCTGTCTCATGTGTACAGGAGCCATCATTGCCGCTCGTATTGGACACCTCATCTATGGAGCCTGCGATAAAAAAGCTGGAGCCATTGAATCTGTCTACAGTGCTTTTGAAGATAAAAAATTAAACCACCACCCTCAAATTATTAAAGGGCTACTGGCCGATGCCTCATCTCAACTCTTATCTGATTTTTTTAAAGCCAAAAGAAGTGGGGGATAAATCACTTCATAGTAAGAGACATAAAACAACAAAATCAAAGCGAGAGAACAATTTTAAAAGCACCCAACAACATAAATTGTAATCTCCTATTTGAAAGATCCCAATTCAAATTAGCAACAGGACCTAAGGCTACATTCGAAGTCAGGAAATAGTCAAAATTGAGATTCACATCCAGATCCGAACGAGATGTCCCTCCTCCTGTTGTAAATCCAAAGGCTGCTCCCAAAGAGGCTGCCGTATTAGGAGAACCATAAAAATAATAATGCACTGACGGACCTAAAGAAAATAAAGTCACCGCCTTCGCTCCCCTTTTGAAAATCATAAGGGTTCCACCGACCGCAAGCACATCGCTCATCATGTATTCAATGCCAGGAGCTAAAGAAAACGATACCCCCACCCTATCCATTGTGAGATTGAAAGGATAAAGATTCTGTGAATGACCTATAAATTGATGACGGATAATCCACTGCCCACGGTGGATATTGTCCGCCCTGACGACACCAGACCAGAGAATGAAAATGAAAGAGAAAAACACGATTCTCTTCACAAAGTCCTCCTCATTAAGACCACAAAAATCCCTATAAACTAACAGGACCTACCTATAGTAAGCCCCCTACTTTTATAATACGAGTTTAAAGATACCAACCTTTAAAAAATGCTCCCCATAAAAAAATCTCTATTTTAAGAATTTTATTGACGCCCTGCAACCCAGAGGTGATAAAGGGAATTCTCCCTAGAAGGAGTTTACAATGAACCGATGGCTTCTGTTATTTTTTATTTTAGCGACTGCAAATCTCGCTGTAGCTAGAGAGTACGTATCTAGTGCTTCCGTTGTGGGTGCATTTCACATCCGTCCAGAGGTGTCCAATCGTAGCTTGGCCATCAAACGTTATGCAAAAGATATGACAACCATTTTAGAAAAAGACAATCCCAAAACCCTCAATAGTTTTTTTATTTTTAAAATTCAAAGGCACTTATTAGATCCCTATAGAGCACCTTCTTTTTTTCAATTCCTCACCCTCTCCACAGAAGGAGACTATAATAAAGCAACACAACACCCTGAACATTTGGAAAAATTAAAGACCCTTTATAGTCAGCTTTTTGAACCGGACTTCACACACTTTATGCCGTCAAAAAACTTTTTTGTTTTTACCCCTTCACAGCTTCAGCCGAACACGGCCTATGATTTTATGGGCTACCCTGTTAATTGGAAAAGAGGGCACACCGTTGGTCGCCTCATCGTACGAAGAGCAACAGATACACCCAATGCTTTTTTAAAGAAGGCCAGCAAAGCCTATAAGTTTTATGGCCAATCCTTTAGAAATACTTATTTAAAGGGGCTTTTAGTCTATGCCAATGAAAATTATATTGTCTCTATTGAAAATTGGTTACAACACCATAATTTTAACAATATCAAACGTACAAATGACGAATTTAAGAAATCTCATGAATTAATAAATGATATGGGAAATACAAGAGCAGAGGTCGATATCACTCCTATATATGCACAGACATCCTTAACTAAGGACATAGCTCTCTTTAGATTTTTGACACATTAAATTCTACAATAAGAAATTCCATCCTGCACAAACTCTATCCAGCCAACATTTTAAGCTGTGCCACGAGCTGCGAACCTTAATGACTTATGCCCCTGAAAAAATGTTGATGGAAGGAGAGTTTTTATGGCGTATTTTAAAGTTTGTGGATAATGGGGAAAAAGATTTTTATCTTTCTCTTAAAGCGAGTTTTTTGAAGCGCAATGCGTATCTTCTTCATAGAGAGGAGACGCTTTGCGCCCTTCAAAGCTGCTTGAGCTTTAAGGGGAAGATAATAAAGTCTTTTTCCTACAGAAGGGTATATCTGCAGAAATGCAGTTTGTTCTATCCCTGAATATATCGAGCCCTATCCAACCAGATTTTAGGCTCTGGCGGAGACGAGCTGCGAACCTCAGAGTTGTCTGAGATTTTGGAAGCCTTAAGAAAAACTCTTCCTTTGTCATCTTAGAAAACAAAATTTCTTTAGACAACTTTTCTAAAATATTGTCATTAAAGTTGGTTATTTTCCCTCATCCAGAGAACACTTTCTCTTATTGCCTCTTTGGCTGACATAGGATTCAAACCCAGCTCTCTCTTGGCCTTTGTATTATCAAACCAATGAAATAACGTTGATGTCCATGCATTTTCCACGCTCATAAATCCATGCCCGCCCCATTTATCTATGAAATCCCCGACAAAACCCAAAGCCAACAAAACGGGGCGAGGTAGATAAATTGTCGGAGGACGCACTCCTGCACAAGCAGAAATTTGTTTAAATAAATCTTTAATTCTTATATTTTCCCCTGATAATATATACCTTTCACCTGATCGACCATCCATATAGGCTCTATAGGTAGCCGCTACAACATCATGCACAGAGATAACACTCACTCCACCACAGGTATAAAAGGGAAACTCACCCCTTGCCACTTTAACCATTGTTTTTCGAGAGCTTTTTTTAGCATCTCCAGAACCATAAATCGTTGAGGGATTAACAATCTTAGCTTCAATTTCTCTAGAGCGGACAGCTTTTAGAACACATTTTTCAGCTTCATGTTTAGAGTCGAAATAACCCAAACCTAAATGTCCTATATTGTACTTGGAATCTTCATTGAGAGGCATCTTACCATCAAAACTCGCCCCGATAGCTGTCACGCTACTGGAGTATAAAATTTTTCTTACCCCTGTGGCATGACAGGCCTTTAAGATATTTTTTGTTCCCCCAACATTAACATTGTACATTTTCTGACGTTCTGATCTTGTATAGGCGACCACCCCCGCCAGATGAAAAACACCATCGACTCCCTTCAAAGCAGGTAACAATGAATTGAAATCTGTTACATCACCTATATATTTTTCAATAGAAGAAGGCAGGCCAGAAAGATCCGAATTTCTACGATGAAGAATACGAACAAAGTGTCCCCTTTTGACCAAATCACGTACAATCCATTCGCCTAAAAACCCAGAAGCTCCAGTGACTAATATTTTATCCATAGCCACACACTACACACACTATCCATTTCGTTTTTCCATATAGGCAATCAACCTTCCATACCCTCTATACCAACACACAGAAATCCCCATCCCCAATAGAGCACCTACAGTAATATCTAAGGGATAATGAACACCCAAGTAAACTCTACTGTAGGACACAAGAATGGCTAAAACAAAAAGCCCTACCCCTATCCATTGAGGTAAAAACAAATAAAGAAATGTAGCTCCTGCAAAAAAATTTGTTGCATGAGTCGATGGGAGGCTCCATCCACTATGACGAAATGTTCTAAGCACAGCTCCCTCAACCTGATTTGTAGGACGCTCTCTTTGAATAATCGGTTTAATAACTCTATGAGAGAGGACCTCTGACAAGAGAATACTACCTATCAATCCAACTAAAACAATAAAAGCTCTTTTCTTAAACTTTAACAGACAAATAAAGACAATTAAGGGAGTCAAAAAAAAAGAAATAAACTTGCGATAATGAAGGTCAGTGATGTATCCAAAAAACTTATGGGCTAGAGGGTGAGTCCATACCATGTTTATCTGTTGAAATAAAAATTGATCTAACTCAAACACTTTCAAACTCCTAACTGTAAAACATACAAACAGGATGATTAAGAGGTGCCATTTTCACTTATAGAAACACATATTCGCCGCAATATATAAAGAGAGTTCAACAACTGCTGCATTTTTCTAAAAACACTTAATTTTGATTACTGTTCAACAATTGTGATTTTATTTAACTGAACCACTTTAAGAGGCTTATCAAAAGGAGTTGTCGGAACTTTTGAAATCGCCTCTACAACATCATAACCCTCAACGACTTTTCCAAAGACAGAATGCCGCCGATCCAGATGAGGCACAGGACGCACTGTGATAAAAAATTGACTGCCATTTGTATGTGGCCCTGCATTAGCCATGGAGAGAACACCTGGCTTATCATGTTTGAGTAGGGGATGGAATTCATCTTTAAAAGTATAGCCGGGGCCTCCCCTTCCAGTTCCCGTAGGATCTCCCCCCTGAATCATGAACCCCTCTATCACTCTATGAAAAATTGTCCCGTCATAGTACTTACCTGTCTTCGGCTGTTTGGTTTTATGATCTTGGTAGGTTTTTTTACCTGTAGCTAATTCGACAAAATTATTAACAGTCTTAGGAACCAACGCTTTGTGCAAAAGCACCTTAAACTTTCCATGATTAGTATCAAATAGGGCAAACATTTGGGAAGACCCTCTTTTCTTCTTTATCACCTTCTTAGTCTTAGTAGCAGAATGAGATTCCTTTTTGGACTTTTTACTATCTTCGGCATCGGCCTTTACAGCTTCTCCCTTTTTTGTGACTACATTGTCCCCACGTTTAATCTGATCGACATCAGAAAGAGTTTTGCTCTTTTTCATAACTTTACTTACAGGACTTAGAGCCTCTATATTTTTAACCCCTACCAAAGATACAAAAGATATCCCCGCCAAAAAAACAAGACATTGGATGAACACTCTCTTTCTCATCATAATTTTTCTCCCAATCCTTTTTTGAAATATAACCTATAGCGTCTCTAGGTCAATCCCTGCATTGTTTTTTTCACTTCATTGACCATTTAGGCTGATCATAATTATAATTATCCCTTGTTATTCGCCGCTCTCCTGTTCCATCAGCATTTATAATATAAAGCTGTCTATTCCCTGTACGATTACTCACAAACATAATTTGTCGGCCATCAGGAGAATATGTCGGAAACTCATTACTTGCACGTCTTCCATTCTTCTTTCTAGCTGATGTCAAACGTATCATACCCTTTCCATCGACGTTGATTTGAAAAATATCAAAGTGTTTTCCCGATTGGCCAGCAAAAGCGAGTTTCCTTCCGTCAGGTGACCATACAGGAGTGGAATTATATCGCCCCGCAAAAGTCACTGGGCGAACCCGAGTGCCATCCACATTCATAATATAAATTTTTGGCCCACCACTGCGATTTGATGAAAAGGCAATTTGTCGCCCATCAGGACTGACAGAGGGTTCCACATTCATAGCTCCAGCCGGTCCCCGTGTAATCCGTTTTAATTTTTTTCCATTTAATGTCATTCTGAAAATATCAGGAGCCCCCCCCTGTGAAAGAGTCAAATAAATAAACGGCTGAAGAGGGTGAAATGTAGCACCAGAATTAATTCCCTTACGTGAAGATATCAACCTTCTCTTTTTTGTACTCAAATTATATGTGTATAAATCAGCATTATAAACACGACCCCTTCTATGATAACCATAAGCTGTATACGCCACAATTTTACCGTCGGGAGACCATGCTGGAGAAAACGCAACAGATTTATGATATGTAATACGCCTCATATTACGCCCATCCCAATCCATCACATAAATTTCTTTTAGAACATGACCTCGCCTTCTTGCGCGATCACTAGAGACGACAATTTGACTGAGAAAATACCCCTGTTTTCCCGTAAGAGTATAGATAATATCATTAGCAAATGTATGAGCTAATTTTCGCGCTCCCTTTTGGCTGGCCTGATAAGATTTAGCCAGAACAACTTTAGCTTGTGGTACATGATAGAGATATCCCTCAAGAGTTATTATCCCCCGAGAGATACGACAGCCAGCTCTTATCAAAAAGTCTGCGCCCAAGGGCGTCCATTTTGAAAACTTAAAACCATTAGGATCACCAGGATAAGGCTTTAAAGAAACTTCAGATGTCTTCTCAAGATAGGCCCGTTGGGGAATAAATTTAAAGTAAGAACTGACTGAAAGATTATTGAAAAGCGTATTGTAAATCTCTACACCCACTTTCTTTTCTGAGATAGAACTCGAAACCCTTAAAGGAGGGATCGCAAGGAGTGATTTTCTCACCCGAGCCTCTCCAACATTAATATAAACAGAGGAGTCCTTAGCCTCTATTCGAGGAATACCTATAAGAAATGAGAAAAAAACCTGTATGCTGAAGAGGACAAAAATACAGGGATTTATAAAATTTTTTTTATATCTATCCACTTGCATCCTCCATTCCTACTCTGGGAACCTAAAAATTATACCATCAATTTCAACAAGATTTTTAAATTTGTATGGCGGTGATGGAAAGGGGGAAGCCCGATCTATAGTTTGAAGCACTAGCCTATCATATTCCCCTTGCCCTGAACTATAAACAATCTTTTTCAGAATCACATACCCCTCTTCATCAAACTTCACCAAAACAGAGGCCCTCAGAGAAGATTCAGCCAACCATTCAGGCAAGATCCAATGATTTTTAATGTGGGCATCAATTTGAGAAATATACGAATCATAGTCTAATTTTTGTAATCCCTTAAGAACAGTACCCTCCGAAATAATATTGCCTTTCACGGGCTCTTGCTTTTGATTTTGTTTTGGCTCCCCTTTTTTCTTTTGAAAAGAGTCTTCAATACTCTTTATGGCCTGTAATCTTTTTAGGGCATTATTCTGTCTCTTTTTGAGATTTATAACTTTATTCTTAGGGGCACTTCTCTTTTTCTTTGGAGCTTTCACTTCTGGTGCTTTTTGAATTTTTGGTGGAACAGATTTTACTTTTTCAGGTAAATCCACAAGATCCACTCGCACAGAAGATTGATAGACAAGAGGTTCACTTGGGAAAAATACAACCTTGAAAATCATGAATGCTACGCAAGTAATATGAACCCCAAGAGATATCACTAGAGCTCTGACATCATCAGTTAAGGTTCTGTACTGCTTTTTTATTACTTTAACTGTTGAGGTAATGTTATTAACCCTATGTTAGAGATTCCTGCAGATCGGATGGCCCCCATCACCTCTGCTACACGTCCATAGTCAACATTCTTATCGGCCTGTAAATAAATTTGCTTATTTCTACGCATCTGAAAAATCGCTTTTAATTTTTCTCTCAGAGAGACAAATTTTATCTCGGATGAACCAATATATATATGACGATTTTTTTTCACAACAAGAACCAAAGGTTCTTCATTCACCTTAACTCCGGTACTAGATGTTTCCGGTAACTCGACATCAATTCCCTGTTGCATCATAGGAGCAGTCACCATAAAAATAATCAGTAAGACCAACATAACATCGACAAGAGGTGTGACATTAATTTCATTGAGAACTTTTCTCCGACCCAGTGGTTCAGATAAATTCATATCTACTCACCTTTAAAAAAATTACGTTTAGAAATGTTTAGAAAGTCTGACGAAAAAGTGTGAAAGTTGAGTTCAGCCTTTTTAATTATATTGACATAATGATTATACGCAGCAACCGCAGGGATTGCGGCAGCTAAGCCAACGGCTGTTGCTATTAAGGCTTCCGATACCCCCGGAGCCACAACAGCTAAGCTGGCCATTCCTGTAGCACCAATTTTTTGAAAAGCCCCCATAATCCCCCAAACTGTTCCAAAAAGCCCTATGAAAGGAGCTGTGCTTCCTGTTGTTGCAAGAAATCCCAATTTAGATTCCATTTCATTCACTTCACGATCTATAGCAGCTCTTAAAGATCGCGATAAGTTATCCAATCCTATCAATCCACTGGTGCCCTCTTCTTCATCCGTAGTTTTTTTTGTATTTGCCACTCTTTGAAGCTCTCTGAACCCTGACTGAAAAATTCGAGCCATGGGGGAAGGGGATGACTCTTCAATTTGATCAGACAATTTATCAAAAGAGCTTGCGCTCCAAAAGCGATCTAAAAAATATTTGTCATTTTCAAATAAATTTTTAAAGGCTTTTCTCTTTAAAATGATAATAGACCAACTATATATAGACATCATCAAGAGAACTAAAAGGGATAATTGCACAACAGGACTGGCAGACCAAATCGCATCCCAAGCATCAAGTTGTGCAACAACTTTAATATTTTCCTCTGCTGTTTGCGCATAGGCTAAATTGATCATTTGATCAGATTAAACCTTCTTTTTAAGAACCGCAATAAACTGAAGAGTTTTTCTTTCTCAACCCTTCTAAAGTTGAGAGATAATACCCTGAAGTGTAGTGGGTTTATCCGTAATAATCCCTTGAACACCCTTGCGAATCAATTTTTGCATTTCTTCTCTATTGTTTATAGTCCATATCATAACAGGTTTTTTTCTCCTTTGCGCTTCGTTCAAAAGCCTTTCGCTGAAAACACGAATTCCTTCACTTTCCATAGGAATAAGAAAGACATCTGCTGGCATAGAGTCTATTGTTTCAATTTTTAGAGAAGCTAACATCAAGAAACGTGAGATTTCATTTTTCGTTGCAGCATAAGTCCACTCTGGACGTAATTCCCTAAGAGAAGAAATAACAACAGAGAATTCACTTCCAAATAATGCTCTTTTGGTAATATTTAATTCCTCAAAGAGATAGGCTGCCTTTTTATGAATATCTGGTAAGTTATCCTTTATTTCAATAATCAACCGGTTTTTGGGGACAGCCTGCACAACCTCTTTCAGAGTCGGCACTTGAATAGGGTTTTCTCTATATGGAAATATTCCCTCTTTAGAAGTGAAGTGATAACCAGCGTTTAAAGCCTTTATTTCCTTTAAGGTCAGATCCCTCACCCTGCCCTTACCATCTGTTGTTCTATCTACAGAATCATCATGGATCACGACAAATACATCATCTTTAGTTATACGAATGTCGAGTTCTAAAATAATATGTGGAGATATCTCTAATGCTTTTTGAAAGGACTCGAGTGTATTTTCAGGGGCTTCTAAACTGCCCCCTCTGTGGGCAACAACAGCTAATGTGTCTTGAAGAAAAACATGTTCTTTTTCAGAGTAACTTCTCTGCAAACCATAAAAACGAAGAGCCTTTAAGAGCAGAAACACGACGACTAAAACACTTGTTATGAGCAATAGGAAGCGAACCATAAGATGAATATCTTATCATATCTTTCAAAGAGATAGAACCAAATCTCCTGGTGAAACATTACACATAAAAGGAATAAGCCCAAACATGAAATCAACGATACCCCTAAGAACATACGATCATAACAGAGAGCGACACCACTGTAGCTCCTTATGAAGACTATAATAACTCATCATTTTCTATCCCCTCATTGGAGTTATTCATTAAAATAAGTATAAAAAATACTTATTTAAAGAGAAGAGGTTGAAAACCCAACAAAAACTGCCCTATAAGAGACTAGGGGCTTTTATGTCGCAACGAAATCATGAAGCGAAATAGGAATTGGTTCTTTGATAACATATGTGACATAACCTCTTCGGACACCAAACGCCCTCTTAGAAGGGAAAGTATAAAAACTCTATTCACCCTCCTGAACCAGTGGGATTGGAATAAAAAACAAAAGGAAGAAAGAATAGCTTCATAAGATAAAGACAAATCGGAAAACAAATAAAGCAGAGTGAAAACAGATAATAATTATGATAGAAAAACTCAACAGAAAAACAAAAAATAAACACACATAGAAGTAACACAGCTCAAATGAAATGGCTCAGAAAATGGTAGAAGATTTAACGAATAGAAAATATCAATATGGGTGGTCTACTGATATCCCATCAGAAACTTTTCCCTATGGCTTAAATGAAGATATCATTCGTGAAATATCAAAGAGAAAAAAAGAGCCCCCGTTCCTTCTCAATACACGTCTTAAGGCCTATGATTTTTGGAAAAAAATGCCAGAGCCAAAATGGTCTGATGTCTCTTATTCAAAGATTGATTTTCAAAACATTCAATACTATTCGGCACCAAAACAAAAAAGCCAAAACCCAAAGACGCTAGATGATGTCGATCCAAAACTCTTAAAAACTTTTGAGAGGTTAGGAATTCCTCTTCAAGAACAAAAAAGATTATCTGGGGTGGCCATTGATGCCGTATTTGATAGCGTTTCCATAGGCACAACTCATAAAGAGACATTAGAAAAATATGGCATTAAATTTTGTTCCTTTTCAGAGGCCGTACAAGAGTGTCCTGAAATTATTGAAAAATACCTAGGGTCTGTGGTCCCATATACGGATAATTATTATGCGGCCCTCAATTCAGCGGTGTTTAGCGATGGGTCATTTTGTTATATACCTAATGGGGTCAGATGCCCTCTAGATCTCTCTACATATTTTCGAATAAACAATGAAAACTCTGGTCAGTTTGAAAGAACTCTAGTTATTGCCGAACCCGAAAGTTATGTGAACTACTTAGAGGGTTGCACGGCACCTAGTTATGATTCTCATCAGCTTCATGCTGCTATTGTTGAATTATACGCACACAAAAATTCAGAAATTAGATATTCTACTGTACAAAACTGGTATACCGGATCTTCCGAGGGCAAGGGTGGAGTTTACAACTTTGTGACAAAAAGAGGTCTGTGCGCAGGAGACAACTCAAAAATTTCTTGGACACAAGTTGAGGCGGGCTCTGCCATCACATGGAAATATCCCAGTTGTATATTAAAAGGCGATCACTCTGTGGGAGCCTTTTATTCTGTCGCTTTAACTAATGGAAAAATGCAGGCTGATACTGGAACAAAGATGATCCATATAGGAAAAAACACTAAAAGTACTATCTTATCTAAGGGCATTCTTGCCGACGACTCGTTAAATACCTATAGGGGTCTAGTTAAAATTTTACCTTCAGCAAACCAAGCCAGAAATTACTCTCAATGTGATTCTATGCTTGTAGGAGACAATTGCTCTTCTAACACTCATCCCTATTTAGAAATAAAAAATAAAACAGCACAGGTAGAACATGAAGCTTCCACTTCCAAATTAAGCGAAGATCAACTTTTTTATTTAAACTCAAGGGGTTTAGATCTAGAGAAAGCTATCTCTTTACTGATTAATGGATTCTGTAAAGATATTTTTAAAAAACTACCCCTTGAGTTTTCAGTAGAGGCCGTCAAACTTATAGAAATGAAATTAGAAGACAGCATAGGTTAGAATGCTTAAACAAAAACAAATATGAAATTGGTGATATTATTATGCTAGACATAAAAAATTTAAAAATAACAGTAGACAATAAAGAAATTCTTAGAGGATTAAATTTAAAAATCAATGTGGGTGAAGTTCATGCGATTATGGGACCCAACGGTTCAGGAAAAAGCACTCTGGCAAAGGTGATAGCAGGACACCCTGAATACAAAGAAATAGACGGATCCATAACATACAAAGATGGATTCAATGAAGTCAATCTACTGACCCTAAAGCCTTATGAAAGATCTCAAAAAGGCATATTTTTAGCCTTTCAATATCCAGTAGAAATACCTGGGCTCAGCAATTTACAGTTTTTATTAAATACATATAATCAAATATGTAAGTCGCAAGGTATAAAGCCCGCAGATGAAAAAACATTTATAAAATACCTCTCTGAAAAGCTAGGAATAGTTGGTTTAAATACTAGCTTCTTAACTCGCGGAGTAAATGAAGATTTCTCTGGTGGTGAAAAAAAACGTAATGAAATTTTACAGATGCTTGTCTTACAACCAAAACTCTGTCTCTTAGATGAAACTGATTCTGGTTTAGATATTGATGCTCTTAAAATCATTGCAAACGGAGTGAATTCTATGCGCTCTAAAGAGCGAGCGATTCTTCTTATTACCCACTATCAAAGAATACTCAATCATATTGTTCCAGACTATGTTCATATTCTTTATAATGGACGTATTGTCGAATCTGGAGACAGCCACCTCGCTTCAAAACTAGAGGAAAAAGGTTATGACTGGGTTGTCCAAAAAGAGAAAGACCTTCAATAATGATAACACATGCTCATCTGAAAAAATCTTTTCAAGGTTTTCAGTCTCACAATCAGCCCCACTTAAGGTCCATTTGCCTTAAGTCTCTTCAGCAACTTCTTGAAACTGAGTTTCCAACAAAAAAATTAGAGAAGTGGAAATACACATCTTTAAAAAAAATAAAATCTCTAGACGCTCATATACAACCTACCCTTACACACACTTCGGATCCTAAACTCAAAAATTCCTTATGCATAATGGGTCATAATGGAGAAGTTCATTCTTCTTTACCAAAAGGGATAAGCATTCTACCCATTAGGGATTTCATAATAACTCACGGAGAAAAATATATAAAACATAATGAATTCTCGAGCTATTTTGGTCTACTGAACAAGTCTTTTTTAAACATGGGGTGTGTTATTCATGTGAGTAAAGATACAAAGATCTCTACTCCATTAGAACTTATGGATATCTATCACATCACTCACTCATTGGCTGTCCAACACATTATTATTCTGGAACCAAATGCCCAACTCAACCTTTTAAGACATGTCTGTCTATCGGGGAAAACCTCATGCTTTGCCTCTCTATGTGACAAAGTCATACTAGATAAAGGTTCAAAACTAGATTATACATACATTCAAAACTCAACAAACTCAACACCATCTATTCTATCGGAAGCCACCTTTGATCTTTCAAAACAATCCCATTGTACTTATTCAGGCATTGAATTGGGATCTACATTTTCCAAAAGAGTGTTAACAATTGAACTTAAAGAAGAGAGCTCATCTTTCGACTATAGAGGGCTTTCTTTTTCTAAAGACCACCAAGCCCTAGAATGTCATATCGATGTCCAGCATAGGGTAAAAAAAACCAAAAGCACTCTGCTACAAAAAAATGTGGCCATTGAAAAATCTCGTGGAAGTTATACCGGCTCTGTTTTTATTGATCGAAATAGTCCTCAATCAAGCTCCAGTCAAATAAACAAAAATCTAGTCATTGGCACTCGTTCTGAAATCAATACCGTACCCAATTTATCGGTCAACACAAGTGATGTTATCAAGGCTGTTCATGGTGCCACAACAGGACAGCTAGACAAAGAAGCCTCTTTCTATCTACAAAGTCGGGGCTTCAGTAAAGAAGAGGCGATTCAATTTTTATTAAAGAGCTTTCTCATGCATATTGCCTCTGACATTCAAGTTTCCAGCATTCGAGATTATATTTGCAACTGCGTGGAATCTGAAATTCATACAAAATCTTTTAATTTATTGGAGTCTTAAAGTGCATTATAATGTTGAAAAAGTAAGAAAAGACTTCCCATCACTTCACCAAAAAATCAACAATAAGCCACTCATCTATCTGGATAACGCTGCAACAACATTAAAGCCTCAAAGAGTTATAGATGCCATTAATGACCACTATTCAAATGACACCTCGAACGTCCATCGTGGGCTCCATGCCTTAAGCAATAGAGCCACAAAAAAATTTGAAGACTCAAGGAAAAAAGTTAAAAATTTTATTCGCGCAAAGAATACCAATGAAATTATTTTTACTCATGGGGCAACAGAGGGAATAAATATCATTGCACGAGGGCTTGAACTCAAACACAAAAAGAAAATTCTTCTCACTGAACTTGAACACCACTCGAACATTGTTCCTTGGCAATTAGCGGCTCAAGAAAAGGGAGCAAAAATAGAGTTTATCTCTGTTGATAAAAATGGTGAACTGAATAGGGAGGATTTTGAAAGTAAGATAGACAAAAACACAGCTATTTTTTCATTCACTTCCATGTCTAACACCTTGGGGACAATCACCAAGGCACAAGAATTTATTGAATATGCCAGACAATACGATGTACTCACTCTTGTGGATGCCGCTCAAACTGTAGCTCATCAAAAAATCGATGTCCAAAGTATGAACTGTGACTTTCTCATTTTTTCGGCACACAAGATTTATGGCCCAACAGGTATTGGGGTTTTATATGGAAAAGAGAATCTTCTAAATACACTCCCCCCTCTTCTGGGAGGAGGTGCCATCATTAGGGAAGTCACCAAAACAAAAACGACCTTTCTAGATGCCCCATATCGCTTTGAAGCAGGAACTCCACACATTGCAGGGGCTATTGGCTTAGGGGCTGCCATAGATTATATCAATGCTCTTGGTCTATCTCATATTGAGAACTACGAAAATGAACTGCTTAACTATGCCCTGTCTGAATTACAGAAGATCAAAGGATTAAAAATCCTCAATCCAGACGTTCCAAGGGGTCCTATTATTTCATTTATTCTTGATAAGATTCACTCAAGCGACGTCGGCACACTATTAAATGAAGAGGGCATCGCTGTCCGGACAGGACATCACTGTGCTATGCCCTTATTTAAAAAAATGAACTTAGAAGGGTCTGTACGGATATCCTTTTCTCTGTATAATATAAAGCTAGAAATTGATGCTTTTATAAAAGCTATTCAAAAAATAAAGGATATTCTCTCATGAATGTAAAATTACTTATTCAATCCACTCCCAATCCTAATTCTAAAAAATTTATCCTCAACCAAATTGTAAAAACAAGTGGTAAGGCCATATTTCAATCACCTAAAGACGCCAATGACGTGCAACTTGCAAAAGAAATTTTTGAAATTCAAGGTGTTAGTGAAGTTTATTTTTTTGATAATTTTATAACTGTTACAAAAGAGGATACAGCCCCAGACTGGGATATTCTGATCCCACAGTTAAAAAGTCTTATCATTACACGTATGCCAGTTCATGATCCTCATTTTATAGACAGAAAGGGTAGTAAAACGAAACCCTCTACTCCCCTCTCTGAAGACCTTCAAAAAATAGAGAAGATTTTAAACGAAACTATACGCCCTGGGCTTCAAAGTGATGGCGGAGATTTAGATATTATATCTCTCGAAGACAATGTATTGACAATACGTTATCAAGGGGCCTGTGGAACATGTCCGAGTGCTATTTCTGGAACACTCCAAGCCATTGAATCTATTTTACAGAATGAATACGACCCACATATACGTGTTTATGCTTTATAAAAAAATTCAATCACCCGTCTTCCTAAGATGATAAGACTGAGTTGTTTTTCCCATGTTTTATAATCTAGACCCTGTTCTATAAGGGCTTGTTTGAGTGATAGAAAATCGGGGTAATTTTGTGCGATGTTTTTTTATAATGAGTGATGTCTTTTGAAGTGATATCCATATTTTGGCGTTTTAGAAAAGAGTGAACAAGGGCTTTGTCTATATAATTTTGACTCACTTGATTTTTGAGGTGTTCGATTGAGTTCTAATAGATTTTTCCAGCCTCTCTAGATGTGAGCAGTTTTTATTGTAGAATAATGTCCTCTTTGGAAGACTCCATACGCATAGATTTTTGTACCTTCGTCATAGGGCCCTGGCCTTGTTCTTCTAGGGGGTTAATCTCAATAATATCATAGCCCCCCAGTTTAATACCATCCTGTAGGGCTGAACATTCCACAATGATATTCACTGGTGTATCAGAAGTGATGCGAACTAAAATTTCATATTCATACTCTCTATTGTGGTCTAACGAGCCCAGTTCTTGAATAGACTCCCCTTCAATAAGCTCAACAAACTCAGGCAGATTCCAATTGAGTCTGACATTATCAAAGGACTGAAGAGGTTTGATTTTTGCCAATAATTTAAAATCATTGGCATTGGATTTTTCAACGTTTAATACCACTGAGAAATAACCATTGGACTTTTCCCAACCATCCCCCTCAGTATGGACTCTTAACATAGAGTTTGCAGAAGTGTGAGAATCTTCTGGCAAATCATAGAACAACAAAAAAGCCAAGATGATAATAAAAATTCCCATGACAGAAGAAAGAAAAAGTTTTTTAGATCTGGATATTTCTATCGGCATACAAACCTCCCATTAACACTTAAAGTATATGTCACTTCTCCATTAGGTTTATGAGCTTTCACATTCAGTAAATAAAATCCTGCTGGTATATTATCAATAATCCTCTCAATCCTCTCGATGCCATAGCTAAAAGCTGCAACATCCTCAATTGACCCAAAAGTATATCCCTTTTTCCAAACATAGATATCAAGATCTGAATTTCCACTTTTTATTTCTAAAGATATATTTAAAATTCCACCATTATGTTTATAAAAGAAAAAGTCATTCGACGCTAACTGATTAGATTTACTAAAACTTCCATCATCTCGCTTGACTATAGAGCCATCAACACCATTTCTTACATGATCTGGATTCATAACGTGCCTACATGAACCCTCTGTGCGGTATCGAAAAGCGTAGTGATCCCTATTAGCAACCATTTGATTATACTTTAATACCGAACTCACATCTGCTACCCCTGGCAATGTATTATAAAGCTCTAAAAACAGACCAAAGTGCCTATAATGATATTGTTCAGATCGAAATCTTCTTCCAGAAAAAATTTTCCATAGGTCATGAAAACTACCATGAACCGTTTCACTATCATCATTTTCATCTATGATATCCCACAGGGCTTGAGATATAGCAAACTCTCTAAACAGCCCTTCACCAGTGGGATCTTCTTTATTCTCCGGAGTCGGGTCATAGGGGACATCACGACGAGCATTCGTTTCCTGATTTAAATAGAGTATATAACTTGTTACACCATCTATATTTCCCTTTGTATCTCTATAAACAGGATCTTCAAGAACAGCTGAGGCAAAGAAGTTTGCAAATCCTTCAGCCCATGCCAATCTGGGGTCAATAATAAAATTGCCATTGTGTGGCCCCCCTGAGGAATCCACTTTGGAATAAACATCCTGAATAAAATGTGCATATTCATGAACAATAACAGAATCATCAAAATGATCCGTGTCTGTCTGATCCGGCAAATTCTTGACTCCACCTAAAATATAAATTTCCCTTTTATGAAATCGATAGAAACTAATACCCCTCTGACTGTCAAAATACTCTCCGGGATTAACACCCAAACTCCAATAAACCTTAGCCTTTGGAGCAACAGTAAATGAAATACAATCATCATTATTACAATCTTCTACAGCTTCTCTTAAATATTCATTCGCTTTGAATATTTGATCATAAATATTAAATGCACCCCCTATAACATCACCTTTTGCAGAAGCCGTTAAAGTGCCAATATTTTTATCTTCATCTGGAATAAATACTTTATTGATAGCATAATATTTATTAGCACTTGGTGTATTTAAGACGCTCACTTTAAGTTTAGAATTGTTTGCTCGAGATACAACTTCGACGAAATAAGAAATCTCACTCATCTCAACATTAAAAGAAAACCCTCCAAGCGCATTTGTTTCTGTACATTGAACAAGTTGACCATCCTTTAAAATCCTAACTTCTGCATGACGAATAGGGTAGTCTTTAGGATCCACTCCACCCAGCCCTTCATTGACAAAAAGACGGCGTTTATAAATAGCCTTTCCAGTAATAGTGACTGGATTCTGAAAAGATGTTTTTCTCAACCGACAGTACTCTCCCTCCGGTGGAGATTGATCTTCTTTGTCAGAACAACTTATAATAATACAGGAGAGAACAAAAAGAGCTAAAGTATAGTTCCTCATAATATTATTTATCGGTAAAGGGATGGTATATATTAGAATATATTATCTTTTAAAGAGGAAACCTATAGAACATCAGTCATAAGCTGATTTAAGAATAAAGAGGGAGAGGGAACTCTTCATCAGCCTCCTGAAACATAGATCCTATATTCCATGCTTTATTTTTCATAGATAAAAACAGATGAGACTTAAAACAAGAATTTCCTTTGCCATTGATAAAATAATTCCATAAAAAGATCAAAAGGGCTGGCTTCTTGAAAAAGTAATTTATTCTACAACATTCTTTAAAGGGGTATTTCAAGAGACAACTCAGTTCTATCTCATATTGTAGCCTTTTGCAAAGGAGAATGAAGTTGGAAAAAGGGTTTAATTCCAATATCAACGTTCACAATAAAAAATTTCACATTCAGACTGAAGACTGGGGTTTTAAAAACCCCTATATAGTGACACGTATTTTCCAGAGAGGCTCTGTTGTGAAAAGCATAAAAACAAGCTACAAAACAGCTTGGCTCAATAAACCTTCTCACTACCAACAAGCCATACGTCTCGCCATTAGAGAGCAACATCAAAAAATTCTAGACCAGGTCCTTTCTGGAAATATTGTATCAAACTGATACAATATATCTTAATGATTGGGCTTTATTTCATTGCAACTCATATTCTTGAGAAATCTCACAGTGTCAAGGCTGTCTTCTCTCAATGGAGCATCCATGTATAAATGGGTTTACTTGATACTGTTTATCACACCCCCTCTTTATTCCATTTCTCTATCTGAGATAGTCGATTCCATTAAATCCAAAGAGCAACTTTTTCACAAACAAGAGGTAAAAAGACTCTCAACACTCAGAAAACTAAATGAAATCATAGACCAAATAAAAAAAGTCAATAAAGAAATACAGCACACAGAACATCACACAGATCGCTCCAAAAAGAGCCTATCCTCTTTAAACAGGCTTATTGAACAACTGAACAAAAAAATAGAAGATAAAGAAAAACACACTAAAGAAATAAAGCAGATATCATCTCACAAAAAAGACAATCTATTTCGAATACTTTATCCATGGAAGAGTCGATTAGAAACAATAGGGAATCACAATTCCAATCAAGAGATCAAAAATAACAGTTTTAAGCTATTAGAAACCTATAAAAATAATAAGAATCTTTTTAAAAAATCTTTTAGAAAACAAGAAAAAAATATGAACCAATTTGTTGCCCTAAAAAAAGATTTATTAAAGAAAAAGGCACAGCTTGAAAAGCACAAATCTAAAAACCTTTCACGGATAAAAACAATTAATACAAAAAGGTCTCTAGCTCTAAAAAAACTTAAAGACATAAAAATAAAATATATGCAGATGATGGAAAAGAATAAGTATTCCACACATCAACTTCGCACTCTTAAGCAATTTTTAAAAGATTCGTTTTTTGAACGACAAGGGCATCTTGGTTATCCCTTAAATGGATCTATTATTAGAAAAATTCACTATCAAAACACTGGATTAGGCCTTCCTCTAAAAGGATTATTTTTTAAAAGTCCATTGAGTCAGCCAGTAAAAAGTATCTTTAAAGGAGATGTTCAATTTGCAGGGCCGGTTAAAACATTTGGAAAAAGCATCATTATAGACCATGGTCACAATTACTTTTCCATCTATGGGAACAACAAAAAACTCCTTGTCAGCAAAGGTGATACAGTCGAAGAGGGGGAAACACTAGCTCTTTCGGGACATGTTGGTCCATTCTTTGGCTCTGGCAGCTATTTTGAAATACGTTACCTCTCGGAGCCTTTAGACCCCAAAAAATGGATCAATAAAAAAACAAAATTTAACTCTAGAGATCTATTATGACAAAAAAGAAGTGGATATATTTTATTATTTTATTGCTCTTCTTTAGCCATCACTCCTTTGCTAAAAAACAAAATCACTCGCCAGCACAGCAAGATAAATTGTTAACAAGATATGAGCAGTTAGAAATCTTCACTAAGGTTTTAAATCTAGTAGAAAAACACTATGTAGAGAATGTAGACTTTGAGGAACTCATTTATGGAGGCATCAAAGGAATGCTCTCAGAGCTAGATCCTCATACAAGCTTTTTATCACCTGAAATTTATAAGAATTTTCGACTCAAAACCAACGGGGAGTTTGGTGGTCTAGGGATTGAAATTATTGTAAGAGATGGGAAACTCACTATTATTTCCCCTGTAGAAGACTCTTCCGCATGGAAAGCAGGCATTAAACCTGGAGATCAAATTGTATCCATCGAGGGTCAGTCCACAAAGGGATTAACTCTAGCTGAAGCGGCTGTTATGCTAAGAAATAAAAAGAAAAAAATAACATTAGGTATCCTCAGAGAAGGTTTTAAAAAGCCCAGGGATTTTTCTATCAAGCGAGCAAAGGTTAAAATTCAATCTGTTAAATATACCAACTTAGATAATGGCTATATGTACTTAAAGATCACCAACTTCATTAAAAGCACATATGATCAATTCACTAAAAAAATAAAGAAACACAAAAACACACACGGTAAAATTGCAGGTCTTATCATCGATTTGCGATCCAATCCGGGAGGCTTGCTCCGTCAAGCTGTAAGATTAAGTGATCTTTTTCTTAATAAAGGGGAAATCGTTAATATTATTGGGCGTGATGGAAAAAATAAAGAAAGTTTTGTAGCAAAGAGAGAAGGGACATTAGAAAACTTTCCTTTAATTTTATTGATAAATGAATATTCAGCGAGTGCCAGTGAAATTTTAGCAGGGGCCCTACAAGATAACAAGCGAGCAATTATTATGGGAAAAAGGAGTTTTGGCAAAGGCTCTATACAATCTGTCGTCAAGTTAGATGATGGATCCGCTCTTAAACTCACTGTCGCACGATACTATACACCTCTTGGTAAATCCATCCAAGTTGAAGGCATTCGTCCCGATATTGAACTGGATGAAATAGATCCAGAAATATATAAAAAAGCACTCATACACAAAAAGGTTCGCCGTGAAAAAGACATAAAGGGACATCTAGAAAAAGATAGAAAGCCTGCATTTTCAAGTGTACCAGATGAATCTCTAAACTCTACAAAACATATTGAACTCTTACAAAAAGATTTTCAAATTTTTCAAGCTTATAATTATCTTAAAATAAGTAGACTTTTAAAGCCTCCTACACCAACCCATAGCTCGCCATTGAACCACAACTAAAATCTTTCATATTGCAATACTTTTAATACGTCTAACTGAGCTGAGAGATCTTATCTTTAGGAACTTCCTTGATCTTAGACTGACTCAATAAAAAGTCTACAACCTTATCTTCAGAAATTTTAAAACGGAGCCGCTCCACATTTTCTTTTTTAGTATAAAAATCTTGAATTTTCTTTATATCCATACCCGTCTGGCGAGCATATTCTTTAATTTTCACATCAACATCTACCCCTGTAGACTTTAAATTTTCCTTATCAGAAATCTCATGAATAAGAAAACTAGAGCACACCATAAAGTGAGCAGACTGTTGAAGTTGAGCATCCCATTTTTTAACATAGGATTTGAAATCCTCTTCCGACAAGCCCTTTGTGGTCATATTCTTTTTAACATCTTCAATGAGTAAGTTTTTTTGCTCTTTAACAAGAGAGCTTGGGGCCTCCACAGGGTTTTTATCCACTAACACTTTGATAATTCTTTTTCTTAAATCTTCCTTTATTCTCTTTTTTTCTAAATTGATATGGTCCTCTAAAATTTTTTGTTTCATGCTTTTAAAGTTTTCCAAGCCGATACTTTTGGCAAATTCATCATTCACTTCTGGAAGTCGCTTCTTATTTAAAGACTTCAATTGAATCTCAAACTGAACAGGAACATTAGCAAGATCCTTACTATAGTCTTCAGGAAAAGTCAGGTTCAGTGTTTTCGTTTCATTAATATTCATTCCAACGATCCCTTCTTCAAATCCTGGAATAAACGATTGAGACCCTAACTCAAGATCATAGTCTTTTGCCGACCCTTTATTTAAAGGTTGACCATTCACTGTCCCGTTAAAGTCTATCCTCACGACATCTCCCATTTGGGCCGGCCGAATATCTAAGACAGGGGTTGTTTCAGCCTTCTGATTCCTAAGATTTTCAATAACTTTATTAACAACATGTTCTGTATTGACATCTAATATTTCTTTTTCAACCTCTAAACCCTTATATATTTTGAGGTTAATTTCTGGACGTATTTCAACCTCAAAAGAAAACTTAAACGGTTTATCCTCTTCAATAGAAGAAATATGAAACTTAGGCGAGCCTATGGGATGCAATTGTTTTTCAGTCATTGCCTGTACATAAGACGATTGGACCATTTGATTCAACACCTTGGATTGAACATCCTGAACATATAGGGATTTAATCTGACCGATAGGAACCTTTCCCTTTCGAAAGCCTTTTAGAGTGGTGTCTTTTTGCACCTTTTTATAAGCCCTCTCAAAGGCCGACCTGACCATTTCCACCGGCACTTCAATATGGAGTTTCCGTTCCAACTTAGATATTTCTTCCATTTCAACTTTCATATTTTTTAAAACTCCGATCCTTTTTCGAAAATTGGCTTATCTACTTGAGTACGCCCTCTTTTATATATTTTCTATCTACCAACGACACAATGGTTTTTTCAACAACAAAAAAGCTCTAGTTGATCGGTTGTAGATGATTCGCCGACAAAAAGCAAGTCTGAATGAAAAGACTTTTGTCTCCTCTAGAGTGCTGGATTTCACTCTTGATAGAGCAGGATAAGTCTCTACAAAAGACGTTCATCTATCTCTAGGTTTTGATGCAAGGCATGTGTTAGAAAGAGGTCGACAGTTTGAAAGGGTCAGAGCAGTATAGAAAATCAATGGAACTGTTCAACAAAAAAATCCTCTTTATTACCGGCAAGGGGGGAGTTGGTAAATCGACCCTGACGGGAGCATTGGCTTTAAAAGCTGCTGCTTTAAATAAAAAAGTCCTCATCATTGAATTAGGAACAGAGTCCCATCTGCGTTCTGAATTTAATATCAAACAGACATGTTCTCATCCAAAAGTCATAGCTAAAAATTTAAGCCTTCTAAATCTCACCGTAGAAAATAGTCTCAAAGAGTATTTTCTTCATTTATTTAAAGTCGATCTTATTTTTAAGTTATTTTTTGAGAATAAAGTGATGCGTACTTTTCTCAACGTGACTCCCGCATTAAAGGAAATGGCTATTTTAGGAAAAATCACCAGTGGCCTTCGGGATATAGGCTCCCCCATGCCCTATGATCTTATTATTGTCGATAGTTTTTCAACAGGTCACACTCTGGCCTTGTTACGAGCCCCCAGAGGAATTAAGGAGATTATGCGAGTGGGTCCCCTTATGCGGCAATGTGAAGACATTAACAATCTTCTTCAAAACCCCCGTCTTATAGGATTTCTTGTAGCTACCCTACCTGAGGAGTTACCCATAACTGAGTGCCTTGAGTTTCTCGAATCTTTAAAAAAAGAATTTGATATCCATCCCGCTTTAATAATAAATAAAATGATATTCCCAGACGACAACACAGAGAATATTGAAGCCTTTAAAGCATTAAACTCTGGAAATCCATTCTTAGATTTCCTCTGCCAGAGGCTCAAAAAACAGAAGAAATTTATAGATCTACTCGAGAAGAACGACTTACCACTCTATTTCTCTGCTTTAAATTTACAAGAAGGGATTGCAATGGATTTTTTCAAACAAATTGGAGAAACAATCCATGCCAAATAGACTTTTAGAAATCATTGATAAACACTCTATTATTATTTGTGCAGGAACGGGGGGTGTTGGGAAAACAACACTGGCCTCAGCATTAGGAATATTGGCTGCCAATCAAGGCAAAAAAGCCCTTGTCCTTACAATTGATCCTGCTCGCAGATTAGCAGATGCTCTCAACCTAAAGCAGTCTCTTCCAAATGATACCTTAGCTTATAAAAACAATGGGGGAGTTCTTTATGCATCAATGTTAAATAGCAAATATATTTTCGATGAATTTATTAAAAGAGTTTCTAAATCCAAAGAATCTTCTGATAGAATTTTACAAAATAAAATCTACAAAAAGATATCTACAACACTGAGCGACTCACAAGAGTATACAGCTTTAGAGAAACTACATCAGTCTTTTTATAGTCATAATTATGATTTAATCATTGTAGACACACCCCCGGCACAACATGCTATTGACTTTTTAAGGGCCCCAAAGAAAATAAATGCCTTATTCCAATCTTCTATTATTAAGTGGTTTTCCTATAAGTCCAAGAGAAGAAATAAAATATCCCTCTTGTTGAATAAAGGTGTTTTTACTGCTTTTGATCTTTTAAAGAAACTCACAAGCACTACATTTATTGATGACCTGACAGATTTTTTTCAAGCTATTAGTGAGCTTGTAGGCCCCATCAGAAAGCACAGTCTTGAGGTCCACAAATTACTCAACTCACAAAAGACCACATTTTTCCTCATTACGAGTTTTGAAAGGCAGAGACTCAAGGAGGCCCTCCATTTTCAGTCTTCTCTAAAAAAAGAGGGGTACTCTCTTTCGGTTATCATTATCAATAGAGCTTTACCCCATTGGAAGGGAAATAAAGAGGGCCCGATGAAGCCCTTTTATAAATATTATTCAAAGTTTAATAATTACTATCAGAGCAGCTTAAAAATATTAAAAAATAGCAAATCAATGTCTCGAATAAAGATGATAACCCTACCAGATTTGAGTAAAGAGGCCTATGATCTTAAAACTTTAAATGCTATCTCTAAAGAATTAGAATTGACATTAAGTGAATCTACAAAAAAGGATGCTTTAGAGATTTAGAAATAGGAGAGTTTAAGCAGAAAACGTCCTGTTTCATCTTAAACAAAACATGTTGAGGCGATAGAAAAGGGATATCTATTTTATGACTCACTTCATTCATCGATTTTTAAAGGGAGCGGCAGCACCTATTCAGGCCTTTAAATACTGCTTATCACACAAAACACTTTGGAAATACATACTTGCACCTTTCTGTCTATCTTTAGTCATATTTGGAGTCTTTTTTTACTATGCTATATCATATACAGAAAGTCTTGTGACTTTCGGGTCTCTTATTACTTGGGGATTAGGTCTTTTATTTGATCAACCTATAGGATTTTTATATAACCTTCTTTTTTATACCCTCTCTTTTGTCTCCTATGTATTTGTCATAGGGTTTATTATTTTCATCACCTTTCTCTTTGCCAACCTGATAGCCCTTCCCTTCAATGCTCTTCTTGCCGAAAAAGTGATGACATTAGATGCTGGATATACTTTACCGCATCATGGTTTTGTTTCATGGATAAAATTTAATATACGAATGCTCTTAATAGGATTAGCAAAAGCCTTGGTATTTCTTTTAATAGGCTTGATGTTATTTATAATGGGCTTTATACCCATCTTGCAAATTGTGTCTGTCATTTTAGGGGCTCTGATCATAGCCTTTGACTGCTGGGATTATGCCCTGGAATTAAGGGGTATGAGCTTGAGGCAAAGATTTTGTGTGTTTTATTCTCATTTTTGGGAACTCTCTGGCTTTGGCATGGTTGTTGGGTTGACTTTTTTACTTCCCGGACTCAATTTCTTTCTCCTACCCATCGCAGTGATAGGTGGCACAAGAATAGTTCATGAGCTGAACATAGGTGGAACCACTGGACATTAAAGAACATATTCATCGTCATATTATTACAAACAAGGAATCTGTGGATAAATGGTTTTTAAATCATAGGCAACAGATGTTTGTCCCTGTTTATCTCAGCGTAGATATTCGTGATTCAGGATATAAAATTGCACCTGTAGATGCCAATATTTTCCCTGCGGGGTTTAATAATATTTGTCAGGCTGATCAGGAGGATTCTTTAGAAATTATAAAGTTCTACTTAGAAAACTTTTACCCTGACTCCAATAAAAAGATTGCTATCATTACTGAGGAGCACACAAAAAACTCTTATTATTGGGAAAGTGTCTCAACTTTGAAAGATATTCTTAGTGCTGCAAAATACAAAGTGTTTTTAACTTTTCCTAGAGAGCTAAAGACCCCACTATGTGTTCAAACCGCCTCTGGAAAAACCCTGACTATAAGCCCAAATGAGGTTTTAAATGAAAGATTAAAAATTAATGATGAATTTTGTAATATTGTTTTGGGCAACAACGACTTCTCTGAATCTAGAAAATCTTGGGCTAAGGGGTTGCTGACAAATCCTCCTCGAGAACTAGGATGGCATCAGAGGAAAAAAAGTCATCATTTTAAATATTATAATCAATTTGCACAGGAATTTTGTCATCTTATCCAAGTGGACCCCTGGCTTTTACAAATTGAAACTCAAGCATTGGAAGGACATGATATTTTTAATGAAAAAGGGCGGGCTCGTGCCGTGACAGAGGCAAAGACACTGTTTGATCGTCTTAATAAAAAGTATACCTCTTATGGAGTTTCAGAAAAGCCCTATCTTTTTATAAAGAACGATTCAGGCACATATGGTTTAGCTGTAGCAAAGTTAGATGCACCTGAAGACATTCTTCTTTGGAATAACCGTAAGAGAACAAAAATGAAGGCTGCAAAGGGTGGCGGGAGCATTGATGGATTTATTTTTCAAGAGGGTGTGCGATCGACATTAACTATTGATGACAATATTTGCGAACCAACGATTTATTTGTTTGGACATCGTCTTTTGGGTGGTTTTTTGAGGGCACATAAGAGAAAGGATGCAACGGAAAGTCTCAACGCTCCAGGGGCTATTTATAGAAAATTATGTGTGAGTGATTTAAGGGTCAATATTGATGGTTATCCTATGGAAAATGTGTATGGTTGGATTGCAAAGATTAGTGCTTTAGCCGTCGGACAAGAGGCCAAAGATCTAGGTATTTCAATCCACTAAATCCCATACAGACTTGATGATTTATGAACCCTGTGCCGTCTGTGGTATTTCAAGCCACTAAATCCTATTACAGCTCCCACTTTAAAATATAAACTCTTAATAGATTTAAGATGATTTGCAAAGAGTTTTAATATTTAGACAATATTTTTTACATATTGAAAGAAAACGCAACATTGGTTCTCCCATAAATCCAAGAAAAGTCTTAATTATCCAGCTTTTCTAAAGTTCCAATCAGGAGAATCTTTAGTGCCCTTTAAATAATTGCAAGATTCACATAAAATCTGAAGGTTACTTAATTCTAATTCTAATTCCGGATATTTACATCTGGGCTTAACATGATCGACATGCAAATTATTTTTGTTCTTACAGCGCATACAAATACTGGGATATTTTTTAAAAACTTCATTTCTTAGGCTCTTCCATTCTGGGCTATCGTAAAAACAATCTTCTCGATGAGAATACATCTCTTCTCCAAGAGTGATTTCCCTATAGAACTCTTTCCTTTCATAGTCACTAGGTTCAGATCGACAAAGAGTTTCCTCTCTCATTTTCCGTTTTCTCTTTAAAATCTTATCTAAAACAACATCAAAACTCTCTTCTGGATACTGAGGATGAACAGATAAAGGACAGTAAATAAATACAGATTTTTTCTGTCCTATTCTAAAAATGCGATCTGTACACTGATCTTCAACAGCCGGATTCCACCATCTCTCTAAATGGATAATATGATTTGCAGATACTATATTTAAACCCACCCCTCCAGCCCTAGGAGAAATAATCAAAATATTAAAACCTGAATGCTCACCAAATTTGTCCACTGTGCTCTTACGCTTTTCTCCAGACATCTCACCATTGATAACAGCAACGTCAAGCCCCCATTTTGCATAACAAATTTCCTTTATCTTTCTCTGAAGATTTTTATTTGTGATCGAGACAAGAACCTTCTCATTTTTAGATTTTATATCTTCCAAAGTTTTAAAAAGAAATCTCAACTTGGCACTAGATTGAACAAAGTCCTCATTGGAGTCTTCAACGCAATCTTGAAGATAAATCGAAAATCGCCTGAGTAATGTGAGAGCCTGAAGACTATTTGAATATTCTTTGTTTTTTGTTTTTCTCAGTACTTCGGAATAGACCTCCTTTTGTTCATCTGTCATATTTACCTTTTTTACAATAATGTTTTTCTTTGGCAAATCATGAAGTATGTCACTTTTCATTCTTCTTAACATAAAGGGAGGGGTGTTCTGATTAAACTTTTCTTGAATTTCACCTCCATTTCCTTTACCTCTTATATATTTATTATGAAAATCCTTTAATAAACCAAGAATTTTTGGACGTAAACAATCTGATATACACCATAAGTCGACAAAACTATTCTCAATAGGAGTTCCTGTCAGACCGATAGAAAAATCACTCGCAAGAGCCTTTGCCGCATCTGTCATTAATGAGTTAGGATTTTTTATTTTTTGGATTTCATCAAATATGACAATACCCCATGATACTTTAATAAAAAAATTCTTATGATGATCCCTAACCGCTTCATAAGTTGTCAAAACCCAATCTGCTTTTTTCATTTCTTCGATGACTGATAATACGGAGTTTTTTCTATCCCTTCTAAAAGATTCCCCATAGGCCTTATATTTCCTTCCTAGTCCTCCATGTTGTAACAAATGTTCCTCACACTCATCTTGCCAGTTCTTTAAAAGACCTGTGGGGGCCACAATCAATGCAGGTTTTGCATCTGAAACACACTGCTTATACCAATATAAAAAGGCAAGGGATTGAAACGTCTTTCCAAGCCCCATATCATCTGCCAAAAGCCCTCCGGGGACTCCACATATAAAATTTTCTTGCAGCCAAAACAAGCCCTCTTCTTGATGTGGATACTTATTGAATTTATCCTTTAACTCTAAGGGAATCCCTTTTTGCAAATCCCTGGGCTCACGTCTTCTAGACTCATAAACTTTGGTATTATCAATATTATCCTTTATAATAGCCACTAATCTAGATAATTTTTTCTTTTGTTTTGATTCATCAGATAGACTGGTTAGATTTTCACCTTCTCTAATGATATTCCTCCGAACCCTTTTAAGTTCTGAAATGCTTTCATCATTAATAGGAACGGCTTGATCTTTATAAATAAAAACGTCTTCCCCTTTTTCCTTTTTCTCTTCCATATCTGTGATAACTTTATCCAAATCATCAGGATTAAAGTGAAAGAGGCTGTTTCCGATTTTGGACACAATATTCTCTTTTGGAAACCAAGGGTTGTTACTCTCAGGGTCAACATAAACTCCCAACTTTGGAACCCACTTTCCAATATGAGAAATGCGATCACTTATAAATTGTTTCGTTTCAAAAAATATATCTTCTATCAAATCTTCTGGTAAATCCTCAGAAAGCTCATTTTTAATTCTCTCCATAGGAGACATATAGAAGGCCCGTCTATTTTCCAAAGGCTCTTCGTTTATTTTTTTTATAATTTGTAAACAAATCCTCAAGGGTTTTGAAATCTGTATATAGCAGGGGCCAATTTTATAATAGGGATCAACACCATCTGATTTCAAAAATCCCTGTTTAAATTCTTGCGAAATGCCCTTTGGAAGTTGATGACTTATAGAGCATTCTTCATCGCCTTCATTTTTTGTATAAATCAGATCCGGAACAATTTTAAACTCCTGCCCAAAGAGAACTTTCTTATCTAAACAAAATTGATTGGCTTGAATAAAAGAAAAATCGAGCAATTCTTTATTGGCTGATACACATTCTTTTGGAGCTGTCTTTATAACTTCAGACCAAAGGCGCAAACGCTCCCCGGGACTTTTAATATGAGAAGACAGCTTTTCTATATTTTCTAAAAAAAGAAAGTGAGGGTTTGTTAAAGTAAATTTTTTACCATCTAATTCTAAAATAACACCGACTCTTTTGACTTGATAAAACTTTCTAGATTGTTCATCAGAATATATTTGCTCTGAAGAAAAAGCAGGGGTTATGGGTCGCCCTCTTGTTTTTATCTCTAAACGGTGTGGGTAAACAGCGGGAAGTCCTAATTTTTTTATCTCATGAGCATTGCTATCGGCGAGACGAGCATGTGATACATAGGCCAAACCCTTTTCGTATTTAGCCTCTAATGTAGATAACAATCCCTTGATATCGTCTGTGAGTTCCTTTTTTTTAAACTGAAATATTATATAATCATCGTTGACTTTAAATTCCATATAAACTCCCAAACTATATATAGATTTTTCTCAAAAGGACATCAGGGCACTCAATGCCAGTGTTTTCCTCAATATACCAACTCAGTTTTTTCTGCCAACTGTATCGTTTATCCTGTCTATGAACAAATTTTTTTTGGGAGGGACTCACCAAATCCTCTTTTGAATATTCTCCTTTATAGAAAGGAGGGGAATGCTTATCTTCTTCATTTTCATTCCAAATCCTTACCTTTCCATTATAATTCCATTCAGAGAGAATCAGATCACCAATTTGAAGAAGTAAACAAGAGTGATTACTCTGTGCCCCTTTAATAATTTTTCCATAACCATTAAAGTCTCTTTTTAAAAACTTTAATCGATTGTCATAATCCTTCCTTCCCAAAACAATCCAAGCTTTTCTTATATGGCCAGCCTCCCAGTATGCCTTTATAAATTCTTTACGATAACCCCACATTCGCTGAGCCATAGGATCCTGATTGGCAGTATAAGAAAGGAGTGATAAAAAATCTTCTATAGTTTCACCGATTTTCCATCTTAAAAAAATCTCCTTTTCCTTACCCATGGCCATCCATTTTTCAGACTTGAAACGTGGATCCCCAACATATCGATCTAGAAATTGTGTGATGGTATTTTGTATTGACCTTGAGGGCATCTGATTTTCAAAGGGCCTCAATAAAACAGAGACAATAGGTTTGGGATCAGTAAATCGGGCTGTGGGTCCCATATCTGAATTGGAGATTTCCTCCCTAGCGGAAACAGCACGACTGTTGGAGAGATAGTCTAAAAAACGATCTAAGACGGCTTTATCTTCTCGCTCAATAGGCTCTGAGGCCAGATTACAAAGCTCTTTCACAATAGCTTTCCCGATTCCTCCTAAGAGATGTCGCTCTTTTAACCAAATCTTAGAGAGAACATCAGAAGACAATTCCTTTTGTGGATCTAATATAGCTCTTGCTATATGAGAAGGACCCTCTTTCCCAATCAGACGAAATTGTATATGAGCTTTGAATAAAGACTGATGACTTCTCCTCTTTCTGTCTAAGTGGGTAAATACTTTTTCTAATCTCCCAAAAAATTCTTCATCTTTAGGATAATTATAAAATAGTTCTGAAATAAGTCTTTTCAAATAACTCTGCCGACCTTTTTCAACAATAACATTCAAAAAATCATCAAACTGCTCTGGGCCGTCATACAAACCTGTAGAAACTCCCTCTTGAGGATTAGAAAATAAAATAAAAAAATAGTCCTTTAACTCTCTGGATGAAACGCCCCTAATGGTTTGATGTTCATTCCAGATTTTTTGATACCCATCATAGATATCTTTTACACTCAAAGTGGGTCGTTCTTTGAGTTCACAATGACTCAGTTTTGCGATATGCCTCTCTATTTCATTTTTATAGGGGGCTATCTTTTCAGAGAGATTATCCCAAACAGAATTTGAATTTTTTCTCTTTATTTCACTTTTTAAAAAGTCTTTTAAAAAAAATTTACTTTGCATACTCTGTATGACTCCTATTTTCTATAATTTTCCTGAGTTCTAACTTTAATTTTTCTGGTTGAGCCATAATAAACCGCATATCAATACGCCGATCCTCATGGCCCTCAGAGGAGGGAACACGATCATAATCTGTGGCCTTTGAGGCAGAAAAAGGAGAAGGGGGAGGGGGAGGGGGAGAACGATCCCTTGATTTTCCTGAATGCTTCGGTCTTAAACTCCCATAAGATGTGATACCAAATAAGGAATTCCCCCTTTTGTTTAATAAATAATAGAGATAATTACCCTTTGCTTTAGACTCTTTATACTCTGTTAAAAAATAAAAGATCGTCTGAGATCTTTTCATGGCCAAGTCTATATTGGTTTGAATGTTCTCCTTGCGCTTTAAGGTAGGACCAATAGGTGTAGGGTCCGCATGGCCTTCAATCAAAATAGAATCAATCAAGGCATTTTTGCTCTTAGGACACTGCTTATAATAAGACTTCCAGACCGAGCGGTTCTCTATCCTTGAATCCTGCTTTTTCAATGTCTCTAAATCAGAATAACATATGATATTTTGCGCTAGAATCTCCTTGATCTTTGTGAATTGCCTTTTCCCTTTAGCACTCAATGTATAACGGCCTTTATCAAAGTAATTCATATTCTCTAAAGTGAGCACACCATTTTCTTGATCGATCTGAACTTCTATTCCCTTCTTTTTCATTGCATTTTTTATTTCCAACAACAATTCTGCTCTGCTCTTCAGAGGATTTAATAATTTTTCTCTACGACTCTCAAAGTTTTTTTTAGCCTCTTGAGACTCCAGCATAAATTTTACAAGAAGTAATATAAAAACAAACAAAAGTCCCATCATGACATCACTAAAACAAAGGCTGTATTGAGATAGACCCTTCATGCAAACACTCCTTCCTAACTCGCTTTTTCTCTATGACTTGAAAGATCCTCAATAGCCTTGCTTAGCTTTTCAACCGAATGAAAGAATTTATTATATTCAGGATGTTTATTTGAAAAGTCGTCAATAGACTCCCTTAAATCTTCAACAGCTCCAGAAAAATGCCCCGATATTTCACTCGTTTTTCCGTTTAACTCATGAATATAATTAGCACTCTTATTTGACAGATCCTTTAAACCCTCTGTTATTTTCTCAAATACTTCCTTTGCAGATTTATCAACATTTTCAAATCGAGATTCATAATTGCTCCACGAAGTCTGCAATTTTTCATTAGAGTTATTGATTTGTTGAACAAGCTCAGAAAAGTCTTGAGTGATCTTCGATAAAGAATGGGGAAGAGGTTGCAAAGACTCCGTTAAATTATTTAAGGACTGAATGTGCTGTTGATTTTTTTCAGCAATCTCTTCTTGTTTTTCTGCCGCTTTATAAAAATGGTCAATCGCCTCTCTAATATTCTCACTTGTAGTGCCATTGATTTCAGATAGGGCTTCTTCCAGACGACTCACAAAAGAATGGAGTTTATGAGCTGTTTCATTGAACGATCTTGTATAAACGGCATGTGACTCATTGGCCCGCTTTAAAATTTTTTGATTCACCTGACCAAGAGAAGATATGACTTCTTTCATCTCACCTGAAGAATGAGAAAGAGTTTCACTCATACCCTGCTTCAAGTTATCAATTATACCCTCAAATTCAGTTTTCATATTTGAAACTGTCTCGGCAAGAGATGTATTTATTGACTGCTGGCTATCCCTAGCACTAACGGCTATATCACTTAGAACTTCTTTCACTTGGCTTTCGCTTTCTTTTTGTACATTTTTAAGATCTGATAATAAAGAAGGAAGGTTCTCTGATAGAACCGTTAAGGTGTGATCTATAGTGGCCATCTGTTTTTTAGAAAACTCTCCCAGACCTGAAGTCATTTTATTCACAATATCAGAGAGAAACTTTTCTGATATATTTTGATGGCCCTTTGAAATCTCTCCCCGAAGTCTTTCGCCCATACACTCTATTTGATCGCCAACCTTTAATGCTATTGCCTCATCCATACTCCCCAAATGTTTATTCAGTTGCGCCAAGTGTTCATTTAACAGATGCTCCTCCGTTATAAACTTACAGCTTTTTTCCAGCCTAGAGTTAAAATCCTCCAGGCTACACTCCACTTGAAATATTTTACGATCGAATACAACACTAAATACCAAACTGCAAAAAAGCCCCACAACAGAAGTGATAAAGGCAACACTGGCACCTGAAAGAAGATTCTTAATAGTGGAATCATCGACCTTAATTCCAGAAGGATCCAATAGGGATAATAAAGATAGAGTTAGTCCCAAAAAAGTTCCCAAAACTCCTAGTGCAACTAATATCCCAGAAACAGATTCCATAGATTTTAAATTGAGCCCTCCCTTTTTCTTACAAAGAGCTTCTAATGTAAAAAATTTCTGAGGTCGGATACTGTTTTGAAAAACCTGCTCTTTACTATTGGATGTTGGCTTTATCAATTGCTCAGTAAATTCTTTCCACAAATGACTAAAAACACACCTCTCCTCACTCAGCCTTGGATCGATCTTTTGACCATAATCTTGTGCAAAGGTATTCCTATGATCACTCTGAGGGAGTGTATGAGTAGAGTCATAAATATCATTTTTTAAACGCTTTGTCTCTTTATATAAAACTCGCCACTTGCGGATCAGAAAACCAACAGTAATTAAAAAGAAGACACCTATTAAAATAACTGACATCGGATGTTTCTCCCAAAGCCCCAAAAGTATTTTCATCAATTCCCCCTCTTTGGATAAAAACAAACCATTTCTCTGTATTCTGTTAATAAAATACAGAATATGTACAAACTGGCACAAAAGATCTCGATAGGCTGATTGTTTAAATTGAATTTGACAGTTATAACAGTCCTCGTTGTCGGCTTTTATATTTTTATACTTTAGAGCAATGACTGAATTTCCATTTTACATCTCAATATAAAACAAATTCCAGTCGCAATCTCTTTTTCAATTGTTTCAATACGAGAGAGAGAACAGACTCTCTGTCGAGATCTTATCTCTCTTTATATACTTGCTTCAACCAAGTGGTGTACTTTCGTGGACCCTGCTACCTCTCTCGAGATCTTAATCTCTTTATATACTTGCTTTATGTTTAAGATATTGGAATTGAAGTAAAAACAATCATAGATCCTCTATCAAAAGAATTTTCCTTCCATATGGAAAAAGCAAAGTAAGACAATTTCAATAACTGCATCAAAGTAAGGTCCTTATCTTGACTCAAAGATAGGAAGTGATTCTCTATAGCCACTGGATTATGTCCGTATTTATATTTACATTCTAAGATATTCGGAGTCGATAGAACAAAATGGAATAGATATTCATCTGCATCTCTATAACATTACCCTAGATATCAATTTAGGGTTTTACAGAAGATTTTTTCATGGCCTGAAAAGCCTGAGCATAGAGATGAATTTGTTGAATCATAGCCACAAGTCCATTCGCTCGAGTTTGAGATAGGCTCACATTAAGCCCTATCTTCTTAATAAAGTCTGGCTTTGAATGTAAAATTTCCTCTGGAGTTTGATCAGAATACACTTCAATCAAAAGGGCAATCAATCCCTTCACAATAGCTGCATCACTATCTGCCTGAATTTGCACTCTCCCCTCTTGTAATTCAGCATGCATCCACACCTTGGATTGGCACCCTCTCACAAGATAGTTATCCTCATACAGATGTTCCGGTAGCTCAGGCAAACCTCTCCCCTTTTGAATAATCAACTTGTACTTCTCCTCCCAAGAAGAAATTTGACGAAACACCTGAACAATGCGGCTCTGTTCTGCTTGAATAGGCATAATTTTTTAGAACATAAAATCAAAGGATTTGTCCAGTTTTAGAATAAAATAGAATAATGAAATTTTGAAATGATCCAAAATATGGGGCAGATAATGAGTTTTAGAATAGAGCAGAGTCATAAAAGGTGGAGAATGAAACTCTTATTAAAATTTCCTTAAAAGAAAGCGGCTGCTCTTAAGGTCAATAAATATACCATACCATTAAAATAAAAAGCTCTCCCGAGCGACATCTCTATTTTCGGACATCATGAAGTGTTCTTTTACATTTCAGACGGCCCTCCATTTTGCTTTATATATTTTTTTATAAAAAATAATCCTGTGCGATTAAACAAATAAAAAGAGACATCAGAAAAATTAGAGGTAAAAAATGAGAAAAAAACATATAAAGCCATCAGAAAATTCCTACATTAAGCTCACTCAAGATCTCATGTTTAAGATCTATTTTACAAAAAATAAAAAAGTTCTCCTCTCCTTGCTTAAAGCCTTTTTGCCCCTACTCCCTGATCAAAAGATCGAGCGTATCGATATTCTTAATTCTCAAAACCTTCCAGATACAAAAGAAAAAAAGCAGATTATTCTAGATTTAAAATTAAGATTAAACAATAAAGAGAAAATCAATGTAGAAATGCAAGCATCTCAAAAGAAAGATTTCTTATCCAGAGTCCTTTTTTATTGGGCCAAACTCTACACTGAAGATTTAACAGTCTCAGAGCCCTATAAGAAGGTTTCCCCCACCTATTCACTCATTTTTACTACTGATTTTAAAGTATTCAAAGAGTCTACAGACTTTGTCACTTGCTTTTCGTTACTCTCAGATCAACCTCCACATTTCTGTTTCAATAATGATTTAAAAATTATATTTGTAGAATTAAAGAAGTTTAACAAGAAGATTGAGGATTTAATTGATATACGAGATCAATGGTGCTATACTTTAAAGCATTCAAACGAAATAAAACCCAATGAACTACAAGTATTATCAAACAGGAATCAAGATATGAAAGAAGCCGTAGTCCATCTAAAACGCCTATCAAAAGATGAGGAACTCAGAATGGAAGAAGAGGCTCGAATAAAGTTTCTTCGTGACCAGATGGCAGAAAAAGATTTTGCCCGTGAAGAAGGCTTAGAGGAAGGCTTAAAAAAAGTCGCCATGAAAATGCTAAAAGAAAAATTTGACACCTCAACCATCCAAAAAATCACTGGCCTATCTATAGATGATATTCAGAGTTTACAAAAAAAGTAAATTTTTTATCCTACTAAACATCAATACAGACGAACAAAATCAACAAATGTTCTCACCATTACACCCGTTGCACCCTTTTTCGGATGATACGCCTTACGGTGACCCACATTCCATGCTGTACCCGCTATATCAAAATGTGCAAAAGGAATTTTCTCATCCACAAACTCACTCAAGAAAGCTGCCGCCTGACAGCTCTGTGCCCCTCGAGTAGAACCAATATTTGAAAGATCGGCATACGTCCCCTTCATATCATCACTATGTTCATCCGTCAGAGGAAGTTGCCAAACATTTTCTCCAGACTTTTGCGATGCAGCCCTTAAAACTTTGGACAATCTGTCATTTCTTGTAAATAGCCCCGTATGTATATTCCCTAAAGAAATAATAATAGCACCCGTTAAAGTCGCTGTAGTGACTATACATGCTGGTTTCTTTTCTGAGGCATAACAAAGGGCATCTGATAAAATGAGTCGCCCTTCAGCATCTGTATTATTCACCTCTGTTGTTTTACCATTCCGAGCGACTGTAATATCCCCTGGCTTATTGGCTAAAGGGCCCGGCATATTTTCCGATGCAGGAACAATTCCTATAACATTCACCTTCAGCTTTAAAGCCGAAATAGCTTTTAAAGCACCAATAACAGCCGCACCCCCACACATATCATATTTCATTTCATCCATCGAAAGAGGAGGTTTTAAACTAATACCACCAGAGTCAAACGTCAGCCCCTTCCCCACAAGACAGATGGGCTTTTTCGATGCTGGCCCACCCCTATATTCCATAATGATAAAAGTGGGTGACTCACCACTTCCCTTAGATACCCCCAGTAAATTACCCATTCTCTCCTTTTCAATACGTGCTCTATCCCAAACTGTAACTCGAACGCCCTTTCCCACTTTCCGAGCCTCTTTACCTAACTGTGTCGGAGTCATAAAATTCCCAGGACTATCCCCCAACCAACGTGCAAAATTTGTAGCATCTGCAATAACACGCCCTTCATTCACACCCTGCAAAAGACGCCTCTTTCCTTTAACAGAGGTCACTATATCCACACATAATTCTTGACCCTTTTTCTGACTTTTTGAACAATAAGACTTATAGGAATACGCACTCAGTAAGAACCCCTCAGCAAGTGCCCTTCCCAATTCAAATTCACTTTTAAAAAAGCGATTTAGAGTAGAAACATGCAAATTGATATTGAAAACTTTATACGCACTCAGTTTTAAAACAACTTGACCCAAAACATGGCGCAAGGACTCATGATTGACATGTGAACCAAGACCCACAACCAAAAGATCCGAACTGTTTTCAAAAGTCTGATTTTTTAAAAAAGCAAAGTCCCCTACTTTTCCAGTAAATACACTTTCATCATAATACGCCTTAAAATTTTTCACACACTGAGAGGGCAATGAATGAATCCAACTATGACCCTCTCTTGAGGACTTTGCTATAAAAACAACACCCAATTGCTCTTTAACACAATTGGGTTCTACTATATTTAGAGTCAACATAACATCTCCTTGAGCCAAAATGAGACAATCTCTTCCTATTAAAAAACGAAAATACTGTGGCACAAGCCATCTTTAAAATATTTTCTCTATTATTAAAATGGAACAATAGCCAGCTTAGCATAAAATACCCATCAATTAAAAGTGTTTTAAAGGTTCACTTTGAACTTTAAAAACCCGATAGACTTAATAAAACTAAGCATAAAATAATCTCACTGCGGACACTTTTGACAAAGCGGCGAAGACATAATGATTTTTGATAAAATTAGAGGAGAATTAAAGTGAACAAAAAAGAGGGCACACCCATGGCGTTAATACCAATGGTGATTGAACAAACATCTCGAGGTGAAAGAAGTTATGATATTTATTCCAGACTGCTAAAGGACCGTATTATATTCCTAGGCACACCTATCACTGACGAAATTGCTAACCTAGTTGTTGCCCAAATGTTGTTCCTTGAAATGGAAAACCCTGAAAAAGATATCCAACTCTATATAAATTCCCCTGGCGGTAGCGTCACTGCAGGTTTAGGCATTTATGACATTATGCAATTTGTAAAGTGTGATATAACAACTATCTGCACAGGATTGGCGGCCAGCATGGGATCCCTTTTATTAATTGCTGGCACAAAGGGAAAACGATACACCCTTCCCAATTCCAAAATTATGATACACCAACCCCTTCTACAAGGTGGACTTTCAGGTCAAGCTAGCGATATAGAAATACATGCAAAGGAGCTGATAAAAACAAAAGAACACTTAACAAAAATTTACGAAAGTCATACTAATATGGATTATACATTTTTGGTGGAAGCCATGGACAGAGACCATTTTATGGACCCTGATAAAGCAAAAGAATTAGGGCTCATTGATCAAATTGTCTCTAGCCGAAAAAACATGGAGGACAAGAGTGAGTAAAAAAGGCAATTCGAAAAAACAACAATTATCATGTAGCTTTTGTGGAAAAACGCAACAAGAGGTAAAGAAGCTGATCGCAGGACCTGATGTCTACATTTGCGATGAGTGTATCGATCTTTGTAACGATATCATCGAAGAGGAAAATAAACGCGAAACACTAAATGATGCAGATTTCAAAGTTCCCACTCCTAAAACCATAAAGCAGCATCTGGATGATTATGTCATAGGACAGGAGCTAGCCAAAAAATCTCTTTCTGTCGCCGTTCATAATCATTACAAAAGAATCACATCTAAAAACAAAAAAGACGATGTAGAATTACAAAAAAGCAACATACTCCTCCTCGGTCCCACAGGTTCAGGAAAAACTCTTCTCGCTCAAACTATTGCTCGTATCTTAAATGTTCCTTTTGCCATGGCCGATGCAACAACTTTAACAGAAGCTGGATACGTTGGAGAAGATGTGGAGAATGTTGTTCTCAATTTACTGCAATCTGCTAACTATGATGTCGAAAAAGCAGAAAAGGGTGTGATCTACATTGATGAAATAGATAAAATCTGTAGAAAATCGGAAAACCCTTCGATCACAAGAGATGTCTCTGGGGAAGGGGTTCAGCAAGCTCTTTTGAAAATTCTTGAAGGCACCGTCGCCAACCTGCCACCTAAAGGCGGAAGGAAACATCCTCAACAAGAATTCATTCAAGTTGATACTTCTAATATTCTGTTTATCGTAGGTGGAGCTTTTGTCGGACTAGATAAAGTCATAGAAAGCAGAGTCTCCAACAAAGCAATGGGTATTGTTGCTAATATTCAAACCCAAAAAGAAAAAGAACAGTCCAGTAACATTCTCAGGCTAATGCAACCAGATGATCTTGTTAAGTTTGGTCTTATTCCTGAATTCATTGGTCGACTTCCAGTTGCTGCCGTTTTAGACACTTTAACAAAAAATGCCCTAATAGACATCCTAGAAAAGCCCAAAAATGCACTCACCAAACAATATGTAAAGCTATTTGGTTTTGAAGACGTGAAGCTGACATTTCAACCAGAGGCTGTCATAGCTATTGCCGAAGAGGCTCTGTCTAGAAAAACAGGGGCTAGAGGCCTCAGAGGTGTTATGGAGACAGCCATGCTAGACATCATGTATGAAATCCCTTCCAAGAAAGACATTAAAGAATGTATAATTACAGATAGGGTTATTCGCGGTGAAGAAAAACCTCAACTCATTTACCAACGTAAGGATAAAAAAGCAACAATTGAGAAAGTCAAAAGGGGGAGCAAGGCCGAAAGCGCATAGATATTCTCCCCACCTTCTCAAAATATGAAGGAGAGTGTATCGTGGATGATACAAAAAATAACAAAAAGGAAACTGGAGAATCTGAAAACAACATATCAGTGCCCCATGACCAATTCCCCTTACTTCCTCTCAGAGATTTAATTGTTTTTCCCCACATGATGATGCCACTGTTCGTTGGTCGAGAAAAAAGTGTTCACGCCCTGGAAGAGGCAATGAATCGAGGATCTTCCATTATTTTGGCAGCACAAAAAGAGGCCAAAACAAACGATCCTAAACCTAATGAAATCTATGATATTGGAACTCGCAGTACAATTATTCAACTGTTAAGACTTCCCGATGGAACTGTTAAAGTGCTTGTGGAGGGCAAATCACGAGTGAAAATTAAAGAATATCTTCAAACAGAGAAATATTTTGAAATCAAAATTGAAGAGCTAAAAGAAGTCCCGCAGCACCCCGTTGAAGCCAGTGCTATAATGAGATCTATCAAATTAACATTTGAAAACTACGTAAAACTCAATAAAAGAATTCCTCCTGAAGTACTTATGAAAATTTCTACCATTAATCAACCCAGTGAACTGGCTGATATTATTGTGGCTCAACTCAATTTGAAAATTGAAGATAAACAAACCATTTTAACAATATCAGACCCTGGACAACGCTTAGAAAAGCTACTGGGAATGATGACATCTGAAATTGAAATCCTAGAAGTAGAAAAGAAAATCCGAAGCCGCATAAAAAAACAAATGGAACGCTCTCAAAAGGAGTATTATCTCAACGAACAAATGCAAGCTATCCAAAAAGAGCTGGGAGAAAAAGACGATTTTCAAGCTGAAATTCAAGAGTTAGAAACTCAACTGAAAAAAAAGAAAATGCCGAAAGAGGCTCTCACCAAAACCCAAAAAGAGATCAAGAAACTAAAAATGATGTCACCGATGAGTGCAGAGGCAACTGTTATCAGAAACTATATAGACTGGATGATCTCTTTACCTTGGTTAGAATATGCTCCTGTTAAAAAGGATCTAGAAAAAGCAGAAAAAATTCTCAATGCAGATCACTATGGATTAGAAAAAGTTAAAGAAAGAATATTAGAGCATTTAGCTGTACACACCCTTAATCAATCATTAAAGGGTTCCATTCTCTGTCTGGTTGGCCCCCCAGGGGTAGGAAAAACTTCACTTGGAAAATCTATAGCCAGAGCTATGAATCGAAAATTTGTACGCATATCTTTGGGAGGAGTCAGAGATGAAGCTGAAATACGAGGACATCGTCGAACATACGTTGGAGCAATGCCGGGTCGAATTATTCAGTCTATGAAAAAGGCCAATTCAGGTAACCCTCTTATGTTATTAGATGAAATTGATAAAATGAGCACTGACTTTCGAGGTGACCCCTCTTCTGCTCTATTAGAAGTTCTCGATCCCGAACAAAATATTTCTTTTCAAGATCATTATCTAGAAGTTGAGTATGACCTTTCTAAAGTTATGTTTATCACTACGGCAAATAGTTTACACACAATTCCCAAGCCCTTAATGGATCGAATGGAAATCATTCATATTGAAGGATATACTTTTATAGAAAAGTTCAACATCGGTAAACAGTACTTATTACCCAAACAGATAGAAAATCACGGACTTAAAGATAAAAAAATCTCATTTACAGATAGTGCCCTTCAAACTTTAATAAAAGGGTATACACGTGAAGCAGGTGTTCGCGGGTTAGAACGAAAAATTGCAACAGTTTGTCGAAAAGTCGCACGAGAAATCCTTAAAAAAAATACCCAAAAACCCATCTCTATAACACTAAAGAAAATAAACACACTCTTAGAAGGTCCCGATTTTAAGCAAGATAAATTAGAAGACAAAAATGAAATTGGTTTGACAAATGGACTCGCATGGACAGAAGCAGGAGGTGACTTATTAGCCATTGAAGTCTCTGTCGTTCCTGGAAAAGGAAAATTCACGATTACTGGTCAACTTGGAGATGTCATGAAAGAGTCTTGCTCTGCAGCCCTCAGTTATGTGAGGTCCAGAGGTCCTTTATTTGGGTTCGACACAGAATTTTACCAAAATATAGACGTCCATATTCATGCCCCTGCAGGAGCTATACCCAAAGACGGGCCCTCCGCTGGCATAGCCATTATCACAAGTATTGTCTCCGCTATTACAAAAATCCCTGTCAAAAGAACGGTGGCAATGACTGGCGAAGTCACTTTAAGGGGACGCATTTTAGCTATTGGCGGTTTAAAAGAAAAAACATTAGCAGCCCACCGAACTCATATAAAAACTGTTATCATACCTAAAGAAAACGAAAAGTCTCTTAAAGATATCCCTAAAGAAGTGAAAAAAGATTTAAAAATCATCCTTGTAGACCATGTTGATCAAGTTTTAGTTAATGCTCTTGATATCAAAAAGGCCTCTGATCTGTTTAAAGTGCGGGCAGAAAGAACCCATGGAATACGAGCTCGCTATACTGGCCATTCCCTACAGCAGCATCATTAAAGCTCTAGCACAAAAGCTATTAAGCTTGAACTCACAACCATTTAGGGCCATCCACTAAAAGGAATAATCGAGCACGAGATCCTATGAAAGATGGGCCCACAACAGATCACAACCTTAATAGGACCTCGGCTATTCCGAAGGGATTATTGAGAGTCGTAAAATGAAAGTAGAGCCCAGTCCACATCCCTAATAAGAATCTTAGTCCTAAAACCGTAGAGATCTCCTCGACTTTAAAGCATTGATTTCAATAAGAGTATGCCTAATAATTAAGCTCTTTATCTGAGTTTTTCAAAGCCACACAAAAGAGATCACTCACAGATGATTTTTTATCAGCACAGGGGAGAGTTTTTAAGCTAAAAAATAATGTTTAAAACTTGACCATTTATTAAGATCCTGTAAGAAATACCCTCACGCATCGACATGGGGGAATGATGCCTTCCACGAGGACTCAAAAAGAAACTGCACTCTCTCTGTTAGAATTTAGCGAACTTTATAGAGATCGCTGTGATTTTACCAAAGCCATTCAAAAAGGGTCCGAATCAGCAGAGCTTTTCCTTGAGGCAAAAGATTTTGATAATTATTTAAAAGTCTTAAATTTACTTTTACGAATATATGCTGAACGCCAAGATGACATTGAAATTCACAAAATAAAAGAAACGCTACAAGACTTTGTATTAAAAGAAAAATTTCAGTTGAATGCAAAAACGTACTACACACTGGGAATCTGTGCCGTCTATAAAAAGCAATTGGACTTAGGATTGGAATACTTCCAAAAATCCTTAGCCATGGCTCTAGAGAAAAATAATAAAAAGGACATATCTTATGCCATCCATGCTCTAGCTATTATTTATAGTCAACAAGGACATTATGAAAAGGCATTACGTGAAATTTATAATCTCGAAATTTTTTTTCAGGCCTTAGATTTAAAAGATTTGAAGCTAGGAGCAGAAATTCTCAATGGCTTTTTGCTCTACAAACTCAACCGATATGAACAAGCTCTTGAAATTTTTTGGAAAGCCTACGAAAGCATCAAGGTTCAAAAAAATTTATTCATGTACTTGCAACTTCTTTATGCCATGGGAATTACATATAAGGACATCGGTGAAAAAGAAATGGCAGGGTTCTATCTCAAGCTAGCTAGGAAATTAACAGATGCCGAAAACTTAAAAACCCTCTCTGAAGATCTTGACGAAGCCCTTAAAGACTTTGGTGTTGTCGGTGGAGATAATTATGACTTGATTTTTAATGCCACAACTAAGTCTTTATTTGAAAAAAAGAAGGGCAAAATTGATTTCAAAAATCAGTTTATTCTTTTAGACTTACTACATCTCTTTGTAAAGCGGCCGGGTCATGTCTTTTCCAAACAATCTATTGTAGAAAAGGTTTGGAATCAAAGCTATGATCCTTCATCACATGACAACAAAATATATGTCACTATTAAAAGACTACGGAGACTTATAGAAGCAGATTATGATAAACCGAAATATATTTTCAGAGCAAAAAATGGTTACTATCTTAATAAAACAGCCAAGGTGTGCTTAGAAACTTAAGGGGGTTAAGATGAAACATTTAATGCTAGTCCTTATTATACTATTGGGGAGTTGCTGGACATCTACTGCAAAGTCATCAACTCCTCGATGCTGGAATGACTTTGTCGGAGGAGGGGAGCCCTTTCCACTCGGTGACCAGCTGGAATCCTCGATGTGGGCTTTAGATAATAAATCTTTCTCACACCCGTTATTTTCACACGCTTATTTCCGATTTCGATTAGAAAGAGACTCTCAGAAAACTTCATTCATTGTCACTCTACACGATGCCCAAACACACTTAGAAATAGGAATAGGTCAAGTCTCCGCTGAAAATGGGCAAAGTCAAATTAGATTAAAAGTTATAGGTCAGTCTGTGAGTCTATTCTTCCACCTCAGAAGTTTTTATAGAGACAATGATAAACATTCTCAAGAAAAAGTTCTTATCTTATCTTTTATGGATCTCTTAGATCCTTCAGATATGAATAAATGTATATCAACTATAAAACTACAGGAGCTTTAATGAAAAATGATTTCAGACCCTGAGAGAACAAAAAAGAAGATGATATCTTATGGAATGCAAACTCTGATCTCTCTTTGAACGGAAAAATACTTGTTTTTACAATTATTACAGTAAGTTAAGATAGGAGCCTTTCACTCAAAGTGTCATGAGCCTCATAAAATGAAGAGCATTTCTATTGGACGCTTGAGGTGGACTATGTTACTTAAACCACTTTATATAATAAACTCACCCTCTGAAACTCCACTGGTGTCTTTAAAGATTTTCCTTTCGGAGGGGTGGCCAAACCAGAGCAGGAGGTCTTATGTCACAGGTCACAATGAAAGAAATGTTAGACGCTGGAGTCCACTTTGGGCACCAAACACAAAGATGGAATCCCAAAATGAAGCCCTACGTGTTTGGTGTACGTGGAGGCATCCACATTATTGATCTTCAAAAAACAGTACATGCAACTCAAAGGGCTTTAGATTTTATAAAAAAAAGAGCAGCTCAAGGGGACAAAATCATTTTCGTAGGCACAAAAAAACAAGCTGTGACTTCTATCCAAGAGGCCGCTAAAAGTTGTGATCAATTCTTTGTAACCAAACGATGGCTGGGTGGAACTTTAACAAATTTTACAACAATAAAAACAAGTATCGACCGTCTTCATAAAATAGACTTGATGAAAGAAAAAGGGGAACTTGAATATTTCAATAAAAAAGAAAGAGCACGGATAAATAAAGAATATACAAAACTGAATGAATGCCTTGAGGGGATTAGAAAGATGAAAGAGCCTCCTGGCATTATGTTTGTTGTAGATATTAAGAAAGAACATATTGCCGTTGCCGAAGCACGACGTCTTCAAATTCCTGTCATAGCTATCGTAGATACAAATACAAATCCTGAGACTGTTGATTTTCCGATACCCGGAAACGATGATGCCATCCGATCGATCAAACTTTTTTGTCAATTGGTCACTGAAGCGTATAAAGAAGGAGCTAAGGAGTGGGATGCCAATAAACACAAATTCTCAGAACAAGCAGAAGAAAAAACCAAAGCCAAAGGCCGGGAAAAACCAGAAACAGACAAAGAGAAAAAAGTAGATGATTCACGACCTTCTGTCGTGAAAGTTACAAATCGTAAATTCGTTGCAGCAGGAACCGCAGAAGAAGTTGAAATTGAGATGGAATTAGAGTCGGAATCAATGGAAAACAAAGAGGGCGACATTATTGAAAAAGATGACACCGCTGGACAAGACTAGGAAACTAAAATTTAAAATACTTTTTATTGCATTCAATATAGAGGAGAAAAACATATGTCTGTAACAGCAAAAGTTGTTAGAGAATTACGTGAAAGAACTGGATCGGGCATGATGGACTGTAAGAAAGCCCTTATGGAAAATTCTGGCAATGTAGACAAAGCTATTGAATGGCTCAGAAAAAAGGGATTGAGTGCTGCTGCAAAAAAAGCAGGACGTATTGCAACTGAAGGACTAGTCGCCAGTTATATTCATGGTGAAGGACGTATTGGAGTGCTTGTTGAAATCAATTCGGAAACAGACTTTGTCGCAAAAAATGAAAAATTCAAAGATTTTGTAAAAAATATCTCGATGCACATAGCTGCAGCAAATCCTTTATGTGTTCATACCGATGAGCTAGACCCCTCTCTAGTAGAAAAAGAGATCAAAATTTTAAAATCTAAAGCACAAGAACAAGGAAAGAAGAAAGAGATCTTAGATCAGATTGTATCTGGACAAATTAAAAAATGGAAAACAGAACATGTACTTGTCACTCAAAAGTATATTAAAGATCCAGATATGACTGTAGGTGATCTGTTAAAACAAACAATAGCCAGTATTGGTGAGAATATTGTTATCCGCAGATTTTCTCGTTTTGAACTCGGGGAAGGAATAGAAAAAAAATCAGAGAACTTTGCAGAAGAAGTGGCTCAAGCTTTAAAGGTATAAAATTGAAAACCCCTATTTACAAACGTATTTTATTAAAGATCAGTGGTGAAGCCCTCACAGGGCAAAATGGTTATGGAATACAACCAGAAGTCATTCAAAGAATTGCAAAAGAAATTGCTGAAATTTTTCAATTAAAATTAGAAATTGGAGTTGTTATTGGTGGTGGCAATATTTTCAGAGGAGTAGCCGCTTCAACCTACGGTATGGATAGAGCCAATTCCGATTACATGGGTATGTTAGCCACATGTATTAATGCTCTGGCCTTACAAGAAGCTCTAGAGAATTTAGGTATACAAACACGTGTTCAATCAGCTATCGAAATGGCAGAAATCGCAGAGCCCTATATTCGTCGACGCGCAATAAGACATCTAGAAAGAGATCGTCTAGTCATATTTGCATCAGGAACTGGAAATCCATACTTCACAACAGACACAGCCGCTGCCCTCAGAGCTATGGAAATCAACGCTGATATTATCTTTAAAGCCACCAAGGTAGATGGCGTGTTTGACAAAGACCCTACAGATCATCCTACTGCACAAAAATATGAGAAACTCAAATATATAGATGTCCTTCAAAAGCAATTAAAGGTGATGGACTCTACAGCTATTAGTTTATGTATGGAAAATAAATTACCCATCCTTATTTTTAATTTGAACATCTCTGGCAATATAAAACGTGCTGTTTTAGGCGAAAAAATAGGAACAATGATTAGAGGATGTGATAATGATTGATAATATCTATAAAGACACACAAAAGAGTATGGAAAAATCAATAACCTCTTTAAAAAATCAGATTTCTAAAGTCCGCACAGGAAAAGCAAACGTTTCCATACTAGATTCTATTAAGATAGAATATTATGGAACCCCTTCTCCCCTTAGCCAAGTAGCTGCTGTTAGCTGTCCTGATGCAAAATCTTTTTTGATTGTCCCATGGGAAATTTCAATGCTCAAAGAAATTGAACAAAGTATTATTAAAAGTGATATTGGAATGACTCCTATTAATGATGGAAAAGTCATTCGCCTCAAACTACCTAACTTGACAGAAGAAAGACGAAAAGAGCTTGTAAAAAATGTCAAAAAACTTATTGAAGATACAAGAGTATCAATAAGATTGCATCGTCAAGAAGCGAATAATAAAATCAAACATTTATTGAAAGATAAGGAAATTTCTGAAGACGACAGTAAAAATTTTCAAAATAAGATACAGAAACTCACCGATACATTTATATCTCAAATAGATGAAATGGGTGTAAAAAAAGAGAAAGATATTCTCACAATTTAGAATGAATACACAATGGCCTCAACATGTAGGTATTATTATGGATGGCAACGGACGCTGGGCTATCCAAAAAGGACATCATCGTATCTGGGGCCATGTCAGAGGAAGTAAAGCCGCCAAACGCATAGTTGAAAAAGCTGTTGAAATTGGATTAAAACATCTGACTCTTTTTGCATTTAGTACTGAAAATTGGAAGCGATCAAAAGAAGAAGTGAATGCTCTTATAAAAATCTTATTACATTATTTAAAGAGAGATAAAGAAAACCTTGTTAAAAAAAATATAAACCTACAATGTATTGGTTTCTCGGATCCATTACCGATAGATATACAAAAAGAAATCGCCAGTGTCATGGAGGCCTCTAAACAGAACACAGGTCTAAAACTGACCATTGCATTCAATTATGGCTCACGTCAGGAAATTATTGACACCGTAAAGCGAATAGCTACTGACGTTCAAAAGGGTCAGTTAAACATTGAAGATATTAATGAAGATTTATTTTCCTCTCAGCTTTGGACATCTGGGATACCTGACCCTGATCTGATTATACGAACAAGTGGAGAAAATCGTTTATCTAATTTTCTCCTATGGCAATCAGCTTATACAGAATTTATTACTACAAAAACCTTGTGGCCTGATTTCACAGAACATGACCTCTTATATTTATTAAATATATTTAAAACCCGGGAACGCCGTTTTGGAAAAGAGTCCCAACCTACCCAACCTATGGAACTTGAATGCTCGCATTAGGAAAAAGAACTCTATCCACTTTTATAGCTTTAGGCGTATTTACGCTCTCCTGGTTTATTGCTGAGGAAACGGGAATTCTAATCCTTGGTCTATGTATTGCTTTTATAGCGCAAGTGGAATTAAACTACCTCTTCAAACAGAAGACTTCTTTCCTATCTTTACTTTTATTTGTTACTCACTCTTTTGCTATCACTTTATGTACAATTTATAGTTCTGAATTCATTTCTTCTCTATTTGCATTGTGCTCTATATCATTTATAAGTCTATCGCTTTTACTAAATCCTCACTGGTCCAATAAGGAAAAACTCAGATTTTCAAAAAATGGACTCTTTGGTTTTCTCTATACGGGTTATTTATGCGGACTCATTTTAACCCCTCTCACATGGGAAGATGGGCTACAGTGGTTTGTTCTTCTGACAACAACTGTTTTTGTTAATGACATCACTGCCTATTGTATAGGAAGCACTTTTGGAAAACACCCTTTAGTCAAAACAATTTCTCCAAATAAGTCTATGGAGGGTGCTCTTGGAGGAGTCTTAGCCTCTGTTATTGCTTTTCTTACTCTCAATCACCTTCTTTGGCTATTTATCCCATTGGAAACAGCCCTCCTATTAGGACTGCTGATGGGGATATTGAGCCCTATGGGAGATATTTTTGAGTCCGTCCTAAAGAGAGTCGCTGAAGTCAAACACAGCGGATATTTTATGGCCGGGCATGGTGGTGTTTTAGATCGTATTGATGGACTCCTCTTCGCCGCCCCTATCTTATATCTTTATAAATTTTTTATGTAAAAAATTTGAATAACGACAAACTGCAATGTAATGATAAGGCATTGATTGTAACCTCTGAGCCCAATGTTTATGATATTCTAATGGATATACTTGCTCATTACGTCCAACAAGGCGTTTCCTTTATAGTTCCCCTTATTATTTTATTAGGGTTATTAATTTTTGTGCATGAACTGGGACATTTCTTAGTCGCCAAATATTGTGGCGTTCGTGTTGAAGTTTTCTCTTTAGGTTTTGGAAAAAAGTTTTTTAAATTTAAAAGAGGAGATACTGAATACTGCATATCTCTAATTCCTTTTGGCGGTTATGTAAAAATGTATGGAGATGATCCAACAGCAGACGTTCCTGATGATATGAAAAAGGTCTCTTTTCTCAATAAAACAGTTGGTCAACGGATCGCCATTGTGCTTGCAGGACCCTTAATGAATTTTTTCTTTGCTATTCTGTTATTTTTTGCAATAGCCTTAATAGGAGAAAAACTCCTCTCACCCGTTGTTGGAGATATCAATCCTTCATCTGAAGCCTATAAAATGGGCTTTCAAACTTATGACGAAATTGAAACCGTTAATGGAACACCTGTCTACACATGGAATGATGTTAAAACTATCATTGAGAAAAACAACAAAAACCCTATTGAATTTAAGATATCAAGAAAAGGGCAAGGTCTTGCTCTTAAAGGCACAACGACTCTCACAGAAAATAAGAATGTTTTAAAGTCAGAGTCTCACGTTGGGCATATTGAGGGGCTCGACTATACCTTTAAGGGAACGATGATTGGCGTCTTTCGACCAGAGTTAACAAAACAGACAGGACTTAAGACCAATGACATCATCACAGCTATAGGCCAAGAGAAAGTCACTCGATGGGTAGAACTTATAGATCATGTCAATACAGCCTTGGAGGAACAAAAAGAAACACTCTCTCTAAAGATCAAGCGCAGCCTTAAAAATGATAAGACAACAACAGAGACTATAGAAATCCCCATCGATCCTCAAAATAAAAGTGCTAATGATTTATTTTTCTCTCTGGGAATTGGACCCGCAGAACTTTTCATCTCGAAAGTTATGGAAGACTCAGCCGCTCTAGCTGCCGGAATAGAAAAAGGAGATATGATCTGGTCTGTAAATGATATTCGTATACTTGGGTGGACTCAACTCGTAAAAACAGTCAGATCATTTAACCCTGATAAAATAGAAACATTAAATATTACTGTCTATAGAAAAGGGGATCTTAAAAAGCACAATATAACTCCTAAGAAAACCTCTCAAACAGATCCCATGAGTGGAAAAGAAAAGAAAGCATATGCCCTTGGGATATTGGGGACTCTCTCTTCAGCCAAACCAATGACTTTTATCCATCGAACAAACAATCCCATTATTGCTACAAAGGAAGGGATAATAAAAACTCTTGAATGGACTAAAAACATTTGTGTTGGTTTTTTAAGGCTCATCCAAAACAAAGTTTCGACCAAGTCCATTGGGGGACCCATTATGATCGGCCAACTAGCTAGCGAAACATTTAAAATAGGGATTGTCCCTTTCTTAAAAATTATGGCTATTATTTCCCTCAATCTCTTTATATTAAATCTTTTACCTATACCTGTTTTAGATGGAGGGCATTTGGTTTTCTTCATTATTGAAGCTCTTAGAGGTGCGCCTTTAAGCATGAGAAAAATGGAAATAGCTCAACAAGTAGGTCTTATACTTCTTCTATGTTTAATGGTTTTAGCCTTATTTAACGACATTCTTCGTGTTTTCAGTTTTTAAAATGAAAATCCTTGCAGTAGAAACAAGTACTCAAGTAGGTAGCGTTGCTCTTGCCATAGATGGAAAAATTAGAAAAGAATTCCATTGGACACGCAATACATCCCACGGAGAAGTAACAACACCCTTTATACAAAACCTCCTGAAAGAAATAAATTTAAAAATAGAAGATATAGATTATTTTTCATGTTCTGTTGGCCCTGGAAGTTTCACTGGCATTCGTATAGGCTTAAATATCACAAAAACCTTTTGCTATATTTTTTCAAAAAAAGCTTTCTTATTTAATACATTAGATACTATAGGATTTGCCGTTGAATCATCAAAGCCTCTACTCATTATTAATAATGCCCAAGGGGGTAAGCTCTTCAGGCGTCGAATGAAACAAAGAAGGGGGTTATGGGAATGGCTTTCTCCTATTGAAGTGATTGAGGCTTCCAATTTAGAACAGGAAATTAATGAGCAACACATTTGTCTAGGTAATGGCTTTCAAAGCTATCACCACTTATTTTCAGAGAACCTCAAAAAAAATCTCATTAGAACTTCCCAACACAAAGATTATCCCTCTGCAGTGACTCTAGCTTTACAAGCCTCTCATCTAGATAATTGTCCTGTAGGCCAATCATGGGAAGCAATAAACGCATTTTATATCCGCCCATCGGCTGCTGAAGAAAAACTAAAGAGAGGTTTATTAAAACCCTAACACATTTTTAAAGAATAATTTGTATATAATATTCAAAGCTCATCTCATATGAAAACTTTTTTGTAAAAGAGAAGATTCATCTTGAAATTGAAATGTTTATTAATCCAAAACCAAAGATTTTTTTATAAGAATAAAGAGTTTTAAAACAACCACTAGACCTCTTTTTCTTAAAACTTACTAGAAAATCTATTTTATAATACAATATAAGAAATGGAATCATACTCAGAACAAATCTATTATGATATCTTAGAAGCTCATCCTTATTTTACCAAAGAAGAAATTCATAATTCCTATATTAATGCTAAGCAAGTTTATAATTCTAAAAACGGTGATCTCCTCTCTACCTTTACCGAACAAGAAATTAAAGATTTAAATATATTACTCGACGAAGCCTATGAAGTCCTTAGATCTAAAACATTAGAACACAATAAGTCTCTTCCTAAAAAAGAAATTACTTCAGAATATAAAAAATCTCAAAACGAGCTCTTAGAGAAATATTCAAATATGATAAAAAATAATTACACAATCAAAGAAGAGTCTGCACAATCCTTATTTGATAAATTAGAATCAAATTCTATTAAAAGAGAAAAAATAACAGAAACTAAAGAAGTGGAGCCACCTTTTGATACATCAAAAATAGAAATGCTGGACGGATCACTTTTAAAAAAGATAAGGGAATCAAAAAATATAGGCATTGAAATGCTTAGTTCTACAAGCAAAGTCAATATCAGCTACCTTAAAGCCATCGAGGAAAATACCTTTGAATGTTTGCCCGCTCCTGTTTTTATAAGAGGGTTTGTTGTTTCTTATGCACAGGCTTTAGGACTGGATACAAAAAAAATTGCTAATTCCTATATGGCATTCTATAAAAAAACCACTCAAATTTAAAGTGAAAAAACAATCTAAAGTTATTATTTCAGAGAAAACCTCTTCTCAGAGACTAGATCAAGTTCTCTCATGTCATCCTCAAATTCAAACACGTTCACAAGCTGAAAAGTTAATTCAAAGAGGTTATATAAAAATAAATAATATAAATAAAATTAAACCCTCTTTAAAATGTAAGGCAGGAACAGTTGTTTATATTTCTATCCCTAATACAAAAAGTGATATCCTTGAACCTGCCAATATTCCCTTAGACATTTTGTTTGAAGATGATGATCTTATTGTTCTCAATAAACCCTCTGGATTAGTTGTACACCCCTCTGCTGGACACTCTAAGGACACCTTAGTTAATGCACTTATTCATCATACTCCATATCTTTCTTCAGGATCTTCTAAAAATCGACCTGGAATAGTACATAGATTAGACAAAGACACAAGTGGATTGCTATTAGTTGCAAAGAATAATAAAACTCACGAAAAACTAGTTTTTAACTTTAAAAAAAGAATTATTTCAAGAGAGTATTGGGGCATTACATATGGTATTCCCAAAAAAGAATTTGATACCATTGACACATATATCGCTAGACATCCTAAAAACCGTAAACTGTATACAAATACAAAAGAGGGGGGGAAAAGGGCTATTAGTCATTATAAGGTTCTTCAAAATAGTGAGCATGGACTTAGCTGGCTTCACTTATCTATTGAGACAGGAAGAACTCATCAAATTCGCATTCATTTAAATGGTATAAATCATCCCATTATAGGTGATAATCAATATGGCAGCTCAAAGCGAAAGAAAAACATAAACATAAAGCCTCTTAGAGATTATATTGCGCAATTTAATAGAATTGCTTTACATGCTAAAAAAATAAAATTCATACATCCAACAACACAAAAAGAGATGACTTATGAGATCGGTTGGCCCGATGATATGAAAAAACTCCTGAGTCTAGGGGGATTTAAAGAATCCTATGAGTAAAAAGTTTTTTAGAAAACTTTCAATTAAAAGTCAGATCATTATATAATGAGAGAAAATGTATTATACATTTCAAAGGCAAGAAAAAGGTACACAAATTATCTCCAAAACATTTGAGGTGTTTTTTGGAAATAGGAATTATACAAAAACTTTGTTCTTGTCTGAAAAATTTGAAACACGACTGTTAAAGCAAGTCCATGGGGAAACGCTCATTTATTCATCTCAAGTATGTAATAAAAACCCCCATAAAGCAGATGCTCATTGGACATCTGTAAAAAACATAGCACTTGGAATTATAACAGCAGACTGCTTACCTATTTTTGCTATTGATCTAAAAAAGAATTTAGCTCTAGGTATTCATGCCGGCTGGAAGGGCTTAGAAAAATATATTGTTTTTAAAAGTCTAAAGACATTATCTTTTAGTCACAACTCACTGATTTTCATAGGGCCCCACATTCAAAAAGAATCATTTGAAGTCAGCAATGATATAGCTGAAAAACTATCTCTGCTCTCCAAAGAGGCTATACATAAGAAATTTAACAAAAAATACGTTGACCTCAGTTGGATCGCAAAAATCCAAATGATGAACTATGGCATAGCTTCTCATAACATTTATATTCATGATGACGACACTTTCTCAAACAATAATTATTTTTCCTATCGCCAAGGAGAGTCTAAAAGACAAATTTCTTATATTAAGATCTCGAACACAGGGTGACCCCCACAAACAAATAAGACATCACAGTAAATAATAAAAACTGTTGCGCCAGGAGATCTTAGATAGCTTAATAAGCTACCGATCTACGCTTAATTTCAACGGGCAGCATATCTTGTTTTTTAAGACCCAGGATTTCTACAAGTGTTTTAAATGGGACGGCTTCTAGATCTCTATTTTCAAAAATTAATTTTAATAATTGTGGATGTTTCTCACGTATAGATTTGACAAAAGCCCGAGAAAATTTGATCATTCGATCAATCTCTGCAGATTTAAAAGAACTATTAAACAGACGAAACTCCAGTGTCTTAAAGTCCCCGTCCTTAAGTGGTCTAATATTCAAACCCTGATTCCTATCTTTTACAATTCCAATTAAATCATTTATCGTAAATATGTCCTTCTGTTGCAAAAAATGAAGTGTTTTATCTCCTACAAAATTAGCATATTCTGTTCTTCTATAAGGCAAAACAGAAAAGGCTGTATAGATCTGTTTTTCAAATTGAGAAAAAAGAGCTAAGGTCAATGCAACCTCTTGAGGGTTTGCGTGTGGAAAACCCACATGCACATGAACTCCTGATAAAAAAGATGTCTTAACCTTTCCTTCTGCTCTAAGCTCCTTTAAAATATCATAAAATAATTTGATATCCTTCTGATTATAAAGTTTTGGAGAAGCAATTTCGACTCCAATATATACAGGAGGGGCCTCAATTGATATGTCTTCTTTAACTTCATATTCATATAGCCGGTCATTGAGTTTATATTGTACAGTATATTCATATTCTCCAAGCAGATAATCTCGCTTTATCCCTAATTGAATATAAGGAAATTTTTTTTGAATCGTGTTATAAATAATTTGAGCTAACCTTTCTCTCACTTGCCCTCTCTGAGTTGCTCCTTCTAAATTGAGTTCATTAAGATTCAAAGGCTCTTGATAGCTTCTTGAACCATTTCTATATTTTACTTTTACAGGCGTAATCAGCTCAACTTCCACACCAACTGTCATTGGATGCTTTCGAAAATCAAAAGGCTTATATCCTTTTAAAAATTTGGCTCCCCAGAAGCGACGGGAAAACTCTGAAAATGGTAAACAAGCAGGATCAGCCACTAAAGGAAGAGAAAACAAAAATATATATAGAAAAAAGCTAAGCTGAAGGACAGTCCGATACATTTAAAATATAAAAGGCAAAAACCAAGCCAACCATCCCATAAACAGAGAGTCTCATATAAAATGCCCCTCTCTAAGAATTTTGACCCTAGATAAAATCTTAAGTTGTTTAGAATTCCATATAACCGTCTAACATTTAAACACTTTAAAAACATATTTATATGGATAAAATACCCAAAAATCCACTAACTTCTTAATTTAATTTACTATTTTTTTATATTCTAAAGGTCTCTCAGTGGCATTATCTTTGTAGTGTATAAGTTCAGAAGCACCACTATCAATAATAACTTCTTTGTAACGATGTTTTTTAGTCACTCATACGAATCCAGAAGGGTATTTATCTATGAAGAATAAAATTCTCTTTAAAGCCTTTCTCCTGTTAGGATTTACTTTCAGTTTTATAATACCCCTACATCCTGGTCTACGCACGATTATCAAGAATACTTTCAATTCTGAACACAGGGAAGTCCTCTCTATTATACAAAGTGATCTTACACATTCTAAAAATATATCTTATATCTTAAAGATACGAACTCACGAAGGACTCTTGATCGAAATTTATGGTGACAATAACTCCAAACAAACTCCCTCCTTATTGGATCGTATTTTCTTAGAAGACCACAGGGACGGATACTTTAATTTCAATGGTGAATCTACAAATCTTGCTATAGAGGATATCAATGGGGACAATAGAATGGAAGTTATCGTTCCTTCATTTAACAAAAACTTTATGGCTAAGCTGAATATCTATCAATTTAACCCTGACATTCAAAAGCTTGAAGAATTTAATTTTAATATCTAAGATTCAAGCAACTTAAGAGATTTATTCCTGAGTATTTTAATAATAAGTTTCATGACCAGCTTTAGAGATTTTGTAAAAGCCATAGGAAGTAACAATCTATAGAGTTTTTGATTTTTATAATTAAATCTAAACTTACACTCTTTTAGTTATACATAAAAAATAATGATAAAAGTTTTAATATAGAGGTATAAATAGATATTCATTTTTTATTATTCAAATCTCTCCAAGATTTACCCTGCCGTGCCTTCTTATTGAGTTGAAACTTTCTCACAGCCACATTATGTTCTTTAAGAGTTCTAGAAAACACATGAGTACCGTTGTTTCTAGAAACAAAATATAAATAATCTGAACGAGAAGGATTGAGAGCTGCACTTAAAGACTCCCTACCTGGATTAGAAATTGGACCAAAGGGAAGCCCTCCTCTCCGATAGGTATTGTATATGTTATTACTATCATTGAGATGTTTTTTCTTAATATTTGAAATATGAACACCCGTTTTATCCAAAATTCCGTATATAATTGTTGGATCAGCACTCAATCGCATTTTTTTCTTTAGCCGATTATGAAACACAGAAGAAATTAAATTCCTTTCTTCTGCATAACTTGTTTCCTTTTCAATAATACTAGCTAATATAACAAGATCATGTCGATTCATAGACAGTTTATTATTAGCATTCAACACAATTTTAATGTTCTTATTAAATTGTTTAATAAATCTACGTATAATTTCCTTACCCCCCATCTGTTTATTGAACTTGTATGTATCAGGAAATAAATATCCTTCTAAAGAGTATCTCTCTTCTCCTATAAGCTCTTTAATAAAGGGTTTAGAATGACAAAGATTAATAAATGTTGTCTTATTCACTAGTTTTTTTTCATCAAGAATATTTGCAATGTCGTAAAGGTTGAGTCCTTCTTGAAAAGTAACGTTATATTCAATAGAGTCCCCAGAGGAGAGTATTTTTAAAATCTGAACTGGGGTCATCTGATAATTTAACATATATTCCCCCACACGCACAGATTCAGCTTGAGAGGTGAGTTTCACATAAATCCTAAGAAGAAGCATGTTCGAAATAAGTCCCTTATTTTTCAGATCCTGTGCCACAACAATGAAAGGCCCAGGTTTGACTTCAAAAATAATTTTTTTGTTATTTGAAGATGGACTAGTGTTTAAAAAGTGATAAGAGACAAAACTCACACCTATCACTCCAAATAAAGTAATGATAAGTAGCCCTTTAAAAACCCATTTCATAATAATTCCCTTTCTAGTAAAAAGGCTATTTGGATGTCTCCATGTCCCATCCCCTCTGCAACTGCACCACACTTTTTTCGACCTCAAAAATATCAAAAGTTAAAGCACTGGCTTTAATCATTTCTTCATACTTTGACATTTACCTTATATACACCCATGTGGATTAACACTTTATATTTTTTATAAATCAAAATCGGTACAAATCACACAGTCCGTGCATATCACATCTAATAGAATGCCTTCCAAAATTTTCATTTACAAAATTTTTCAATCATACTTTTATAAAATCGAACAGATGTCTTCAAATCTGCAATTAAATTGTATTCATTTTCTGAATGAAAATGGCCATCTCCATCTCCTGGTCCAATAAATACACAATCAATCATATGCTCATTGAATATACTGCCTCTATGAGCAATCAAATTACATTGCGTATCTCCAGAATAGAAAGTTTTAAGATTTTCCTCCACAGTAGTATGAAACTCTGAGTCTTTTTTACACAAATAAGCGGCTCTTTTCTCTTTACAAATAACTGTTGCCCCAATAGCAGCCATCTTATACTTCAACTTTCTGATAATAGACTCTTCTCTCTGTTTTGAGTTTTCTGGTGGAAAAGTCAAACAAACGCCCACCGTTATACCATATGTATTCGTTTGTAACGTTCCAACATTAAGTATGGCATGAGGTACAATAAAGCTGTCATCTTTTATATCTTTCAAATCCTTTTCTATATCGGACAACTGCTCAAAGACATGAATAAGTTTTTGTCCAATCCCCTCTTTTACACTGGCCTGTAAATCCAGCTCTAGTACAGCTTCACTTGGGCAAGAAACCATACTCGTGCCACCAAAGGCTGATAATACCATTCTATCACTGGGCAACTGAGAAAGATATTTGACGAGTTTTAAAGCAGCACTTTCTAGTTTCTTCCCTGAAAAAGCATAGCCTGAATCTGATTTAAATATACGGCTCTGTGTGACCGCACTTTCTTCTTTATCGCTTCTTCTTTTAATAAAAATCTCCTCATGAGAAAACGGAATATGGATCTCAAATAAAGATACACTGTGTGTCTTTTGAACAAGCTTCAAGTGAGAACAGGCTCCAATAAAAGCTCTTCTTCCATTTAGCCTTCCTGAATTAAGCAGTAACTTAGGACCAATAAGCCCCATCTCTTCACCAAATGTACCCACTAAAAGAAAGGGGCGGCTGAGTTTCTCTTTTACAAAATAAGAGGCCGCCTTTAATTTACAGGCAAAATCAAGTTTGCCCCGACTCGCACCCAATCCATAAATACGACCATTCCGAACCATACAATTAAAAGGATTATAAGAAGTTTCATCCCACAGACTATAAGTGCCCGGCAAGGGTGTATCTAAATAACTACAAAAAAGTACACTCTCTTCCGAGAGTCGTCCTTTAGGACCTATTAAAATATTGCAATATTCTTTCACAGAAGTTTCAATAATAGACGCCTGTAACCCCAAATCTTGCGCCAACGAACTTAAAGTCTGTACAATTCCCCTTGTACCATGTGAAGGAGAGCTATCTATTGAAACTAAACTCTGACATGTTTTTATTAAATCCAAAGTTTTTCCTCTCTAAAATCTTTCTCTCTATATCATTCACCGAACTCTATGCACCTTTAGCAGTTAAAAAGCCATCAGTCATATAAACCAAAAATGCGATAAGATCTATCTCACAGACCACCTATAACTTAGAAGTGTTCTAAAATAAGAACTCTTCTTTTCAAATTCTTGTCATTTTATTAGAAAATCTCTTAGACTCCATTAAAACGACGACTTTAGAGATGGCACTCTAAAATCAATTGGACATTCACTTCAGTCATTTTTAAAATAATTGACATGAAATTTTTCTTTATTCTGATTCTCTTGCCTATAACAAGTGCTGCAAATCCACCTCTTTCATTCTCTAACGGACTAAAGAGTTATCAAAAACAGCAATATGAACAAGCTAGTGTATATTTTTTAAAAGCACTTCAGAAAAGTCCACATAATAGCACTGTATTGTATAACTTGGGCCTAACAGAACTACAGAGAGGAAACCAAGGAAGAGCCTTAGGGTATTTACGCCGTGCACAATATCTAGATCCCTACACTTCTGAAATCAAAAAAGCTCTGGACTTTATCAACTCCCCTCACAATACGACATTTACGTTAAGAGATATCTTTAGAAAAATCCCCATTGATGTTCTTATGGGCCTATTTACACTAGGACTCATTCTCATGATCTCTACAGGATTAAACTACCTCCATAAAAGAACGCAACAAACGTCTTTCCCGATCGCTTTATTCACATTCTTCTGCTGTACATTCATATTTGGACTAGCTTTAGGGTATAAAATCAAAGATCAGCACACAATGCGAGTCACCGTCATAGTACCTAAGGCAGAAGCTCATTCTGGACCAAACAAAAATCAAGCGACCCTCTTTGAAATCAAAGAAGGCATCGAAGTTCTTGTTCACAAAAAATTACATTCTTGGTTACAAGTCACTGCTCCATCAGGTGGAACAGGATGGATACATGAAAATACATCCATCATTAGCTGGGGAAAACAGTTGTGATAAGCTCTCTTTGGGAAAATATTTTTAAAAAGGTACAAGAACAAAGGAGTATCATACACATTCTTAGCAATAATTTATTATTTAAAAATTTAAGTCTAAAGGAATTACGATTTTTAAAAAAAATAGTACACTCACGCCACTATCACGCTAGAGAAACTATTTTTAAACAAGGAGAAATTGGCATTGGAATGTATATCATCGCACATGGTACTGTGAATATCACCGTTCAAAAAACTCGATCAAACGCTTCGGAAAAAGAATCTCTTATCACGCAATTAAAAGAAAATGATTTCTTTGGAGAGCTTGCTCTTGTAGAAAACAAAGGGGCTCGAATGGCAACTGCTACAGCCGCAGAAGACACATATCTTATTGGCTTCTTTAAACCCGACCTTTTAGAGCTTTTAGAAAGACAGCCTTCCCTAGGGGCAAAAATTATTTTTCAATTAGCTGAAATTTTAGGCCATAGATTGAAAGAAACATCAAATAGCATATCAAATTTGAAAAAAGAAATTGAAGCACTATCGAATCTTGAGGGAAAAAGTAAAAATGAATTCCCCTCTTAAAACCATTGAAAACAAAAAAAGATTAAAATTTTTTGTTTTTCTAGGAGGAATAGGCTTCTTGCTCTTTCTTTTATTAATTGTAGAAAATATTCTCCTATCAGTTATTTTAGCCTATGTTATTACATATATGTTTAAACCAATGATTGATTTTATAGAAAGACAAAAAGTGGATCGAACCCTATCAGTTATCCTTGTATTTTTACCTATTGGTTTACTCATGACACTCGGAATTGCTATGTTGTTTCCTATTTTCAACAAGCAGTTTACTGCCCTTCAAAATGAATTCCCCAATTATATTTTAGGTCTTCAAAACCTTATGATAGGATTTCAGTCTCAAGCAAATACCTTTCTAAATCCTTTTTATCAATTGAATATTGCTGAAACATTGTTAACACAAACCGAAAATTGGGTAGGGGCCACACTGGCTCACATTCCAAAAAAGACAACACAAATTTTTACGATTTTCCTTTTGGCCCCATTCTTTTCATTCTTTATGTTAAAAGATGGTAGGTCACTCTATAGAAAATCTTTAGTATTTGTACCCAATAATCTATTTGAGCCTCTTCTTTCTTTGACCTATCAAATAAACAATCAAATGGGGAGTTTTATTCGTGCCCGTCTTTTTGAAGCGGGTATTGTAGGCCTTGTTGTCTGGATAGGGCTGTCCATCATTAGTTTTCCCTTTGCTATCATACTCGCCCTTTTTGCCAGCCTTACAAATCTCATTCCATATATAGGACCCATTATTGGAGCCATTCCCGCTTTAGCCATTGCATTGATTAACCAAGAATCATGGGTCGTGATGACGCTTATCGTTAGTATTTATTTCATTGCTCAGCTCATTGATATCTTATTTATCATCCCTCTTGTTGTTGCCAAAATTGTGGATTTACATCCTATTACTGTTATCGTTGCTATTATTGTAGGTGCTCAGGCTATGGGTGTCCTCGGAATGATTATTTCCATACCCGTAACAAGCATCCTTAAATTGACCTTTTTTGAATTATATCAGCACTTAGAGCAGACATCGGTAACAAAGACGGGTAGTTCAAATTGACTTCATATGCGGCCTAGAATTAAATGTGTACAAATGCTTCAAGTCACTCACTTCACCCTCATTTTATCTCTTCTACTCACATTGGGGTGTTCTTCGCTGTATACAAAACAAAATACTTCCCCACAGAAAGCCTTTGAACTGGCTCAAAAGCATGAAGAAGATAAACGTTATAACGAAGCCATTATAAAATATGAAGATGTACAAAATAAACACCCTTATAGCAAATACGCCACTTTATCCAAGGTGAGAATTGCTGACATTCACTATAAGCGAGGAAACTGGATAGAAGCGCAGATGGCCTATCATATTTTTCAAGAGCATCACCCTCGCCATAGACCAGACTACATCACATTTCGACAAGGAATGAGCCACGCTCAACAATTGCCGAAATCTATTGATAGAGATCTCACGGAAGCTTCATCAGCTCTCAAGTACTTTAAACGCATTTTAAAAAACTATCCAGAATCTCAATATGTAGACAAAGCAAAAAAACAAATAAAAAATATTCGATTGCAACTTGCAGAGAAGGAAATCTATATTGCAGATTTTTATTTTAAGGCCAATCGATTTAAAAGTGCGCTTATGAGGTATAAAAATGTCATTAATTACTATAAAGATACGCACTTTCTACCACAAGCTCTCTATGGGGCTGGGATGAGTTCCCTAAGAATAAATAACAAAAAAGATGGAAAGAAGTACTTAAAGCGGCTCATATCACTAGATAAGGGGTCAAACATAGCATTGAAAAGTAAAAAGGCACTGTTAGACTATGGCATACATTGATGCAACAGATATGCTTTCTATGGCAAGAGCAAGCTTTATCGATGGAAAATATAGTCGGACTGAACAAATATTGAATCAACTCTTACTGATAGATAATAAAAACCCTGAAGTTTTTCAAATGTTAGCAACAATATACTATGATCGAGGGAAGTTCAAAAAAGCCATAGCTACGTTTAAGAGAGCTTTGGATATTGATCCCAGTTATACAGATGCCAGTGTAGGTCTCTCCATTATACTCAACGATTTAGGGCAATATGAGGAAGGGAAAAAGATCTTTCTAGATGCACAAAAGGCATTGAATAGAAAAAAAACAAAAACAGATCCTTTTTTAGAAAAAGTGCTTTATCAAAAACATATTGAACTTGGTGATATTTATTTTCAAAACAAGATGTATGTAGAGGCTCTTGAACAATACTTTAAAACGATACAATTGAAAAAAGATTCAACAAAAGCAAAAATGAAAATTGCTGAATGTTTTATCAATGATGGCAATATTGAGAGAGCTAAAAAAGAACTTCTAACATTAAGGAGAGAGCGTCCCGATTATCTTCCCGCTCGCATCAAACTGGGTTTAATTCTATACCATACTGGCCTTATTATCGATGCCGTCGAAGAGTGGGAAAATGTTCTGGCCAGAGACCCCAAAAACCAAGACGTTCACAACTACATACGAGTCGCCCAAGAGTCTAAAGTCACAGATCTAGGCACCTAAAGGGAGTTTATAATGGGCCAAAAAACAAAAAAGAATGAAATGACCATATTCCTATCAAAAGAGGACATTGAAGCACTGATATTAAAGATAGCAAGAGATATTGAGAGAGATTATCAAGAACAGGAAGTCATTTTAATTGGAGATCTTAGAGGGTCTATACATTTTGCAGCTGATCTTTCTCGGGCTTTACAACTCCATCAACAAATTGATTTTGTTCAGCTTACAAGACACTCTGCTAACCCCCTACTCCAAAAAGGATTCAATAATAAAGATGGTTTTCATATTTTAAAGGACATAAGTGTTAGCATAACTGATCAAAATGTCATTATTTTAGAAGAAATTATTGATGAAGGCAGAACTTTAAGCTTTCTATATAATTATATTTTAGCCTCCAAGCCAGCATCTCTAAAAATTGCCACTCTTCTTGACAAACCAGCTCGTCGAGTCACCAATATTCAACCAAACTATGTTGGACAAACAATTGAAGATCGCTATATTATTGGGTATGGAATGGATCACCTGGAACTGGGGCGCAACTATCCAGAGATCTACTACCCCAAACATTAAAAATTACTGACTGATAATAATATTAATAATAAAGAGGGCCAAGGCCGAAAACACATAAACTATAACTACATTCCCTAAAAACACATCCACCACCCTCTACAAAAAATTTACACTTCTATTTTTAGCCAATCATTGATAATAAAAAATGTCAACGGTGACCTGTACAAGAGTCTAATATACAAAAATAAGTTATGAGTTCAAATCTTGATGAGTTTCTAGTTTTTCATGAAAAATAACCCAAAACTTTGTTGATGACTAAAGTTACAAAGTGGTTATCTCTGCATTCTTAGGTGGTACAAATTCGAATACTCTATCTTCCAAGGGCTCTTGAAAGCGAATCTTATCAAAAGAGAAGACAGTCCGATTACTCAAATCATCAGTATAGGTTAATTTTTCAATGATACTTTTTTTGAAATTGATATTTATTTCTAGTTTTTTAATACGATCTATCCTCTTTTTAGGCTCTAGAAAATATTCTAGATTATGATGTTTTTTCTTACTTGATTTAATTTTGAAAACCTCTAATAAATCTGATTTCCCTATCAAAGATAAAAATAAAAACTGAGATCTTAAGTCACTGGATGGCGAAAATTTGAGAACTCGAATTGTCTTATCAAACTCAGGATCACTTGGATAAGATACCGACCAAATGATTTTATTGTTGATAATAACTAAAGATTTTTCTGGTTTTTTGAGATCAAGACGCAGTCGGCCACCCTCCTTTATCAATAACTCCCCCTGATATTCTTTTTTTTGTTCAATAAGATTTAGATGAAGTGTTTTTTTAACCCTCATCTTTATAGACTTAGTCTTTGAATATTTTTCTAAAACTCTTTTTAAAATCTCCTTTTCTTTATTTCCTGGCCCTTGCTTTGTTGATTTCTTCTTTTCCGAAGATACTTTCTTGCCAAGCACGGAGTTGAAATCACGTTCCTGAAGAGACTTTTTTTTATGATGATATGGACCAGAGAACACTTTTTTAAAGACCGGCTTATAAGCCCCTTTTTCTTGATTAGAAGAAATGGCTTTGTTCAAACTATAGACACTAAAGAATATTAAACAAATACACCGCAGAAAATACATAAGAAGGACCTTAACAAATTATCATTGGCTTTCAAAGAATTTGCTCTTCCTTACAGGCAATAGTCCAAACGCTTGTATTTAGAGGAGAGCCCATAGCCTTCCAACAGGCGTGAACTGTTGCCCCAGTTGTTATAATATCATCTACCAGAATCAATGAATGAAATGACTTGACTGTTTTATATCTCTTAATAGAAATCTTCCATCTTTCCAAACGCTTTAAATTCTGTTGTTTAGCTGATGATAGGTTTTTTAATCCATCAAAAATATCTACACCCCAGTATTGAGAAATGGCCTGAGCCAGCTCATAGGCATGATTTGAAGTTTTGTTCTTAAAAGAAGGACATGGAACAAGTAAAGGAGCATTGTGTCGGCTCATTTCAGAAAATAAAATTTTAGAAGCCACAAAGGAGTAAAAATACTTCGACCAACCTCCTTTTTGGCAAAGCATTAAATTTTTAATAAAATATTGATTTTCGGATGTCCATTTCAAAAGAGAGACAGTAGGCAGATTTATTTTAGATGAATAATACAAAGGGCATCGACCAATAATAGACTCACAATAAGCACACAGTATATCTTTTCTAGAAAGCCATGAGCCACATATTGCACATACTGAAATCATTCTTCGAAAATGCATATCTTTAAAAAGTCATGCAAATCTCAATACACCTCAGAAAGGCATATATTGACCCTCACTTTTGATATTCTATTCACCATCGTTCAAATTTTTAAAAATAGGTTGTAAGCCGGACAAGTTCATACACTTTTTTATCTAAAAAAGAAAGATCAGCCTGTGATATCTTTCCACATTGTTGATAGACATATTCATAGCGTCTTTTTAAGTTATCTTTTCTTTTGAAGATAAGTTTTGTTATAGCTTTTCTTATTTCTATACGCATTAAAGGTTGTAAGTCACAGGCAGATTTAAAATGACTTAAAGCTGTTTTATACTCCTCTAGCTGAAACTTTACCTTAGCAAGCTCTAGAAAACAATACTCGTGTTTATTATCTGCTCGTACACATTGACTAAAATATCCAGCAGCTCTTTGCCAATTTTGATTCTTTATAGAAAGGTCTCCCGCTGTTTTTTGAGCAAATGAAGAGGAGGGAAATCTCTTTGCTGTTTTAAAAATAAGATCACTACCTTTTTCAATATCCTCTCGTTGTATATAGGCCATACCTAAATAGATATGATTTTCTGCAAAATCAGGATCTAGCTCAATGGCTTCTCGACATATCTCCACGTTCTTATAAAAAGACTGATTGAAGTAGTACTTACAAAATTTATTATAAACAAAGGGCTCTTTATCAAATCGCTTCTTCATCGCCTCCAGAAGAATTTGAAGTTCATGAGATTGACCCTTTAATTCAGCCGCTTTAATGGATTCGACATACGCTAGTTTCCTCTTTGGCTCAAGAGATATGGCCTTTTTAAAAGTAGATATCGCACGTGAAGTCTCATCATTTTTTAAATAAGCACGTGCAAACTCTAAGAGAATATCATAACCGGCAGAGTATTTTTTTAGAAAAATTTCGATGACCTTCACCTGTCTTTTATATTGCCCAGCTTTTTCATACGCTCTTGACAGCCAAAGCAGCCTCTCATCATTTTGTCGATAATTTGCAATCCGTAGATGCTTAATCGCCCTTTCTGTATTGCCCTGATCCAGATAAGCTCTACCTATTTTATAATGAAGCTCTGCACTCCGAGGCTGTTTTCTTAAAGCCTCCATGAGTTCTAAAACACTCTGTTGTTTTGAAACAACTTGAGTCTCCGGCCCATCCCCCAAAACATTGCGTATACCCTCTTTGCTCCTCCCTTCATCCCTATTCTTTTTGATCGTCTGTGCACCATCACCTACGATTTTTCCTTCAACAACTTTTGAGATACCCCTTTCAATATCTTGCACATCTTCCATCTCTAAAAATTCTGTCACCATCTCATCTAAAACATCTTCTGCATAAGAAAAGGATGTAAAATAAAAAAGGGGAAGAAAAAATAAAGTGAAATGATTGATTTTTAAAGATTTTCTATTGTAAAGGGGTCGTGTTTCTCTTCTTATTCCAAAAATTTTCACACTTCATAGTATAATATAGGATGGGGAATTCTCAAAATGAGGAGGCTTCCAATTTAAAATGGACAAAAAACATATATTGCAAATATTAAGTACAAGAGGACAGGCCCTTCTAGAATATATCCTTTTACTCATCTTCATTACAGCTATTAGTCTAGGTCTTCTTGTTCAATTCAATCAGAGTATTCGTGATTACACAGATATGCTGATGGGAGATTATTTAACTTGCCTATTACAAACGGGTTCACTACCAGGGTCGCAAATTTGTAATATAAAATACCAAGGTTTTAAATATCAAGTTGATAGATCGGCAAAAACAGGAGGATCAAACCCATCTCCATATACAAATGCTCCCAGTGCAACGAATCAGAGTCAGCAGGCTCCAGCAAGTCAGAATGCAGCAACCCTATCAGAAGGGCCTGATTCTAAGATTATTCCCCTTTCCCCTAGTAAGAGATCTTTAAGAGGCTCAGGCTCACAAATCAGTTACAGTGATGATCTATCTCAATTTTCCAATACTGGTCGCACTAAAAAAGTAGGCCTCAATAAGGGCAATATAAAAAACCTAGATGGGACAGAGGAAGGCATCCCCTTATCATTACGAAAAAATCCTCTCTCCAGCAATAGCACAGATAATCTTGCACAGGGTCGATTGAGATATATAAGTGCCGATAAAGGACAGAAAAAACAAGAGGCCCAACTCAGAAAACCAAAGATAGAAGCCTCACAAAGAGATATCAGTTCCTCTTATAGAGGGGCTCTGATTGAAAGAAGAGAAAAAAAACTATCGAACGTTGACTTAGAAATAGATATATCATGGGGTAAATATATAAAATATCTTCTCATCTTTGGTATTATTCTCATCGTTATTCTCGTTATAGGTGGGCAACTCTATCAAATCAAAAAAAACATGCAGGGATAATTATAGAAAATACTCAAGATGCGTTGCGGCCCATAGAAGCCTTGGGTCATTGTAACTTGAGCCTTACGTTTGAAAAATAAAAATGTGCGATTTTAATTCCTCCTATAATAAAATATAATATATCATCTCTGTTTAATAGGGATTCAAAATGCTAAATTTTTTGGCTTCTTTGTGTCCGATTTCTATTCACAATTTTATCTGTGGTCAATTATTACCTATTAAAATCACTCTGTAAGAACAAAGACTTTGTATTTTCTACGAGAGCGCACATGAGTCAAAAAGATACTTATAAAAAATCACTCCAATAGAATCCCATCTGACCAAACTCTATAGAAATAAAAAATAATATATAAAAAAAACAATCCTAACGTCTTGTATATTATATCCGGACACAATTTACTTTGCGCAAAACAAAATACTTGAAAGAACTCACTGAATGCGACCTAATAAATATTTAGTGGGGGGAGCAAGTACATGGGGGAACTTATACACATTAAGGGTCAACATACATTTTCTATCCAAGAAGCGCAGAAAGTTTTATCTGTTATTTATCACATTACTCAAAAGTACAACGATGATGTTGAATTTATGATATATCAATTAGAAAATTTTGAAAAAAAAAATAAAAAAGCAGCTAATATCCTCGAACAAAAACTCAACAAAAAAATTGATACCTGGCAAAGCAAAGTAGAAAAGTTAGGTGCCATACCTAGGGGCCTGTGGCTGGCTGACTTTGACTCTGGTGAAGGATATTTTTGCTGGATGTACCCGGAAAAAACGATCAAACATTGGCATGGGTACGCAGATGGCTTTAGTCAACGCATTCAACTGGCCCAGAGTCCCAAATTTCAAGAATTATTTCTACCTGTATCCGATGAAATCGAGAGTGAAGCGTGACATTTCTTCATTAAATCTCTAAATAGTAAGTCATGCGTGTAGCCCTAGCCCAAATTAATTCTCATATAGGTGCATTTGATAAAAATAAGGCAAAGATTATTCGCTATATTCAACAAGCCAAACAGAAGAATTGTGACCTTGTTGTCTTTCCAGAAATGTCTTTATTTGGCTACTGGCCAAGTGATTTACTAGAGCAGTCCTCTGTTGTCAAAGCACAAATAAAAACTTTAAATGCAATAGTCACTCAACTTCCAAAAGACATTGCTGCCCTAGTCGGTTTTGTATCTTTCAATACAACTAAAGGAAAAAAATATAAAAATTCTGTTGCTCTCTTACAAAAGGGTCAGAGGCCAAAAATTTTTTCTAAGGAACTTTTACCAACCTATGATGTATTTGATGAGCCAAGACACATTGAAAAAGGAGATCTTAAAAAAAATATTCTTAAGTTCAAAGGTAAAAATATACTTATCACCATTTGCGAAGATATCTGGTCATGGGAAAAAAATGGAGTCGACTACGCCGAAAATCCCCTTAGAAAACTCGAAAATCAAAAAATAGATCTTGTCATTAATTTAAGTGCATCACCTTTTTCAAAGGATAAACACAAAAGACGTAAAAAAGTGGTCGACTCTACTCGAAAGCTCTTCAAAGCCAGTGTGGTCTATGTCAACATGGTTGGGGCACAGGATGAAATCATATATGACGGCTCTAGTTTTGTCCTTGATAAACAGGGTAAAAACCCTGTCCAATGTTTACGTTTCAAAGAAGATCTTCAAGTTTATAACCTTCAATCTAGAAATTCTAAGCACACAACATCAGAAAATAAATATTTCCCTACCGGCAGAGAGTCTCTTCGTGAAGCTCTTGTTCTTGGAATTAAAGATTTTGTAACAAAGACAGGATTTGTTCGAGCCCACCTCGGACTCAGTGGAGGAATAGATTCTGCTCTGGTCGCTTGTTTAGCTGTGGACGCCTTGGGCGCAGAGGCTGTAAAAGCCTTGGCCCTACCCGGCCCCTATTCCAGCCCTCAAAGTTTAAAATGGACAAAAAGACTTTCAAAAAATTTAGGTATAAAATGCATACCTTATAAAATAACTGATATTTATAAAAAAATGATGACAGACTTAGAACAACTCTTTAATTCACATCCCACCCAGCAAGTGAGTGAAAATATACAGGCACGTTTAAGAGGGGTTATTCTTATGGCCATATCTAACCAAGAAGATAGCCTCCTGCTCACGACGGGAAATAAATCAGAATATGCAACAGGTTATGCGACTCTCTACGGAGATATGTGTGGGGGACTGGCACCTCTTGGAGATTTGTTAAAAAAAGAAGTTTATGAACTCTGTGAGATTTATAATAAAGAAAGAAAACTTATTCCTTCAGAAATTATTTCTAGACCCCCTACTGCAGAATTAAGCCCCAATCAGCAAGATACAGACGTACTTCCTCCATATGACGAATTGGATCCTGCAATAGAAAGATTAGTTGTCAAATGTCGACCCGCTCATCTTTCAGTAGACAAATGGACCCTGAAAGCTATGTACAATTCAGAGTTCAAGAGGTGGCAATCCCCACCCATTTTACGTGTTTCTAATCGCTCTTTTGGACGCGGAAGACGTTACCCCATAGCCCATAAAGTAAAATGTTAAAGAGTGTGTGATTGAAGCCCCCATATCTCTTGGAAGTTCTATTTTAGATAGGAGAATCCTCTCATAGCATCAAATAATAACCCCTTCATATACCGTATCACTACAATGGCAACCATTTGACCCCTATCAAACAAAATAAAGTATACAGACTTTATATTCTAATTTCAGTTATTTGATCTCTATAAAAATCTATGACGTCCATATTCGAATACAACAAAAAGGAAGCATCTTATTATCTTCTTCTTTTCAGAATGGATTTTTTTAATTATTTTCGAGCAAGTAATCGACAATTCGAGAATAATAACCATCTCCTATAGTCTCATCAGCAAGGGCTTTGAACACCTCATCTTTTGTAAAACGAGATTCACGAGATATCTTATCTAAAATATGAAGAAAAACTTCTCCACAACAATAGGAATCTTCCTTAGCTCGGTGCATAGGACCATAAGTTCTAATATCTAAGGCTTTCACTAAATTCCCCAAGGCATGACTACCCACACCTGACAACATTCTTCTAGACAGAGCTAAAGTGTCAATAATGGAACCATCAGGTTTTTTAATTTCATCAATTTTGGTCACTTTTGTATTGCGTTCTTTATTATAGATTTCAATGGACTCGTTAAATATCTCAATACTTTTATTGAGTCGCATATAGGCAGTACGCAAAAAACCAACATCAAAAGAGGCATTATGGGCAACAACAAGATCTTTTCCTAAAAACTGAATCAGTGGCTCTATAATTGCGTCTATTCCAAGGAGGCTGTTATCTTGAAGCATCTTATCTGTAATATTTGTTAATTTAACGACTTCCTTCTGAGCCTCTTGCTTCAACCAATTACTTGGTGTCCACACAAGCGTCTCAAAAACCGACTCAGGACGACCTTTGACATAGCGAATAGCCCCCACCTCAGTGATCTCATGTATTTTAGAACTTAAACCCCCGGTTTCTAAATCTATCACAACAAAAGAAGCAGATTCGTTTTGCTCTTTCAATTTCGTGTTTCCAGATTTGCGCTCAGAAATATCAAAACTAATAAAAGAACGATTGGCATGAGCCCCTCTCACCCTATATTGAAAGTTCTTCCTCAAATCAGAAAGCTCTTTTCTACTAAAGCGAGACAATACGGTCTCATATAGCTCTTGTGGACTTAAACCAAATAACAAATCATGCCATTTATTGGGATCTTTAGATAAAACTAAATCAGATAGTAAATCATAGACTTCTTTTTTCTTTAAATTAGGTAAAATATCATAAATCCTTTTCTGGGTTAGCTCTACCCTTTCAGAAGCCCCCCTTATTAAATTAAATAGTAACTGATTTGCCTCTTTTTGATTCACAACAGAAAGTACATGATACAAGTCATTTTTTTTCATATTATACAGAAAGGATCGATATCCTTTCTGCTGTAAATGAGATAACAAATCCTCTAGAAATCCTTTAGTTATTTTTCTCTTTCTTAACTCAGATAATAAACCCTCTACCTTCTCTTGGACTCCACTTGATCTTATAGATTTGGATTGAACCTTGCCCTTTGAATAACAAGACAGTTCACCATAAACTGGAAGATGGACAACAAAAACACCGCTAACAAAAATTATAAAAAAGAGCTTAAAAGAATCTAAAAAAGAATGAAGTTGCTTATAAAACTTCTGGTTTTCCATCCCCCCCCCATGATGAAAAAAATAAATCCCCTATGCCAGTCAGTATGACATCAGCGTCGTTTTTAAGTCACAGATAAAAAATGTGCATGACAAGGTCGGTCTCAAAAAGGAGAAGATTCCCAAGATATTAAAATAACAAGAAAATTTTGTATTTTCTTAGAGCATCATAAGGCATAAGTATAACAATAAAATAATTGTTAATGATACATATCATTAGGAATGTACAAATAGTTCTTCTCAAGAAATGAGGCACTAAAAATCAGGCAGATTTAATTGTTTGGGCTGCTTGTGAATCATAGGATACTCAAGTGCTAAATTATTAGACAAAGCCATAAGGGCATCTCTATCTTTATCTCTATCACCTTGAGAGACTTTATTTAAAATGTGCAGGAAGAGCTGACCACAACAGTACGCATCTTCCTCGGCTCTATGAAACTGTGTTGACTTAATTTTTAAATGCTGAGCTAGAGTGGCTAACTTATAATTCATCAGACCGGGAAAAACTTTTCTCGAAATGGCACATGTATCTAAAACCAATCCCCTAGGAGCTGGAACCTGATGCTTTTTATAATCTGCAACTAAAAATTGAAAATCAAAGGGAGCATTATGAGCCACAGCTATATCGTCACCAAAAAAAACAGTCAGTGGCTCTAAAAGATCATCAATAGTCGGCTTATCTTTAAGCATGTCATCTGTGATACCATTCACTTTTGAGGACTCAGAGTTCATTGGCCTTAAGGGATTGACTAAAGAGACAAAAGAGGCTTCTGGAAAACCATCCACATACCGTATGGCTCCCACTTCAACGATTTGATCTACACCGGGTAAAAATCCTGTTGTCTCTAAATCAAAACTGACAAAACGCATACCTATGCTCTATCTGAACTCTACGTTGAACTCAAGCCCCTTTGCATAACAGTAAACCTCTTAAATTATTTCAAATCTTAAGATAAAATAAAGACATGTCAAAAACTGTATTTTTTTTATCGCAGCCGGATCCTATCCCCTACACAGACGGGGACACCATCTTGGAGGCTGCTATTAAAAACAATGTGAAATTAAATCATGAATGTGAGGGCATGGGGACCTGTGGGACATGCCGTGTGTTTGTTAGATCTGGTCTGAAACAACTTGGCCAGAGAAACAGAATAGAAAATGAAAAAGCACAAATATTAGGGTATAAACCTTATGAACGCCTTGCCTGTCAGAACAAATGTGTAGAAGGGTTGGAATTAGAAATACCCCATAAAACACTTTAATATAACTCTGCAAGCCACCTGTAGCCTTTGGAGTTGTTTGACCTTTTAATGATTTGTGCCACTGAGATAACAAAGGGGAGGAAGAGTTTTTCTTAAGGATTTCAAAACGAGTTTTCTGGGGCGCAGGGCGTATCCGCAGAGAGATTGTTTATTCTATGCTTGACGGCATCGAGCATTATCCAGCAAAGGTCTTTAGCCTTCGGCGGAGACGAGCTGCGGACCTTAAGAGCTGTTTGAGCTTTTGGGAGCCTTAAGAAAAACTCTTCCTACTAAACATCTTACAAGGCAAACTCCAGACAAAAACGAGCTTATTCTATTCTGAGTGGTTATTGAACTATAGGTTTTATAAAATTAGGGATATTTTATTTTTAAGGACTCACCCAACATACCAGGAACACCAATATCTCTACCATTATGAATCACACTCACCCTCCCGCCATCACTAAATTCAAATTCAAGACTTTGTTCCGCTTTGAAAATATGGGTTTGTTCTGGTTGCAGTTGAATTTTTTTAAAAGATTCCCCATCAATTTTATACTTTAAAGTGACAGCACCTAAGGCTTCCACTATGAGTTCTTGGCTCCCCACTCTTGTAAAAGTGGTTGAAGACGTCTGCTTTGTAGCTCGACTTGTTGTTGTCAATGCTTTCATCATTGTCGTTGACGATAAATCGGTGGTCTGAGATAAGGCCCTATCCTCACCGACAATAACTTCCCCTTTAAAAGGAACACTCGCCTCTTGCTCATACTTCTTCACTATCTTTTGCAAGTAACCTATAAAAACAATCAAAATAAATGCACCAATACCTATCATAATATTACGAACAGTGTTGGAAGACTTATTAGCTGCAGAAACAGCTCTATGAGAACCCTCATCCTCACTCTTTACTGGAGAAAGAGATTCCACCTCTTGATGCTCAACCATCTCCTCTTTAAAAACATCTAAAATAGGTTGAGGATCTATTTTAAGAAACAATGCATAGGCTTGAATAAAACCTCTAAGAAATACAACATGAGGAAGGTGATCCATATCTCCACCTTCAATGGCCCTTAAGGTGTTTATATGTATTTTAGTTGCCAAGGCGACTTCTTTGAGAGAAATATTTTTCTCTTCTCTTGCAGATTTTAATAAATTTCCCGTTTCTTTCACTTAGCAACAGCCCTCAATATAATCGATGCCCTCTTCGCATATGGAGACTTAGGATGGAGTTTGATAATATTTTGCATTTTTTTTAAAGACTCTCCTTTCTGACCTCGTTTATAAAGTGCCAAAGCATTATAATAACGAATTTCTGGCATCCTCCCCTCTCCTCCCTTTTTACACTTTAACAAAGACTTCTCAAAGGCCTTCTGCGCTTCTTCATAATCCTTTAATTCATAAAGACTTCTGGCATATAAAACAAAGGAAGAACAATGGAACTCATTTGTCTTCCAAACTAACTGAACTAAATCACGAGATTTAATATATTCACCTTTTCTAAAATAAGCCGTAGCTAAATTAAACTGAGCCTTTTCAGGTGTAGAATATGTTAAATCTGATAAAACTATTTTGAGTTGCTCAATGGCCTTATCGTACTTTCCCATTTCAATATAAACTCTACCTAAATTATTATGTGCTTCCATATAATTAGGTTTTAGTTGAATAGAACGCAATAACCACTTTTCTGCTTCAAAATATCTTTCACGAACAAAATAACCTAAAGAAAGATGGTTTAAAATGATAGGATTATCCGGGTCTAGACGCTTGGCCTTCAGCAATTCTGCAAGCCCCTCGGGGTACTTTCCATTATTTAGGTGGGCCATTCCTATATCTAAATGAAACCGAGCGATTTCCTTAGTGTTTTTTTTTGAAGAAGAACACCCTGTGAAAGACAACACCATGAAAAAAACATATAGGTTTTTCAACATCACTTATTTTTACTCAGTGAAACAAGAGAGAGTCACAGTATTTTCCGAGTGATATTGCAACATGTTAACTCTTACCTACTGAGAATCTCTGACTTGTCAAAGAAGAACGAAACCTCTCGTTCAGCACTGTTTATGCTATCACTACCATGAACTGCATTTTCCCCCATACTGTCCCCAAAGAGCTTTCGCAGTGTCCCCTCTGCTGCCTGAGCAGGGTCTGTAGCTCCCATAATTTCTCTATTGCGATCAATCGCATTTTCGCCAGATAGTACCATTAAAAAGACAGGCCCTGATACCATAAAGAGAACAAGTTCATCAAAAAAGGGTTTTTCCCTATGTTCTTCATAAAAAGTTTCACACTCTTCTTTTGTTAAATGTTTTAACTTTGCTGCAACAATTTTTAATCCGCTTTCTTCAAAACGATCAATAATAGTCCCAATTTTATTTTTTTTCATGGCATTGGGTTTTATAATACTCAAGGTGCGCTCTATGCCCATACTTCATTCTCCTCTATTTCATGTTCTCAATAAGTGTTTTTCCCATATCTGAAGGGTTGCGGACAATATGACATCCAGCAGATGCAAGAGCTTCAAATTTATCTTCAGCAGTGCCCTTTCCTCCACTAATAATGGCTCCGGCATGTCCCATGCGTTTCCCCTCGGGGGCTGTCCCTCCAGCAATAAATGCTGTCACCGGCTTTTTAAATTCACGCTGAATATACTCAGCGGCTTCTTCCTCTGCTGTTCCTCCAATTTCACCAATAACCATCACAGCTCGTGTTTCAGGATCAGAGTTAAAAAGTTCCAAAGCATCGATAAAGTGTGTTCCATTGACAGGATCTCCACCAATTCCAATACAGGTACTTTGACCCACACCTCCTTGAGTTAATTGATAAACAGCTTCGTATGTCAAAGTTCCTGATCGCGATAAAACCCCAACACAACCAGGTCTATGAATATATCCTGGCATAATGCCAATCTTACACTCCCCAGGGGTGATAATTCCTGGGCAATTAGGGCCAATGAGCCTTGAACTCTTCCCCTTCATATAACATTTAGTCTTCACCATATCTAAAATAGGAATACCTTCTGTAATACAGACAATCACCTCTATGTTGGCATCAACAGCCTCCATAATAGCATCTGCTGCAAAGGGTGGAGGGACATAAATAACTGAAGCTGTAGCACCTGTTTTATTCACAGCTTCACAAACAGTATCAAAAACTGGCAAATTTAAATGTTTTTGCCCCCCCTTTCCCGGTGTCACTCCACCTACCATTTGAGTTCCATAGGATATAGCCTGCTCAGAATGAAAAGTGCCCTGTGAACCTGTAAAACCCTGACAAATAACTTTTGTATTTTTATCAACCAATATAGACATTTCAAACTCTCTCTATAGCTTGCACAACTTGTGCAGCAGCACTGGATAAGTCTTCAGCGGATATAATATTTAATCCACTTTCAGACAACAAACGTCTTCCCCTCTCAACATTGGTACCGATTAATCTCACAACAAGAGGAACTTTAACTTCAATATCTTTTGAGGCTGCAATAATTCCAGCAGCAATCACATCACATTTCATAATTCCACCAAATATATTGACCAAGATACCTCTAACATTTTTATCCTTAAGGATAATTTTAAAAGCAGCAGTCACTCGCTCCTCATTGGCATCCCCACCAACATCTAAAAAGTTGGCAGGGTCTCTTCCATAGAGCTTAATAATATCCATTGTAGCCATAGCCAAACCCGCTCCATTAACTAAACATCCAATTTCTCCATCTAATTTAATAAAAGATAAACCATATCGACTCGCCTCTATCTCAGTCTCTTGCTCCTCTGAAAGGTCTCTCATTTCAGCAATGTGGGGCCTTCTATACAAAGCATTTGAATCAAAGGTTATTTTTGCATCAAGTGCTAAAATCTCACCCTCTTTAGTTTCTACCAGAGGATTAATTTCAACCAGAGAACAATCTGATTCAATAAAAGCACCGTATAGACCAAACATAAGTTTCGAAAATTTTTTCAAGCGATCCGATCTGAGTTGCAAAGCAAAACCCAATTGTCGTATTTGAAAAGACTGTATCCCCAACGCAGGGTCTATGGAAACACGATAAACTTTTTCAGGTGTTTTGCGAGCCACATCTTCAATATCCACGCCACCCTCGGTACTGACCATAAAAGTAATTCCACCGGTTGTTCGATCAACAAGTACAGCTAAATAGTATTCCTTAGCAATATCACACCCCTCCTCAACAAGAACTTTTTGAACTGTCTTTCCCGAAGGTCCTGTTTGATGAGTGACAAGATTCATTCCAATAAACTTCTTCGTCAAATCTTCAACCTCTTGTATAGAATGCGCTAGCCGAATTCCCCCACCTTTTCCTCTCCCTCCGGCATGAATTTGTGCTTTAACAACCCAAAGCGAGCCACCAATACTTTTTGCAACAGAGACAGCTTCTTCAGGAGAATGAGCGATTTTTCCAGAAGGCGTTTTCACACCAAATTGACGTAAAATAACTTTCGCTTGATATTCATGGATATTCATATCTATTTTTTCCCTGTCACTAAAGACTCTTCAATACATCTATCAAACTTCGGACAGCATTTATAGAATGATCTAAGTGGGCTCTCTCTTCTTCATTCAATTGGACTTGAATAACCTCTTCAAGACCTTGACCACCCAGTCGACAGAGAACACCAATAAATAGCCCATGCACTCCATATTCCCCCTCTAAGAATGCGGCACAGGGAAGAATACGATGTTGATCCTTTATAACAGCTTCAGCCATTTCAACAGCACTCGCCGAGGGGGCATAATAAGCAGAGCCTGTCTTTAACAGTCCTACAATTTCTGCTCCCCCCTTACGTGTTCTGGTCACAAGGGCTTCAATTTTATCTTTCGAAAGCATTTCTGTCAGTGGCACACCACCAATGGAACAATGCCTAGGCATTGGCACCATAGTGTCTCCATGTCCCCCTAAAACAAAAGCCTGTACATCTTTGACACTAACATTCAGCTCTTCAGCAATAAAAGATCGAAAACGCGCACTATCTAAAATCCCTGCCATTCCAATCACACGATGCCTTGGAAAATCAAGAATCTCTTTGGCCACAAAGGCCATTGCATCAAGAGGATTGCTCACAATAATCACCACACTATTCGGAGTGTATTTCCCAATCCCATGACAGACCTCTTTCATAATTTTAGAATTTGTTGTTAATAAATCCTCTCGGCTCATTCCAGGCTTTCGTGGTATTCCAGCCGTCACAATAACTACATCAGAATCAGTTGTGTCTTTATAATCAGAAGACCCCACAACTTTCGAATCAAAAGAGACCACCGGGCTAGATTCAAAAAGATCTAGGGCCTTCCCCTTTGCTGCCCCCTCATTGATATCTAGAAGGACCACATCTCCCAACTCTCTAGACGCTGCCCAATGTGCACATGTCGATCCAACAAATCCAGCACCAATAATAGAGATCTTCGCTCTTCGCGATTTTTCGTTTTTGATTTTCTGGTCCATTTTATCTTACCCTCATCCCATGGAATCAATAATTTCATCTCCAAATTCAGAACATTTTAAAAGAGTTGCTCCCTCCATACTCCTATGAAAGTCATACGTTACTTTCTTGTTTCGTATAGCATTTTGTAATCCTTTTTCAACCAGCTGAGCCGCCTCTTTCCAACCCAAATACTCTAACATCATTGCACCAGACAAAATAAGAGAGCCCGGATTGATTTTATCTTGTCCAGCGTATTTGGGAGCTGTGCCATGAGTGGCTTCAAAAACAGCATAACCATCTCCAATATTGGCCCCGGGAGCTATTCCCAAACCACCGACTTGAGCGGCCAGGGCATCACTCATATAATCCCCGTTGAGATTGGGCAGTGCTATAACAGAATATTCAGAGGGTCTCAAAAGGACTTGCTGAAACATATTATCGGCAATCCGATCTTTTATAACAATTTGACCTTTGGGACACTGACCTTCAAAGTTTTTCCAGACCTCCTGCTCTGAAATCACACGACTTTCAAATTCATTTTTTGCTAATTCATAACCATAATCTTTAAATGCCCCTTCTGTGAACTTCATAATATTCCCTTTGTGCACAAGGGTCACACTGGGCAAATTATTATCTAAAGCATAATGGATAGCCTTGCGAATCAGCCGCTGTGATCCCCATCGACTGATAGGTTTTATACCAATAGCTGAACCCTTGCGGATAGACTTTCCATATTTTTCAGCGAGTTCAATAAATGCATTGGATTCAGCACTTCCTGCCGGCCACTCCACACCCGTATAAACGTCTTCAATATTTTCTCTAAAAATAACCATATTTACATCTTCAGGATGTTTTACCGGAGAAGGCACACCTTGATACCACTTACAGGGCCGCACACAAGCATAAAGATCCAGCTCCTTACGAATAGCTACATTTAAAGAACGAATACCTCTTCCTACAGGAGTAGCCAGCGGACCTTTAATAGAAACAATATGTTCCCTCATAGCAGATAGTGTCTCTTCGGGGAGACTCTCCCCATGATAAATAGACCCGGCTTTTTCCCCCGCATATATTTCACACCAATGAATCTTTCTCTTTCCAGAAAAAGCCTTTTCCACTGCGGAATCCAAAACTTTAGATGTTGCGGCCCAAATGTCAGGACCAGTACCATCTCCCTCTATAAAATTCACAATAGGATGAAAAGGGACCTGTAGCTGTCCCGCTTCTTCTAATTGAATTTTATCACCATTTGCGGGAATCTGAATTTTATCAAATTGCGACACAGTTCAATCCTTTGTTGTGAGAGATTAACTTTAGAGTTTCTTAAGGTCACTCTATTTTGTAGTCTATATTAAGATAGATCTTTTCAAGTACAATTTGAAAAGAGAAAAAGTGAACTAAGGAAATTTGTGATTCGAGCTATTAACATAAACAAAAAATGGAACTCAGAGGATGTGTTAAAGAATGTGCACTTTGAGGTGCACAAAGGGAATTCATTGGCCTTAATCGGCCCCAGCGGAGGAGGTAAATCTGTCCTTTTAAAAATACTCGCCGGTATTCTTCCTCCAACATCAGGTCATGTAGAAATTGATGGAAAAAATTTGGTGACATTACGTGGCAATGAACGTCAGCATTTATTGCGCCGCATGGGAATGTTGTTTCAAAGGGGTGCATTGTTTGATTCTTTAACTCTTGCAGAAAATATTGGTTTTCCACTCATAGAATCAGGAAGTTTTAATCACAGTGAAGTTCAACAAAAAATAAAATATTTTTTAAAGACTTTTGATCTTTGGCACGCCAAAGATCTTTTTCCCAATGAAATCAGTGGTGGGATGCAAAAGCGTTTAAGCATTGCTAGAACCTTAGTCTTAAATCCAGAAGTTATTTTTTATGATAATCCCACAGCCGGCTTAGACCCTATAACTAGTCGCAAAATCATCCAACTCATCATGAGTTCTAGAGAAAAACACCAGACCACAATTATTTTCGTCACCAACACCATACATAGGGCCTATCAATTGGGAGACCAGATTGGTTTCTTATGTAATGGAGAACTTATTATAACAGGCAATGAACACGAGACAAAAACACATACCGATCCACGAGTGCAACAATTTATTAGGGGCGAATGTATTGGCCCATTAACGGGGCTGAAGTGATTGTTTTCAAAAATGTGAGCAAGTCTTTTGGTGCAACATCGGTTTTAAAAAATATTACTTTTCAAGTTCAACAGAATGAAATTCTATTTATATTAGGTGTTTCAGGAACAGGAAAGTCTGTTTTATTAAAAAGTATTGTGGGATTATTAAGACCTGATACGGGTGAAATATGGATCAATGATCAAAATGTATCTGAATTAAAAGAGTCTGAATACTTTTCTATACGCAAAAAATGCGGAATGGTCTTCCAACAGCCAGCCCTTTTTGACTCTTTTACAATTTACGAAAATATAGCTTTTGGATTGCGTAAACACTTTCAATTTAAAGAGATTGAAATTAAAGAATGTATTCATGAATGTATTCAGCTTGTTCATTTAGAAAATTCTATCCTGCCCAAATTTCCCGAAGAACTCTCTTATGGAATGCAAAAAAGAGTCAGTTTGGCACGTACCCTAGCTATTCAACCTCAAATCTTATTATTTGATGAACCGACAACAGGACTTGATCCCATTAGCATGAACGCTATCAATTCTCTGATACAAAAATTATCTCGTAAATTAAAAACAATTTCTCTAGTTGTCAGTCATGATATGGGATGCGCTTTGGATATTGCTGACAGAATTATGATCTTGGACCAAGGCCACTTTATAGAGCAAGGAACTCCAGAGGAAATAAAAAAGAGTAAAAATCCTTTAGTCAAAGCCTTTCTAAGTGAGGTTTTAGAGGATCGAACATGAAGCCCTTCTCCCATTTCTTTTTTAATACAGGAGAGATTTTTATTTTCTTGCACAGAATTCTAATCACAGGTTTTCGAAAACCCTGTTCTTATCGAGCCATTGTTTTTCAAATTTATAGGGTTTTTCAAATGAGCTGGCCGACGACAGCATGGGCTGGATTTTTTGTTGGTGCTATTATGGCTGTGCAATTCACACTACAAGTTAAAGAATTTGGAGCTTTGGGCTCCTTGGGTGGATTGGTCACAAGTGTGACATTTCGAGAAGTCGGGCCATTATTGATGGCTTTAATGTTAAGTGGAAAAGTGGGGGCATTTACTGCAGCAGAGTTGGGCGTTATGAAAGTCACAGACCAAATAGATGCCATTCGTTGTTTGGGGGCTAATCCTATTGAAGAGATTATTTTACCTCGATTCATTGGCATTATTGTCTCTAGCTTTCTCCTCTTAGGTGTTGGACTCATCATGTCTATTGCTGGGGGGGTTATTTTAGGAATAACATTTTCAAATATAAGCATCGCTGAATACTTTAGACACATACCTACCTTTGTTACATTTTATTCTATTCTCTCGGGGTTATTTAAATGCCTTACCTTTTCCATAGTCTTGGCAACTGTTTGTACATTTAAGGGATATTCAACAACAGGTGGAGCAAGGGGAGTGGGAGATGCTGTTGTTAAAACAGCAGTGATTACAATGATATCTATTGTCGTTTGTGATTGGCTCACAAGTCTTATAAGTGAAACCGTCTTGGGACTAGGAGATTGACTTGTTTTCTATAATAGGAAGATATTTGATATTGATAATTCAAGCGGTCAAAAAATACATCACATTGCTCACTCAAACCCTTTGGATCTTAGTCTCCACTCGCCCACGATTTAAAGACATCACACAACAATTTTATTACATTTCCAATCAAAGCCTATGGATCATTGTATTTTGTGTCAGTTTTGCGTCGATAGTCATAGTGATTGAATCCTCTTTTCATATGAAACTCGTTATTAAAAACGACGCTCTGGTTCCCGGCTTTGCCACTTTATTAATTCTAAGAGAATTGGGAGTGATTTTGGCCGCCTTACTTTTAACAAGTCGGGTGGGTGCAGGCATTACAGCTGAAGTGGGAAGCATGAAAATTACAGAGCAGATAGATGCCCTTAAAATGTTAAACATTGACCCCATACAATTTATTGTTGTCCCCCGACTCATAGCGTGCATCATGGCAGGCATATGTCTCACTGTTATCTCTAATGCCACCTGTTTACTTGGTGCCATGTTAGTCAGCCATTTTAAATTAGGCTATACCTACGGTACTTTTTTATCTGTTATGAGCCGTTTTGTAGGAATGAATGATTTTTTATTAGCTATAATCAAGGGGACTATTTTTGGAGCTGTTATTCCATTAACAAGTTGTTACTTCGGATTACACTGCCGACCAGGGGCTGAAGGCGTAGGGATATCTACAACTAACAGCGTAGTCACCAGCTCAGTGGCTATTATTGTCTTAGATTTTATTTTATCTTGGGGATTTTCTCTGTTCTACTAAAAGATGAAGACAAAACAGAGGATGGTTTAAAAGCTCTTGTTTTTCTATAGGGGTATCTTAAATGTTTTAGAATTAAATGAGAAAGGGTATTTTTAAAATAGGAACAAATATGAATATTGAAACTAAAGTTGGAGTTTTATTTTTTCTTACATTTGCTCTTGTTGTGAGCTTTGCCTATCTTTTAGGTGCCTTTAATCCTTTTTCAAGCCCATATACATTAAATGTTATGTATAATTTTGCAGGGGGGATAGAGGTCGGCTCTCCGGTAAGGGTTATGGGTATCAAAGCAGGAAAGGTCGAGGATATTGTTTTTCATCCAGAAATGAAAATGCCAGGTGGTGAAGAAGTCAAACTTAACATAAAAATATCTATTTCTAAATCGGCATGGAGTTCTATACGAAAAGACAGTCGTTTTTATATTAATTTGGCAGGTATTATAGGAGAAAAGTATATTGAAGTCTCTCCAGGAACTCTGGATTCACCACATATACAATCAGGAGATATTGTTAGAGGAGAAGATCCTCCACGCATCGATCAATTTCTTTCACAGTCCTATGGGCTGGCAAAACAACTCATAAATTTCTTTGAAGAAAACAAAGCACAGATGTCAAACACCATAAAGACAATGGAAAGTCTCGTAATTCATTTTAATAAAACCTTAATGTTGTTGGAAAAAACATCTAATCAGAAGCAATTGAAGGAATTACTAAAAAATATAGTTCAAATCAGTGGGGATATCGCTGCAATAAGCCACGGTTTACGATCTGAAGAAACAGAGGAAACTCTTTCATTAATAAAAGAGATGATCTGGCGTCTAAAAGAATTAGACAAAGAAGCTATAAAAAAGTTCCTCCAAGAGGAGGGAATTAAAGCGAGAATTGCCCTCTAAGCATTCTACATACCTTTTCTCATCCATATAAAAGAGAGGGGCTCTATAAAAAAACCCTTGGGTAGGACCCAAGGGCTCTAACAGCAATAGAAATTTGCTGCTTACTTCTTTTTGCGACGACGAACAGTTCTCTTCTTCGCAGTTTTTTTTCTGCCACCAGCTTTTTTCTTTCGGCGACGAGCTGTTTTTTTCTTTGCCCCCCCCCTTTTCTTGCTAACGGCCTTTTTCTTTCGGCGACGAGTTGTTTTTTTCTTTGCAGCTTTTCTTCTCGTAGCCTTTTTCTTAGTTGCTGCTTTCTTTTTTCTCTTCTTTGCCATCATTCCTCCTAGGATGGGTTCTAAACTTCAATGACACTTCAAGAAGCGTTCTATCTAAAAGTGTACAAGCATGACTATGTTCGTCAACATAAAGTTTAAACTTGAGCTTAATTTTTGCATTTATTTTTTTATGAAACTTATGAGCAACATATTTATTTTAATAACTATAATCTATGCATGTCGGAATTTTTGTCCGTATTTAATACACTTACGCACTCAATGGATCATATCCAATACTCAGTATTGGAGTATTCACACCACTTTTCTTATATATTTAGGAATTATTGGAATGTTTCGCCCAATTCACAACGTGTTTAGTGTTTTTATGATCCTTTTGCCAATTATTCTAACAAAATGGATTGATATTTTATTAAAAAGAATGAAATACGTAACATTCGAAGACAATTTTTGTCACTTTTTAGAAAAAATCATTTTAAAAATGCGAAGTGGATACTGTTTTTCCGAAGCTATAACACAATCTACTCGTGTTTCAGATCTTTTTTCACAAAAAAAGTTACAATTTATTAAAGATAAAATCCTAAATCCTTCTATCGATGGTACAAAACAACATGACTCTTACATTGAAAAATGCATTGATGATATGGTTCAAATTAAAAAAAATCCACAATATGCAATCAAACGATTAGAGTCTTTAAAAAATATCTTGAAAAAAAATCGTAATTTTCGACATAAGTCCGGACAACTTAGGACTCCCATCTACTTTCAATTGATCTGTTTGAGTGTTTTATACTTTGCAGTACTTATTTTTGTTATCAATCAGTTCGAATACGAAAACGTAAAATACTTTTTATTTCCATCCCTAGCCTTATTTACTGTCAGTTGGCTTTGGATTTATAAAATAGGGAGACATATATCTTGGAAGCTTTAGCCCCCATACATGGATTTATTCTTTATATTTTAGATCAATTAATATCTGGAAACTCTTTACGTAATGGCATATCTCATTATTTGGACTCCCATACTTCTGACTTCTCAAAAGATATTAGAAGTTGGTATATCGCCCATGAAATAGATCCAGAAAAAAGTAAAAATAATCATATATCTATCTATAGAGAGGCTCTTTTTGAAATTTTACATCAGGGTTTAAATGGGCAGTCTATTATAAAATCTTTAGAAGAATTAGAGATAGAGATTTCGCAGTGGGTAGATGATCGTATTGAATTACACTACAAACTCCTCCCGACAAAACTTTACCTCCCTTTGATTTTAACAACTCTCCCTGCGTTTTTTCTATTATATATAGGTCCCTTAATCACATCTCTTATTAAGGCTATCAATCAATGAAATCTTTTTTGTATGTTATTTTATTCTATCTTCCAATATATGAAGTAGAGGCAAAGGATATCTATGATACTTGGGCTTATAATCTTGTCCATGCCTCCTCAGTAGAGAAAGTCATAAAATACAACCGTATCGCATTAGAAAAAATTAAACTTGAAAAATTCTGTTTGACTGAAAGAAAGCTATCCATTGTTCCTCTTCATTGTCAAAAGCTGGTCAAAATATATGGGGTTAAAATGCCTGATATTGAAGATCTCTGTCTGAATGGACTTGAAAAGACAGATAATCTCTATTTATTAAAAGAAATGCGAAGTCTTTTAGATAAAAAAAGTCAATGTATAAAGCCTCTTACTGAGAGAATTTTAGATATTGAATATCAAAATTCCGATCACATTAAACATCCCCTGCGCTGGCGTGAAAAAACTCCATAGACCTCTTTTCATTAAATAAGAGGAGAAAAGAGTTTTTCTTAAATCTTCCAAAATTTCAGACAGCTCTGAGGGTCCCAGCTTGTCTCTACCGCAGGCTAAAAGCGTAAACTGAATACTCCTCTCGATGTAGTCAAGCATAGAACAAATTGTCTTCAACGAAGCTTAAAAAGCTTATTGGGATAGTGCTTGATCGAATCAAGAATAGAATGAGTTCATCTCCATCTGGCATACGCCCTACACTTTGGAAAATCCACTTTAATAGTAAAGATAAAAATCCTTTTCCGATTCAAGTTAAAAGCCTGGACTAGAAAGTTGGACACACCAAATAGAATGAAAAAATATCCTACAACAGTAAAAAATTTAATATCTCTATTAACAACATTGATAGCAGTATAACTATTGAGTGAATTATTCGAAAATAGGAGTTCATGAACATTATATCAAGATTAAATTATAGACTTCATAGAAAGAAAAACAAATAGACAAGTCATAAAGAGAGTTATCTTGACATAGATAAGACCTTTATAAAAGGATAGGCCACATCTTAATAAATAACAGAGAACTATGTTGCCTCCGATTGTACTATCCAAAAGCATAGGAAACTGGCAAATAAGAGGGCTAGATAGATCATTATGAGTTCATTGGCAGAAAGTAGCGTTCAATATCATCTCACTGAGTTTTTAGGGCAAGGTCTCAGTGGGTGTGTCTATAAAGCTTTAAAGAAAGACACTGCTGGATGTATGGAGCAAATATGTGCTATAAAATTTTTAAATCTTCCAGAAGATATTTTAGTATTGGGACGTAGACTCGATAATCTGTTGAATATTAATAGTGAATTCTGTGCTCGTATTCTAGGTTGGGATTGTCTTAATGGAAAACTAGCCATTGTCATGGAATATTTGGAGGCTATTTCTTTAGAAGAGTTCATCCAGCACTCTAAAATCACAACAAAAGAGATGGATTATATCCATACATGCATAAAAAAGGGATTATTGGATTTAGATAAAGCAGGAATCTGTCATGGAGATCTTCATCCGGGAAATATTCTCCTAACAAAAAGCGGCCATATAAAACTCATTGATTTTGGATTGATGAGTTTAAAGTATCTCAGAGGACATCCAGATTTTATAGCAGATTCACGCTTAAAAGGAGAGCCTCCATCTTTAAATTCAGATTTAGATAGCTTAATAAAAATAAAGTCTCATTTGCAAAAACATATCTCTCCTATAAAATCCAGCTTATCAGACAGAGTTCAGAAGATTATAAAAAAGAAATCATCAAATAAATCACCTCTGTTTCTCACACAAGTTGTTCCCCAAAAGTCATATATCCACTATCTGGCACGGTCTGTTGCTCTGGTTTTTATCATTTTCTTTTCCGATATCAGTTCTCAGGCTCGAACAAGTAATTCTGAACTGACTATTACAAGTAAAAATTGGATAAAAATTAAACTCAACCAAAAGATTATCGGTTATACCCCTCAAGTTTTAGAGCTTCCCTCTGGCACCCACACTATTATATGGGAATCTTCAAAACAAAAAGGCACCTTATCCATTACACTTCAGCCCAACACACATAGGACCATAAGTGACTCTGATTTCTTTGCTAACTCAGATATAAAATGATACTTGTATAATTATATTGAGCACTTGTTATTAAGATACACTTTTAAGACAAATACTTTTACATTATACACCCTAAGAATTTTATAAGGGCTTGTTTAAGACATCTTCAGGATAAGTACTTATGGATATTTTTGATTCTATAGTTTTAGGATTCATTCAAGGTTTAACAGAGTTCTTTCCTATCTCAAGCTCTGGTCATCTTGTTCTTTTTCAAAAATTATTAGGTCTAGAAAAACATAATGTTGCATTTGATGTTATCGTGCACCTCGCCACACTCCTGTCTGTCATCACTATTTTTTTTAAAACACTTCAATGGATATTTAATGATATATATAAAGCTTCAACAGAATTGAAAATGACAAAAGGGTTACATTTAACCCTTTTGATCGGATTGGGGTCTCTACCTACAGCACTTATTGGCCTTTCCTTTAAAGATACTTTTCATTCTTTTTTTAACAGTTTAACGGCCACAGGTTTTTTCTTTCTGACAACAGGGATTTTACTATTTTTAACACAGTGGATACCTAAGTATCACTCGCAGAATATATCTTCACCTCACACATTATCTGAAGAGGATCATAAGAGTTTAAATATAAAGAAATCTCTACTCGTCGGCATTTTTCAAGGTTTAGCCATTGCACCTGGAATCAGTCGATCCGGAGCAACAATTGCTGGAGGGATGTTGATCGGAATCAGACCTAAAATGGCAGTTGTTTTTAGCTTTTTACTCTCTGGGCCCTCTATACTAGGTGCAACTCTCTTAGAACTCAAAGATGTTGACTGGGCTAGTGTAGATAAATGGGTTCTCATATCAGGTTTTGTCACGGCCTATTTTACAGGAGTTTTTGCTCTAATGGCTCTCCTCAAAATTGTAAACAGAGGGCGATTTGATCTTTTTGCATACTACTTATGGGGCGTGGGATTACTCTCCTTATTTCTGGAGTAGATCCCTACTATGAACCTATCAATAAATGAAAAAATCGATGACTTCTTATAATAGCATGGTATGAGAAATCTTTAACAAGGAGTTTTTCTGTGAAAAATCTGAAGTTTGATACACGTGCTATTCATTCTGGTCAAGCTCCCGACCCCACCACAAGTGCTATTATAACACCTGTATATCTATCGTCGACCTATGTTCAATCATCACCCGGTATTCATAAGGGTTATGAGTATTCACGCACGAGTAATCCCACTCGAAAAGCTTATGAAGACTGCCTTGCTAATTTAGAGTCTGGAAAATATGGTTTTGCATTTGCCTCTGGATGTGCAGCTACAGCAACTTTGTTACAATTATTAAACACAGGAGATCATGTCATTTGTTGTGATGATCTCTATGGTGGAACACGTCGATTATTCAATGATGTTTTTAAAAAAAATGGATTTCAATTTTCTTTTATTGATTTCACTCACGCCGATGATTTTCAAAAAGAAATACGTCCTAATACAAAAATGGTTTGGATAGAGTCACCAACAAACCCCTTATTAAAGTTAATCGATATTCGTAAAATTACAGATATTGCAAAGACAAAAAATATAATTTCTGTCGTTGATAATACTTTTATGAGCCCTTACTTTCAACGTCCCCTCGAACTAGGGGCTGATATTTCTTATCACTCCACATCAAAATATATATCAGGACATAGTGATATTATTGGAGGGGCCGTTGTGACAGCATGTGATCAGCTTGCAGAAAAAATAGCCTATCTATCAAATGCGATAGGAGGTATACAGAGTCCATTTGACTCCTTTTTATGTTTAAGAAGTTTAAAAACATTAGCTGTACGAATGAGAACTCATAATAAAAATGCAGAAACTATTTCTAAATTTTTAAATCAACATTCCAAAGTAGAGCATGTTATTTATCCAGGATTAAATTCACACCCTCATTACGCCTTAGCCAAAAAACAAATGAGCGGATTTGGGGGAATGATAGGTTTTTATATTAAAGGGGGTTTAAATACAGCAACAAACTTTTTAGAATCTCTAAAAATTTTTTCTTTAGCAGAAAGTTTAGGAGCTGTTGAGTCATTAGCAGAACATCCAGGGATAATGACCCACGCCAGTATTCCTCAAGAAATATTAGAAAAGCTGGGTATTAATGAATCTTTTATTCGACTAAGTATTGGTATTGAAGATCAAGAAGATCTCATCAACGACTTAGAAAACGCTTTGACAAAATGTTAATGATTTTTAACTCCTATATTGAATAAATTCGTTGAAAATAGACTGTTTTGTATTCAGTTGATCTCTGATGGAGTGGGGTGACCTACACCCCTACACTTAAATAACTTTTTTGAAAATAAATGGGTTTGTATTCCCTCTTGGCATTAGTGAATAGGGAACAACAGACAACCGTAGAAGCGTTCTGCTAGATTTATTTTATTGGAACAAGATGACAAACTGTATAGTACCCAAGATATTATGATGGACCAGGGGGGGCAAAATTAGGTATCGGGGAACTTTTAGACTCTTTTTTCTTTTCAGGGGGTGGAACATAACTTGCCGGTGCCAAATTAGAAAAGCGGCCATATTGAGCAGACCAGCCTAATCTCACTGTTCCAACGGGACCATTTCTTTGTTTATTGACAATCACTTCTGCTATACCACTATCTTCTGAATTGGCTTTTTCATAATAGGCTTCACGATAAAGCATCATAATAACATCAGCATCTTGTTCAATAGAGCCTGATTCCCTTAGATCGGAAAGAAGAGGCCTACGATCAGTTCGTCCTTCGACTCCACGATTAAGTTGTGCAAGAGCCACAACAGGGACATTTAATTCTTTAGCAATAGCTTTTAACATTCGAGACATTTCAGAAACAGCTCGCTCTCGGCTTTCAACCTTCTGCTTGAGATCCATTATCTGTAAATAATCCACTATAATGATATCCAGTCCCTGTTGTCTTTTCAGTCGACGGCATTTTGCACGAATTTCGTAAGGACTCACACCTGATGAGTCATCAATATATAACTCGGCACTACTTAATTGAGAGGCTGCTCCTATTAATTTTGTCCATGACTTATCGGGCACCTTTCCTACCCGCATATCAGACATACTGATTTCAGATTCCAGAGCCAATAACCTCAGCATAAGATTTTCTTTTGACATTTCTACAGAGAAAAAGGCGACTTTCTTTTTTTGTTTTAGAGCTGCATAAGTGGCCAGATTTAAGCTGAAAGCTGTCTTCCCCATAGAAGGACGAGCTGCAATAATGACCATTTCTCCAGGTTGAAGACCAGCCGTCATTCTATCTAAGTCGGTAAATCCTGTAGATATACCTGTGATATCGACTTTCTTCTCATACAGATCTTCGATTTTCTTCACGCTTGTTTTAACAATTTCACTAATGGGCACTAGGCCTTGAGTGTCTTTTTTTTCTACAACATTAAAAACTTCTGTCTCGGCCTGATCTAAAAATGATTCTATGTCTTCAAAATTCAAATCGTAGGCTTTCTCTACGATATTTTGGCTGACAGAGATGAGGTCTCTAAGAATAGATTTTTCTTTAATGATTTTTGCATAAGACTCTATATTTCCAGATAAAGGTGTCTGATTGACCATTTCAGCTAAATAAGCCGTCCCCCCTACTTCATCAAGTTGACCTAAGTCCTTCAAGGCATTGGAAACAGTAATGAGATCGATGGGCTGTATTTTTTGCTGCAGTTTTTGAATAACGGCATAAATCTTCTTATGGGAGGTTTGATAAAAATCCTCAGGTCGAATATCTTCTAAAACATAATCTGAAACATCTGGTTCAGCAAGCAATCCACCTATGATAGACTGTTCAGCATCAATGCTTTGCGGTGGAATACGATGAACCACAAGTATAAACTCCCTCTACTTACGATTTAGGTTCAATAGAAATTTTAATCTCTGTTTCAAGCCCTTCTCCCAAGTGGACTTTCGCTTTATACTGACCTAGTTTTTTAATGGGATTTTCAAGTAGGATATCTCGACGGTCAACAGAATGCCCCATCCCCACAAGAACTGTTGCAATATCAAAGTTTGTCACAGCTCCAAATAATTTCTCTGTTTCTCCTGATGTGGCCTTAATCGTTACAGTCAATTCAGATAATTGACGAAGAAGCTCTTTTCTTTTCTCGAGCATTTTTTTCTTTTTAATTTCAGCCATCTTCTTTAAATGAGTCATTTCTTTGACTCGTTTTACAGTGGCCTCTTCTGCCAAATTTCGAGGCAATAAAAAATTTCTAGCATAGCCCTTTTTTACACGAACCATGTCTCCAACTTTCCCTAAGTTTTTAACATCTTGTTTTAATATTATATTCACAATGTCCGTCCCGTTTCTGTTCTTTTCTTAGTCATTTTTGATCTTAAATCAAACCATCCTTCAAGAAGCCCCACGACACTTAACACTGGAAATAATTGAAAAATGACTAAAGCATAAAGCAACATTCTCCAAAATGTTCCAACCTGACTCCATTGAAAAAAGGCTGCCATGACGGCCATTCCCTGTAAAAAATAGAATACAAGTACGATATTAAAAAAATTAGTACTTACAATCCTTAAAAATTCCACATTATGTTCCATGAAGGCTCCCCCAACAGAAGCCGTCAAGACCCAAAGGAAAAATGCAGGGATTTTAAATCCTTTGAGATTATAGGGTCCTACCTTCTTTTCTTTGGAAATAAAAAGCCGATAAATAGGACCTTCGAGGCAAAGACCTACCCATAATGCTAGGACAAGAGAAGTCACCAATATGGACGGTAATTGCTCAACAATAGTCTGTGCTTTTATATTTGTAGTTAGGGCAGATATTCTAGGGTCATTCAAGATCCCATTTAACTGTTGAGTGACCCAAGGTAAAAACGCTGTCCCTGTGACTTGTCGAAACAGGTTGACTCCCAAAAAAATTATCATTGTGCAAAGAGAGACTCCATATATAGCCGATACATATAAAGATTTCCTGCGTTCATGAAGTTCACAGAATACGCTGACCAAAAGGGCAAGGATAAAGAAAAAACCTCCTACGGGTAAAAGGTTAAGCACTCCAAATCCAATGATAGAAGCGGCTATCCATATCCAATAGACAATGGGGCCACGCAAATGTCTTAAGACCAAAAGCGGACCAACACCTAAAACATATGTTGTAGTCGTTAAAAAAACTGAAAGTAAAAGGAGTCCTAATGATTTTTTAAACATATATTTCCTTTTATCTGAATGCGGCTCTTTGAGCCTTTCTTTGCTGAAACTTAGCTTCTCTTTCTCTTTCCCTTTTCTCATTTTCAACAAGTCGTTCTTTAAAAGAATCGACAAATTGACCCAAGTTTGTTTTATCTTCTAGCCTGACGTGAAAGTATCTTAAAATTTTGTCATTTATTTTCATTATTCTTTCTAACTCTGCAACAGTAGACGGTGAACTTGAAAAAGTAAGATGAAAATAAATTCCTCTTTTTTGCCTTTTAATGGGATTAGCCAACGCTCTTTTTCCCCATGTGTCGATATGATTCAAGCTCCCCTTATGAGTTTGAATCACTCCTATGGTCTTTTGAAAAACTTCTTTTTGCTGAGTTTCTGTTGTGTCAGGGTGCAAGATAACAACACTCTCATAAGGCCTTAGTTTTGGGCGCATAGTTTTTCCTTTCGGTTAAAGCCTCTGTTCTTAGAAGCAAGGCCCTTTTACAAAATCCCTCTCTTTATGGAGGGGATTCATGCTACAATGGGTCTTAAGCTTTTAGCATATGAGATGACCAAAAAACAAGGGGAATAAGGTCATTAAGAAGTTTATATAAAATTTGTTATTACAGGGACTTAGAATATGAAGTGGGGATTAATTGTCAAAAAGGGGGTTGCAAAGGGAAAACTTTTTAAGATAGCAGACGGGTTAGTGATTGGACGAAGTAAAGTCGATATCCCTATCAAAGACCCTCTTGTTTCCTCTCAGCATGCAAAAATTATTGAGATAGAGCCCAATCTATTTATGATTAAAGATCAGCAGTCATCAAATGGCACATGGATTCAGGGACGACGAGTCAACAAAATGAAATTGAAAGAAGGCTTAGAAATTCAAATGGGGGAGTCTGTTCTTCAAATTGTCAATATGGATGAAATAGATTTTGCCAAGCCCCTTGAATCCGATTGGCGAAGTGAGCTTTCAGTAGCTCTACAAAAATTATCCCCCACAATTAAAAAAACAGAGAGTCCCATTCGCCCCTTCCCTTCTCCAATAAAACTAGAGTTTATTGGAGGCTTTCAATTAAACACAAAATGGTATTTAGGATATGGTCCTCGAAAGGTGGGTTCAAAAGTTCCTGATTTAAGAATTCGTGACACAAAAGCTCCAGAAACATGTTTTCAAGTGACTTCAAAAGAGGATAATAGTGTGACTTTTGAAACAAAACACCCTCAAACTGTGACTCTCAATGGTTTACATGTTCCATCTAAAAAACTAGAAAACGGGGATATTATTGAAATCAACACATCAAATAATCTAACAATAATGCGCGTGACATTTTTATGAAAATTCTAAAAAAAACAGGATACTTTAACAGTTTTGATGAAACACGCATTTACTATGAAGTCAGAGGGAAAGGAAAGCCCATTATACTATGTTATGGTCTTGCTTGTTCTATAAATCACTGGCGATATCAAATAAGACATTTTTCCCCTAACTATATGACCATTGTTTTTGATTACCGAGGACATCATAGATCAAAAACCCCTCTTGATCAGAGTCATATGAATGTCGATGCAGTTGCAAAAGATATTTATCAACTCTGTGAACACTTGGAGATAGAAAGGGCTAGTTTTTGGGGACATAGCTTTGGTGCTCCAGTTCTTATTCAGGCCTTTGATTTATTTCCTGAAAAGTTTCACAACCTAGTGATGATTAATGGTTTTGCCTCCAATCCTCTAAAGGATCTTTTGGGAATGGATGCAGCTACAAAGGCTCATGATATTTTTAGAGAGGGTTATAAAAAATTACCGAGAACACTTTCTCATCTTTGGAAATTAGCCGTAAACAATGTTTTAGCTTTGAAGTTAACAACTCTGGCGGGAGGATTTAATACTCATTTGACAAGCTTCAAAGACATTGAAATTTATGCCAAAGGGGTTGAAAGCGTGGACTTGAATATTTTCTTACTCTTTTTTGAACAAGTTTTAAAATATGATGGAACAAATATATTAAGTCAGATTGATGTCCCCACTTTAATTATTGGTGGAAAGCAGGACACAGTTGCGGGAAAGGAGCATCAAGAGATATTATACAAGAACATTGCTAAGAGTGAATATTTATCCATACCTCATGGGAGTCACTGTACACAGTTAGATATGCCAGAGTTAGTTCACCTTAGAATTGAAAAATTTCTCAAAAAGACAAAGTTTTGAAGTGAGTGAGTGAATGTCTTTTCTTTCCAGAGAATAAATAAATCTCTGAAGAAGAAGGGATCATATGTTGATAAATGTGTTAGAGCCAAATAGTTTTTTACAAAAAAGGTTTAATGATTTAGAAATTAGGCATAGGGGGCTTTTAAGTGTTCGTTCTGCTAAAGAAAAGAGTCCACCTGATGATGCGCGCCAGTGCTGGAATTGGTAGACAGGCTAGGTTGAGGGCCTAGTGTGGGTCACCACGTGGAGGTTCAAGTCCTCTCTGGCGCACCATTCTGAAGACCAATACGCTCTATATAAAGCAGCCCCGAACTGTGTGTCCAAATTGCTACTTTTTTCTTTCAGTAGCCGCTAAATGATGCTTTAAAATAACTGTATTTACAATGTAATAACAATGATGTATAGTCAATCATGGATTTTGAATGGGACGACAAAAAGGCTCTACATCCAAACTCAAAAAACACGGCATCCGCTTCACTGAAGCTGCTTCTATTTGACTAGATTCTTATTCCATTGAAATTCACGAGAAGACCACTCTAAAGGTTCAGAAGAACGCTGGGTGAGAATGGGTATTCCCAATAAACTAAAAGTTTTGGTGGTGGTCTTTGTAGAAAATCTTAAAGGTAAAAGTGTTATCTCGGCCAGAAAAGCTAATAAAAAGGAAAAACAAACTTACAAAGAAAGGTTAAAACTATGAAAAAAAATTATGACTTCTCAAAAGGAAAAAAAGGTAAAACAGCCAAAGAAGTAAAAATCTCAAAAACTTTTCGTTTAGATGCTGATATTCTGGAATGGCTTGAAGAGAAAGGTGAGAATGAGGGCATGGGCTATCAAACCTATCTTAATTGGTTTTTAAGAAAGGCCATGCTGAATAGAAAAACTCTTGAAGAGCGTTTAGATAAACTCGAAAAAAAAGTCTTTCGAAAAAAAACAGGCTCATAGATGTTTTAAAATTCCAATAACGATTTTTCAAACTGCCAACTGAAGCACAAACTTCTGCGATATTCCCAGCCACTGAAACATTTGTTTCAGTGGCTGGGAAATGTGTTACACTATTGAAGCATCATATCCGTGTAATCTACAGTCAACACCAAATGGGTTTCAGTGGCTGGGAAATGTGTTACACTATTGAAGCACAACAAAATGGAAAAGTTAAAGTTCGAGCCTAAGTTTCAGTGGCTGGGAAATGTGTTACACTATTGAAGCCCTTGCAGCGTTGCCGACCAGATCCAATACCTGATCGTTTCAGTGGCTGGGAAATGTGTTACACTATTGAAGCGTAAAGCTGTTTAACAAAATGGACGGAAGATTTAGTTTCAGTGGCTGGGAAATGTGTTACACTATTGAAGCGAGAAGTGGACCTGGAATGGATGAGTTGTTAGAGTGTTTCAGTGGCTGGGAAATGTGTTACACTATTGAAGCTAAAGGTGCAGAGAGTCCTGCACCAAAGTTTGCTGAAGTTTCAGTGGCTGGGAAATGTGTTACACTATTGAAGCTATATTACTCGTATAATTCGCTATTAATTACAGAGTTTCAGTGGCTGGGAAATGTGTTACACTATTGAAGCGGGGGAAGCGATGCCTTGGAGAAGAAAAATTATAGCGTTTCAGTGGCTGGGAAATGTGTTACACTATTGAAGCGAAATCCACCTCTTTGACAATACTCAGACAATGAGTTTCAGTGGCTGGGAAATGTGTTACACTATTGAAGCCTGCAGACACTTTTATTCCGCATAAAATTTTGTGCGTTTCAGTGGCTGGGAAATGTGTTACACTATTGAAGCTGGATTCAAAAAGGGGGAAACATAAGCATTCGAATGGAGTTTCAGTGGCTGGGAAATGTGTTACACTATTGAAGCTTTTATCTCACGTTTTATGTCATGAGCCTTGATGGTTTCAGTGGCTGGGAAATGTGTTACACTATTGAAGCCCCTACTTAAAGTCCTGAGAATAAAGGGTTTTAAGTAGGGATGACTTCCCACTTTCTTCGCAAATAGATGAGTTGTTCCCAAACAATAGTATTTTGAGAAAAAAGTCATTGTCTTTATTTATGTTCCTCTCTAACATCATAGATGTAACATATTTTTGATGCTCTGTAATCATCAAAAAGCATTTTGAACGGACCTCTGCTATGCACGTCTGCCTTCTCAAATGAAGGATGAAAAGCCACTTTAAAAAGTGGCTTTTTTATTTTTCAATTGCATTTAAAACTGAAAGTAAGCGATTAAAATCTATCGTTACAAAAATTCAAATAGGGACATACCTGACACTGACGTACCGTTGCACTCGTTTCGGGTTTCATTCCCTGTTCTATAGTTTTCTGAATTTTCCTTACTATAAAAACAGCTTCCTTTCTTTTTTTCTCATCTATATCGATTGTATGTAAAACTTTACCTTTTCCCACCAAAAAACCTATGTCTGATTTTTTTAAAAAAAACTTTTCTATGAGCATAGCATACGCAACCAATTGTAAAATATCGCCTCGTCTTTTATTATTAGCCGAAAGTTTAAATTCTATAGCATAAACCGTATTTTCTGTTTCAATAACCATATCGACTATGCCATGCAGACCTAAATCTTTATTTTTCACACTCAAATTATGATACTGTTTTCCTTCCTTTAAATTAAATCTAGAAAGATTACGACGCTTCCAAAGCTTTTCCTCTTCTTTATGAAAATCTTCTCCCTGCTTTACCCATCTAGGATAAATAGGGGAAATATTCATGCACTCCATATAAAAAACTTTTCTTGGACAATAACACCATTCTCGAATTAAATTGACAGGGACACTAGATAACATGGGTCTCATCCCAATCTTCAAAGTCGCTTTTTGTATGACCTACAAAAAAACCTTTTTCATTTCTATGAAAATCAGTTCGTATAATAAAAGCTTTGTCATTTTCTGTAAGCCTACGGTCTACATAGCGTTTTATAGATCGAAGCTCTGCCAAATTTAAAAACCCCCAAAAAACAGACTTTTGAATGGGTTTTAAACCATATGATTCCAGCTCTTTAAAAAGTTGAGTTCTCACTTTATTTTCCTCTATATCATAACTCACAAGATATTCTTTTCTTAAAGAGGATCTCACTTAATCACCACCTAAAGTTATAGGGTTTATATTTTCTTTCCTTACAGAAGTGTCCACACAAACGGTAAATCTGTCGTTGTAAAATATGCTCTAATTTTGTGATTCGATTTCTATAAGGATATCGACGACTCATCGTTTTTTGAATTTCATGAATAAGATCTTTTTTGAGTTCATTATCCAAATCTTGTTTTCCTTCACTGCGCACACGCAGCTTCACCACAGCACGATCTACAACCCAAGCCCTATACTCTTCCATTAGATCTAAAACAAGTGCCATTTTTCCTGGTCTTTCCCTATGCATTACCCCTAAATAGGGCTCCAGTCCTGCATTGATAACAGAATTCAAAATATAACTACTTAAAACAGCATAACCTAAATTAAGCATGGAATTATTAATTTCTGGGCTTCCCCTTCCCTCTCTTTTTTCAAATGAAGACGAAAGCAGTTGTGTCTTCCGTAAACTTTGAAAATATATTGTGGCACTTGCCCCCTCAAAACCCAAAAGACTATCAAAATCTTTTGTATCACGAGCTTTATAAGTGTTTTTTAAAAGCTGCTCTGACGCATTTTGAAGCTCATCTTTTCTGTGATATTTGTTTAAGTAACAAAGTACTGCTCGCTGATTTTTGATTTTAGCCAATACAATTTTTTTAGATAAACTGAGTGTCTCTGTACTCTCACAGAATTTCATTTGAGCTTTGCGTATAGCCACAACTCCATGTTGCGATTCACCCAAAATAGAAGAATGAGGCACACCACGAAAATCCAAAAAAAATATCTTAATGCCTCGATAACTACAGACTTCTATAAGATCACTCGAAATACTCACTCCTCTGCGAGCAATAGAAATCGTGCATAATCGATTAAGAGGATACTTTTTTGAACTCTCCTCTTTAGAGGAACGAACGACTAAAAGGCTATCCTCTATGCCTAAAAATTTACCGTAATCTGCAACAACAAGATGTCTCACTCAAATTCTTCTTTAATAATAGGGATAAGTTTTTCTTTAATTTTTCCATTTTTAGAATCAAATCTTTCTTTGCTAGTATAGGGACCTAAAGAGGAAGGACGCTTTTCTTCAAAGTCTTTGATAAGACTCTCCTTCTTCTCTGGCTTAATTAAATCTTCTTTTAAAAGCTCTTCTATGTTGACCTTCTGGGGTTCTTTAAAATCAAGCCTGACTTTATATGCAGTGACATTTGGAGCACTGTATTCTATTTTTTTGACCCCCTGTTGCCGCAAATTTTTTTCCACGTCTATGGAATACCATTTTTTAGGATTTATGGCTCTTACAGTTTCACCTTCCTTAGTTTTACCTTCCTTTTGATGAAATTCTTCGTTTTTAATATGGCATGTGTTTTTTGATACAAATGATGAAGATATCAATCTTCCAAAACTCCACTCTCCTTTTTTATTTTTAATAAGAGCTGGCATAAATGGTTTTGGCTCTTTCTTTCTCGGATCGCTGTCATTGATAACTTGATAGGTTTTATTATTTTGCCAAGACCTTCGAGCAACCAAAATCTTTCCCTGTGATGTTTTAACTGGTAAAGAAAAAACTTTTCTTACTTTTTCATGTAGTTCTTTTCTTTGTTCTTTTTTCTTAAAAAAACCTCTTATAAACTCTTCGTCTCTATTTGTTTCTCTTTGTTTTTTCCGGTCTTTAGTTTTTTCTTCTGCTTGTTCTGAAAATTTATTTCTATCAGACTTCCACTCCTTAACAAGTCTTTTCCATTCTTTTTGCACAGGGAGAGTAACACCGTTTTTTAAATTAAACGATTGCTTCGATACATCCTCTGCCCCTATGTTTTTCTTTTCTTTCTTTTTGCTCTCCAATTTTTTTATTTCTTTCTTTTCTGTACGATAGGCTATTTCAGAAAGAAGCTCTCTCCTAAGGTCAAATTCCTTATACCCTTGAGCTGTATTATATTTTTTTATATAAAACTCATGAACTAAACGAGTCTGAATCGGAATATAAAAATATTCGTTTGAATTCTTTAAAAAAATTCTTTTAAGTTTTTCACAGAGACTTTCTAAAGAAAACTCTTCTTTTTTAAAATCAATGGCTTTAGTTTGAGAGTTCAAATTTAATAGAAAAGGCAGAAGGCAAGAGAGTTTTTTCTGGTATTTTTTATTAGGCTCCCAGCTATTCTTCCAATCAAATCCAAATTTGACCTTACATTCTTTTTTATGAATAAGTAAGGGCAAAAACTTTTCAGCATACATTGTATCACGATGTATTGGTCTATTTTTAAACCTATCTTTTGTAGGTGAGCGACGCTCTAACTTCTCCTCTTGAAAATCACAATCTGAAACAGAAATATCCTTCCAAAGAGTGTCCTTGTGAATCTCTCCTGTATTTTTATTCAAAGGATATAACTTCTTATCATCAATTTTAAGCCTCATACCCCCTTCATTTTTATGCCGATCCACAACAAGCATAAAGGCCATTTGAGCATCAATAAGATGTGAATAGGGTTTTTGCTTCTTCGTGTCCTCATCTTTTTTATTGAGTGAACGTCCGGGTTGCTTGCTCGGTTTTTGTTGCTCTGACATGCCCCCATCTTTTCTATACCTCCCTATTTCAGGATCAGCTTCTTCATAAGCTTTACGTAATTCATAAATCCCATCTCCAAAAGTATTGGCCTGTGAATCCACACCAAAATAATCAAAGGTCAGTAAGTTTTCCTTTTTCTCTTTTTTTGCCTTTTTATAAAGGGTATTTGCCAGAACTTCTGCGAAGTATCTTTGGGTTCCATTAACAAATGTGCGATTGCGGTTATTGATGGCATCAATAACTTTCCTACGCAAAGGGTGTCCTTTTAAAAATAAGGCATGGCGAAAAGCCTTTTGCTCATCGAGCGTTAAATGAATAAAGCTGTGGTATTTTCCAAATTTAAAATTCTCACCCTTTTCATCGTCAATTTGTTCAATAATCCATTTTTCAATTTCTTTATCATCTACCATCCCAAATATTGATTCTTTATATTTTTTATCTAAATATTTCAGCGACAACTCTTCATTGGACTTCCTTTTGTTGCCGTCCTTCGACGCCCAGATGAGATTGGCCTCGTCGTTGAGAATACCCCACTTTGAAGCTCGGGGAATAATATGATCTATCTCCCCCTTGTCTCCTATCTGGCTTCCGTTATAAGGGCAAAGGCTGGACGAATTCGCTTCCTTTATCCGTTCCTCCTTCTCCTTAAACGCCTTATCTTGATCCTTTCTCTCTGAGATTTTTCCCTGTCTTCTCCCTTGCCTTTGATCTTTTACAAGATCTTCTCTTGCAGGTTCAAATTCAAATTGATTCAACTCAGTAATAATAGGAATACAAACTTTTTGATCATTACAAAGCTGCAATTTAATTTGCTCCCATTTATCTTCAGCAATAGCCCTCCCAACAACACGAGCCATACGTTGAACTGCGCCATCAATAATACGGGTTCCAATAGCAGGCAGACGAGAAGCCCTGGCCCTATCACCTGAAACGACTTGCATTCTCTGAGCATTATCCATACTACACACAGAGCAGGTCTTAGAAAAACCAGCTCTTTCTTTAAAAGCAATATTATGAATTTGCGCCAAAAGATAGACAGCAGTGGCTGGATGATCTTTAAGATTTGTTTTCCACTTTTCTTGCCTCCGATCGTCATATAAAGATTGAGTAAGATCTAGGGATAATTCTTTAGCTTTTTTACAAAGTTTATAGATTTTAAATGCTTCTTTTAGTTCTACTCCCTTTAGAATTTCTTTGACTTCCTTACAAGAAGGCGACCCTTTCGAAGAAGTCTTATTAGAAATAAGAGCATAAACTTTTTGAATATCCGATTTTAGAAAACGCCGACGGCTCTTTTGCTCTTTGGCCGCTTTATCACAATTGGTCTTTAAACCCTTAATGGATTTTAACCATTCAAACAATTTATCATCTTTAGTTTGACCTTCTTGTTTTAAAACATATTCCTCCAATTTATCATTTGAAACTTGTAATAAACCCGATAAATCACTCCACAGCTGATAGCGTTTTTGTCTTGGTTTATGATTGCAGTAGGTGAGCAAATGCTTCTTGTCGGCAAATCGCCCCGTGTTTTCATAGCCACGCCCCTTATTAAGACGATACTGAGGTTGAATAAACAAACGTCCATCCCTAGCCTTTTGACGAAGATTATAGTATTTGCACACCAGATGCAAAAAACTTCCTTTAGGGAAAATTTCATCTGTACTGAAATTAGGATCTGTTTTTAGATTCTCAGGAATTTTGCTCTCTTCATATATTTTTTTAATTTTTTTTAATTCTTCAACATATTTTTCTTTTTCGGCATTGTCTTTGCCATCTCTTTTATATTGCTTAATCCGCTTAACCTGAGCATAGATTTTATTAAAAGAAAATGGATCTTTATCTTTTACTCGGTCAAAAAGAAATTGTAGAACACGAGCATCGAAATGTTTTTGCCCTCTTTTTTGAGAGTCTATAGCTTTCATTTTACTCTTTGATTTCGACTGACTCTTTTCTCCCCCAGCTGATCTTATTCCATCACTTAAAAAGTATTTATTATTTCTTTTATTCTTTAAGTTTTTTAACTGATCTTTATAATCATTAAGATAGTCTTCTGATTCAGATTGTAATTCCTTAACCCAGTTTTGCCATTCAGGATAACATTTATCAAGATAAGTGATATTGAAAATAAGACTCTGACATTTGGGTGGACGTCTGTTGTTGTTATCCTGATAAGGAGGGATGGTCCATTCAGGCTCTTCGTTAAGCCAAAAATCAATGACAGATTTTTTCCCCTTCCATTTATTTTTTAAACACTTATAACTGTAATCTTTTCTATCAGCCTTATCCTTGTCTTTTTCTCCAACACGCCATTCCCTCAAGATCCAGTTGTCCATCTTCTCTTTGAGCCGACATTCAAGCCATTTATCACCTTTCTTATGCTTCGGATCATTAAAATACTTCCTCAGTGGCTTGAGTTCCAAGTTACTAATATGACAAATAAGATTCTTTAACTCCTTTTTCTTGTAGCCGCTTTTTTCCCAATTTCTAACAAAGTCTTTGATGTATTTCGGAGTTTGTTCTTGATCTACACTTTCTATAACCTTTTGAACTTCACGAAAATATTCCTTACGGTGCCGACTCCCGTCTTCGATTTCTGTTTTTGTTTTAAATAATGCAAAAGCAAGATGATGAAGATGCGCTTTCGCTTTTTCAGACTCTAGAGCTTCTCGTTCTTTTTCAAGATCGAACTGTTCAGGTTTAAAATTCCATTCCTTAAGAGACGTGTCTTCTTTATATTTTTCCAGCTTTTTTAAAACATCCTCTCTGGTTTTATGACACCAATCCCTTGAGGACTCAATAAGGTTTATCGATTTTTTCGAATCGGACTTAATCTGTGGAATCCCCCATCTTTCTACAACCCAATATGAACATTCTTTTAAACCTTTATTCTTTTCTTCTTTTCCATCTTTATTTTTGAGAAATCTTACAAACTTTTTAGTTCTCGAACTAAAAACAAGCTCTTTTTTAATTGCACATAGCTTTTCTGAGATCATCTTATATTTCTTTTCAAGAACACTCTTGTCTTTGGACCACTCCTGAAGTTCAGAGGTCAAATCATATGTACCATCAGAATTTTTCTCAACATCTGGCTTAAGTCCGTCTTTGAATTTATCTGGTAACTCTTGATACGCCTTTTCTGGAAAACGACTCAATGCTTCAGCATCATATTCTTCTGTTAAATAACTAAAACCTCTTCTATTGAACAAAAAACCTATAGCTTGTTCTACTTTGTCACAGCATTGCAATTTAAAGTGCTCTTTCCAAATAAGCCGGAAGAGCCTTTTTGCCATCTGCTGACGATCATATCCTCGTTTTTGATGACGTTTTTGAGTTCTACTGGCGATCAAAAAAGTATAACTATCCTTATCTAAAGTATAGACCTTTCCTGATCTTTTTTTAATTTCATGAGAGCCAGCCCCTGCTTTGTAATGGGCAAAATAAACACCTGTATTTTTAGCACCAAGGTCAATGGCTATGGGACTAATATATTGTTCTTTAGACATATCCTAACACTTATAATTTATTTTTAGCTCTTAGGATAAAAAATCAACTCTTTAAAGTCTACAGAAATTCTTTTCCCTCTCTTTATATTCATAACTCTAGATATAAAAATAAGATTCAGACTTAAAAATAAAAAATCTTTCGGCTTGAATCACTCTAGACCAATGTCGATCTGAAAAATATGAGAAATTCATATTAGATCCAAAATTCTAAGGAAATAGTGAATAGCCAAATAGACCGGTCCCAAGGAGATAAGATAGCAAATTATCATAATCACAAAGCATAACCCCTTCCACTCCTCGATGGCTTCATTTGAGAAATGCTTAGGATACTTGTTTTTTAGATTCTTAGTAATGCAACAATATAAGGAAAATGTCATGCAAACAAAGATTGAGACAATAAAACAGTATCCATACCATAGCGAACAGATAAGCAAAATCATAGTTACATAATTTAGCCACAAAAAACTATGCATGGGCATAAGGTTGATAAGTAGTGGGGTGATCAGAAGCACTGATAACCCTATCCACTTGTCTATCATCATCCAAATAAAGTGAGCACCTGCCCTCCAATTGAACTCGCCAAACTTTTCAGGAAATTTATAATCATCCGACTTGGTGAAGAAAAGATAGATCATTGTAATATACCACCTTATATCCTCTATCTATATAATCTGCAGCCTATAATATAACTATTGTTGTTGGGCACCCACTGAAAGTTTCAGTGGGTGGGGAATATGTTACACTATTGAAGCCGCCGTGTATAGCTAGAGTCAGATGCAACTCATATCCTTGTTAAGTGTTTTTGTTCGTTCTTCAACTTATGACTTTTCTCAAAATCACAAATTTAGAAGAATCATACACTTCATAATTCCCAAAACTAATGAACAATCAATTATATCATAGATTGAAATGACAACAGGCGTTTCCCAACAGGAAAAATGTTTGAAGATTCAAGCGAAAATCTCTTCGCCTGCAGCCTCCATCACACGAGGTCGTGCTGCCGTTTCCATTTCCGCAGCCGTATGCGGGCATTAGCGTACGGCGAGGATGTATTCACTATGGACAAATTTTTCTAAAAATTGTATCGATTTATTTCAATTCGATACACCTATCTTCGGATACAAAAAGAAAGTCCTCTCTGGCACACCCAATTATTGTTTTTTATTTCAAATTCCCATTGATAGTATTTTATCTTAAGAATTTGAGATATAAAGACTTCAAAAGAGGATAGTGATATGACTTTTGAAACAAAACACCCTCAAACTATGATGCTCAATGGTTTACATATTTCATCCCAAGCACTACAAGATGGTTTGATATCAGTGTCCTTATTTTTCCATAGCTAATAAAGACTTTATTTTTAGAACAGAATTGTATAGAGGTTAAGATTATGAAAAAAATATTTATAAAAAGAACTCATCTAGAGAGTGGTCCTCCGACATGTAATGCAAGGTGAAGTTATGAAAGAAATATTTATAAAAAGAGTTCATTCAGAGAGTAGCCCTCGGGCACGTAATGCAAGGTTAAGATTATGAAAGAAACATTTATGAAAAGAGCTATAGAACTCTCTAAAATATCCTTGGAAAAAAACTCTGGCGGTCCATTTGGAAGTGTTATTGTTAAAAATCAAAAAATAATTTCTGAGGGCTGGAACCAGGTGACCTCCACTAATGATCCCACTGCGCATGGGGAGATTATAGCCATCCGCAACGCCTGTCAAAAACTCAACAGTTTTAAACTCACTGGATGTGAGATCTATACCAGTTGCGAACCATGTCCCATGTGTCTTTCAGCTATTTATTGGGCCGATATAGCTAAAATTTATTTTGCTAACAATAAAGAGGATGCTCAAAATATTGGATTTAATGATAACAATTTCTATGAAGAAATTCAAAAGGACACTTTTCAGCGTCATATTCCTGTTGAAAGACTACTTGAAAAAGAGGCCAAAAAAATCTTTCAGATGTGGGTGAACAAGATAGATAAAATCCCCTATTAGCTATATAAAATCTTTTTTGAATTGATATTGGCTGAATATTTAAGAAATAAAATAGAAAGGAAGATCTTTCCCGGAGCAAATCGCTCCGGCATCATGCCTTGACGACACTTTTACATCATTTTGTATGAACACCAAGCGATTTTGTCGTACCTTAACTACCAAGGAAATTTGTCGATCACAGTGCATTAATGTACTTCTTTAACTTTAAGATTTATAGCTAGTTAAGGAAGATACAGAGGTGATTATTATAGATGATTAAGGAATCCCTATCCTGTGCAGGAGAAAATGAGACTTTTTAAAACACGATCAAACTAGAAACAATGCGTTGCTTATTTGGAATCTCTCCTCACTTGAACCCCTCTATTCGAATAGATAAAGAGAAAAACCTCAACACACTTTCATTTTAAAAGAAATAATGAGCAACTTCTGGACAAATAACTCCAAACTGAAATAAAAATAGAAGAGAGCAATAACGAAATGGGGGGATATGAAGGACAATAAAAAATCAAAAGACACTCAAAAAAAATTGGAAACTTATAAGTTCGATACAAGCACTTTTGTGAAGGCCTTTTCTTTTTCTAAAAGAGATGTCACCACAGGAAAACTCATAAACAAAAAAACAAAGCTAATTTAAATACTTAAGATGTCAGACATTGCTATTATATGGGATTTTGATGGAACTCTGACTCCTGACGATTCCACAAGCAAAACCCTTGAAGCTCTAGGTAAAGGATCCCCAGATCTTTTTTGGGAACAGATAAACAATTTAAGACGAAGTCGACCTCAAGCTCGCAAAGTTTTTCAACCCCACCATGACTTGCAGAGAAACGATCTCAAACAAGAAAAACCTCAAGAAACCAAATGGGAACACATCTTAGCTTCTAATGCACCTATATGGATGTACACTCTAGCTAGAATTGCACATCAAAAAAAGGTGCCTTTAAACAAAGAGTTTTTTAAAAAATTTGTTGTTCCCAACATAAAACTCTATGCTAACGTCATCCCTTTTCTGAGGACCATTAAAGAACTGGAACAGCGCAAAGACTTTCAAGAACAAAACATTAAAATTGAACATTTTATTATTTCAGCAGGATTAAAAGAACTTATAGAAGAGGTTATATACGATCAAGAGCTGAAAAGTAACAAAAATTCAATCGACCTAAGAAAAGAACCTCTTGTTCGATGGGTTTTTGGGGGCAGATACATTATCACTTATCCTGAAGAGGACTCTAAAAATAAACCAGAAAGTATTCCAGCCTTTTGCATGGATGAAACGATGAAAACACGTTCTGTCTTTGAAATTGCAAAAGGCTCATTTACAGATCCTAATGCTCCTGTCAATAAAAGAGTGAAAACACAAAAGTATCCTTTTTCTAATATGGTTTACATTGGGGATGGACCGACAGACATACCTGCTTTAGCTTTGATTCGTGATCGAGGAGGAACAGGAATTCTTCTTTATGATAAAAATATGGGCGTTGAAAAAATTAAAAAAAGACTGAATAAAATGAGTTCTGATTCTCGAGCTAATTTTATCACAGAGACTAACTTCTCATTAGAGGGAGAGTTATTTGAATTTATAAAAGCCCATTGTATTAGGGTTTTACAACTTTACAAAGCTCGTAACATTGAATCTATTTTAAAATAGGAACTTTGACTTTAAGAAGATCTCCTCCAATGGGGAACTATAAAAAATGGAGATCTATTGCCCCACTCATCAGATATAAATACTGTTGATATTGGCCCATGCCAAGTAACGTTCCATCGAGACATAACATCTCGACCGATCAATAAACCAATATCTGTAGAGTCATTTAATTTTTTGAGATTTTTCTAAATCAAAATTCAGAGTCCAACAGAAGTTTTCTAGTTATAAAAAATCAAATAATATAAAAACTGGGCTTAAGACAATTCAAGAAGGTTATTTGCTAAGATTTGTATCCAAAGAAACTTGGTGGCTCGGGAGGGAGTTGAACCCCCGACACAAGGATTTTCAGTCCTCTGCTCTACCACCTGAGCTACCAAGCCACATATGCAAAAGGAAGTACCTCGAGTTGAGAAGTTAGTCAAAGCCCTTCACTCTAAATGAGCAGTTAAAGTCCCATTGAGCCATTGAAAAATGCCTATCACATGATGTTATTGAATTTCTCTTAAGATCTACAATGACTGCCTGCTTATTTATTTTTTATTAAACTCTCTCCTGTCATCTCCACAGGCTTTTGCCAACCCAAAATATCTAGAATCGTTGGAGAGATGTCTGCCAACCGACCATTTTTAAGTCTTTCTCTTCGGGCTCTCTCACTGACCCAAACAAAGGGCACAGGATTCATTGTATGTTGAGTAAATGGCACTCCCGACCTCTGATCTTTCATCAACTCACAGTTACCATGATCTGATGTCACTATAATATCATAACCCACAGGAAGGGCTTTCATCATAATTCTTCCCACACAGTCATCTAAAACCTCAACGGCCTCTATGGCCGCACTCTGATTTCCCGTATGCCCTACCATATCTCCATTTGCAAAATTAAGAACAATCAACCTATAGTCTTTCTTTAAATTTTCTAAGACCTCTTTGGTCAGACCATAGGCACTCATTTCTGGTTTTTCATCATATGTACTTATATCCCTAGGCGACTCTATAAGCACTCTCTCCTCACCTAAAAACGGACTTTCTACTCCCCCATTGAAAAAATAAGTAACATGTGCATACTTTTCTGTCTCTGCAATCCTCAACTGCTTTTCACCCCTCTCAGCAACCAACTCACCCATGGTTCTTTGAGGACATTCCCTTGGAAATAAAACCGGAAATGGAAAATCTTTTTGATACTCCGTAAAAGTCAAATAGTCAGAGCTATTAATCTTTACCGGTGTTTTAAATTTAGAAAACTCCTCTAAGGCAATGGATTGAGAGATCTGTCTTGCCCTATCTGCCCTAAAATTAAAAAATATAAGCTGATCCCCTCTAGAAAGACATTTTGTCTGGGCGGTTTTAAATGGGAGTATAAATTCATCCACAATAGACTCATCATATTGCCTCTGAAGTTCTAAAACACAATCCGAAACAATAAGGGTGTTTTCTCCAAGGTCCGTTAGGGCCTTATAGGCCAACTCTGTCCTCTCCCATCTCCGATCTCTATCCATTGTGTAAAATCGTCCTGATACAACTCCCATCTCAACGTTTTTAAAAGGAGCTATAAATTCAATGATGTCTTTAAGATAAACCACACCCTGTTTAGGAGGGGAGTCTCTCCCATCCAGAATGGGATGAATAACAATTGTTTTTTGAGGATTTATATCTGTGATAGCAGTTATAAGAAGTTTTAAATGATCTCTATGTGAATGGACCCCTCCGTCAGAGAGAAGACCCAAAAGATGCACAACACCTTTTTGAGTCGCCATATACTTTACTTTTTCATCTTTTTTAAAAAAACCCTTTTCAATACTCGTGTTAATACGTAATAAATCCTGAGGGACCACTCGACCAGCACCTATATTCATATGCCCCACTTCAGAATTTCCCATAACATCTGGGGGTAAACCCACTGACGTCCCAGAAGCCTCTAAAAGACAGAAAGGATAGGTTTTAAGACACTGGTCCCAATGAGGGGTCAACGCCATATGAATCGCATTGTTCGTCACCTCCCTCCTAAATCCAAATCCATCCAGAATAATCAGTAAAATCTTTTGACCCATACTTCACTCTCTTCAATGGATATATCAAATAAAATCTCAACAGAGTTACAAGAAAAAAATAATGTCTTTAAAGAAAAAACAGCTCTGTCCCTTCACCCCACAACTCTTCCAGCTGATATTCAGATCGTACATAATTATAAAAAATATGAACAATCAAAGCTCCATAATCAACAGCAATCCACCTTCCCTCCCCTAAGCCATCAATAGTTAAAGGAGAAAGACCTAACTCCTCCCTTAACGACTTAATGAGAAATTCTGCAATTGATCTTGCCGCTTTTCGACTCGTAGATGAAGAAATAATTGTATAATCTGTTGGAATCTCTGTCTTTTGTAAATCAAACACTCTCAATTGCATCACTTTTCTGGAGTTTAAAATTTGAGCGGCTCGTTTTGTTATATCATAAAAGTCTTCCCATTGAGACTGAGGAGGTTGGTAGAGCCTATTCTCTTTAATATAGTCCTCCACTGCAAAGTTTAAGAACTTCTCTACCTTTTGACCCATTCTTAATTTAGTCCTCACCTCAGAGGAAGAAATATCAATATCATCAAGTCTTATAAACTGAATAAATCGGCCTGTATCTAACATGACATGACGTTTATCAAAATCAACAATATGTTTTTGTACGCTCTTAGGAAGGCCCTCTAGATGAAGGGGTAAAGGAGTTCGACTTCGACTCGTTACAATTAAATTCACATAAGAAAGAATTTCTTCATTTTTTTTCCATACATCAAAATAATGAAATACATCCGCTCCTAAAATTAAAAATATATCATTTGCTGGATACAGCTTACAGTAGTTCTCAATTGTATCTATTGTATAACTCACGCCAGCTCTTTGAATCTCTTGAGAATCAACTTGTAATGTCTTTTCATATCCCTTCAGACCTACTTTTAACATCTCAAGTCTTTCTTCAGGACAAGGGCGTTTCACAAAGTCTTTTGTTGGACTCTGAAAACTAGGAACGACATATATTTTCTCTAAACTTGCTTCTCGAAGAACTGTTAACATACTATTAATATGGCCGATGTGCAGAGGGTTAAATGTCCCTCCAAAAACTCCCACTCTATTCATGAGTGACACTCTCTTAAAGCTCGTCTCAACTTCTCAATTCCCACATGAGTTATTGCAGATATCGGGATAGCATTCACTTTAAAATTTTGAAAATCAGATAAAATTTCACTTAAATGATTTTGTTCTATAATATCTACTTTATTCAAAACAACAATTTGTTTTCTTTCCATCAGAGGACGCAAATACATATCATCTGCATTTTGTTGATCGTATAAAACCAATTCCTTATTTAACTTCTGATATCGCTTCAAAGGATCATCACAACTGGCATCCACAAGGTGTAAAAATGTTGAAGTTCTTTCTATATGCTTTAGAAATTGATTTCCTAAACCATTTCCTGCACTAGCTCCCTCTATCAAACCTGGCATATCCGCCAAAACCAAAGATCTTTCTTCATCAATTTCTACAACGCCTAGGTGTGGAGTAAGAGTCGTAAAGGGATAACTGGCCATTTTTGATTTTGCTTTTGATAAAACAGATATAAGTGTAGATTTACCAACGTTTGGAAAACCTATAATACCAACATCGGCTATTAATTTTAATTCTAAATGAACTTTCCGTGTCTGTCTGGGTTCCCCAAGCTGAAACTGCTCTGGAGCTTGATTCCGTGAAGATTTAAAATGCCAATTCCCCTTTCCGCCCCTTCCCCCTTTTACAAACTGAACTTCAGAGACATTCTCCAAATCAACACACTCCCCACTTTCTAAATCCTTGATAAGAGTTCCCGGAGGCACTTCTAAAACAAGATCTTTTCCAAAAGCCCCTTGTTTTTGAGAAGGCCCTCCATTTTCCCCATCTGAGGCTTTATAGAGTTTATTGTTTTCAAAACCAAAAAGCGTATTCCTATTCTTATTGACTTTAAAGATAACACTGCCTCCACACCCTCCATTTCCGCCATCAGGCCCCCCACGAGGCACCCTCTTTTCTCTTCGAAAACTCACGGATCCAGCCCCCCCCCTCCCAGAGCAAACCTGAATTTTAACTTCATCTACAAATTTCATATTTAAATAGAGCGAAAATTTTTAACAAATGATCTTTAAATTTTTATGTTCAATTAAGCAGAAGTTTGATGAGGATAGACGGAAACTTTCATTTTACGTTTGTCAACTCTCTCAAATTTCACCCTTCCATCAATAAGGGAAAAAATAGTAAAATCCCGGCCAAGGCCCACATTGATGCCAGGATGAATTTTCGTCCCCCTTTGCCGAATAATAATGGCTCCAGAACGAATATTCTGACCTCCAAAAACTTTAACGCCAAGTCGCTTCGACTGGCTATCCCTTCCGTTTTTAGTACTTCCACCAGCTTTTTTCGATGCCATAAAGGCTCCCTTTTATTCTTATGTGCTCTTCTTTGCTTTTTTCTTTGTTCTTGTCTTAGTTTTTTTCTTTACACCTGTTTTTTTAGTTTTTTTCTTTGCTTTTTGTTTTTTTAAATCTTGTACACCCTTTTTCTTTTGAATGGATGAGGATGCAACTTTTGTTTTTTTCTTCTTCAAAGCCACCTTTTTTGAAGCTGACTTCGACTGCTCCACTTTAGCTGTCACTTTCTTTCCATCAGGCGTGTGAATAGATTGAATAACTAATTCCACAAAATCCTGACGGTGTCCCTGCAGCTTTCGATAGCCCTTTCGTCTTTTCTTTTTAAAAACAAGGACCTTTTTCTCTTTCCCCTCTCTTTTGACAATAGCAGTAACTTTTGCTCCAGCCACATAAGGGGTGCCTACGTGACCCTTAACATAGAGCACATCAGATAACGTCAATTCTGAATTGACTTTCTGATTCACCTTTGCAACCCGAAGGGTCTGCCCCACTTCTACGCGATATTGCTTCCCACCGGTCCGAATAATAGCATACATCTTTTTATTTCCTTATAAATTTTTTTCAGTTATTTCCCATGTGACAAGGCTTCTGTCAATATTTAGTTACTCTTCTTTCCCTTTTATGGATTCAGTCCTTTAGACTCTCAAAATAGATAGATAACTCAAGATTTGCATTTTTTACTTTTGACATAGCCTCGCCCCTGACAATAGGCACAGGGCTCACAAAGAGCTTTGACTAAACTGGACTGCACACGTTTCCGTGTGAGTTCTACCAAACCCAATTCAGACATAGAATAAATATGTGTCGGCACTCTGTCTTTTTGTAACTCCCTTTTTAGGGCATCCAGCACAATATTTCGGCTCTTCTCCTTATTCATATCTATAAAGTCTATAATAATAATTCCTCCACAGTTCCTAATTCTGAGTTGAGTCGCAATACTTTCTACAGCCTCAAGATTTGTTTTAAGTACTGTATCTTCTAGATTCTTTTTACCCACATATTTTCCTGTATTGACATCAATGACAACCAGTGCTTCCGTTTCTTCAATGACAATAGAACCCCCTGATTTTAAAGCGACCCTCTTATCCAGTGATCGAGATATTTCTAAATCAATATCATATTTATCAAAAAGAGGACTGGCCCCTTCGTATAGTTCAAGAAAAAGTTTCTGTTCTGGCAAAAATTTTTTTACAAACTTTTTGATTTTTTCATAAGACTTTTTGTCATCAACCAAAATTCTGGTCACATCCTTAGTCAACATATCTCTCAAAACACGAAGCTCCAAATCTAGCTCTGAATGGATCAGACCCACCCCTTCTTTTGCTTCATAAGACTTTTGAATATCTCTATACAGTTCCTCCAAGTATTCTTTATCTGACCGAATGACTTCACTAGAGACGCCCTCTCCGGCTGTTCTGACAATATATCCCCCTTCAGAAGGTGGATTTTTTTCTAAAACAGATTTTAATCTCTCACGCTCTTTCTCTTTTTCAATGCGCTTTGAAACCCCATAATGTCTGACTGTTGGCATATAAACAACATATCGACCAGACAAAGAAATATATGTTGTAATCCTATGACTCTTTTTCCCCAATGAACTTTTTGTGACCTGAACCATTAGCTTTTGTCCAACATCAAGTTGTTCCTGAATAGAAGTTTCATTTTCATAGACATCACTTTTAAAGACCCCAGAGTTCCATCTGTTTTCATTTTTCTTTTGATCTGGGGTCATGACATCCGCAACATACAAAAAAGCTGAACGATGGAGTCCTATATCAACAAATGCAGCCTGCATTCCTGGAAGAACTCTTAAAATACGTCCCTTATAAATAGAGCCCACAAGTTCCTCTCCTCCCTGTGTTCCTACCATAAGAGCAAAGAGCTTATTGTTTTCAACAATAGCCACTCTATTTTGTTTCTTATTGACTAATATTTCACGTGACATTTTTTATATGTCCTAGTCCTTTGTGAGTCATCACACAACTTAAATATTTTTAAATCTATAGATACTATCATATATAGCCCATACACTCTTCTGCGTACTGAAACAGGAAAACCGGCTTCTCACTCAAAAAATATTCTATGAACCATCAAGAGAGAGCCTAAATATAGGGCTAGATCAAAAAACTACTTTATTTCTCCCTTCAAATTAATATTTGTAGGGAAATAGACCGATACTCTCTATAGAAAAGCTATAAATCGAAAGAAATCTACCACTTCTATTGATACAACTCTTCATAGCTAGAGGTTTCTGAAATATAAACAGGGAGCAGATGTGGCAAAATTGGATGGGTTATTGAGAGCAATGTCTCAAATGGGAGCATCTGATCTTCATATCTCCAGCAATTCCCCCCCTTATATGAGAATCGATGGAAGCATAAAGCCTCTCAAACATCGTAATCTGACACCAAAGGAATGTGAGGACTTAATTTTTGAAATACTCTCAGAAAGTGAGAGAAAAATATTAAAAGAAAGCTGGGACTTAGACTTTACCTACCATAATGAAAACTTAGGACGTTTTCGAGGCAACAGCCTTAAACAAAAACACGGCATAAGTGCTGTTTTCCGAATCATTCCAGAAAAAATTCTCTCTGCTGAAGAATTGGGGTTACCACCCACCGTATTAAAAATGACTGAGGCCCATAAAGGACTCATATTGATTGTTGGTCCGACAGGGTCAGGAAAGTCCACAACTCTGGCCACTATGATTGATCATGTGAATAAAACAAGAAGGGCTCATATTATTACCATTGAGGATCCCATTGAATTTATTCATAAGAATCATTTCTCTCTCATCACTCAAAGACAGGTTTCAGTACATACAAAATCATTTGCTCGTGCCCTAAGAGCTACCACACGAGAAGATCCCGATATCATCCTTGTGGGTGAAATGAGGGATTTAGAAACTATTTCTTTAGCCGTAACAGCTTCAGAGATGGGGCATTTGGTTTTTGGAACACTCCATACTAACAGTGCCCCCAAGACACTCAATCGTATGATTGATGCCTTTCCCCCCGATCAACAGGCACAAATACGTATTATGGTTTCAGAAAATCTCCGTGGAATTATAGCTCAGGGTTTAATTCCTCATATCTCAGGAAAGGGCCGTGTCGCCGCATTTGAGATACTGAAGAATACCACAGCTATTGGCAATATGATTCGCGATGAAAAGACATTTCAAATACCTTCAGCTATGCAAGTGGGAAGACAGCTTGGTATGGTGACATTTGAACAAGCTATAAAAGATCTTATTAACAATAAGAAAATTAAAGAATCAGATGGCATGAAATTTTTAGGTCAAGAAATCAAATCCTCTCCAGAAAAAAAGGAGTCTCCTCCAGAGATACCCTCCCTTCCTGAAACCGGATAGGTAAAACCTTACAAACTTGTCCATAAGATAAAAATAAGATAAGAGAAAGTCCTTAGATCTGTATCAAGCTCAGGAGTCATAAATATGGAAATTCTTAAAAAAATTCAAACCATATCATCTTACTTAACAAAAGAAGGTTTTACAGATGTCGATTCAGCTATTGTTCTCGGATCTGGGTTCGGTGATTTTGTAAAAGAGATTCCTGTGCTTCACGAAGTCAATTATAAAAACATTCCCCTGTTTCCTCAAACAACTGTAACGGGACATAAAGGACAGCTCCTTTTAACCTCCATTGGTGATAGAAAAGTTTTAGTCTTCTGTGGTCGATTTCATTACTATGAAGGGCATGATTTAGAAACCGTAACTCTGCCTATAAGAGTCGCCTCACACCTTGGAGTCAAAACTCTTATCTTAACCAATGCCTCTGGAGGAATACAAAAGCACTTTAACCCAGGAACTTTAATGGTCATACGGGATCATATTAATCTTATGGGGACAAATCCTCTCTGCGGACAAAATCTTAATGTATTTGGACCTCGTTTTCCAGATATGACAGAGGTCTATAATATAGAACTAAGAAAAATGGCCCTAAGACTTCTTAAAAAAAATAATATTCCCCATTTTGATGGAGTCTATTGTAGTGTTTCAGGCCCTAGCTACGAAACACCTGCAGAAATTCACTTTTTAAAAAAGATTGGGGTGGATGCTGTTGGAATGAGTACTGTGCCAGAAGCTATTGTTGCCCGACACTCAGGAATGAAAGTGTTGGGTCTGAGCTGTATCACCAATCTTGCAAGCGGTATTTCAGCAACTCCTCTTTCCCATGAGGAGGTGATACAAACAGGTAAAAAAACAGTCTTTGGAAAGTTCCTACTCGAAGTCCTTAAACAAACTATCTATCGTTAAAACTTTTTAAGATTCAAAAACACATTTTGAAATACTGAAGAGATTAAATTCTCATATCTATAAACAAAAAACTGAAAAATAGACCCCTGATAAGAAAGCAACTCAAATGCCACTGATTTTGCACAGAAACCTTCAAAGGTGAAAATGAAAAATCGCTCTTTAAACTGCAAAATAACGACATAATTTTTTGATATTAATTGATATTTTTATATATTCATTTTCGGTTTTAAATTGGTTGTTTTATGGTATAATTATGGTATATAAACTGCTCATCTTCAATGGACGTTACAAAATTAAGGAGAATAACAATGATTGAAAATAGTATATCGGACTCCCTTTTAAGTAATTCTTTAGGTCTCTTCACTCAGGAAGGAGAAATCAATGTGGAAGCCACTAGAAAATTTTTAGATATCTCCAAGAAAGAGCTGGCTCAAGCATTTGGTCTCTCCCCTGACCAAATCAGAATAGACAGGATGGGAAAAATCACTAGAGAAAGAATTAAAGAATTAGCTTCTGCTTTAGAATTTGTTGCAAAAACATTTGATGGCGATAGTCAAAAAACTCAATTTTGGTTGAACACTCCCAATCCAAATTTAGGAGGAAGTAGCCCCAAACATTTGATAACGAACGGACGATATCATAAGGTACAAAAGTTCATTTTGGCAGCTCAAAATGGATATTAAATTGTGAAAAGAGGACAGAAAAGAAGGAGTGAAACGATCTTTCAAAAAATTTTTAAACGAGCTACTCCAAATCGCTTTTTAGAAAACGAATTAATACGGCTTGATAAGTTAAATAAAGATTCTCGAAATTTATGGAAAGATTTTCAAAACTATCTTGCTAAGGAAAGAGAAAACGTTTTGGATAAAATAAAACAAGCTCTGTATCAAACTTCATCTCCTGATTTCAAATTACCAAAGGGAGCAAGAATTGTTAGTTCAAAATTTTCTAAAAAGCCTCTTTCTTGCCAGGGAAGTTATCTTACACCCCCTGGAGGAAGATTTAATTTTGGACAATCAATTTCCTATCAAAAATATTTTCCTGCTCTATATATTTCTGATAGTTGTGAGACTGCTCTTTCTGAAAAAGTTCCAGAGCCAAAAAATGATATAAAGAAAACCTTTACTGGACTGGATTTAGCCCTAAAAAATATGAAATCATTTTCTTATCAAAGAATTAATTTATCTTTAGAGCGTGTGATTGATATTAGGAATGAGAAGCCATTAGTTGCTTTTTATGACTCCATTAAGCATATAAAAATGCCAAAATCTTATCAAAAACAAGCTAAAAAACTTAAAATATCAATGAGTATTATTAAGAATGTTAATCAATTAAAAAATAAAATTTTTGAGCCAAATTATCAACAATGGGATTATTGGATTGATTGCCCCTCTACTTCCCAGTGGTTTGGTCACTATGCGAGACTATCTGGAATACAGGGGATTATTTACCCTAGCGTTCGATCAAAATCTGGATTCAATATAGCCATATTTCCTGATCAATTTAAAGACACACTCAGCTACGTTGAATTGATTGATAAATCCGACTCCATAGAAGATAACCAACAAAGAATAGACGCTAAAAATTTTTCAACTTTTTTATAAAGAATCCAACACTTCATATCCTCTTCAACAGAAATTCTAAATACCAGACCTTAACCCTTAATAAAGGCTAGGACTATCCATAAAACCCTCCAAACTTTATAAAGAAATATGGGATTATATAAAAATTTACGCTGCATTATCCCCTCTCTAGGAAAGTTTTAAACTCCATGATAAATAAACTCACCAAATAGTCTGAAGGAGGACGTCTTGAAAACAACAATTGACCAACTCTCAAAATCTGTTGGAGAAGTGGTCACACTGAAGGGGTGGGTTGCCAAAACACGCTCCTCGGGAAGAATTAAATTCGTACTTCTTAGAGATGGCACAGGATTTTGCCAATCTGTGCTTTCAAAAGGAGAATGCTCCGAGAAAGATTTTGAAAGCTTTTCAGATCTGACTCAAGAATCCACTATTGAGGTCACAGGCGTTGTCCGCAAAGAAGATCGAAGCCCTGGTGGGTATGAACTCGGCATCCATTCTTTGACTATACTCCATACTTCAAATGACTATCCCATTACACCCAAAGACCATGGGATTGATTTTTTAATGGCCAATCGCCATCTCTGGTTAAGATCACGAAAACAACATGCCGCTTTACGTGTACGCTCTGAAATCATAGCGGCCATTAGATATTTTTTTGATGAACAGGGTTTTACACTATTAGATACACCCCTGTTGACTCCCAACGCCTGTGAAGGCACATCCACATTGTTTAAAACACAATATTTTGATAAAGCGGTCTTCCTGAGTCAAAGTGGTCAATTGTATAGTGAAGCCGGAGCAGCGGCTTTTGGAAAAGTCTACTGTTTTGGTCCCACATTTAGGGCAGAAAAATCTAAAACAAGACGGCATTTAATGGAATTTTGGATGGCCGAACCGGAGATGGCTTTTTACAATCTCAACGACAACATGGAATTAGCAGAACAACTTATAGAATATATCGTCCAAAGAACACTGAAAAATAAAGAGTCTGAACTATCTATACTTGAACGAGATATAAGACCGCTTGAAAAAGTGAAAACCCCCTTCCATCGTCTACATTATGAAGAGGCTGTAAAACTCATTCAAAAAACGAACCCTGATTTTAAAGACGGTGACGATTTTGGGGGAGCTGATGAAACCATTATCAGCTCCCAATATGAAAAACCCGTTTTTATACACAGATTCCCAGCAGCTCTTAAGGCTTTTTATATGAAAAGAGATCCCAACGACGAGAAAATGTCTTTAAGTTGCGATCTTTTGGCTACAGAGGGCTATGGGGAAATTATTGGAGGGTCACAACGCGAAGAAGACTATGACACTCTTTTAAAGCGTATTAAAGAGCATCACCTCAGAGAAGAGGATTTTAAGTGGTACTTAGATTTAAGAAAGTATGGAACGTTTGAGCACTCGGGATTTGGCCTTGGACTAGAGAGAACTGTAGCATGGATTTGTGGACTATCACATGTTAGAGAAACAATTCCTTTTCCTCGGCTTTATGGTCGTATATACCCTTAAAAAGTAAAGGATGAATTCCATAAAAAATAAGGTGAAGAGCCTTCTAAAAAATAAGGACTTATGATGGAAAACAAAACAAATAAGAACCTCCTTGACCATCTTTTACAACTCAATGCCGAAGCTGAATTGGGTGGTGGAGAGGATCGCATCAAAAAACAGAAGGCCCAGGGTAAATTGACAGCAAGGGAACGCCTTGACATCTTACTCGATCCTGAAAGCTTTGTAGAAATTGATCGCTTTGTCACTCATCGTTGTTCCAACTTTGACATGGAAAAAACAAAAATTCTTAGTGATGGTGTCGTGACTGGCTATGGAAAGGTGAATGGAAAGCGAGTCTATGTTTACAGTCAAGACTTTACTGTTTTTGGTGGCAGTCTTTCTGAATCCCATGCGAAAAAAATATGTAAAATACTAGATCTAGCTATAAAAAATGGAACCCCAGTTATTGGATTAAATGACTCTGGAGGGGCCAGAATCCAAGAAGGAGTAGAGGCTCTTGGAGGCTATGCTGATATTTTTTTAAGAAATACACATGCCTCAGGTGTTGTGCCGCAAATCAATGCTATTATGGGTCCCTGTGCAGGTGGAGCCGTATACAGTCCTAGTATTACAGATTTTATATTTATGGTAAAAGACACAAGCCATATGTTTGTCACTGGACCTAATGTGGTCAAAACAGTCACCCATGAAGATGTCACTAAAGAAGAACTAGGTGGAGCCAGAACACATGCTGAAAAATCAGGGGTAGCCCATTTTATTACCGATGACGACAAACAGTGTCTTTTACTTATTCGGGAGCTGATGAATTTTCTACCCAGTAACAATATGGATGATACCCCTATTTGGTCCTGTAACGACAGCATCGACCGTGCAGAAACATCGCTCAACGAGCTTATACCCCCTAATCCTAAAAAACCATACAACATGAATGAATTGATTCGTAAAACCATAGATGAAGGACATTTTCTAGAGGTTCATAAGCACTACGCCAAAAATATTATCGTTGGGTTTGCAAGATATGGTGGAAAAAGCGTTGGCATAGTAGCTAACCAACCACAGGTTTTAGCTGGATGTTTAAATATTGAAGCCAGCATAAAATCTGCACGGTTTGTTCGATTTTGTGATGCCTTCAATATACCCATTATTACATTTGTCGATGTCCCTGGTTTTTTACCCGGTATCGATCAAGAATGGAGCGGCATTATTACCCACGGAGCTAAGTTATTATATGCCTACGCAGAAGCAACCGTGCCTTTAATTACAATAATAACTCGCAAGGCCTATGGTGGGGCTTACAATGTTATGGCTTCCAAACACCTGCGAGCAGATATTAACTTAGCCTATCCTACAGCAGAAATTGCTGTTATGGGAGCTCAGGGAGCTGTTAACATTATTTTTAGAAAACAATTAAAAAATTCAAAATCCCCTGAAAAAGAAAGACAAAAACTCACTGAAGATTATGAAAAAACCTTCAACACTCCCTATAAAGCGGCTGCTCTTGGCTATATTGATGAAGTGATTGAACCCCAATACACAAGAAAAAAAATATGCGAATCATTAGAAATGTTAAAAAACAAAAGGGATTTATTGCCCCCTAAAAAACATGGAAATATTCCCTTATGACTCATGAAAAAGTAGGTAGAGCAACAGATGTTTAAAAAAATCCTTATAGCTAACAGGGGAGAAATTGCCGTACGGTTGATTCGGGCGTGTAGAAATTTACAAATAAAAAGTGTTGCTATTTATTCAACAGCTGACCGCAACGGATACCATGTCACACTGGCCGATGAGGCCTATGAAGTCGGACCGGCACCAACCCATCTTTCTTATCTAAATATTGATAAAATTATTGACGTGGCAAAGTCTTCTGGAGCAGAGGCTATCCATCCAGGATATGGTTTTTTAAGCGAAAACGCTGATTTTGCACAACGCCTTAAAGGGGAAAAAATCACATTTATTGGCCCCTCTGCGAAAACAATTGAAATGATGGGAGATAAAATTCAAGCCAAAGAGGCGATGAAAAAGGCAGGAGTCCCTACGGTTCCCGGCAGTTCTCATGCCGTAGACACAATAGAGGAAGCACAAAAACTCATTCAAAAAATTGGCCTACCCGTTCTCATAAAAGCGACAGCTGGTGGGGGAGGAAAGGGAATGAGGCTTGTTCAAAATGAAAAAGATTTACCAAATACATTTCGCTCTGCACGCTCTGAGGCTCAAAATTATTTTGGTAACAGTTCGGTATATATCGAACGCTTTATCGAAAATCCTAAACATATTGAAATCCAAGTCTTTGGGGACACACATGGTAATGTTATACATCTTTTTGATCGAGAATGTTCCATACAACGAAGGCATCAAAAAATAATAGAAGAGGCTCCCAGCCCATCTGTCCCCGAAGATATTCGTAAAAAAATGGGAGAAATCGCTGTCAATGCAGCTCAACATATTCATTATGTTGGTGCTGGAACATTTGAGTTCATATTTGATAATACCACAAAAGAATTCTTCTTTATGGAAATGAATACTCGCCTACAGGTGGAACACCCAGTAACAGAAATGATCACTGGATTTGATCTTGCGCAAGAACAAATCTTAGTTGCCACTGGAAAAAAACTTTCACAAGATCAAATCCAACAAAAAGGACATGCGATAGAGGCTCGTATATGTGCGGAGGATCCAGTGCATTTTATGCCCTCACCAGGGCTTATACGACACTGCCGACACCCTCATGGACCCTTTGTCAGAGTTGATTCCTGTGCTTACTCTAGCTGTGAAATCCCTATTCATTATGACCCGATGTTCACAAAAGTCATTTGTTGGGGGCAAAATAGAAATGAAGCCATCAAAAGATTAAACAATGCCCTCACTGAGTTTTTTATTTCAGGTATCAAAACAAATATTGTTTTGCATAGATCTATCTTAAAGTCAGAAAAGTTTATAAACGGCACCTACACAACTCGCTTTTTAGAAAATGAGTTTAAACAATCTCAAGATGACCTTTTTCAATTTATTGATGATCGCATATTTTTAATCCCAGCTGTTATTGAGGCGTATAAAGAGAAAAAAATGAAAGGTATACCAGTAGTTAATGACAAATGGAGACGCTGTGCTCGTGCAGAGGGGTTAAGATAAAGATGTATTTTGAAGCTTCAATAAAAAACAAAACTTATAAAATACATCTTACGGAAAATTCCAAAGAGTGGAAGATCGACATTATCGATCCCAACAAAAAAAGAAAGGTTTATAACATTTCAAAAAATCACTACACATCTGTTGATAACGCTATTAGCTTTTTGTTTCAAAATTCCTCTTATATGATTGATGTCGTTAAAAATGGCATCAATTATGACGTCTACACACAGGGTTCCTATCGAAAAATCAAACTTCTTAATGACGAGACCCTTCTTCATGAAAGTCTAAAGAGCGAAGGGCTTTTAGGTAAAACCGGTGCGCTGATTTCTGGAATGCCGGGAAAGATCATAGATATTTTCGTGAAAGAGGGAGATCAGGTCAAAGCTGGAGATCCTCTTTTAGTTATGGAAGCTATGAAAATGGAAAACGAAATGAAAGCAGCAAATAATGTTCAAATAAAATCCATACTTGTCAAAAAGGGCCAAAATATAGAAGCGGGGGCTGAACTTATTACTTATGAGTGATAAAGACATCAAAACTCGTAGTGGAATACTTTTGAAGACAAGCTATGGATCTGAATCTATTGGCCCTCCTGGAGAATACCCTTTTACAAGAGGTATTTATCCTTCTATGTATCGATTTCGTACTTGGACAATGAGACAATACTCTGGGTTCGGATCAGCACAAGAGAGCAATAAACGGTATAAATCCTTATTAAAAAAGGGGCAGTCTGGCCTCAGTATTGCCTTTGATTTACCAACACAGATGGGATATGACTCTGATCATATTATGTCAAAAGGGGAAGTGGGCAAGGTGGGTGTGGCCATTTCTTCTATTGAAGACATGGATAGGCTTTTAGAAGATATTCCCCTTGAGAAAATATCCACATCTATGACCATCAATTCAACTGCAGGTATTTTATTAGCCTTTTATGTTGTTTTAGCTCGTCAACGTAACATCGATTTAAAAAAGATATCGGGTACTATTCAAAATGATATTTTAAAAGAATATATTGCCCGAGGGACGTATATTTATCCGCCGACACCTTCACTGAGAATCACAACAGATATTTTTGAATACTGTAGAGATAACATTCCAAAATGGAATACCATCAGCATCTCTGGATATCATATTCGTGAAGCCGGTAGCACAGCCGCTCAGGAGTTAGCATTCACGTTAGCTAATGGCATGGTGTACGTTCAATCGGCCATCAACAAAGGTCTAGATGTCAATCAATTGGGTGAGCGATTGAGTTTCTTTTTCAACGTATATAATAATTTTTTTGAAGAGATTGCAAAATTTAGAGCCGCTCGTCGTCTATGGGCTCAATTAATGAAAGAACGATTTGGAGTAACAAACCCCAATGCAATGAGATTACGATTTCATGCTCAAACATCTGGTGTTTCATTAACAGCACAACAGCCAGAAAATAATATTACACGCATTACCCTACAAGCTTTAGCCGCAATTATGGGTGGAACACAAAGTCTTCATACAAATTCTATGGATGAGGCCCTGGGGCTTCCCACAGAAAAAGCAGCTTCAATTGCATTGAGAACACAGCAAATATTAGCCAATGAATCAGGGATAAAAGACGTTGCTGATCCTATGGGCGGATCCTATTTCATTGAAGAGTTCACCAATAATATAGAAAAACTTGCAAAAGATTATATAGATCGCATTGAAGAATTGGGTGGCGTTATAAAGTGTATACATTCCGGTTGGATTCAAAAAGAAATCCAAACATCAGCTTACGCTTTTCAAAAAGATATTGATTCTGAAAAAGAGATTATAGTGGGTGTTAATGCCTTTCAAGACCTTGAAGAAAAGCGTTCAGTAGATATCTTAAAAGTAGATCCACAGATTGAAAGGGATCAAATTCAAAGACTCCAAGTATTTAAAAAAAATCGTGACAAACAAAAGGTAAAAAAGCATTTGGAAAAAATTCAAAATGCAGCAGATGGAGAAACGAATTTAATTCCTCTTTTTGTAGATGCCGTTCATGAAAAGACCACTCTTGGAGAGATCTCTGATGCATTAAGAAAAGTCTTCGGTCAATATAAGGAAAACATCACTCTCTAAATTAAAATTGTTCTTTTCTCTTTCATTCAGTGTCACATTAAATCTGAATGACAACACTTATATCACTTCCACTTTTCTACAACAGTCAGCGTCAGATAAAATCTTCTACAATTTAGACATTCCTATTTGAGAAATTTTCTCGACTGTCGATCGATGGACTATACATCGATAAAATTTCATGCTCTCATGAAAACCCTATTGACACACAAGAGAGAGAGAGAGAGTGTGTGTGTGTGTGTGTGTGTGTGTGTGGTCTCTAGTTTTTCATTTCCAAAGAGGATGTCTATGAAACTATTTATCTTTGTGTTTCTTTTTTCTTCTATTTTAAGTTTTTCATTACAAGTGATAGCAGAACAAAACAAGTCCCATACATTGAATGAACCTACTGCACAGGACTCCAGTCTACAAAATCAAATAATAGATAGAGATATCAATGAAGTGAATGAAAAATTAAAAGAGATGGGAAAACTTCAATATGCTTTTTTTAATGGTGCTAAAAAATCTATATTTTTTAACCAATTTGGCCATTTTAAATTCTTCATCTCTTTTGTGAATGATTCTAAAGTCCTGGATTGGCTACTTCATTATGCTGCTTCAAAAGCAAAAAATCCAAAGTTTATAGAAGCACTGTTAGTGCGTGGTGCCCATATGAACGTCCTACTTTCTGGGGCCAACTATTCCCCTCCCTCTACCCCTTTGCATGAGGCGATAAAGGGAAGGAAAGTAGACAATTTAGCCACTCTTCTTGCTGCAGGTGCAAATCCCAATATACAGGTTAAAGGTGTCGGGACCACTTTACACATGGCAGTTAATAGAAATTCTGTAGAATCTTTAGCTCATCTAGTAGATCATCCCAAAATCGATATGAATGCTAGAAATAAATTAGGCCAAACAGCTCTCCATGCATTCGCACAAAGGGGATCATTGACAAACGATCCCTCAAAGATAGGTGACCTTCTGCTCTTTGGTAAAAAGAAGGTAGATATAGAAGCTAGAGACTATTTGGGAAGAACAGCTCTAAGAGAGGCTCTACCAAACCCAGAAACGCTCAAATTCCTTTTAAATGCAGGAGCTGACCCCAATGTTGTTAATAATAAAGGAAATACACTATTGCATTCTATAATAACTGAGCGGCATAGAACAATAGCCTCTGATGCCTCCCTCACAAAATCTCTTACCGAACTGTTATCTCATAAAAGCATTAATGCTAATATACAAGATTCTAAAGGCCGAACAGCCCTACACATAGCTGCCTCCGCTGCTCTTGCACCACCATCTACCTCTACATATTTCTCCATTGAAAAAATAACAGGTATTCTTCTGGCAAACAATAAAGTAGATCCTACGGTCAGGGATAATAACGGACAAACTGTTCTGCACTTCATTGCAAAGTCAGGTTCAGTAAAAAATTTAAGAAGATTTCTTAAAAAAACAAAAGACCTTGTCAATAGAGCAGATCGACAGGGGAGCACACCTCTACATGAGGCAGTAAAAAGTACTTATCCAGAACTCCTATTTGAAAAAGTGAAAATACTTATTGCCGCAGGGGCAGATGTGAATGCCAAAGCAGAATATATTGGAAACAAAAAAGTCACACCGCTAGAACTTCTCTATGAAAGGCAGGCTTATCATACTGAAAACAAAAATAAGAATATAAAAAGTGCAGCTATTTTACTTATTAAGAATGGAGCAAAAATACCAAAACATATGGATGAAAAAATAACCTCTTCTCTATTTACAGAAATCTCTGACCTTATCGAATTAAAAAGATTAAAAGAGGCCTTAGAAGAAGCTATGGGATGTTATAACTGATCCCCACTATCTGTTAAAGAAAAACGAACACATTTCCAAAGGTATCATCCGAATATTTTAGGCTTAAATGTCTTCTTATTCTTTATACTTGCACTGCTTCCTGTCGCTCTTATGACAAAAAGACCTCGCTTCTCAGCATAAACATCAGCATGAGCATTGACCCTAAGATAAGCCACAGACCCATAAATCGTTCGAGTGTTGTATTCAGGAAAAACTCTCTTAAATTTTTTTAATTTATCCATAAACTCATCCACTTCTCGAACCTTAAGACTTGTCTTCACTTCTACGACAACAATCTCCTTTCCATTAGTCGCAATAATATCAATTTCATATGGCTCGTTATCAAATTTCTTTTTGACACGAGGAAATGTCCCTTCAACTTCGATACCTCTTTCATTCAAAAGTCGAATTAAATCTCCTTCGACAAGAGATTCCATGAGCTTTCCCCACTGACCAGTAAAAAGTTCATCTAAATATTTAATGCGTCGATCAGTTTCCCGCTTTTGTTTCTCAAACCGACGATCAGCTTTTTTCATTTGTTCTTTGAGTTCAGCCATTCCTGCCCAAAACTCTTCTGCTGTGGAGCGTTTTCTTGACTCTGACATATATTAACTGCCTTTTTATTTATAGTTTTATAGATTTTTCTTTCAAAAATCAATTTCAATGAAGCTCTTTGCAAAAAAGAAACAACCCTAAAAGCAAAGCACATTCGATCTAGACAGAAGATTGTTCCGATACTCAAATACAATTTTCGGACAAAATGCGAGTTGTTATTAAGCAAAGATGTATTATGCTTTTAAAAGGGATGCGGAGAGATTTTTATGAAAAAAATTTTAATAACTCACTCATCTTATACTTAAAAAAGATTTTATTTTACAAAACTTTAATTAATGTAACAAGAGCCTTCTTTTATTTGCTGTCTTTGTCTTTCCTCTATTTCCCTTTCTATAAACTCTACAATCTCAACCGACTTGGAAGCAAAATACTTTGCCATTTGAAGGGGAGTTTTTCCGTTCATATTTATCCCATAAATATCAACATCATGATGTTTGAGAAGGGCTTTTACAATTTTTAAATCTCCTGAAATTATAGCGTAATCTAAAGGTGTAGCTCCAACTGCAGATTTTACATTAGGATCAATATTAGGATATTTTAAAAGTGCCTCTACAATTTCTAGTCTTTTATCAGCTAAAGCTTGATGTAGCGGAACTGCCCCTACACGTTTATTCTGTATATTAAGTTTTTTGTTTTCGTCCGAAAATCCTTACAAGGACAACAGAGATTTCATACAGAACAAGTAATGGAAACATCAACATCAACATACTGAGCGGATCTGGAGGTGTGACTAAAGCCGAAATGATAGCTATCAGGACAATGGCATATTTTCTTTTCTTCTGAAGAAAATGATGATCGATAACACCCATAACACCCATAAGCACAAGGGCCAAAGGCACCTCAAAAGCCACACCAAATAATAAAGTTGTCATGGAAAAAAAAGATAAATACTCCCCAATAGTTATTAATGGTTTATCTATTGTGCCCCCAAAATTCATAAGAAAATCAAAGGCTATATCATAGACAATAAAATAGACAAAACAAACTCCCGACAAGAAAAGAACTGTTCCAGAAAACAAAAAAGATAGTGCAAACTTTTTTTCTCCCCTGTAAAGTCCAGGAGCTATAAAACACCATATCTGATAAAGCCATAGGGGAGTTGTAAGAATCACACCTGAAAGCAGTGAGACCTTAACATGAGAAATAAACTTTTCCATGACACCTGTATACACCAATCCCCCATCACTTGATGGGAGGTAAGGAGAAATAGGCCGCCTTAAAATCTCAAAAATATGTTCTGAAAAAATCCATGAAATACCAGAGCCCACGAGAACAATGCATAGAATATAAATCAAACGCTGCCTGAGTTCAGTTAAATGCTCAATAAAGGATTCACCCTCATCGGCGTTCTGCATTTCGGCCATCAGGTTTATCCTCTGGTTTTTGATGCGCTTTATCTTCTTCTACACCTCTTTCGGAGACTTTCTTTCCAAATGCCAAACGACTTTCTCTATTCTTCTCTATGCTCTTTGCAAATTCTACCTTCGCATCCAATTTGGAATCACTTTGACCGATTTCATTTTTTATTGTGGTCTTTTGCATATCTTTTTCAGAATTAGAGAATATCCCCTCTTCAATCTCTTCACCCGTATGACGTAAAAAATCCTCTGTTTTTTTCTTTGTATTTAAAAAAGAATGGGTCATATCTTCTGTTGTTCGTTTTAAATCTCCCAGAAACCGACCAATAGCTCCAGCCACCTCCGGCAATTGCTTAGGTCCAACAACCAAAAGACCAATAGCGCAAATTATAAAAAGTTCTAAAAATCCAATATTAAACATCCCTGAGATCATAACAGTTGGCCTCTTTGAGATCACTTCCAATCTCTTTCGAAGACCCCTTAGCGAAAAATAAACAAACTAGACAAAAGACTAAGAAAATATTGGACGCAGTTAGACAAAAAATCTCTATCAGGGTAAAATAATAAAGTAAGATGAAGCATGAGAGATCTTCCCTCTGCTTATCATCGGAGGGTTATTTTAAAGAAGAAGTTGAAGTGGCATCGAGAAAGCTGCGTCTTGATACACTTCCTCAGACTAAGGCCTATTTAGTTGATCTACTCAGGCACTATATGAATGCCTCCAATCTTTTTGATGAAGAATCTCTATCTGGAAAAAAGCAACGCTCTACATTAGCGGCACTGTATTTAAAAGCCTTCAATGAGACAGAGGCTGTCAAATATCACACACTTAAAAAGTTAGGAGATACCTCCTTGTACATCAGTGGCTTTTTTGCAGAAAGTCTCTCTCGCAAATTTGTTGATGTGAATTACTATGTGGATATGGGTGGAGCTGCCTATACAGTCTTAGCCAAAGATACGAAAAAGGATACTTCTAGAAAAATTTTTAATGAACTCTCGAGTAAATTTGTTCAATTTGTAGATATATTGTCTTGGATCAGCAAAAAATCAGCAATTCAAACAGAATCTAACCTTATTCAAATCTATGAATCTTATTTGAAAACAAGATCTCAAGTGGCCAGAGACATACTGGTATCAAAAGGTATACTTGTAACACCTCTATCTGAATCTAAAAATTAAACCTTCTATAATTTTCCACCCTCAAAAGGGATTATCTCGACCTACCACAACAGTGACTTTATGTTGAGAAAAAAGTTTCTGAGCCATATTGAGTACATCGTCCTCTGTCACATTTAAAATATATTTCTGATAATCCCAAAGCTCTCTATAAGAAACATCATAAATTTCATTGAATAAAATATAATTCGCAATAGATGAACTTTTCTGTAAATGAATATCATGTTTTCCTATCAAGAATCTTTTAGCTCTTTCCAACTCTAGAGAAGAGACTTTCACATTGGAAACTTTATAAAACTCTTGCTCTAAGAGCGAAATAGCCCTTTGACTCTTTTCTGGAGAACATCCAATATAAGCCCCAAACAATCCTGTATCTATCCCTTCCATTTTGACAGGTGCTACAGTATACGCCAAAGAGGCTTTATCCCTAAGTTCAGTAAACAGTCGACCACCCTGCCCGGCAAGAATGGCCTGTAACACATGAAGCACATACTTCTGAGAATCATTGAAAGTCAATCCTCTCATTCCATACATAATATGAGATTGCTCCTTACATGATGACTCAAAAATAAAATGATCTTCTGTCAAAGGTGGCAGAGGAGTTTTCATATTTATTTTTTTCCCAATAGGCAGTTGTTCTATATGTGACTGCCAAAAAGATTTGGCATTTAAAACTGGAAAATTTCCAGATAAAACCACACAAAGATTGTTTTGTGTTGCTGTTTGCTTCCAACACCTATTGATATTCGTCTTTGTTAAACTTTTTATGGTTTTCTTTGTTCCAAGAGGGTCTCTCGAGTAGGGGTGATCTTGAAAAAGATTTTTACAAAACAAAGACATAGCTATCTGATCGGGAAAGTCTTTTTTAATTTGAATCATATTCAAAAGTTGTGCTTTTTCTCTTTCAACAATATCTGCATCAAATTGGACATGGGCTACAATATCAAACAATAGCTTTTGAGCTAAAGAGAATTGATCGCTTAAAGCAGACACTGTAAGTCCTATTGTATTCCTTCCAGAAAACGGATACAAAGATATGCCCTTATTATCCAAAAGCGTTCTCAACTCAATTTCAGAGTGATTTTTAGTCCCTGAAAGCAATGTTACTCTTACCAATTCAGATAACCCCTGTTGAGACATTATTTCACAGCGAGCCCCACCCAAAAATGCTAAATGAAGGGAAAATATTTGAGAATCATAACTAGATCGATAAACCATTTTTGTCCCCGAACGAAATACTATCCGCTCGTGACTCGGTTTTTCTTTGGATTTCATCTTTTCTAAAAGATTTTTATTAAATACCGGAAATACCTTTAGAGATTTTTCTCTTTCTTTCTTAAAAAGAGATGAAAAGGCACACGATAATTGATAACCCTTAATCCACTTTTGAATATTTTTATTCAAATTTTTACTCTTCTTAGGACTCATACAAACTATTGATATTTTTTCTGACTTTAAGTATTTATGAGTGACATTATAAATATCTTGCAAAGTCACTTTATTTACCTTTTCAAGAAATTTCTGAAAATACTCTGGATCATCAAAGATCTGTGCATCATGACCTAATCTCTGTGCTTTGCCATCCACAGTTTCCACAGAATATAATTCGTCACATTGTAAAAGGTACTGCGCTTTTTTTAACTCTTCTTGTCGTGGACCTTCAAGTAAAAATCGTGTCAGCTCTTCCCCCAAGACATCAAGTGCCTGTATAACCTTCTTTTCTTCGAGAGTAAGAGATATCGTCAAAAGCCCTTCATCGACCAAGGCATAATAGGAACTTCCGATAGAGGTGACAAGACCCGTCTCTAATTTCAATCTTTTAAATAACCTTGAAGATTCTCCTTGCCCCAGAATCAGGGCAAGAACTTCTAAAGCTGGAGCCACTTTACTCTTTGCAGAGGGTACTCTCCATGCCATGTGTAGTATAACTTCTCTAAATTCTCTCTTTTCATATTTAAAGATCGGCTGACTTTGCACACTCTCAAAACAGCGTCGAACGGGTTTTAATTGACAAGGGGTCATCTTTTGACTTTCCCTTATAATGTTCTCTTTCATTTCCTTTTCATCCATATCCCCTACAATATAAAGGCTCATGTTGTCAGGAGAATATCTTGATTTAAAAAAGTTTTTTATTTTTTCAGGAGAAAATGACTTGATATTTTCTGCATACCCAATAACAGGAACCCCATAAGGATGCTTTTTGTAAACAGTAGAAAATAATAACTGACTGGCCTCTCTATATGATGAATCTGCTGAACGCTTGATTTCCTCTAAAACAACATCTCTTTCATTATCAATTTCTTGTGGGTCGAAGCTTGGTCTTCCCACCATTTCAAAAAGAACATCTAACGCTAAATGAGAATAATTTCTTGAAATAGTAATGTGAAAAACAGTCTGATCTAGAGATGTATAAGCATTTAATCTTCCACCAGCACCTTCAATCACCGATGCGATTTCACCCACTTTATATTTTTTTGTTCCTTTAAACAAAAGATGTTCAATAAAGTGACTTATGCCTTCCTCACCCTTCTTTTCATCAGCACTTCCTGTATTGACCCAAAGATAAAAGGCCAAAATAGGAGATGTATACGTTGGATAAAGATAAACCTTCATCCCATTTCTCAATTGCATTTTTCTTAACATTGGTTACCTTATTTCTTATGTTAAAAGGACTCTACATTCATATTCCATATTGTCTACAAAGATGTAGTTATTGTGACTTTTCCACAGTCTTAAAAGATCACCCTATAACACCAGATATTTATGTTAGCTTACTCAAAAAAGAAATCCAACTAAAACTCCCTCACTTTAAAACCAGTTCTTTAACTTCCATTTATTTTGGAGGTGGGACACCAAGTCTTTTACAAGCTCACCAGATCAGTGACATTTTATCTTATATCAAATCACATATTCAGTTAAACAAAGATTGTGAGATCACTATTGAAATTAACCCTGGAACTTATAAAAAAAGAGACTATAAAGCCCTTATGAAAAGTGGCATCAATCGTTTTAGCGTCGGAGTACAAACATTTGATGATAAAAAACTTAAATATGTAAAAAGAAAGCATACATCTTCTGATTCTCAGATAACACTAGGACTCCTTCAACAGTTAGATGTTCATTTTACATGCGATATACTTTTCGGTTTACCTCATCAAACACTCCAACATGTTTTTTCAGATATCCAACACATTTTAAGCTACAACCCGTCTCATATCAGCGCATATTGTCTTACCGTTGATAAATCTCACTTTTTAAATAAACTACGCCCTTCTGAATCCCTGGAAATAAAAATGTACAAACTCATTTGGAACATATTAAAAGACAAGGGTTTTAAACAATATGAAATCTCTAATTATGCAAAAAAAGGATGTGAATCACGACACAACCTTCTATATTGGACAGATAAATCCTATCTTGGAATAGGTATGAGTGCTCATTCCTATTTGCAGACAGCCCCCTGGGGCATACGATTTTGGAACCCTCCCAGCCTTGTCAAATACAAAGATTTCATTAATAACACAAACAAATTAGACTCCCCGTACGCCCATTTACCCCATAAAAATATTGAACATTTAAAACTTCATCAGAAATTGACTGACTTTTTCCACACACGACTAAGACTTATGAATGGATTTTCAGAAGATGAGCTTCTAAAATTTCCTTCCAAATATAAAAAAATACTGACTGATAGACTCAATACACTGAAGTCCTCATACTATCTTCAGCACAGAGAAGGGAGATGGTCTCTGTCTGAAAGAGGAAAACTGACCCCTAATTTTGTCTTTCAAGAGTTGACTTTTTTAACAGAAGACCTCTCAAAGTCTTGATATTCTGTGCTATTGTGTCAACTGTAAGGACCTCATAGGTTTGACTTTTTACACACAGAACACATAAATAAGACCAGTTCAACAACAGACATTTTGAAGGAGAATATGAAAAAGAGTAAAGAGACCAAAAACAAAAGAATGGAGCAAGGCGTTGGCAACAGCAATAAACACTCTTATAAAAATGGTGGGGATTTGAAAACAGATCAGAGTCCCTCTCTTGAGGCAGAAAAAGACATCCAAAGCACGGAGGCCAAGAGTGAAAAACAAGACTTGGAGACAAAAAAGAAAAAGGAGTCCTCTTCTAAAGAGGCCCTTGAACAAATGAAAAAAGACTATCTCTATTTGAGGGCTGAATTTGATAATTACAAAAAAAACATGATAAAAGAGCAATCACAACTTATAAGATATGCAAATGAATCACTCATTCTTTCTTTCCTCGATATATTTGATAATTTTGAACATGCTCTGAACACAAATCTATCTTCAGAAAATATTAAGGAATTTAAAAAAGGAGTGACTCTTATTGCCGATGAATTTCGAAAGTTTTTAACACAATTTAATGTTAAAGAAGTGCCCAGCTTGGGAAAGGCATTTGACCCAAATATACATGAGGCACTTGGTAGCGAAGAATCAGATGAAAAAACTCCGCCTGGCCGTGTTCTGCGAGTTTACAAAAAGCCCTATACATTAAATGATAAAGTGATCCGATATGGACAAGTCATTGTTTCTAAAGAAAAGGTGAAAGATAAAAACTAACGGTATATTCATTGAAAAAAAAAGATTACTATAAAATATTAAATCTTCCTCGCTCTGCTAATAAAGAACAGATACAAAAAGCCTATAGAAAGCTGGCATTAAGGTATCATCCAGACAAAAATGATGGAAATAAACAAGCGGAATCCAAGTTTAAAGAACTCTCTGAGGCCTATGATACACTAAAAAACAATAAAAAAAGAGCAGACTACGATAAAATCCATTTTAAAAAGCCAAACTCTTCCTATACAAAAAGACCCTCATCATCATCTCAAAAACAAAATTTCCAAAAAAAGTTTGCAGAAGAAGATACAGATCCCTCACCAGATATCTTCAGTAACCTTTTTAACGATTTTTTTACATCTATAGATAAGTCATCTACAGACAAGCCTGAAAAACATAACTCTGACTTAAGATACACACTGAATATTGACCTTATTGAAGCGGCCATTGGCACTGAAAAAACTATAAGTTATATAAGAAAAATACCTGAGGGGACAGAATCTGCAAAAATAACAGTAAAAGTTCCTCCCGGCATTCACTCAGGACAACAATTAAAGCTCCGAGGGGAGGGAGACAAGGGATTTAAAGGGCTTTCAGGAGATCTTTACGTTATGATTAGCATTCAAAACCACCCTTTATTTATAAGAAAAAAAGATGATGTTTTTATCAATGTTCCCATTAGGTACATGCAGGCCACTTTAGGCGATAAAATACAGGTGCCCACACTCACTGGTTTTATAGAATTGAAGGTTCCACCAGGAACGCCATCTGGCAAAATATTTAGACTGAAGAATCGAGGTTTTCCTCGATTAAAAGCTCCAGGAAATGGCGATTTACATATAAAAATTTTCATAGATATCCCTGAAAAATTAAGTGGGAATCAAAAAAAAATCTTGAGAGACTTTGATAAAGATTTAAAAGATTCCTCTCTCATGAGAGAATATATAGAAAATGTAAGAAGGTTAAAATGAATCCTGTTTTTTTGACTCTCCTTTTATTATTATTGAATAGCTGTTCCATAGCACCTGAACGCCATCCTCCTCAAAAAGCAGACCAACGGGATATTCATAAATTCACCCAAGCTCAAAGATTATACCAGTCTGGGCAAACAAAACGCGCAATTCAAATTCTTAAGAGTATTGTGCAAAAAAATCCATCCTCAGCAATAACAGACAATGCTCTCTTGCTCCTCGGGGATATCTTTATGTCGAATAAAAAATTCTCTTTGGCACTTAATGCTTATAAACAAATTTATTCCGGTGCCACTTTCAGTCCCTTAGATAATAAATCCAAAATCAAAGCAGCACAATGTCTAGCTCATCTGCAAAGGCACAAAGAAGGGCTTTATTTATTGAAAACAGTTATACACAACAAAACAGCGACTAAAAAAGAAAGGCAGCTTGCTAGAAATATACAACTGCAATTTTTCAAAAAAATACAAAGCCCTCTACTTGAGCTTCAGACTCTTGTTGATCTTTATAGTGAGACTCGCAAAGAATCCTTGAAAATAAGAGCCTTTAATATAGTTGATCACTCTTTATCAAAATCGCAATTAGAGACTGTTTCAAAGAACTCTAAGTTTTCCTTTGTTCGCCCTTTAGCTCTATTTCATTTAGGCCTATCTGATTTTGAAAAGAGTCACTTTGATGTCGCTAAAAAATATTTAAAAAAAGTCCTTTCTCTTTCTCCAAACTCTGAAATAGCAGAGCGATCTCAAGAATTAATCCAACAAATAAATGCCCATAAGTTTGTCAACCACAAAACCATAGGAGCGATTCTTCCCTTAAGTGGACCACTGAAAAAAATAGGTTATAAAACCCTTATGGGTCTACAGTTAGGTATGGGAATTTACGGCCCTCATAAATCAAACTTAAAGTTAGCTGTTATAGACAGTGAATCAGACCCGGCTGTGGCCCGAAGAGCTGTTGAAAGATTAGTTTTTGAAGACCATGTCATAGCCCTTGTGGGAAGCCTATCGAGTAAGGCAGCCACAAGTGTAGCTGCAAAGGCCCAAAAGCTTCGTGTGCCTATCATTACCCTGTCACAAAAAGCCAAAATCACACATATTGGAGATTATGTCTTTAGAAACTCTCTCACCAGTGAAATGCAAGTCAAAAAACTAGTAGAGACGGCAATAAATGAGGCAGGAATTCAGCGATTTGCCATTCTCTATCCCAATGATTCTTACGGTAAAGAGTTTGCCCGGCTTTTTTGGGAAATAGTAGAGGCCATGGGAGGTGATATACGTGGGGCTCAAGCCTATGCTCCCAAAGAAACAGACTTTAGGGTTTCTATTCAGAAACTTGTGGGAACATATTTTAAAGATGATCGAAAAAAAGAATACTCCATGAGAGTTAAAGACTGGAAAAATCAACAGATACGTCTGACATCGCGTAATGATATCCCCAAAGATCTTTTGCCTCCGGTTATAGACTTTGAAGCCATTTTTATTCCAGATAGGGCAAAGATTATTGGACAAATTGCCCCGATGCTACTTTATAACGATGTGGATAACGTCACACTTATAGGAACTAATCTTTGGAACACATTGAATCTCAAAAAACGAACGGGAAAGGCCTTAAACCAACCTCTTTTTGTAGATAGTTTTTTATCAACAGATTCTTTCTTCCAAAACAGCTTATTTTTTAAAAATTTTCGAAAAACCTTTAAAGAAAGCCCTGCCGATTTTGAAGTCCAAGCTTACGATGTCGGTATTATCATTCGATCATTGCTTTCAAGTGGCGCAACTTCACGAAAAGATTTTAAGAATAAACTCTCTCGCATAACATCCATAGATGGAGCCATTGGCCCATTAACTATGAACCAAAATCGAGAGGTCATTCGTCCTATGGTCACCTTGACTCTTAACAATGGAAAAATTCAAAGATATTTCCCAAAAGAGAGAGAATAGCCCTCTTAACGACTTTTCCTAAAACAATCTCTAAGCATTATAATTGATTATAATGACATAAGAAATCAATCTAGATTTAAGATTCTTTTCAAAAATGCCGATAGAGGCTTCTCTAGGTTTACACCAGATTTTGTAGAACCAATGGAGTCTGGGTTTTGAGTACCTATATAAAAAGGGAGATAAGTGTGGGGCCTCTAACAAAAAAAGATATAGATACATGCAAGATTAAGCTTTTAGAAAGAAAGTCAGATATCCTAAATAGATTAATGGATATTCAAAGTACAATAAAAAACATGAGTGATATGAGTAAAATAGGAGATCCGGCCGATAAAAGTGCTGGTCTTATATCAGAGAACGAAATCCTAACTCATCATGCTATGCTTCAACACACTTTAAAAGAAATTGAATGGGCCTTACACAAAATAGAAACAGGAAGATATGGCATTTGTGAAGAGACAGAGGAGCCTATAGAGGTTAAGCGTCTTTTAGCTATCCCATGGACACGATTAAGTATTGAGGGAGCGGAAATTAGAGAGTCTCTCGAAAAACATTATGCGAGTTAAAAATAAACTTTGACTGGTGTTCTCAAAAGAACAAAGAATTATTGCCTAATAAAAAGGATATGAAAAATGACGAGTTCCAACATTTTAAGTGTTTGGATACACCGCCATAATAAAAAGTCTTTTGAATTTATGAACACCAAAGAAATTTTTTAGATAAGCGATTAACGCACCGATGCTGACAAATCGCTTGGTAATGATACTTCTACATTTGAATTTTGATTTTTAATAATATTGCAAGTTTTTTAAACTGTGTTTTTATCCTGAAATACATACTATTATATCTTGAGAAAGTAAGATAAAAAGTTTTCCACAATAAATATTGCTTTGAATAAAAGAAAAGCCCTCTTTTTAGTGTTTATTAGAAACAAAAAATATCTTCGCTGGGCAATTGATAGGCAGCACAATATCATTTTCTTCGTGACAAAAATCACAATTTTCCTCATATAATCTCTCCAAACGAGGGGGAGAGACGAGTGTCGAATCATTCCGATTCAAATCTCACTCAGAGATGCAGAAAACGTCTTCTAGACTGCAGAAGAGATCTCATAAAACAATATCAAATAACTCAAGAAGAATTTAAAAAAAGAGACTTCTCTGGTGACATTGCAGACCTCAGCGCACAAATAACAGCGGAAAAAGAGTGGTCAGCACATCAAAATAGAATCCGACAACAATTAGTGGAGGTTGATTCTGCACTATTACGCATTAAAAATGGAACTTTTGGAATTTGTGAAAAGACAGAAGAAGCGATTGAAGAAAGGCGATTACTTGCAATACCTTGGACTCGCTTTAGTATAGAGGGTGCTGAAATAAAAGATTCTGATTAGAATTTCAAAATAAAATTGATCTGAAGTCCTGTTTTATCCTTATATGACCTGAAATCTATTTTTTATAATCAAGACCTTTTCCAAAAATCTATTATCAAAATTTTTATTCTGACAATATTTTGTTCAAGAGAATCACAATACATTCCGAATATTTATTTAGAAGGTGGGTTAAACTATGGGATCAAACTCTATAAACATCGATGGAAACACATTAAATATACCAGAAACTCTCCCTATGTTACCTGTGAGAGACATTGTCGTTTTTCCGTACATGATTATTCCCCTTTTTGTGGGTAGACAATCATCTATTCAATCTGTGGAAGACGCTCTTTCTAAAAATAGATTGATATTTCTATCTTCACAAAAAGAATTAGTAGAAGAAAATCCTACTCCTGAATCTATACATACAGTTGGCACTGTTGCCATGATTCTGCGCATGAGAAAACTCACTGATGGTCGAATAAAGATTCTCATTCAGGGTGTCTCCAAAGCTCGCATTAAAAAATTCGTCCAAACTGAACCTAATTTTGAAGTTAAAGTCGATCACATAAAAGAAAATACCCTTTCATATAACGACATTGAAATCCAAGCCTCCCTCCGTAATGCAAAAGAGCAACTTGAAAAAATAATTGCACATGGAAGACTTCTCTCTCCAGATATTCTTCTCGTTTTAGATGAAGTGAATGACCCTGGACGTATTGCTGATTTAATTGCTAGCAACCTAGGATTAAAGGTTTCAGATGCCCAAAGAATCTTAGAAACAACAGACCATAGGGAGCGATTAACATTAATTAATCAACTCTTATCCAGTGAGCTGGAAGTCTTACAAGTACAAACTCGAATAAGAAATACAGCCAAAGGTGAAATGAACAAAAGTCAAAGAGAGTATTTTTTACGTGAACAAATGAGGGCTATTAAAACTGAACTCGGGGAATCAGACTCAAAATCGGAAGAAATCAATGAACTTCGAGAAAAAATATCTCTGGCTGGAATGCCCAAAGCTGTGGAAAATGAGGCCATAAAACAAGCTAGTCGATTAGAAAAAATACATCCAGATGCGAATGAAGCCTCTATGATTCGATCTTATTTAGAATGGTTAATAGATATACCTTGGATAAGAGAGACAAAGGACAATTTAGACCTTAATCATGCAAAAAAAATATTAGATGAAGATCACTATGATTTAGAAAAAATAAAAGAGCGGATTTTAGAATTTCTTGCTGTTAGACAACTGAAAAATAAACTTAAAGGCCCTATCCTTTGTTTTGCTGGCCCTCCAGGTGTTGGGAAAACCTCATTGGGAAAAAGTATTGCCCGAGCAATGGGGCGTGAATACCTAAGACTTTCTCTGGGCGGATTAAAAGATGAAGCTGAAATACGAGGACACCGACGTACTTATGTTGGAGCTATGCCTGGAAAAATCATACAAGCTCTCAAACAAGTGAAGACAAAAAATCCAATTTTCCTTTTAGATGAAATCGATAAATTGGGTTCCGACTTTAGAGGTGATCCAAGTGCTGCTATGCTTGAAGTCCTAGACCCCGAACAGAATCATACATTTAGAGATAACTATCTGAATGTAGATTATGATTTAAGTCACGTGATGTTCATTGCTACAGCTAATAATGTAGATACCATTCCTCTCGCCTTAAAGGATAGGATGGAAATGATTCATCTTTCAGGATATACACAACAGGATAAAGTGATCATTGCAAAAAAACATTTAATTCATCGTCAAATTAAAGCCAATGGGATATCTGAAGATTATATTGAATTTACAGACAAAGGATTAACTCATCTTATCTCACATTACACAAAAGAATCTGGTTTAAGAAATATGGAAAGAGAAATCGGTAGTCTTTGTCGAAAAGTAGCAAAGGATGTCGTCCTTGGAAAAAAAGATAAAAAAATGATAACACCGAAACTTCTTGAAACTTTTTTAGGTCCAGCTAAATTTCTTCACGAAGAAAAACTAGATGAAGATCTCATCGGAATTTGCAATGGATTAGCGTGGACTCCTTGTGGTGGTGAGGTCTTACACATTGAAGCCATAAAAATGAAAGGAAGAGGGGGGCTTGTTCTCACAGGACAGATGGGAAATGTTATGCAGGAATCCGCTCGTGCGGCCCTCTCCTATGCACGAGCCCATGCTAAAGAACTCAACATTGATGAAAAAATATTTAGACAAAATGAGTTTCATCTACATATTCCAGCCGGAGCAACACCAAAAGATGGACCATCGGCGGGCATTGCCATGGCCACCTCTTTAATCAGTTTACTGACAGACACTTCTATTCGACATGATCTTGCAATGACAGGAGAAATAACTTTAACTGGACGAGTATTGCCAATTGGAGGAATTAAAGAAAAATCTTTAGCAGCTCTCCAACATGGAATTAAAGATGTTGTTATACCCTTTCAAAACATTAAAGATCTTTCAGAGATTCCAGATGAATTAAGAGAAAAGCTCAATTTTATCTCTGTAAGACATCTAGACGAAGTTTTATTTGTTGCCCTCAATACCCAGAAAATAGATAAAAATGGCAGCCCATCTGATAAGAAAAAACAACATTCTAAGGAAAAGACGACTTCGCCGCCAGCAGCCTAATTGCGAAAATCAAAATTTCGCTAACCGTTGTGAAAAAGCATGATTTAAAAGACATGCGATGAAGGGAAAAGGTCAATTTGACCATGAGTGATGCTATTGGGCCAATTTATTTTAATGATCTTTATTTTCTGGATATTTTTAAAAGTATTTTAATCTTTCAATCTCAGATTCCAAAATACTCACTAAGGTTTTTAAATCAGCAATCTGTTTTTGAAGATCAAAAATCACACTGTCTTTCTCATCCAATTGTTCTTTACAAGATTCTTCCTCCACAGCAGAGAAGGTAGCACCCGGGGGGGACCCGGGTGCATCTTGAGGTGGTAAAACAGAAGAGGGCGTATCATCCGATAAAATAGTACTGACCGGATTGACCTCTTCATTTTCAAAATAGGTTGGCAAAAATTTTTCCACCTTAGACCGCCTCCCAGGGCTTTTTTTCACCAAAGGCTCATCTAAAATAAAGTATTTTCCGCCATCCAATTTAAATTCTAAAGATTTAGATTTAATGCGTCGCCTTAAAGTGGATACGCTGATTGAATACTTATTTGAATAGTCAACTAATGGTATCCACATATATTTATTTCCTCTTGAGTATCCAATCCAAAGATCACTTGCATATCCTATACATGTAAAAAAGAAAGCACAAGATAAGAGACGTTGTTTTTCTAGCATATTCAAAAATAACTTGAATATTCAATTGAATATCATAAAAATTTCATCTACTTAGGTATGTTTATGGGACCTGATCAAAATATAGATATTCAAAAAAAAAAGAAAATAGCACTGGTCTTAAGTGGGGGAGGTATTAAGGCAGCAGCTTTTCATATTGGTGTCTGTCTAGCTCTCAAGGAAAAGGGCTTTTACTTTCATACCAGCTCCAAAGGCACTTCAGAAACTCATCCCGTCAAGCTCTTTGTGGGGTCCAGTGCTGGAGCCTTTATGACAGCCATTCTAGCCAGTGGATACTCCATAGAATCACTGATGGAAGCTTTTGAAATAGATCATGAAAAATGCCCTTCTCCGACGTCTCGTCTGAATACAATAAAGCCATTAAAATATTGGGATCTCTTCTCCCTGAATAAACAGAACATCCCTCGACTCATACCCTTTACAAGACGGAAAAGAGGACTTCGCTTTGGAGGTCTAGAGTCACTATTAAAAGGTTTAGTTAAAATCAATGGTGTCTTCACCACTCAAGGGCTTGAAAAATATTTACGAAAAAATGTACTTCACTCAAACGCATTTCGAGACATCGAAAATGAACTCTATATCGTTGCGACCCAATTAGACCATAGTCGTAAGGTGGTCTTTGGTGATTTTGATGAAACACATGATCTTAATGGCGTCAAATTAGCGAATTATGCAAAGATCAGTGATGCTGTCGCTGCCTCAGCCAGCCTTCCACCGGCATTTGCTCCCTATAGCATTATGAATGAAAAAGATGAAAAAGTTTACTTCTTTGATGGGGAAATTCGAGACACTCTATCCACTCATATAGCCGTGGATCAAGGAGCTGATCTTGTCATCAATAGTTATTCCATCCAACCCTATCATTACAACAAAAAAATGGGCTCTTTAAATGAATACGGGATCCCTCTCATTATGAACCAAGCACTTTACCAAGTTGTGCAACAAAAAATTGAAAGACACATGAAAAATCAAGAAGACCTTAAAAAAGTTTTATCTATAGTGAATAGTTATTTTAAACAAAGCCAACTTCCTGATCAACACAGAGATATTCTCCTAAATGCCCTAAGAGAAAAATTAGATATAGCAGATCATGTTGACCAAATTGCAATTCACCCTCACCCACAAGACTATGAAATGTTTTTCTACGATCATTTTAGTTTTAACGCAAAAATACTCTCACATGTGGCTAGAATAGGATTTCGTTCAGCGACGAAAGCTTTAACAGAAAAAGGCATATGATCTTTTCGTTTACAAACTTTTAAAAACATTGGAAACACATCTCTTTATTCAAAAGAGAGAAACAAATGTTTTCGACAAAAATCCCCCAAAGGAAAGAACAATACTGAATAAAATCAAAACTAAAATAGGCCCTTTCACACGATTCGCCTGTAAAATAGAAAGAGGAGGGTTTTTAGAAAATAAACGGGCTAAAACTTTCAAACAATAAACACTACCTATTGTTGCACTGATAAGAACTCCCCAGATCACCCAGAGAACAAAATTCTCCTCTAATAAAGATTCAATAAGAAAAACCCTTGAAAAAAAACCCGAAACAGGAGGAAGTCCCGATAAGCTCAATAGAACGATAGACAATCCTATAGCTAAGAAACGCTTGTTTCTATTTAACCCATTAAGATCTTGTAAAAGGATAAGGTCATTTTGATTTTTTTCAACAATTTTATGAAAAGCTAATAAACTCAAATTGATAACACTATCAATAAAAAGATAAAAAAAGAAAACTCCCAATAGAACACCAGGAAAGAAACTCACCCCTAAGGCTACCAAAATCAGTAAAATATATCCAGAATGAGCAATGCTAAAGTAGGTCAGAACACCTTTTAAATCTTCCTGTTTAAAGACCATAATAGATCCTAAAAAAGCAGTTAAAATAGATAGCAATTGTAAAATAAAAACAAAAGATTGATTTCCAAACAAAGGATACGTTAAAAAGATTCTTGCTAAAAAGACAACGACACCCATCTTACTTATGGTCAGTAAAAAGCCCATCATGGGTGTAGAAATATTTCGATACACATCTGGAGCCCAAAAATGAAAAGGGAAAATGGTCAGAAAAAAACTAGAGCCAACAATTATAAACAATATTCCTGTAATAAAAAGAGGCTCCGAACCCATCCAGGCCGGTGCAGATTCTGCTAACCTTGAAATCACAAGTATCTGACTCACACCATATATAAAAGCTATTCCCATTAAAAAAAAGGCAATGCTTAAATGACCAAGAATGAAATGCTTTAAAGCCACTTCTGGAGCCTCCCTAACATCCAATTTTATCATTATAGATCCAGATAAAAACAAAAACACAAGACCCACAAAAGATAAAATTAAGTGATCAGATGAGCACATGATAAAAGATCCCAGGGCTCCCATTAATAAAAAGGCAATAAAAGATCTCCTCTTTTCACTTTGAGATAGAAGACTGACTACAATTGTGCAACACAACACCATCAGTCCTCCACCTTTTGCAAGATCATCTAACAAAAAATGCTGATTTAAAAACATGAAGACCTTCTCAGATAATTAAAAAAAGCGTTAAAGAAATAATTCCTATGAACATATAAAATATATAAGATTGTATGCTCTGACTCTTTAAGAATCGAAATCCATCTTGTAAAATGATGAACTCAGATCCACTTATATATTTCCCTTTTACTTCTCTTTGTTTATATATAGATGAGGCAATCATAAGCCCTATGCCCATTGCGGCGATCGATAAAATGATAGAAAAAATAGTTAAAACTTGACCATCAAAATTATTATAATATCGGCTAAAGGCAAAAATCACAATATGTACACCATTGAGAATAAGCGCAGTACACATTAAAAGAACAATAGCACTTCTCCGCACAATAAGACCCAGGACTCCTATTAAAAAAACTATCACACCCAAAATAATATAATGATATAAAGAAACACTACTCCACACGAAAGTATCCTTTTGTCTTGATAAGAATAAAAATAGCTAATAAAAGACACACTAGTATCTCTAAAAAATAATTAGAAAACAGATGATAAACTCCCTCATCCAAACTTCCGCCCTCTACTTCCAATACAAAAAATGACTCATATAGAGTTTTATTGACAATAGCTAAAAGAAAGCCAAAAAAACAGCCTAATATTAACATTTTAGGGAAAAGGAAAGAGCAACGCCTCTTTTTGGATATTTTTTTGAAATCTATAGATCTAAAAATCATTATGAAAAATGCAAAAAAAGCACCTGCATAAATTAAAATTTGAACACCTGCTAAAAAATATGCAGATAAAGAAAAAAACAATCCAGAAACAGCCAACATAAATAAAGTCAAAAAGAAAACTGAATATAAAACCCTTCCCTGTATCACAACCAAAATAGCAAGAGTTACAATTAGACTTGATAAAAAATAAAATACCAAAGATTCCACTACACTCCTTTGATAAGACAGATAATCTTAAAGATAACAATCCTTAAACATTGAGCAAGTTTATAAATCAGCTAACAGTTCATTCTCGAGTTCATAAGACATTCTTGGACAATGCGCTGCATGGTCGCTATTAGAAAAACACTTCTTGCGAGTAGTGTATCTTTTTTATGACATCCATAGAACACTGCTCAACACATTTTGATACTCTAATCACTCCTTATTTAAAAACAAATAAAATAAATGTTATCGGAACTCCATCCTTGATTAGCCTTTCTTTTATGCTCACACAGACAGAGCATCATACTCTTAGAGACAATGCAGTTCTTATTGTCCCCAACAGACATATGACTCATGAACTAAAAAATGCCATAGAGTTTTGGGACCCCTCTTTAAATCCTCTTATATTAGGCGGACTAGAATCTAAATGTTATTCCGGCGTCCTTCCCAACCGTCAAAATGTCCTTCAACGCCTCAAATGGTTATCACACTTAATACAACCTGAGCCTCAAGACATTTTTATTGCTGATATATCAGACCTTCTACAGTACACACTTCCACAATCTACTTTTAATCAATCTTCGAAAACTCTCTCAATCGGCGACTCCATCACCCCATCAGATATCACTTGGCTGTATAGTATAGGATATCGTGATGCCTATCGAGTTGAAAGTACTGGCGATCTCTGTGTGAAGGGTGGACTTATAGACATTTTTTCTCCCTATCATGACAGTCCTTTACGATTAGAACTTTTTGGTCATCGCATTGAATCTATTCGTACGTTTGACCCCGTTCACCAAAAATCTCTAAAACAATTAAAAACAGCTTTTCTCTCTCCAGCCTCAGAGACCATCTACACAGAAGAAGAAAGAGAATATATTCCTAAACTCTTCGCAGATTGCATTAAAGAAAAGACCAATGAAACACATCAGATCCAAACACAGCTTGCTCGAGGTTCCTTTTTTCAAGGCATTGAATATTTAACGCCTCTTTTTTATAAAAACCCTCAGACAGCTTTTCAGTATATAAAGTCTTCTTCTTGGATTTGGTACTGCAATATTATAGAAATTAAAAAAAAACATGCATCTCATCTATCAGAGCTCCAAACAGAGTTTGACCTCTCTTCAAGAGCCCTTCCTCCACCATCAACACTTTTTTTAAAAGACGCCACATCCATTTTTACAAACCATCACTTAAAAATTCTTTTTTCACCTATTCACCATGACTCATTTAAAAACCCTTTGTATTATAAGACCTCTAAATTAAATGAATTAAAAAGACACGCACAAGAAAACCTAAAATCATCCTTAAGCTGGATTCTTCATCAAAAAAAGCAAGGAAAAGTTTGTTTTTTATCAGCAAAAACACAAATGCAGGCTCGGCGATTACAGATATTGCTAGATGATAACAACATCAAATCCGAGATCGTCACAGATTATTCTTGGAACACATGGATTAGTAAACAAAAAGAACAGACAACATTTATTCATATCATCCCTCGTCCCCTGAAACAAGGAATTGTACTTGATAATGAAGATCTGATTTTTATAGCGGACCATGAACTGCTTAACCTAAAGAGTTCTAATCTAAGGGTAAAAAAACAAAAATCTTTTTCTTCTCAAACCCAAGACTTCATACATCAGTTTCAAGAACTGAAAGAAAATAACCTTGTTGTACATATAGATCATGGTGTCGCTAAATTTCTTGGTCTTAAACCAATGAAAATTGGTGGAGCAGATACTGAGTTCATTCAACTTGAATATAAAGATGGAGATAAATTATATGTGCCTATCTATAGAGCTTCACAAATTCAAAAATATACAGGATTAGCAACTCTCGACAAACTGGGTTCTAATACTTGGGAAAAAACAAAAATCAAAGTTAAAAATCACCTTAGAGATATTGCAAATGAACTCTTACAACTCTATGCTAAAAGAAAATCCTCATATCGACCACCCTTTCCTCTATCCAATTTACTTTATCAAAAGTTTGAATCACAATTTCCATATGAAGAAACAGAAGATCAGATAAAAACCATCAATGATATCAACAAAGATCTGGAATCATCGACTCCCATGGATCGACTTATCTGCGGTGATGTTGGTTTTGGTAAAACGGAAGTCGCTCTTCGTACAGTTTTCAGAGTTATTCAAGCAAAAAAGCAAGTTTGTGTTCTTACACCCACAACAGTTCTTACTCTTCAACATCTCAAAACTTTTAAAGATAGATTTCAACAGATGCCTGTGACCATTGAGTCGCTCAGCCGATTTTCAACTAAAAAAGAAATAAAAATAACTTTAGAAAAAATAAAGGAAGGTCATGCTGATATTGTGATTGGAACTCACCGTTTGCTCAGTTCTGATGTAGAGTTTTACCGCCTTGGACTTCTAATAATTGATGAAGAACATCGATTTGGAGTGTCTCATAAAGAAAAGATAAAAAAACTGAAGCTCAATTTAGACTGCCTGTCTCTTTCTGCCACCCCTATTCCCAGAACGCTTAATATGAGCCTGATGGGTGTTCGAGATTTAAGTTTAATCAGAACACCTCCTAGAAATCGCTTGCCTATACGCACATATGTTTCTGTTTATGAAAAACAAACCATTAAAAAGGCTATTGAGATGGAGCTACAAAGAGGAGGACAAATTTATTATGTCCATAATAGAGTTCAATCCATTCAACAGGTCTATGAAGAATTAAAAAATCTTTTACCCTCCCTTCGTATTCGTATTGGCCATGGTCAAATAACAGATAGAAATCTTGAAAAAAACATTTTAGATTTCTTCAATCATAAATTTGATGTTCTCCTTTGCACAACCATTATTGAAAGTGGAATGGATATCCCAAAAGCCAATACAATGATTATAAATAACGCACATTTATTCGGACTATCTCAAATCTATCAATTGCGTGGTCGTATTGGAAGAAGTTCTGAGCGAGGACACTGTTATCTTATCATTCCAAATAATAAAATTATCGATACTCATGCTCAGGAAAGACTGAGAATTCTACAGGAAAACTCTGAGCTGGGCAGTGGATTCTCTATAGCTCAACATGACTTAGAGCTGCGTGGATCTGGAAATATTTTAGGTGAAGCACAATCTGGTCATATGAATGCCGTGGGATATGAACTCTACGCCACACTTCTAGAAGAGACATTACATGAGTTACGTAAAGATAAAACAACAACTAAAGAGATAGAACCAGAGATTAACATTCGCATTCCGGCATTGATTCCAGATAAATATATCCATGATATTCGAACACGATTATATTTCTATAAAAAACTTTCTAATATTAAATCAACAGATGAAATAGATGTTATTGAGGACGAGTTGAGAGATCAGTTTGGACCCCTTCCTGATGTGACACTTAATCTACTGGGGCTCATGCTGGTGAGAAAGCTTTGCAAAGATTTATTTATTCAAGACATCAGTTCAGGCAAGAATAAAATCTCATTAAAATTTACAAAAGACACTCCTCTTTCTAACGAAAAAATCATTTCGTTGACATCTCAAAATCCCACAAAATACAAAATCACTCCTGACGATAGAATGCATATCTTTATCAAACACGTTGTATGGTCTAACATCTATGAGGAACTCAACATCCTCATGCGTATTTAAAATTCTATTTTCATCCCCGCAGCCCATTGAATAGGAGCAGAGAAGTCAGCCTTCTCATCTACAAAATTCATATATCGAGCTTCAGCAAAAGCATAGGATGCTACCATACCATTTTCCACAAAAGCTTCCACTGCCGTGCTCGGATCTATCCAGTCCAACTGAATCAACAGACCGGCTACGCCATAGAGACCAAACTTGCTCGTCCCCTTTACAGATTGGCCAGAGTTTTTTTCTTGATAAATAACAGAATATCCCCCTCCACTGGCATAGGGTACAAAGAGTGGTTCAGAAAAGAGTTTATCAAATGCTAGAGTCAATCCGGCTCTGACAGGAATTAAATTCAAAGACATATCTGAACCAGCGGTATTACGATAAAATCCTCCAGATATCTCCATCCCGAAAGAACCAACCGACATATTCTTTTTTATTCCAAAGCTGATTTCTATATGAGGAATTTCTGGAGATCCATAGACCTCTTCCAATTTTTTGTCTGTTACAAAATCTGGTTGATAATCCACCGGCTGATAAGCACTATATGCAAATCCCAATGTATAACCCCAAGAACCCCTTCTTTTTCCATATCCAGAAAAATAAGTATAGTTACATTCACAGGACTTTTGAATGCTTGTGTTGGGGTCCTCTTCAATTTCTACATTATCTAAATAGCTTGGACTTTCCCCAGTTGTTTCTTGTGAAAACAAAACATATGGAAAAATTGTCATAAGAAAAAAAATCAGAACATAGGTGCGCACAGGAGTTCCCTCTATTCATTCATTCTATCTTTAAAATGTTCTCATTTCTTTGAAAATTTTATATTGACGCCATACCTAGGTCATAAACCTTTCCATACATAAAAGAATAATTAGACGTTTGTAGTAAAATGTTATCTTTAAATAATCAAAAGTCCTTTATGTTTAGATTTAAAAAGCAATCCCTCGACTTTTTTCCACTTTCAAAAATAAAAACTGGCCTTATTTACAGAATATAAATACAACCCACCGTTAAATTTTCTAAAAGCCATTAAAATAAAAGGTGTTTTTAATTTAGGTTTTTATAATTTCTGTCGAAGGAATTTTGTAACTACCATAATGTTTACTTTTCAGCTCGGGGGATACTATGTTTCCACAAAAGCAAAGATGTTTCTTAACCTTGTCCATTTTTAGTTTTTTTCTTATATCCTGCCAGCTAGCAGATGATATGCGAAACAATACAGAACAACTGAAGTCTTTAACAGGTGGCATGTCTGAAACAACTTCTATCATACAACGCCAACAGAGACAGGCCGTATCTGAACAAGTCCGTACAGACAACCTGAGAGTCTTACAAAGTAAAAATATTTCTTTTGAACATAGAATCCGCTCTGCCGCCATTTTCACAAAATCATTAGAGTTTCAACTTTTACAAAATTCTATGGAGGGTGTTTATCCTCAAGGTCCTCCTTCTTCTCCAGCAACAAGCGGGGAAAGTGTTCACCCCCAAGGCCCCCCTTCTCCTCCGACTGCAACTAACGATTATTCTAGATCTCAATCTTTTATTACAAAAAGAGATCAACTTCTTGCAGAGGGTATAGAAGAATACCTTCTCGTCTTTCGTGGCTTTGTGACAGCGAACAGAAAGAATTATAAAAGCTTTCCTAAAATCAATCCTTTTAGTAAAAACCCTTCACACTTAAGTGCGCTAGCTATGGCCCTTACAGCAGATCAAATCAATCCAGAACAAATCACTGCCTCTCTTAGGCCGGGAAGAGAGTTTATTCCTCAATCCCCACTGAGTCTTATCACAAATGCTTTGTTGGTACATAGACAAGAGCAGTATCTAGAACCCCCTCCTTATATCAAGAAAGTTCTTTTCTATAAAGAGGTGGCTAAATACTTATTAGAAGCACGTTACAATATGCTATTAGCAACATCTCTGGATAAACTGATGAACTTAAGACAAAAAGACAGAGGAGAACTCTTTCAATCCTTTCTACAAAATAAATGGGAAGTTGATCTAGATCACTTAAGTGCCTCTGAAATTAATCGTGCCAATGGATATATGAATGAAGCTATCCAATTGAATCAAGCCTACACCTCTACATATGAACAACAACCAAAGCTCATAAGCCGAATATTTAACGTTGTTAAAACTTTATATATCTCTGCCGATTATGGTAAACGTTTTAGTAAGGTCGCAAAAAAGGTCGTCGCCATCCAACAGTTGACTTTTGCTTTGTCTTTCTTGCGTGAACTTTTGAACATTCGTCGCAAGAAAAAGAATAATGATTATTATGGAAACAATAAAGACCCCTATGGACAGCACTACTCTCCCCGTCAAAAAAACCAACGCAGGAATAAAGGGAAAAAAAGATATAAAAACAAAAAACGCGAAACATATCCCGGCAATAACAACGGACAATATAGACCGGGTGACCCACCTCCACCACAGAACGGATACGGCTACCCACCACCAAATAATAATGGAAGATATGCCCCGCCTCCGCCACCACAAAATGGAAACGGTTCTCCACCACCCAATGGAAGATATGCTCCGCCTCCGCCACCACCACAAAACAGATACAGCTATCCACCACCCAATGGAAGGTATGCTCCTCCGCCGCCACCACAAAACAGATACGGCTACCCACCGCCCAATGGAAGATATGCTCCGCCTCCGCCGCCACCACAAAACAGATACAGCTATCCACCACCCAATGGAAGGTATGCTCCTCCGCCGCCACCACAAAACAGATACAGATACGGCTACCCACCGCCCAATGGAAGATATGCTCCGCCGCCCGGATACGCCTATCCACCAGGTCGTCGGCCCCCTCAATATAGGCAAAGATTCATTAGGGTGTCTTACAATAGAAATAAATCAAACGATGACGAATACGACTATGGAGGGTGGGAAGAATAAACATCCTCCTTTTTTCATATATCAATTTTTAGCTAAGACTGTGTATTCATAGGGATCACCTCTACACCTTCCTTTAAAGATAAAATAAAAAGGATTAAATGAGGCCCTATGACCATCGAACTCCCTTGGTCATTAACATACGGCAAAATCTCTTAGTGTTTATAAGGATTAAGTTTAGACAGGGTCTGATACTGACTGTTGTGAAAAAGTAGATGTCATCCGTAACTCTTAGGTTTGCAATAACAACAAACAAAAAAGTCACCAATCATAACATTCACACAAAGTAAAAAATCATAAATAACAAACTAGATCCATTGAATCTAAAAGAAAAAATCTTTTTTGTACTATGGGAAAAGCCTATCACTGATTGTCAACTATTTGATAATAGAGAGACTTGAGCCTCTGCATACTTTAACTGAAGAATAAGTTTTTCAGCATCATAACCCTCAGTCGACACATCACTGAGAGCTTTTTTCAGTTCATGAACCAAGACCTTGGCTTTTTCTAAATCAATGTCTTCTCTTGTTTCAGCCTTTTCTGCAAGAACCTTCACATGGTTATCGTAAACTTCACAATACCCACCTCCCACAACAATCCTCTCTATAGCCCCATTCTGTTCTGTATAACTCAAAACGCCTGAGTCCAGTGTGGTCACCAAGGGTGCATGTCCCTCCAATAGACCTAGTTCTCCGGCATAAGCAGGGACCACAACCTCTGACACCTTATTGTCGACAACGATAATTTTTTCTGGGGTGACAAGAGTGAGCTTCAACATAATTACAACTTCTTATTCTTTTCAATAGCGTCTTCAACCGTTCCAACAAGAAAAAAGGCCTGCTCAGATAAATCATCATGCCGCCCTTCTAAAATTTCCTTAAATCCACGAACTGTATCCTTAATATCTACATATTTTCCCGATAAACCAGTAAAGGCTTCGGCAACAAAGAAAGGCTGACTCATAAATCTTTGAACCTTACGGGCCCTTGAGACAACCATTTTATCTTGTTCAGACAACTCATCCATTCCTAAGATAGCAATAATATCTTGAAGTTCCTTATACCTTTGTAAAAGAGCTTGAACACTTCTTGCGGTATCATAATGTTCCTGGCCCACAACTCCTGGTTCTAAAATTCTCGATGTGGATGCCAGAGGGTCCACAGCAGGATAAATTCCTAAAGAGGCAATTTGACGACTGAGATTTGTTGTTGCATCAAGGTGAGTAAATGTTGTCGCCGGAGCCGGATCTGTATAGTCATCTGCCGGTACATACACAGCCTGAACAGAAGTGATTGAACCTGATTTTGTAGAAGTGATTCTCTCTTGCAATGTGCCCATCTCAGTGCCAAGTGTTGGCTGGTATCCAACTGCGGAAGGAATACGCCCTAAAAGCGCAGACACTTCTGCACCAGCTTGTGTGAAACGAAAAATATTATCTATAAATAAAAGAACATCCTGATTTTCCCTGTCCCGAAAATACTCAGCAATAGTCAATCCTGTTAAAGCCACACGTGCACGAGCCCCTGGAGGTTCATTCATCTGACCAAAACACAATGCTGTTTTATCAATCACACCTGACTCTTTCATCTCTTGCCAAAGATCATTTCCCTCTCGTGTGCGCTCACCCACTCCAGCAAAAACGGAATATCCTCCATGTTCAGTCGCAATATTTCGAATTAATTCTTGAATTAAAACAGTCTTTCCAACACCTGCCCCACCAAACAACCCAATCTTACCCCCTTTTGCATATGGAGCTAAAAGATCCACAACTTTAATGCCCGTTACTAACATCTCAGCGGACACTGTTTGATCTTCAAAACGAGGTGGTTGTCTATGAATGGACCATTGTTCTTTGACATCGATAGTTCCAGCTTCATCAATGGGATCTCCCGTAACATTCACAATACGTCCCAAAACTTCTTTTCCCACAGGAGTCACAATAGGTTTCCCACTGTCTCTAACAACTGACCCTCGCACTAAACCTTCAACAGAGTCCATAGCAATAGTGCGAACTGTATTTTCACCCAAATGTTGAGCCACTTCTAAAGTTAAGTTCCATTTCTCTTCACTGATTTCAGGATTTGATGTCTGCAAAGCATTATAGATAGGTGGTAGATTCCCATTCGGAAATTCCACATCGACAACACCTCCAAAAATTTGTTTAATTCTTCCTTGCTCCATTGTCTCTGACTCCTTATCCCTTTAATGCCTCTGCACCACTTGTAATTTCAATCAACTCAGTTGTAATGGAGGCCTGTCGTACTTTGTTGTACGTTAACGTCAACATATCTATTCTTTCACCTGCGTTACGTGTTGCATTTTCCATAGCACTCATCCGAGCCCCATGTTCTGATGCTACACTTTCCTGAAAAACACGATAGATCTGCACAGCAAAGTGTTTCTTCAACAACTCTTCTATAATTTCACTCGCTGCTGGTTCGAAAATAAATTCATTATACATTTCATTATTTTCAACATCTTCACTTGCAGTGAGGGGAAGAATTCGCTCATCCACAACCTCTTGAGTCATTGTTGATTTAAATTCATTATAAATAAGTCGTATCTCCGAATACAGACCACTTAAAAACTTATTCAAAAGATTCTCGGCAACTTCTGCCGCTAACTTATAATCAACTGTCCGGGAAAGATTTAAAATATGAATAACTCCCTCTTCCCCATGTTTTTTAAAATGACTTGCCCCCTTCTTTCCAATAAAGCCGAGATCAAATTTTTTCTCTTCCCTTTGGAATTTAGAAATAACTTCATCTGTATATCGAATAATATTGGCATTAAAAGCCCCACAGAGACCACGATCACTCGTCACAACAACAAGAAGTATTTTTGCATCATCTTTCACCGAATCTTCTAAAAGTGGATGATAAATATTTTTAGCCATAGCTATTTTTTTGATAACAGATCCAAGTGAATGGGCATAAGGTCTGGCATTAACAATATTCTGTTGAGCCCTCTTGAGTTTCGCCGCAGATACAACTTTCATAGCACGTGTGGTCTGTTGGGTTTTTTTTGTGCTATTAATCTGGGTTCTGATATCCTTTGTATTGGCCACTGACTTTTACCCCACCTGTACTTGAAAAATAGCTGAAAATTCTTTCAATACAGAATTCAACTTCTTTTTAATTTCATCTGTCATCTTCTGCTCATCCCGAATTTGATTCAAAAGTACCAAATGTTTATTGGATAAGTATTCTTTCAGTTCAGCCTCATAACGTTTCACTTCTGAAACTGGTATAGAGTCCAAAAAACCATTCGTCGTTGAGTAAATAATAACAATCTGCATTTCCACAGGAAGGGGGGAGTATTGATCTTGTTTTAAAGTTTCAACCAGTCTTTCACCTCTTGCTAACTGAGCCTGTGTGGATTTATCTAAATCAGACCCAAAGGCAGCAAAAGCTTCTAACTCACGAAATTGAGCCAGATCCAACTTCATTGTTCCAGCAACAGATTTCATAGCCTTAATCTGCGCATCCCCTCCCACACGAGAAACAGAGATCCCCACATTCACTGCTGGCCGTACACCCCTATGAAAAAGAGAAGACTCTAAAAAAATTTGTCCATCTGTAATGGAGATCACATTTGTTGGAATATAAGCTGAGACATCCCCTGCCTGTGTTTCAATAATAGGTAGGGCCGTTAAAGACCCACCTCCTTCTTCTGATCGTATTTTGGCCGCACGTTCAAGCAATCTCGAATGAAGATAAAAGACATCTCCAGGATAGGCCTCTCTTCCCGGAGGTCGTCTGAGTAAAAGAGACAATTGTCTGTAAGCCTGTGCTTGTTTTGTCAAATCATCATAAACAATCAAAGCATGTTGACCCTTGTCTCTAAAATACTCTCCTATTGTACATCCTGTATAGGCAGCTAAAAATTGAAGAGGAGCTGAGTCAGAAGCAGTGGCTGAAACAACTGTTGTATATTCCAAAGCTCCTGTTTCGCGAAATTTCTCAACAACTTGAGCAACTGTCGATTGTTTCTGTCCTATGGCCACATAGACACATTTCACATCACAGTCTTTTTGATTAATAATCGTATCAACAGCAACAGCGGTTTTTCCCGTCTGTCGATCCCCAATAATGAGTTCCCTTTGTCCTCGACCAATGGGAATTAATGCATCAATAGCTTTAATTCCCGTTTGCAGAGGTTCAAATACAGATTGACGAGAAACAATTCCCGGAGCTTTAAGCTCCACACGTCGTGTTTGCTCTCCCAGCGTGGCTGTTTGTCCATCAATGGCTTGACCAAGGGCATTTACAACTCGTCCTAACAGGGGTTTTCCAACAGGCACTTCCACAATACGCTGGGTTCTCTTAACTGTATCTCCCTCTTTGATACCTGAGTCATCACCAAAAATAACAACGCCAACACACCCTTCTTCAAGGTTAAGAGCCATACCATAAATATCCCCAGGAAACTCCACCAGTTCCCCCGACATCACTTGGTCTAAGCCATGTACCCTTGCCACACCATCAGCAAGAGATAAAACACTTCCTCTTTCACTGACTTCTAGGGTTTTTTTATAATTTGCAATCTTTGCTCTTAAAACCTGTGTGATTTCTTCTGCCTTAATAGTCATAATGATCCCACTCCTCGACTTAATTCTTCTTTTAATCGATGCAATTGTGTTTTTAAACTATTATCAAAGGTCAAGTGACCCACCTCCGCAACAACCCCCCCTGCTAAATCTAAACTTTCCTTCTGTTCAAAAATAATCCTTTGCCGAACTCTTTTCTCCATAGCTTGTTCAATAGAATGATGCTGATGAGAATCAATAGTAGAGGGGACCTTGAGAGTTCCACGAATAACACCTTGTTTTTCATCGACTAAATATTGAAAGGCTTTAAAAATAGGTTCAAAAAGAACCATTCTCGATTGTGAAGCCAATATCTTAATCAAATGAAAAAGCTCTGATGGAATAGTCTGATCTTTAAATACTTGATCTAAAATATTTTCTTTTTCCTTCTCTGATAATTGTGGGGAATCAAAAAATGAAACAATCTCTTTCTTATTAAAGACATCAAGTAAACAAGACATCGTTTCAAGAATGGAAGTCTCTTTTCCCTGTGTTTCATCAAACAAGCATTTTGCATATTTTTTTATAGATACCATTACGATTTCACCTTTTCTATAAACTCGTCTTGTAGGAGTTTATGGTTTAAAGGACTCATTTCTTTGGTTAAGTGTTTCCTCGTTGCTATCATTAACCGAGAAACAGCATACTCTCTCATTTGTATTTTGACTCGTTCTGTTTCCATACGAATCGTCTTTTTTACCTCCTCTGTCAGCTTAATGACTGTCTGATGACCTTCTGATAGAATTTGATCTTTTAGCTTTTCTGCATTTTCTTGAGATTGAAGAAGATCAGCTTTTCGGTTCTGTCTCAGCTTTTCCAAATCTTCTTTGATCTCCTGAAACTGTTTCTCTGCATTTTTGATAACCTTTAAAGATTCCTCTCTTTGTTTTTGATAATCCTCTGCTTTATTTTTAAAATAAGATTTTACTTTATCTCTCAAAATCCAAAATAAAAGCCCTACAAAAAGAGAAAAGTTAATCACTTGTTTAAAAACAATTTCCCAAGGCACACCATCACCACCTCCTGCCGCATGAGCAAAAGGACAAACAAAAATTCCTAGGAAAAGTATTATAGAAAAGGTCTTCAAGAGATATCCTTCTTTAAAAGCTGATGAATAACCATAGAGCTCATTTCAGGCAAATCGGCATCAATATCACTTTTTAATTTGACCCTTATGCTCTCAAGGTTTTTTCGATTCCCCTTTATCTCTGCTTCTACTTTCTTCCTGACTTGAGATACTTTTTCAGACACCACACTATGGGCAGACATTTTGGCTTTATCAAAATGACTTTTTATTTCTGCATTAAGAGCCCTAGCCTCTTTAGAATACATTTGTTGAAGGATGTCGACCTCCTGTAAAAGAACTTCTGCGTTTTTTTGATTTCCATCTGTCGCCTCTTTCCTTTGCTGATAAACACGCAGATAGGGCATAAAGACAAGGCGAGACAGTGTCATATATGCTATAAAAAAAATAATAAATTGGGCAACCAGTGTTTGGTTTAAACCCAAAATCTCAAGGATTTCCATTTATGATAAGCCTTTTGAAATTTTTCAATTTCAAGTAGCATTGAGAGAAACTCTCGGTCAAGACTTCTTAAAAAGAAACAGAGAAAAATAATGTGTCAAGAAGAGGGGAGTGAATCCATATAAGAAGCCCCCTCAAAAATAACTCCTTCATCAATTCTCAAACTTGGTGTCGTCAAAGTTCCTCTAAAAACGGCAGGTGGGTGCATCATGACACGCCGTCTTGCAAAGATCTTTCCCTTTATTGTCCCACTGATGACAACAATATTGGCTTCTACTTGAGCATCTACATTCGCACCGGGGTCAACAATCAGTGTATCTTTCGTAAAAATCTCCCCTTTAAAATACCCACTAATTCTCACCGTACCCTCAAAGGTCAACCGTCCCTCAAAGGATGTACCTCGATCTAAAATAGCAGTCACCCGGCCAGCTCCACCCACTGACACCTCAGAGGGCTCTTCTATGCTTTCTTGTCTATTATTTCCCTTCTTTATTAATTCCATGCTGTTTTTAGTTTCTCTGAGATTTCATTGAGTTCATCATTAGAATAAAAATAAATACGCAAGTATCCCTTTCCTTTTTTGTATTCTATTTCTACTTTTCGTCCGAGTGCCTTCTGTAAATCTTCAGATAGTGTTTGTACCAAAGGATCTTGTTGTGCTTTGACCCTGCGAGGGACTTGATGACTCCATTTTTCAGCCGCTCTTACTGTTAATTTTTGCGATGTGATTTTTTTAGCCAACTTTTTTTGTAGAGCAGAATCCGTAATAGACAAAAGAACTTTGGCATGACCTACACTCAACTCACCAGAGAGCAACATCTCTCTGACATCTGAGCAAAGAGAAAGAAGTCTTAATGAATTAGCCACTGTGGCTCTCTCTTTGCCGACCTTCTCTGCGACCTGACTCTGTGTCAGCCCATATTCTTTTTGAAGCCTTTGATAGGCTAACGCCTCATCTATGGGATTCAGATCATGACGCTGAATATTTTCGATTAAAGCCAACTCTAATGACTCTTGATCTTTGACCTCCCTGACAATAGCTGGAACATGATGAAGACCTGCTGCTTGAGCAGCCCTCCAACGCCTTTCCCCAGCGATCAGCTCAAAAATATTTTCAGAACGCTGGCGCACAACTATGGGCTGAAGAATACCCTTTTCCTTAATAGATTTTGAAAGTTCTAAAATCTTCTGTTTATCGAAAACCTGGCGAGGCTGCTTTTTATGAGGTAAAATCTTATCAACAGCAATGTTCCAAATTTTTTGACTATCCATATGACTATCCGTAATCACTTCAGGAAGTCTTCCACCTGTTTCAAGATGAGGATTCTGGATAGGCTTATTTTCTGTGGGGAGCCTTTCTTTGGATATGTTTTGAGTATCCATATTATCCAATCCAGAGGAATTTTGTTCTTCTGCAAAGCTATGCTCCGAAAGATTCATTTTTTGGGTATTCAAATTTTTTTGCGAAGCGTTCTCTGTATTAAAAATCGGTGGACTTCCCAGCAGGCTTCCTAGACCTCTTCCCAGACCTTTTTTAGTAGAATTATTGCGACGCACTGACATAGTTGTTCTCCTTTTGTTTTCCTTCATGAAGAAGGGGTGGGTGGACTTTCTGGTCTAACTCTAAAGCCAGTTCTCTATATTTTTGAGCTCCTGAAGAGGCCTCATCATAATCAATAATACTATAACCATGACTGGGGGCCTCACTTAATCGCACATTACGAGGAATCACAGCACGAAACACTTTGTCTTCAAAATGGTTTTTTATATCTGCCGCTACTTGGTGACTCAGATTATTCCGACTATCAAACATAGTCAGAACAATCCCCTCTATTTCTAATCGAGGATTAAAATTTTTCCTGACCAATCCAGCCGTATTTAATAACTGACTCAATCCTTCAAGAGCATAATATTCACACTGAAGAGGAACTAAAAAAGTGTCTGCTGCACAGAGGGCATTAAGAGTTAAAAGCCCTAAAGAGGGAGGGCAATCTATAATCACATAATCAAAATCCCCTTGAACATCCTCTAAGGCTCTGCTGAGTCGAAATTGACGATGTGGCGCATCTACAAGCTCTATTTCTACTCCAACAAGATCTGTTGTCGCCACACAAAGGGACAAATTCTTCGAATGTGTAGGTGTTAATATTTTCTTCATAGGGACTTTCACTATTAAGACATCATAAATACTCTTCTTTTCATATTCATGTCTTTTGAGACCTAAGCCGCTGGATGCATTACCCTGTGGGTCCATATCAACAAGTAAAACTCTTCGACCATGCTCTGACAGGCCAGCGGATAAATTAATAGACGTTGTAGTTTTTCCCACTCCCCCTTTTTGATTGGCAATGCAAATAATTCTGGCCATTCCCTCTCCATCCACAGAGCTTGTGATTTCGTGTTCTGATCTTAGCACCAGACTGTTCCACGTGGAACATTTCTCTCATATTTCCTTTTACGCACATAGCTGATTTTTTATTTTAGAAAAACAGTGAGTATAAAACCATTCCCCTCTGTATCCCGTCTCCCCTCCCCAAGATCTTAATACTATTATGATAATCAAGTCCCGAAAATAAAACCTCTTTAAAAAGAACCCCAGCATCTTTTATTATCTTTTAAACTATGAGATAAAAGTCTCCCCCTCAAGCTTTGATAACCAACTATCAAAGATGTGTTTTTGTGGGAGAAAAACAGATCTCTCCCATTGTTTTTTAAGTCCTTTGGGAATTCCAAATCATCTTTCTATAAGAGAGGATATAGCCTTTTTTGATTGAAAAAAGACTCTCTTCTTTATTTTTCCCCTTATAAAATTTGGCTTTTACTTGCGCCCATTTTTGGACCGCTTTCTTCTTTAATCACCCAGATAAAAAGGGGCTATCTTATTTATAAAAAGAAAATCTTTCTGAAAAAAACCGAAAACCATAGGACAGGCCCAAACAGTCAGCGGTGTCGAACCCTTCGGGGATTCAAGCTCTTTTGATCTACATGGGAGAGTGACCCAAAAGGTCCAAATAGGCTCAACGTAAAATCTCCTCTTTGGAGGGTTCCAAAAATGATATGCCAAGTCTCGCATTGACCCAGTCCTCTGAGGGAGGATTTTCTCCCCATAAGGTAGCTTTCCTAATATTTAGATCATCGACAATAACAAACTTTAATCTGTCAGTAAAAAAAGAGAATTCTGGAAATTTGGTGGAGATCAAATGAATTCTTTTAAAAAGAAGCAAATGTTCCACGTGGAACATTAGGGTTTCTCCAAAAGAGTAAATGGGGCTCCTAAAATTCTTAAGGGCTCCTCTCTTTTTACTCATGAGTTAAAGATTGTTATCGTGAATCATCTCAATACAGAAAAGTCTAGCCCATCCCATTGGAACAAAACTCTTTTTTCATATTGCCAACTCAGTGAGAGACCTGGTCGATACCCCTACAAGTGCAGCTTCAATGCCGGCATGACCCGCCCCAACGACAAGAATATCAAACGTTTCCATTTTATTTCCCAATACAAAACTCCTGAAAAACTCTATCTAAAACTTGATCGTCAAATTTTTTACCCAAAAGTTCTTGCACAGCCATCACACTCTTTTTTAGATCTGCTGCTAAAAATTCCAGACTTTCTTTTTTTTGAAGTTTTTCTACAGCAAAACAAATATACTTTTTTGCCTCCAGCATTTGATGGATTTGTCTTTCCTTGACAAGGGCCAACCCTTCTTCTGGAGAAATATTTTTCATTTTATCCAAAATAAAGGATCTGATCTCCGATAGACCTTCACCTGTTTTTACGCTGATTTTCAATAGATCTTTTTTAAGTTGTTTTTGAACGACAGAATGTTGAGCTCCAGAAATATCTGATTTGGAAAGGGCAAATAAACCCTCCTTATTTTCCAATGTCCCCATCAACCCACTCTCTTTAAAAACCACTTATGACTCAGCCCCTCAAAGATTACAAAAAGGGAGTTTTACTTAAAAACTTTTAATTTTACCAAAGACCGCTTATTCTCCATTTGTCGTCATCGAATTGGATCCAATTTGGCCCTACTGCAAAGACCTCAAAGTGATTTGAACCCTTGGAGAGTTTAAGAACTCTACTTAACTATCTTACAAAATAAACTTTGAATAAAGACAGTCTCGCTTGATTCCTAATAGCATCTCATGTTATCCAGACGACACTTTGAGCTTTTAACCAAAAAGGATTTTTATTTTTCTCTTAGAATCAGTCTTTCAAAACGCAAGGTGTATCTATAAAAAGACAATTCAACTCGATTGAATGGAACCCTATCTCACCCAAGTTTTGAATCTTTGCCATGAACTGCAGCCTTTGAAAGCTGTTTGAATACTTAGAAGTTTTAAGAATAATTTGTACTATCGACAGAAGGATAAGAAGAATTTTTTCTGAAGGCTTTCAAAACGAGTTTTCTGAGGCGCAGGGCGTATCTCTGGAGAGATCCTTTTTTTATCCTTGAGTGTATCGAGCCCTATCAAGCTAAGGTTTTTAGCCTGTAGCAGAAGAGATAATTTGTGACTTTTAGAGCTATTTGAAGGCTTAGAAGAAGAATAATTTGCACCACGGAAAGAGAGAATGGAGGAAGAGTTTTTTCTTAAGTTTTAGGCTGCGCCACGAGCTTACGTTGGAAAAAGGCTTTGATTTTTCTCTTAAAGCGAGTTTTTTGAAGCGCAACGCGTATCCGTACAGAGATCGTTTATTCTATGTTTGACGGCATGGAGCACTATCCAACTTGCGTTTTTAGCCTGCTGCAAAGACGCTTTGCGCCCTTCAAAGCTGTTTGAGCTGGAGGGGGAAAATAAAAGTCTTTTTCCTATAGAAGAGCGTATTTGAGATTTTGAAGGTCTTCAGAAAAGTTGTTTCTTTGTTATCTTAAAAAATCTATCCCAGAGAGGGATGAGTTGGTCTTATTTTAGACAGCATTGAATTCTGTACCTATCTCACGCTTTTTAATATTGAATGCAAGTTGGAATAGAGGATCTTGTTTAGACAATCTTTAATAAAATAAATCTTTATCTGGCCAAGGCCTGAAGTCTCAAAGGAGATGGACTGTTGCCTTTAAAACGGCTTGAGAAATTTAAAAGGAAGATAAAAGTCTTTTTCCTGCGAAAAGATCGTTTATTCTATGCTTGATAGCATCGAGCATTATCCAGTCAAAGCTTTAAGGCTGGACCACGGACTACAGCTTTTGAAACTGTTTGAGTTTTAAAAGGAAGACAGCTTGTTACTCTGCCTGATAGTACCAAGTTCTATCCATCTGACATCTTTAGCCTATGCCGTAAATACATCTTGCTTTAAAAATTTTGGGGAGGAGAAAAAAAGATGGTTCTTTCTCTTAAAATGAGTTTTTCAAAGTACAGGGCGTATCTCAAAGAGAGTAGCCTCCACACTCCTTTTGAATTCAGATGGATTAAGCCTTCTTGCTTTGTATCTCAAAAAGAGAGAAGCCCCCATCCCATTGAGGCTTTATCATTGAAAATAGAAATGTTCCACGTGGAACATGACCTTCATAGAGAGATTTTAAATCTTTTTTGAGCAAAAAAGGGCCTGTCTTTTCTCTGTTTCAGGCAAGGTGTATTCGCCCAACAAATAAGTCTTCCAATTGGAAAGCTCACTGAATACCATGGCCCCCTGCCCTTTAAAATGAATGTATTTTCCCTCTGATTTTATACATTTCTGAAAATCCATTAATGTCTTTTGAACAGACCCATACCCTCTAGAAAGAGCGACAGTCACTGTGTTAGAGGGTAAACTCTCACCCCTTTGACACAGCACTTTAATATTTTGCAACTTTAAAATAGATATCACATGCTTTAAAAATTCACTTTTTCTCCTACGTGCCTCGACCAAAACAACCTCTTGGTTGGGATCCATTATTCCAAAAATCAGACCGGGAAATCCTCCTCCAGACCCCAAATCAAATAGAGGTCCTTCAGTGATGAGCATCTTTTTTTTCTTCAAAAGCAAAAAGGCCTCTATGGAATCAGAAAAATGGATTTGATCCGCTGTCTTTTGAGAGTTTTGAGAAATCAGATTTATTCTTTTAGAGAAGCGCGAAAGTTCCACGTGGAACATTTTTAAATCCAAAAGTATTTTTTTATCTAGGAAGGGATACCATTTTGGAATCCTCCAAAGAGGAGATTTTACGTTGAGCATATTTGGACCTTTTAGATAATCCCCCTATGTAGACCAAAAGAGCCTGAATCCCCGAAGGGTTCACACCGCTGACTCTTTGGGCCTGCCCTATGGTTTTCGGTTTTTTTTCAGAAAGTTTTTCTTTTTCCTCAAGAGAAAGTCCCGCCACTTTATAAAAATCCAGATCTGTAGGAAGACGCCGACTCTCCAATTTTTTAATGCGACTAATGATCTCTTTTTCCTTTTGAATATAGCCCTGATATTTTATATCAATCTCTACAGGTTCATCGATGTCTTTTGTTTGAGATGAAATTCCAAATAAAGATAAATCAGAAAAGTGAACTTCAGGTCTTTTAAGCAGTGTAGACAATGTCGTGGGTTTAAGAAGCGGAGATGAGGGAATTTGCCTTACTGCATCATTGTTGGTTTTATTGGGCACAAGGACTTTATTTTCCAACTCTCTCTTCAATTGTTTTCTTTGATTTAAAATTTGAGAGGCCATTTCATATCTTTTTTCAGAGAGTCCTCCATACTTTCGTCCTATTTCCAAAAGTCTTTCAAAGACATTATCTTCTCTGAGAACAAGCCTGTGTTCAGCCCGTGAAGTCAGCATTCTGTACGGCTCTTTTGTCCCTTTTAAAACCAAATCGTCTATGAGTACTCCGATATAGGATTCGTGACGTTTGAGTTCCAAAGGTTCTTTTTCTTCTAGGTACTGTACAGCGTTTATACCAGCCACCAAGCCTTGGCCGGCGGCCTCTTCATACCCACTGGTTCCATTGATTTGTCCTGCTAAAAACAGACCTTGAATACCCTGCGTTTCTAAACTGTGTTGAATTTGTGTGGGTTCGATAAAGTCATATTCCACAGCATAGCCCGGGCTTTGGATTTGCACTCTTTCTAGACCAGAAATAGTTGTGAGAAATGCGTATTGAATATTTTCGGGCAAACTTGTGGACATCCCTTGAAGGTAAATAGATTCTGTATTCAATCCCTCGGGTTCCAAAAAAGTTTGATGCCTTGGTTTTTCTGCAAATCGTGTTACTTTATCCTCAATACTTGGGCAGTATCTCGGTCCATGACTCTGTATAGAACCATCAAACAGGGGGGATTTTTTCAGATTTTTTCGAATAATTTCATGAGTTTTTTCATTCGTATACGTCAGGTAACAGGCCACCTGCGGCAGAGAATAAGTATGACGATCTGTTTCTATACAGAATGGATAATAGTCCCTATCTCCCCTCTGTTTTTCTGTTTTTGACCAATCTATAGATTTTTTATTTAAACGGGGAGGGGTCCCCGTTTTGAGTCGGCTCACGCAAAAGCCAAGGGCTTTGAGCTGATCGGACAGTCCATATGTTGCAGAATCACCCACTCGTCCACCTGGGGATTGTGTTTGTCCCACATGCATAATAGCATTCATAAATGTTCCTGTTGTGAGAATAACCGAACGGGCCTGTAAATAAGAGCCATCTTTTAAATACAGACCCCTACATTTTTCTTTTTCAATATGTAAAGATTTTCCCTCTGCCTCAATGAGAGTGAGACTTTGAGATACTTTTTCTTTCATATATTGAGAATAGATCGATTTATCACATTGCACACGAGAGCCTCGAACGGCAGGGCCTTTCTTGGCATTTAATCTTTTAAATTGAAGGGTCGAGTGATCGGCAGCCCGACCCATTTCTCCTCCAAGAGCGTCGATCTCTCTGACAATATGTCCTTTTCCCAACCCACCAATAGCAGGGTTACAGCTCATATAACCTATTCGATTTTTATTTGTTGTGACTATGGCCACCTTTTTCTTACGGCGCACCCCTACAAGTGCAGCTTCAATGCCGGCATGACCCGCCCCAACGACAAGAATATCAAACGTTTCCATTTTATTTCCCAATACAAAACTCCTGAAAAACTCTATCTAAAACTTGATCGTCAAATTTTTTACCCAAAAGTTCTTGCACAGCCATCACACTCTTTTTTAGATCTGCTGCTAAAAATTCCAGACTTTCTTTTTTTTGAAGTTTTTCTACAGCAAAACAAATATACTTTTTTGCCTCCAGCATTTGATGGATTTGTCTTTCCTTGACAAGGGCCAACCCTTCTTCTGGAGAAATATTTTTCATTTTATCCAAAATAAAGGATCTGATCTCCGATAGACCTTCACCTGTTTTTACGCTGATTTTCAATAGATCTTTTTTAAGTTGTTTTTGAACGACAGAATGTTGAGCTTCAGAAATATCTGATTTAGAAAGGGCAAATAAACCCTCTTTATTTTCCAATCTACCCATCAACCCACTCCCTTTAAAAGCCTGAAAATCTTCAATAAGGCAGATAAAAATATCTGCATCTTCCAGAGTTTTCAAACTGAGCTCAATGCCTTGGTTTTCCACTTCATCTTTAGAAATACGTACACCTGCTGTATCAAATAAATGAACCCAATAACCCTCCCAAGTGATATGAGCATCGACCAGATCTCGTGTGGTTCCTGCCGCATTATGAACAAGGGCTCGGTCTTGTCCTAATAGAGCATTGAATAGACTAGACTTTCCTGTATTGGGGCCACCGACAATAACAACTTTTAATCCCTCAGTAAAAACATGAGAGTGTTTACGATAAGAAATAAGTTTTTCTATTTCCCTATACAGTTGAGATAACTTTTCCTCTATTTGTTGATCTTGCAAAACATCTATTTCTTCAGTTGAAAAATCAATCCCCGCTTCAATATGAGCGAGACATTCTATGAGTTTATCTTCTATATGGGAAATCTCTCGAGAGAGTTTTCCTTGCAGTTGTCTAAGGGCATTTTTCTGGGCCTTTACGGATGGACTTTCAATAAGGGACAATACACTTTCCGCTTGCATTAAATCTATACGACCATTCATAAATGCACGAAATGTAAATTCACCACGATGGGCAGTACGAGCTCCTTTTTGGCATAATTTTTCAACAACCTCTTCAAGAATCAAAGGGTTTCCGTGACATGATATTTCTAAACACTCCTCTCCTGTATAAGATCTGGATTTTGCAAAGTAACTCACCAAGACTTCATCTATGGATTCTTCTTCATCTAAAGATGTAAAGTACCCATAATATATTTTGTGAGACTCTGGTTTATTGGGAAGAAAAGAGCAAAATTGTTGTACAATATTGAGAGCCTGACTGCCACTCACTCTGACGAGACCTATACCTCCTCGTCCCAGAGGTGTGGCTACAGCACAAATTGTGTCTTCTGCATGGACATCGGGACATTTCATGACGGATTTCTACGACGTGATCTGTTTTTATTGTCTTTTATCTCAGTGGCCAAAGATATTCTAATTTTTTTATATAACCGATCTCCAATAGAACGACTTTTAACACGACCATCTTCAGCCAGACGTTGGTGAATGACTTTTCTCCCGCTCGGCGGTAAAGCTCGGCAATAAACAGCTTTCTTTGTCTTCAACACAATCTTTTTTAAACGATCGGCTTCTTCGATAAGTGTTTGGTTTTCTTCTTCTCTAAAACCACTGCTATCGAACACCACTTTGACTCGTTCTTTGGGAAGCTGATTCTGTAATACTCTTTGTATAAAAAACTGCAAGGCGTCTAATAATTGACCTTCTCGTTCTTTCAATAAAGATTCATCTTCTCCTGTTAATTCTACACTTAACACACCTTCTTCTGTTTCAAAAATATCAAAAGCTAAATCCAAAGCCGAGATTTCAATCATTTCTTCCAATGTTTTTTCTATTATTTCAACCGATTGATCGAGACCATTTTCACTTTTTTCATTACCGAAAAATATATTTTTAAAAATTCCCATCTTTTTTCTCCTTTTTCACGTTTGTACTACACCTGTTTTTTTGTTACTTGTTTATCTCTCATAAAAACAACATGCTGTACTATTCCAAAAAGCGTGCTCACAAAAATATAAAGATTTAAACCACTTGGAAGTGATAACATAAATAGTGAGAATATAATGGGCATAAACATCATCACCTTAGCTTGTGCAGGGTCCATTGTTGTGGGCGTCAGCTTTTGTTGAATAAACAGTGTCAATCCCATAAGGACAGGTAAAACATAGTAAGGGTCTTTTAAACTTAAATCATGAATCCATAGAATAAAAGGGGCTTGATACAATTCAATGCTTTGATAGAGAACTCTATAAAGAGCAAAAAACACTGGCATTTGTAAAAGCATAGGTAAACATCCACCAATAGGGTTTATTTTGTGCTCTTTAAAAAAATTCATCATCTCTACTTGTTGAGTTTTTGGATCCTCCTTATATTTTTCCCTTAAGGCTTTAATTTGGGGTTGATAGATCTGCATTTTTTTCATAGACCGCAAAGACATTATAGTAAATGGCATAACCAAAAAACGAACCACAATAGTCAAAAGAATGATAGCCATTCCATAGTTCAGAGTGAGATTATACAGCCACTTCATCAAACGAAATAGGGGATAAGCCAACCAGTCGAGCCATCCTCCATAACCAAAGTCAACAAGGGTTCCCAAGCGGGGGTCGATCTCTTGTAATAGGTCAAAAGATTTTGGTCCAGTAAATAGAGAGTAAGATAAATTGAGACGATCTTTACCCGCTGGCAAAACATACATTAACTTTCCAATAGCTTTGATTTGTCCTGAACCACCAACGCCTTCATAATGGGCCACTAGCTCTGGCTGTACAGGAGATCGATCGAGTATCGCAGCAGCAAAGTAGTGTCTTTCCATCGCCACAATAGCCACTTGATCTATTTTTTCTGAATTGATTTTTTGACGGAAAAATTTTCCTGTTTCTCTTTCCGGTGGTTCTAGATAAAGACGATCTGTCGAGCCTCCACTTCCTACATCAAAATAAATAGCCTGTGTATTGAAAGAAGGGGTAAAAAACCCACCATTTTCTAAACCCTCTTCTAAATTTTCTATCAATATTGTTTCTATTCCAGACACCCCCTTTTGCATACCTAACACTTCCAATTCAACATCAATAGTGTATAGGAAAGGCTGTATGGTCATTTTTTTAACGATCTTTAGATTCCCATAATGAGCTTTTCCAACATACTCATGAGGTTTTGACTTTTGGATCACAAAGAAAAGTGGGTTTTCTTTTCCCAAAAGACGTGTTTCAAAAGCACCTAAGTTTTCTGAAGAACTAAAGACAATTTCTTTTTGTTTTCGATCTCTATATTTTTTAACAACAATATTATGCAAGCCCATCCCTTGATTAGAAATATCAAAAGAGAGGTTTTCATTTTCATATTTTTGAAATGATTGCGAAACAGGGGGTTGTATTGTTTCCGGTTCCATCTTTTTTTGCGCCAAAGGCATTTCTTTTTTAACAGGCAAAGACTTTTCAACAGGATATTTTTTAGCCATATAGTTTTGCCATCCTAAAAGGATAGCAATAACAACAACAGCAGCTAATAGAGTTCTAGAATCTAAAAAATTATGTTTTTCTGACATAGTGAATATCTCCGTAAAGGGAGTCCTTTTGCCGAATCATAGGGGTCTTTTTTTCACAGACTTCAGGAAGGGGATCATATCCCTTGGGTCCTAACGGCCTACATTTGAGGAGTCTTTTGGTGACAAGCAGCAGTGCATAGAGAGGTTTATATTTTTCAAATGCTTCACGTGCATATTCTGAACATGAGGGATAAAAACGACAGTTCCCCCCAAAGAACAAAGAGAGCGTGGATTGGTAGAAAAAAAGTGCATATAGAAAAAAACACCTAACTCCTCTTTCTAAAGAAAGCAGCTTCGGCTCTGTCCATAGATTTCTTAAATGTGTTGTATCGGATTTCTCTTTCTTTTGAATAAAATAGGACATTGATATCTACTCCAAGTTCTGGATGGATTTTGTCAAAGTTTCTAAGGAAGTCTCGACTCCACCTCTTAATTCGATTACGAAAAACAGCATTTCCAACATAATGGGGAACTGTCCATCCATAACGATTCATTTTTTCTTGATTTTCTCTGTAGCACCACATCAATGTTTTATCCGAAAAAACTTTCTGCCCTGAACGTTTAATAGATTCAAATAGAACACGATGCTTTAATACTTTTTTTGACCACAGCAAAAGATTATTTTCCTCCACATGTCACAGATATTTGTTTACGCCCTTTAGCTCGACGCCTTGATAAAACCTTCTGCCCCACTCTATCGGCCATACGGCCTCGGAATCCATGAGTTTTTTTTCGTCGCCTACGACTGGGCTGATACGTCCTTTTCATCAGATGACTCCTCAAATGAAATATATATTAATTTCTGAGATGCGACATAGAACCATGTTGCGGCAAATGAAGTCAAGCGATTGAAAACCTGGCTTCTTTTTGTTAAACCCCCAGAAGCAGGACTCAGCCGTTTTTGGGGTGTCTTTTGATCTCAGTTTCGAGTCTATAGAGGGGGAAATGGAAAAAAATATCTGGGAAAAAGCTAAAATCAACATTAGACAGAAAAATCCTTCAAATCATAAGCTTTTAGCATGGATCGACCAAGTAGAATTTATAAAATTACAGCAGTCCTCTCTTTTATCAGGGCAACAGAAACTTCATTTGAGCGTCCCTTCAGAGCTGTGTAGGGATTGGATAACAGACAACCTCAAAATGATTCATCAGGAGATTTCTGATATCCATGGACATCCTCTTGAAGTTGAAATACATGTCTGTTTCCAAAAAAAAGAAGGTTCAAGTCACTTAGAACAGACTTCAAAAGCTGCAGAGCAGGAGAAGACATCACTGACCCCGACGACCGTATCTTCTTCAGATTCTGAGAAAAACCTACTAAGAGTATCGTCACACAAAGAGTATTTAAATCCTACTTACACATTTAATACCTTTGTCGTTGGGCAGAACAGTGAATTTGCACATGGAGCTTGCTATAGAGTCGCACAGTCTCCAGGAAAGGGATACAATCCTCTTTTTATCTACGGTCCAACAGGTGTTGGAAAAACACATTTACTCCATGCCACAGGTAAATATATACAAGAAAATTTTCCAGATTTGAGAGTCAAGTATCTGTCTGCTGAGAAATTTTTCACCGAATGCATAGCCGGAATACGCCACAAAAAAATGGACCTGTTTAAAAAGCGATACAGAGAAAAATATCATGTTCTTTTAATGGATGATATTCAAACTTTTGGTAGAGGAGAGAGTGTACAAGAAGAGTTTTTTCATACATTAAATTCTTTTTTTGAAAAAGGAAGACAAGTCGTTGTGGCCAGTGATTGTATGCCTAAAGATATTCAAGGTTTGACGGAAAGAATTCGAACGAGATTAGAATGGGGACTTATTGCTGATATTCAAATGCCAGACATAGAAACACGAATAGCTATTTTAAAGCAGAAAACAGAAATAATGAACCTTCATGTTCCCGACGATGTTTTAGAATTCTTAGCCAAAATTTCCAAAAAATCTGTTCGAGAACTTGAAGGAAATTTAAATAAAGTCAAAATGTACACAGAATTAAAAGCTCTGCCTATTTCTTTAGAAATAGCTCAAAATTTTCTTGCAAATCATAACTCTAAAACGCTCCCACTCACTACAGAAGACATACAAAAAATAGTTGCTCATCACTATAAAATTAAAGTGCCAGAACTCAAATCGAAAAATCGCTCTAAACCCATAGTAACGGCTCGCCAAATGGCTATGTTCCTCATTCGAAAATATCTAAAAGATAAATCCCTAGTTGATATCGGAAGAGCCTTTAATGGAAGAGATCACACTACAGTTATGCATTCTATTAAAAAAATAGAAACCCATAAAAATTATGAAATACAAAAAGACATTAAGAATTTATCTGAACATATCGAGTCAAAAGCATAAGCAAGGAGGTTGTGGAAAAAGTCTTTAGAAAATAGGGTATATTTTTGTGGAAAAAAGAAGTTCACAAAAAACTCTTTTTTATGAAAAGGCTTTTAAACTTTATTGTAAACAACAAAACAAGATAAAATTTAAAGGTTTAGTAAGAAATACACATTATAAACATTCTCTACAATAACTACTATTTTATATATAAAAATAGATTTTGAAATATTCCGGGAGGAGAAAATGGAATTCAGGATAGAAAAGATAGATTTTTTAAATCTTTTAGGAAAAACTCAAAACATTGTCGAAAAACGCAGTACAATGCCAACATTGGTGAATGTCTTATTAGAGGCAAAGAGAGATAAATTAAGAGTTTATGCTACAGATCTTGAAGTCAGTTTAACAGATGAAGCTCCTATAAAAATTAAAAAAGAAGGACGTATTGCGGTTCATTCAAGAAATCTTTTTCAAATTATTAGGGAGATGGATGATAATCAACCTATTCTCTTTAAGAAGAAAGACAACAATTGGTTAACGATTCAACAGGAAAAAACAGATTTTACCCTTGTTGGAACATCTCCTGATGAGTTCCCTGTTTTTCCTGTATACAAGGGAAATCATTTTATGAGCATACCTACAGAGGTATTGAAAGATATGATAGGGAAGACTATTTACAGTGTTTCTCATGATGAAACACGATACCATCTCAATGGTGTTTATTTTGAAAAATTAGGAAAAACAAAAAACGCTTCCTACAGAATGGTAGCTACAGATGGTCATCGATTGAGTTTAGTGGATAGGAACGCAGAAGATACTAAAACCAAAGACGTTTTTGACCTGGGAGTTATTATTCCTAGGAAGGGTTTAAATGAAGTGAAACGTCTTTTGGAGGACGTTCATACAGATAGAGTTAGTATTTCTGTAGATGGATCTCAGTTTATTTTTAAAAATGAGTCTACAGTACTGATGGTTCGTCTTATAGAAGGAAAGTATCCTAATTATAAACAACTTATTCCGAAGGGATTGAGTTTTAAAATTAAGGTAGCTCGTTATCCTTTGGTCTCTTCATTAAAACGTGTCTCTCTGTTGTCCAACCAGAGTTCAAAAGGGGTTACTTTAGATTTTTCAAAAAAATCTCTAAAAATATCGTCCAATAATCCAGATATGGGTGAAGCCCACGAAGAGTTAGATATAGATTATAAAGGAGATCAGATTAAGATAGGTTTTAATGCTAAATATTTATTAGATATATTAAACAGTTTTGATGATGAAGATGTCCAAATTCATCTGAACGATCGGCTTTCACCAGGTTTAATTAAGCCCTGCCACGATAAAGATTATACGTGTATAGTCATGCCTATGCGTATTTGATTATATGCAGTTTAAGAACTTAAAAATTGTTGATTTTCGAAATATTCCTAAAATCCATTTGAATATGTGTAAAACTTTAACTGTTTTAGTGGGAAGTAATGGGCAAGGGAAAACCAATGTGGTTGAGGCTCTTTATTTATTACTAAATGGGATAAGTTTTCGGCAGGGGCAAAATGGACATTTTATTCAAAAGGGGAAAAATACATCTTTAATATCAGTTGAGGTGGATCATGATGGAAAAACTGATAAATTATCTTTAAAATTTGAAGATGCAAGAAAGATATATACATTAAATAATAAAAAAGTGTCTTCATACAAATTATCCAGTCTCTTTCCTTCCATCTTGTTTAGTCCAGAGAGCTTATTGGCCATCAAAGGTGGTTCAGATATGAGAAGGTTTTTAATAGATGAATCGTTGGCTTTATTAGTTAAGGAATCGAGCGATCTTTTAAAACGACATAGGAGAATATTAAAATCGAGAAATACTCTACTAAGAAACGTGATTATGGGAAAAAAAGATAGAAAACAAGCAGAGCCTGTTATGAGAAGTCTTAATCCTTTATACTTAGAAACGACGATAGAAATATCCTATTTGAGAAAGAAAGTTCTTTTAGATTTAGAGCCTGTCATGAGTGAGAATTTAAAGGCCTTAATGAATCTTGAGAATGTATATTTAGAACTGCAATACTCTATAAAAGGAAAGAACACTCGTGATTGGAAGAGAGAAGATTTTGATGCCGCCATACGTTATCGTTTAGAGGAATTGGCTTCTCGGGAATGGAGTGTTGGCACATCTTTAGTAGGACCTCATAAGCACGATATTGTTTTTAAATATCAAGGTATGGACTCACGTTACTCGTCTTCTCAGGGAGAGCAGAGGATGATGATATTAGCTTTCAAAATAGCACAAATAGTGTATCATAAAAAGATCCATAGGAGCTTTCCTATGTTGTTGCTTGATGATGTTCTCTCTGAATTGGATAAGCAAAGGGGAATTTTTCTTATAGAGTTTTTAAGAAGTTGTCAGGTACAGGCTCTTATGACAACGACAAATTTACCAGATGGACAGAGTTTAGAAGACTTTGTTTTTTATACTGTAAAAAATGGCCAACTTCTACAAGACATGGAGACGAAGTGTTTGAAAAAAGAGATGTCTCATCAGCTATAGATAAAAAATATAGTGCTGATTCTATTAAAATTTTAGAAGGTCTTGAGGCTGTTAGAAAACGCCCTGGAATGTATATTGGAGATACTTTTAATCGGGGGTATCATCATCTTGTTTTTGAAATTTTGGACAACTCTATTGACGAGGCCTTAGCTGGTTATTGTGATAAAATTGTAATCACTATTCATGCTAATGAATCAATTACGATTGAGGACAATGGCCGGGGCATACCTGTTGAGCAGCATGAAAAGGGGAAATCTGCTTTAGAAGTTGTTATGACAATTCTTCATGCAGGAGGGAAATTCGATAGTTCGTCTTATAAGGTTTCAGGTGGTCTACATGGTGTAGGTGCCTCTGTTGTTAATGCCTTATCCAGTCATTGCAATGTGGAAGTGAAAAGAAATGGAAAAGTTTGGAGACAGTCTTATGAGAAAGGTCTTCCCATAGGTGAACTAGAAGTTGTAGGGAGCACGGATAAAACAGGAACAAAAACAACCTTCAGACCAGATAAAACTATTTTTAAAGAAGAGTCTACAACATTTGATTTTGATATCTTATCCAATAGATTTAGAGAGCTAGCTTTTTTAAATAAAGGTCTTGAAATTGTTTTCAAAGATGAACGATTGAATAAAACAAATAGTTTTCGGTTCAATAATGGAATTGTTGAGTTTGTAGGGTACTTGAATCAATCTAAAAAACCCACCCATAAAGAGGTGATTTATTTTACTGGAAAAAAGGAGGGTGTGGAAGTTGACATTGCTATGCAGTGGAATGACTCTTATTCAGAATCTATTTATACATACTGTAACAATGTCAATACTGTTGAAGGGGGTACACATCTTGTTGGTTTTAGATCTGCGCTCACTCGAACCACAAACACCTATGCTCAAAATAAGAATTTATTAAAGAACCTCACCAGCAATTTGGAAGGGGATGACATTCGAGAAGGATTAGCTGCGGTCATTTCTGTTAAGGTTCCTGAGCCTCAATTTGAGGGCCAAACAAAAACAAAACTGGGAACTCATGAGATCAAAGGTATTGTGGAATCTCTTGTGAATGAAAAACTTGCTGATTGGTTTGATAGAAATCCAAAGCCAGCAAAAACTGTTATAGGAAAGTGCGTGGATTCGGCAAAGGCTCGATTAGCAGCACGCAAAGCCAGAGATTTAGCTCGAAGAAAGACAGCACTAGATAGTCATTCTCTTCCTGGAAAAATGGCTGATTGTCAAGAGACGGATCCTGCATTGTGTGAGCTGTATCTTGTGGAAGGGGATTCGGCTGGAGGTTCAGCAAAGCAGGCTAGAGATAGAAAAACGCAGGCTATCTTACCTCTTAGGGGTAAAATTCTTAATGTCGAAAAAGCGCGTTTTGAAAAAATGCTCTCTAATGAAGAGATCAAAACAATGATTTCTGCTTTAGGTACTGGAATTGGAAAGGAAAACTTTAACTTTGACAAAGTCAGATATCATAAAATTATTATTATGACAGATGCTGATGTCGATGGATCACATATTCGAACACTACTTCTCACTTTTTTTTATAGACAACTGCCACAGATTATCGAAAGAGGATATGTTTACATTGCTCAACCACCACTTTATAAGGTGAAAAAAGGTAAGCTAGAGACCTATATTAAAGACGAAGGATCGTTAACAGACCATATTTTAAATCTTTCTCTTAAGAATTTAAAAATAGAAAATGCAAAAAAGATCCTGAATGACAAAGAACTTTTTTTGTTTATGAAGTCTATAGAAAGATTGAGTCAACTCATAAAAACTCTTTCCAATAAATTTGATGAACGTCTTATTAAATTTCTTTTAGAAGAAAATATAAATCTCAAGCAAGGACTGAAGACAAAAGAATCGGCTCAAAATCTAGTTGATCGATTTCGGTCTTGGACTCAAGAAAAAATGTTGGAAAGTGAGAAGATAGATATCGAATCAAAGATATCTGTAGATACAGAACATAATGGAGTTAATATAGAAATCATTACTAGTTATTTTGTTAATAAAAAAACGAGCGTATTAACATTGGAAGTCCCCACTTCTAGTGAATTTACTGAACTTATAGATCTTTGGAATGAAATAAAATCTGTTGTATCGCATCCTGTTTCTATTTCTATAGATGAGAAAACATTTGAATATAAGAATGTTTTTGAGATGTTCGCTGGAATTTTAGATATGGGAAAAAAGGGCTGTTATATTCAAAGATATAAGGGTCTGGGAGAAATGAATCCAGAACAACTTTGGGAGACAACATTGAATCCTAATAATAGAACTTTGTTACAGGTCTCTATTAGTGATGCTGTTTCTGCAGACGAAATGTTTAGTGTTTTAATGGGAGAGTCAGTGGAACCACGAAGAAAATTTATTGAAGAAAATGCTCTCATGATTAATGAGTTAGATGTATAAAGAAAAGAGAAGGAATGGACACGCCATCACCAGATAAAGATCATAAGAGTATTGTTCCTGTAGATATTAACTCTGAAATGAGAGAAGCGTATTTACAATATTCTATGAGTGTCATTGTTGGACGTGCACTTCCCGATGCTCGTGATGGTTTAAAACCAGTTCATCGGCGAATACTTTTTGCTATGAACGAAATGGGAAATCTTCATAATAAACCTTATAAAAAATCAGCTAGAGTTGTAGGGGATGTCATTGGTAAATATCATCCTCATGGAGACACGGCTGTTTATGACACTATGGTAAGAATGGCTCAAGATTTTTCGTTAAGGGCTCCACTTGTGGATGGGCAAGGTAATTTTGGTTCCATAGATGGTGATAATCCAGCAGCTATGAGATACACGGAAGTGAGAATGACTCCTCTTGCGGAGACATTGCTTCAAGATATTGAAAAGGAAACTGTCGATTTTGGTCCCAATTATGATGATTCATTATTGATTCCTACAGTTTTGCCTTCTGGTTTTCCTAATTTATTGGTTAATGGCAGCGCAGGAATTGCAGTTGGTATGTCAACTAATATTCCCCCCCATAATTTAGGTGAAGTGTGTGATGGATGTTGTGCTCTTATTGAAAATCCAGAAATCACAGTCAATGAGTTAATGACAATTATACCAGGCCCTGACTTTCCCACTGCAGCGACTATTTCAGGAAAAAAGGGGATTATAGAGGCCTACAAAACAGGTCGAGGTATTATTTCTTTAAGGGCTGTTTCTGAGATTGAAACAGATAAGAAGGGTAAAGAAAGAATTATTATTACAGAACTTCCTTTTCAAGTGAATAAAGCTCGTTTGATAGAAAGTATTGCCGAACTTGTTAAGGATAAGAAAGTGGAAGGCATTTCTGATATTAGAGATGAGAGTTCCAGAGAGGGCATGAGGATCGTTATAGATTTGCGAAAGAGTACAAATAGTGGTGTGACTCTTAACCGTCTTTATAAATACACGCAAATGCAAAGCAGTTTTGGTGTCATTATATTGGCGTTGGATGACGGGCAGCAGCCTCGTGTTTTTAATCTCAAAGAATCTTTAAAGGCTTTTGTAAATCATCGACAGGAGGTGGTGACAAGAAGGTGTATTTATGAATTAAAAAAATCAGAAGCCCGAATTCATATACTGCAAGGACTGAAGTTAGCTTTAGAGAATATAGATGCTGTGGTTTCTACTATTAAAAAAAGTAAAGAGGCATCAGAGGCTATGCTCTCTCTTATATCTCAATTTTCTTTGTCTCAAAAACAAGCAAAAGCCATCTTAGAAATGCGTCTACAAAGACTGACAGGGTTAGAGAGACAGAAAATATTAAATGAGATTGAAGATTTAGAAAAAAACATTGCAAATCTTAAAGACATTCTTTCAGATACAAGCAAGATTTTGAAAATTATTTCAGAAGAGCTCAAAACGATAAAAAAGAAATATTCCTCTAAAAGAAAAACAAAAATAGAGGGTGCGGCAGAAGAATTAGAAGATGAAGATCTTATTACTAAAGAAGAAACCGTTGTGACATATACACACTCGGGATACATTAAACGTATTCCTATAGATACATACAGATCCCAACGGCGTGGCGGAAAAGGTCTGAAGGGGATTGAAACACGAGAGCAAGACTTTGTTTCTAGAATGTTTGTAGCTGATACACATACGACGCTCTTGGTTTTTACAGATAAGGGAAAAGTTTATTGGCAAAAAGTTTTTAGACTTCCTGAGGGAAGTCGTATTTCCAGAGGAAAAGCTATTGCTAATGTCATTAATCTTTCGCATGGAGAAAAAGTCCAGGTTATTTTGCCTGTGAAAGAGTTTGATGAAAATAAGCATGTTGTTTTTTTGACAAAAAGGGGAATTGTTAAGAAAACGTCTTTGAGTGCATTTTCTAAACCTCGGCCCTCTGGTATTATAGCACTTTCTATAGATTTAAATGATAAACTTGTTCGTGCCACATTGAGTTCTTCTGAAGATAATATTTTCTTATCAACGGCTCAAGGGATGTCTATTCGTTTTGATGAAAGTAATGTTAGAAATATGGGGAGAATGGCCCGAGGTGTTCGAGGAATCAACTTAGGTGCAAATGATGAAGTGGTAGGGATGGAAGTGTTTCAAAAAGGAAAAGAAGGGACAGTTCTTATTGTTACAGAAAATGGATATGGAAAAAGGACAGATATTTCGGAATATAAAAAGCAATCTCGTGGCGGTGTGGGTGTTATTACTCAAAAGGTCAATGATAAAATCGGGAAGGTGATTGGAACACGATATGTCGTTGATGATGATGACGTTATGGTGATTACAGATAAAGGGAAACTTATTCGTATGTCAGTTAAACAGATATCTGTATTCGGTCGCAACACACAAGGGGTTCGATTGATTAATGTGACCTCTCCAGAAAAAGTTTCAAGTATTGCGATTGTAGAAGATGCTAATCTTTCTAGTGAAACAAAAAGTATAGATGTCTAATGTGGAAGAGAGTTTTTTTTACTCTTTTTTTATTGCTAGTTGGTTGTACGAGGGATTCGGCCGAGAGCGAGTTAAAGACAGCTCAGAGATTTTATCTTAAAGGACAGTTGAACAAGGCGGAAAAAATATTTATTCGTCTGATGAAACGTTATCCTGAATCTGTGGAAGCGACTCAGGGGGCGATGAAACTTTATGAAATATATATAGGAAAAAAGCCACATCGTTTTTCCGAAGCCATTCGCACTTTGAGATTTGTTATTCATAGGGCAGAGAGGACCGCGGACGTTTTGGAGGCACAGAGGTCATTGGCTCAAATATACACAGAGCATCAGTTGGATTATAAAAAAGGTATTATTGAATGGAACCGCTATATAGGTTTGGAAAAGGAAAAAGAAAAAAAACAGGAGGCACGTTTATTTTTAGCGAAGGCTTATTTTTTTTCGTATCAGTATGTTCAATCTCTTTCTGAAATTTCTATACTTTTAGATTCTCAACCTCACCAAGACATTAAATTTCGAGCTCTTTTACTAAAAGGAAAAGTCTGCCTTGGGCAAAAGAAGTGGGATTGTGCTATTCAAGAATTGGAATCACTTTTAAAAACATTTCCTAAAAGAAGTCGAAAGGAAAAAGTGGCTATGACTTTGGCTATGGTCTATGAAGAAAGAGGGGATCTCTCAAAAGCCATCGGTGTTTGGAAAAAAATGAAGATGGGTCAAAAAGACCCTGAATTTATTGATGCGTATATTCGAAAACTGCAATATCGAAGACGATCCCTGCCCAAGCCCAATAGATTGAAAAAGTGATAGGAGAGTGAAAATAAGAAAGCGAAAAAAAATAGAGGCTCTTTTTTTGGGTATGGAGTTAGTCGTCTTAGAAATTGTAGGGCTTTATATAGGGCAGGGTGTAGATGCTGTTTATCGGACTCAGGGTTTAGGAGTTATTGTGGGTGGGGGATTGGCTCTTGTGATTTGGTTTTATCGTGTTATGAAAGTTATTCGTCGTGAAAAGGAGTGAAGATCGTGGTGGAATTGAGACAACAGGTCAGTCGAGCCCTCTTTGTTAAAACCCTCTTGGTTCAAATTTTTGCTTTCTGTGTGATAGGGGCCGGGCTGTTGATCTGGGGCCTGCCGGTGCAGATTTTTCCTCTATTTTTGGGTCTTTGTTTTTCATGGATGAGCTTTTTGTCGACACAACTCATTATTGAAAGGTGGTTGACTCGGAAATCCATGGGTTGGACAAATGTCTTCATTGTATTAAAGTACGTTGTTTTAAGTGTAGGGCTTTATATTTTGGTACAGTCCTACTCAGTGTTGTCTATAGGATTAGGTTTTTTTATGGGAACGGTTGTTTTTGTCTTTATGGCCTGTCAAAGCAGTAAGAGAAAGTGATTTTATTCGACAGAGATGATGTTGTTGTAAAACAAGGGGTGTCTTTTGGAGCATTTTAATTGGGTGCAATTGATTCCAGGTGTGAGTTATCAGGATGTTCATGTTGTCACGGCAGCTATTGTCTGTTTGACACTTGTCGTACTTTCCTTTGCGGGCTACATGTCTCTTTCCCGAGCAGAGGGACCGGCACCGGCTGATAGATTTTCCATACGAGGTCTATTTGAAATGATTACAGAGATGATAGTCGGTCTTGTGGACATGATTGTGGGTTCACAGGGGCGTCCATTTGTTCCTATGTTTGGTGCTATTTTTGTTTATGTTTTAATCAATAATTTTGTAGGGCTGCTACCGGGTATGACGCCGGCGACAGATAATTTGAATACCACTCTGGCGATAGGGTTGTTTTCTTTTTTTGTTTATAATTATTATGGGATTAAGGAACATGGGATCAAAAATTATATGGCGCATTTTTGTGGCCCCTTTTTAGCTTTGGCTCCTTTGCTGTTTCTCATTGAGTTGGTGTCCCATATGGTCAGGCCCATGAGTTTGGGTCTGCGATTGATGGGTAATATGGTGGGCGATCATACAGTATTGGGTATTTTTCTAGACCTTTCCCCTTTTTGGCTCCCTGTGCCTGTTATTTTTTATGGTTTAGGTGTATTGGTGGGTCTTATACAGGCGTTTGTTTTTACATTGTTGTCTATTGTTTATGTTTCAATGGCTATATCTCATGAACATTGATGTCATGATGGACAGAGAAGAAAAATACAAGGTGCAACAGAGAACAAAAACACCTATAAGAGAAGGGCTTATAAAATAGGAGAATGAGTTAAAAGTTATAGTACTATATGGGTCAATATAAAATGTTTAAAGGAGTCCAAGACATGAATAAAAAGTGGGTTTTTTTTGTGATGAGTTTAATGATTATTTCTCCCTTATTTGCGGGAGCAGAAGTGGTGACGATAGCAGATAAAGAAATATTAACCACAGATAGAGGGCTTGTCGGTCTTGGTGCTGCTATAGCGATTGGCCTGGCTGTCTTAGGGGGGGCCTTAGGGCAGGGGCGAGCTGCCTCTTCGGCTTTGAGCGGTATTGCTCGAAATCCTGGGTCACAAAATAAAGTGTTTATGCCCTTAATTTTGAGTTTGGCTTTGATGGAATCCTTGGTGATTTTTGCCCTTCTTATTGCATTTACCCTTGTGGGAAAGGTCTAAATACACTGAGAGGCTGGTTAAAGAGAGAGATATTGTCCTGTGAGGCTCTTTTTATTTTTTTGAATCTGTTCTGGAGAGCCAGAGGCGATAATGTGTCCACCTTTATCCCCACCGTAGGGCCCAAGATCTATCACGTGACTACAAGAACGTATGATATCTAAATTGTGTTCAATAATAATAACTGTATTTCCAATAGATACCAGTTCTTGAAGTAAGCTGATAAGATTTTTTATATCTTCAAAATGAAGCCCTGTCGTGGGTTCGTCTAAGATATATAGGGTTTTACCTGTGGATTTCTTGGAAAGTTCTTTGGCTAATTTTATTCTTTGTGCCTCCCCCCCAGATAATGTTGTCGCACTTTGTCCTAGTTTGATGTAATCGAGACCGACTCTATGTAAGAGATCTAGTTTTCTTTGAATGTGTTTATGGTTTTTTAAAAAAGATTGCGCCTCTCCAACAGACATATCTAATATATCGGATATTGTTTTTCCTTTGTACTTTATATGAAGGGTTTCAAAGTTATAGCGTTGACCGGAGCACACATCACAGAGAACAGATACGTCGGCCAGAAAGTGCATTTCAATTTTTATTGTTCCTGTTCCAGAGCAGGCTTCGCATCGTCCCCCCTTTATATTAAAGCTAAATCTTCCTGGTTTATATCCTCTCATTCGAGATTCTGGAATACGTGAATAGAGGTCTCGAATCATAGAGAAAAGCCCAATGTATGTCGATGGATTGGAACGAGAGGTCCGACCGATGGGTTTTTGGTCAATTTTTATAACATAATCAATAAGATCTAATCCTGTAATGGTTTTATAAGTCGCCGAAGGTCGGGGGGGTGTATAGAGGTGATTCATGGCCGCTCGATATAGGGTATCAATGACAAGTGTGCTCTTACCACTACCTGATACACCAGTGATGGCAATGAGATTTTTTAAAGGGAATTGTACTGTAATGTTTTTCAAATTGTTTCCAGAAGCTCCTGTGATTTTTATGTATTTTTTGAGTGCCTTTTTTGCAGAGTAAGGAAGATAAGATGTTTTTTTCCCTGACAGATATTGTCCTGTGAGACTCTTTTTATTTTGGGCAATATGATTCGGAGTTCCTGTAGCTAATATCTTTCCTCCAAGACATCCGGCGCGAGGTCCAATATCAATAATATGATTTGCCCTTCGAATGGTCTCTTCATCGTGTTCAACAAGAACAACAGTGTTTCCTAAATTTCTCAATTTTTCTAAAGCTGTAATTAATTTATCTTGGTCACTGGCATGTAAACCAATGCTAGGCTCGTCTAATACATAGAGAATACCGATCAAGGAGCTATCGAGTTGAGTGGCAATACGAATTCTTTGTGCCTCTCCACCAGAGAGGGTGCGTGTGGGTCGTGATAGAGATAGATAACCAATGCCTAAGCTGATAAGTGTGGATAATTTTGTGAGTAAATTTTTTAAGAGTTTATCTGCAATTAAAGATTCTTTTTTTGTTAAAGTTAATTTCTTTAAGAAATTGTATAGGGATTCAATGGATTGTTCTGTGAATTCACCAATATGTTTTTTTTTGATAAGAACGCTGAGAGCATCTTGATTGACTCTATATCCATGACAATCAAGACATGTTTTAAGATCCAGTTCATCCAGATCTTTTTCATTTTGAGAATCTCTATCTGAAAAGTCTTGTTCTTCGAGAAAGACTCCTAAGCCTTCACATGAGGGGCAAGCTCCTTTAGGGTTGTTAAAACTAAAAAGTCGAGGTTCTTGCTCAGGGGGCGAGTGATTGCACTTTGGACAGACAGCTTTTACAGAGGATGTGATTTCAGTTTGTGTGTCCATGTTAAAGAGGGTGACGTATCCGTCACTTAAGGAGACAGATGTGCGAAGTGCATCTAATATTCGAGTATAAAATTTTTTTTCAACTGGCATTTTATCTATTAAGAGATCGATCGAGTGTTCACGTGTTTTAGAAAGTTTGGAAACACGATCTAAATATGTGAGTTTTCCGTCTACACGAGCTTTGAGGTATCCGGATTTAATCCACTTTTTTATCTCATCTGCAAATGATCCCTTTTTTGATCGGACAACAGGAGAATAGATATGAAGACCCTTTTGGATATTTTCTGAAGTGATAAATTCTAAAATATCTTCAGGTGACTGTGAGGTCAGTTGCGTTTTGTGAAATGGGCAGTGCATGACTCCGATTTTTGAAAATAAAAGTCTGAGAAGATCATATGTTTCTGTCACTGTTCCCAATGTCGATCTGGGATTAGTGGATGTGGTCTGCTGTTCAATAGCGATAGCAGGGCTTAGTCCTATAATGGAATCCACTTCTGGTTTTTTGAGTTGATCGAGAAAATGTCTTGCATAGGAAGAGAGTCCTTCTACATATCGTCTTTGTCCTTCTGCATAGAGGGTGTCAAAGGCTAGAGAGGATTTTCCACTCCCACTGAGACCTGTGATGACAGTGATTTTATTTCGAGGAATGGTGAGAGTGACATTTTTTAGATTATGTTCTTTGGCACCTTTAACAATAATATCGTCAAAAGAAGAGAAGGGCATTGTTATAATCTCTCTTTAACAAAATCTTCAATTTCTCTACGTATTTTTTCTAAATTCTCTTGTGTGTCGGCCTCAAATCTAAGAACAATAACAGGTTGTGTATTAGAGGCCCTTGCTAGGGCCCATCCGTTTTTAAAACTGATGCGGACACCATCCATTAAATTGACTTTATACGCAGGGCTGGAATTAGAGTATTTTTGAATAAGTTGTTTTACAATCGAAGATGTTTTTTCTTCTTCTGTCTGTATTCTAATTTCTGGAGTGCTAAAGCTGTGAGGAAGGTCAGAAAGAAGTTCACCAATGGATTTTTTAGTTTTTGAGACGATTTCAATGAGTCTCATTCCGGCGTATATAGCATCGTCATATCCATAGTTACGATCAGAGAAAAAAATATGGCCACTGAGTTCTCCACCTAGTGGGGCAGAGATGTCTTTTATCTTTTGTTTTATTAAGCTGTGTCCTGTTTTCCACATGAGAGGTTGGCCGTTGTGTTTTTTAATATCTGCATACATTTTATCGGAGCATTTGACGTCACCTACAATATGTTGTCCTGGAGTTTTTGATAAAATGTCTCTGCTAAATAGTATAATGAGTTCATCACCTAAAATCATACGTCCGTGATTATCGACAACTCCAATTCTATCAGCATCTCCATCAAATCCTATTCCAATCATGGCCTTACAGTCTTTCACTTTTTTTCGAAGGGAGATCAGATTGGACTCCACTGTAGGGTCTGGATGATGGTTTGGAAAAGTGCCATCTGGTTTTTCAAATAAAATATGTGGTTTAAGACCTATAGACTCACAGAGCTGTCTGAGAATACAACCTGCTGTTCCGTTTCCACAGTCAAAAACGACGGGGATGGGATCTATGTATTGAAACTCTTCTGTGTATCTTTTTATATAATGGGGAAAAATATTAAAAGGCTGAATACTTCCTTTAGGTTGAGAAGTGTATTGATTTTTCTCAATGATATCTCGAAGATCTTGAATATTTTTTCCAAAGAGTGTGGATTGGCCAACAGAGATTTTAAAACCGTTATAGTTTGGTGGGTTGTGACTGCCTGTGACCATAATGGATCCATCAATATTTTCAAGAGCAAATGTGGAGTAATAAGAGATAGGTGTTGTTATCAAACCTAAATGTAGAACTTTTGCTCCGGAGTCAGAGAGCCCTTTTTCTAAATGTTTGGTGAGTAAGGGGCTGGATAAGCGTGCATCATGACCGACTGTTATTTGAAGAGGGGGGGATTGGCCCAAGGAATAGATGTATTCACAAAAAGCCCTTCCGAGTTGATAGGCAAAGTCTTGATTAAAATCAGAATCTACAATCCCTCGAATGTCATATTCACGAAAAATTATAGGGTTTATCATTTTTCCTCTCTATTTCTTTGATTGATTATAGACGTAAACTTTTTTCTTGTTGTGTCAGGTGAAGAGCATATTTAAGGGCTTTATACATGGAGCTAAAATCGGCTTGTTTTTTACCAAATATATCTTTTGCTGTGCCGTGATCGACACTGGTTCGAATAAATGGAAGTCCGATAGTTATATGCACAGAGTTTTTTTGTCCGTGTAGTGTTTTAAAAGGAATTAATCCTTGATCGTGATAGTTGGCTATAAAGACACTGAAACGGTTGATATTTTTTGGTAGAAAAGCTGTATCGGCACTCAGGGGCCCGATAAGGTCTTTTTGTTTTTTTGTTACAATAGTGTGAAGTTGTTTTTCCTCTTCTCCAATGAGACCTTGTTCTCCGGCGTGAGGATTTAGTCCTAAGAGACAAATGGGTTTTCGTCCCTGTTTTTTATTCATTAGACTACGAAGAACTCTTGCTGCAGATATTCCATTTTCAATAGAGAAGAGAGTTGTGTTTTTAGAAACATTTTTTATCGGAATATGATCGCTTAATAAAATAACACTAAATTTTTTTCCTAAAAATCCCATGTAGAGAGGGCCGGATTTAGTGACTCGGCGTAAAATATCTGTATGACCTAAGTCTTTCATTTTTGCATTTTGTATTTGGATTTTAGACATAGGGGCTGTGACCAAGGCTTGGATTTGCTGGAGTTGTCCAAGCTTTGCTGTCATTTCTACCCATTTAGCGGGAGGAAGGTTGGAGTTTATATCTATAAGGTGTTTGTATTTCAGTTTATTGTAAGAAAGGGTTTCTGGCCACGAGCGTACAGTGATACGTTGAAAGACTGAGTCGATTTTTTTTAAATGTGCCTTGGGTGTTTGTGGGGATCTCCAAAGGTAAAAAGAAACATTTTTCTTTGGTTTTATTTTAGCTAAAGCATTTGAAACAATTTCTGTACCAATGCCATCAGTATCGCCTGTTGTTATCATAATTTTGATGAGTTTATTGGTCACAGAAGAAGAACTCCTCTTGTTCTCCATTAATGTTGAATTGTTGAGTCTGTTGTTTCATGTTTTTAAGATTTTGAAGGTTGTTTATTAATATGTATAAAGGAGTCAGATTTTTTTTCTTGTAGCCAGAGGGAAAAATGTTGTTCTAGAGATTTTTGATAGAGCATTTTTCGAAGATGAGGTTTTTCTTTTTCAAACTTAGGAGATGAGACAATTTTCTTATTAAGAAGTTTGAGAATATGAAATCCCACTTGAGATCGGACGATGTCAGAGGTTTGATAGGCTCGCATTGAGCGTATGGTTTTATCAATAGCGGGTAGAGCTTCTCCAGATTTAAATTCTCCTAAAAGTCCTCCAGAACCAGGGGAAAAGGTGGGATCTTCACTGTATTGTGCAGCAAGCTCACTAAAAGATTTTTCTCCAGACTTGAGTTTTTTGAGGACTGCGAGAGAGCGAGCTTTAGCCGCCTTAACATTGCCTCTCTTTGGAAGAAAGAGGATATGTGCTATGCGGTACTCAAAGGTTTCATTTTTTCCTGTTCCGTAGTGTTCGATATAATAAGAGGTAATGTCACTTTCAGAAATTTTGATCTTGGGAGATATGAACTTTTCAATAAGGGCCTGTCTTTCCAATTGTTGTTTAAGAAAATTTTTATATTCAGGCAGTTGAAATCCTCGTTTCTTTAAGAATTTCTTAAATTGTTTTTGAGTCATATTGTTGTTTTTAGCTAACAATTTCATTTCTGCATTGATGCGATCCGGAGAAATAGTGAGATTTTGTTTTTTGACTTCGGAGTCAAGAATCTTTTGATGGATAAGAGCTTCTAAAAGGTTTTTTCTATTTTTTATATTCTGGCTTTTTATTGTTAAATCGTTAGCAAACACTCCCCTTTTGAATTGTTTTTTAAAGGCCGTTAAATCAGATGCCGTGATGAGTTCACCATTAACAGTGGCAACCACGTAATCTATAAGCTGGCCTGAAAGAAATTGGGGGGTTAATGCTAATGCTATGATGATGATGAGATTTTTCATTAGTTCCTTAACAGCTCTACCTGTACTGCAGCAATTAACATATTATCTTTATATATCCGTGAGGTCTGTATTTCTTCCTCTAACCATGCAACGTACACAGCTTGTTGACGCTTTTCTAAAATAGCTGTGCGGATTCTATCTTTCACTTTGGGAAATTTCAATGAAGATTCCCTTTCTTTTTTAAGTACTTTGAAAACATGATAACCGAGGTCGGATTTGAGTACGGGGCTGATTCTTCCTACGGGTATAGAAAAGGCGGATTGATAGACCTCTGGTCCATCCCTTTCGACCCATTGATAAGAGAGTGGCTCTGGAATGATCGAGTATTTGGAAGCTATTTTTTTAAAGGCGGCAGAGCTTCGTTTAAAAAAAGGACGAATTCGCATTGCATCATCTTTTGTTTTGAGTATGGTTTGGTGAATTTTGACTCGTTCGGGCTGTTTAAAAGTCTCTTTATGTGTTTTGTAGTAGGATCTCATTTCTTTTTCAGATGGGGAGTCCAGTTGTTTTGAAAGAAATTCAATCACCCGTCTTTCTGAGATGGTAAGGCTGAGTTGCCTTTCCCATGTTTGATAATCTAGGCCCTGTTCTATAAGGGCCTGTTTGAGTGATAGAGAATCGGGGTAGTTTTGTGCAATGGTTTTTTTGTAATGGGTGATGTCTTTTGAAGTGATATCCATGTTCTGGCGTTTTAGAAAAGAGTGAGCAAGGGCCTTGTGTATATAGTTTTGACTCACTTGATTTTTGAGGTGTTGGATGATTTCTCTATTTTTGATAGATAGGGGATCAAAATGTTTTATTTGGGCTGCTAAAAGGAAGGCAAATTCTTGAAGGGAAAGGGAGAGATCATTGACACGAATAACAGGGCGTTCTTCGAGTTTATTTGTTTTAAAAAGATGAACTCCCAAGGGGATAAGCCCACCCAATAGACCGATAAGACATATAAAAAAAATGATGCGTTTCATGACATCAATCCCTTTTTTAAAACGTATTTACTGGGCCCTCTCTTTTGATGGATAGGCTTCTTTTCTCTTTCCGACCATACCATATACTTAAATCAACTCCTGGAATAGACCTATCAGAATTTTTTTAATTGTTTATGAATAAAAAAGCAAGGAAGGGGTTATTTTTTCAAAAGAGCTTTTAGATTTTTTTTGACCTTATATTTCTTTTTTAAGGATTTAAAGTAGGCATCAAATAATCGTTTTCTCTTCTTGTCAAAAACCTGTGCTCTTACTTTGACTCTATCGGCATTTTTAAAACTTTTGCGTCCTATGAGCTTGAGAATATGAAATCCAAATTTACTTTCTACAATACCTGTAATCTGTCCTACTTTAAGTCTTATGGCGGCTTTATAATATTGTGGAACAAGAGTGAGACGTGTCTGCCATCCGAGGTCTCCCCCCCGTGGCTTTGTCTGGACGTCATCGGTGTAGAGTTTAACAAGCTCTTCAAAGGGGCGGCGGCTTTTTTTCACCTTGGTGTAGATTTCCTGAGCCCTTTTTCTGGCTGCAAGACGTTCCTTTTTGGTGGCACCGGATTTGAGCCCGATAAGAATGTGACTTGTACGAATTTCAGGGTTTTTACGATAATGTGCTCTTAACTCCTTTGTGGAGACAGAGATAGCACTCGCTTGAGTTCCAACTTCCTTTTCTAAAAGAGCTCGATAGAGCACATGTTTAAACTGTTCTTGAACAATACTGTCATTTTCTAGCTTTTTTCTTTTTGCCTCTTGCACTCCGAGTTCTAAGCGAATCATATCTTCCAGAAAAAGTCTTCGAGAGGGTGGGTTGATGGGTGTGTTTTTTAAAACCTTTTCATATTCTTGATTAAATTCTCTAAGAGTGATTTTTTCTGATCCCACTTCGGCAAGAACAACAGCAGAAGCTGTTGTATGATAAGATAAAATAATCAGAGCAAATAAAAATTGTTTCACAGGTCACCTCTTTAACTTTTAATATTAAAGAGTAAAATGTAGTTTGGCTAGACGTTTCAAAGATCTGTGTTTTTTTGGATAAGGTCTGTATATACTTTGGTGTTATTTTGTTTGGTCTTTTTCTAGACTTAAGGTTGAAGTCTTTTTTTAAATTCTTTTGTGAGCTGTGGGACAACTTGAAAGGCATCACCCACAATCCCATAGGTGGCTTTTTTAAATATAGGGGCTTCGGGGTCTTTGTTGACAGCTACGATAACTTTGCTGGAACTCATTCCGGCCAGGTGTTGGATGGCACCGGAGATTCCTATGGCAATATATAAGGAGGGGGCAACGGTTTTACCAGTTTGTCCCACCTGCATGGAGTGTGGGACCCAGCCTGCGTCCACAACAGCACGTGAGGCACCGACGGTGGCTCCCAATGTCTCTGCTAATTGCTCGATCATTTTAAAATTTTCAGGACCTTTTAATCCCCGTCCTCCAGAGACAATGATATTGGCCTCTGTTAAATCCATTTTTTTTACGGTGCCTTTTATGACATTGGTGACTTGAGTATGAAGGTCGAGTTGCGGTGTAGGGATGGATTTAATAGTTGATGTTTTATTTTCTGTTGTTTTTTTAATAGGGAGTTGGTTGGGGCGCATGAGGACTATTTTTGTTGTGCAATTTTTGAAATGAACTTGTGCGGAACATTTTCCTGCATAGAGAGGTTTTCTGATATCCAATGTTTCATGGTTTAAATCTAAACTGATACTGTCTCCAACGTATCCAGATTGTGTTTTGACAGCCACTCTGGGGAAGAGGTCTGTTGTCAGAGAGCTTCCAGAGGCCAGAACAAGGGAGGGTTTTTCAGAGAGGATGATGTGAGAGAGAGCTTCAGCGTAGAGTTGTGAATTGTAATTTTGAAACGCAGGATCTTCAGAGAGGTAGACAGTGTGCGCACCATATTGCCCTAAAAGGGGAGTTATTTTTTGGCTCTCTGGTCCGAGAGCAATAGCCGTGAAGTTGGGAGCTGCGGTTAATAACTCCAGAGAGGAATTTTTAATGTGTCCCTGAGTGTGTTCAACAAAAATAATGATATTTGACATGTCAGATTCTCCTATAAAAACTTTTATAGCTTTGAGTATTGAGCTGTATGGTAAAGGTGGTGTGTTTCTTATAGTTCATGTGTGTGGGTCCTAGATGACTTTACTCTCTTCTCTGAGGAGCCTGAAGAGTTCAATAGCTTGTGAGGTCACGTCTCCTTGAATCATTTGAACAGGGGGTCTTTCTTTGGGGAGCTGGTAGTTTTTCAGTTCGATTTTGAGGTCGCTCTTATTGATTTCTATGGGGAAGTGTTCGATGGTTTTTTTCTTAGCTTTCATAATGCCTTGGAGGGTGGCGTATCGAGGAGTGTTAATGCCTTTGTTGACTCCAATAACGGCTGGATAGGTTATATCGATCAACTCTTGAGATCCCCCTTCAATTTCTCTATGAACAGAGGTTTTGTGGTCTGAATATTTAATTTTTATGGCGTTTGTGACATGGGAGGCGTTGAGATACTCTGCCAGCATTTGTGTCACGGCCAGGCCGTTGTCGTCAATGGCCAGCTTGCCCGTGTAGATTATAGAGGGGCTGGGTTTTTGCTGGATACAGTGGGCGAGGGCTTTGGCTGTGGAATTGGCGTCTAGGGTCTCTGGGGCGTCAATGGCAATGGCGGCATCTGCTCCAATAGCTAGGGCTGTTCTCAAAGATTCTGTAATGCGCTCTTTGGGTCCTAAAGCTATGACTGTCACGGTGCAGTTTTCTTTTTGGGCCTTCAGTAAAAGAGCTTCTTCTAGGGCGTATTCATCATAGGGATTGATGATCCATTTGATGTTTGATGTTTGAAGTGTTTTTTCTTCAGAGAGTTGAATTTTAGTTTCTGTATCTGGAACCTGTTTAATGCAGACGTAAAGATTCAAAAGGTCTCTCCTTTTTATTTTCTTAAAACTTTTTAACTTTATCTCATTCAGAATGGCAATGGAAAGAAAGTGGATATGAGCGTCAAAGATATACACAATCTTATCCACAACCCTAGTTTCCACTGAGGGGGCCGTAGGTCTAGAGGTTTTAAAAGAGGGTTGTTGGTTTTGAAGACTCTTTGTTTAAATGAGAGGGGATGGAAAAGGGTTTAGATCTTATAAAGAGGTTATCTTGCTCGACGGGTTTACCAGAAGAGCTTGTTGTGAAAGAATTGAGGACTTTGGCTCATCGGGCGGGGATTTCATCAGAGAATGTGACTTTAGAAGACTTTAGGAAAATTTTGTCTTTATATATGAAGGACGTGCTTATCAAAGCAAAGGCAGATCTGTCTTAAAGCCTCATATGAAAAAGATTTGCACTACGCACTAGGGGAAAGTCTCTTAAAGACTTCTTATTGGAAGTCCAAAGACAAAACGAATGAATGGTGTTATTGAAGTGTTTTGTGAGACTAGTTTTTGAACTTGATATCGTAGGTGTCGATTTTTTTCTTTAGTGTATTTCTATTAATACCGAGCATCTTGGCCGTTCGCACTTGATTTCCTTTATGATTTCTAAGAGAGAGTTCAATGAGAGGCTTTTCCACTTGTTCCATCACAAGGCCATAAAGACCATTGAGATCCACTGAAGGCTCTGAGTGCTGATTGTCGAAGAGGACTTCAAGTTTTTTTCTAATTAAGTTTTCAAGACTGACAGATTTTAAATTAGCGACAAAAAGGTGTTCTGTATTTGTTTCCATGACCATCCTATTATTTTAAAATTAATAACCGCTGTGACTCAATATGTGCTCATTGTGTCACTCTCTACTTTACAATCAATATGTTGATGTACTTGAAGTAAATAAAAAGTGAAATAAAAAATAGGGACGTAGATTTATCGAAAACCTTTTTTTTGGCAAGAATTTTATTTATTATTTTTTGCTAATGATGGGCTGTATAATTTCTGAAATTTTTTTGAAAAGTGAGATTGACAGAAAAAGAATCTTGTTCGTATAAGACTTTTTTAAACTTCACAATTTAGTTTGTTTTAAAGAACAAAAAGGCTTTAAGGAAAGCTTCCTTAAGTGGCTTGTGTGTATTTCTTTTTTGAGCCTAGAGTATTTTTTATAAAGATACTGGGGCTGTCTTTTTCTTATGTTCTATCTATTGGAACTATGAGAGGAATTGATACAGGATAAGGGTTGTCACAAGAGTATAGAATTTTACGAATAGGCTCTTTATCATTTCTATAAATATTTCTCTAAATTTCTGATTTCTATTCTAAAGAGAGAAGGGTGGAGAGGAGAGAGCTTTTACTTTAAAATTTTCGAAATTTCAAACAGCTCTTAAGTAAGATCTGCATCCCGTCTGCGGTGGGTCCTAAAAGTGTAAGCGAGATAAAGATTCAATGGGGCCTCAGACCATTAAAGATAGAAAAGCAACTCTTTTTAGAGATTAGAGATACGCTAGAGAAAAAGAATTTTTATTTTCCCCTTAAAGCTCGAACAGTTTTGAAGGGCACAAAGCGTCTCTTTCCTACGGAGAAGATACGCATTGTGATTCAAAAAACTCACTTTAAGAAAAAGATAAAAATCGTTTTCTACTGCAGGCTTATAACGAAACCTAAAAAGTCTTGTCTGGATAAAGCTCCCTGCCGATCGATAAGTAAAACAACTGCTCTTTTGTGAATAAACACTGCCCCTCAGAAAGCTCATTTTGAAATCCTTAAGTAAAAAGCCTTTTCTTCCATATCTAATAAAAGTCATATTGAGATGAGGTGCCATTTTATTGGGATTTTAAAATTCTTGAGGAGATAAAATCTTTGTTTTTAAAAAATCACGACAGCTCAAATCTAATTGAACTGTCGTGATTTTTACTTGCAGGGGACTTATTGACCAAACGATTCTATATGACACTAACTGTTGTGAAATCTGCTTCTAAATCGACCTTTAAATAGTAGTAGTAGTAGTAGATAGAGTTGTGGTCGTAGTCGTAGTGGCGGATTTACATTTAGCAGTGGTTGTATCACAGAGTATATTTCCGGCCCCTTGTCCTGAGGTTATTTTAGAAGTGTGGTTAACTAGGCTAAAGCTCTCGCCTGTAGAATCGATACATCCTCTATTTTTGAGGTCACTACCATCAACTCCGTAGTCTGTGTCAGTTGTGCTTATTTCAACACACCAGCTTGTATCAGCTGTAGTGATATTACCTGAAGCAGCACCTGAGATGTTAAATGTCAGGTCAAGATCACTTGTGACTTGGTCCTCTAATCCACTGTCATTGGTGGTGTCTCCTTTACTTTGATTGACTCGGACTGTGCGTGCTGCAAGGGCAAGTGTACTTTCAAACACGCCTTCCCGAGCTTGCTTTTGAAATCCATTATAAGCCGGTATAGCGATGGCGGCTAAGATGCCTATAATGGCAATAACGATCATTAATTCTATAAGAGAGAAGGCGGTTTGGTTTTTGAAGTGTTTGATCAGATTTGCATAGCGTACAATAACACGTCTCATTTTTCCTCCTTAATAGCTTGAGAAGCATTAGAATATTTTATACATATAGGATATAGGATATAGGATATAGGATATATCCTTTTTATTGTCAATACCTTATTGGCTCATCCACAAAATGCCGCAGCGTTTTTATATAAAAAATGAATCATTAAGACAAAAAAGAAAGTTGGCGACCCAGAAATACCGCCGCCCTTATAAAAAGAGAGGGAGAGAAGACCTTGTCTTTCCGTCCCTCATCATCTGTATTTCGATATTTAAAGGTTCAAATAAAATCGTTAGTGTTTTTTATGTTAGCAGATAAGATAAATTCCGACTAACCACATGCACCTGTTGTTTGACAATCTACATTGTTGGCACCTTGTCCTGATGCTACATTGGTAGCACTATTGGAGGTTACTTCCGGTTTGCCATCGTTATCGATACATCCTCTATTTTTATTGGTTCCTCCGTAATCGGAATCAGATGTGGTGATTTCAATACACCAATCTTGTTCAGAACTCGTGATATTACCTGAAGTAGCACCTGAGATCTTAAAATCGAAATCCACCTTACTTGTGACTTGGTTATCTAAAGAACCATCAGTTGTGTCATCCCCACTGCTTTGATTGACTCGGACTGTTCGTGCGGCAAGGGCGAGAGTGCTTTCCATCACGCCTTCACGAGCGTCCTGTTGAAATCCATTATAAGCCGGTATAGCGATAGCGGCTAAGATACCTATGATGGCAATAACAATCATTAATTCTATCAGTGAAAATCCTTTTTGATTTTTAATCTGTTTCATTTATTCCCCCACCTTCTTTAGTTGGTTGTTCAAAACTCGACATTAACAGTTAGTTAAAATTCTATTAAACTAACTACAACCTCCTAATAATCTTTGCACTTAGTTACTTAAAATACAATAAATTGTATCAATCTGATTTGGCTAAAGTCTAGTAGTGTATCTATTTGAGATGTTATTTTATTGATCTTGATTGAAAGTTTGTGAGTTTCTGGTCCCCCATGGGCTTTTAGACAGTTTAGTCTGTAAAGATTTATTTTAGATTCATAGCTACCCTTGAAGTCTTTTGATGCCCCATTGGCGAAACTTTGTGGCCACTTTGGATTGTATTCTGTAGCCAAGAGAGATAATCAGATCAAGATTATAAAGAGAAATACTCCTTTCCACTTGTCTTTTCCCTTCGCAGCGAACCTGTCGGAAATCCCGACAGGTTGCCTCTTTGTTGAGTTCTTCCTCTTTGTAGATATGACCTATATGTTCCACAACATTAGTTCGTGAACATTGATAAAGATCAGCCAATTGTTGTTGGCTTAACCATACGGTTTCATTCTCAAGGCGCACTTCAATTTTTGTGTTGCCCGCATCTCTTTGGTAAATAAGAAATTCGCCTTTAGGTACATCTTTCGACATTTTATTTCCCCCCTAGGTTGGCCATGATAGCGTGAATCTGAATACGCAATTCATTTTGGCGAGCCACAATTTTTTCAATATTGGCATCAAGTTCTTAAGGTTAATGTTAAAACGAGTTAGAAATAAACCCTTTAAAGTGCTATATGAACCTAATCTTTTGATGCCCCGGTGGCCTTGGAATCAGAGGTTTGGTTATTAAGAAGAGAGTCATTTTTCCTTCTATTTTATTAAAACGATCATTCGTATTTGTATGAAGGTAAATTGGAAGCCCTAAAGATATAGCCACAATAATTCCGCCCAATACAGTTATAAATACCATATCATTCTCCCATATTCTATTTAAATACTCATAAACCTATGTATATTTTCATAATGCACCTGATTGACCTTATGGGGACTAATTCAAGGCGGCGAAACTGTCTTTTACCGACGTCTCTGTCGTTTGGATGTTGTCTTTTATTTTCTCATATTGCACATCACTTAAATGCTGTTTAAATTCCTCTAACTCCAAATAGGCCGATTGAAAACTTCCATCTAAAACCAGAGCCTGTATATAATCCTCTATCGCCTGCATAGAGTTTGCCCACTTTATGTCTTTGAGGACCTGTTCCCTTATCTCATTTATAAAAACAGGATCCGCTTTTATATACCCCTGTCTTCTAAGAAAACCATAACTCCGTTTTCTGTCATACATAGAATAATTGGAGTTCTGAAAGATCCTCCACTGTCGAACCGCATGGCGTATTTTTCGACAGAGAAAATCTATTCTTCCATAAGGGCAATGACTGTTTATTTCATGATCCCTCAGGTTTTTGTAGGTTTCAAATGCAGCTAAAAGCTCCGGTCTGCTGCCCACCGCTCTTTGAACAGGTTCGGTCAATATAGTGTCTAAAGATGTTTCTCGTCCCATAAAAAAATCTTTAAAACCTGGGTAAGATAACAGAGGTCTCTCTAAAGAATGTTGTTCCCCAGAATGTGTTTTTCCAACTGATTTTAAAGCCCTATTGGAGAGACCCTTTAAAAAATAAATATTCTCGTCTGTTTGAAAACCCATAGCCCTCAAAAGCGGAGTGAAATAAAAATTTCTAGCTATATTTTTCTTTAAAATATCCCTTCTTAAAGGTTTTAAACTGGCTAAGAAAACAACATCAAGTCCTATTTGGTAAATCTCGACATACTCAAAAGATTTTAGAATGGCAGAGGCCGCTAACTGAAATGTCTGAGGACTCATATCATAAAGGTGCATCCATTGAGCTAAAATACCATTTTCTGAAAGAGAACGTCGGGCCAGTTGATAAAAGTCAACGGTATAAAGATTCTCCACCCCTATGACCCAAGGGTTCGTGGGTTCACTCATAATAATATCGATCTTTTTTGTGTTTCTTGTAAAAAACTTAAAGGCATCTAATTCTTTTATTTTAATCTTAGGGTTGGATGTGGCGTTAAAGTTCATATGATCTATTTTTTTCACAGCCTCTATAACTTTTGGAGAAATTTCTAAGACCGTCACATCTTTAACCTCATCAAGTTTTCCCATCAGACCCGCTGACACTCCGGTCCCCAAACCCACAACAGCCGTGGAAAGTGGAACGTGCTCTTCTATTGGAAAAAATAAAACAGGTAAGGTGGGCAAAAGAAAAAGAGTCTGAAAGTCTCCACGGACATTGCTGTCTGACTTGCCATTGACGAAAATAGAGTAGCTCTCTTTCGGATACCCCATTTTAGCTAGCGAAAGGATTTCCTTAGATTGTTCATCCCCCTGCCTATATTTTATCAGAGCTACGCTGGTATTGGGCCCATCTTGAAAGAAAAACACATCCCCCTTCGGAGGGTTGGGAATAAGAGAAAACACCCCCTTAAAATGAAGAGAGTTAATGATATCTCTATTTCTAAAATAACCCACATAATGACCTACACGATCCCACCTGGGAAGAAAAAGACATCCTACGAGTAAAATAAGGGAGATCAAAAAACGCCCTCTTAACCTCTCATAAAAAGTGAAGACCAGGCAGAGAACACAGAGTGACACAAGGCCGATCTTAAAAAGATGGTCCAGCTCTATAACGTAAAGAGCTAAGAACCCTAAAACCGTGGCCCCTAACACTGTGCCGATTGTGTTTGAAAAGTAAAGCCGACCGCAGACCCTTCCATAATTTTCTCTTGTTTTATGGATGAGGGCATAGATAAGGGGCAAGAGCTGTCCTAAAAAGAAAACAGGGGGAAATAAAAAGAGAAAAACAAAAACATAAGTGGCAGATAGATAGACAATATAGTTGGTCTCTATAGTTTTAAGACTCACTCGAATGTGATTTAACCAAATTGCCCAATAGGGAATAGTCAAACTTAAAACAGATAAAAGAATAATAGAAATAAAGAGACGAGAAATCAAATGCCGCACAGAAAGGGTTTTTAAACACAAACTTCCCAAGGCCAAGCCCAAGATAAAAATAGAAAGAACAATCGGAAAATTATAAATCCCGCTACCTATACTTAAATTGAGAATGCGGACTAAGTTGGTCTCTAAGGAAATAATTACAGCCCCAGAGATGAAGGCCAGCAAGAGATAAAACCACCCTGGAGCCAAGGTCTTTATATCCGTAAGATCTTTTGATTTATAGGAAGTGCCACTTAAAGGATTGACAAGAAAGACGAAGGAAATACAGAGATTTAAAACGCCTGCAAAATACATGGTTAAAGGAAGACCCCACTGGGGAATCAATATAAATCCAGCTGTTAAAGTACCGATGAAAGCTCCAAAGGTATTCCAGCCGTAAACCTGAGCATGACAAGAGTTGACCTCTTCGGATGTTTCCGGAATCGCCATAGTGAGCATGGGAATAGAGGCACCCATCAAAAAGGTGGGCACCAAAAGTGCCAGACATGTGATAAAAATATCAAAGATAAATAATGGCGGTCCATTAAAACTCAAGGATTTAAGAAGCCAAAAGAGTTGAGGAAAAAGAATGGCATAGGCAGCAATCCCTAGTTCGATATACCCGTAAATTTTTAAAAGTTGATTGCGCTTTAAGTTTTTTTCAGTGAGCCTTCCAAAGACATAATATCCACTAGCTAATCCTAAAAGAAAAATAGCCACTACCAGACTTAAAGATCGAGCTTCACCTCCCACCAGAATCGCTAAGTACCGTTGCCATACCACTTGGTAAATGAGAGAAACACACCCAGAAATGACTGTGCAAAGATACAAAAGATAACGATATTTTTTAAAGGAGGTCATAATAGGAGTGTCTTTCTATGTCCTCTTGGTGTGTCTTACACATTTGTAGATGTCTCCTTGTTGTTTTTCTCTGCAGCCTTATTTGCATTAGCCCACATTCTTTTTGATGCCTTTGATAGGCTAACGCTTTATCCATGAGATTTCAATTGTGCCGATAAATGTTTTCAATCAAAGCTAGAAATACAACTTATCTTTTAATAGAAAATGCATCAATAATAATTATTCGGATGAATCACTGATGAACGTCTGGATATCTTGATTTTATCTTCTCCATATTGAAAAGTTGGCAATGAGTGATAGAGGGATTTTATCTCTCTGGCCTCATAGAAAATGAAGTCACCTCTATCTCAAGATCATTCCACTTTATAGATCGTTTAGAGGCAAAACCTGATCTTGTAGAAATAAGCCACCCCTGTCTCAAGGGCTAAAAAACTTGTCCGAAGTCCTGTCCGAGAATAAAATAGAAATAACTCTCAGAGTTGATCTGTTGAGTCTATAAAGTGGCTCGTTCTTTGTTTATTGGAAACTCTATGGTGAATGCTGTTAAAGACATAGGGGGTATTTCAGTCCACGAAAAGGATGATGGGAAAGAAACGGTTATTTTAACTGAAGCTGAAAAGGAACGGGCAACAAGGAAGAAGGGTGAGTTCACTTTGTTTCACATTCTTTAACTGTGTTTGTTCGAGGGGGGTGTAAAAGAAGTTGGGGTCACATTTGAGAACCTCTGGTATAAGGACGACTTGCGTATGAGGAGTGGAGTGAGGGGTGGACGGTGAAAAGAATTTAAGGAATCAGTCCCTTTGATTGATTTTTTATTGAAGAGAGCTTAAAACTCAATGAAAGGAGAGGCTTATGACAACGGGGCAGAGAAAACGGGTTACAGCAGAGGAATTTTGGGCGGGAATGGCCGAACTCAAGGAACAGATGAAGAAGACAGATCGTCAAATACAGGAAACGGCTCTTCAGATGAAGGATACAGATCGTCGAATGAAGGAGACAGACCGTCAGTTCAAGGAAGCTGATCGCCGAATGCAGGAGAAAATCAAAGCAGCTGATCGCCGTCTAGATAAGCTGGACACTCGTTTTAGCAGTCAGTGGGGAAAACTGATTGAGTCTTTGATGGAGGGAGATTTAATAAGAGTATTGAACCAAAGAGGAATTGAGGTTCATTTTACTGCTCCCCGCTTTAAAGGCACTTTTAATGATACGAGATATGAATTTGATATTATTGCCTCCAATAGTAATGAAGTTGTCATTGTGGAAGTCAAAACGACATTGAAACCTTCAGATGTCGATGAGTTTATAAATAAAATCATGGACTATAAGAAGATTTTCCCCGCTCGCTCTCAGGACAAAGTGTATGGAGCTATCGCCTATTTAAGAGCCGATGCGCACTCGGATACTTATGCTGAAAAGCAAGGACTCTTTGTCATCAGAGCTTCTGGTCATACGAAGATTACAAATAAGAAGAGTTTTAAGCCTAAATTATTTGGTTAAGTTTTTATCGACTCAAAAATAAATTCTAACCCAAAGAGTGCGGCTCTTTTATACCAAACACGATCTTAGTACTGTAAACACTTTTCAATCTATATCATTTTATCTTAGGCTTGGCCTCGGGAGGCTTGTGTTTCAAAATCCTTTCGGTGCGGTATCTGGTCTCTCGTCTCTTTATTTCTATTATTCTTTTATATGTTGTTTGACTATTCCCTATTGGGGAATTTGGTTAAATCATATTCGAGTGAGCCTTAAAACTATAGAGACCAACTATGTTGTCTATCTATCTGCCACTTATGTTTTTCTTTTTATTATTTTCTAAGAAGGTCAAGAGGGTTATATTATTTTACCGGTACCAAAAAATGAGATTAGACCTAAGGTCAACTGCACCATAAACAAGTTTATAACGTTCACGGACCAGATTCCTCGCAGAGTGTATTTTTTTAAGATAAACTTTTTATATGAGACGATATTCTTATGCCAAAAGGCGAAGTGAAATCGCCGGAATCCTTTGGGGCATGACGGGAGTGGTCAGCCTTATTTCCCTATGGAGTTTTCACCCCACAGACCCCAGTCTCAATAATGTCACCACAGGACAGCCCCCATTGAATTGGACAGGTTATTTTGGAAGTTATTTATCGGATATATTTTATCAGACTTTTGGGATGTCCACTTGGATTATCATAGCTGCTCTTTTTATAAAGTCCTATCGTTCTTTTCAAGATCATACGGTCTGGCCCTCCAAGGTCAGCTTTCTTTTTCTTTGGATCTCGTTGATAACGTCTTCTGGTTTATTGGGCCTTCATTTTTCAAAGCAAGTTCTCTTTAATGGGACAATTAAACCGGGCGGCCTGGTGGGATTTGCCATGACCGAAGCCCTCATTCCTATTTTTCACTTTGCAGGTCTGGCGATACTCCTTTGGAGTGTCACATTGGTTTTTATTGTTTTTTACTCGGGCCGATCTATAACGGAACTGACAGCAATGCCCCTGCCCTTTTTAAGGCGCACCCTTCCCTTACTCTATCAATGGTGTCTGAGCAAAATCACAGAGATAAAGAGACAAAAAACCTTGAGAGCATTGAATCATACGGTGGTTCTTCCAACAGAGAAAAAACAGTTCCCATCTTCTTCTGAAGAAAAATTATCCATTCGTTTTCCTCTGACGGAAAATAGAAAACGTCATATGGAAAACACTAAAACCAATCAGGTGAGAAAGGGTAAAGCAAAGAGTAGAATAGAAAACTGGACACTTCCTAGCCTCTCTCACTTTAAAAACCATGTGCATCATAAAATAAAATGGGATGATAAAACTTTATATAAAAATACAGATGTGCTTCAAAATAAACTGGCCCAATTTAATGTTCACGGCAAAGTGGTCGCTGTCAAACCTGGTCCGGCTGTCACACTCTATGAATTCAAACCCAATGCAGATGTCAAAATTAGTAAAATTACGGAGTTGGCCGATGATCTCTCTCTGGCCCTAAAGAGTGAGTCCGTACGTATTATCGCTCCACTGCCCGGAAGGGATGTGGTCGGTATTGAGACAGCTAATCCAAAGCGAGAAACGGTTTATCTCAGAGATATCTTAGACAGCTCTCCATTTTGGGAAGAAAAAATCCGTCTGCCCCTTGCTATCGGTAAAAAAGTCAATGGTCAACCCCATGTCGTTGACCTCAGATCCATTCCCCATCTGTTAGTGGCGGGGACCACAGGGTCTGGAAAAAGTGTTTTTGTGATATCTCTACTGGCCGGGCTCGTGTTTAGGCATTCCCCTAAGACTTTACGATTGATTCTGATTGATCCTAAGCAGGTGGACTTGACAGCTTTTCATAATGTCCCCCACTTACTCATGCCGCCCATTCGGGAAATTAAAAAAGCTGTTGTTGGATTAAAATGGGCCATCAGTGAGATGGAAAAGCGTTATCGATCTATGTCCAAGTTTGGGTGTCGCAATGTGGATGAATTCAACCTCAGAGTTTCACAGTTAACAAAAAATGAAAAGGCCGATTGTGAACGTTTTAATGAAGAGCTAGGGGGAGGAACTTCTGCCCCCTCCTCCTATTACTTTGAGGAGTTACCCTATATTGTCATTGTGGTCGAAGAATTTGGTGACCTGATGGCCGTTGATAAATTAAATGTTGAACAAACCGTTGTGCGTCTGGCTCAGATGGCTCGGGCCTGTGGTATTCACCTCATACTAGCTATGCAAAGTCCACGTCGCAATGTTGTCACAGGTCTTATTAAAACCAATATTCCTGGACGCATTAGTTTTAAAGTCGCCAGTAAAACAGACTCTCGCATTATTCTAGACGAGTCAGGAGCAGAACGACTGTTGGCCAGAGGAGATATGTTATTTTTAGCACCCGGTGTTTCTAAACCGATCAGACACCATGGGGCATGGATGCCGGAAAATGAACTTCATCAGTTGACGACTTTTTGGTCTGAGCAAGCTGCACCTGAATATGATCGTCTAGCAGAACAAATGCTGCTTCGATCTGGAGAGAATATGGATAGTTTTATGGGGGCCACTCTCGGTACTTCTGATGTTTTGGATAAGAGATATGATGAGATATTTCAATTTGTGGCCTCTCAAAAAGAGGTCAGTGCATCTATGTTACAAAGAAGGTTTCGTTTAGGCTACCCAAGAGCCGCCAGAATGATTGAGATTTTTGAAGACAAGGGTGTTGTTGGGCCAGCAAAAGGTTCAAAACCCCGACAAGTTCTTGTGAACGGCTCACCTTGATTCACATCTCCCATTTTCCTTATGACATTTAAAGAATCAACACTTTATAGGTTGTGATTGAAGAATGAAAGTGATCACATAGCTGTTGATAAATGATTTTATAAAAATGGCTGCTGAATGAAATGTGTAACAAATGGTTGTGAAAAGAAAACTTGAGAGCTTTTTGCTAAACGCACTTTTATTTTTCAATAGATTGGTATATATGAAACCCATGAAAAGTTGTCTTTTTGTTGTTTTTATCCTCTCTTTTTACATAAGCCCTGCTATGGCTGATAGGGAGAAAATTTCAGCCCTTTTAATACAAGGAGAGCGTCAGTCGGCTTTGAAACTCATAGAAGAAAATCTACAGACAGTCCATTCTCGTCATAAAAAACAAAAATATCTCTCCTTGAAAAACTATGTGCTCACAGTCATTTTCAATGACGACACTCAACGCCTATTGGAATATGGGAAAAGTCTTATGTCTAAATCACCCAAAAAGGCTCTTGAGCAGCTCAATAGAGCAGCAGAGATAGAGCCGCTCAATCAGACAATAAGGCAGCTTATCACTGAGGTACAGATCAGTTTGGGACAATGTGAAAAGGCCAAAGCCTCTGCCGAGCAGGTTTTAAAATTTGTGCCTCAGAATAACTTATCCCTGTCTCAACACTATATTTCTAGAGGGTGTCTGAAGGAGAAAATAAAAAATAAAGAGAACTTTTGGGCTCTATTTGCCAAGGCTCAGTATGGATTGATGGAAGAGGACAATAGACTAAAGAAATTGTTTTTTTTAAAAAAAATGAGAAGTCACTTTCCCGAAGTCTATCGTCTTATTGGGGATATGGCTTTGCCGGAAAGCTCTATTCAGGTGGAACATTATCAAAAGTATGTGCAGCTCTGTCATCAACCTCTCAATGAACAGGACAAGAAAGTTTTTCCTCTTCTTTGCAAGGAGAGACAGAATATAGAAGCTAAAATAGCCGCCCTCAGCCAGAAGAGGCGTTCAGAGGAAAAGATGGAAAAAATAGAGAATTAAATGGTCTTTCTTAAGAAAACAAGAGAGGGAATAAATGCGAAAAAAATATATATGGATTTTTTTAGTGACTTTACTCTATGTGAAAGGTTGTGGCGTGAGAGGTGACCCTATCCCCCCAGAGGAGAACTCTTCATTCACAGAAAGGGAAAAACAGTGAGAACCAACTGTTCTACCTAGCCAGAGGATTTAAAAAGGAACCGATGTTGATGAACAAGGGCTATAGATTTTCAAAATATGTGGGCACGGGAAATGACTTTTTATTTTTTGATAAAGAAGAATCCTTTTCTATTAAAAACAGAAAGCATTTTGTTCAAAAGATATGTGACAGGCATTTTGGTGTGGGCGCAGATGGTGTTGTATTTATGGAAGAGTCAGAAAAATATGATTTTGAATGGGACTTTTATAATGCCGATGGATCAAGTGCTGAGATGTGTGGCAATGCGGCCAGATGTGCTGTTCAATTTTATGGGACAAGCCCAATGTTTCAGGGGAAATTAACAGATCCAAGTGTGAACCCACTGTCTGGGGACCATTCGGATATAAAAATTTTTTTTCAAACACAAAGTGGAGTTATTGAGGGTCAGTACTCTCAACAAAATCTTCCTATTATCAAATTAAAAAGTCCTCATTTTGTAAAGAAGGTAGAAGATGGAGAACTCTGGGAGGCTGGTGTTCCTCACTTTGTCTTACAAAAAAAACTAAAACCTCAAGGTCCTCTTAAGGATATAGGAAAGTCCTATCGCTATCATGTGGAGTTTCAACCCCATGGGGTGAATGTGACGTTTTTTTGTCCAAGCGGACAGGGAAATCCAGAACAAGATGGGCTCACAGAAAAAACTGAAGTCCCCGAAAAACAGAAAGTGAGTCCGTATGATATTGAGAGGGCAGAGCAAGAAACAGAGAAAACATCTGCTCCTTTTACAAAGTGTATTGATGCTGTGACATATGAACGGGGAGTTGAGGATCTCACTCTAGCTTGTGGTACAGGTGCTCTTGCCGCTGCTTCTTGTTATAGAAAACAAATGGGAGGACAACATCAGTCTATTCAAGTGAGAACCCGTGGGGGATGTCTAAGTGTTTTATTTGAACAGGATAAAAAAGTCGCATTACAGGGGCCAGCCTCTCATGTTTTTTCAGGAGAATTTTTATGAAATATTTTAGGGGAATATATACGGCCTTAGTGACACCTTTTAAAGACGGTGAGATCGATAAAAAGTCGTTGGTTCGGCTTGTGCGCTATCAAATGGATAGAGATATCGATGGACTGGTTGTGAACGGCACAACAGCTGAGAGTCCAACACTTTTACCTGATGAGGTCGCATCTATTTTTGAAATTGTTAAGGCGGAGGTGAGTGGACAGGTGCCACTTATTTTTGGCTCAGGCACTCATTCGACAGAATCCACAATCAGGTTGTCACGGTTAGGAGAAAAGTGGGGAGCCGATGGGCTGCTTGTTGTGACTCCCTATTACAACAAACCTCCTCAGCGTGGTCTGATCCAGCATTTTTTAAAAGTCGCACAAGCTGTCAGTTGCCCGATTTTGCTTTATAATATTCCAGGTCGTTCTGTTGTCTCCATAGATATAGAAACACTTGTTGTATTGAGTCAGGCAAAAAATATCGTGGGCGTTAAAGATGCCACTGGGGACTTAGATTATGCCAAGCAAGTTATAAAAAAAACTCCCCCGTCGTTCACTGTGACATCTGGTGATGATAATACATTGATTCCACATGTTTTAGCCGGTGGAGATGGAGCCATTTCAGTGGCCTCCAACTTGGTACCAGACAGAGTGAAACACTGGTTTGATCTGGCAGATAAAAACGATAAACAGGGTGCTGAAAAAAGCTTTATGACAGACAGGAAGCTTATTGAGTATTTGGGCGTTGAAACTAATCCGATACCCATCAAGGCCGCTCTTTATGAGATGGGAGTCATTGCTTCAGATGAAATGAGACTCCCCCTATGTCCTCTATCTGATGAGCACAGATCTCGTTTAAAAATATGGATACAGGACAATTCAATAAGTGGATTTTTATAACAGTGACCGCAAGATTTAGTGAACTGTGAAACACAAGTCTTTTCTCCGTTTAAGAATTTTAGCGTCTCAATAAAGTGAAGGGTAGAATAAACGACCTGTCTATGGATGCACACTACACCTTCAAGAGAGCTTTTTTTGAAAGTTTTAAGAAAAACTTTCTGACTCTTTCTGTGTGAAAATTGAAGTTATTAAAGTATCATGAACTTTTTGAATATCTCTATTTGCAGATCAGGAGAACTTAGGTATAGTGAGGCCCATAATAAAGGATATATTGTATGAAACTTTTTATTGATTCGGCAGATCTTGATGAAATTCAAAAGGCCAACGCTATGGGTTTAGTTGATGGTGTCACAACAAACCCATCCCTTCTTGCTAAAGCTGTCGGTCCACAGACAGAGACATCATCTGCGTTGGGCGATGGGATTTTAAAAGCGATTTGTAATGTAGTAAAAGCTCCTGTTTCAGCAGAGGTGATGGCAGGCGATGCGGACTCTATGTGCTCTGAAGGGAGAAAATTGGCCGCCATCCATCAACATATTGTTGTCAAAATCCCCATGGGAGAAGAGGGTTTGAAGGCCGTGAAGCAGTTATCTGAAGAGGGGATTAAAACGAATGTGACCCTTGTCTTTTCTCCACTACAAGCTCTTCTTGTGGCCAAGGCTGGCGCAACATATATTTCTCCATTTGTGGGACGGTTAGATGATATATCCACAGAGGGCATGAATTTAATTGCAGATATTGTGACGATTTATGAAAACTATGCTTACAAGACAGAGATCCTTGTCGCCAGTATTCGTCATCCTATTCATGTTTTAGAGGCCGCCCGTATGGGTGCACATATTTCAACTCTCCCTTATAAAGTGATGAAGCAGCTGACAGAACATCCCTTGACGGCGATAGGGATTGAAAAATTTGAGAGAGATTGGAAATCTGCTCAAAAGACACCATGAGAGCCTATTTTTTTATATTAGGACTGGTGGTTTTAGGAATTTGGGGCTGTGCCTCGGGAGGGGTGAAGATGGGTGGGGTATTGCACCCACTCTCTGATATTCAAAAAGCCATAGTGGCCGCCTTTCCAAAAGGTCTAGAACGGGTTGGCTCTAGCAAAAGAGTTTTTTACTCGAAGTTTTTTAATCCAGAAGATTTGGATTTTGGTGAGAAAAACTCCAGTGAGAGGGATAACCGCAAAGAACAAAACTCTCGAGAACAAAAAATAGACTCTGAAGAAATTGTTGTCGATGAAGAAGAATTAACTCTTTTTCGTGCGCAAGTTGTAGCCACTGTCCTTGGGTCTAGTCGACCGTATACACTGCAAATAAAGGTCTTTGTGGATGAAAGAAAAGATGAATATCTCAGTGAGGACAAGAATAAACTTTATCAGGGGGAATGGGATAGGTATGGAGCAGATGACGAATTGGAAGAATACTTTTTAAGGAAAATAAAATCTATACTTGCAAAACATCATAGAACAAAGAACATCATTGACGATTTTCGAACCTTCTAATTAAAATTGACCTGTTGTGAAGAGTTTCTTGTGGTTCAGCAAACACAGAGTTATGTGTGCTCTAGTATTTATTGTGCTGGGTGGACTGTTTGTCCCCAAAGATCTCATCCCTGTGGACTTTAGGGTTATAGATTCACAACTCAAGGTTTCTCTTAATTCTCCAGCTATGGCCTTAGCTATCGATCAGCTCCTACCCATTGTTGAAGAGCCGGTTCCAATAAATGAAAAGCTCAACCTTAAGTCCGGACAAGAATTAAAGCCCTCAACAATTATGGAATTGAATAGAGAATTTTTACGTTTTTCTGAAGAAGAATTGCTTGAGCGAGGCGATAAAAGGTCCCCCACGGGAGAGGGAAAAACCTTTTTAGGTGGCGCACTCCAAAACCCCCACAAAAGGGTCTTAGATAATGGTGTCCTTGTTATAAAAGGTAGGGATGAGAAACAGACGAGGACGTTTTCAGAAAAACTACAACAGGCATTAAAGAAACAATATGCCATTTATCCTATGCCGACTCGTCTATCAACACTTTTAGCCTCCTCCCCCATTGTACATCGCCCTCAGCAACATGTGAAAGGGCCTCGTTCTGTAAAACGTTTGGCAGTGAGAAATAATGTTGTGGTGGATTTAGAAAAAGAGAAACCCATCTCTCAAACAAAGAGGACAGGGAATCGGGCTTTGTTAACAGGGCAAGTGGTTTTAAAAGGAGGTCTTGTCTATACAGGACAGGAGCACTTAGAGATTTTTCATGAAGTTCAAGGAGAAAAACAAGCTGTGGCTCAAACGTCAATGGAGACAGGGGAGTTTAGAATTCCAGTTGATTTCATGAAAGAAGGTGACCTAGTGGCGGAACTCAGAAACTCGAGTGGAGAACTCTTGGGCGAATCTCGCACCCCCCTCTTGTCTATCGGGAAGATAGAGGAACCTCTGACAGTGAGCATGACTCCGCTGTTATCTAGAATTGCAGGGCGTATTGTGTCGGCCTATTCCTATAATAAGTACTATATACCTGTTCAGGCGGATAAAGCCTCTGTTTACCCTCTTGATATTGATTTAGATATTGATGAAAGGGGATATTTTAAGAGAGAAGATATTCTTTTACGAGGATCTCAGTATATCTTGAGCGTCGAGGCAAGAGATCACTGGAAGAGTTTGGTGATGACGGACTCCCTTTCAGAGATCTTGGTGCATATGTTTCCTCACCGTATGATAGAAAGTCTTTATGGGTTGGTGAATGAGACGCCAGAGCCAGAGTTTGAAGGAGTGATTTGGGGAAAGGTGTTAGTTAAAGGACATGCGATGAAGGGGGCAAAGGTTGATTTGGCCATTAATGATGCTATCGGACCGATTTATTTTAATGATCTCTATTTGCCAGATAAATTATTAAAACAAACAACAGCAAATGGACTTTTTGCATATTTAAAAGTGCCCCCAGGGGTTCATGCCCTACGTATGAGTTATTCCGGAGAGGATTTTTTAACAGAGGTCGTGGCGGTGGAGCCTCACTCAGTGACTCGGTCGGATGTGAAAGTTGATTCTTTAAAATCTGAGTTCATTTATGTCTATGATGCCTTAACGGGAGAGCCGGCTCAAACAGATGTTTTATATTCAGGAAGTGATAGAGTTTATTTAGCTGATGGTGGTTCTTTGAAATTAAAATTCAACAGAGGTCATAGATTATTGTTTTTAGAGAGCTTGGGGTCAGACGAACATTACCCCACTCGTATTATTGTCGATAGAAAAGATGGCTCTATTCGAATGCCTCTTGCTAGCAGAAATTGGATCAATAGTATTAAAGCCAAAATGAAAGTGAATTATATTCCCTCTGTTGGACATATTTTGGGCTTTATGAATCACAGAGAATATGATGTTTTATTGAATCATCCCAGTCCCTATTCTCAGCTTGTGTATTTTGATAAGGCTGGGCAACCCATATTAGGTGGAGATACAAAAAAGCAAAAGTATGGGTTTTTACTCTTTAACGTCAATCCGGGTTTAGGCGGCCTTATGATTGACACGAATTCAGATGCTGGCGTTTTATCTAAGATTTTTTATGCAGACTCAGGACACTTGAGTGTTGTGACCACAGGTATTTCGTCTGTTGATGCTCACTAGAGAACCACTTTTTTTATTCTTTGCTAAAGGCGTAAGCTGGATGGTGCTCAATCCAGTCCAGAACAGATTAACTCCTCTGCCTTTTTGGCAAATGCAGATGATAGCCCTTGGGCACCCAAGTGGTCACATTAATATTTCTGTGGCGAAGCCTAGGATTAAAAAGTTTTAAGTCTTTAAAGTTGATAGAAAACTTTTTTATAATTTCACGTATTTGTAATTTTTTAGAAAGAGTAATGGCTTTGGTCTTCTTTAAAGGAAGAGACGTGCGCAGTCCAAAAATTTCTTTTTGATATCTCTCCACATAAAGTGCAGCTAAAAATTCTGAGAGAAATCGATTGGGAGAAAAGCGACGGCGTCGTGCTCTTTGCTCTTTTATTATTTTTACAATATCTTTGGCACTGTATTTATAGCGAGTTGGAATTTGATATTTAGCAAAAATTTCTTCTATTTTTGTAGGGTGTTTCAGGCCTGAAATAAATCCTTTTTTCACATTATCTTTTTGACCCACTTGAATGTGAACCGTTTTCATGGCTTGGTTGATGTTCGTGATCTTCTTGCCTTTTAATTTTGACAATAGTCGAGCATATCTTTTTTGTTTTTTTGTGAGTCGTGCCGATTTCTTCTTTTGTTTGAGAGCCTTAATATGATGAACGACTAAGTTTTTTCTCTTGATAAGTAAACTTTTGATGGCTTTTTGTTTGCCCTGAGATGTTTGTTGAGATTGTAGAATAGGGTTAGTGTCTACAATATCATAGACAAGCCATGGGTACTGTTCATGATGAAGAATGTAATAGCGAGAACTGAATTTTGAATAAATATTAAGCCAAAAGCCAACATGCAATCGGAGCTTTTGGGGAATATTAAAGGCTGGAGGAATCTTTTCATACTTGTCTTGAAGAATATCTAACCTTGTTATTTTAGAGTCATAGTAATGGAGAGAATGAACACTGGCTCTATGATATGTTTTCATAAACTCTTGTCTTTCCCTATCGGCCTCCTTTATGGAGGACGTTGGGTTGTTTAAAAGGTGTAATTCTGCATTTGTAAATTTTCGCGTTAAGTTCTTAGGGTCTGTTGTGATAGACTCTATCTTCTGCTGAACAAAGTATTTGATCTCTGCAAAAACATTCAATGCAGAGGGGTTTATTTTATAAACCAAGCCTACGGCGATCGAGGGAACGAGGATGTAAAAAAGAAAAGATAAAAAATACCGTTTGCGGCGACTGACCTTTTTTCGTGCACTTTTATTGGTTTTCTGAACACGTGTTTTAGCTGTATCCGAGGCATAAGGTAAGTGTTTCATGCCTTTATTCCAAAGCAAAGCTGATGCCTTCAGACCAGAGGATAAAAACTAAGTTATTCTAATAACTTAAAAATATTTCACCCATCTTCTCTAGGGAAGATATGTTTAAAAACTCGACAAATGTCTTTTTGCAAAGCATTATCATGTCCTGTTGAGCCAAGAGGATTTTTTGACCACCTCTTTTGGGAGAGTTCTCTGCGATTTGAAGGGGGGATAAACGGCCTGCGTTAAGCCTTTGTTAAAAGGTGAAAAATAAAAAACTCCCTCTGAAATCGAGCCTGTTCGAAAAGAACCCTTGATTCTTTGGTTTAGAGCACGCTTAATAGGTTCAGATGTGTTGGAGGAATTTATGGCCGACGTGTTAGTCGTAACAAGCAAGGTAAAAAAACATATTAAAGAAACAGGTGGTTGCAATACGTCTGCGGAAACCATTGAGGTTTTAAGTCAGGCTGTTGAAAGACTGTGTAAAAGAGGAGTAGATAGTGCCAAGGCCGATGGTCGAAAGACTGTGATGGCTCGTGATATTGGCACAGATCATATCTAGCTTCTTTTTACTGAATTCCCCATTGGAAGGCGTTGTGGTTTTTTCATGGGGGATTCGGCCATCTTAAGGAACTTCCTCTTTTCTTTTTTGAACTAAGAGATGGAATGTCTCCCAATTTAAAGTCGGGATGTCCAGTTCCTGAGCCTTTTTCCCCTTAGTTCCAGGATTTTTTCCTATCAATACATAACTTGTTCTCCGAGAAACACTAGAAGTCACATGTCCTCCCAGAGTTTCAATTTGTTCTTTCACCTTCTGACGAGGAAGGGGAAGGGTGCCTGTCAGAACAAAGCTCAGGCCGTCCATTGTCTGATGTTTTTGATCAGATTGAATAGTGACCCCACACTTTTGAAGATCTTTGATTTCTTTTTTGATTTTTGGCAGCTCTTCTTGAAGGGCTTGAGCAACTTTAGATCCAATACCGTCCATCTTTAATAAATCTTCCCTGTCAGCTTGAATGAGGTTTTCGATACTTTGAAACTCTTTAGCTAGTCGTCTAGCTGTTTGTTCTCCAACAAACCGAATTCCCAAGCCATAGATAAAGCGAGCAAGAGTTGTGTTTTTGCTTTTTTCAATCCCCTTCAATATAAGACGGGAAGATTTTTCTCCTTGTCTTTCTATAGCTAGAAGATCTTCCCTTTTTAATCGGTAGAGATCAGAAAATCGAGACACTAAACCCTGATCCACTAGAGCTTGAATCAATTTTTCTCCAAGGGCTTCAATATTAAGAGCCCCTCTTGAAACAAAATGCTTTAACGACTCCTTCAGTCGAGCTGTGCATTGAAGATTTAAACACCTTAATGCCACCTCATCTGAAATAGGAGTGACAGGTTCTCTACAAGAGGGGCACCGTAAAGGCATTTTAAATCGTTTTGTTTTTTTAGGGCGTTTCTGTTTGATGACACCAATGATTTCGGGAATCACATCACCTGCCCTATGAACAGTGACAAAATCTTTAATCCGTATGTCTTTTCTATTGATTTCATCTTGGTTATGTAATGTCGCACTTGTTATGGTGACACCACCGATCTGTACAGGCTTCATAATAGCTACAGGGGTTAACGTCCCTGTGCGACCCACTTGGACAATAATATTTTCTATTTGTGTTTCCTCTTGTTCGGGCTCGTATTTAGCGGCGACTGCCCACCGAGGGCTGCGAGCAATGAAACCCAGCTGTTTTTGCTGTTCTATCGAACTGACTTTGATAACGATTCCATCAATGTCGAAAGGCAGTTGATGCTTTAAAGACGACATGGCTTCATAGTATTGAGTCACCTCGTGGGGTGTTTTGCAAAGATAAGACAATCCCTTTTGAATTGAGAGTGTTTTTAGATGAGGACTTATTCCCAAAGAGGGAAGTTCAAGTTGCACAAGAAGCCGAGTAAACTCCTTCATTGTTGAAAAACTCATATGTGAAATTTGTCCATAACCATACGTAAAAAAACAAAGTTTTCTCTTTCCTGTTATTTTAGAGTCTAATTGTCGTATAGATCCTGCGGCCGCATTTCGGGGATTTGCAAAAGGTGTCTCTCCCAATTCTTGTTGTCGTTTATTCAGAGATAGAAAATCCTTTTTTAACATGAGGACTTCTCCGCGCACTTCAAAAATATCGGGAACCTTCTTAAGAGTGAGAGGAATGGATTTTATGGTTTTTATATTAGGGAGAACATTTTCCCCCGTGACTCCGTCGCCTCTTGTCAAGGCCCTAACAAGTTGACCTTCTTCATAGACCAGTTCCATGGCTAAGCCATCGAGCTTAGGCTGACAGTAGTACGAGATGTCTTGATCTGTGCCTAGTCGTTTTTGAATGCGTTGATGAAAGGCATAAATATCTTCTATGGAATAGGAGTTCTGTAAAGATAGCATGGGTGTACGGTGATTGATCTTTTCAAAGGCAGAAAGAGCCTCTCCCCCCACTCTTTGTGTCGGAGAGTTTGGAGTGATTAAAGCGGGGTTTCGTTGTTCTAATTCCACTAACTCGGCATAAAGAGCATCATATTCTTTGTCTGTCAGTAGCGGAGAATCTAAAACATAGTAGTGCCAGTCATATTTTTTGATCTGTTGACGAAGTTTGAGGACTTTATCTTTTTCTCTCTTTTTATTGCTCTTCGCCATGGAAAATATGATATAGATCAGTCCTGTTTGCGGCCAGTGATAATGATATTAAGTGCGCTGCAGAAAGGTCAGCTCCCTATGGAAAATATTGATCCTCATCTTATACTCAAGTTAGCAAAGCTTTCTTATCTCGAGTTGTCAGAGGAAGAGAAGAAAGAATTGGTTCCACAGTTACAAAGTATTCTCAAAAACTTTCAAAAAATAAATGCTATTAACACTGATGGTGTAGAACAGTGGAAGTCTCCTTCTAAAGGATTTTCAAAAAGATCTGAAGACCAAGTGCAGTCCAACTTTTTATCAGAAGATCTTTTGGAAAACGCACCGGATAGATCAGGGAATCTCTATAAGGTGCCGTTAGTTTATAATAAATGAGGTTCTATCATTGTGAATGATATTTGCAAATTATCGGCTACTGAGTTGAGTTATAGAGTGCGCACAGGGGAGCTGACAGCTCTGGAAGTGACAGAATCTTTTTGGCTCCGAGCGCAGACTCTCAACCCCCAGATCAATGCCTTTGTGACGTTTAATGAAAAGGCGGAAGAGCAGGCTCGGGCTATTGATAAAAAGCGGAAGAGAGGAGAGGTTCTGGGTCCTCTGGCCGGTGTCCCTGTCGGTATTAAGGATATGTTGTGTACAAAACATTTAAAAACAACAGCTTGTTCTCGTATTTTAGAAAACTATATTCCTCCATACTCTGCAACGGTTGTAGAGAGACTAGAAGAAGCCGGAGCTATTGTTTTAGGAAAGTTAAATTGTGATGAGTTTGCAATGGGGTCCAGTACAGAACACACTATTTTTGGTCCAACTCATAATCCTTGGAACACAGACTATGTTGCCGGAGGATCAAGTGGAGGCTCTGCTGCTGCTGTCGCATCGAGAATGGTTCCTGTATCTATTGGAACAGATACGGGAGGATCTATTCGACAACCTGCTCATTTTTGTGGAGTCTTGGGTTTAAAACCCACCTACGGAAGAGTGAGTCGATATGGAATTATTGCCTTTGCCTCTAGTCTGGATCAAGCCGGTCCGTTCAGTCACTCCATAGAAGACTCTGCACTTATTTTGGAAAATATTTCTGGATTTGATGATAGAGACTCGACGAGTTCGAAAGAACTCAAGGAATCTTGGGTAGAAAATATTGATAACGCCGTTTCTGGATTGAAAATTGGAGTTCCTCAATATGCCTTTCAAGGTGTTGATGCAGATATTGTTCAAAATATTCAGAAACAAATAGAACATTTAAGATCAGCAGGAGCGGAGATTGTCGATGTCCATTTACCATTAGCTGAAGAGGCTGTTGCCACTTATTATATTATAGCGACCAGTGAAGCCTCCAGTAATTTAGCTCGCTATGATGGAGTTCGATTTGGCATGAGAGAGGGCACTGAGCAAGATCTTGAAACTGTTTATTTAAAGACACGAGGAAAGGGTTTTGGAACTGAAGTGAAGCGTAGAATTATTTTAGGAACTTACGCTCTTTCTAGTGGATATTATGATGCCTATTATAAAAAAGCCTGCCAAATACTCAACCTCATGCGAACTGGATTTGCAAATACATTTACTCAGTGTGATGTTGTTTTGAGCCCGGTGACGACATCTACAAGTTTCAAAATTGGCGAAAGAATCAATGACCCTTTGAAAATGTATTTAAATGATGTTTTTACTGTCTCTGCAAATCTGTCTGGAATACCTGGGATGTCTATTCCAATAGGGTTTTGTCGTCATAAATTGCCAATAGGGATGCAATTGTTGGCCTCACATTTTAATGAGAAAGTGTTGTTTCAGGTGGGTGCATTTATTCAGCAGAGAACAAAATGTTTGGAAAGGATACCTGATGGAATCTCATGAATATGAACCTGTGATTGGTTTAGAGATTCATGCACAATTGTTGACGAAATCAAAAATGTTTTGTCGTTGTTCCACTCAATTCAATGCAGGAGATAATGAAAACACATGCCCTGTCTGTACTGGACAACCAGGTGCTCTACCAGTTTTGAATAAAAAAGCAGTGGAGTATGGGGTGAGCACAGGATTGGCTCTCAACTGTAAAATCAATACATCTTCCGTATTTGCCCGAAAGAATTATTTTTATCCTGACTTGCCTAAAGGTTATCAAATTTCTCAATTTGATCGACCTCTTTGTGAAAAGGGATCAGTAAAATTTTTAGTGGGTGATAAGGAAAAGGTTGTGGGAATTACCCGAGCCCATCTCGAAGAAGATGCCGGCAAATCTATGCACTTTAGTGACTATACCTTGGTGAACTTAAACAGAAGCTCTGTCCCTCTGATAGAGATTGTGTCTGAACCAGATATAAGGTCTCCAAAAGAAGCGGCAGAATATGCTAGAGCAATAAGGTCTATTCTTTTGTATCTAGAAGTTAATGATGGGAATCTTGAAGAAGGATCTCTACGGTGTGACTGTAACGTGAGTGTTCGTAAAAGGGGGGATAAAAAGTTTGGAGTTCGAGCAGAGCTTAAAAACTTAAATTCTTTTCGTTTTATAGAAAAAGCTCTCCAGCATGAAATTGAAAGACAAATTGATATTTTAGAGTCGGGAGAGAAGGTTGTACAGGAGACAAGACTTTATGATGCAACAAAAGATAAAACCTATTCAATGAGGCAAAAAGAAGAGGCACATGACTATCGTTATTTTCCAGATCCAGATCTTTTAATGTTAAATGTACCAAATGAGTGGATGGAGAGGATTAAGTCTAAATTACCAGAGTTACCATTTGAAAGGAAAGAAAGATTTCAAAAGGAATATAAGCTACCAGAGTATGATGCTTTTGTTTTAACATCTTCAAAGGAGTTGGCTGAATTTTTTGAAGAGACAAATAAAGTCAGTTGTTCTCCAAAGGTAACTTCTAATTGGATCATGGTTGAGCTTTTAAGAGAGCTGAACGTCCGTCAATTGAGTCCTTCCGAAAGCCCTGTCTCTGCAAAAAAATTGGGACGTATGATTCAAATGATAGATGAGGGGATTATTTCTGGAAAAATAGCCAAGACTGTTTTTTCTGAAATGGTGGAGTCCGGAGAGGCTCCAGAGAAAATTGTTCAAGATAAAGGCTTGGAGCAGATTACGGATAGAGAGGCTCTTGAGGGAGTTGTAAAAGATATTATTGCCACTCACTCTGATCAGGCCCAACAGTTGATGTCGGGAAAGAAAAAAGTGTTTGGTTTTTTTGTGGGACAGGTTATGAAGGCGACAAAAGGTCGGGCCGATCCGACTGCGGTCAATGATCTTTTGAAAAAGCATTTTCGTTTGTAATGTATAAAAACCTCTTAACTGGTCATGAACCACCCCTTTTTTGATCTACAATTGTATAAGTGTATTTTTATATTGTACAAGGGCTCTTTGTTTATCGGAGTTCTATTCAAATAGCAACACAGGAGGACATAAACCCTCTTGGCATCTATTTCCTCTATTGAAGAAGATAAGATGTAAAAGAAAGAAGCCCATTTTGCAAAAAATGATGAATAAAAAGTGTTTTTATTCATCATAAACCCCTTATAATATAAGTTATAAAAAGGAAGGTTTTTCATCATGGGCCGGACACGGATATGGAATTGGCAGAGGTCAGATTGGCCTCAATTTACCTATGATTCTAGGGCTCTTGAAAACGCTGAACGCACTTTTTTGCACAATTCAGGTTTATTATTTGGGGCCTATAGGCACTTGACGGATGAGAATCAAAGTCAACTTAAAGTGGATCTTATGAGTACTGAGGCTCTAAAAACATCAGAGATTGAGGGAGAATATCTTGATAGAGATAGCCTACAATCCTCCATTCGACAGCATTTTGGTTTGGGAAAAAGTAAACAACAAATGTGGACAGCAGAAACAGGTATAGCTGATCTCATGATGAATTTATATAAAAGCTATAACAAAAAACTCAGTCATCAAATGTTATATAGATGGCATTCTATGCTAACTTTCGGACGTACTGATCTGAAAGATAAGGGTCGTTACCGTACCTTTAAAGAATCTATGCAAGTGGTTTCCGGTCCTTTACATAAACCAAGGGTGCATTTTGAAGCCCCCCCTTCGAGTCGTATTAAAATAGAAATGGATAGTTTTATACACTGGTTTTGTAATACTGCGCCAGGCAATAAGACAGCCTTGCCTATATTAATACGTGCCGGAATAGCACATCTTTATTTCGTGTGTATTCATCCATTTGAAGATGGCAATGGACGTATTGGTAGAGCTGTTTCTGAAAAAGCCCTTTCACAGGGATTTGGTCAACCGACTTTGATAGCTCTTTCTGCTGTTATAAATAAGAGCAAGAAGAAATATTATGGGGCATTAGAACAGGCCAATAAGCATATGGAAATTACTAGATGGTTAGAATATTTTTCAGATACAGTACAAGAAGCTCTTCATTATACGAGAAGTTATATTGATTTTCTCATTTCAAAAACAAAACTCTTTGATAAATTAGAAGGTAAAATAAATTTTCGTCAAAAAAAATGCTTATTGAAAATGTTTGAACAGGGGCCAGATGGTTTTATCGGAGGTTTGAGCGCAGAGAAATATATTAAAATCACTCAGGCTACACGCCCAACAGCGACTCGTGATCTCGGTGATCTTGTTGCTAAAGATGCTTTAACTAAAGTGGGAGAGAGAAAGTCGACTCGCTATTTTTTAAAAGTGAAAACACTTAAATAGGCAAAAGTATTCTGCTCCAGGACGCTAAGCTAGATTATAAATAAGGATGAATAACAATAAAATAATTTTATTTATCAGATTGTTTAAAGTCACTTTCGGCATCCACCTTTTCAATAGAAAATTAAAAGGATGAGGTGATATTCTGTGAGTATCAAATCTCTCGACAGTGTAAAATGGGATAAAAGCTCTTGTAGCTATTAAGTCTTTATATTTTCACTGTTTTAATTGGTATTTTGATTTCTTTACAAGCTATTTAATGTGATCTAATAGTTATAGAAATGAAAAAAAGAAACTTTTTCCACCTCGGAACCGCTCTTTTCTTTTTATATATAGGATGTCGTGCTCTCTTGATCTTGAATGGCGAGGGGCCGCCTCACTCACCATCAGATATTCAGGATTCTAAAGATATAAAAAGGATTGAAACCGTATCTCAGCTAAAGGCTCAAAAGTTACAAGTCATAAAAGTAGGAAGAGAAACTCTTATGGTTGAAATAGCAAGAACCCCACTTGAACACGAGAGAGGTTTGTCCTTTCGAAAGACATTAGAGTGGGGTCGCGGCATGTTGTTTATTTTTGATAAAGAACAACAACTCTCTTTTTGGATGAAAAATACATTTATTCCTCTAAGTATTGGTTTTTTTGATAAGAATAAAAAGCTTTTAAATATTCTAGACATGACTCCTGTAAAACAAGTTGGAAAAAATAAGTCGTTGCGTTTGTATAAGAGTAAGGGGCCAGCACTTTACGCATTGGAAGTTCCCCAAGGTTGGTTTAAAAAAAAGAGCCTTCGTCCGGGGGCTCGTTTGCACCTTAATGTAAAATAGATTTTTAGTTATACTCCCCATACTTTCATCTAGGTCGGCGATCTGGCTTTTATAAAAACTTTTTACATATTGAAGGTTTATGTTCTAATGAGAAAGGGATGAGAGAAAGTTTCCCATGGACTATAAAGATATATGTGACTTTATCAAAAGGATCGGAACAGTGAAGATGATAAATATAAAAAATGGATTCGTTTTTTCTTGTTTAATGTTTGGTTTGGTTTTTTATGTGGGATGTCGTTCTAGTCAAGATATAAAGGCCCTTGAAGAGGAAACTCAAGCAGAGGGGCCAATGAATGCTTTGGAAGAGGATTTGTCACTAGAGGGATTTCAAAATGTTCCGCAGGAATTTGTTGGGGACTCTAGCGAGACTCTAGAGGCCGCCGAAGGCGAGCAGAAGGCTTTAGATAGCGGAGAAGATTCGGTATTGGCAGAGGGTAGTGAACTAGCGGATGGTGATTTTGTTTCTGAGAATGAAGATTTACCTTCAGAGACCACAGGGGAAATTGTTGATGAAGAAGAGGAGTTGAATGATGACGTGGCTGATGAGGAGTTGAGTGCATATGCAGAAGAAGAGGGAGAAGAGATTGGAGACCCTGTAGGAACAGATGATGAGTTGACCTCCGGTGAATTTGCTGAAAAAGACCGTTTGATGAGTCCTTCTACAGCAGCCATTGGTGGTAAAAGGTATATTCCTGTAAAAAAAATAAAAACACTCCCCTTCTCTAGGAGGGGTCAGATTATAAACACAGTCTATATTATTAGGGAAAAAGACACACCTATGAAAGTGGCCGAAAAGATTTATGGTGATGGTTCTCGTTCAGAGGATCTTTTTATGCTCAATCCTCATCTCAGGAGGAGTTTTAAAACTGGTGATAAAGTTTATTATAGTTCGATGAAAAGACCCGATGATAACTCACAAATTATAACGTACTATGAGGATCAGGGAATCGCTCCTGCAAATTATATCAGTAAGCCCGGAGAAAACATCAGGGGTATTGCCTCCGATCTTTTGGGAAGCAGAGAGTATTGGAAGGAGCTTTGGGCGACAAACTCGGATGTTCAGTCCAAGTGGGGACTTAAACCAGGAACATCCTTAAACTATTGGCCTCATGATATATCTCCCCCTGAACAGGTGTTAGCAGAAAATGCACCTCCTTCAGCCCCTATGGACGACACACCACCGATAGCGGATACACCTCCCCCCCCACCTATGGATGACATGCCACCAGTAGATGGTTTACCACCTAGTGATATACCCCCTCCCCCTATGGATGAGATGTCACCACCCATAGCTGATATACCCCCTCCTCCCCCACCTATGGATGACATGCCACCTACAATAGGTGACGATATACCCCCTCCTTTGGGCAGTGTTGATACCCCGCCACCACCGACTGGAGGGGAGCCTCTTCAGTTTGTGGCCAATAAAGGTGAGGGAAAAACAAAGGGTTTAATTATTCCGGGACTCAGTAAAGATCAAACAATGATGGTTCTTGCCGGTGCTATATTATTGTTTGGCTTGGGTATTATTGTCTTGATTAAGAGGAAGGACAAGAAACGTCTAAGGTCCACACAAATTTAAAAATTCTTGCTACAAGTAAAAGAGCTTAGGCCGAATAGATGACAAGCTCAAGGCCTTGGTGGATAATGCTCCATCTGATCAAAAGATAATAAAATTGTCTCTCTTCGGGATTTGCTTTTTAAAACGATTAGTGAGGAGAGTTTTTCTCAAGGCTTCCAAAATCTCAGACAACTCTGAGGTCCGCAGCTCGTCTCCACTTAAATCTCTAAAATCTTTAGCTGGATAGTGCTCGATGCCATCAAGCATAGAATAAACGATTTCTCCACGGATACGCCCTGCACCTCAGAAAACTCGTTTTGAAAGCCTTGAGAAAAACTCTCCTCACTCTTTCTCAGCGGTACAAATCATTTTTTAGGATTCATAACTTTGTTTTTTTCTGAGATGAGTATTGCGCTTTGGAAAATTTGCTTTAACAGAAAGATCACCCCTCTTTTCTTCTCGTTCTTTAAAAACTCCAAGCTGTCTCTCCACCAAAGCCTAAAGGCATTAGCGAGAGAGTGGCTTGATTTGATCCAGAATAAAATAGGCTTATTGCAAAAGGGTGAGTTGGGGCTCGTCGAATTGAAGTCCTGCTGATTGAGAGTGTTTCTCTGTTGTGATAGATCGTGGTTTTGCACCCCATGATTTCACACCATTTGAGTGTTGTGTTCCCTGATGAGAAGAATATCTATTATTTTGTGTTGGGCAAGGGGTGAGGGGAACCATTTCCCACGCTCTTAAAATCAGATTCTCTTCGAATGCAATACGGTCATTTTTACTGTTGTCTAATTTGGCATAAGCTTTTCTTTGGGTGCCTTTCATGGGGATGTCAGAAAGCTCCAATGTTAAAGATGAAATAGGATGAGATCGTTGTATTTGTGAAAGGTGTGTGTTTTTTCTAGAAGCTGTGCGATGGGCATAGGGATCGACCACTTGATCCGTTGTTGGATCATACTTATAATTCCTGCTTAATCTTCTCTGTTGCCCATGGGATTGTTTTGGATAGCCAGAATTTCTATAGTGTTCGTTCTTTATTCCGGTGCGAGAGTCTGCCCTTGCATAAAGATGATTCGTGTTTGTCACTCTGGTATGAGAAAGTGTTTTTCGAGAAGCACGTATTCGTCCTTCAAAGGCAATGGTGTTATCCGTCTGATCGTATCTATAGGGGACGTTGGATGCTGTGTAGGTCAAAGAGTTGTTGTTTTCACCGATATATGAACCGTTGATCTTCATATCAATATCGAGTTGGCCGTTGTCTTTAAATTGGAAATCCACTTGAACACCATGAAAACCCTTGTCTCGATCTGATAATTGATATGTTTTTGATTGAATAGGATCTTTTTGAATAGAGGGTTTATTTTTACTGTTATCATAGGTTTTTGGTGTTTCATATGTAAGAACTTGTGTTGGTTGGTTTAGGAAACCCACTTGTCGATAGTTTCCGTAAGGGGAGCGATTATTATTTCCACAAGCTGTGGCAATAAGAAGTAAAAATTTTATAGATATCAATCTGTAAAGGTTATTTTTCATAATTGACTCCCTTTTAGTGACTTGAGAGGTACAAGATTTTTGCCAATCTGTAATTCAATAAAACAGCCTTTCAGTGAAAAAAACTCTTAAGAAGTGCCGCAAATAGGCCGAAAAGACAAAAAAGGGCATTGACAAATTTCGCAGACTAGTCGAACCTTTGCGCAAGTTCAGGAATATTTTCTAGATAGCTCAAAAGGCCCATAATCAACAGGATCCAATGAGTTTAAATAATGAATAAAAAATAGCACAAAGTAGAGGCTTTTATTTGAGATCTTATACAAAAGAAACTTTAAAAAGCTTTTTTTATAGGGATAGGTGAGCGGTGTCTGATAAACAGAAAAATACAGATTCATCTACGGGCAATGACCGAGAAAAATCTGGAAAATCACGACCGAGAAGACATTCGGAGTCTGGAGTTGAAAGGCGACATCGAGGCGGAGGTGGACGTCGGAAAAAGCCCATGAGAAATCGCAATTATAACAACAAAAATGGGTTTTATGAAAACTATGATCCCCCTCCCCCTGTTCAAATGTCTGAAAGTGATTCATCTATAGATCACAAACAAAAAGAATCTGAAGAAACTATGGTTCAACTGACAGATGAAGAGCGACGAGGACTTAATACAAAAGATTTAAAATCCAAAAATATTTCTGAGTTAACAGCTTTAGCTACAAAATTAGGTATTGAACATGCTGCTGGATTGCGGCGGCAAGATATGGTTTTTGGTATTTTAAAAAGAGCCGCACGGTTTGGGGATATTTATGGTAATGGTGTCATTGAAATTTTACCTGATGGCTATGGATTTTTAAGGAGCCCTGATTATAATTATCTTCCGGGTCCTGATGATACTTATGTGAACCCTGCTCAGATTAAACGTCTGGGATTGAGGACAGGGGATATTATTAGTGGTACTGTTCGCCCTCCAAAAGAAGGCGAACGATACTTTGCCCTATTAAAAGTAGAGACTCTCAACTATGAAACACTTGAAAGGTCAAAAGAGAAGATCTTATTTGATAACCTGACACCTCTTTATCCAGAGGAAAAGCTGCAATTAGAATATAGTCCAAAAAACTACACAACTCGGGCTATAGACTTGATGGCTCCTTTGGGAAAGGGCCAACGAGCATTGATTGTTGCTCCACCTAGAACTGGAAAAACTGTCTTATTACAAGATATTGCCAATGCTGTTTCGGTTAATCACCCTGAAGTGGTTTTAATTGTTCTTCTCATTGATGAGCGTCCAGAAGAGGTGACAGATATGTCACGAAATGTGAAAGGAGAAGTGGTCAGCTCAACATTTGATGAACCGCCCACTCGTCACGTGCAGGTTGCAGAGATGGTTATAGAAAAAGCGAAACGCCTGGTGGAGCAAAGAAATGATGTTGTTATTCTTTTAGATTCTATAACGAGATTGGCTAGAGCTTATAATACAGTTGTGCCACCGAGTGGAAAAATTCTCTCTGGCGGAGTGGATTCCAATGCCCTTCATAAACCTAAAAGGTTCTTTGGGGCTGCCCGAAACGTTGAAGAAGGGGGTAGCTTGACCATTATTGCCACGTCTTTAATTGATACAGGTTCCCGAATGGATGAAGTGATTTTTGAAGAATTTAAAGGCACTGGAAACTCAGAAATCCATCTGGATAGAAAATTAATGGAGAAGAGGATATTTCCATGTATGGACATCAATAAATCTGGAACACGTAAAGAAGATCTGCTCATCAATAATAATGATTTGCAAAGACTGTGGATTTTGAGGAAAGTGCTGGCACCCATGAGCGTTGTTGATAGTATGGATTTTCTATTAGGTAAATTAATGGACACAAAAACAAATAGTGAATTTATTCAAAATATGAATGCGCCTTAGAAGAATGGTCCTTTTTGTGGCTCGCATTTGAGCACACATTATATTTTCTCTTATTTCAAAAAGTTTTTTATAAAAAATATTTGTTCTCAGGAATAATGGATCAAAGAAGTATATATCAAATATATTAATAGTGTTTAAGAAGAATAAGAGAACTAAAGGCGAGTGAGCTTTTTTATTTTTTTAATGGAAATGGTATGAGTATGAGACCAATAGAAGTGGAGTTTTGTAGAGTGGAAAAATAAAGTTTTAATGGGATATAGAATTTTCTTTAACAGTGAGGAAAGGCAAGAGTCGTGTTTGATAAACTCGATGATGTTGAAAAAAAATATGAAGATATAAGCTCTGAGATTCAAACTTTAGAGATGAAATCTCAAAAGCAAAAGTATGCAGATCTCATGAAAGAATTTGTGAGACTGGGACCTATTGTGGAAACCTATAGAGAGTATAAAAAAACAAAGGAAAATCTTAAAGGGAGTAAGGACATATTGAGTGAGAACTCAGATTCTGAAATGAAATCTATGGCTAGGGATGAAGTTGAAATATTGACAAAAAAATTACATGAATTAGAAAGCCAACTTCAGGTGTTACTGACTCCAGAAGATCCTCATGATGGAAAAAATGTCATTATTGAAATTCGAGCTGGGGCGGGTGGTAATGAGGCCAGTTTATTTGCTCACGAATTGTTTCGTGCCTACACACATTTTGCAGACCATAAAGGTTGGAAGGTGGAAACGTTGTCTTTGTCTGAAGGCAATGTTGGTGGTGTTAAGGAAATTATAGGAATGATATCGGGAAAAAAAGTTTTTAGTCAGTTGAAGTTTGAAAGTGGCGTTCATCGGGTACAAAGAGTACCTGAGACAGAGACTCAGGGGCGAGTTCATACATCTACAGTCACAGTGGCTGTACTTCCAGAAGCGGAAGCAGTAGATGTGGAAATCAACCCTTCAGAAATAAAAATTGATGTTTTTAGAGCTTCAGGTGCGGGAGGACAGCATGTCAACACAACTGATTCTGCCGTTCGAATCACACACCTTTCTTCAGGAATTGTGGTTTCTTGTCAGGATGAAAAGTCACAAATTAAAAATAAATCAAAAGCCATGAAGATTTTGTATGCTCGTTTGCTTGATAAACAAAAAAGAGAGCTTGAACAAGAGGCGTCTAGTGAAAGGCTTTCGCAAATTGGGACAGGGGATAGATCAGAGAGGATTCGCACATATAATTTTCCACAATCCAGACTGACAGATCATAGGATTGGTTTAACGACATATAACCTGTCACAGATTATGCAAGGTCACCTGTCCGAAGTGATCAAACCACTTCAGGCTCATTTTCAAGCTCAGGCTCTGAAGGAAGAGCTATGATATTGGGGGATATCTTAAAGCAGTGTTTCTTAGAGAGAGAGGATTTAAAGTATGAAGTTCTACATATTCTATCTCATATTGTAAAATGTAAACCATTAGATATCTATTTTCAGACTGAAAGAGAACTTTCAAGTTCTCAATTGTCCTCTTTTTGGGAAAAATGGAAGAAACTGCTTGAAGGGGAGCCATTAGCTTATGTTTTAAAAAAATGGGATTTTTATGGAAGAGAATTTTTTGTAAACTCTTCTGTTTTTATCCCAAGGTCTGAGACAGAGGAACTGGTAGAGCATGTTTTAAAACAAAATAATAAAAAGAATCTTAAAGTTGTAGATTTTGGTTCTGGTACAGGGTGTATTGGAATTACCTTGGCTTTAGAGATGAAGGATGTAGAAATGACTCTTGTTGAGTCTTCACAAGAGGTATCGTGGTTGATAGAGAAAAATATAAAGACCTTGGCTCATGGGAAAAAGATCACTTTGATGACTTTAAAAGTAGAAGATATAAAATTAGAAAACAGAGACATTGTCGTTGCCAATCCCCCCTACATTTCTAAGGGAGATATATTTTTGGACGAGCAAGTGAGAAAGCATGAGCCTAAAGAGGCTCTGTTTGCTGGTGAAGAGGGGTTTGCATGTATTAAAAAATGGTCTCAAAAAGCCAAAGAGATTTTACGAAATCGAGGACGTCTTTATATGGAAATAGGTCATATGCAGTTAGAAAAATCTCTACGCATTCTTAAAGATTTAGGCTATGTCGATTTAAAAGCCTATAAAGATCTTAGAGGTAAAGATCGTTATATTTGTGGTGAAGTGGTTTATTAAAAAGAGGAACACAGAGTGGATCAATTTATTATTCAGGGACCAACACAATTAAATGGCGAAGTGACGGTGAGTGGTGCAAAAAACTCCATATTACCTCTTATGTTTGCATCTTTATTGGCGGATGGTCGGCATGTTTTTAAAAATGTTCCAGATTTGCAAGACGTACAATTCACACGCTCACTTTTGAAGTCTTTTGGAGTGACAACACGATTTTCCAATGGAGAATTGGAAATGAGAGTTAACTCGCCTCAATGTTTTGAGGCTCGCTATGAATTGGTTAAAAAAATGAGGGCGAGTATTTTGTGTTTAGGTCCACTTTTGGCGCGATGGGGAGAAGCTGTTGTCAGTCTGCCCGGAGGATGTGCTATAGGGACTCGTCCTGTTAATCAACATTTAGAGGGGCTTAGGGCTTTAGGTGCTCAAGTAGAGATTGAAGGTGGTTATGTTAAAGCGCAGGCCAAACAACTCAAGGGTGCACAGATTGTTTTCGATGGTATTACAGTCGGAGGGACTGAAAATATACTGATGGCAGCGACTCTAGCAGAGGGGACGACATGCATAGAAAATGCGGCCAAAGAACCAGAGGTAGAAGATTTAGCACGTTATCTTTGTGCTATGGGAGCTAAAATTAAAGGTGCAGGAACCAGTGTTATTGAAATTGAAGGTGTAGAGAAGTTAATGCCAGCGGAACATACGGTGATCCCTGATCGGATTGAAGCAGAAACACTTTTAATAGCTGCAGCTATCACCTCTGGAGAGATAACAATTAAAAATACAGAGCCTCAACACATGAAGTCTGTCATAGATGTTATGAGACAATGTGGAATTTGCATAAAAGAAGAGGGCCACAGTCTTCATATTTCCTCCCATTCGGGGTATAAAGCTGTTGATATATCGACAAACCCCTATCCGGGATTTCCTACAGATGTACAGGCCCAATATATGAGTTTTATGACTCAGAGCGAAGGAACTAGTGTTATTGCAGAAAATATTTTTGAAAATCGGTTTATGCATGTTTCAGAGTTATTGAGGATGAACGCAAATATTACCTCACAGACAAAGGTGGCTGTTGTGAGAGGGGAGCCTGGACAATTAAAGGGAGCACCTGTGATGGCAACGGATCTACGAGCTAGTGCAAGTTTGATTCTTGCAGGGTTGGTGGCTCAGGGTGAAACATGTATTCGGAGAATTTATCATCTGGATCGAGGTTATGAACGGTTAGAAGAAAAGCTTATTCAATTGGGAGCCAAAGTTCATCGCAGAAATGAAAAATAAATTTTTCTAAATTTTTATAAAAAGTAGGGGCTTGTTTTTAAGAGGTTTTCCTGACTTTTTCCGGCTCTTTTTATAAAATAAACTTATGCTCCGATTTTCAGATACAGATGAATTTATGATCCGAGAGGAAAGAGGTCATACCTATGGTCCGATTTCATATGAGCGTTTGGAAAATCTCATTGCCAAGGGTGTAATGGATGGAACTGAAAAAATTGCCGTTTACCCTGATGGTGATTTTGTCGATTTATCAACTGTTCCTCAATTTTATGATAAATTATTGGTTGTACTTGCAGAGAGTGGTTCAAAGGTATCTGAAGAGGAGAAGCACTTTGAACTGACACAGCATCAGAGTTCGGTTATTGAAGAGCAGGATGAGCATCGCGAACGTGGCATTGCCATTAGAGAAGATCCTGAGACTTTAAAATCTTTGTCATCTAAAAAAGAAACTTCAAGTTTGTTGGATGAGACAAAAAACCCCCTAACTCCCCAGAGCTATCATGATGATACAGAAGTCTTCTATCAAGATCAGTATATAAAAAATAAAGGTAAAAGGCGTATTTTTAAATTTTTTCTACTTATTTTTCTCCTTTTATTTCTTTTAATATTGTTTTATTTGGATGAACAGGAATCCTCTGTCCATTTATTATCACCTTTAAAATCAAATCAAGTGATCACAGTCCGTTATCAAAAAGAGCAATTAGATAGGGCCAAGAGACTTTTTGAAATGGATACTTTTTCTGGATATCTACAAGCTCAGAAAATTTTTGTTGAAGTTTTGGGAAAGAAAGTAAAAAAAGACTTTTTCCTTGAGAATTTATCTAAAAATCAAAAACTGTTTCTTCAGGCAACAAATGATAAGGTCTATGGTCCTTTTTCAATAGATGAAGTTAGAAAAATGATGAAAACAATAGAATGGGATAATATTGTGGCCTACTCTATTGATCCAAAGAGTCAATTTACTTCTCTGTCAGTACTGCCTTCAACTGTAGACATATATGCCTTGCTCTGCTTATCTCATTTAGAACTTTGGCCCTTATCACAACAGACAGCAGACGATCTAGGGACAATGAATAAAGTCGCTCATGAGGCCATAAAAGCTGATCCAATTGGTCTTGCCGGACAGTCTTGTCGGTTTGTGAGAAGAAAGTTAGGAGGGCGTTTGGAGGGTTTGAGTGGATTTGTTGATAGTGTTTTAAAAGATCATCCTAGTGCACCTCATTTTTATTTTTATAAAGCAGAAATGCTAGAAAAAGAAAAAAATTGGAAAGAGAGTTTGGCTCATGTACAGAAAGCTAAAGAGCTTTGGCCCAAATGGATTAAACCCTATGTGTTGGAAGCTCGTTTGAGGTTACGGTTAGATCAAGTTGAAACTGCACGGGAAATATTGTCAGTTATTGTGCGTAATATTCCCAGGCATGGAGAGGCTAAAATTTTATTAGGAGAGATAGAGTATAGATTTTTAAAAAAACAAAAAGAGGGAGTCAAACGCATTATATCAGGTTTATCTGTTGACCGATCAAAAAGAGAGGTTTTTGTTCGAGCACATGTACTTCTTGCAGAATATTATAGGAAATCAGGCAGAAGAAAAGAGGCACTAGATAGTGCTAAACAGGTTTATAGAGTAGATCCTCTGAATTTGGAAATGAAGAATATTATTCGTCAAATCGGGGGGGAGGAAGAGCTTGAAAAGTTAAAATCTGACGATAAAGAACTTATTGCACAAGGTATACTTTATCAAAAAAAAGGAGATTTTTTATCAGCACAAGCAGAGTTTCGAAAAGCTTATGAGTTAAACAAAAAAAACATACGAGCGGCTATATTAGCTGGGGAAAGTTCATGGGAACTGAATCAATCTGCGGACGCCATTCAATGGCTTAAAAAAGCCATCGCTATAGACCCTCAATATATAGACGCCTATTTGAAATTGGCAGAGTTTTATACCGAAAAATATGATTTTGGAAGAGCTGTTTCCAATTTGCGTGTAGCAGCCAAAAAAACATCTGGCAGCAGTTATAAGATTTATAAATCTTTTGCAAAATTAGAACTCAAACGCAGAAATTATAAAGGGGCTATACGTGAAGCTCAGAAAGCTCTTAAAAAGTACGATTCTGATGTGGAAACATTTATTATTATTGCAAAAGCTTATTATGGAAAGGGAGATTCCCAAAGAGCTTTTGAACATGCTGCAAGAGCTGTCCATTTAGATGAAAACAATGTTAAAGCACAATCGACTTATGCCCAGATGATGGCGGCTTTCCAAAGCGTGCCAGCAGCATCTCGTTATTTGGAAAGGCATATCAGTTTACGTCCAGAGGAAATGTCTTATGTTAAAACTTTGGCGAAAATTTATATACAAGACGATAACCCTCAAATGGCCCTAAAGGTTTTAAAACCTTTTTTAGATATTCCCCCCCTTCAAGACAAAGAGTTATGGATTATGATTGGAAATATCTATAAGGAATTACAAAAGCCTAAGCGAGCGTTACGAGCCTATTTATCTGCGGCGGAATTAGATCCATCTGATGCTCATCCTATTTTTCAAATAGGAAAATTGTATATAGACACTCAACAACCTGAGAAAGCGATTGAACATTTTAACAGGGTCATCAAAATCAACTCTCTGTATCCTATGACTCATTATTATCTAGGGCGAGCCTATATAAATATAGGGGATGCATCAAAAGCCCTTAAAGAGGCCAAGCGTGAAAAACGTTACAATCCAAAACTCTCTTCAGTTTATATATTAGCAGCTGAGGCTCTTATGAAAATGAAACGCTTTTCTAAAGCTTCTGAAGAGTTACAAAAGGCTATAAGGCTGGGACGAAAGACAACAAAAGTGTATATACTACTGGCTCATTGTTATCGTGAACTAAATAGTTATGATATTGCTTTAGATATGCTGAAAATTGCACAAAATATTGAAGATGGTCAAGCCGAAGTGTACCGTGAAATGGGGGCCCTGTACTATGCTATGGGAAATAAGACCGCAGCGTCTGCTGCCTATCAGAAATATTTAAAACTGCGACCTAATGCTTCTGATCGGGTACAGATTGAATCATATATTTTTAAGTAGTTTATAAAATAATGCAGTGTAAAGAGTTGGTATTTATAAGAGGGGTATCATATGGGACAGCTTTTGCAGAGCATACCAGGGGGTTTTAAGAGATCATCTGCTCATTTTCTCTTGTTTGTATTCAAACTATTCTCTGGTGTGTTTTTAGGACTCACTTTTGCTTTGGTTGGTGAAGAAATTATGGGCTATGGTGGATTTTCATTTTGGTTTGTCCTCATAACATTGACAAGTGTGTTTTTGAAGGCGAGTAAAAATTGGAAAGTTGGTGGAGTTATTATTTTTGATTTTACCTTTATTTTAATGATTCTTTTATTTAGGATATATGTTTTGATAGCTTCCGGAGTGTAAAAAAAGAATGATAGATATAAAGGTGTTATTGGAGAGCAAAGAGTACCGCAGGCAATATGAACAGGACTGGATGAATCGAGGAGAGAAGTTGAGTTCTGTTCAAAAGAGGATTGATCGACTTAAGTCACTTAGGGCTTTAAAAAATAATTTGAACATTCAGGCAGATCAGAAAAAATCAGAACAGAATCAATTAGATTCAGAAATCCTAAAATTAAAAAAAGAAAATAAAGATGTCACAGGTATTATAACTCAGTTGCAAAAAATATCACAAGAAGTGAAAAAAAATCGAATAGCAGCAAAAAAAGCAGATGAAGACTTAAGACATTATGTTTTGCAGTTTCCAAATCATTGTTATTCAGGAAGATCTTTTGAAAAGGATAAAGATTGCTTTTCAGTTTTACAGAACATGGGCGTACCTGTTGGACTTTCAGCAGATGACAATCAGGAAATAAGTCAATGGCCAAGTGATCCATTTAAAAAAAGTGAAGAGAATGAAGGGGATAATAAGGTACGAGGAGAGAGAGCCACAAAAAGAAAAAGAATTCTAGAAAAAGAAAATAAAATGAGGACACATGCTGAGCTTGGAGAAGACCTGGGGATATTAGATTTTAAAAGAGGGGCAAAGGTTTCGGGGGCTCGGTTTACCTTTATAAAAGGGCAGGGAGCTTTATTGGAAAGAGCTCTTATTCAGTTTATGCTGGATTTACATACAAAGGAGCATGGGTATACAGAAATTTCTCCCCCTTATATGGTGAAGAGTCCATCTCTTGTGGGAACAGGACAGCTTCCTAAGTTTGAAAAGGATCTTTTTCAAACTCAAAACCCATGTTTGAAAACAGAAATGCAAGGACTGCCTGAAGAGGGAGGGGATAAATATTTTCTTATTCCAACTGCTGAGGTCCCTGTAACAAATTATTTTTCTGGGGAAATTTTAAAAGAATCAGATCTTCCACAAAATTTTGTGGCGTTTACGCCTTGTTTTCGCTCAGAGGCTGGATCTTATGGAAAGGATGTTCAGGGACTTATTCGTCAGCATCAATTTTTAAAGGTAGAACTTGTGAAGTTTGTGTCTCCTGATAGGTCGTATGCCGAATTGGAATGTTTGACATCTCATGCAGAAGAGGTTCTTAAAAGATTAGAACTTCCTTTTAGGAAAGTGCTGTTATGTACAGGGGATATTGGTTTTGGAGCGGCAAAGTGTTACGATCTAGAGGTTTGGTTACCTTCACAGAATGAGTATAGGGAAATCAGCTCATGTTCTAACTATGAGGCTTTTCAAGCCCGAAGAGCGAATATTCGATTTAAGTGTTCAAAGCACAAGAAGCCTCAATTTGTACACACGCTCAATGGTTCAGGACTTGCTGTGGGTCGCACATTATTAGCTCTTTTAGAAAATTATCAGAATAAAGATGGATCTGTCTCTATACCTGAAGTTTTACAGCCCTATATGGCAGATCAAAAAGTGCTTAAAAAACTATAAAGAGGGAATTGGTGAGACGCTGCGCTTTTTGTATTTTAGATATCGCTTTACTCTCTTTGCTCTTGTTCTTTCTCTACCAAATTGCTGATCCTAAGTATGTTTGGATAGAATCACACGTTGCTGGTGGTGATATGATTTCCCACCCTTGGATATTTCAAAGTATTAAAGAGCTTTGGGACAAAGGTTTGATTTGGGGATGGAATCATGGTTGGTTTGGTGGGTTTCCGTTTTTGTACTATTATTTTTACCCTATATATTGGATTGTTATTTTTCTAGAGTATATTGGCTTTAGTGATGTAGTGGCTTTTAAACTAATGGTTTTTGGTGTTGTTTCTTTTGTTCCCATTACATATTATATTTCTGCAAGACAGAGCATGTCTTTCTCGTTTGCTCTCTTATTTTCTGGTTTAGGAATGTCTCTTTTTTTTAATGAATTTGAGAGTGTCTGGGGAGGCAATATGAAAAGTCTTCTTGCGGGGCAAACATCTCATATGTTTGGAATACTGTGTCTTGTTTGGTACACAACATTTTTATTTAGAAATAAACCCAATTCTCTGGGGGCTTTATTTTTCTTATGTTTGGCTATCTTATCACATGTGTTTACAGCCCTTTTTGCAGGTCTTATTTTTATTTGTTATTTTTTATCTCAAAAGGGATGGAGTAAAAATATGTGGCATCTTTCATATGGATTTATTTGTGCATGTGTGCTGACAGCCTTTTGGTGGATTCCCTTTTTATACTATAGGAACTGGACGGTTACTCCTATTTCGGTCTGGAAGATTTCTTGGAGTGAAGTGGGTCGAGTTTTTCAAATTGATAATCCTTTCTATATAAGTTTGTATTTTTTAACAGGATTGTTTTTAATTGCTTCTTTATTGAAAAAGAGAAAATGGTCCTTTGAATTAAATCTTATTTTGCTGGCTATATCCATTGTGTTTTTTATGTTTTATTTGGAAGGCACAGCCATATCTCATACAAGACTTGTTCCACAGGTGTATTTAATTTTTGCTCTTGTTTTCATTTCTCTTGTTCATCAATTGATGAGAAAAGGCTTTTTAAAAATGATTCTTGTTCTTTTGTGTGCTTTTTTATGTTTACAGAGATTTATGCCTTCCAAGACATTAGATAGATTTATGGCGGATAACCTGAGAGAACCAGTAAAAGATGTGTCTCATTGGTGGAAGTGGAACATAGCTGGAATTGAAAGTATCCCTAACACTGAGGTTGTATTTGATGTTTGGAGGGCTCTTGAGAAAATTGATGATCCGGAAGGGCGTGTGGCTGTGGAGTATTTTGATTACAATAAATATGGCTCACCTCGCATTTTTGAAATGACTCCATATATTACTGGAAAGCCTATTATTGAGGGTTTATTGATGGAAAGTTCTGTCACATATCCTTTAGTTTTTTATATTAATTTTTTATTTAATCCTAAAACTTGGCCGACAAGTTTTAAGATCAACTTTCCAAAGGTTTTAAACCCTGTTCTGGGGGCCCGATATTGGGGCCGTCTGAATGTAAAGTATTTAGTTTTACATCAGAAAAAATCGATTAAAGCCATGGATGGGGCAGAGCAAGAGATTATTTATAAAAATAAGGAATTTACAATATATAAGATTAATCATGATAGCCGAATTGCATCTGTCCTATGGGGTGAAGTGCCAGATTATTATTCGCAGAATCCTTTAAGAGAAACAATGTTACAACTGCCAAAGAGCTTAGACAATTTTGTAATAATGAAGAAGGGAGATTCTGGAGGACGTCCATTTCCAAAAAAACAAAAACAGGTGTTACAACCTTTAGAAGGTCATTGGTCTCCAGATGGACAGAGCTATACTGTAGAGAACACAATGGCTTCAAAAGGTCAGCCGAAGAATATTTTGTTAAAAATTCCCTACTTCCCTAATTGGAAGGCAACTACCGGAGAGCCTCTTCAGCTTATTACACCAAATATGATGTTTATAAAAACTGAACATCCTCGTCTGACTGTTGAATATAGAGTGGGTTTTGTGGAAAAGGCGGCTATGGTCATAAGTTTTCTGGGGCTTATTTTGTCTGTTGTTTTACTGAGAGGGCCAAAAGAAATTGTTTTTAAGGACATTTGACCCGGTCGATCTAATTTGGCGGAGAGAGAGGGATTCGAACCCTCGAGACGCGTAAACGCCTGCCGGTTTTCAAGACCGGTGCCTTCAACCACTCGGCCATCTCTCCACCTCTATTTCTAAAAAAATATAAAACACATGGCAAGTGCTACTATCGATTGAAAACATATTTGAGGAATATGGACTTTATTTGACGGAAAAATCCTTTTTAAGTAGAAAAAATGTCGTAAGATGAAGAGAGAGTTTCTATTTATTTTTTATCAAAAAGCCTCTTTTGATAATACTTACAGTTCTGCACTCTAACAGGATATGTATTCAGGTCTATTAAGATGAATTCTACTCAGTGGTTTAATTGGTATAAGCTCTGTTATCGAGATATGGATTGGCATAAGATCTCTTATCTAATAGATTTGGCAAGCTATACTCTTCAATAGCTATTTTTAATAAGGTGTTAAAAGATATATCTTTATTTTCTACAAGTCTGTGTAAAATAGCCTTTGCAAATTGTCGATTGATCTGGCTGTACGATATTGGAGTATCGTCTACAAAGGTTTTGAGTGTTTTATAATATTGACCGTTTTTTGTGGTCTCTTTAAATGCTCTCTGCATGATTTGAATCGTCTCCAATGGGAGCCCAGATGATATTATAGAATCTAAACGGCGTTCACGTACTCTTCTTTCCTCCAAAGTGCAAAAGGTATAATGGTCTGAAGAAGAGCACATTCTGTTGTAGAGAAGGATATTTTCAACTTCTATTTTGTAGTATTTTTGTGAAATGACTGTGGATGGATTTTTTAATTTGTTCAATAGGGCTTCAATTTCAGTATTCACCTTGGCCAGTGCCCTCTCTTCTTTTTGAAAAAATTCAAGTGCTAATTCTTTGGGAATTCGAAGAGTTTGAGAAAGAGCTTGATGAGATTCTAAGTCAGATAGTAGGGGGCTGTTGTCTAAATTATCCATGATATGGGGTAAAGCTAAAATGTTGTCTAGCAACAGACTATTATCTAAATTTTCTACTTTTTGGGATAAAGAGGGAAAGGGCCACTGCTTGAATTCTTGTAGGGTGGCGATCTCATCTTGATTATTCAGTGTGCTCTTTATTGCACTGTATGGCTGTTCAGGATTGTATTTATAATCAAAAATATATTCCCCATCTTTTTTGAAAACGTGATGTAGCAATTGATAGGAAATAGAGGGGTCTTTTTGTAAGGAAACATATGCAAGTGTTGCTAATCTACGATTTGCTGGATGTCTGTCATATCTGGCTATGAGAGGTAAGTTTAATAGAGCAGAATGAATCAGTCCGGGATAATCTTCTTTATAGGTCTCCATAAGTGAAACAAGATTGTAAATGAGATAGAGACGAATGGTGAAGTCTCTGTTGACACGCATTTTGGTTCTTAAATACATTTCAGAGGGGTGATCTAGGGAAGAAAGAGGCGGAAGAACAAAGATTTCTAATAAATCAATACCCTTTTGAACCTCTGCCCAAGAGGCATCCTGCGTTTCAATCATATGACTGACAGCTTGTCCGACCGTCAGGGACGTTGATAAAATATGAGTATCTTCTTGTCCAACCTGTAGACTGAAAATCTGATCCCTAGCTGATGAGTTTGAATACAGGTATTCTGCAACATAATCATAATAAACTGCAGAAATGGCAGCAGGGATAAAACTGTGACTAAGAACAAAAAGAAAAAGTATTTGCTTCATCATTATGACACCTTTTAGTGAAAGTTATGTATAGGTATGTATAGAAAAGAGTCTTGTCAAGGGCTAATGGTATATAATATGAATCTCTTTTTAAATATCTTTTTGATCTTTTGAAATTTTTTTCCTTTTGTACAAGATGAATTCATTTATCAAAGTGGCCCACTTGTTTATAGATCAAATAGTTTTTCTATAAGCTCTTTAGAGTTCTTCTTGTATTCATAGTGAGATTTCGTCAATATAAAAATAATGAAGGGTCTATATTCCAAAGAAAAAACAGCCCTTGTTTTATCGGGAGGAGGAGCTCGGGGGGCCTATCAAGTTGGTGTTTTATCTGCTATTGGAGAAAGCCTTGGAACGTCTTCCAAAGGATGTCCCTTCGGTACGCTTGTGGGTGCCAGTGCAGGCTCTATTAATGCAGGTGCGTTGGCTGCTGTCGCCGACAATTATCGTTTAGGGACTAGGGGATTAGAAAAAACTTGGAGAAATATACAGCCCGATCATGTGTTTCGTACAGATTTACGATCATTGGGAACTATTTCTATTCAATGGATGAAAGATCTTTCTTTGGGGGGCATTTTGGGTCGTACGGCTCAATCTCTGCTGGATACAGCTCCACTGAGAAAACTCTTAGTTGAAACATTTCCCTTCCACCGTATAAGCTCTATGATTACAAAAGGACATATTGAAGCCCTTGCCATTAGTGCCACAAATATTAGAACGACTAATTCTGTTACTTTTGTGCAAGATAAAGGTCATTTACCACTTTGGAGTCGATTTAAAAGAGTTGCCGAAAGAGGTCCAATCGGTGTGGATCACCTTATGGCCTCGAGTGCAGTGCCTTTATTTTTTCCTCCAGTCAAAATAGGGAGTTGTTATTTTGCAGATGGATGTTTGAGAAATGTGGCTCCTCTCAGCCCAGCTATTCATCTGGGTGCGGAAAACATTTTGACTGTCAGTGTGCGAGCACATGAAGAAATCAGTGAGGATATGGCAGATCATCAAACTAAGTCGGATATTGGAGAGATTGTAGGTGTTTTAATGAATGCTGTTTTTATGGATGCCATAGATATGGATATTGAACGCCTCCATCGTATGAACAAAATTATGGCTCTTATCCCCAAGTCCGAAATGAATAAACATCCATGGAAGCCTATTAAAGTTCTGTCGATTTCTCCTTCAGAAAATATCGCTGATATAGCGAGTGAATATTCTCATCGGATTCCGTCCTTTGTTCGTTATTTATTAAAGGGTTTGGGGACGCAGGAGACAACAAATAGTATTTCCAGTTACATTCTCTTTGATTCTGAGTTTTGCTCACGTCTTATTCAATTGGGCTATAAGGATGGAATGGCTCATAAAGATCAAATTAAAGAATTTTTTGATATGTAAATAGCAGCAGGTTTTTCTTGAAAATACTTTTTATTTCTAATGTGATCTTTTTTAACTCATAATATGTGCACCACTATCTACATATAATGTTGTGCCTGTGATGTGTGCTCCGCCGGGTCCACATAAAAAAGCCCCAAGTTGACCGACATCATCACTGGAAATATTTTCTCTTAAGGGCACTTTTTCCTCTGCAGATTGGAGCATGGATCGAAATCCCTTAATACCTGCGGCGGCCAGTGTTTTAACAGGCCCTGCAGAAATAGCGTTGACAGTTATTCTAGAGGGACCTAAATCATTTGCAAGATATCGAACAGAGGATTCCAATGCGGACTTTGCAACACCCATAATGTTGTAGTTGGGAACAACACGATGAGCCCCTAAGTAAGATAATGTCAAAATACGACCTCCATTTTTCATTAAAGGCTCTGCATGTCTTGCAAGAGCTACTAATGAATAGGCACTAATATCTAATGCTGTTAAAAATCCAGATCGGCTCGTATCAATAAAGCGACCTTCTAAGTCAGCACGTTCTGCAAAGGCAATCGAGTGTACAAGAAAGTCTAGAGTATTCCATTTTTCAGACCACTTTTGAAAAACACTCTCTGTTTCTTTGTCACTACAGACATTCATTTTTTCAATAAAAGGACTGCTTACACTTTCAGCTAAAGCGCGAACCCTTCTCTCCATTTTTTCGTTGACATAAGTGAATCCCAGTTCAGCCCCTTGGCTGTAAAGATGGCGAGCCATACCCCAGGCTAAACTGCGCTCGTTAGCTACGCCAATAATAAGTCCTCTTTTTCCTTTGAGTTTTAAATGGGTCTTATCCATAGGAAATGAATAATAGCGTAGGAATATTTTTATGACAGCCCATGATGCCTGGCGCATTCATTGGAACTTTTGTCTATTGAATACAAAAGTGTATTTGTAGGACAAAAAGTAAGGTGGTGAGTAGATAGAGGGCACATCTAAAATAGGTCGATCTTTATAAGAGGAGAACACAGATTTATTGTTTAAATATATTTGAATGAAAAAAATATATTACAGAAAAGTAAACTGACAGCTTGAGTGTTCATCCGCAGTAGGGATTTTCTGTGCTTGTCATTCAAAGATCGAAGATTTAAATAGTACCCTATGCAGATTATTTTAAGGTTTTCCCCTCTACTTTTTAAAAGAGTATTTGTTTTCTCTCTTTTTCTTTTTGTATCTGAAAAAGTCAAATCTGAAAATGAGATCTCAAATATTGCAGACTTAAATGTGTCTATCGCAGAGATCTTTATCGAAAATCTATCAAAAAAAAATATTTCTCGTGCGACTGGGTTTTTTATTGCAGAGAATTTGTTGGTGACGGCTTATCATATTGTTGCAAAATCAGATAACTCTTTTGTCAATGTTCAAACACAATCAGGTGTTAAAGATGTTGGAGAGATTCTGGTGACTGATCCTAAAAATGACTTAGCTCTTATTAAGACATCAAAAAACAATTATCAAAAAGTGACCCTAGGGTCATCCATAAATTTGAATAGGAATGAGAGTGTATTTATTTTGCGATCATCTAATGGGTATTTCAGTAGTGTTTTGGGCGGCGATATTATTTCAAATATTCGAGGTGAGTTTTTCTTAACAACAATTCCGGCTGGAGGAGGCACAAGTGGTACACCTATATTTTCTAAAGACCTTCAAACAGTGGTTGGTATTTTATTGGGGCAAACTCCTTTGGAGGGGTTGGTGGTGAAGAGAGGTTTTGCATTTGGTGTCTCAGTGGATAAGTTGAAGTTGCTCATTAGAGAAAATAAAGCTGTTTTGAGAAAAGCCTTGGGGACAAAAATAAATCGCACTCTCTATGGAGGATCTTTGAAAGACAGATATGATTTTTATAGGGATATTCAAACTCCTCTAGATAAATATTTTGTTGGAGAGGTCATAGCCTATCTTGAAGGATTAATAGGAAAGAGTTTGGAGAGAGAGAATTTTCTTTTGTCTCCAGGAGAAATCAAGATCAACCGATATCCCTATGTTTATTGGTATAAGCGTGCGGCACAAGAGGGACTGCCTGAGGCTCAATATGCATTGGGAAAATTGTATTATATGGGAAGAGGTGTGACTCAGAGTTTGGAAAAATCATTGTATTGGTTTACCCTTGCTGCGAAAAAGGGGATGATAAGTGCTCAATATATATTGGGCTGGATGTATTCTTTAGAAAACAATAAAAATCTTGAGCTATCTTTCAAGTGGTATAAGCGAGCAGCTCGGCAAGGCCATGCCGAATCTCAACTGCGTTTGGGGCAGATGTATAATGACGGCCAAGGAGTTCTAAAAAATAAAGATAAGGCTCGCTATTGGTTAGGAGAGGCAGCTCTGCAGGGTTACTTTCCCAGTGAAGGCTCTCTAGTAGAGACAAAGATTCACATAGGCTCAGGTGGCAAAAATGCATCATCAAAGAGAGAAATAAAGGATGTATTGCGATTTTCTTGTTTCAACGACTAACTAGTTTTTCCTAGAAAAAATCTCTTTAAAAGGAAAGGTCTTTTATCGGAAAAGAAGATACAAACAGAGAGGTGTTATTCAAATGTCACTTATACATCGGTTGTAAGGTGATTGATAATATAGGCTATAATAAGAATTTGTGGGAGTGTGATAAGAGGTAGAAACAGAGCTATTTTCCAAGATTGCATACGCTCTTTTATAGCCATCACCTCTGTGTAATCGGTAGAGACACCAGCCATTAAAAAGGCAAAGCCATTTCCAGGGGCTCGACCTAAACGCAAAATATCTGATGCAATAGGGACTGACCCTTCGGAGCACACTTCTAATACTGTGGCTAGCACTAGAGTGAGGGATAAACCCAATAGCCCCGGCCCTAGAAATTCTTTAAAGAGTTCAGGGGTTAAAAGTGTGCGCAAAATACCTACAATAATGACACCGATAAATATCCACTTGAGAATCATCTTGGATTCTTTAAGACCGTTGAGAAAAGCCTGTTGAGCTATAGATTTTGTGAATTTAAATTTTTTAAATCTCATTTTAGATTCTTTCCAGACATTCAAATCAGATTGAACTTTTGTTTCATAGGGGTTGGGAGGGAGAATATTTTTTTCAACAAGGGTGTCAAAAATAAATCCTGAAATAAAAGCTATAAGAGCCGATAGAATGATAAAAGTCAAAGTCCAAAACCAGCCGATAAGACTGATTAATAGGACAGTTAAGGAGATGGAGTTCCACGGGCTTGCGATGAGAAAAGTCATCACTTGTCCCAGTCGAGCGCCTCTTTCATAAAACTTCATACCAACAAGAAGAATGCCATGACTGCAGAGATCAAAAAATAATCCCCCCGCTGTCGCCTTTAAAAGCCCTTTGATTTTATGATCTGAACTCAGTGCTGCTGTGGCCAGATCACGTGGAACGAGGCTGAGAACTCCCACAAAACTCATTCCTAACACCAAACCTATCCACATTTTGTTCATGAGTTCAAAACTGGTATATGTAAATGTTTTCAAAACTCCATTGAGATTTTGGTGAAAAAATAAATAAAGAAGGTAGGATATAGAGACAGTAAGAAAAGATATCCAGAAAAGGTAATCCTTTTTATTTGTTGAACAGGAGTGGTGCGATGTAGACATTAAGATCTCACCCGACGTGTACACTTTTTCTTTAAGAGTTCAACGGTGAGAGCAAAAACCATAGCAAAATAGACATAGCCGCAGTGTACAATTTCAAGTCCGGTCAGTGTTAATAGACTGAGAAATGTATCCATTAACTTCTATTTTTATAGGATTGCGAGAGGATAGTCTATGGGAGAAATAAATTTTAGTAAGTTGTTCTATAAAAAGGGAGAAATGCCTTGTTCCTTCACAAGGAGGAAATGTCCCTTATGGAAAGGGTAAAAAATCTCTTGTGAGGGTGGTGTCATTGGAAGTTCTTATCAGATGACGTATCATAATGACTCGTTCTATGGTGTTTCATACAGGATAAGTTTTAAACCTTATGAGATAGAGAGTTATACTTAGAAGGCTTCTGAGGCCACGGAATTGGAATAAAAAATAATTTTATAATCATATGGGAGAAATGTATGGAGCTTATTATTGGAGTTGTTGCCCTTTGTGTTGGGTTATTCATCGGAAAAATCTTCTTATCATCTCGAAAGAGCAATGCAGATATATCTACTGAGAATATGAAATTAAAAGAGCAACATCTTGAAATGGAAAGAGAATCTCTAAACAATGCCCTTTCCAAAGTAGAAAGTGAAAATAAGGTTCTCAAGGAAGATATAGATCGTTTGAGATCTGAAAAAGAATCTTTAACCATACAGAAACATGATCAAGAAAAAGAAAATGTGAGATTAAAGGAGAAAAATGAGTCTTTGGAAAATAGGGAAAGGGAAGTGAAGGAGAGTGTGAAACTTTATGCTGAAGAGCTGTTAAAGACAACAGCCTCTGACTTTAAGAAAACTCAAGATGAAACCATGGAGGGCATTGTCTCCCCTCTGAATAAGCAGCTAGAAGATTTTAAGAGAAAAATAAGTGATTTTGAGAAAGACAGGGAGGATCGAGAGAGACGAAATGTAGAATCCACAACATCTTTGAAAACGGAATTGGAAAGAGTTTTGGAACTCAATCAACAACTTTCTAGTGATGCTCAGGGTTTAACGAAAGCTCTTAAAGGGGATCAAAAAACACAGGGAGATTGGGGAGAGATGAAATTGAAAAAGGTTTTAGAATCTTCAGGGCTGAGGGAGCAAAATGAAGAGAGGGCTGAGGGAGAGTTCAGGTGGCAACCCAGAGTCAGGTCTTCTATAGACCCTAATAAGACTCAAATACCAGACTGTCTTATACAACTTCCGGATAAAAAACATTTGATTATTGATTCAAAAGTTTCCTTAGTGGCCTATAATCAGTTTGTCAATGCCGAAAGTGAACAAGAGAGAGCTTCTTATTTGGAGAAACATGTTGATTCTGTAAGGAAGCATATTAAAGAGCTTTCTGATAAACATTATTATTCCTCTAAGGATGTGGATTCTCCGGAATTGGTTTTTCTCTTTATGGGTTTAGAGCCGGCGTTGATCGATGCCCTTAGGAAGGATCTAACATTATATCCCTATGCTTGGGAGAAAAAGATTGTGCTTGTTAGCCCCTCCTTGCTTTTGGCTGCCCTGAAATGTGTGGCCAGTGTTTGGATGCATGAAAGACAGAAAAAAAATAGCCAAGTTATCGCAGAAGAGGCCGGCAAGATGTATGATAAGTTTGTGGGCTTTTTAGATTCTTTTAAAGATATAGGTGAAAAACTGGATAAAGCTCATGAGAGTTATGGTAAAGCTTGTGGTCAATTAAAAGACGGTCGAGGAGCTTTGATTGGTAGGGCCAAAAAGATTAAAAAGTTAGGTGCTCCAACAAATAAACAGATAGGATCAGAGTGGGAGGAAGATGGGCTGGGTGAAGACGATTCACTCACAGGAGGTCCAACTGTTCCTGTCACACAGATTCATCCTAAGTGATATTGTTTCATTTACCACCTTCATCCTTGGATATTTTTGAGATAGTTTACAACATCTTCAGTTTCTTCAAAGGGCAAAGGCGTTGTTAGCTGGATAGTGCTCAATGTGATCGAGTATAGAACAAAGAGCCTACAGATACGTCCTGCGCTTTAAGTTTTGCAAGGCTTAGGAAAATTTTCCTTTCACAGAGTCCGCCTCGAAAGGAGATAAGGATTATGAGCCCTTCTTATAGATAAACTAAAAAGGCTGCCATGGCTGTAATCTGGCCTTCCTTTGACCCATCGGTATTCTGTTTTTCTGAGCCGTTCTTCGTACTGATATTTAAGGCATGATCGTAAGAAACACCCAAGTCTATAGCAGCCCGTCTTGTTACAAAAAACTTACCGCCTAGAGTTCCAGAGACAGAAATTGTGTTTGTTGTAGAGGTTGTGTTTGCCGTTACTTTACTTTCTTCTTTATTACTAAAATATTTTCCGCCCACTCTAATGTAGGGAACAACTGTAGCTTTATGGCGTCTTTTTAAAAGATTTATAAAATTATAACCTAATCCCAGACGAGCCCCGTAGGTCTGGGGTTTAACAGTAGAATTAGAATCATCACTATTATTAGAATCATCACTATTGTATGTATAGAAGAGAGAATAAAAGGGTTCAAAGTGACCTAAGAGAAGGGAGTGAGTGACTTCGATGGAAATATCTTGTTCTGTTGTATCTGAATTGAGCCCTGCTACTTTTTTTGATGTGCTTTTTTGAGTTCTTTTATATCCAAGTGCTAGCGAAGCTCCGTGATACAGACCCCTTCTTTTTCGGGCCTGTGGACTTCTTTTGGCATGTCGTACTTTAAGGGGGGTATTCATATTGCTGGCGAGTTGACCCTCATAAGGTGAAACACTATTTTCTTTGCTTATTCTAAAAGAGCAGTTTTTTGTAGAGACCAAAACTTTATTGTTCTGCTTTTTTATAACTTCAGCATTGCAAATATCTCCATTATTATTAGAGACATAGAGCGTTTCTTCCAGGTGAATGTTGTCTCCCCTGACCGAGGCAATCCCTCTGCTCTCATTGACTTCTGTAATTTCAAACCCCAATGCGTGAAGAGAAGTGAAAAGTAAAGAGAAAATGACATTCATTGAAACCCCCTATTGCTATTTTTATAGATATTTTATTCTTATTCTCCATTGATATCTAGTCATAATTTTCATTTTAAAGTCACTTTTTTCAGAAATATAGACTAACGTGCATGGAGGGCCTATTTTGTCCGTTTTTTTTAAAATGAGAGAACTTAGTTTATTTTGATGGGAAAGGAAAGCGTGTGGAGTTCCTGACGGACCCATTTGGGCTTTGATAAAAAGTGTAAACCATGTCTGTGAAATGGACTCACTAAGGTGAACGGGGCACTTTTGGAATTGGCTCAGGTGGAGGGATTCGAACCCCCGACCCAGCGGTTAACAGCCGCTTGCTCTACCACTGAGCTACACCTGAAGTCAGAGATGTGAAAAAGTATCCTTGTGAGGTCTGTTTTTGTCAAGATGAGGGTCGACAGAAGAGGAAGGTCTCTTGCAAAAGACTCAAGGCGGGGAGGCTAAGAATGGGGTCTGCAATTCTGAGAGGGCACGGATCATTTCTGAAGACTTGACCCATTCCTGATTCCATAAAATCCAGGGCCTCCTGAGTTGCAAGGTCAGATCAGAGCCATTGATAAAGTAAAGGGTTATGGACTCATTTTTTAAATCAGGAGGTTCAGTTTTCTCTTCATAAAAAGCATCAATTCTAACCGTGCAAAATTCTCCTAACCATTTTTCCATCTCTAAATCGGGGTACCTTCTTTTTTGATTTGCCAACTCAGTAGATAGAGGTTCGGATTTTTTGTTTCTTATGGTTTTCTTTTGTGTTTCTAAAGAGGGGTCTGCCCTGTCTTTGTCTATGGATTTTGAGTAAAACCATGATGTGCCCTCTTGAAAAATAAGATATGTATCATGGGGTTGCCTCCACTTGATTTTTGAAATACGTGTCTTACAAAGATGCATTTGGCCACGAGAGGGTTGTGTTAATCCCTTGTGAGATGTTGTTTTGTCTTCGAGAAAAAAAATCGTAGGATCAATACCTGTTGTTTGTAATTTATAAATGGAAAAGACAACCCCCATTAATAAAAGACTGAGCGCAACAATTTGAATGTTACTTTTCATAAGAACCCTTTTCCCTAATAGTGACTCAAATGATAATAAAAAAAGCCCTCTCTTGTAAAATGAACAATGTCATCAATAACTATTTAATATTAAAATTGCTCATGACATTTTAAGCTGTTTAAGAGAAGCTAATTAACTATAATTATTATGAGAAACAATATTTTTTCTGTTCAGAGAGATCTTCAGAGCTTAAATCAAGTTTTCTGTCGAAATGAGCCGCACCCTAAAAAGCCTTGGTTGGAGAGTGTTCAATGCCATCCAAGATAATAAGCGTGTGTTTCTCCTCGCTATACACGTCTATGCCTCAGAAAACTCGTTTTGAAAGGCTTCAGAAAAGCCCTCTCTCTCGGTAGCCTCAATGACTCTTACTCTTTTTTATAAATCCAGAAATTTGAGATGGAAACACTAATTAGGGGGATCCTCTAGGAATTCTTCCTGATAATCCAGAAATCGGAGACGGAAACACTAATGAGGATATAAAGGACCACCTTCAGTAGGAGTTGCGTTTTACCGAGGTGGGTCAGAAGGGGGGCTTAGATCAAGGATGGATTTTTTGTTGGCTCTTTACTCTATGGGCGGAGCAGGTCGGAGATCTAAAGACTAAAGTCTAGATCAAAGGGGTGAGATATTTTCAAGGTTTTCTGCATCACTGTGACCTATTGAGGCAATGGACCTTGGGGTGTTGCAAGTGAACTGATATTCTTTTTGAAATTCCAGAGCTTACTGTAGAGTTCCATAGCGGAGGGCATTGATTTGAAGGGGGATTTCTTTTTATGAGTGAATGGATATTTTATTTAGTGTCTGGTGGAGATGGAGTCCATAAGTTATGATACTTTCGAAGTTGTTCGATCATGAGCGTGGAAAAAAGTGCTCATGGGAGGGCTTGTCGATTGGGATGGAGCCATTCTGTCTGGCATTCAGTAAAAAAGTCGTTCGGGGTCTTTTTACAATCGTTCGGGCAAACATTATTTTTTATGAAAGGGGAGTGAGTGGAAATCAAGAAAACTGGCTTTAAAAAACAAAACTCTTTTCCTCAAAGTGTTCAAAATAAAGATTTAAAATGTGAAATAACAAAAGACAATAGATTTACTGATTCAGAGTCTGGAGATAAAGCGAGTTTTATAGAGGAGTCGTCTTTTTGTACACCAAAAGTGAAAGAAGGGGGCGATCAAGATGAGCCTCTTCTGCAAGAAAATGATAAGCGTTTTGTCCTTTTCCCTATAAGGCATCGTGAAATATGGCAGATGTATAAAAAGGCTGAGGCGAGCTTTTGGACGGCTGAAGAAATTGATCTTTCTCACGATATGACAGATTGGGAAAGACTCACTCCAGATGAGCGTCATTTTATTAAACATGTCCTTGCTTTTTTTGCTGCCAGTGATGGTATTGTGAATGAGAATATTGTGCATCGTTTTTGCGCTGAAGTGCAAGCCCCTGAAGCACGTTGTTTTTATGGGTTTCAAATTGCTATCGAAAATATTCATTCCGAAACCTACTCTCTTTTAATCGATACTTATGTGAAAAAACCCAAAGAAAGAGAGTATCTTTTTAATGCTATTCAAACAATTTCTTGTGTGAAGAAGAAGGCTCACTGGGCTCTCAAGTGGATTGAAAGTTCTAAAAGCTTTGCGGAAAGACTTGTGGCCTTTGCTGCAGTGGAGGGCATTTTTTTCTCAGGGAGTTTTTGTTCTATTTTTTGGCTTAAAAAGCGAGGGCTTATGCCGGGACTCACGTTTTCTAATGAACTCATTAGCAGGGATGAAGGATTACATTGCGACTTTGCCTGTCTTTTATTTTCAATGTTGAAACACAAATCATCTGAAAAAACTGTGCATCAGATTATTTCTGATGCCGTAGAGATTGAAAAGGAATTTGTCACAGATGCGCTTCCGGTAGATCTGATTGGGATGAACTCAAAGTTGATGTCTCAATATATTGAATTTGTCGCTGATCGCCTCATAAAAGCTCTCGGCTTTACACCTATTTACAATTCGACCAATCCCTTTGATTGGATGGAGTTGATTTCCCTTCAGGGAAAAACGAACTTTTTTGAAAAACGTGTGGGGGATTATCAAAAGTCAGGTGTGATGGCCGACCGTTCAGAACAAGTGTTTACCCTGGACGCTGAATTTTAAAATTCCATGGTATTTCCAAGCCTTCAATGAGACACCTGCTAAATATTAAAAAGTTAGAAGACACCTCCCTGTACATCAGTGCCTTCTTTGCAGAAAGTCTCTCTCGGAAATTTGTTGATGTGAATGAGTATGTAGATATGGGAGGAGCTACTTATACACTCTTAGGTAAAGATACGAAAAAAGATATTTCCAGAAGAATTTTTAATGAACTTTCCTATTTTATATTTGTTTCTGACTCTATTTGAACAAATGGAGTTAAGATTTTCTAGGGCTCTTATATAAATAGTCTTTTTTAAATAAGGTAAAATCTCAAGTGACGACATATAAAATTGAAGTTTCATAACGCTTAAATCATATCACTTTGTTTGCACTTTTTCTTTTGGTAAAAGATCTCAATGAGTGGAAAGAGAAATATCAAAAATAGGGATTGACCCTGGTTTTCTAGTAGAGGGGTTAGATTAAATAGATGTGATACAAAAAACCGCTGAGAGAACTCTTTGTTTTTTTAAGAGTCCTCAGCGGTTTAAAAATAGTGTTTCATTCAGAGAATTTCAGTTGTTTGATCTCATTCCTTAATTCTCATTAATTATTTATTTTAGTTTTTAGGCTCATCTCTTTTCAAAATTATCTTATTAAGAAGATATTCTAAGTTCTGCTCAAGATTGTCGATATTGCGAACAAATAAGACATCCTTTTTGCTTAAAAGTTTTCTCAAACGAGAGCCTTCTGTTAATTTATTAAATAGATAGTCTATTCCTAATACTGCTCCTACTGTTCCTGCTGCTCCTCCTAATACTGTTCCTCCTGCTGCTCCTAATGCTGTTCCTGTTCCCGTTGCTACCATTATTGGTGGTCCTAAGACTATCATTGCTGTCCCTAAGAGCACAGCTCCGGCTCCGAGTGCGCCAGTTTTCAAGTTCTCCTTTTTTAACGTGTTTCTTAACTCATTTAAGGTCACCACTTCATCAACCAAGGGTTCACAACTCTCATTGTTATGACGCTCATCCCTAGTGCATGTATAGACCACAATGGCTGTGAGTTCTTCATTATTTACCTGTTCAGATGCTTTTCGGACCTCAATCCATTTGAGAAAAGAGGGGTGAGCATTTTTTTCTTTTATTGTGGTGGTTTTTTGAGCCAAAGAGCTGATAGAGAGTGTTAATCCCACAGCTAGAGTGAGCATAAATTTTAAAGGGTTCATAAAAAGTTCCTCCTGTAAGGGTTAGTCACAATTATATGTCATGTGTTTAAGGAGCAAGTGTTGTGCCAGGTGATAGAGATTGGTTTTTTATTTAAAAAAGGAAGATTGTCTTTGCTCTTAAAAGGAGCTAACCTCTTATTAAAACAAAACAAAACAAAACAAAACAAAACAAAACAAAACAAAACAAAACAAAACAAAACAAAACAAAACAAAACAAAACAAAACAAAACAAAACAAAACAAAACAAAACAAAACAAAACAAAACAAAACAACTGTAATTTAAATTAAAAATTGGGTAAAAATTGAACAGTTGTACAAATTTTGTGAGATTTTTTCATTATTTCAAAGAATCTATCTTCAATGGGGCAGACGTTGAGATTTTATATGTGCTAAATTTCTAGATAAGCTCTTTAGAGCCAAGAGTTTTTAGTCTTTACCAGAGAATGGGAGAAGAGTTTTTTCTGAAGGCTTTTGGGCTGCGCCACGAGCTTACGTTGGAAAAAGACTTTTATTTTTCTCTTAAAGCGAGTTTTTTGAAGCGCAATGCGTATCCGTACAGAGATCGTTTATTCTATGCTTGACTGCATGGAGCACTATCCAACTTGCGTTTTTAGCCTGCGGCAGAGACGCTTTGCGCCCTTCAAAGCTGTGTGAGCTTTAAGGGGAAGATAAAAGTCTTTTTCCTATAGAAGAGCATATCCGCAGAAGGACGGCTTGCTCTATATTCAATTCTATTTAGATTTATTCAGTGAATGCTTTTAGGTTTTGGCGGAGACAAGCTATGATCTTTGGATTTGTTTGAAAGCTTAGAAAAAACTCTTCCTGACTTAATCCATCTTGAATCTTATGGACAATAGGGGAGAAAAGGATTTTGATCTTTCTATTAAAACGAGTTTTTCAAAGCGCAGGGCGTATTAGGAGAGATCGTTTATTCTATGCTTGAGTCCACGGACACTATCCAGATTATGCTTCTCATCTTCAGCGGAGACGAGCCTGCGGCCTTTGAAGCTGTTTGAGCTTGAAGGGGAAGATAAAAATCCTTTTCTTACAGAACGTATATGTTTAAAAATCGTTTATTCTTTTCTTGAGTGCATTGAGTTTCTATCCAATTGTGTGTGTTTAGCCTTCGATAGACACTTGGGTCGAGAGACTTTAAGAACTACAGGAGGTGCATTCTTCTGGGGGGTTATTGATGGAGCATGTGGTGGCGGATTGGTTTTCATAAAGGTTTTTTGTGCCGACTTTAGACTTTGTATCGACAGTAAATTTGATGGCTTCAGCAGCAGATTGTGTTCTTAAATAATACATTCCTGTTTTAAGTCCCTTTTTCCAAGCATAAAAATGCATAGATGTGAGCTTTGCAAAGTTAGGTTGGGCAATAAAGACGTTAAGACTTTGGCTCTGATCGATAAAGGCCCCACGATCTGAAGCCATATCTAATAGGGACTTTTGTTTAATTTCCCAAACTGTTTTATAAATATCCTTTAACTCTTTGGGAATCTCTTCAATGTGTTGTATAGAGCCATTGGCTGCAATAATTTTATTTTTAAGCTCGGTGGACCAAATACCGAGGCAGACAAGATCTTGTAATAGGTGTTTATTCACTATGGTAAATTCTCCTGATAGAACTCTTCGAGTATAGATGTTCGATGTATAGGGCTCAAAGCATTCATTATTACCCAATATCTGAGATGTAGAGGCTGTGGGCATGGGAGCCACTAAAAGACTATTTCTGACTCCGTACTTTTTAATCTCTCTTTTTAAATCTTTCCAATTCCAAAGGTCTGTTGGTTCAATGCCCCACATATCGTATTGTAAAATGCCTTTACTGACAGGAGACCCCTCATAGGTTTCATAGGGCCCGAATTGTTTTGCCAAATCTTTAGATGCCGAAAGAGCTGCAAAATAAATAGTTTCGAAAATTTTTCGATTCAGTGCACGTGCATTTCCTGAGTCAAAGGGAAAGCGCATTTTAATAAAAGTATCCGCTAGGCCCTGTACACCCAATCCAATAGGACGGTGTCTTAAGTTGGATCTCTTTGCCTCTTTGATGGGGTAGTGGTTGATATCAATTATTTTGTTCAAATTACAGGTGGCCACATAAGTCACTTCGTATAATTTTTTATAGTCAAACTGATGTTTCTTTTCATTCACAAAACGAGGAAGGGCAATAGAGGCTAAGTTACATACAGCCACTTCGTCAGAAGATGTGTATTCGATGATTTCTGTACAAAGATTGCTGGATTTAATAGTTCCCAGATGTTGTTGATTCGATTTGCTGTTGGCAGCGTCCTTATACAATATATAGGGAGTTCCTGTTTCAATTTGCGATTCAAGTATGGCAAACCAAAGATCTTGTGCCTTAATGGTCTTGCGGGCAAGACCTTTTTTTTCGTACTTGGTGTAAAGCTCTTCAAATGAAGGGCCCCAACACTCGGACAGGCCGGGAGATTCATTGGGACAAAAAAGAGACCATTGGCCATTTTCTTCCACTCGTTTCATAAACAGATCGGGAATCCAGAGGGCGTAAAATAAATCTCTAGCCCGCATTTCTTCTTTACCGTGGTTCTTTTTTAAATTCAGAAACTCAAAAATGTCTGCGTGCCAGGGCTCAAGGTAAATAGCAAAAGCTCCTTTGCGCTTTCCGCCCCCTTGGTCGACATACCGGGCGGTATCGTCATAGACTTTTAACATAGGGACAATGCCATTGGACACCCCATTGGTTCCCCTAATGTAGCTTCCTTTGGCTCGAATATTATGAATGCTCAGACCAATACCACCTGCTGATTGAGAAATAATCGAGCATCTTTTAAGAGTGTCATAGATCCCTTCGATACTATCGTCTGTCATAGAGAGTAGGAAGCACGAGGAGAGTTGTGGCTTGGGTGTTCCAGAATTGAAAAGTGTGGGAGAGGCATGAGTGAACCAACGCTCGCTCAGCAGATGGTAGGTCTCAATGGCTGACTTAATGTCTTTGTCATGAATACCTATGGCGACACGCATGAGCATATGCTGTGGCCTTTCCACAACTTTTTTATTCAGCTTTAAAAGATAAGATCGCTCTAATGTTTTAAAACCAAAATAGTCATAATCAAAATCCCGATCGTAAATAATAGATGAGTCCAATGTTTGGGCGTTTTCCATCACTGTATTGTATGTCTCTTTGGAAATGAGTGAGGCGGACTGTCCTGATAAGGGGTCCATATAGTTATGCAGATTCTTAATGGTTTCAGAGAAACTTTTTTTTGTGTTCTTATGTAGGTTGGAGACGGCAATACGAGCAGCTAATCGGGCATAATCGGGATGTGTGGTTGTCAGGTAGGCCGCCGTTTCTGCAGCTAAGTTATCGAGTTCGGCGGTGGTGACACCATCGTGTACACCCATGATGACTTTTTTGGTAATTTCAACAGGGTCTACGTAGCTTGAGGACAATCCATAGCACAGTTTCTTTATTCTCGAAGTGATCTTGTCAAACTGAACCGGCTCTTTACGACCATCTCTTTTGATAACAAACATGCATCCTCTCTAATAACTGAGCTTAGCTTGGAATGCTGTGTATATCATCCAGTATTATGGCCCTTTCTAAAGGTTTGTGATAATGCTTGAAATGAAACGCTGCGCATATCATCCAGCATTATGACCCTTTCTAAAGGTTTGTGATAATGGAGCCTGAAATGAAACGCTGCGTATCATCCAGTATTAAGACAGAGGCTTTATCAGGTAGAAATTCTTGGCTTATGGGCTACTTATCTCAAACTTCTATAATGCGACATAGGGAGTGGGTGCATGTTTGTAAAAGAGGTGTGTTATTTTATAGCTGGCTTATTTTCAGAGTTGAAAGTGTTCCATCGATCTCTAGTGTTTGGGAGGTTCATTAGGACTCTTGCTCGCTCCAGGCGGTCATTCCCCCCTTTAAATTATAGACATGCTTAAACCCTAAATTTTGACTTTCCAAAGCGGCCAGCTCCGAGCGATGTCCACTTCTACAGATAAATACAATTTTTTGGTTTTTATCTTCTAAGGATTCTAAATATTTTGTCAAATCTGGGCCTCGAGTGACGAGCACAGACCCTTGAATATGTCCCAGCTCTCCATAAAACTCATCTTCTCTGCGCACATCAATCAATGTGAAGTCTTTTAAGTTTTCTTTAAGTTCTCCAACGGAAAGTGTTTCTATCGACATGTCGGTCTCCCCTCTTTCTCTATCCACTTTGTTTGTTCTTATATAATAAAATAACTCTGTAAAGAGAAGATATTTTAAAGCAGATAGGTCTCTGTCTTCAGTTTTAGAAATAATGATCTCATATACTTATTGGTCATTTTGTAAATACCCTACGAAGAGATGAAAGCTCAAAATTTATACTTTATAAAGCGGCCTTGGAGTAGAGGATTTATTTGTTGCTTCTGTAAAAGAGTAAAATTCTTAATGCTCTCCGTGGTCAAGTTTGATAATATCCTTCTTTATGAAATTGGGTATTCTTAAAGAGACAGATTCTTCAGAGGCTCGTAGTGCCGTTACACCTGATGTGGCTCGAAAGATGATAAAGTCAGGTTTTGATCTTTGTATTGAAAGTGGCGTCGGCGAAAAGGCGGGCTTTATAGATCAACAGTATATTGATGAGGGGGTTCGGGTCTTGGAGACTCAAGATGTGTGGACCTCAGATATTATTTGTCAAATAAACCCTCCCAAAGCAAAAGATGTTGAAGATTTTTGTAAAGAAAATCAGCTTTTTATCGGGTTGCTTTCACCTTATTCTCACAGAGAACTTCTCTCTCTTTTTGCAAAAAAAAAATGCAATGCCATCGCCCTTGAACTGATCCCTCGGACATCACGTGCACAGTCCATGGATGTTTTATCATCTCAAGCCAATATTGGTGGTTATCGAGCCGTTTTAGAGGCCGCTGTTCAGTTTAATAGATTTTTGCCTATGATGATGACATCGGCTGGTATGAGTAAGCCGGCAAAGGTCATTGTCTTGGGAGTTGGTGTTGCTGGACTGCAGGCGATTGCCACCGCTAAACGTCTGGGAGCGAATGTTTTTGCCTATGATATTCGACCAGAAGTGAGAGAACAAATTTGTTCTTTAGGTGCGAAAGTTTTGGAACTTGATGTGGGAGAGGAGGGGCTAGGACAGGGGGGTTATGCAAAAGAACTCTCTCAGGAAGCTCAAGAACAACAGAGTCGACAACTTCAGGTCCAATTATCCCAAGCTGATATTATTGTTTCAACGGCCAGTGTACCGGGTAGAAAAGCTCCCATTTTGATTACAAAAGAGACTGTCAAAAACATGTCCCCCGGATCTGTCATCGTAGATATGGCAGCGGGGAGCGGGGGGAATTGTTCGTTAACACAAGAGGGTAAGGTGCTAAATATTTATCATGTCTCTATTGTGGGTTATTCCAACTACCCCTCTATGATTCCAGGAGATGCCAGTCGCTTCTTTGGAAATAATATTCATTCCCTTTTGGGGGTTATGGTTGAAGAAGCCGATAATGATTTGAAAATTAAATATAATTTAGAAGATGATATTATAGATGCTGCTCTTGTTACATTTGATGGGCAAGTGCGATTTCCAAAGGGAAGTTAAAGAGATGTCACCGACTATGTTAGGAATTTACGTTTTTATTTTTGCCTGCATCGTTGGCTACCATGTGATTTGGGGAGTGACTCCCGCTCTTCATACGCCATTGATGGCTGTAACCAATGCCATCAGTGCCATTGTGGTTGTCGGAGCTATTATTATTGCAGGAAGTGAACATCCCATGGCACAGATTATTGGCTTTTTTGCAGTTCTGTTAGCCTCTATTAATATTTTTGGAGGATTTGTCGTCACACAACGTATGCTTTCCATGTTTAAGAAAAAGAAGAAAAAGTAATTATGAGCCGCCCTGATATTTTTTCCGCTATTTATCTTGTTGCCACTCTCTTATTTATTTATGGATTAAAAGGTCTCAGTTCGCCTCGGACGGCTCGCATGGGGAATATCTCAGCCATGATAGGTATGGCTATAGCGACTGTGGTCACACTCCTTCATCCTCACTTGAGTGGATATGGATGGATTATTGCAGGTCTTCTCATCGGTGCTCTTATAGGGATAAGTATAGCCTTAAAAATTCCCATGACGTCTATGCCAGAGTTGGTGGCTATTCTCCATAGCTTTGTCGGATTGGCTGCGGTATTGATTGGAGTGGGTTTTTTACACGCTCGAGGTGTAGAAAACATAACCACCGGCTTGGGGTTGGAGATTGGACTGGGGGTTATCATTGGGGCTATTACTTTTACAGGTTCTGTTTTAGCCTTTGGAAAACTAAAGGGCTTGATAAGATCTGCCCCTATCTTACTGCCGGGAAGACATCTGATAAACCTAGGGCTTTCTGTTGTGGGATTGGTTTTATTGATACAGTTTATTGTTGCGCCATCTTATATAACTCTTATTGTAATGGCTGTCTTGGCCAGTGTGTTGGGCATACTGCTAGTGATTCCCATCGGGGGAGCGGATATGCCTGTTGTTGTTTCTATGTTGAATTCCTATTCGGGGTGGGCCGCCTCTGCAACAGGGTTCACTTTACAAAATCAACTTCTCATTGCGACAGGGGCTCTTGTCGGAAGCAGTGGTGCCATACTCTCCTATATTATGTGTCGGGCTATGAACCGTTCATTTATCAGTGTCATTTTGGGAGGCTTTGGAGAGACAGATACTGCGATGAAAGATGATCGGGGAAGCAAAACCGTTCAGTCGGCTTCACCAGAAGATGTGTCTTTTATGATGACCAATGCACAAAAAGTTATTTTTGTTCCAGGGTATGGTATGGCAGTGGCCCAGGCCCAGCACTCCATTAAGGAGCTGTATGAGTTGCTGACTGAAAAGGGGGTTGAAGTCAAGTTTGCGATTCATCCTGTTGCGGGCCGAATGCCTGGGCATATGAATGTGCTTTTGGCAGAGGCCGATATTCCATATGACTGTGTTTTTGAAATGGAAGATATTAACAGTGAGTTTGCAACAGCAGATGTGGCTTTTATTGTTGGAGCCAATGATATTGTCAATCCAGCAGCTAAAACAGACAGTACAAGTCCTCTTTATGGTATGCCTATTCTAGATGTCTTTAAATCCAAGCAAATTTTTATTTCCAAACGTTCTATGGGTGTAGGGTATGCAGGAGTGGATAATCCACTTTTTTTCTATGATAATGCCTCGCTTGTTTTTGGTGATGCCAAAAAGACATGTGAAGCTATTTTATCTGAGGTGCGTGAGGGTTATTAGGCGTTGGTTAAAAAGTGATGGCGGAGGAGGGGGGATTCGAACCCCCGGTACCGGTTGCCCAGCACGACAATTTAGCAAACTGTTGGTTTCAGCCACTCACCCACTCCTCCACACAGGTCAATAATAGGACTTTTCCATTAAAACAAAAAATACAACCCCTGTCTTTTCATTAAAATCAACATTATTAGTAATGCTCTGGAAAAAAATGTCTTTCTATAGTTTCTATCACTGTGTGAATCAGTTTAATGTGCACTTCTTGAATGCGATCAGAAGTTTCTGAGGGGACAATAATGGGAAGATCGACCATGTTTTTTAACTCACCTCCCGATTTTCCTAAAAGTCCTACAGTAAATATGCGCTGGGATTGAGCTGTCTGTACTGCTCGAATCACATTCTGAGACTGGCCACTTGTGGACAGGGCCACCAACATATCCCCCTCTTTGCCAAGGGCCTCTAATTGTCTAGAAAAAATCTCTTCAAATCCCAAATCATTGCTCACGCAAGTGATATGAGAGGCTTCTCCCAGAGTTAAAGCGGCAAGCGGTGGTCGATGACTTCTAAAATACCCTGTCATTTCTTCAGCAAAATGAAGGGCATCACAGTAGGATCCCCCGTTGCCACAGGTGAACACAGTTCCACCACGGGAGAGGACAGCTATCATCTGATCGGACCACTTCTGACAGTTCTCTAATTGGTCACTGCTTTCTATAAATTTTTTTAAAACATTAGACGCTTGATTTAAGGAACGCTTCCAAATATTCATTCTTTCCCTTGTCTGCCTCTAAGGCATTGGCCCCTGTTCAGCTAAAATTATTTTCTTCATATTCTGCGCTATCGCTCCTGTGAAAAAAATGGCGCGCTCGGAAGGAGTCGAACCTCCGACCACCTGATTCGTAGTCAGGTACTCTATCCAGCTGAGCTACGAGCGCATCGACTAGTCATTGAAATTTAGAGATCTTGTGAAAATAAATCAAGAACAACCCTCTACTTTATTTATAGATAGATCTAAAATCTAAAGATCTTATGAAAATAAATTGAAATCATCTCACTTAAATAGAGTTTTTGGCCCTCCCCAGTTTCTATAAGAATAAAATGAAGTGTCCCATATAAATAGGAGATTAAAATCATTCATTGTTTAAATAAAGGGAGAGCAGCAGATTTTGACAATAAGCTCAATGCTGTGGTGCTTGTTATTTTTAATCCCATAAAGCGTTCCTCAATAAATATCCTTTTTTAGCCGAAAAGACCTCTAGTGAGTCCTCACCTCCCTTAAGGTCTTGTCTAGCCCATGAGGGCGTCTGAGGTGGAATGAACGACGATAAGTGTTGTCAAAACAACCTATGGAAAAGAGACAATGAGCTGTAGAGGACATAACAAACCAGATAATGCAGACAGGTCTGAGTGCGGCCCCCCTCGCAAAAGATGTTTTTTGAAAAGAGGACTGAAAAAAACAGGGTCTTTATTTCTATTTATTGTTTTAGGTTTAATGATGCCCTTGATGTATCAAAATTGTATGATGCCTAATGACTCTCCCTTTGATAAAAGATGGCTCACAAGTCAAGAGAAAATAAATAAAGCCCCCTTTCCCTATGAAATCCAGATGGACACAATATCATACATGTCTTGTAGTTCTACTCCAGCCCCTGTCAATCCACAGATGTTTTATACATTTCGATTAGGAGCCTTGAGTTCGACTTCAGGCATTCGTCTGAGTAAGGCTTTCAGAGACTATGCTTTAAAGCAGAACATGTCTTTAGAGGATAGATTGAATCTTATAGCTAAAAACTCAAAATTGGTCAGATATCAAGTGGCAGATGAAAATAGTGATGAAGAGGAGACTGTTGAGAAATCGATTCAAATGCAGTTCAGTCTGCGTAGGAACAAGAGCAGGTCAGCTGTTATGTGGACTCATATAGAAGAGGATCGTCAGATCCATAATCTTTGGAACCCCATTTATTTTAACGATGGAGAACTGGCTCGCATTATCAATGAATTGCCTGACGGGACGTTTTTAAATAATTATGCCAAGGCCACAGGGGGGGGGAATCAACTTATGGCTTCGATTTTCTTCGGCACTGTTCCGCATGAGGTGCTGCAAGGTGTTTTTAAAGAAAAAGAAAATCCAGATCCAGCATCTTTGATTGTAGGTTACTTGAGTCCAAAGGACTTCGGATCTCCATATGATAATAGGACTCAATTGCTGCGCCCAACAAAAACAGATGGCAGTGAGTCCCTGCATCATGTTTATGGTACAAACTATGTTCCTTCTTTTTCTGTTCCCAAAAATGATATCGGTGAGTTTGGTTACTTGGATGAAGATGAAGATAATGTCAAAGTGCTTTTAGCCGTCAATGAGTATAATCCTCAGAGTAATCGTCTACTTCAAAGTCATGTCTGTGGTGAAGATTCTATACAGCTTATGGTTGTTTTTGGTGAACCTTCCACATATGCGGCAGCCAATTGTGGAAGGTTTGACGAACCCCCCATTGATCAGGAGAAATATGAATTGGCGAATGATGTTCTCAATTATTATGAAGACTATTGGCAAATTTCTAAAAATGTGAACTGCATTCGTGCTTCGGGTGTGGGTGGAGGAGGAACAAATGAAGGAAGACGATGTTATGGTAACGTTCCTGATTCTAGAATAGACGAAATCCAATGGGTTATTGGACGAGATCCTGCAGTTCATAAGTGTGGAAGGCCAGACTCCGATGTCAAACCTTGTCCGCATTTTGTGAGTATCTGTACATTAGAGACACGACCCTAATTGCAAAATTCAAAAAAAGCTCAGAATGTGATGACAGGTCTTCTGTGTTGTGGCTTCAGATTTAAAGTTGTAAATATTGAAGCGAGTGATAAAGTCACTGAGTTTCAAATTATCAATAGAAGAGGAGATAATGGGTTAAAACTTTTAATAGGAAAACTAAAGATATTAAATAAGAAAATTAAAAGTTTAAAGCAGAAGATGAAATCACATGCTGAAAATTTAGAATTTGAAGAAGCTGTAAAAATACGTGATGAGATTAAAAGATAGAGCGGGAGGGCATTTGAGATATTTTATTTATCCTTGTATTTCTTTTTTGTTATCTTTTTCAGTTCCAGCTCAGTCGTTTTATGGTCCTGAATTTTTAGGTAAAGGTAAGGCAGGTCGTGCTTCCGGGTCGGGTCCAGAGGCCCTCTTTGTCAATCCAGCGGCTATTACAAGCGTTAAGGGTATGAGTGTTCATGGTTTTTATAATCGTTCTTCGAGTGGGGCCTCTAGCTTTGCAGGCTCCATGGTGGATAATAATTCTGATATGTATTTTACAGGGGGGATTTCTTATGTTCAGCAAAAATGGATCTTAGATGAAGTCAGATATAGAGAAGAGGAATGGAGAGTTGGGGTGGCAAAAACCTTCCCTCATTTGATTTCTGCTGGTTTAGTCGGAAAGGTGTTTAAAAAAACAGACCTTGGATCACGCTTCAATATGGATATGGGAGGTCTCTATGCTCCCATGGAGTGGTTGGGATTGGCCATGACATGGACAAATTTTTTAGGCTATCTTCTTCCCTCGCAGAAGTCAGAAATTTCTATTGCAGCTCAATATAATTACCAGAATTTTTTTCATGTGAATTTTGATGTGACTTTCCCTGTAAAAAATAATCCCAAATCTCGTTTTATTTTATCAATGGGATCGGAGACGCGCTTCAAGTATGGTTTTCTCTTTAGATTCGGAGGACGGCATGATGCTTTTTTGGAGAAAAATTTTATAGCTACAGGACTGGGCTGGGTGGGGCCTCGATTGTCCTTGCAGTGGTCTATAGAAAAAGAGTTGGGTGCAAAGGGTAGTATAGCACAGGTGTTTGACCTGGGCTTATTCTTTTGATAGTTGGAATCCTAAGAAATAAAAAATGAGGACCTTATGGCTTCGAAGACTAAGATTGTAGAACTGAAGAGAAAGCGCAAAGAGACAGCACGAGGAAAAAAGCGCAAAAGAAAAATACGTCTTGGAACCACAAAATCTAAACGAGAACTCTTCGGCGATAAATAAAAAAGCATAACATTAAAGTCCCACTTGCACGACTTTCTAGTTATAAAATTTTGAATCAAGTGGCTCATCACCACGTGTATAATCTTTGTTCAATATTTTCAGAAAAGCACTGACAACAAAAACTCCTAGAGTGATATAAAAGAGTCAGAGACTTTTTTATAATCTGGCATAGTACTTGCTTTTCACACACCCAAGAGAGAGTTGAAGTCGTATTTGTATAAGAGATAATCTGTCTATTTTTAAAATCAGAATAAGGGCGAGGTTCCAAGGGTTTAAAATAAATGACCTAGAGATTTTCTGAGTTGGGATAATCGGCAGGTTCAAGATTTTCTGCTTTGCCCTCTAATTTAAATCGAAAGGGAATGGTTGTTTTATACGCTCGTCCATTGGGTTGAAATTTCCAGTACCTTAAAACCTTGAGAGTCTCTTCGGTAAAGTTCTTGTGGGAAGACTGTGTGACCTGAATGTCTGTAACTTGGCCAGTGGGTGAAACAGTCACTAATGTTTGGACGGCACCTTCAATTTTCTTCCATCTGAGAATAAAAGGGTACTTGGGTTGAGGGTTTCCAGCTATGGGGACAGCTTTTTTGTCGGGGTCTCCGTAGGGTGTTCCATAGGGCAGCACAGATGTAATAGGTGCTGCGGCCAAATCTATTTTGTCTGTTCCCGGCTCAGTTCCACCACTTTGAGATGTCTCATCTCCTGTGACCACCTCCCTGGGAGGGATAAGATTTTCTATCATCCTTGTTTCAGACTCCTCCCCTTTATTTCCAATGTTTTCAGAAAGAGTTTTATCTGAAGAGGGTTCCTCAAGGGCCGAGACCTCTTCTTGAGGGGGAGGTTGAATAGGGGGTTCTTTTTCCACAGTTTTAGCCTCTTCCATTTTTACATTTTCACGAAGAGCTTTGTCTGAAGAGGGCTCTTCTAGGGCAGAGACCTTCTCTTCGGAGGCAGGAGGTTCTGTCTCTATACCTGTCTCAATCTGTTGTGTTTCTTCTGTCTGATTCGTGATCATTTTTTTAGGAAGATTTTCAGTGGTCGGCGTTTTTGTTGCTGTGGTCCGATTGTTCTTTTCTATCTCAACGGTCTTAATGTTCTGCTCTGAGGGGGGCTTGAATGTCTCTTTTACCTCTGTAGGAGAGATATCTTTTTCAGAAGGGGGCCTTACGGTCTTTGCTCTCTTGCTATTTTTGTCCAATGGGGGGCTTGAGGCTTCATTTTTTTTTGCCTTGGAGATTTTGGGAAGGGGTGTTGTGTTGATTTCACCCTTGTGATCTAGACTTTCGCCCTCTGGGGGAGTGTTAAAATCGACGACCACATGACCTTCTGGGAGCGTCATATCTAAAGTCATATAGGCGACAAGAGCCACTAAAGCCCCATGTATGCTCAAAGAGATAAACATGGCCAATAGTGTTTTTTTTCCCGAGTTTTTCAATCAGTATCCTTGTCTATTTCTGATAATGCCAAAAGTTGACGAGAATTTAAAGGATTGTTTAATAATGCAGAACGAATTTGAAATGTGTGTTGCACATTGGGATCTCTCCAAGCCCTATGAGTCGCTCCTTGGAAAATAAATGTTCCCCTATTTAGCACCCACGTCTTTGATCGAATAAATGAAAAGCACCAATTAAAGTCATGATGAGATATTAAAAATGTGCGCCCACTATCACTTTGTCTGCGTATGATTTTAGAGAGTTGAAACTGATAATAGAGATCTAAGTGTGTTAAGGGTTCATCGAGCAGGATAATATTCCCAGAATGAGAGAGCACGCTAAAAAGAAAAACACGCCTCTTTTCTCCTGAAGATAAAGAATGTAAACGTTGTTTTAAGATGGTGTTGATATTTAAAATGTCCCTATTTTCTGTTTTGTGCCAAGGTGAACCTTTGACACGAAAAATATCCAATATGTCATAGCCCGTTAAGCTGTCTTGAGTAGAAATTTCCGCAGGCAGATAGGCCGGTTTTTCCTTCAGAGGAGAGGGAGTCTTAAGGAAACCTGAGAGAACTTTGAATAAGGTGGACTTACCACTTCCGTTGGGGCCAATAATAAAACAAATATCTCCTTTATCTAAATGGCCAGAGAGTTGATGGAGGACATTTTTCTGCCCGTATCCAAAGCTCAATTTTTCAAATTTATACATGATCGCCCCTCTTTTGGAATAATAAGAACATAAGAAAGGGGGCTCCAATAAGGGCGATCAAACTTCCAGCGGGAATCTCTTTTAATCCCCCTATATACCGACCGAGCACATCTGCCCCTAACAAAAGTCCTCCGCCCAAAAGGAGAGAGCCTATGGTGTTTTGTAAATGTCTGCGTGTTCCTGTAATAAGAGTGGAGAGATGTGGTGCAATTAAACCGACAAAACCCACAAGTCCCATAAGGCTTGCTGAAAGAGCAGTGAGTAGACCCACGTTAATAATAATCTCTAATCGCAACTTTTTTATTTTTGTATTTAAAGAGTGAGCCATTTCATCTCCTAGCAAAAGTTTATCAAGGGCATAGAGCCGTGAAAATGTCCAACAGGCAGAGAGGGTGAGAGCTATAGCAAGTAGGGGCCACCAACGATCCCTTTCAGTTCCAGCTCGTCCAACCATCCAGAGAAAGGCCGTCTGTAATTGTGAGGGTTCAAAAAGACTCAGTGTTAGAATCACAAGAGATCCGCAAAAAAGAGATATCATGACACCCAAAAGGACTAAATGATAGGAGACCGAGAGAGATTCCCTCATGGCCATGCGTCCTATTATAAGAGTCACGATCAAACACCCCACAAAACCTCCCAAAGGAAGTGAGACTGTCTGTGAAAAAGGTAAAAAAATCATAGCCAGCACAACACCTAAAGAGGCCCCACCGGAAAGTCCCAAAGTGTAGGGTTCAGCTAAGGGATTGTTTAAAAGAGTTTGTAGTAAAAGCCCAGAGAGGCTGAGAGAGGCTCCCACAAGAAGACAAGTCCATGTGCGATTCCATCTGAGGTTTTCAATGATATAAATTTTTTCTGTAGGGAGAGTTTGACCCATAAGCCAATTATAAATATCCCAAAACCCTGTGTCGCTACTCCCTGTTATCATTGAGAGTATAAAAAGAATGATAAGTCCTAAGAGAACATATTTCATAGATGAAGCCTTTGACAGAGTTTTCGAGCTGCATGGGGTAAACGAGGTCTGAGTTGGCTGATATGATCCGACTCTTCCCAAAAAATTTGAGTCTTGGGGAGTGTTTTTTTCCAGAGTTTATTTATATCAGATTTTGTGGCTCTGTTTTTAGTCGCTCCAACGATAAGGACTGTATCTGGTCGGGATCGGATAACGGTTTCCATTTGTAAAATGGGATATCCCTTCAAATTTGTTATAGCATTTTTGTGCCCACAACGCTTTATGATTTCAGAAAGAAATGTGCCCTGTGCAGCCACAATTAAAGGGTTGTGATCCAATGGGATAAGAATCCGCCGCATTTTTTGAGAGGGTTTTATTTTTTTCCATAAGGCTTTCCACTCTTTTTTTAATTTGTCTGTTTTATTTTTTTTGTGGAATAGAATGCCTATTTCGTTCAGGATGGACTCGTAATCATCAATTGTGTTGGAGGGAAAGGACATCAGAGATAATTGGGCGTTTTTTAACTGTGTGCTTATTGTATCTCGCCCTTCTTGAAAAGCGAGAACAATATCGGGCTTGAGTGAAATGATTTTTTCAATATTCGGATTTTGAAAGGCCCCTATACGGATGATGTGCTTTGCCGCTTTAGGGGAATCAGAGTGTTCAGAGGTGCCGACAATTTTGTCTCCTAAATCGATATGGAAAAGAATTTCAGTCAGAGCGGGGCTGAGAGAGACAATGCGTTCAGGCGATTGAGCCGACAGGAAGAGAGAGAAAAAAATAAGAAAATGGATCATTATAAAACCCTTTCTGCAGAAAGATAAATTCGTCTTTGCGGTTCAGGGTACCCCTTGGTGAGTTCCTGCGGGCGATTAAAAATATTGAGAAGACCTGCCCGAAGAGACCACTTTGATAATTCTAGAGTGTGTACTCGAAAGTGAGTGCCGTGCCATTCTCTGGCCCTATGGTCTGGGGACAGTTGGTGAGGGCTCCAATAGGCCTGTTGAATTTCAAAAATAAATTTTCCCCAAGTGTGTCGTAGTTTGAGCCTGACTTGATTTTTTGGGGAAAATAGGAGTTGTTTTTCTCTATGATCTCTTGTTTGTAAGTGTGTGTATTGCCACTCTATTTCTGTAGAGGTTGTCAGAGGCCAAGTGAACTGAGCATCTATTCCAAATACATTGGCTTTAGATATATTATCTACAGTGGTTGGTGTTCCGTGTACAGGCGAGATCAGATCTTTATAATTGATGAGGAAAAATCTTGCCATGTAAGAGAGGCGTTTCTCAAAAAGGGTGGATAAATGGGGGGCGTCTTTTTGAAAGCCTGTTTCCCATTGAGTAGAAAACTCGGATTTGAGGTGAGGATTTCCCACAAAGAAGGGATCTTCATAGAATGTATTTGTTAAGGAGGGACTACGGTACCCTTGGGAGTAGGATCCCCATAGAAATTCTCTGTCGGACAAATATTTTTTGACACCAAGAGAGGTGAGACTCTTTTTCTGACGAATATTGTATCTGGCTCCAGGTTGGAATATCCAGTTTTTAGAAAACAGAATTTGAGATAACGTGGAGATTTCAAGGGTTGTGTTTTTTAATTCGGAAGGAGTATTGGAGGAGTGGTATTTGGAGTAAGAGTAGTCGAGCCCATTTTCTAAAATCCATAGTGAGTGGGGGCTCCAAAGGTGAGAAAAAGAGGAAGACAATGTGCTTGATCGGGAATGGAACTGATCTGAGTTTTCAATGTTTGTGTTTATGTGGTCTAAGTTGAGGTAAGACATACGCCATGCCGTCTTCGAATTTTTAGAGAATGTCTTTTCTGTTGTTATAGAAGCCAGGGTGGCCTTCTTTTTTTGTTGTTGTGGGAAGATATTTGAAATGGGTCCAGGAAGGCGTCCTGTCTCATAGGCTACAAGAAGACGTTCTTTGAATGTCCATGTTTTTATCTTTTGTAAACCCCAAAGAGTCATACGATAAAGATCTCTGTTTGTATGATGACGTCGTTGGTCTGACAGCCCTAGGCGAGGTAGATCAAAGGGATAGGAGCCTTTAAACGTTTGCCCGTAGAGGGTGACTTGCAACTGATTTTTCTCTTTATGTATCAAGGGACCGCCGAGAAAGAGATGGCCCTGTCCCAAAGAGTTCACCCCCATACGAGTGCGCCATGCGTGAAGTTGAAGTGGTTTAAAAAGGAGTGCCCCCCCCATGGCATGTCCCCCGTAAGACAGACTGGACGGCCCCTTGATGATCCGCACTTCTGAAAGAACCTCATGAGGTAAAAATAAACTGCTCATGCCCGTGCCATCGGAAGGGGTCAGTGGAATATCGTCTAAGAGTCCTTGTAATCTGGATAGACTTTGGGAGCCACGCAGACTCAGGCCCGGAGACCCTCTACTGGTTTCGCCTTTTCCAAAAAAGCTAGAAGTTTCATTAAAAACTCCAAAGGGATCTGCATTGGCAAAGTCTGTATGTTCAGAGTGAAGAGATTCATTGGGCCAGATGCCGGAGCTTTGAGAAAACCCTTCTATAAATGTGCTCTTAATGAGAATTTCTGGAAAAGAAAAAGGCTCAGATTCTTGGGACTTTTTAGAGGATTTTTCTGAAACGGTGAACCTCTTTTGAAGAGGTTTTTCTCTCTGTCCTGTGAATAGAGTGTCATTTTGTTGATAAGTGATTTCTTGAGAGTGAGAAACAGGAGGGGTGAAAAAAAAGAAAAAGCAAAGTAGAAAATAAGGTCGTCTTTGGTCCACGAAGACACTCCTTTTTATTGAGGCCAACAAATACCTGTTGGCTTTTCGGTAGTCTGGCTTCTTGTTTCCTATTTGAAGACGGTGTCTTCGTTTTGGGCCACCTGATCTGGGTACGATCCATGTGGGCCCCTTTATCTCGTGACAGCCTCTTTTTGTGATACACATTATGACTGTGGTTGAGAGATAGGAAACAAGTTACAGTGGCGAGCACCGCAGGGGTATTTCACCCCACTTTCCGAAAAGGACTGTATATCATAGTGTATTTCAAATGAACAACAGGAAAGAGTTTTTCTGAAGGCTTCCAAAACCTCAAACAGCTCTGAGGTCCGCAGCTCGTCTTCCTTCGGAATACGCCCTGCGCCTCAGAAAACTCGTTTTGAAAGCCTTCAGAAAAACTCTTTCTTCCGTTTTATCTCAGTGGCGCAAATCATTTTTAAAACTTCCAAAACCTCAAACAGCTCTGAGGTCCGCAGCTCGTGGCGAAGTCTAAAAGTCTTGGTGAGATAGTGCTCGATGCAGTCAAGCGTAGAATAAACGATCTCTCCATGAATACGCCCTTCTATAGGAAAAAGACTTTTATTTTCCCCTTCAAGCTCAAACAGCTTTGAAGGGCGCAAAGCGTCTCTGCCGCAGGCTAAAAACGCAAGTTGGATAGTGCTCCATGCAGTCAAGCATAGAATAAACGATCTCTGTACGGATACGCATTGCGCTTTGAAAAACTCGCTTTAAGAGAAAGATCAAAACCCTTTCCTCCCCCATTGTCCACAAGCTTCAAGATGTAGTCTAAAAGTTATAGATCTATTCTCTGTCGATCGCCTTGGCGAGAGCTGTGTGAGAGGGATGCCCGATGACTTTCAAAGCCTGCTGGAGAGGCAGGGGGCCTGTATTTTGAAGACGGCGTTTTTTTATACTCAAAATGTGAGAATAATTTTTGTCGATAATCTGAAGAGAGAGCGCATTATCGGAGAGGGCTTTTGTGAGAGCCTCTAAAGCTATGTGGGGAGATTCCGGCTCATTACAATAGAGTAAAATCTGGTTTCCAGCTTGTAGGGCCCGTACGGCAATTTCTTCTATAGAATATTTTTTCCTCAGAGCCTTCATGTCCAAGTCATCAGAGATCACAAGATTTTGATAACCTATTTCTTTGCGTAGGAGATGTTTTAAAAATATTTCTGAAAGGGTGACGGGCCAATCGGGATCTATGTTTTCAAATAAAATATGCCCTGTCATAAGACAATCGAGTTGTGCACGAAAGACTTTCTTAAAGGGAATCAGTTCCCTTTCCATAAGCGTTTTCAGATCGGTGCCCTCAATCGGTAGATCATAATGACTGTCTGCGATTGTATTGCCATGACCGGGAAAGTGTTTGGCACAGGGTAGGATATGACCCTTGATGTACCCTCGGACAATGGCCGTCGCATTTCTGGCCACTGTGTGAGGGTCGGAACTGAGCGAGCGATCGGCAATAACAGGATTCTGGGCGTATGTCAGAGTGTCAATGCAGGGAGCGAAATTGAGATTGATCCCAATGGCGTGGAGTTCTTGGGCCATGTGCCGGGCAAACTGAAATGATAGAGAAGGAGAATCCTTATCCCCCAGTTTTTTAAGAGGGGGCCATTTTGTAAAAGGACTTTTTAAACGAGCTACTCGTCCCCCCTCCATATCTATGGCGATAAAGGGCGGGAGAGGGGAAAGGGATTGGATATCGGAGGTCAGAGCATGAAGCTGTTTCAGCGATTCAATATTCCGATCAAAGAGTACGACACCTCCAATATAATTTTGAGTTATAAAAAGACGCTCTTTATTGTTGAGGCTCGTACCGTTTAAGCCAATGATGAGAGACTGTCCGATTTTTTGATGTATGGGGGTCATATATCTATGACATCAAAAGGCCCCTTTTTTATCAAGGGGTTCATTTCTTTCTGGGATGGGATTTAATTAAGAGAATTGAAGTGGGAGAGTTTTTCTGAAGACTTCCAAAATCTCAAACAACTCTGAGGTCCGCAGCTCGTCTTTCTTCGAAATACGCCCTGCGCCTCAGAAAACTCGTTTTGAAAGTCTTCAGAAAAACTCTCCCTTCCATTGTCTGTTTGGTGGTACAAATTATTCTGAAGACTTCCAAAATCTCAGACAACTCTGAGGTCCGCAGCTCGTCTCGCCGCAGGCTAAAGCCTTGTTTGGATAGGACTCAATGCCATCAAGCAGAGAATAAACAATCTCTCCATGAATACGCTCTTCTGTAGGAAAAGGATTTTGATCTTCCCCTTCAAGCTCAAACAGCTTCAAAGGCCGCAGCTCGTCTTTCTTCGAAATACGCCCTGCGCTTTGAAAAACTCGTTTTAAGAGAAAGATCAAAATCCTTTCCTCCTCTATTATCCACAAACTTCAAGATGTAGTCTAAAAATCATAGATCTATTTTTTTCGAAAACTAAAGGGGTGAGCTGAATAGGGCTGGATGCCATCAAGTACTAGAATAAACGATCTTTTCATGGATACACCCTGTTCCTTAAGAGAACTTGTTTTGAAACTCTCTCATTCATTCTACTTCTCTGTTCACTTAGTTCTTTACTGAAAGAGAGAATACAAACAGGGGGTATTTTGGTGTCATGAATTTATTCTTTTTTAGGATCGAGAAGATCTCTTAAACCATCACCAAACAGATTAAATCCTAGGACGAGCAGTACAATAGCTAGTCCGGGAAAAATACTCACATGGGGAGCTTCGATTAAGTACTGTCGACCGGTATTGAGCATCGCCCCCCATGTGGGCACAGTGGGCGGAGCCCCTAATCCCAAAAAACTTAAAGCACTTTCAGCAATGATAGTTCCGGCCATACCAAATGTGGCTTGGACCACTAGGGGGCCCACCAAGTTGGGCCAGATATGGAAAACAAGAGTTCGTATTGTACCAGCACCCAGTGCATTGACAGCTAGAACGTATTCTTTGTTTTTAAGATGTAAACATTCCCCGCGGACAAGACGTGCATAGCCTGTCCAGCCAGTTATACACATGGCAAAGATGACATTTTCTACCCCTGGCCCGAGCACCGCCACCAATGCAATGGCTAATAAGAATCCAGGAAATGCATAGAGCATATCTATAAAGCGCATAATCACTTGATCTATCCATCCTCCCCAAAACCCAGAAAGAGAGCCCATGATAAGTCCCACAAAAAGACTAATACTCACGACGCTGAAGGCGACATATAGGCTAATGCGTGAGCCATGAACGACTCTGGAATAGACGTCAGATCCATTTTGATCTAAACCAAAAACATGCTCTATGCTCGGGCTCTCAAAACGTCGTGAAAGGTTCATTTCATTAGGGTTGTGCTCTGTCCAGAGAGGAGCAAAAATAGAAACACCCATCGTTATAAAAATAATACCTGTACCTATATAGAGTAGAAAATGGCGCATATTTAAGAAAGCCTCACTTTAGGATTGGCAATGGCATAGGCAATGTCAGTGACTAAATTCACGAGGACGTAGGTGCAGGCAATAAATAAAACGCACCCCTGCACAAGAGGATAGTCACGTTGTTGAATGGCTTCAAAAAAGAGAGTGCCGATACCGGGCCAATCAAAAATAGTTTCCGTAATCACTGTTCCTGTTAAAAGAGCCCCAAATTGCAAGCCCACAATGGTAATAATGGGCATGAGAGCATTACGAAGAGTGTGTTTAAAATAGATCAGCAGGGGGGAAAGACCCTTAGAGTGCGCTGTGCGAACAAAATCTTCTTTAATCACCTCTAACATTGCGGCTCTTGTCATACGCATAAGTATGGCTCCCAATGCCATTCCCAAAGAAACAGCAGGCAGAATCACATGGGCCAGACCTCCTCGCTCACTTACTGGAAACCAATCCAAGTGAATAGAAAAAATGAGAATCAACATAGGCCCTAGCCAGAAACCCGGAATGGACATTCCCAAAAGCCCTACGATGAGGACGGAGTTGTCCACCCAGCTGTACTGTTTCATGGCCGCCCAGACCCCCAGAGGAAGCCCTATAAGGAGTGCGAAAAAAATACTAAACACAGTCAGTTCCGCTGTTGCCGGAAGACGTTTCCCAATCTTTTGAGCAACAGGTTGGCGAGAATAAAGTGAATGTCCTAGATCAAATTTTATCAACCCCTTCATAAACCTTGTGTACTGCTTAAAGAGAGGTTGATCCAGTCCGAGTTCTTGGCGTATGTGTTGCTTATCTTCAAAACTCACATGATCGCCCAGCATTTGGTCAATGGGATCTCCAGGGACAAAATGAATAAGAAGAAAAGTGAATGTGGAGACACCAAAGAGAACAGGTAGAGTGGCCAATAATCGTCTAAAAATATATGAAATCACAACTCTTCCCCTTTGCGATGATTCTACACTTATCGTAGATGGTGTATAAGGAAAAAAACTCTCTCTGTAAGGTCTCTTCTTGGCAGGGCTTCATGAACAGGGCTAAAAGAGAAACCAAAGAAAAACTCTCTCTGGAGGTCTCTTCTTGGTAGGGCTTCACGAACCTTAATGTATAAGGAAAAAACTCTCTGTGAGTCTCTTTGTATTGGCGATAGGGGTTTCGGGTGTTCAGTGAGTTCATGGGTGGTGCATTAGAAATTTTTTTCTATTAGCGGTAAGGGGTTTGGAGTCTTCAGTGAGCTGATATCAAGGGGGGGTCTGTCTCTATTTCCGGAAGGAGGTGACATCATGCTTTGTATATTTGAAAATTGTTTATCAATGTTTTTGGTCTGTCTCTTTTCCGGGAGGGGGACTGACACCATGAGGAAGTTTATTCCGCTTTAAAATTTCCTCTTTGGACAAAAAGGGATTTTTCTTCACAGGGGATTCTAGCACATTTGTCCCCTTAGGAAGATTTCCGGAAAAAAGGCGATTGAGCTGGTGAAGAGGAGGATTCATGGGAGTCATGATATCAATGATACTCTGAGCACGCTCTATGCTCAGACCTGCAAACTCTCTTTTGAATAAAACCCCTGACGCCCTAATGTACTGAATTTCTTTTTTCCCTTGAAAGGTATTGAGGACCTTGAAGCCTGTCCCTCCCTTAGAAAGTGGACTTTGTGATTCTAAGATATTCATAAGAGTGACCTCTCCAGTGAACAAAGAGGCCTCTTTTTCTAAGATAGCTCTATAGTGATAGCTGCTTTTGATTGTCGGTTTATTTTGTATAATAAGGTAAATAAGAAAAGAACTTAAAAAAGCCCCTTTGGGAATCCGCTTTTGGAGAGAAGTTTTCTTTTGATTCTCGGTGAGGGTGACGGTCATGACCTCAGAGGTGAACTGGGCTTCAATGGTTTTAGATTGTGTATCGGAAAAACTTGTAAATATATATTCCAGGGGCCGAAAATCCTGATGAGATTCTGCGACTAAACTTTCTTTTATCGGTCCGTTCGGAGTGGATCTTTGAAGATAATAGATATGCTTTAGTGTTTTCGTCTCTTTATCCAGCTCATATCTTTGCACTAAAAAGCCCACGACTTTTTTCTCAGAGAGGATTTGATACCCACCCTCCTGAAGAACCTGTGCATGGGTGAGAGCCGATAAAAAGAATATAAAGATATAAAAGAAAGACATAGGGGAAAAGTCTAGTCTAGTTTTCTAGATTTGACAAGACGTTGGGACCCTTAAATAGAAAGGAGATAGAACTCTTTTTTCTCTTGTTCAAGTTGACAAGACGTTGGGCTCTCTAAAAGGAAAGGAGTGATTTTTAAACGGAATAGAATAAAAATGCAAAAAGATTTTAAGTGATATGGAGTGGGTACAGGATGGGGTGTTATTCCTAGAAGAGGATGTTTTCATATAGAAGAAAGTCTATGTGTTGGAGTGGGCGGGGAAGGTATTTTTTCTGAGCCGAATATCGATTACTATAAAAAGAAAGGGGTATTGGCATTTCAAGTTGTGTTTTTTGAAATCTATTAAAGAGGTTTTATGAAAGGTCAATGGTTAGCGGTTTTATTGCAAAGATGGACTCTAGGAGTGGGTTTATCGGCCCGAGGGCAGATGGCCATTTTTATTATTTTGATTTTTCAGCTCCTCTTTTTCTTTTTTGCCATGATTGTTAATGTGGGAATTGTTGTTCATCATAAAATCAATCTTCAAAATGCTGTGGATTTAGGTGCGTACTATGCGGCCAGTAAGCAAGCGCAGGTGCTCAATGCCATCTCTCACTACAATTACCAAATCCGGCAGGCCTATAAACTGTTAGCTTGGAGAAATAGAGTCCTAGGGGCAATGACTCAACAGGCACAACCGACGGGATATCATCCCTTTTTAAAACATGAGTCTTGGCTTCCAAATCAACAGTATGAAGAGATTTTATTTAAGGATGAAGCGGTTTATTTTAATAATGAAGCTCTTTTTTGGTCACCCTATGTGTGCACACAATTCTCTTTTTGGTCACATGTTACAGATGATACGGACGCTTGTGCGACATTAGTTGCATCTATAAAGGATCCTCCAGAATTTCCTGAGCCCAAAAAACCTCCGGCAATTTTTCTTCCCTGGAATAGATTGATTTATGACCGGATGAAAAAGAATGCTGAGGAATTTACTAAAGGCTGTGAACAGGATGGAGTGTCTAATTACCAATTGACTGCAATCTGGATGAAGTCCTATAGAGAGGCCATAAAGTCCAGAGTGAAGAAGATTAAAGCCCTTGCCCAATCACTTTCTGAAAACCGTTTTTTGGATATAGAGAAAAAATCTGTTTTTGAAGGCACATTTAAAACCATAATGCACAACTTGACTCGAGGAAATCGGGGGGAATGGACAGAGGAGGATTTGATTTTTTTTAATTCTTTAGAGGGGACAAAAACAGAACATGGTGTGAATTGGTTACGCAAAATGAAGATTGATCCCCTTCCCTACTATGTGGATAAGAAGTGTAATCAAGGTAAGATAGAGAAAATTTCTGTTAGAAATTGCGCTCAATTGCCTGCACATGCAGGAGAGTTCATATCAGATTCAGATAAAGAAGCTCTTAGAAAATCCTGTTTAGAGCCTTCGGATGAAGAGGATTTTCGATCGACCATTGGGTTTGAAAAAAACCCTTGGTATATGGCTTATGTGGGTGTTGAGGCCCAAGTCAAATCCATTCAGCCGTTCATGCCGGCCCAGGGGGGAATCATATTGACAGCGAGGGCCTATGCTAAACCCTTCGGGGGGCGTATCGGTCCGTGGTTGAGACAGACATGGCCCAGAGGTAGCGATAGTTCTATAGGGACGGAGGTCGATGCTCTTTTGAATGTGGACCCCAACCCTGATTCGCCTAAAGAAGTTATTCCAAAGGCGATTCCCAACTATTCACGATATCCAGGTGATAAACTGGGTTTGAAGAGTGCTTCAGCTCTGGGATCTATGGGGAAGGATTTTCTTCGTTCAGATTTAAACTTGCGTATTGCCGATTGGGGGAACCAAGACCTCAACAATCCCGATCAAATGGATCCACTTTCTAGAAATACAAAAGTGAGAAGATTTGAAGTGGCAGCTATGGCTCCTGATGTTTTTGATATTACATATTACTCCATCGATCCCCACTTTGATTACAATTATCGTCAAGAACCGAAGGACTTTGTGAGGGGTGTGGATTCTGAAGGGAAAAAGGAAGAAATGCTGACTATTGTGAATCAAATAGAATTGTCCAAAGAACTCAGGAAAGAAGACAAATTTAAGGTGAGCTTTATTGTTGAGGATCCAGCTCATTTGTTAACGGGCTGGGCACCGAACCAAGAGAGTCTGCATTTTAATTACGACTTTCCAGAGGGAGAGTTTGGGGTTTGTTCTCATTTAACGAACCCATCTCCACCTAGGGGTTTGACTCGGCATGGTTGCCCTGGAAAAGGGGGGCGTGCCGGATATTCTGTCAAATTAATTTCTTTAGAGTATTTAAGGACGCTGCAGCCGTTGGGCAATGACGGGAGCTTCGGGCCGATTCAAAATCCCCCGCCGTAAGATTCTAGAGAGAAATTTCATCTGAGCTACAGAGTTATACGTCTCTGTTTATTGTTGTATTTTTATAGTCGAAAGAAGAAATACAAATGCGGCTGTGTTTTATTCAAATAAGTATTCAATCAGCGTATCCACTTTAAGGCGACGTATTAAATCTAAATCTTTAGAATTTAAAAATAAGACTTCAGTCGAAAGGCTTTCCTGCCGATAGAAGTCCATAGGGGCCTACCATATGAGAATGCACAACTATCTTATCTGTCTTCTGTTTTTTTTACCATCTATCATTTACGCACAGGACGAGGGGAGAGAGTATCCAGCAGATGAAACAATAACTGTTACCGCCCGCCACCCAGGTCCGGTTCCTCATCTCCTTGATTCTCCTGGGAATGAAAGTCGAGATGGCCCAGACAATAGACAAAAAGAAGAGGATCCCCCCCCCAAGGGGGGGGGATGTCTACCAGAGTATTCCCAACTTGGTTATTGTAGCAATCCTGAACCCCGCCCCCAAGTTACTAGAGAAAGAGAAAGGGAAAGAGAAGAAAAAGCAGTAGCAGCAGAATTAGATGAATGCACAGAAAGTAGAGATGCTGCTATTCGTCGTTGTAAGATATTCGAAGATCCTAGCACGCTGATGTGGATGAACTCTATTTTGAATTCCGGAGTTGGTAACAGCTCTAAAAAAGCCTGTGAAGCCGCTCAGGCCCTCAATGCGGCTGGCCTTACAGCGAATCAGGCATTTGCTCAGAAGTGTCGTTCAGTGGTAGGGGACTGTATTACTTCCTGCACTTGTAAAAAAGACCCTGAGGGCACTTGTAAAGAAGCTCTGAAAACTTGCGAAGGGTTGAAAGGAATTGCCAACCAATCTTTGTTCGCAGCAGGTCAGAATGTAATGGCTATTTTGGGGTCTCGGGATTGTGTTAAATTCTATAAGGCGGGTGAAAGGTGCAATTCGCAGGAAAAGATCAAAAAGGATGAATATTGTAAGAGGCAGTATTGTAATAGACTTTCCTTTGATGTCCGTTTGGCGGACCCTCTTTGCAAAGATATTACAGAAGATGTTGATTGCAGCAAAAATCATAATTTTGCACACCCCGCCTGTGCTTGCCAGAGAAATCCTAGCAATCCAGCGTGTGGTGGGTCACCAACGCCTCGTACACTCACGACCCTCTCTCCCACTCATACGACTCTGACCGACGGTGAGGGGCCATTTGGTCCAGGTGATTTTCCTCCACCTTCCCCTCCTACTACGACAGAACCGTCTCCAAGACAACCCGGCCTTGGGCTTGGGATTGAGGGGGGTCCTAATGGTGGATTTGGTGGTGGAGGTTTGGGTGGAGGTGGCAATAGTTCTGGTGGGCGTTCGTCTGGAACTCAGGGAGGCAAGTCATCCGGTCGTCGAGCTTCATTGGAAGATAAAAGCATTATTTCAGGCTCCTCTTCTGGTCGTGCAAGTGGTAGTGCCAGAGGGCGTTCAGGGTATCTAAGTGGCAGGAGGTATTTGGGAAAAACAGGTGCCGGCGGAGCCCCCATCGATTTGAAAAAGTATTTACCGGGCTCTAAAGAGCGAGGGCTGGCCGGAGCTGTGAAAAAGAAAATGGAAAAGGCGGGGATCACTTCGGCTAATGGATTGAGTAACTGGGAAAAAGTGAAGATACGATATATGGAGCAGCGGAGAAGAAATTCATTTATCAATAAACCCTAGTGAGGCTCTTTTTTATGTTAAAACCAGTGGCTAAAACACTTGTTGTTCTCCTTTTTTGGATTTTTCCGTCAAAAAATGCGACAGGGCAAAAGGGGGTTATTGAGGAGATAATCGCTGGTTTATCTGTTACGGCACTGAAGAATACTAAAGCCGGTGCGAAATTGACGGCCGCTTGTGGTACTGGCTGTGTTGGGTGTTGTGTAGCAGCAACTGCAGTTTATGACACTTTAGCTGACCAATTATTGCAAATTATACAGGGAGAAGAAAGCAGGGAAAAGTACACGAATCCGTACATGCCTACTGGCTTGCCTAATCCGGGTGGTGATTCCCCTCCAGATCTGAGCGATCCCCCTAGGGGCCCTTCTGGAAGGCCAAATCTCGGAGACCCTGATGCTCCCTCTGGGGGGGAGGTTGTTAAAAATCTTCCCGTGAATCCAGAAAAAATAATAGAACATTTTTTGGGGGAGACTGTGGATCAGGTCAGAGACAGAGTAAACAGGGAATTAGAGAATCTTAAAAAAAAGGGTTATAGTCTCAAGGGTTCAGTGATTCAAACGCCCCGAGGACCCATCAAGGTGAAAAGTTTGGAAAGTCATAGAGGATTAAAGGCGGCAGGCTTTTCCGATCTGGAAATTGCAGCCTTAAATAGTGTTAAACAGGAAACTGCAGATCTCCATAGGAACATAAAGAAAAAGATGCAACGAGGGCTAAAGACAGGAACTTTTGTGGGACGAAGCTATAGACAAAAGAAACAAGACAGAGAGGATAAAATGCAATGGGATCAGTGGATGAAAGACTTATTTCATAAAGAGAGAGAACCCACAAGTGTGGTGGGCTTGAGTCAAAAATATGGCTCAGATAAGATTGGCATAAAGTCTGATAATATTTTTCAGATGGTCTCCCGTCGGTACCAGACTCAGAGGAGAGAAAATCATTTTCTTCCCCTTTCCGGTTTAAAGGGCCACAAATTCCCAGTGACAAAGTAAAACTCCCCCTTAAATGGGTGCACCTATGAAGGCGATGGTTTCTACGATTTTGGACAGATGTGACAAAGTAAAAATCCTCCTTAAATGAGATTCAAAATCTCCTTTTCCCTCCTCTGTGGTTGTCACACAATAAAAAGACTCTTTACAGATGTATAGACGTGCACCACACTCAGGTGTTGAAATGGCGTTTGAGAAGCGAAAGACAGTAAATGCTGTCGGCATAATGAATGGCACAAGTCTAGACGGTGTGGATTTTGTCTATGTGACGATGACTCGCTCGCCCTTTTCTATGAAGTACAAAAGCATGTCTTCCCTCCCTTTTCCAAAAACTCTACAGAGGGAGTTGACTCTAGCTGTACAGGGAGATTTAAAGGTTCCCTCTCTAGCTGATGTCAGTTATGAGTTGGGGCGGTTTTATGCAAAGAGCTTGAGACAAATAGTCGACCGTTATAGATGGAAACCACACATGATAGCTCTGCACGGGCAGACCGTTTTTCATGCGCCCCCAAGGGCGACACTTCAAATAGGTGAGCCGGCCTTTTTGAAAAAGGAATTTTCAATTCCCATTGTCAGTCACTTTCGTCCCTTGGCTGTCGCTCATGGGGGAGAGGGTGCTCCATTGGCAACTCTCTTTCATAGAGAGGTGCTTCGTCAAAAATTGAAAAAGTATAAAAGAGTGGCCATTCAAAACATTGGAGGTATGGCCAATGTCAGTTATTTTGACCATGCAAAAAGAGTGATTTTTTTTGATACAGGGCCGGGAAATATTTTAATAGATATGGCTGTTCAGCATTTTTCCAAGGGGAAAAAAAGGTTTGATGATCGAGGCCTCATGGCCTCTAGTGGGATCGCCTCACAGAGGGTTGTTCAAACCCTGCTCAAGGGAAAGTATTTTCAAAAGAAACCACCCAAGAGCTGTGGGCGTGAACTCTTTGGCCCGGCGTATTTTCGTCAGTCGTTAGGTTTGTTAAAGGGTCACTTACAAAGCGATAAGGTGGCCACATATACAGAGCTAACAGCACAGAGTCTTATTTTGTCTTACAAAAAATATCTCCCTCATTTACCAGAAGTGATTGTTTTATGTGGGGGAGGGGCACGTAATGAGACGCTCAAGTCTCATCTGAATTATGGACTCCCACACTGTAAAGTTTTGACGACAGAAGATATAGGTTGGCCAGCTCAGTCAGTGGAAGGGGCTGCCTTTGCTCTTTTGGGGGCCTATCGTCTATGGAATAAAGTCAATGGACTGAAGGCGGCGTGCGGGGGAAAAACGGCCGTATTGGGTCAGGTGTTTTAATTTGGAGTCGATCTCATTTGTTTTTTAGGTTTTTTACTTTCGAAATATGCCGATGGGCATGATCGAAATCTTTTTTATTTCCCGTCTCAAACCACTGCCCGCTACAGTGTACATATTGAACTCTTTCATTTTTTTGAATAGCTGGGATAAGTCCATCTCGAAAAACATGGGAAGGTCCTTGCTGGGGCAAGTACTCAGAGATGCGCTGGGAGAGCATCATGTATCCCGTATAATGATAGGCTACTGATTTCTCTGTGGGTGGAGTTTTTCCAAATCCCATAATGTCCTGTTTATTTGTGGACCACACACCACTAAATTGTGTCCCCACACCTTTGTGATCCATAACCAGTAAGGTGGCTAGATTATTATCAGAGAGGTGTTTATTTTTTAATATATTAAGGATGTGTTTTTTATCGGGAAAAAAAATAACATCTGCATTGGCTAAGAGAAAGTCAGTGCTGTTCGATAGTTTTTTGTAGGCATGGACAATGGCCCCTCCACTTCCTAGTATTTGGGGTTGTTCGTCTGAAAAAATCAATTCCGTGTTTTGCAAAGAGAGGGTGCTTGCCGTTTCTTTAACCAGATGTGGTAGGTAGTGAGTGTTTACAATGAGTTTTTCAGGTTGCATTGTTGAGAGTATGGGATCGACACTCCAATGGAGGAGGGGCCGTCCGGCAACTTTTAAACAAGGCTTGGGGATTTTTTCGGTGATAGGTCTTAAACGTGTTCCCAAGCCTGCTGCTAGCAATAAGATAGTCATCGTATCTTCTCTTTCTTAGAAAAGTATTGCATTGTTCTTTGCATAGGAAAAAGACTTTTATCTTCCCCTTTAAGCTCAAACAGCTTTGAAGGGCGCAAAGCGTCTCTGCCGAAGGCTAAAAGCGCAAGCTGGATAGTGCTCCGTTAGTCAAGTATAGAATAAACGATCTCTGTACGGATACGCATTGCGCTTCAAAAAACTCGCTTTAAGAGAAAAATAAAAGCCTTTTTCCAACGTAAGCTCGTGGCAAAGATTAAAAGTCTTGACGAGATAATGCTCGATGCTGTCAAGCAGAGAATAAACGATTTTTCTGCGGATACGCTCTTCTGTAGGAAAAAGACTTTTATCTTCCCCTTTAAGTTCAAACAAATGAATTTTGCTCCTTTCAAATAAGGTTCACTTATATTTTTAAGAACATTGATCTGATTTTGAAAAGAAAACAAAGTGGAGAACGGAAAAATGCTTTCTGAGACCCTTTTTTGTTTTTCTTTGCGTAGTGAGACCAAAAGTGTTTTTAATAAAAACAACCAGGTTACTTTTTTAGAAATGGCAACTCTATAAAAGGAGACGGACGCTATCAGCATGAGCAGAGAGGTGTATACGAAATCGGAAAGAAGACTGTTGAAACCGTCTCTATACAGAGCCCAGATTATCTTGTTTTTCATTTTTTGTTTTTTTGTTGCCCCCTTATCGTATGGAATGGATAGAAAGGGTTTAAGAGGGTTACGTCCATCTGTTGCCATGGTTTATAACGATATAGAGAATATCTGGAGGAGTGGTTTTTTTATAACAGAAAACCTACTTGTTACTGTTGATCCTGGGCTGAGAGAACTCATCAATAGGGGTAGGGGAGTAGAGAAAACCCTGTTGAGGGTGTATGCCCCAGGGAAAATGGATTATGGAAAAATTCTGATTCGAGATATCTCAAGTGATTTGGTTATTATTAAGACGCAAAGAAGTGATTACACGCCTCTGAGTTTGGGAAGGGGCAGTGATATTATCAGGGGTGAGAGAGCTATGACGATTGGCTATCGTGATCCCTATCCTTCCAAAAGGGATATATTTTCACAAAAAAAGGGGCCAGTGAGAAATTTTATGACAGATTGGATAGCCACTCGGAGGAGGGGTGTTATTGAGGAAGGCTCTGTTGGAATGCGCATAGGAAATAAAGCCTTTCATATCACGAGTGTGCCTTTTTTCAGAAGTGGTGGCGGCCCTGTTTTTTCACAGGGTTTAAAAGTCATTGGGGTGGTGATGACATCGTCGTCGTTGTCTCAACCTCCTTACGCTCTTTTGGCGACACCCGTTCATCAATTGAAGAATCTTATTGGGGAAGGCAGAGAACTTTTGCAAAGGGAGGGTGCAGTTGGCTTTGCACATATAAATTCTGAACGAGTGAGGGAGCGTCAACTGGATTTCGATGTTAAAACAGCAGAGGATATGTTGATTATGAGGTGGGCGTATAAGTGGGGAGCTGGAATCAATGGAGTTTCCACAGATCCTCAAAAATCTTTTTATTGGCTTCAAAGGGCCGCCCAGCAAGGGCATAAGAGAGCTCAGCTACATCTTGCCGAGGAGTATTTTCTAGGTTTATCCGTTAGACAAGATCTTGGAAAAGCACGTTTCTGGAGAGAAAAAGCAGGTGCCATCGAAGTGAAAAATTGTATTTATTAAAGCCCTGATTTTTATTAAGATATCCTATTTTTAGGGTTTAGCTTTTTCTTGATAAACAACAGGGAGAGTTTTTCTGAAGGCTTCCAAAAACTCAGACAGCTCTGAGAGATCGCAGCTCGTCTCCGCTGAAATCTTAAGACATAAGATTGGATAGTGCTTGATGGATTCCAGAAGAGAACAAGCCCGCCTTTTGCGGATACGCCCTGCGCCTCAGAAAACTCGTTTTGAAAGCCTTCAGAAAAACTCTCCCTTCCATTTTATCTCAGTGGCGCAAATAATTTTTAAACCTTCCAAAAGCTCAGACAACTCTGAGGTCCGCAAGCTTGTGCTTTTAGCCTTTGGCAGAGACGCTTTGCGCCCTTCAAAGCTGTTTGAGCTTGAAGGGGAAGATAAAAGCCTTTTTCCAAGTAAGCTCATGGCGAAGCCTAAAAGTATAAGCTAGATAGAACTTTTGATTGAAATAATTTATAGTTTTATCTTCATCTGAAGAAATGAATAATATTTAGCTTTTTATTTTATCTAATAGGCATAAAGCTGTGATGGGTCCATTGGATATAGGGTTTGGGCTTTAACAGAGTGTTATTTTTTCTAGATGTCAATTTGGATTTTGAATTTAAAAAAGAAAGAATATATACACTCTAGACAGACTTGGTTATTAGCCCGATGCTACATCCCTCTGAATAACGGGACAGAGAAATATTTACGATCAGCAAAGGAGTCTGTTATATATCAGGTAACTGCAAGGATTAAAAGTCATCTTATTGTCAAATGTTTAAAAGTATTTTTACTCAGTCTGGCTTCTTTTTATATTGTTTTCGCACACGCTGAGGGAAATGAAGATTATAAAAATGTCTATGAATCTATTGCCATTGTTCGCAATGCAATGGACCCTAGGGGCTCATTGGTTGCCGGCGGTTTCTTTATAACTGAAAATTTATTGGTGACCGGCTACGATCTAGTGAGGGGTTTGGTGGATCCCACTGATAGGTCCACTTTTCAAAAAGCTATAGTTGAAGTGAGAACTTTAAGCGGCACAGTAGACGCCGGAATAGTTTCTGTTGTGGATCCCCAAAGCCAATTGGCTATTATTAAAACACTAGAAAGAGGTTATCAGCCTGTTGAACTAGGGAGTGATAAAAGTATACTCAAGGGTGAAAGAGTTCTTACTGTTCAAGCCCCTTCTGTTATTGGGTCTGAGGATGTTAAAACACTGGAAAATACTTTCTTAGAGAGTTTTATTAAAACTCAAATAGGTCATGAACTATTTGCCTATCAGACGGGCAAAGGTGTGCCCAGAGGCATTGCGGGTTTGCCTATCTTTTCTAAAGATCTCAAGGCTATTGGAATGGCCTCCTGGGAGATTTTAGGGCCAGGGAGTGAAGCTACATTTTTTGTGACACCTATTAATAAGTTAAAACTCCTTATCGAGAAAAACGGGGATTTTTTCAAAAACGAGGGCGTTAAAATGAGTCAAATACGTCCCCCCGATCCTATTGAAAAGAATGTGAACCTTGCAACCTATATAGAGACACCGGGTGATATGTTTCGTCTTGGTTTGGTGTATCAGTATGGTTTGGGAGGGGTAAAACCAAACCTTCAAAAGGCCTTGAATTGGTATGAAAAATCAGCCAGTCAAGATTATGCAAAAAGTAATTTTCATCTGGGGCATATGTATGTCAATGGACCAAGGAATCTTCGGGATTTTAAAAAAGGATATGAAAAGCTAGAGCTGGCGGCTGAACAGAAGCATGAGGGGGCACAGTTTTGGTTGGCCGTTATGAACTACAAAGGTTGGGGAACTGCTCAGAATTTTCACAAGGCCTATGAATTGTTTAGGAAACTTGCGGATAGAGGAGATATAGAGTCCAGATATAACTTGGCCATGATGGACTATAAAGGGCAGGGAGTTTCAAAAGATTTCCAGAGAGCTTTTAGGGAGTTTAAAGCACTGGCTGAAAAGGGACATACAAACTCTGAGCTTATAGTGGCTGACATGTACTATAATGGCCATGGGGTTGAGCAGGATCGTCAAAAGGCATTTGAGATATTTGAATCCCTTGGAAACAAAGGGTCTGGGCAAGCTCGGTGGAATGTGGCCCAAATGCTTTACCAGGGACGAGGCGTGTCTCAAGATTGGTCACGAGCTTTTAGAGAATTTAAAGTCTTAGCAGATGCGGGTGAAGTGAAATCGCAATTACAGCTGGGCTTAATGAACTATTTTGGAATGGGGGTTGCTAAAGATCGTAGATTAGCCGCTTATTGGTATGAGAAGGCAGCTATGCAGGGAGAGCCTTATGCTCAATTTCAATATGGAAGGATGCTCCATCTTGGTGAGGGAGTTCCAAAAGACCCTGAAAAGGCAAAGTATTGGCTAGAGAAAAGCACAGAGTGTCGGTATTAAGGCGGGGCTTGGGGATTTAAATTATTGTTAGCTTATCTTATCGAGCCAATGGGCAGAACTTGCAAGCACATAAGACTGAACAATCTCAAAAGTATCTATCCCATGGAGTTGATGAAAAGGATTTAAAAAGGTTACGTCCATCTACTTTTAAACACAGTCTGAGAGAGGGTTTCCCTTATAGGTCTGAAGCGCATTTCTAAGCGTTGAAAATATTTCTAAATTCTTTTTTGTTTTACTTTAATGAGTGATATTCACATTGTTTTTATTTAAAGTGCTCCCGATTGTTTTTTACAGAAATCAAGACTTTAAAGGATGAGAGATAATATTTATATGTAGCATAGAGGCTATTTCTGATATGTCATTTATAACAACAAACGATAATGATAGATGTTATTGAAATTCGGTATAGAGGTTGTTAGAAAAATGTTTTCAGGGAAAAGTTCTATCTATGCAAGTGCATGGGCGGTATATTGACGTCCATAAAGGAGTGCAGATGAAATCAGGGAGAAAGTCACTGAAGCATTTATCGTATAGAATCACCAAGATTTTCTTATTTTGTGCTTTTTGTTTTTCTGTCCCCTTATTGCATGGGGTTGAGAAAACAGGTGATAAAAATCCATTGAAATCTGATTTGCTGAGGAGGTCGATTGCGCTCGACCCACAGAAGAGTTATAAAAAATTAAGCTCATCTGTTGCTGTGGTTTATAATGAAAGGCTCAATGTTTCAAAAAGTGGTTTTTTTATAGCTGATAACTTACTTGTCACTACCCTTCATAATTTTGAACGCAAAAGCCCAGAAAAATTGGAAAAAGACTGGTTACGTGTCTATACCCAGGGCAAAAGGGATTACGGAGAAGTTTTGCTTGTGGATCCATCTAGCGATTTGGTTATTATTAAGACGCAAAGAAGTGATTACACGCCTCTCAGTTTGGGAAGTGATAGCGATATTTTCCCTAGGCACCGGGGAGTTTTTAGGATTCGTTACCGCATTTCTCGTCCAGAGTTTCTGTCGCCAGAGAGGGAAAATTTTATTTTCAATTGGATCGCAAAACGAAACAACAGTATTATTGAGTCGGCCTCTATTGGAATGCGCATAGGAAATGAAGTATTTCGTATCAATGCTCCTCTTTTTACTGGGCCTCCTTCCAAAATGAACATATTAGGTGGTACCCCTATTTTTTCAGATACCTTAGAAAGAGTTATTGGCGTGATGATGTCACCACATTATGCGCAACCTTCAAAACTTCTTTTTGCTATACCCATTCATAGATTAAAGAATCTTATTGCAGAGAATAAAGAGCGGTTAGTTATAGCAGGTGGGTTGGGTTTTGATCGTATATCTCCTGAACGGGTGAGTGAGCGCACATTGGATTTTGATGTTAAAATAGTAGAGGATATGCTGGTTATGAATTGGATCTACCGTAAGGGGTGGCTCAGAGGTGTTCCAAAAGACCTTCAAAAAGCTTTTGAGTGGCTTACAAAGGCCGCAGAGCAGGGTTATCAATTGGCTCAGTATGAGTTGGCTCGCATCTATCGCAACGGAGCAGGGGGTATCGCCCATAATCGTCAAAAAGCTTTTGAATGGTTTAGAGCTGCAGCAGAGCAGGGACATCGTCCTGCCATGTATGAACTGGCCTACATGTATTATACAAGAGCAGCAGGTGGGGGAGGTGCTGAAAGAGATTTTCAAAAGGCTTTTGAGTGGTTCAAAGTCGCTGCAAAGGAAGGATATAGTCCTGCTCAATCTTTTCTTGCTCAAATGTATCTTGAAGGAAAGGGCGTCAAAAAAAGTTTTCTAAAAGCCAGTTACTGGGCTAGAAAATACCGAAAAAGCCGCATGAATTGTGTTTATTAAAAGAGCCACTCTTAAGTTGTTTTTGTAATAATCGGCGATATATTCAACTTCTTATTTATAATGAATACAGATTCATTTATGTTTTCAAAGATAAGGACAGGGTATAATACTTGTCAAAAATAGGGGGTAATAGAACAGTAAGAATGAAAATCAGGTCTCTATTCTTTATTACTATCATGGGAGGATATGGGCTGCTTTCGGGGTGTATCCAAAAGTCTCCTCTTCCAGAACCTCCAGAAATACCCCCTAAGACATACCCCCAGTTTGATACATCTGTGCCCAAGGAACCAAAAGTGGGCCTTATCCTTGGCCCCGGGGGATCAAAAACTCTTGCTCATATCGGTGTTTTAAAGAATCTAGAAGAACAGGGTATTCCCATTGACGCTATTGTCGGGTATGAATGGGGGGCCTTGATAGGGGGACTCTATGCGCTTAAAGGGAAGACAAACACTATCCAATGGCAATTAAAAAAACTCAAGCCCTCTCACTTGCCTTCCAAAAGCCTATTTAGTGGTCGCATCAGTCCTAAGTCTATTGATGTGATGAAAGACTTTTTAAAAAAAGCATTTCGCAAAAGCAGAAATCAAGACTCTAAAGTGTCGTTTACCTGCCCCATCTTGAATTTAAAAACTCATAAAGTGCAGTGGGAGTATTATGATTTATTAACTAATATGTTATCACGCTGTCTACCTTTTCCCCCCTATTTTAAACCAACGGAGACATGGGTGGCTGCTCCACTTGATCTTAAAGAGGCCGCTTTAAAACTGCGTCAGAAAAAAATAGACATTATTATTTATGTCAATGTCCTAGCGGGAAAAACTATTTTAAAACACAACAACTATAAGGATTATTTTCCCTCACATATATTATGGTTGGAGTTAAAAAAACAGCGTAGAGAGGCCGAACAATATGTAGATGAAATTATTGATATACCTCTTCGTAGCATAGGTCTAATAGACTATAATGCCCATAATGCGACTGTAAAATTTGGCTACAGGAAGAGTTTAAGATCTGTACAACGGATTAAAAGCAAGTATGGTTTTTAAACTCAAAGGTCACTTGACGGATAAGATAAGAAAATTTAAGCAAGATAGTTCAAGAAGAAATAAGGAGAGAAGATATTGAAATTCCCTACACATGATATCCATCTTTTTAAACACAGACGGGATCGGTTAAAAGAGTTCTCCGAGGGTTCTGCCTTTGTCATTTCTTCTCACCCTGAGTGTATTAGAAATAGTGATGTTCATTACGAATATCGACAGGATTCAAATTTTTTTTATTTAACCGGATTTGAAGAACCTGAATCATTCTTTCTCTTTCGCCCGGGTTTAGATCCAGAGACGATACTTTTTGTGCGACCTAAAGATGCCTTAAGAGAAACTTGGGAGGGTTTTCGATATGGGCCGGCGCAAGCTCAAAAAGAATTTAAAATGGATAAATGTTATCCTATTGGAGAGCTTCGAGAACAGCTTCTACATCTTTTAAAACCTGTAGATAAAATTTATTATAAGTTTGGGTACAATACATCTAGCGATAAAATAATTATGGACATCATAGAGCAAATTCGCATTTCCCATGGTAGAAGTGGTATGGGAGCAAAACCTATTTATGACTATTCAGAACAACTTGGAGAAATGCGATGTATTAAGACAGATATAGAAATAGAATGGCAAAAGAAAGCATGTGACATATCTACTCAAGCACATATTAAAGCCATGCAAATCACCCAACCTGGGATCAATGAACGACAAATTCAAGGTACTCTTATTCACGCCTTTATGAATGAACTCTCGCCGAGGCCGGGTTACATACCCATTGTGGCGAGTGGACATAATGCGACGACATTACACTATATTTTTAACAACCAAGAATGTCGAGATGGAGAAATCCTACTTATTGATGCAGGGGCCGAATGGAACTATTATTCAGCCGATATTACAAGATCCTTTCCTGTTAATGGAAAATTCACACCTTCTCAAAAGGCTTTTTATGAACATGTGCTATATGTACAAGAAGAGTTAATTAAAATGTCTCGACCGGGACTTCCATTTATGATGCTTCAAGATAAAGCCATAGAGCTTTTAACTGAAGCTTTGATAGATTTAAAGATTTTAAAGGGAAATAAAAGAGATCTTATAAAAAACAAACATTATATCAGATATTACCCTCATAGTGTGTCTCATTTTTTAGGGATGGATGTGCATGATGTGGGTCTGTACAGGAAAAATGGAGAATCTCGAATAATGGAGCAAGGGCTTGTGTTGACAATTGAGCCAGGTCTTTATGTTCGGTCTGATGATGACTCAGCCCCTGAAGAGTTTAGGGGTATAGGGGTTAGGATAGAAGATGATATTTTGATTACCAAAACAGGTCATTTCAATATGACATTACGTGCACCAAAAACTGTTCAAGATATTGAAGACACAATGGCACAATCACGGAATGAAAAATAAAATGTATCCCGAGCCCTTTTGGACGGATTTAAAAACAACTATCTTAAAAGCAAAGGAGAGTTCAGAAGGTCCCCATCTCGCCGCTTTTGACGCCGATGGGACGCTCTGGGCAGAGGATGTTGGAGAGTTTTTCTTTGAATACCAAATCCAATCCAATCAATTGGATTTGCCCCCCAACCCAAAGAGCTATTACTCTTGTTTAAAGGCCCAAGGAAAAGCCAGTGCATTTTTATGGTTGGCAAAAATCAACGCAGGTCAAAGGGAAGATCAAGTCAGGGATTGGGCCGAAGAGGCCTTTCTGAGTTTTAAAAATTTTTCTTACTTTAAAGCTCAAAAAGAATTAGTGCACTTTTTAAAACTTCAAGGTTTTGAAGTTTATATTGTGACAGCTTCTATAAAGTGGGCCGTAGAACCTGCAGCCAGAAGGTACGATATAGATGAAAAACATGTCCTAGGGGTCAGAACACGAATAAAAAATGGAAAAATAACTGATGAACCAGAAGGTGTTGTCACTTTTGGAGAAGGAAAACCTAAAGAATTATTGTCGCAAACAGGAGGGGTTCCCCCACTACTCGCTTCCGGAAATACATTGGCGGATATCCCCTTATTAGAATCTGCAACAGCACTACAATTGGCTGTGCGCTCTCAAAAAGAAGGTCAAAAACTTTTTGCAACAGAAGAAGCTCTGTTTCAAGAGAGCCAGAAGAGAGGATGGCGGACCTTTCAATTTTAAATAAGATTTTTTTGTGTTTTTCCATTAGAAATTGACCTGATTCGCCCCATAGAAAAAAGTTTATTCCGTTATGTTCAGATAAAAGTCTAGATTGATATTGAATCCATACACTATTTATTAGTTTGTTTTATGACCTTAGAACAGAAATTAGATAAAGATCGATGGGACATATAAAGCCCGCTCAGAATGGACCGATAAGAGAGGCAACTAGACAAGAACAACTGGAATCTTTTTATTTTATATATAAATGAAGAATAGTAAGATTTCAAAACGAAGGACGGGATTTATGATTTCTTATAACCACAGAGCACTTACGAACCCCAAAAAGATAACAAAATTTATCTTTTTATCACTTGTAGTTGTCTTTCTATCAGCTTGTGATGACAGTGATGATTATGGCGGTATACCAGACCCCTATAACCCTTGGGGAGGAGGTTACCAGGACCCCTATAACCCCTATAACCCCTATAACCCTTATAATCCATATTCTCCTAGGGGCAGGACAGATATTGATATTACTTACAATCGTGGTAACGGTAATGGCAAAGGCAGTGGTGGGGGAGGGAATCATAGACCTTCTAATATTAGGATAAATCAAGAACGAGCCTCTCAACTACTTGAGATAATTTATCAGGCTGTTCTTTTCAGAGCTGGTGATGGTGGTGGAGTACTCTATTATGCTCGACGTGTAGCTAAAGGTGGATGGTATGAACTGGGAAGATCGGCAGAAACTTTAGCGAAAAGCGCAGAGTTTTACCAAAATATTGCTAACAAAAAGACACCAGAAGAAATTCTCAATAACTTGTATGCAAAACTCTTTGGGCGTGCTGTCGATTCTCAAGGTCGACAGGCCTATCTTTCAAAGCTTCCACACAGAACACATGAGGTTGTAAAGAATATGGTTATATCTCATGAATTCAGAGCAAGACATTTACAGTAATAATCCCCAATCCCGTTTTCCTATTGTTTATTAGGTGCCATGCCCTTTGAGGGGCATGGTCCTATTTTCTGATTAATTATTTTCAATCGCATTGACTTTTCCACTCTTACTTTAGGAAAACAACTTTTATGTTGGGACCTTTACATTCCATCCTAAAGAAACTAAGATCTCACTGATCTTACAACCTCTTCATGTTTTCATAAAAGCCCGAGACAGCAGGAGTTTGACTTGAAGACTTTTTCGTTTTGGAAACGCCAGGAAAATCTCCATCGTTTAAAAAATGAGGAATTTGATCTTTTCATCATAGGGGGAGGGATTAACGGGGCGGGAGTCGCTCGAGATGCTGCCCAAAGAGGAATGAAGGTGGGGTTAGTGGAGGCCAACGACTTGGCGTCGGGAACAAGTTCCCGCTCCAGTAAATTGATCCACGGGGGAATAAGGTATTTAGCTCATCTACAATGGGGTTTAGTTTTTGAGGCCCTTTCTGAGAGGCGTATTCTTTTCAAAATAGCACCACATCTTGTGCGTCCTCTAAAGTTTATTCTTCCCGTTTATGCGTCTTCAAAGATAGGTATGACTAAAATGAGTTGGGGTATGTGGCTCTATGACTGTTTATCATTATTCAGTGCTCCGGATATACATGAACATCTTAAAGCCAAAGAGACATTAGATCGTCTTCCACTTTTAGAACAAAAGGGTCTTCAAGGTAGTTTTGCTTATTATGATGCCTTTATGGATGATGCTCGCTTAGTGATTGAAACACTGCGATCGGCCTCCAACTATGGTGCAGTGATTGCAAATTTCACTAGAGTTCAGTCAGGCCAGTTGAGTGATGGAAGGTTAGATGCAGTTTTATGTAAAGATCAGATTACTGGAGAAGAGTTTTCTATAAAATCGAAGCATTTTGTCACTTCTGTGGGGCCTTGGACAGATTTCTTTGGAAAAGACTTATTTGCAGATTGGCAAAAAATACTACGTCCAACAAAAGGAATTCATCTTACTTTTCCCAAAAATAAAATAAACCTCTCTGATGCTGTTGTTATGGTGGATGACGAAAAAAATAGAATTGTCTTTGCGATACCTAGAGAAAAAGAAGTTATTATTGGGACAACGGATACGGACTTTATGGAAAATCCAGAAAATGTAAAATCAGAGATCATAGATGTGGACTACTTAATGAGTCTGTTCAGTGAATATTTTCCAAAATCCCAACTCAAAAAAGAAGACATTATAGCCTCCTACTCGGGAGTCAGACCACTGGTGGCTGATAATGCTGAGAGTGAGGGGCAAACAAGTCGTGAACATAAAATTTGGTCATACAATTCCAATGTGACATTTGTTGCAGGGGGCAAATACACAACGTATAGGAAGATAGCTTCCGAGGTTGTCTCTCACTGTTTGCGTCGTTTTTCCCTTTTAGAGAGGGTGAAGTTTTTCAAAGCTGGGACAAAAATACCCCTAAACCCCAAAGTCACGATGGGTACTTTTAAAAAGGCAGTGCGCTTAAAAGAGGATTGGGTGAATGAATTTGATCTTTCAGAGGCGCATGTTGAATTCTTGATAAAACGTCATGGCTATGAGGCCTATGACGTCATGTCTGAGGGTGTGAAAGGGGGGTGGCATGATTTATGGCAACAGGAGGCACAACATGCTATTTTTCACGGAATGTGTTTACATTTGATTGACTTTTACCTCAGGAGAACATCACTTTTTATTTCTGAACCAGATCACGGAATGGGGAAGTTGGAGAAGATCCTCGATGTTTTTAAATTTTATTACGGTTGGACGGAGGAGAGGTGTCAAAGGGAAATAAAACAACTCAAAGATCATATCCACTTTGAAATGGGTTGGCGGGATACATAAATTTTATGGATAAAGCTCTTGTTTATAAGGTAAAAATGACATCAAGAGATTAAAGAGGGCTTATATGAAATAATAAAGAAGGACATCAAGAATTTAAAATTACACATTTAAATCATACTTTGGTATAGGTAGGTAGATGGGATTTTTAGATAATATCAATGATTATTTTTCTAGTGACATTGCTATTGACTTAGGGACGGCAAATACACTGGTTTTTGCTAGAACAAAAGGGATCATCCTTGATGAACCCTCTGTTGTTGCTGTCCAAAAAAATTATCGCGGGGCTCAAAATAGGGTGCTTGCTGTTGGTAAAGAAGCAAAGGATATGCTGGGGCGTACGCCTGGAAGCATTGTTGCGATCCGGCCCATTAAGGATGGGGTGATTGCCGATTTTGAAGTCACTCAGTCTATGTTAAAATATTTTATTTCTAAGTCTACGAATAAAAAGGCCTTTGTTCGTCCTCGTATTATTATTTGTGTTCCCTATGGTATTACTCAAGTTGAAAAGCAGGCTGTACGTGAGTCTGCACACTCTGCTGGAGCCAGAGAAGTTTATCTGATAGAGGAGCCGATGGCGGCGGCTATAGGTGCCGGTTTACCCATAACGGAGCCTAGTGGAAATATGGTGGTGGATATTGGAGGGGGTACGACGGGTGTGGCTGTCATTTCTCTTGGGGGTATTGTGCACTGTAGTTCTATAAAGGTGGCAGGTGATAAATTTGACGAGTCCATTGTTAACTATGTTAAGCGTCAGTTTAATCTGCTCATCGGTGAAAGAACGGCTGAAAATATAAAAATAGCCATTGGTAACGCCTCTCCCTTTGAGAAAGAAAAGGCATTAGAGATCAAGGGTCGAGATCTTGTGGCTGGTGCCCCTAAAACCATAAAAATCACAAGTGCCCAAGTCCATGATGCTGTTATGGATCCACTCAATAAAATTGTAGACGCCATTAGGACAACATTAGAAAAAACCCCCCCAGAGCTGGCATCTGACATTGTGGATAATGGGCTTGTCCTCACTGGTGGTGGGGCACTGCTGTCGAACTTGGATATCTTGTTGAGAGAAAAAACGGGGCTTCCCGTATCCATCTCTGAAAACCCATTGACATGCGTTGTTGTGGGATCGGGAAAGGTACTTGAAGAGCTATCCCTCCTTCGTCAACTGACTACGGATTAATATATTATGAACGAAAGACAGGTTCAGTCTGTCATCCTATTTTTCTATTTATCACTTCCCCAAGAATCACTTGTTACCAGAGCCTCGGTGAGAGCTATCTCTCAAATAAGGAGGCGATGGGAAAAAAAGAAAGCTCCTCTATCTCTTTTGGAGTCCCTTATTGTTCAAATCACTCAAGAGCATTGGAAGAGATTAAAGCACCGACGGTTCTCTCCTGATTTTTTTCACAAATCAAAAATAGCCCCCTCTCCATTAGTATCCCATAAAATAAATATGAGGGTTTGGAAACAATTCTGTAAGCAGTCGCCATCAGAGAATGTTTTGGCTGTTATTTGGTCACGTATTTTAGGGCTGAGTGATAAAAGTATTTCTACGGGATTAAAAGTTTCTACGGGAACTGTAAGGTATCGAGTGAGCCATGGACTGAGGGAATTGGGTTTGCTAGTTCAGAGAAACAACCACCATAGGGCCCAATGAGATGAATCAAATATGAATTTTTTGAGAAAAAGACAAGATAAAAAATGAATCATAAAAGAGAAATCAGTCCATTTATTTGTCGAGAGCTTCTTTATGATTATGTCACTGGACATTTAGATCACTCTCGTTCCTTGGCTGTCAGGGAGTGTTTGGAAAAATTTGAGGAAGTCGACAAAGATATTCAATCCATAAAATCAGCCATGGAGTTTTGTGAAGATCTTCAGACGATAAAAATTTCTGAATCATTTTATAAACCTCTTTTAGATAAAAATAAATGGATTCAAGATATTAAAAATAAATGGAATGAGATACCCATTGCTATACGAATAACATTTGGAGGCTCATGTTTAGCTGCTCTATTTCTTGGGATTTTGCAGTTACCACTCATAAAAGATTGGGAAAAAGGTGGGCAGCTTGTGACTTTTGTACTCAATACAAAAACTCAGCAAGCAGACAGTTTACCTTTTGATAAAAAAGAGGTGATGGGAAAACAAGAGGAGGACCCATCCGATTCTTCCAATAACAGGGTCAACGGAGTCGCCAATAAATCGTCTTTTGATAAAAAAGGAGAGACAGTCAAACAGGGAAAGGGTGCCCCTTCTCCGACAAAGGTAACCTTTAAAAAAATATCTCAAAAATCTCAAAATACAAAAGCGTTAAAGGATTTTGAAGAAAAGAGTTCCGCTCAGCCATCGGCTCAACGTCAAAACATTGAGTCCCGTTCATCAGAGGAGAATCTATCACAAAAAAACCGAACCCACCTCCCAGTGGCGCAAGATGATTCCACAGAGCTCCATGGTAGAGCCTCTATTGATTTAGAAGAAAACCCTTCCGAGTTAAAAGGGGTGGTTTTTCGAATTTTTTTAGCTATTCCTCAACTCGATCAAAAGACACATGAAGTGGTGTCCAAAATTCAAAACCTTGGCGGAAAAAAAGTGGGCGATACTCCCCTGGGATGGCGTCGTAAAAAAGATTATTATTTTCACTTTTCCCTGCCGAAGTCTAACGAGTTGGCTTTCAAAGAATATTTAAAGAGTCTAGGTTCAGTCCGGATTATTAAAGATTCTCACCAACGTATTATGGCAAAGGGAGTGCTACAGTTTATTCTAGTAATAGAAGAGACTAAGAAAACAAATGACAAAAAACAACAGACAAACACCACGGAAGTCCCATAAATCTCTGCGTAGTATACTTACGTTTTGGTTCTTTCTTTTTTCTATTGTTCCTCTCCTATTTTTAACAGGAACATCTATATTGCAGTTTAGAAAAGCTATTGATGATGAATTAAATAAAAGATTAAAGGTGAATGCTAGAGAGTTTTTCCAATTTATATCTGGTTTAGAGGGATATTTAAAATCCAATGGAAAACGGAATGCGTTAGATAACGAACTTATTAATGCTCTAAGGGACAATAATATTTTCAAGGTCAGAGAAATTGTCAAAGGATGGTTAGGAGGCCCCTTTGTCCATCGCATTTCTATTTTTGACCAAGCAGGTAAGTTACGAGTTTCTTTATCGAAAGATCTCAATCAAAAAATAAAAGCTGAGTCTAATTTAGAATCTGGAGATGTGTTTTTGAATAAAAAAATGATTCTAAAGTTAGAAAAAGAAAGCCAGGTCTTTTATCAAGATCTTACAGAGTCTAAGGGACTGGAGATGATATTTTATTCTCAAATTGTCAACATACAGAAACAAACGATTGGTTACTTAGAAAAAATAATAAATCTAGATTCTAAATATCTTTTGAAAGAGCGTAAAAGGTTGGGGCTAGAACTCATTATCATGGATGAGAGTGGTCAACCTATGGCTTTCACTCATGCGGATCTTAATCATCGAAATCAAAAATCTTTCTACAAATCAAAAATAAAACAGGATCAGTTCAGTTTTGATTTAAACATAGGGGATCAGCCCTTTGGTTTTATCATAAAATCTCTACCTAGAAGACTTAACAATAAAAGAATTTATGTGGGGCTAGGAGCAAGCAAGAAGGATTCTTTTGAAATACAAAAGGGTATAACGAAGACGCTCTTTACTATACTCGGAGTTATGATTATTTTACTTATTATAACTCTTCTATCAGTGACTAAGTTGGTTCTTAAGCCTGTAAATGATTTAGTTGAGGCTGTGCAAAGAATTGAAAAAGGAGAGATGGGAACTCAAATTGAGGTAGATAGTGAAACAGAATTTGGAATTTTAACAGAAAGCTTTAATCGCATGTCACAAAAAGTTGCAGAGGCACATCGTGCCCTAGAGGGGAATATTAAAAAGCTACAAAGCACACAGCAAAAACTTGTTCAGTCAGAAAAAATGGGAAGTTTAGGACAGTTAGTCGCCGGCGTTGCTCACGAGTTGAACAATCCTATAGGGTTTATATACAGTAACATGGAACATCTTAGGGAGTATTCAGAGAAATTAACAAAACTGATTCATATTGCAGAGACAACACCTAAAAAATTAAAAAAAGCCAAAGAAGAATTAGAGTACGATTACCTTGTCGAAGATTTGCCAAAACTGATTAAATCTTGTGAGGAAGGGGCAAACAGAGTCTGCAACATTGTCGCAGGACTTAGGGATTTTTCGCGTCTTGATGAATCTCAACTAAAAGAAATTGATATCGAAGAGTCCATTAATACCACTTTAAACCTTCTCAGAGGGGAGATGAAAAATAGGATCAAAGTATATAAAAATTTTAAAGAGACGCCACGCTTACGTTGTTTTGCAAGTCAAATTAATCAAGTTCTTATGAATATTCTCTTAAATGCCACACAGGCTATCGATGGAAATGGAGAGATATGGATTGCAACAAAAGTCGATAAAGGTGAGTTCATGTTAAGTATTAAAGACAGTGGACGTGGAATGACCTCTGAAGTACAGGAGAAAATATTTGACCCATTTTTTACAACAAAACCTGTAGGTCAGGGGACAGGTTTGGGGTTGAGCATATCTTATGGAATCATTGAGAAGCATAAAGGCAGAATTTCTGTGAAGGCCCAGCCCGGTCAGGGGACAGAGTTTTGTATTTGGCTTCCCATTGATGGTGTAGGTCTAAGTTAGGTAGAAAGAATCTTTGGGTAGAAACTTCAAATCCTTTGAAGCATTTACCACCTCGTACATTTTATGTCTATCTCTTTTGGTGCAAATACAACAATCTAAAATATTAACATTTCTATAAGTTTTTCTATTTTAAAAACTTTATCAAGGTCATTTCAAATAGATAGGTCATCTACTTTTTAGTTTATTCTGTATTTCTAACAACGGAAGGGTATAACAATGGTACGGCATATCTCTTGCGAGGAAGTAAAGTCTGAAAATAGGACGGCTAATGAAAAAAAATAGAAATAAAGACACATTTACTCCATGGATCAAAATGCTAGAGAGAATATATAATTGTAAAGTCGGTTACGTAAGATTTCCTCACATTATGACCAAAGAAGCAGAACATACAGAACATGAACATATTCAAATTGTAAGGCGAAACTTTTTAGCACCACTGATCTTTTCTAAAAATGATGTTCTTTTTCCCATGTCAAAGCATAGAAAATTGTATGGCTATCTAAAGGTCTCGCAAAAGGATTTTCCGACATCTGAGTTTTTGGAGGAGATTAGACAGTTTATTGATTCATTTCTTTTAAAAATATCTAAATCAAATATAAACTCTTCGTTCATCACCGATGTTCAAGAAAACAGAAGAAAATCCCCTCTGAATCCATCGACATCTTCTCATAATAGCACTATTCCTCTGGATGATATAAAGACTGAAATATTTGCAGACATTAAACCTGAAGTTATGGTGCATTCTCATGGCTTATTTCCTTTGCTGCTTGAGGGAGAAGAGCTTTCTCCGATAAAGGAATTGGCTTATGAAATTCACCATAACTCACAAAGGCGAATTTTTATTACAATGGATTCAGGTGTTGAATCTCGTATTACCTCTGCGAAGGATATTAAAGATTTTGGGGCGATTACCTTATTTATTCCCAATCTCCCTGATTTGAAAAAAAGAACACAGATCTATCTCTATCTAGAGCAGCTTCTAAAATCAGAGAAAAACCCTCTGCCTTCTCCGCGAATTATTGCTGCTATTAAAGATCGTCCAGAAAATCTAATAAAAAGTCGGAAAATTTTTAAACCTCTCTTTGAGATTTTAGCAAGTGCTCGCATAAAAATATCTCGAAAATCCAAAATAACAGCTATTACAGAAATTGCTAAGTCCATAGACGAGATTTCGCACCTCTCCGCTCCCCATACTCCTCCTCAAACTGTATTCCCTAATATGTTGCGATTAGTCCATAGCTCGAAGTCAACCACTCTTCACTAAAAGTTCAATAAGAATTCTTATAATCTCCCTTTCCTCATACTTCAGGGCGTTCAGCTTTGTGGTTAAAAACCATTGGTCAAAACAGAGTGTTCATTGTAAAAGTTAAGGCTTGATCTGAAAAAACACTAAAGCTAAAGACTTGGAAAAACTATATGATCTTATGAGTGAAGACTCTTTAATAAGATAAAAGCCATAAGGATTGCTTTTTATATAAATGTCTATTTTACAGAACAAAAAAAATATTGATCAATTCTTAAAACAAACTTTTCAAAGTGAAGATTTTAAAATTCAACCTCTTGCCGGAGATGCATCTCTACGTAAATACTATCGTACAACTTCTACATCTAAAGACAGTTATGTTTTAATGGTTTGTGACCCATTTGATTCTATGGAAAGTGAACCTTTTATCAGTGTTCACAAGCATTTTTTAAGAAATAAAGTGAGTGTGCCTCATATTATCAATGTCTCGCCTTCAAGGGGTATGATTCTTTTGGAGGACCTAGGTGATCTCACTTTAGAAAAAAAAATCTTAGCTGTGAAAGACTTGAATGAAATCAAATCTTATTATCAACAATCTTTAAAAGAGCTGGCGAAAATTCATTACAAAGCTACTGAAGATAAGACAGATTTTTCTGGCATTCATATTGAATTCAACACGAAGTCCTTCCTCATAGAAATGAATTTAACACTAACCCATATTTTAAAGGATCTTTGCAAATTAAAAGTCGATGCCCTACAGGAGAAAATTCTTGAAAATGATTTTAGACAAATTTGTCAACGTTTAGATAGAGAGCCAAAATTGATATGTCATAGAGATTATCATTCTAGAAACTTAATGCTCAAAGATTCTAAGATTTATATTATCGACTTTCAAGATGCACGTATGGGGCCTGTGCAGTATGATCTTGTGAGTTTACTCCGCGACTCTTATGTCCTCTTAAAACCAGAAATAGAGACGCAGCTTTTAACCTATTATTTAGAATTAAGAAAGTCCTATTGTCAGCCCGCTATGGATATCAATCACTTTTATAAAATCTATGAATTACAAACGATTCAAAGATGTTTTAAGGCGTGCGGGAGCTTTGCTAGTTTTTATAACTTAAGGGGAGACAAAAGGTATTTAAAATATATACCCTTAACTTTGAAAAGAGTTGAGAGCAGCCTGTCTTGTTTTTCTGAATTTCAGGGATTTCAAAATGTACTTCATACAATTTTAAAGGAATTAGATTTACCTATATAACAACCTTTAAACTATTTAAACGACATCGGAGGTAGTGGTGCGGAGAGGAAAGTTTAGCTCATGACGATAGGGTCTATATCGAGAAAGGTTTTAACGCCTGTGACTGGAGTACTTTCAATAAGATCAGAACAAAAGGTATTTAAAAGCATTGATCGAGGTCCCTTGATAAGAATGTGAAAGCGATACTTACCGTTCAGTTTAAAAATAGGGGCTTCACAGGGACCGAGCACACTTATAGCTACATTTTTTGAATGATCTAATGACTTTTTTGCTTTCTGAGTAAGAGCATAGGCTGCTTTTTCGGCCCTCTCCTTATGTTGACTTTGTACCTTTAAAAGAGCTAAGCGACCAAAGGGGGGGAACAACAACTCTTTTCTATTTTTTTGTTCCTGGGATAAAAATCCCACAACATCATGTGAGAGCAGTTTTTGTATAGCTATATGTTCGGGATTATAGGTTTGTGCAATAACATGTCCCGGCTTTTGACTGCGTCCAGGGCGTCCGCTCATTTGCAGTAAGAGCTGAAAGCTTTTTTCTGTTGCTCTAAAATCAGGAAGATTAAACGACAGATCAGCTAAAACAATTCCTACTAAGGTCAGGTTTGGAAAATCTAAACCCTTGGCAATCATTTGTGTCCCAATAAGGATATCAATTTCCTGTCTTTCCATCTGGACGATAAGATCCTCCATTTGTTCTCGTGTTGTCACTTCATCTCTATCTGCTCTGAAAATACGGGCACTTGGGAACAGGGTGGACAAATCAGCCTCTAGTCTCTCTGTTCCCAAACCCAGGGGTTGGAGTTCAGATGACCCACACTCAGAGCAAATGTCTGCTAAATTTTCATGATAATTGCAATAGTGACATGTCAAATGGTATCGACCATGTAATGTCAGACAAATAGAGCAATTAGGACACTCTCTTCTACTGCCACAGGCCTTGCATAGGACTGTTGGTGCCACTCCCCTTCGGTTTAAAAAAAGTGCGGCTTGCTCTCCTTTCTCATGACAATCTTTGAGAGCCGTAAAGAGCTGTTCAGACATCCATTCAGGAATGCATTCTTTATGTGTTTTATTCTTGTTTTTCAAATCAATAACTTCAATGCATGGGAGTCCATGTTGGGAAAATCGTTCTTCTATTTTATGTAGATGATACTTGCCCTCTTTGGCATTCACCCAAGATTCCAAACTTGGGGTGGCAGAGCCTAAGAGAATCTTGCATTCCTCAAAACGAGCACGAATAATAGCTGCATCTCTGGCGTGATATCTAAATCCAGATTCTTGTTTGAAAGAGGTTTCATGCTCTTCATCGACAATAATTAAACCAAGATTTGGAATAGGGCAGAACAAGGCAGATCGTGTACCAATTAATACTCTTTTCTTTTTATTCTGAACGGACCACCATTGATTTGTTTTCTCTCTAGAGGTGAGATTGGAGTGTAAAATAGCAACACCTTTCCCAAATCGTTTGGAAAACCGTAGCAGAATCTGTGGGGTTAATGAAATCTCTGGGACAAGGACGAGTGTCGCCTTGTTTTTCCTAAGAGCTATCTCTATAAGCTCAAGGTAAATCTCCGTTTTGCCCGATCCAGTAATTCCATGGAGAAGGTGTGTCGAAAAACCCTGATCCTCAGACAGAGCCTTTACAATTTTCTTCTGTTGATCTGTTAATACTGTGGTGTTTTCTTCCATATGGGATAGCTTTGGCTCTTTTTTTCTGGAGTGGCCAGTGCTTTTTTGTAGAGGTGGAAAGGCCATGTTCAGGATTTGTCCTAATGGGTGGACATAGTATTTGCTCAGCCATTTTGCCCATTGAAGATATGAAGAGGAAAGCAGAGGCCTTTCGCTATTTATCGACGTAATCGTTTTTATGCTGCCGATCTTCTCACTGGGAGGTAGAGGCGGGGTATTAAATACGATACCCTTAGCTTTACGGTTTTTTAGGGGAACATATACAGACTGACCGAGCAGGTACTTCTCTGTGGACTGGTAACTTAATAGATGTCCAATAGGAGCATTCACTGCGACTTCAAATATTTTATCCATTGTTCACCTAAATTGTGAGTAAAACTCTTTCAATAAAGTATTTGTGACGGGCAGTGTGGGATTCTGTTTTATAGAATCTGTATTTAAAGTAGCCCTCTTTTTTCGTGAGACCTTGTCAATAGAGAGAATACGGGCTGTGGCCTTGGCATTTTTCCATGAATATGTTCGCACTCTTGGGAAGCGTAAGTTTCCAGAAAAGCCTTGATAGTCCTGAGCACTGATCTCTGTTTCTGAAGAAAGACGAATTTTAAGAAGATCAAAATTATCTTGGGATATCCAGATAAGTGGTCTTTGGGGATTATTTTTGTAGGGGTTCATAAATTGAAAGATAATCTGATCGTCGATCATTTTCAGTTTGAGATAGGGATTCGAAGGGTATTTTATATCTTTAAGGGAATGAACTTGAGGTCTATATTTATAGATATCAGGAGAGACAATGCGATGAAAGAATAGAAGTTCATAAAAGGGTTTAGAGCGTCTTATGTGAAAAAAAGGTTCCAAAAACTTTGAAGGAAGGGATCGCCTTTGGACTTTGCCATTTTCAAACCAAGACTTCTGATTGTTCTTGTAGAGAATAGAGATCTTTGGTGTTTTGACCTTCAATCTCATGGTGCGACCATCTTTTATGAGCCATTCTTCTTGCACAGAAAGAGATTCCTCTCTGCGTTGCAGAACAACTTCTTGAGAGATAAGATAAAGTCCAATCCCATGGTTTTTTACAGTTTTTTTTATAATAAAATCGGCACTGGGAATGTATCCCAGGGACATCTGTGTCATAAAGAGTATAAGAGTCAAAAGGTTCATAGTGTCTCCAAAAGGGTTTTAAGATATTTTTGAAAGGGTTCACCGATTTGAGGGTGTTTTATTCCAAATTCAACATTCGCCTTCAAAAACCCTAACTTATCACCGGTATCATATCGGGTGGTCTTCAGTTCTACTCCGTATAACCCCCTACTTTTTATCAAACGATTCATGCCATCTGTGAGTTGAACTTCTCCATTTTGACCGGGAGGGATGTTTTCTAATAGATCAAATATTTCTGGATGGAAAACATAACGTCCGGGCAGGGCCCATTGGCTTGGGGAAGAACTCCTATCTGGCTTTTCCACAATATGGTTGATTTTAAAAAGTCCATCGTATTTTTCGTCCACATCTACTATTCCATATTTGGAAACCTGAGAGAGTTCAACGTACATAATGGCAACAGTAGATATTTTTGTTTTTTCGTAGGTGTCAATAAGGGTTTGGGTTGTACAGGGGGGGTGGGCCATCAGTTCGTCACCTAGCAAAACAGCAAAGGGCTCTTTTCCAACGGCCTTACGGCCTTGCCATATGGCATGACCTAAACCCAATGCTCCATTTTGGGGGATCAGAGTGATATGCGCTAAGTCTTGTATATCCCTGAGCCTATTTAGTAGCGGGAGTTTTCCCCTACGTGACAATTCTTCCTCAAGGAGGGGAGAGGGTTGGAAAAAATCTTTAATGGCGGACTTGGTGTTGTCAGTGATAAGAATAATGTCTTTGATCCCCGCCTGAACAGCCTCTTCAACAATATAAAGCAAGATCGGTTTATCTACGATAGGAAGGAGTTCTTTGGGAACAGACTTTGTTGCAGGTAAAAAGCGTGTTCCCAGTCCTGCTACGGGTAAAATAGCTTTTCGAACCTGAGTCATAAAGGTGCATTCTGAACCGAATTGAGAAATGTGTCTATACACAAGAGTCCATCCTTATATGTGTTCTCCAGAGTCGTGGTCATTGTCTCTGTCACTGATAAATTTTTCACTGGATCAACTTTTTTGATAATCACCCCTTGACTCTTTTGATGGAATTCCCATTATTCAGCGTGTTGAGTCCCTAACTGTTGTTTTGGGGAGAGAAGGTCAAGATTTAACTTATAAAAAATATTGGTATTTTTAAATATAGGAGGAAAATTATGTCCACTTCAAATATAGGTGTAACGCCTTTACATGACCGTCTTCTAGTCCATCGCTTGACAGAAGATGAGAAAACCACTGGAGGAATTATTATTCCTGACTCAGCGAAGGAAAAGCCTTCAAAGGGTAAGGTTGTCGCCGTGGGTAAGGGAAAGACGAATGATGAGGGCAAGCCTGTGCCTCTGACGGTAAAAATGGGTGATAACGTGCTATTTAGTAAGTACTCAGGTACTGAGTTCAAGTTGGATGGCAAAGAGTATTTGATGATTCGTGAAGACGATGTTTTGGGAATTTTAAATTAAAGGAAGGTGAAACATGAGCAAGGAATTAAAATTTAATGAAAGTGCCCGTGGTTCTATCCTAAGAGGTGTGAACACATTGGCGAGTGCTGTAAGAGTGACATTGGGTCCCAAGGGAAGAAATGTCGTGATTGAAAAATCATTTGGTGCCCCTCAGGTGACTAAAGATGGTGTATCTGTGGCCAAAGAAATTGAGCTAGAGGATAAATTTGAGAATATGGGTGCTCAAATGGTCAAAGAGGTGGCCAGTAAGACCAATGATGATGCAGGTGATGGAACAACAACGGCGACAGTACTAGCACAGGCCATATTTAGAGAAGGTGCTAAGATTGTGAGTGCTGGTCATAATCCTATGGCTGTTAAAAAGGGTATAGATAAAGCCGTTGTGACGATCACTGAGCGACTGAAATCTATGGCCAATTCGGTAAAGGATAAGAAGGAAATTTCACAAGTGGGAACGATTTCTGCAAATAATGATGTAGCACTGGGTGAATTAATTGCAGAAGCCATGGAACGTGTGGGTCGTGAAGGCGTTATTACAGTAGAGGAAAGTAAAACAGCAGAGACAAATTTAGATGTTGTTGAGGGAATGCAGTTTGATCGTGGTTATTTATCCCCCTATTTCATCACCAATGCTGAAAGAATGGAAACTGTATTGGAAGATGTCAGAATCCTTATTTATGACAAGAAGATTAGCGCAATGAAAGATCTCATTCAGGTCTTAGAGTCTGTGGCTAAGCAAGGAAAACCCCTTCTAATTATTGCTGAAGATGTTGATGGAGAGGCTCTTGCTACACTTGTTGTCAATAAATTACGTGGGACACTGCAAGTTTGTGCTGTTAAGGCTCCAGGCTTTGGTGACCGTAGAAAAGCTATGTTGGAAGATATTGCTACTTTGACCGGAGGAAGGGTTATTTCTGAAGACACTGGTAGTAAGTTAGAACATGCGACTCTTGAGGATCTGGGCTCTGCAAAGCGTGTTGTTGTAGATAAAGATAATACAACTATTGTTGATGGAGTGGGAAAGAAGGCGGACATTGACGGACGAATAGCGCAGATTAAGGCTCAAATTGAAGAGACCACAAGTGATTACGATAAGGAGAAGCTGAAAGAGCGTTTAGCTAAGCTGGCTGGCGGAGTGGCTGTGATTCATGTTGGTGCAGCGACGGAAGTAGAAATGAAAGAAAAGAAAGCACGTGTTGAAGATGCACTGAATGCTACACGTGCGGCAGTCGAAGAAGGCATTGTTGCCGGTGGTGGGACTGCGCTTCTGCGAGCCGTTGTGGATTTAAAAACAGATGTGACTGAGGAGGAAGAAGAGTTTGGTGTGGGTATTATTAAACGTGCTTGTGAAGAGCCTATACGTCAAATTGCTTCAAATGCTGGCCTTGAAGGGGCGATTGTTCTGGATCGCGTTTTGTCCAGTAAAGATGTCGGCTTCGGTTTTAATGCTTTGACAGAAAAGTATGAAAATCTTATTGAGCGAGGAGTGATTGATCCTGTTAAAGTTGTCCGAGCAGCACTTCAAAATGCAGCTTCTGTGGCATCACTGATGTTAACAACAGAGACAATGATCGCAGAGGCACCGAAAAAGGATGAATCTGCAGTACCACCGGCTGGTGGACCTCCAATGGGAGGAATGGGTGGTATGGGAGGAATGGGCGGAATGATGTAGTCCATTCTGGTCTTTGACCTATCCTCAAAGTAAAGAACCCGAAGATATTTCTTCGGGTTTTTTATTATCTTAAAAATGAAGTAGCGGTTCCTTTCATTTTTTTCTGGTATTGACTTTTATAAGATGAACAACAGGAAAGAGTTTTTCTGAAGCCTTCCAAAATCTCAGACAACTCTGAGGTCCGCAGCTCGTCTTCGCCGAAGGCTAAAGGCGTAAACTGAATAGTGCTGGATATGATCTAGCCTAGAATAAACTTGTTTTTTCACGAATACGCCCTGCGCCTCAGAGAACTCGTTTTGAAAGCCTTCAGAAAAACTCTTTCCTCCGTTCTGTCTCAGTAGTGCAAATTATTTTTAAGGTTTCCAAAATCTCAGACAACTCTGAGGTTCGCAGCTCGTCTTCGTCGAAGGCTAAAGGCGCAAGCTGAATAGTGCTCGATATGATCTAGCCTAGAATAAACTTGTTTTTTCACGAATACGCCCTGCGCCTCAGAGAACTCGTTTTGAAAGCCTTCAGGAAAACTCTTCCCTTCGCTCTGTCTTCTTTGAAGAAATAAGAATGAATTGAAACGTTGAAATCTCTAAGACTCAGTTATTTTGTCTTTGTTGTTCAAAGAGGTTTTATCTTCGGATGTATCTTCTTCAGCAATGGATTTCCAAAGTAAAATTTTGATCTTATTCATAAAGACGTCATATTTCTCTTGGACTTTCTTCGTGGCAGCTTGTGCGATGTCTTTAAGTGATATCACAAGAGTACCCTGCTTAATCCAAAGCGAAGCCTTTTGCTCCAATGTGTTTTCTCCCCATTTGATTTGCATAAGAATAACAACTAAGGTCGTCATGACAAACATTCGTATTATAAATAGTAGATCAGACATTTATACCCTCCATGACTTCTTCTAAAAACACTTTCTCTATTGTTTTAAAAAGATGGTCTTTTTTAAAAGGCTTAACAATGTAATCCACACACCCTGCCTCAATGGCCTGAGCAACGATATGAGGAGAATCTTCCGTAGAGATGGCTACAATGGGAATTTTAGGGTGCGCCTGCTGAATGGTCTGTGTGGCTTCAATTCCAGAAATTTCTGGCATAATCATATCCATAAGAATAAGATCTGGTTGTAAGACTCTGGTGAGTTGGATAGCTTCAGCTCCATTAATAGCCTCTCCTATGACTTTATATTCCTGTTGTTTGTCTAGTAAATTTCGTAAAACTTCTCTGACAAAGGGTGCATCATCTACAATTAATATTTTTTTCATATGCAAATTATTATATGACCTCTAAAGTGAGTACCCAAGACTAGAAATGGAAAAACAAGGAATTGCATTTCATATTATAACTTTTTTGACTGGACTGGGAACAGTGCCGGCCTATCTGCTTATTATTGGGATTCTATTTGCCTGTGGAATGGGCGTGCCTATTCCGGAAGATATCACTCTTATATCAGCTGGCATATTGGCCTCCGAATCCATCCAAACGATCTCATTGCATGGAGCATTTATTGTGGGCTTTTTTGGCGTATTAATCGGTGATACAATTTTATTTCTTATTGGGCATAAATATGGAAAACATGTCTTTTCTTGGCCAGTCTTTCGTCGAGTTTTTACTCCATCTCGGATAGAGGCCGCTGAAAAGCGCATTCAAAAAAATGCCAAGTTTATCTGCTTTATCGCCCGTTTTTTACCCGGATTGCGTGCTCCCATTTATCTGACTGTAGGGATCATGCGTGTTCCTTTTAAAGTTTTTTTTCTCCAAGACGGATTAGCTGCTCTTATTAGTGTTCCCATATGGATCTATATGGGCTACTGGTTCGGAGATAATATTGATTATGTCATTTCTCTTGCCAAGAGAACACATGTTTTCATTATTTTTGCTATTGTCCTATCTGTCATTGCTTTCATCATTTATAAAAGAGTGAAACGAAAGAGAGAAGTCTCCTAATCTTTTTTGTTTGATCTTTGAGTTCAATAAGGAAGATATGGAAAAATAGACGCAAGCATTATAATACATTTGTTATATAAAATTTATTTTACTCTCTAAGTGTTTCGCTTCCTTGAGTGCGTTTGCCATCTAATCCATAAGTCACTTTTCCTGTTTTAGAATCGACATGGACAACGTTCATAGGTTGTCTCGTCATATGATGTAATCTGACATCACTCTTGGATTGAGAATAGAGACAAGTTTCACCCATACCAGTGCCCGCAAAAACAATAGGAGCTGTAAACAGTAAAACTGTTAGGGTGAGGTAAATAAAAACAATTTTTTGATTATACATGTGTGCCCCCTCATTTCATAACCTCTAAATAAGCTAAAAAAATGCCAGTCCCCCTCCTCTCTTAATAAATAAAATATTTAATTATTACAGTGGGTTATATTTCTTACCCCAAATGAAAAATGTCTAAGTATATGACATCTGTATAGAGACCATATGTTTAGAGACATGCCATCTGAGTTTTCAGTGTCTATTCTGCTATAACAGAGGAGGAATCAAGGTCTTTTTTGGGTTCATGATAGGAGGTGCGTTCCGTTAGACGTAAGTTAGATCTATTTCCCGGAGGGCAGACCTTAGTGCCTATCGTTTCCTCGGGAAAGGGACCCGGCATACGAATGGTTTGATTATTGGCTATTCCCCCTTTTGTTGTAGAAAGAGCAGTCTTGCCCGAACACTCTTGAAACCCCACTGCGGCTAAAGAAGGATATGAAAAAAGAAAAAGAGTCATGAGAATAGATTTCATCAAGATTCCCCTATAAACCTAATTGTAAGCCTGCGGGCCGAACAATGTCTAATAAGCTGCTAAAGGTACTTGCTATTTGAACAGCCACAGTTTCCCCTCCGGTCTTGCTTTTTGCCTCTTTCACTTCACCATTTGATTTGTATGAGATATGAAGAATTCCAACTCCAGGTCTTTCTATTTTATTAGGTTTTCCAAAACGATTTTCATAGCTAATATATATTATACGTTTAGCTTGATCTTGAACCATGGCAATGCGGCCCCTTTTATCATACTGAAGAGTGACTTTTTGTCCGTTGGTATTGCGAGCGTAAATAAGATTGCCCTTGGGATCATATTTAAATACCGTCTTGTTTTTACCAACTTGTATATGAGAAACTTTTTTGTGTTTCATATTATAGGAAAATTTAGAAAGGATTTGTCCGACTTTTTTGGTCTTAACTAAACCAAGTGTGTTGTAGGTAAAAGTTTGGGTTAGGCCATTCCTTGTTATCTTTACAGGTCTTTCAAATTGAGGGTGGTACTCCACTAGAGCCTTTTCATTATTGGTCTTTGAGAAAAATTTTTTCAAAAACTTTCCATTTCCCCCAGGCTTTAAAGCATACCAAAATTCAAACTTGCTCTGACTCACAACCTTACCCTTACATGTTTTTTTGATCTCTGACCAATAGTGATTCTCGGGATCATCTGGTGATAAAGTGTATTTATATTTTTCAATACAATTTTTCCTGTCCTTAAAGCTGATAACCCAATCCTTTTTTTTATTATACTGTATTTTTGTCGTCGTTTTATCGGGAAATGTAATCTCTGTTAAGTTGTGTAAGTTGTCGTATTTATATTTATAAACATCTTTATTTGCTAATTTGACATGAGATAAATCATTTCTAGAAGTGTATCTATAAGATGCAGTTTGTTTTCCGGGTCCAGTTATAGATTTAATCTTTTTGTTTTTATAATATGTTATGAAAAGGGATTTTTGCATATTATCTGTTATGCGATCAATGAGTCCATTTTTGTTGTATCTGAACTTTATAAAGTTACCATTGGCATCAAAAAGCCTTATCAGTTGACCTTTGAAATTAAATCTTTGTTTTTTTCCATTAGAGAGACGTCTTTCATAGTATGTTTTTTTCTTTATGATAGAGTCGCTTTTCGTGTTGTTAGAGTAGTATGTTTGTTGGCTTTTAATGTGACCTTTAATTCCCAATTCTTTAGCCAAAATTTCTCTTTTGTGAGGGTCACCTTTTATTTCCATACGTAACTTTTTGAGAATTTTAGACGTAGTATGAGGGTTTTTTTTCTTATAGGCTCTTAATATTTTTTTAATAGTGGATTCAATGCGTTTTGTATTGTTTTTCCTTGGGCTAAAGGAGGTCTGGAGACCAGCACCACACTGTGTGAGTAGAAGTTCACCTGTGGATGTAATATCAATTTTTGTTTCATATTCAGAGCACCAACCAAATCCAAATATACCATTATGTAGTGATCGACTATTATATGTTCGTACAACTTCTAAGTTATATCCACCTCCTGGAATTTGAAGGTCGACCCATGTATCAGAATAGTTAGCATTCTTCATGTCAATGAAAGAATGGGTATAAGAAGAGTAAGTTATTGATACGAAGAAGAGTATGAATAATGTTTTTTTCTTCATATTTTCAAACCTCTATCTTTATCATCTTTCTTATAATTATAGCCCCTATAACTTGTAAAATGATAATAATAGATAAAATGCCCCAACCTATGGTCGTATTGAGAAGGGGTTTAATAAATGAAGGGTCCATAATACTGAACATAATGAATAGCACAAATGGAACACTCGAAACGATTATCCCTTGCATTACACCCTGTGCAGTAAGAGCTTGGATTTTCTTTTGAACCTTTGTTCGCTCTCTAATAGTTTCCATAATTGTTTGGAATGTTTCAGACATATTACCTCCTGTCTCTTTGAGTATATTCACAGAGATAACAAACATCTGTATGTCAGGTCTGGGTATACGATTTCCTAAGTTGTTCAATGCCTCCTCTAGGCTTAATCCTAGTTTTGTTTGCGAAATGACAAGATTAAACTCTTGGGAAATGGGACTGGGCATATTTTGAGCCACCCTTTCCATGGATTGATTGACAGACAATCCACTCCGAATGCCGTTGGCCATTAGGGTCATAGCATCAACCATTTGGTCTGCGACCATATGACATCTGCGTTCATACATAAAATCAATAAGAATTTTTGGAATCTTCCATCCTCCTATAAGACCAAGAATCGAAAAACCTATTCCCCAAAGAATATTGGGCCAGAATATTAAAAAGATAAGTGATGCAGGAGCGAAACTACAGATGATGAGAAATTGTGTCACTTTCTTTTCATTGGTCTCAACAAATAGGAGTTCAAGGCGTTTTAAAATGTGTTCCTTGTTAGAAAAAGTTTTAGAAGACAACCAATCAAAAATCGGATTGATCGTCTTATAAATCACGGTGAAGACAATGATTGTTATGAGAGCTGTAAATAGATATTCGTTCCCTAAAAAAGACATGAGTGATTATCTCCTGTTTCCTCTTATGTTCTTTCTCATAAAGCGTTTGGGCGGCTCCTTTTTCATTTCTCCTTTTTTTTGTTCATTTGTAAAAAGAGATCTTGGAATTTTCACACCCTTTCTTTCAAAGTTTTCAACAAAACTAGGAATTAATCCTAGAGCTTCAAAATCTCCAATAATTTTTCTGTTTTTATCGAATCCTTTTTCTTTAAAGCAAAAGATCTCTTGAAGGGTGACTGTGTCCCCTTGAATGCCTACGATTTCTGTGACGTTGGTGACCTTACGTGCCCCATCAGAAAGTCTGGAAATTTGAATAATCATATCTATGGCCTGTGAGATCTGCTCACGAATGGCTTTCATAGGTAAGTCAATACCTGTCATAAGACAGAGCGTTTCTAGTCGAGTGATGGCTTCTCTAGGATTATTGGCATGTATCGTTGTCATAGAGCCATCGTGTCCTGTATTCATTGCAGAGAGCATATCAAGGGCCTCTCCACCTCGGCACTCTCCAACAATGATCCGATCTGGTCTCATTCTGAGTGTGTTTTTTACTAAGTCTCGAATGGTGATAGCTCCAGAACCTTCCATATTAGCAGGTCGTGTCTCTAGCCGTACAACATGTTCTTGTTTAAGTTGTAACTCTGCCGCATCTTCAACGGTAATGATGCGCTCTTTTGAGGGAACGAACCCAGATAGAACATTGAGCAGGGTTGTTTTTCCTGATCCTGTTCCTCCAGAAATTAGGATGTTGAGTCCATTTTCTACGCAAATTTTAAAAAAATCTAACATAGACTGTGTCATAGAATTCCATTTCACGTAGTCCTGAAATGTTATAGGTGTTTTAGCAAATTTGCGGATTGTCAGAGAGGGGCCATCAATGGAGAGGGGCTCAATAACAGCATTAACACGGCTTCCATCTTTTAAACGAGCATCAACATAAGGGGTTTTTTCATCAATACGTCTTCCCAATGGGGAGACAATTCTTTCAATAATATTTCTCAGCTGCAAGTTTCCTGTGAATGTCACAGGGCTATGTTGAACTTTTCCATTTTTTTCAATAAATATTTTATGAGGGCCATTCACCATAATTTCAGTGACCTGATTGTTTTCAAGCAATTCTTCAAGGGGTCCTAGTCCGAGGGCTTCATCTAAAATTTCTTTAATAATTTGAGAGCGTTCCTCCCTATTCAAATTTCCTTGTTCGCGATCTAGAATTTCAGAAATTGTCCTTCGTGTTTTTTGGATCAACTCTTGCTCTTTGGAAGGGTCGTTTTTGGTATTGGTGATACCTTTTTTCAAGTCCATAGCGGAGATGAGGGCTTGGTGGACCCTTAATTTTAAAAGAATATTTGGAGGGGGGTCAGTTTTTAAAGTTTTACTTTTACGAGAGGGAGCAGAAGTGGGAGAGGGATTTTTCAGTTTGAGTTTTGTGTTATGTGTAAGGGCTTTGAGTTTATTTAATAATTGACTGTTTGTAAGACGTCTAACGACTTCATGGTAAGAGTGTGTAATAGGAATATGGGGATGACTGAGGACAAAGGGATTTCCTGATTGAACGGAAGATAGAACATTGGCATCGTCTTGTGGTATAACTCCAATAAGTTGTTTATTCAAAGATTTTGTAATGGCCTGAGGTGAAAGCCCAAAGCGATGAGAGCGATTGACGACTGCAAGGAGGAGGTCTCCCGGCAGAGAGGTGGCTAGGATTTCATGAGATTTTTTTAGCGTTTGATTGACAGACAAGATCTCTGGTGTGGTGATCAGTAAAACTGCACTGGATTTTTCAATAACTGAAAACTGAATATCTTCTAGTTCAGAACCTAGGTCTGCAACGATAAAATTAAAAAAAGGACTGAATCTTTCAATCTGAGAGATCATTAAGCGAGCGTTAAGACTGAATGACTCTCCAGATGTTCGAACAGCACCTATATAAAATAAGCCTGAGGGAAGTGGTGTGGCGAGACTAGGTATTGTCTGCTTGTTGATCTGTCCAGTAAAGCGAGTGATTTCAGATAATGTTTTAATCGGGCGTTTACCTATAAGAATGTTTTGATCTCCACAGCTTCGGGAGTCTAAATCTAAAAGTAAAGTATGTGCCTTTAATTCTTGTAAAAAAGTGGCTGCAAGATTGGCTGAGAAAACACTTTTTCCCACCCCCCCTTTGCCACCCACAACAGAGATCAAATGACAATTTTTATGTATAGCCACTTTTTTGTTTATCCTTCTTCATTTTCTATCGGTTATTTGAGCCGAAAACTCTAAGTTTAAGAGGCAGAAGAGGTGGGTGCTATTGATGTTTTTTGTTGGGCTTATATATGTGTCTGTGATTGATGTCTCAAAATGTGCACCTTATTTATAAATTCAGTTGAAGTCCTGTTGGGTAACAAATTCTATCTCACAATTTGCAGTGATGAATATTCGTTATAAAAGAGTATAAAAGTCAGTATAGAGACAGCCATCCCGTGAATTTCTAGAGGAGACTTTAGTCTCGTAATCTGAACTTTTGTTTGATTTTTTCTGAGCCCTCACTGGCAGAGGTTTTTACGATGGGTGTGACAAAGATAACAAATTGTGACCGACTACGGTCTTGAGCCTTGGCAGCAAATAGAGTAAAAATAGCACTTTGACTGGCATTATTGGGAAGTCGATTGTAGTCTGTTGACTGACGTAATGTGGCCAATCCTCCAATAGCAGCACTATAGCCACTTTGAACAAAAATCTTTGTGGAGAGTTCGTTTCTAGCCACTGTGGGACCAGCGGCTGTGGAAGACAGAAGCTCACTCATTTTAAATACTAAATCCATACTGACACCATTAGATCTGTCCGACTGTAGAGAAGGTGTAATTTTAGTCTCCATACCTATACGTGCTTTTGCTGTCGAAATCTGCTCGCCATCTTTTGTGGCTCCAAGGTATGGCACCTCTATTATTGAGTTCAGAGTTCCCTCTTTCATATTTTCTAAAATAATGTTTCCACTTCGTAAAACACGTGCGTGTCCATGGGATTTGGCCCAATGCAGTTTGGGGAAAAGGTTAAATATTGTTCCAGTCAGAGAGGAGATAATACTTCCAGCGGTGTTTGTTCCAAATGAGACCTGCGTTTCATCACTCAACCCAGGGGTCCACTGGATTTTAAATCCTTTATTATAATCTCTATTGAGTTGAACATAGTGTATGAGAACCTGTATCATTTTCGGAGGTGGTTTTTTTTTCGGAGCAATAGGGGGCATCACAACAATTAAATCTATAATATAACTTTTTTGAGGTTGAGTAAATTTTCCCTCTTGTACAGCCGGTTCGTTAAATGAGGATGGCACATAGGCTTCTGCAATTCTTTTAGCGCGAGTTTTTTCATTAGGAGTGGGAACTGTTCCTTCTAAAATAATTCGTCCGTTAATACTTTTTACACTGACTTCTGGTAAATTAATTTCTCGTTCAATCATTTCTGCAATTTTTTTCTGCGCTAGTGGACTTAAACTCACTATAGATGCCGCTTGTTCGGGAAACTGTCGAGTCACCTCTAAAATCCGACTATAATCTCGGGCCAGCAAGACTTCACCATCAACCAAAACTTTATTGTTTACAATTTTGATTTCTATGCCCTCCACTTCTGACAGCAGGGCTTTGATTTCTCTAGCAATTTTTTTCAGATTGCTTTTTCTCACTGTGATAACGAACTCCTGAACGAGCCGCCCTCTTTTATCATGAACAGTCAGGGTTCCGTTTCCCTCTTTCTTGGGAGAAAACCAGATTTTTGAGGTTTTTTTACTTATTTCTGCCGCAGTGATTTTTTTGTAAGTTCCTTTAATTTTTGCTCCCTTTGGCAGGTGTAAGAGCTTTACTTCACGCTCTAATCCTACGGTGAGATCTAGATATTTACGTCCTTGAAACACTTGTTTTTCTCTAGCATCGGCGATGAGAGTAGAGGCGCATGTGATGACCAATGTGATAATCCATGAAGATTTTAGTGTTAAAAAGTGTTTTATTCCAAAATTCACACTCATCTCCTATTTAAAAAAGAGCTAGGTTGTCGTGGCTGTTTTGGAGCTTGTCGCCTCCCTAAAACACTGTTCTCATTACTTGTCGGTAAAGGTGAGGATAATCTATCGTTGGGATTTCTCAGTACCGTGTATATGCTACCAGGGTTAGAGGCCATGATATAAATGAGATCCTGGGCCAAACGTGGTCGGGTTTCTATGGTTAGATTTGTGAATGAGAGATCACCTCTGAGGTTTCTAAAATGTGCTGCTTTTCCATCTTGACTCACTTCTAGAGCCCTGGGGATGTGATTTGTGATATGAACACCAGCGGCCAGAACGGGAACATCTTGTAGTAATGTTTTGACCTCTGTTTTTCTATTATTGCCACGTCCCACTTGAAGCGCAGTGATGATATCAATGCGATCCCCTGGGCGAATGAGTTTTGCGACTCCAGTGACATCAGTGATGGGAATGGTGACGGCTCGATTTCCGGGAGAAATTTGTAGAGATAGACCTGTATTAGGGCCTGGAGCTAGTAGTTTAGTTGTAAGAACTTCTTCCCCTTTTTTTATGGGTGCTGCTGCAACAAGTCCCACAGCATCTTCAGGGTCTTCAATGGCACCAGGCTGTATAAAGTCAATGGGCTTTTCAATAATTTCCACCATGGTGTCATCGATAGTATCCATTTCTAAAATATCTTGAGTGGCCACGATGACTCTTTTTGTGGAGCCATATTTTTTATCGTATTCTGCCTTTTTCTCTTGGGAATAACTGTATATAAGAAACATGGCAAAGATGGCGGCACCAATAGCTATCCAGAGTGTTTGTGTTTGATTGGAATTCATTTTTTATCTCCCTTTTAACATTCTGCGGTTAAGCATATTCCGTAAGCTGTCTTTACCCATACAGTGTTTGTTTTCTGTATTTCAAAATCATTCAGTTCACCAGAAACGTTGCGATTGTCTCTACCCTCTCCTATGTAGTTGATTCTTCGACCTGTTGAATAGAGTTCGGGACCACCAACGTTGCGTTGTGGTGTATTTTCAGAAATGGTGGAATGCCAACGAAAGTCTTTATAATAACTAATAATCTTAGGGTTATTATCTCTCCATAGTCGTAAATCGGAGCGATTGCGGAAGGATTCGAAAGCCAGGTTTCGAGCGGCAATGGAATTTTTAATTCCAGAGTGTACGACACTAAAAAAGCCGAGCATGTAACCGGCGAGGACAATAAAGACAATCATTAGAGTTAGCGTTTCCAAGAGAGCCATTCCCTTTTGATGACAGTTAGGGAGATCTTTGTCCCTTGTCCTATGGGCAGAGCTGTCAACGTCAAAGAGAGATAGGATTTTGTTTTCTTTGCTATTCATTTGATAAGTGGAACTGATATTCTGTCTTGGAGCACGATCGGCTGTACTGGAGATTTTGTGTGACCAACAATTAAAGTTGTTGTCTATCCTACTACCGTTGTTCTCAAAGAGAAATCTATGGGAATATCTTTGGGGGGTCAGTTTTTGAATGAGAGTGTTTTTTCTTGTCTTCATATCAACATCCATTATCCATAATGACGAGGGGGGGAGAAGCAAGGGGGAGTGAGTACCAAGACGAGATAAAATCCCAGCGTTGTTCATTCACCTTTTGACACTCAGCTTGACTGGGGTGTCTTCCCAAATAACTATGTACAGTGGTTTGAAAGGGTTCTTGAGTTTGTCGAGTGGTCCCAAAAATAGGAATTTGAAAATTGAGTCCAGCTAGAGTGAGAGTGGCAGAAACTCCGTGCATATCGTTATGTGTTGTGTGGTAAGAGGGACCAGGCCCTGGTTTGGGATCACTTAAATTAAAGTGTCGATTAGTTATCAGGTTTCCAATACCAGGGGTTTCCCTCAGAGCCTCGAATTTTTTTCGAGCTGCTTCTTCTTGATGTGGGAGGTCTATATGGGCGGCACTATAGGCACGAGCAGATGAGTATGTCACATATTGGCTGACTTCTATGATAGTTAGGGCTGTGCTGAGGGCAAAAATAATCCCCGTTAACCCAAAGGTTAAAATGGTGGCAAATAGAAAATCAACGGTGATAAACCCATAGGAGTTGTGCATTTTATAGATCTCCTTCCTTAGAAGTGCGTCGGGGAGAAAAGTGTGCAGATGTGTATTGGTCTCCCCCCCAGACACCCCATTGAATCATTCCATCCAAATGGTTCCATGGTTTTTCTATAAAATGGGCTAGCCATCTTTTTTCTTTTGCAGCATTTGTGAGGGTCAAAGCTAACATGAGCCCTATTGTCATTAGAAGTATCGATTCTACTGAGGCCTGTCCCTTACTTGTCATAAATAATCACCTTACTTTTTTATAGTTATATATGTTACCCACCCACAGAGTAGTGCAATGCTGTATGGCATGGAATGTAGCTTTTTAGAGTCTATCTTTTTTCTTTGGAGAATATCTTTAATGTTTTGAGCAAGAGCCTTTATTTCTCCGTTAAAGAGAACAATCAGTAAGCCTAAGAGAAATCCCCAGCCGAGAGAATAAAGAGTCACATAGAGGACTTCTGTCATTCCTGTTGCAAGTCCAAAGGTCATCATGAGTTTCATGTCTCCTGCACCAAAAGTCTTTGATCGTATAAAGGGAAAGAAAAGAAGTAGAGCTGTCACCATTCCTCCTAAACCGACGAGGAGGCCCATTGGCCCTGCAGTGTAAAATTGAAAAATAAGAGCAACGGAGAGACAAAAGATCAAAAGAGTATTGTGAATTTTTCGACTGCAAAGATCGTCTACGGTTCCTGCAATGAGAATCAGTGTTGGTATGGCGATAAGAAGTATGGGTTTCATATACAGATCCTGGTGACTTTATCGGGCAGGTGGTGGAGGTTCCCAAGCGTTGGTTCTGTGAACAAAACCCGCTCCTGTTTCTAAATGTTTTTCTATACGAGCCCCTAAATTGGGCCCTGCAGCTAGAAACGTGGCCCTTATTCCAGATTTGTTATTAAGGACTCCGCCCACAACGATAAATAAAAAAAGAGCCAGTAAAATGGCTAGTTCTGTTGTCACAACTCACCTCATCTTTTCCTGTTTAATTTGCGCTAAAACTTTGTAACTCTCCGGCAAGATCTCCTATTTTCCCACCGATTGCATTTTTGATCTGATCTTTAAACATAACGGCGATGGCAATGACAATAAGTAGAATCAAAATATATTCGGTCATCCCTTGTCCTGATTCATCCTTCCATAGTTTTTTTATCTCTTTAGTGATTGCTTTCATATTGTTCTTCCTCCTCTAATAATAAAATCTCTAATAACTTATCGGTCCATTTTAGGTTTTATTTGAGTCCAAGGAGGGGGTTATTTTTTGAAAGGTTTATGGCACTTGAGGTGGGCTTTTGTGGGAGATAATTTATTGTAATGATTGGTAAAAAATAGGTGTTTTTTGGTTCAAGGACTTGAGAGCTTCAATGAAATGAGATTTTCTCTCAAGGTGGGTTTATAGGGTGATAAGAGGGTGAGAGTTTTTCTTAAGGCTTTCAAAAGCTCAGACAGCTCTGAGGTCCGCAGCTCGTCTCTCTTCGAGATACGCCCTGCGCCTCAGAAAACTCATTTTGAAAGGCTTAAGAAAAACTCTCCCTTCCATTCTCTCCTTTGGTGGCGCAAATAATTTTTAAGGCTTCCAAAGTCTCATCCTGCAGGTTAAAGCGCAAGCTAGGTAGTGCTCATGTACTTAAGCATAAAATAAACGATCTCTCCTGAATAAAGCTCTATAACGATCGAAAGTAGAATAAGTCTCCACTCCAATGCTTAACACAATGAACAGATTGGCGGAGAAGGAGGGATTCGAACCCTCGAGACGCTATTAACGCCTACACGCGTTCCAGGCGTGCGCCTTCAACCACTCGGCCACCTCTCCCAAGGCATTTTAGAGATGTCTATCCTATGCAGTTGCAGTTGACAAGCCCAAGCTCTTGGCGACTAATACCGTGTTCCCTTTAGTATGTTAGTCAGATATTGAGAGTAATCGTTAGAGGGACTTTCTTGAATTAAAGCACTCAGTTGTTTTTTGTCTATCCATCCCTTAAGGTAGACAATTTCTTCAAGGCAGGAAATTTTAAAGCCCTGCTGTCTTTCTATAGTTTGTACAAATTGAGCACATGAAAGAAGACTATCAGGTGTTCCCATATCTAGCCAAGCGACTCCACGGCTGAGAAGTGAAGCCTTTAACTTTTTTTCTTCTAGATAGAGATTGTTCAGATCTGTGATTTCCAGCTCTCCTCTTGGAGAGGGTTTGAGTTGTTTGGCTTTTTCGACAACTGTTTTGTCGTAAAAATAAAATCCAGTCACAGCCCAATGTGATTTTGGTTGAGTGGGCTTTTCTATTAAACGTATTGGTTCACCCTCGGCGTTGAATTCCAAAACCCCAAAGGCACTGGGATCTCGTACTGGATAGGCGAGAACTCTGGCCCCATCGTGGTGGTTGGTCCATGTTCTTAATTTTTTAGGCAAACTATCTCCATAGAAGAAGTTATCTCCCAGTATTAAACTCACGGGGTCTTTATCAATAAATTCTTCGGCAATTAAAAATGCTTCTGCAATACCTCCAGGCTCATTTTGAATCAAGTAGTTGATTTCTAATCCAAACTTTTTACCATCTCCCAGAAGCTTCTCTATAAGGGGTCTATCTTTTTGTGTGCTGATAATAGCAATATTTTTAATATTCGCTAAAGCCAAAGTAGAGAGGGGGTAATATATGACAGGTTTGTCATAAACGTGTAGCAATTGTTTGCCAATGACTTTTGTTGTGGGATACATTCTTGTACCCAATCCCCCGCTAAGAATAATACCTTTCATAACGACGTCCTCTATCAAAGAGATTTTTTTATTTCGAAAATCATTCTCTCTTTATTTTCTTTTTCGGACTCACAAGGCTTGCTCTGAAGTTGAAATATTCTATTTTCTGTCTATATTGAATTTCTAATTGAGGATATAAAGTACAGGGTTCCAATTAAAGTCTCACTGGCCCTCATTGTTTTCCCACTTAAGGATAAAAGATAAGATCGAAACTCAATTTGAGCTAGAGTTGAGTGCCCCCTATTCAAAGATAAAACCCAAGTTCAACTAAAGCACAACTTACTCTCATTGTTTTCTCACTTTAAGGATAAAAGATAAGATCGAAACTCAACTTGAGTTCACCCTATTCCAGAATAAAAAATGAGATCCAAATTAAACCCCAAAAACTCCATCTTCTTTGAACGTCCATATGAACACTTGTCGGAGAAGTTCTAAAATGTTGAGTTCACCCTCCGACTCAAGGATAAAAGACAAGACCCAAGTTCAACTCAAAATGCGAAGAAGTGCCAGGGGAGCGGGAGCATCTGGTTACTGTGTCATGACAATCAGTCACAGTTACCCCAGGCAGTCCTATGCATGCCGGAATTCCACGTCCACATCCACCACCAGTCCCCGGTTCTGAATAATAACCACCAGCTATGTTGATAGCCCAATTTTCCGACACGAAAATTTTAGATCCTAAAGCAACACCTATAAAAAATAAATCGCTATCAGAAGGACTAAGAGCATATCTAGCCCTTCCTAAAAGGTATGGAACCCACAAACCACTCTTGCTTTTTCTATCTAAAATATCTACAAAATTAAAGATAATCCCCAACTCTCCAGCATAATAACGGTTCTTCTTCATCCCCCCTGTATCCTCATTCCAAGAAAGTAAAGCATAATAAGGCTCAAAGCGGCCTAGAAGAAACGAATGGCTTAATCCTACTTTAAGTATCGAGTCCATGTACTTGTTCTTCTTCAAATTATAACCCAAATTTAAATGAACCCCATGCAAAAGACTTTTTCTCTGCTTTGGCTCACCTTCTGCCAAATAGTTATCCTCTATCTCTATTGAGTCATCTGAGTCTACACCTCTTAAACGAGGCTTTTTACTCGAAACAATATCTCCTGAACGTATTTGAAAAATACACTCTTCTGTTGAAACAAAAACAGCATTTCCTTTTTTCTTAATCACTCTAGAAGAACAACTCTCACCTTTTGCATTTGATATGTACAAACTCTTCTTAAGATCTATATCTTTGCCTCGAACAACGGCAAAAGATTTTTTCTCATTCACTTCTATGATCTCAAAGGCAAAACTTTTAAAATGAAATAGCAATAAAGATAAAATAAATAATATTCTCATGATATACCCCCCCCCTATAATTTGTAGATTCAAAACAACTTATAAAGGGAATCATTTGTTTGATTATCTTTAATACTATATAGATACATGTCTTTCGTGTCTATGATTAAATCTCAATACTCATGCACTTTATTATCGATAAGGAAACTGTCAATATCAAAAGCTTCCTCATCGAAATCTGTTTTGTCTTTAACTGCAATCCAACCAGATCCCATAGGAGTTTGACGTTGGGTTTTTATAAACCAAGCTTTATTGATAGGAATTTTCTTTTCTGACTTAAAACTATGAACCCAGCCTTCTAAATGCTCGTAATGAAATTCAGAGCTATGATTTTTTAAACAACCCAGATCATCATAATAATGATCTGCGTGTGACTTTTTTTCACTTTTAAATCTTATAGCGGCTGCAAATCGCAGGTCGGAGATCATCATTCCACAATGAGAACATTTTGTAACGCCAGCGACTATAGGTGAAATTTTCTCATCGGAATTATCAAGATAAGATAACCAAATCGTTAACAGAATCACTGGTATAACAATAATCAGTAGTATTAAAGGTAGAGTCTTTTTCTTTAAATATATCTTTGACATTGTCTTAGCTTTCCTCTTGTCTTAAGAATAAAAATAATGAAGTGACTACAGTTAAAATCGTAATGACCACAAGCCATATAATAAGTAGGGGAATCATCCAAACACCAAAAACTCTATCAAAGAACATTCCGCTTGTTCCAAGAACTTCTAAGTTTTCTGCAGTCAGTTTTATTAAAATAATTTTGTACGTCTCAATAGGGTTTAAAAAAGCTAAGCCGACTGTAAGTTTTGTACTGATATTCAATAACAGACTGGCCCCCATAATTCCCAGATCACTAAATATCGTAAATACTAACCAAGATATCACAGCAAAACCCAATGCTTTAGTTCGACTACTGGACAACACTGAAATTAAGAGACCAATACCGACACACAAAAACGAAAATAAAAATGAGAACAAACAGAGCAATAAATAGCTTCCCAATCCCGATGATCCTCGAAAAGCCATGCCGAGTCCAGCAAGCCCAAAGCTCAGTGCCAAAGAAGCACAGATAGCTAAGTTTATCCCATAGAGTTTACCCAAAAAATAATTTAATCTACTTATGGGGTGACTGAGCAAATAAGCAAGAGTACCATTTTCACGATCCCCTGAAACAATTTGTGCACCAACTGTAAATGCGAGAAGCGGAATATAAAGCAAGAGAATATTCAGAAGTAACGCTGTTAATCGTTCAAAGCTGGTGACTCCACTCATAGCACCACCTCCTGAAATAGAAAGTAGTAACATTAAGCCTCCAAATAACAAACTGGCTCCAAGCACCCATTTTTGTCGAAAAAGCTCCATAAATGTGAGTTTCATGATAAGCAGAGAGGGTCTCACTTTTCCTCCTTTCTCTCCACTCTTAAACCTTCAATGTCATCACTGCCGAGTGATTTTAACAAGCCATTTTGCAACTGAACAATACGGTCAGTGACAACTCGGACCTCTTCAATACGATGACTGGATAGTAGAATTGTCTTCTTTCCCCTCCAATAGAGAAGGATCGACAATATTTCCTTTATAGCCCATACATCAAGATTTGCAGTGGGTTCATCTAACAAAATAATTTCAGGGTCAGAAAGTAGTGCAATGGCAATAGAGAGTTTTTGTCGCATTCCCCCTGATAATTCCGATATTTTCTTGTCACTCTCTTTTTTAAGGTCAAAATGATTTAATAACTCATCTGCACGTGTGGAGTCTGCCTTTCTGAGTTTAACAAAAAACCCCATGGCTTCACTCAGGCTCAAATCACCCCATAGAGGAAACACTTGGGGAACATATCCAATTTTTTGTTTAATCTTTAGTTCATTACCTTTAACCTTCAATCCATCAATCAGAATTTCACCCTCGTATTCAAGAAGTCCCAAAAGACATTTTAAAAAAGTTGTCTTTCCTGCCCCGTTTGGACCTAATAGTGCAACGGCCTCCATGCCAATATCAATGTTTAGACCTGAAAGGACTCTTTGACGACCAAATGATTTTTTTAAATCTCGAACCTGAATCATAATTGCACCTTTTTAAACAAAACCCACACCGTTCCTAGAAATCCAATTGATATTAGAAAAATGGAGACTGAAAAAACAAGACTGGCCTTTGAAGCCTGTATTTTATAAGGTTTTACTTTAGGAGCTTTATCGACCAGCCTGGGTTCGGGCACAAGCCAAGGAATACTTCTCTCTGAAAACTGCAAAGCCATCATTGCTGGAGAAAACCGAAAGATTCTAAAGCCGTTTTTACTATCCATAAGAGAATCAACAAGACCAATGGGTTTGTAGGGTATATCGCCAACGCCATCTTGATTCAAGTCAAAGCCTTTATAGTGACTCCAATAATTACCATGCCACTTAGCTAATAATTTTCCAGAGTCAATACTACTAACATGTTGCCAATTTTCATTAAAATCATTCCTGTAAAAATAATTCCACTGACCTCGGCCAACAAAAAGAACACCCACATCATTATATGAGATAGTATTTCCTTGAATAGTTGTTTTTTCAGAATCTACACTAGGAGCTTTTAAAGGAGAGTTATCAATATGAATACCTTCTCGGTTTCCAGAAATAATATTGTCTAGAACTTTAATTCCATCTGATTCTTTAACAGCAAACCCGTATCCACTAGGCCCTCGGTTTCCAATTAATTTATTTCCAGTCAATAAAAGATCATTGCTATACATATCATAGATTCCAACAGAATTTTTTTGAATAATATTGTTAGCAGCAATATTACCATGAGAATACATGTAATGGAGTCCATAGCGATTATTTCTAACATTGTTGTTGAAAAATTTTGAGTGGTCAGAATACCATATCAATATATCTCGAACATGACTAATGCTACTATAGCTAACACTGACATTTGGACTGTACCAAATTTTTATACCATCCCCCCTTCTTCCTAAATTATGCTCTCTACCTACAATGGAACACTGTGAAATAGTGGAATAAGGACTTGCAAGCAATCGAACTCCATAGAGGACATTATAAAGTTTTACTTTTTTTAATTGAAAGCCAGGGCTATCTTCAACATGAAGTCCTGAGTCTTCATTTCCAATCGCATTTCCTGAGTTTCTAATAGTAAGATTTTCTATTGTAACATCTTTAGACATAATTTTGAGAACAGTCCCTACGCCAGATCCATCAAGGACAACATTCTGAGACCCTACGACTTTTAAAGGCTTAGAAATCGTAAAATGACCTCTGTAGATCCCAGAGGGAATTATCAGTGTAGATCCTGAAGGGGCTTGATCTAGAAGGTCTTGCAGACTCTTTTCAGCTCTTGCAGATTGAGGAGAAAAAAGAAATAAAAAACCAACAAGGGCAATCATTTTTAAGTTTTTTTTACTCACCACCGAGATGCCCCTGACAACCTTTCCCACAACTTTTAGAGTTCTTACGTCCTTAGGGAAAGATGTTTCTTTTTCTTAAGAGCATAAAATATTATAACTATACCTAATATAGCTATCCAAAATCCTGTAGAAAAAAACGCAAAAGTTTTAAACTGTCCCACCTCTCCTTTTCCAAGAAGAGTTGGAGTAAAAGGATTTATATTCACTGGAGCATCGGGATTTAAGTCATGCCCCGCTTGATAGAGCCAATAAAAAAGATCTCCTATAAACCCACCTATAAAAAGAAGAGGTGGAAGATAAAAAACTTTATATATTTTCCGACTCATTGGAATAACGAGCACGGCACCAAGGACTAAAAGAATTAAACCATACCATGCAAACTGTCTTTCAAACTTAGCTGCATCCTCAAGGCTTCGCATTCCAACATAATGATTTAGTATATCGACTTCCCTAACGTCTCCTTCAACATGGTCCATATAAACATGAATTTTTAAGCCCTCAGGGTATTGAGGAGCCTGTAAATTAAGGCTCCAATAGGGAAACCAAAAAGAGGAGAGAAGAACTCCCGCACCTAAAAATACGAGAACTGTTACACCTCGCTTCGTATTCAAAAACTTTCCTATCTTAATGAGAAGAACATTTTTATTTAAAATAGTCTTTAATGAGCCCAGCACAAAATTTCTCCCACTATTTAACCAAAAGGTGTCCCGTCATTTCTAAATGCAGGGCCGAGCAAAACTCAGTGCAGTAGTAAGGAAAGACTCCTGAACGATCCGCCGTAAATTCCACAGTCTCTACCTCACCAGGCTCAACGGACAAGTTAATATTGTAATCACTTATTGCAAATCCGTGAGTGGCATCTTTTGCCGCTTCAACATTTGTTAAGTGTATGGTCACATGATCGCCCTTGTTGACTTCAATCACATCTGGTGTGAGATGGCTTCGAATGAGCGTCATGTATACGGTAACACGGTTTCCATTTCTTTCAATTCTTTCCTGTCCAGAAAAAATCGCATGAGGACTTTTCTTCATAGTGTAGGGATTTGTTCCAACAGGATATGCGTGAATAGGTTGAAGTTTTGACGCCTCTATTATTTGTACATAGTGAGGCTCTGCATTTGGAATAGGAAGATCATACAATACTTTCATTTGATCCCCTGAAGTATCAATAAGCTGAAAATTTTGAGGAAGTAGAGGGCCGACAGGGGTATAACGATCCAGTGCCCATTTATTTAAGGCCACACAATAACCCTTACCAGGGGCCACTGTATCGCCTTCAATACAGCTTAAATGACCTATGTTGTAGTGTACTGAAACAGTACTTTGTACCTTCCAAGCTTGATCTTTTGGAAAATAGGGCTCACCTAGAGTCCATCGAGCAATTGCTGAATCTAAAAATAAACTTGTATAGGCATATCCGTCTTTATCAAATTGAGTGTGCAGTGGACCAAGACCCACCTCCACCTGAGCTATTTTTACCGCATCAAATCTGAGTATTGGCACCCCGTACTTATCTTTTCCATCATAATCTTTATCTTCGATCGCCTTTTTCACTTTAGGAAAGGAATACACTGTAGTGTGAGGGTCAAGTTTTCCAGAAACAACTAAGTAAACACCGTTGGGAGAAACATCGATTCCATGAGGACTTTTAGGTTCATGAATAAGATGAACAATGCCTTCCGAAATGGCAGTGTCAAGAGTAATGAGCTTCATCCCTGCAACGACTTTATATTTTTTTTCAGCCACAAGCTGAGCCGCCCTTTTCCAATGAATAACATGAAGAAAGTCCATATCATTTTTAGACGCACCAACTTCTATGTTGGGTTTCCCTTTAAGATTTCCCCCTGTGGCTTGTTCAGTATTCAGTGTGTTTAAGAAGGCATAGCCATCGCTGACCTGTTTACCCACATCTGTCAAATCATGCCAATAAGGAGGAAGCTCAATAGAAAAGCTATTTTTCTCATCAATACGTCCTTTTTGACGATCAAATTTCCAAAAGGTAGCTGCACTTTTGTATTTTGATGAAAACTTTTCTAGAGGTTCATATCGGTTAGGTAGGGGCACATTATACTGTGAGGTTTCAATTACATATTCTGTATTTGGAGTCACAAATGCACCTCCGTGGTCATTGACATACAGCGGATTGGTGACAATCTGCTTAGTAACAAAGTCTTTAAGGTCAATGACTGCAATACGTGCATTCGCCTTGTCGTTAACAAACAAAAATTGTCCATCATACGAGCCATCGGTTTCAGAAAGAGCTGGATGGTGCACATCCCCCCAACGCAACTTTTGCCCCTTATGTCTTGCACTTTTATCCAACATTTTTGTGGATTCGCTATTTCCAATGCCGTATCCGTGCCAAGAGTCTGGTGTAAAAACAGGAATGGTCTTAATAATACGCATTGAAGGGACACCGATAACTAAAACATTGCCCGCATGTCCTCCTGAAGAAAACATTAAAAAAGGATCATGCTTTCCCGTTGGCATATATGTTTTTACAGCGGCAAGAATATCATCAGGACTCAGTCCTCGGGCCTTAGCTACTTCTTTTACAGTTTTCCCACCTGTAGCATCAGATTCGGACGAAAATAAGCTTTTGAACCAAGAGACTAAGCGACTCCACATCCCAGGTTTCTTTTTTTCTGCTACGGTAGGTGCTGAAGCTTCTACTGGAATTGGTTTTTCCACTTTCTTTGGTTGAGAGTTTTCAAGTGCCGATAAATCTAACTCTCCACCGCCACTTTTTGACATGAAGGCCATCAAAGCCACTGCCTCCTCATGGCTAAGGTTTAAATCCGGCATCTCCAATGCATATTTATCGATCATTTTTTTTGCAGTGGGGTCAGATTTTGCCATCTCACTTGTGTGTGTTAGCCATCTCATCACCCAATGGGGGTCACGTCGAGAAAAGACGTCTTTTAAATCTGGTCCTGAAAGCTCCCCTTTTCCAAAGGTATGGCAGCCGGCACAAGCCTTTGAGCTAAAGAGAGCTTTTCCCTTCTCCACTATAGTGCTATAAGGCTGTGCATTTAGATTTGCATTTGGAAAAGCCAGTACTAATAGAATAAAAAGTACAGTGTGATGCAGCCGACACTTAGAATATGTAAGACAACTCATGAAGTAGCCCCCCCTTTACGTTTATCAATGAACTCTCTAATGCTCCACACTTTAAAATATATTAAGTATTCTCAAATAATTCAAGTGGACACTGTGAGGCGTTGGGTCCATCTGACTTCAAACGCATCAGTATTCTCAAGTTATTCAGGGAAAAGATGGCGATATGATGCTCTCTGGACTTCAAATATATCAGCATCCTTTATCGTTCAAGAAATTCAGGGGACAAGTTTGTAGGAAGGCTGATAAAAAGATTTTTCAATATCTCAGCTTTTTGACAGAGGGACTTCTCCTAGAATGCCCCATTAATAGACCGAGAGACTTTTATAAGATGTTGCTATAAGTAAGTATCATCTATAAAAAGTTAGGGCCTTATAACGAGACTCCCTATTTATTAAGAATGAGACCTGCTAGATCTTTTTAAACCTGAGGGAAGTTGGTGTCGCAGGACTCTAATAACAAACACCTATTCCCAAACAGGTAGAATAACAAATCATATTAATAGAAATTGGAAATCTTTGGAGATAAGCTATCAGGCTTTATAGATTTAGAAGAATAAACAGATGATATTCCTCTTTCCTTAGCTGAAGTCAGGGTTAAGAAATGAAAGGAATAAATAATAAAGAAACTTCTTATTTACGCCTAAAAGAACGTGTATTGAGATTTAATTATAGACACGAAAGACATGTATCTATATAGTATTAAAATAATCAAACAAATCATTCCCTTTATAAGTTGTTTTGAATCTACAAATTATAGGGGGGGGGGTATATCATGAGAATATTATTTATTTTATCTTTATTGCTATTTCATTTTAAAAGTTTTGCCTTTGAGATCATAGAAGTGAATGAGAAAAAATCTTTTGCCGTTGTTCGAGGCAAAGATATAGATCTTAAGAAGAGTTTGTACATATCAAATGCAAAAGGTGAGAGTTGTTCTTCTAGAGTGATTAAGAAAAAAGGAAATGCTGTTTTTGTTTCAACAGAAGAGTGTATTTTTCAAATACGTTCAGGAGATATTGTTTCGAGTAAAAAGCCTCGTTTAAGAGGTGTAGACTCAGATGACTCAATAGAGATAGAGGATAACTATTTGGCAGAAGGTGAGCCAAAGCAGAGAAAAAGTCTTTTGCATGGGGTTCATTTAAATTTGGGTTATAATTTGAAGAAGAACAAGTACATGGACTCGATACTTAAAGTAGGATTAAGCCATTCGTTTCTTCTAGGCCGCTTTGAGCCTTATTATGCTTTACTTTCTTGGAATGAGGATACAGGGGGGATGAAGAAGAACCGTTATTATGCTGGAGAGTTGGGGATTATCTTTAATTTTGTAGATATTTTAGATAGAAAAAGCAAGAGTGGTTTGTGGGTTCCATACCTTTTAGGAAGGGCTAGATATGCTCTTAGTCCTTCTGATAGCGATTTATTTTTTATAGGTGTTGCTTTAGGATCTAAAATTTTCGTGTCGGAAAATTGGGCTATCAACATAGCTGGTGGTTATTATTCAGAACCGGGGACTGGTGGTGGATGTGGACGTGGAATTCCGGCATGCATAGGACTGCCTGGGGTAACTGTGACTGATTGTCATGACACAGTAACCAGATGCTCCCGCTCCCCTGGCACTTCTTCGCATTTTGAGTTGAACTTGGGTCTTGTCTTTTATCCTTGAATAGGGTGTGCCCAGTTGGTTGTACTTCATTAAGTGGAGTGTTCAGGTCCATCTAAGATCCTAAAAAATTACACAGCTAGACTTGTACCTGATGGGTTGGAATGTCCAGATTTTTTCCAAATCCGAATGACCGACATATTTTTACTTAAAAACCCATTTGTTTTGTTATTAGCTCTGTTTCGTTTTTGCAAAGACCTGTTGTGAAATTGATTTTTGAAATAGACAAGGCTATAAAATCTTAAATCAGGAGGAGAGATCTATATGTCTGAACCGAGGAAAAAAGTGACAGCAGAAGAGTTCTGGGCAGGTATGGCCGAGTTGAAAGAGGAAATGAAAGAGCAGAGGAAAGAAGCAGATCGTCAGTTTCAGAAGCAAAGAAAAGAAACAGACCGTCAGCTTCAGAAGCAGAAGAGGGAAACGGACCGCCGTATTAAATATCTAGACGAACTCTTCACAGGGCAATGGGGAAAACTTATGGAATCACTTGTTAAAGGAGACCTTGTCCGTTTGCTCAATGAGAAAAATATTCAGGTTTCAACACTAGCTCAAGAGACATCCACCGTCTTTGAAGATAAGCCCTATGAATTTGACATTATTGCCACAAATGGAGAAGAGGCTGTCGTTGTGGAAGTGAAAACCACTTTGCGCTTGAAGGATGTAGATCACTTTATAAATAAGCTCACATTGTTTAAGAAAATCTTTTCCCACTATGCGAACAAGAAGGTCTACGGAGCGATAGCTTACTTAAAGGCCAATGAGGGGACGGGTATTTACTCGGAGAAGCAGGGACTTTTTGTTATCAGAGCTACGGGAAACAGTGCAACTATTATTAACCAGAAAACGTTTACACCAAAAGTGTTCGGTTAAAATAGATAGGATAAATTAGGTTCAAGACAAAATTAAACCCTACAAAAAATAGCTTAAGTTGTTTTGAGCCAAATATAATTAAAATGAAGATATATTCTCAGGCATGACTCGCTTCATAAATTGATCAAAAAGAGGAACTGTAAATTCCGTATCCCCATGAGATGGGCTATAGATCATTCCTTTTTTTATTAAGTTATTTCTCAAAGGGGCTACACTCTGAGGGCTGGCTCCCAGCTTTTCAGCAATATCACCTGATCTATGTGTTCCACTTCCAAACGAAGCCAATGTGGACAGATAAACTTTTTCTTTAGGTGTTAACCTGTCAAAACGCACTCTAAAAAAACCTTCATCTAATCTTTTTAAAGAATGCTTTGTCGCCTGTTTCACAACTTCTAGAGAGATGTTTTTATCTTTAGCTAAATTCCAAGACTGGTAACCCCATTCTTGTAAAAAATAGGGATAACCCTGCGTCTGATTCATAATCTCTTGTAAAGCTCTATCATCAAATTCTACACCGAAAGTACGTACAGGTTTTTGAAGTGCTATAAAAGCATCTTTTTCTCGAAGAGGGCCAATGTGAGGAAAATCAAACAATCTTTCTGCATAAGATTTTGATCGTCCAGCTAGACCTATTAATTGTGGTAATCCAGCACCAATGAAAACTAAAGGAAGCTGTTTTTGTACGATTCTATGAATAGCCATGATAAGGGCACTCAATTCTATTTGCGACAAATATTGCAATTCATCGACAATAATAGAGACAGCCATTTCTCTATTCTGTACGGCTTCTGCAATATGCTCTAAAAGAATAGGTATATCAATCTCAAGATCTCCACTATCTGCAATTCCCCTCTCGGGATCTATATCTAAACTCAACTCAATATCTCCATACTTTAATTTTAGAGATGTAAAAAAACTTTTAAGCACTCGAAGTGCTTTTTTGACTTTTCGATCTATGCCTTCAGAATCCAACTTAAATAATAAAGAGCGCAAATATGGAGTTAATATTTTGGCAAACGGTTTATTTTCATGAGCTTCTATATAGATCGATTTGTATCCCGATGTTTTGACAATTTCGTCCATTTTATTTAATAAAATTGTTTTTCCAACCCCCCTCAATCCCACCAATAAAAAACTCTTTTCTGATTTACCACGTTGGAGGCGAGCTAAAGCCACTCGAGCCTTATCTAAAATAGATGCACGACCAGCTAATTCGGGTGGAAGAGCACCCGCACCCGGAGAAAATGGGTTTTTTATCGGATCCATACCCTACTTATACTTAATTTATCTAAATATAGCAATTTTTTAGTATATTACGATAAATTAAGTATATTTTAAGTTTTGTTTTGGTTCAAGGCCACTTGAGTTGCTGTTAGTAGGATTTAAGCTATCAATATAACTGGATTAATATCATCATAATCTATCATTACTTTTCATTTATGTTTAAGTAAGCCATACGATTAAACTGATACCAGCGTTGCAAAATGAAGATTCTCCTATATCTAATGTCTGTCTAAGTTATTCATATGACTAGATGGATGTTAGCTCCAGTGCTTATGAATAATTGAACGGCATTCATTGACTGATCCATATTGTACAATTCGATGTAGGGGTGTGTTCTTAGCTACACCTGAACATATATGTGGGTTCTCTATTGAAGTCATAGGTCCAAAATACTAACCCTATTTGAAGAATAGGTGTTGGGATTTCGTTCTCGAATGAAGTGGTGGGCGAACTTGTGCCTGATGGGTTGGAATGTCCAGATTTTTTCCAAATCCGAATAAGCGACATATTTTTACTTAAAAACCCATTTGTTTTGTTATTAGCTCTGTTTCATTTTTGCAAAGACCTGTTGTGAAATTGATTTTTGAAATAGACAAGGCTATAAAATCTTAAATCAGGAGGAGAGAGATCTAATGTCTGAACCGAGGAAAAAAGTGACAGCAGAAGAGTTCTGGGCAGGTATGGCCGAGCTGAAGGAGCAAATGAAAGAGCAAATGAAAGAGCAGAGGAAAGAAGCAGATCGTCAGCTTCAGAAGCAGAAGAGAGAAACGGACCGCCGTATTAAATATCTAGACGAACTCTTCACAGGGCAATGGGGAAAACTTATGGAATCTCTTGTTAAAGGAGATCTTGTCCGTTTGCTCAATGAGAAAAATATTCAGGTTTCAACACTAGCTCAAGAGACATCCACCGTCTTTGAAGATAAGCCCTATGAATTTGACATTATTGCCACAAATGGAGAAGAGGCTGTCGTTGTGGAAGTGAAAACCACTTTGCGCTTGAAGGATGTAGATCACTTTATAAATAAGCTCACACTGTTTAAGAAAATCTTTTCCCACTATGCGAACAAGAAGGTCTACGGAGCGATAGCTTACTTAAAGGCCAATGAGGGGACGGGTATTTACTCGGAGAAGCAGGGGCTTTTTGTTATCAGAGCTACGGGAAATAGTCCAACTATTACTAACCAGAAAATCTTTAAACCAAAAGTGTTCGGTTAAAGGTTATCATTGGAACTCTGATCTTGAAATTTAAATAGTGAATCAGTATGGAACAGGTGGGAAAAGTTTGTTCTTATTCTCTTCGTAATCTTCTCTCAAGAGGTAATTTTATGAAAAAAGAGAGGGGGGTTTTTTTAAGACAGTTTCCACCCACTTCGTGTTGGCTTTATACCAGTGAACGGTTTCTTTCAGAGCTGTTTCAAAAGAATATTGGGATTCCCAGTGACAATTTTTTTGAAGTTTTGAGGAGTCAATAGCGTAACGCCAATCATGTCCGGGGCGGTCTTTTACAAATTCAATAAGGTGATGTGATTTTCCAAGCAGGTCTAAAAGCTTTTTGACGAGATCAATATTTTTCCATTCATTATTGGAGCCAATATTGTAGACCTCTCCTGAAAGGCCATATTGGGCGACATTCCATATCGCAGAGGCATTGTCTAGAACATAAATCCAATCTCGAGAGTTGAGACCCTCTGCATAGATGGGGATGGACTTGTTTTTTAATGCATTTGAAATAATAACGGGAATGAGCTTCTCTGGAAATTGAAAGGGTCCAAAGTTATTGCATGTTCTTGTTATAACGACGTCTATGTTAAAGGTTTTAAAATAGCTAAGTGCTATAAAGTCTGCTGCGGCCTTAGAGGAGGAGTATGGGGAGCTAGGGGATAGGGGGCTGGATTCTTTAAATGTTTGGGGTTCGGAAATACTGCCATACACCTCATCGGTAGAGATATGAACAAATCGTAGAGATGGATTGTGAGTGCGTACATTTTCCAAAAGATGTATTGTTCCTAGAATGTTATTTTTAAAAAATGTCTGAGGGTTGGTGATGGATCTATCAACATGTGTTTCAGCGGCAAAGTGAAAAATGACGTCAGTTGAAGCAATCAATGGTGTTGTGACAGCATCATCCAAAATGTCACCATGAACAAAGGTGTAGTGAGGGTGTTTTTCTAAATCTGTGACGGACTCTCTATGACCGGCATATGTGAGAGCATCAAGGTTGGAGATTTTTATCTCAGGGTGGTTTTTAAGGGCCCATCGAATGAAGTTAGACCCTATGAAACCACACCCTCCCGTAATCAGAAGATTTTGCATATGATCCTCTAATGATAACTTTAAATCACCTTAGAGTCATTAGAGAAAGGATTCAGGTTTTAATGCAGAACAATAACCACTTTGTTCTTTGAGAGCTTGTGTCAGGTATGTATTTTATAATCACAGAGAATGGAAACTACAGAGTCCTACTTTATGTCTTTTGAGAGTTTTACAAGTGCAGTGAAATCTCATGTTCTAAGGGATCTAGATGTACTGGATCATCTTTTTGAGAGTTCACAGTATCTTTCTCATGAAGAAAAAGTGTATCATCTAGAGACTTTGATGGGTGAGGCTCGTGAAACAGTGCAGATGATATCGCCTCATCTTGATAAATCCAAGACTTTTTTGGAAATTGGTGGAGGGATTGGGTTAGTTTATGGATATTTATTGTCTCAGGGTTATAAAGTGACATCCATTGAGCCTTCAACTGGAGGATTTGGAGATCGGTTCCATGTAGGACAAAAAATTTTAGAGTCTATGAACATTGATGTGTCTCAATGGCTTAACTTAAAAGCTATTGATCTTGATCCCAATAGACATCAAAGTGATTTCATATTTTCTAATATGGTCTTAGAGCATATTCCCAACTTAAAAGAATCTATGGAGAGGCTAAAACACTGTTTGAGTTCTGGTGGCCGAATGGTTCATCGCTGTCCCAATTACACCGTACCCTTCGAGCCCCATTATAATATAGCTTTAGTTCCATTTTTTCCTAGGTGGACAGAATACTGTAGGCCTTTTTTGAAAAAGGAGAGTTTGTGGAAAGATCTTCACTTTACAACTGTTCGTGAAATAAAAAAGATCGCTTGTCAATTGGAATTAACAGTGTCTTTCCAAGATGGAATGTATGAATGGGTTTTTCATCGTCTTATTAAGGATCCTACCTTTCGTGAGAGAAAGCGGTTTTTTTATAAAGTGGCTAGATGGATACAAATTATAAAACTGCAAGGTGTTTTGAGTCTGTTATTTAAAATGTGCCCCGTCACTTTTACAACCCCTATGACCTTTTATCTAGAAAGAAAGTCTTAGTGATGAGGGCTTGAAAGACACAGAGTTCATGAGATTTTGATACGCTCTCTTTTATAAAATGGAATGAAACTGTTCTGATTTTAGAAGGGAAATATTTTTTTGTTTTGAAAGCCTGAAGTGAAAAAGATTTTTACTTTGAGATTTGCTTTTGTAAGAGGGTGAGAGGAAGAGTTTTTCTTAAACCTTTCAAAAGCTCAGACAACTCTGAGGTCCGCAGCTCGTCTCCACTTAAATCTCTAAAATCTTTAGCTGAATAGTGCTCGATGCCATCAAGCATAGAATAAACGATTTCTCCACGGATACGCCCTGCGCCTCAGAAAACTCGTTTTGAAATCTTTAAGAAAAACTCTTCTCCTATTTTCTGGTAAAGTCTAAAAACTCTTTCTGGCTCTAAAAAGCTGATATAGGGATTTGTCAGATATTAAAATCTAAACGTCTGACCATTGAAGACAGACTCTTTAAAGTGATGAAAAAAATGTCACAAAATTTGTACAACTTCCAAATTTTTTCTCAATTTTTAATTTGAGTTAGAATTGTTTTATTTTAACAAGAGGTTAGCTATTTTTAAGAATAGAGGCAACCCTCTTTTTTTAACAAAGAGCAAGCGAAAGGATTTTTTATAATTTGCAGAAACACTTGCTCTTTAAACAGAGGACATATAAATAAGATTAACCTGTAACAGGAGGAACTTTTTATGAATCACTATTTAAAATTCATTTTCACTCTAGCTGTGGGATTAACACTCTCTATCAGCTCTTTGGCTCAAAAAACCACCACAATAAAAGAAAAAAATGCTGACCCCTCTTTTCTCAAATGGATTGAGGTCCGAAAAGCATCTGAACAGGTAAATAATGAAGAACTCACAGCCATTGTGGTCTATACATGCACTAGGGATGAGCGTCATAACAATGAGAGTTGTGAACCCTTGGTTGATGAAGTGGTGACCTTAAATGAGTTAAGAAAGACGTTAAAAAAGGAGAACTTGAAAACTGGCGCACTCGGAGCCGGAGCTGTGCTCTTAGGAACAGGAGTGATAGTTTTAGGGCCATCAGTAGTGTTAGCAACGGGAACAGCAGCAGGAGCAGGAGCAGCAGCAGGAGCAGCAGGAGGACTTATAGGAATTAAATACGGTGCTCAAGTGCTTCTAAATAAATTAACAGAAGGCTCTCGTTTGAGAAAACTTTTAAGCAAAAAGGATGTCTTATTTGTTCGCAATATTGAGCAGCTTGAGCAGAACTTAGAATATCTTATTAAAAAGATAATTTTGGAAAGAGAGAAGCCCGAAAACTACGATATTTCTTACTTATAATAGGAATTAAGGGAGAGGATTTTAGAACTTTTTTTCGTTCATCCATGGCCACCCATGAGAAAGGGCTCATGACTTGTGTCTTTTTGCTGGAAGTTCTTAATGTCATCATAGTATTTCACAATGGTATTGTAGAGTAGAGTATAATTCTTTGAACTAAAAAGCTCTTTTCTAAAGTGAGAAGAGTGTGGGTATCCAGATGAAAACCATGAGGCAAACTTTTTTAACTGGAGCATAACAAATTTTTCTTCATTGTATTGCTCTAAAATATTTTTTAAAAGATTTAAAATATAGAAGAAATCTTTTTCTGTTTTTATCAAGGAACCTGTTTTCCATAAAGCGTAGGCTTCTTGAAAAATCCATGGATTTTTCAAGCACCCTCGACCTATCATGATGCCATCTAGATTGTATTTTTTTAAATAAGCTACAGCTATGTCAGCTGTATGAATATCTCCATTGCCAATAATGGGGACTTTAGAATGTTCTTTGACCTTTCCTATAAATTCCCAGTCGGCTTTCCCAGAATACCTTTGCTCTCGTGTTCTTCCATGAATGGTGACCCACTCAACACCACAATTGTATGCAATATGAGCGACTTGAATGGCGTTTTTGGAGTTTTCATCCCATCCTGTACGTATCTTTATGGTTAAGGGAATTCGAAGATCTTTTTTGATTGTTATGAGGACTTTTTCGAGTTGATTTAGATTTTTTAATATAGCAGAGCCGGCTCCCTTTTTAACAACTTTAGGGACAGGACAGCCAAAATTAAGGTCCACGAAATCGGCCCCATAGTGTTCTACATATTGAGCGGCCGCAGCGAGATGCTGTGGATTTTCTCCGAAGAGTTGTATGCCTATAGGTCTTTGCAGGGGTTCATACTGCATAAGTCGCATAGATCGGGGGCTGTTGTACTGAATACCTGTTGCGGAAATAAGTTCTGTGGTGAGAATGCCGCTTCCCATTTGGTGCATAAAGCTGCGAAAGGCGACATCGGTGATGCCGGCCATGGGAGCCAGTAGGAAGGGATTTTTTTGAAGTGACTTCAAAAGATGAGACATATTGGAGTGAGATATAACATAGCTCTAAAATAGACACACCTCATTTATACGAAGAGTTTTTAAAGGTTCTTCTCTTCATGGGAAACGAGCTATGAATTTTTCAAAATCTTGCAGTTACACTTTTACTTTCCAAAAAGTTGGCAGTTTGTTTTTAATTGTCTGTCAGGTTCAATTTCACTTCTTTTTTAACCCTCTTTCTATTCACCTTTTGATAAGATGTTTTACGGGGTAAACTTTTTTTTAATCTATTGCATTTTATGGTGGATTTTTTCTTTTCAGTATAGAGCTTTAATGAGCGGACAAAGAAGTATAACAGATAGGAATTGACCCTAGTCTTCTGGTGGAGGATCTAGATCAATAGATGTGATACAAAAAAACCGCTGACAGACACTCTTTGTGTTTTTGAGAGTCTTCAGCGGTTTGAAAGTCGTGTTTCAATGAGAGGTTTTGAGTTTTTTGCTCAAACCTTAATTCCCATTAGTGAGAAAATTTATCGTACGTAGTTTCTGGGCTCCTCTCTTTTCAAAATTATCTTTTTAATAAGATATTCTAAGTTCTGCTCAAGCTGCTCAATATTGCGAACAAATAAGACATCCTTTTTACTTAAAAGTTTTCTCAAACGAGAGCCTTCTGTTAAATTTCTAGTTAGATTATGTCCTCCTTTCTTCATTGTTGTTGCTCCTCCTATTAATGAAACTGCACCCGTGGCTCCTGCTGCTAACGTTGTTGATGGCACTAGGACGACTGCACCCACCATCACTCCTGCCCCGAAGAGCAAAGCTCCGACTCCGAATACGCCAGCTTTCAAGTTCTCCTGTTTTAACGTGTTTCTTAACTCATTTAAGGTCACCACTTCATCAACCAAGGGTTCACAACTCTCATTGTTATGACGCTCATCTCTAGTGCATGTATAGACCACAATGGCTGTGAGTTCTTCATTATTTACCTGTTCAGATGCTTTTCGGACCTCAATCCATTTGAGAAAAGAGGGGTCAGCATTTTTTTCTTTTATTGTGGTGGTTTTTTGAGCCAAAGAGCTGATAGAGAGTGTTAATCCCACAGCTAGAGTGAAAATGAATTTTAAATAGTGATTCATAAAAAGTTCCTCCTGTTATAGGTTAGTCCTATTGTATGTTCTATGTTTAAGGAGCAAGTGTTGTGCCAGGTTATAGAAATTGATTTTTTATTTGAAGAAAGGAAGATTGTTTTTGCTCTTAAAAGGAGCTAACCTTTTGTTAAAACAAAACAAAACAAAACAAAACAAAACAAAACAAAACAAAACAAAACAAAACAAAACAAAACAAAACAAAACAAAACAAAACAAAACAAAACAAAACAAAACAAAACAAAACAAAACAAAACAAAACAAAACAAAACAAAACAAAACAAAACAAAACAAAACAAAACAATGAGCAAACTTTATACAGCTTGCCAAATTGTTTTACAGTTTTCCATCATTTCAAAGAGTCTGCCTTTAATGGTCAGGCGTTTAGATTTTATATGTCACAAATCCCTATATCAGCTCTTTAGAGCCAAGAGTTTTTAGCTTTTACCAGACAATAGGGGAGGAAAGGATTTTGATCTTTCTATTAAAGCGAGTTTTTCAAAGCGCAGGGCGTATTTCGAAGAAAGACGAGCCTGCGGCCTTTGAAGCTGTTTGAGCTTGAAGGGGAAGATAAAAATCCTTTTCCTACAGAACGTATATGTTTAAAGATCGTTTATTCTATGCTTGACTGCATGGAGCACTATCCAACTTGCGTTTTTAGCCTGCGGCAGAGACGCTTTGCGCCCTTCAAAGCTCTGTTTGAGTTTGAAGGGAAAGATAAAATCTTTTTCACTTCAGGCTCTCAGAACAGACAAAACATTCGGCTTTCAAAATTATAACAGTTCAGTTCACTTCTATGAAAAGTCACTTAAAGTGCCATGAACCATTTTTATATTGCAGTGACTCTGTTGTGATTGTATTGGGCTATGGCTTTAAGGTATTCCCCTCTGGGGCCAAGAGGCTGGAGTGCTGAAATCGCAGATTCAGTCAAAGACTTTAATTCCTCTTTGGCCTCCTTTTCACTAAATAGTTGAGCATAATTGTTGTTTCCCTTATCCAAAATATCATCAGCCATTTGAAAGGCGAGCCCTAAATGTTTTCCATATTCGGTGAATAGAGATAAGACTTCTGAATTGCAGCTAAAAATATAAGCTGGCCCAGAAACTGCCGCCTCTATAAGAACTCCAGTTTTATTCCAATGAAGTATTGTTATTTGATCTTTTGTTTGGTCCTGTTTTTTTATTTGTATATCCATTGCCTGTCCACCCAACATGCCTGCCGTACCAATGGCCTTTACTAAAACCTGTGTCGCTTTTTTGGCCTGTGCAGAATCAAACCTTGTCACCATTTCAAAGGCCATATTCATTAGGGCATTACCACTTAAAAGAGAAAGAGCTTCACCGTAAACTTTATGATGACTAGGCTGTCCCCTTCTCCAGTCCTCATTATCCAAACAGGGTAGATCATCGTGAATCAGAGAGTAACTGTGGACCAATTCTATAGCGGCGGCAAAGGGTAGGGTTTTTTCTTCGGGCAGATCGAGCGTTTTCGCAGTCGTTAATGAGAGTATGGGGCGAAATCTCTTTCCCTTAGAGGAGCAGGCGTACAACATAGATTGAACAAGTCTTCGTTTATAAGGATTCTCAGGAAGATTTCGAAAGAGATTTGTCATATAATCATCCACTTTGGCTTTATATGTATTCCAATATTCCATAAAAGACTTTTGGTTTTTCATCATTGAACGCTGCTTGATATTGTTCGCATTAATTCTCATTTAATTCCCTAAAGGGTTTTTATTGTTTCATCATTCTACATCAAAATCTTCAAGTATAGGCTCTCCCTCTTTATCTCGTCCCAGTAAAGTCTTCACTCTTTGTTCTGCTTTATTAAGTTGTACATGACATTCTTTTGTTAATTGGACACCCTCTTCAAAAAGTTTTACAGATTCGTCTAGGGGAAGCCCTTCTTCTTCCATCTTATCTAAAATGGCTTCTAGTCTTTTTATTTTTTTCTCAAATTCCATAGCGACTCCTTTTAATTATTTCCTATATCTTTAGACTGCAAATTTGAGTTTAAAGATATATGGCTACACGAAACATCCTTATTATTCAACGTCTTTGACTTCGGACTTGACTCTTCCTTTTTCAAACTGAATGGAAATAAGATCCCCTTTTTTTAAACTCATTGCGTTTTTGATGGTTTCCCCCTTTTTCTGGGCAATGGAGTAGCCTCGAGATAAAACTTTAAGAGGACTTAGGGAGTCCAATAAAGCTCCTAATTGAGAAAGATTTTCTCTTTGTCTGTTCAAAATGTCTTTGATCTCTTTTTCTAAAAATTTTGAAAGCTCATCAACACGTAAGGAAAGATCTTGAATCCTTCTCTGAGGATCGATCAAACTTTTGGAAAGGAAGAGAATCTTTTGGTGTTTTGTTTCTAGTATCTGATGTTGTAAAGATTTTAATCTTTTAAAATGAAGATGGAGATTTTGTTTTAACTCTTGTGCATTTTTCACTACGAGTTCTGCAGCGGCAGATGGCGTGGGGGCTCTTAAATCAGCGACAAAATCAGATATGGTAAAATCAATTTCATGTCCTACAGCAGATATGATCGGGATTTGAGAGGAAAAGATGGCTCTGGCTACAATTTCTTCATTAAATGCCCAGAGATCCTCTATTGATCCACCCCCTCTTCCTATGATGAGAACATCAAACTTGCCGATGTCATTGGCCATCTGAATGTTTTGTGCAATATTTTCTGCGGCAGTATTTCCCTGAACACTTGTGGGAATAAGTGTGATGTCTAAACCCTTAAACCGTCTTGACAGAACCTTAAGTATATCCCTAATGGCGGCTCCTGTAGGAGAAGTAATAACACCAATACGCTGGGGGAGTTCCGGAATGGGCCTTTTGTGCTCTTTAAGAAAAAGCCCCTCTTTGGAGAGTTTTTCTTTACGCTGTTCAAATGCCAATTGCAATTCACCAATACCGACAGGTTGCATGATTTCACAAAAAATCTGATAATTCCCTCTGCTTTCATAAAGGGTCACTTTGCCATTAACCAAAACTTCCATGCCTGTCTGGGGCTTAAATTTTAATCTCTGATTCAATCCTTTAAACATGACAACAGAGATCGTGGCTTTTTCATCTTTTAAGCTAAAGTAATAATGACCTGATGAGTGGGCGGTAAAGTTTGAGATCTCACCCTGTATCCAAATATTGCGGAACTGACTTTCCAGAGAAGAGCGCACCATTTCATTTAATTCACTCACGGACAGAACATGTCGCTCGCTTTGTTCATTTTTTTTGTATTCTTTCTCGATCGTTGATTTTATTTTTTGTGATGTATTCGGTGTGTGATTCAAAGAAACTTTCCCCCTGTTTTCTTAATAACAGATGTGACTTCTGAAAAAGAATGTCAATAAAATATAGGGTTATCTCTTTAAGACACACTTTTAAAAAATAAAAACACACACTGAAAATCAGTATGTTTTATTTTGAAACGAGAATATTTTGTCTAAGTGTATGAAAAGACTTATTCTTTGGTGCTCCATAAAATGCTTTTTTATGAAAAGACAAATATGGACTTGATTTTTTAAGGCTTGGGGCATGGGAATAAGTTTTGATAAATTGGTTATTGAGGGCTTCTGTACTCTACGAATAGAGATACAGAGAATATAACCCGACAAGAATAAAATAGGGGACTGTCACTGGTCACGGTGAGCAAACTCAGAGCTAATGATACTGAGGAGCCTAAAGTTGCTATCACGGTCACCCACCTTAAGGAACTGGGGTTATATTTAGGTTGTATTCTCTATAACGGTTGTTACAGAAGCCCATTTTTCTATGTTTCTATGTGTTGATCTCAGTGCATCGGAGATAAAAGTGTCTGATTGTTGTGCGTGTGTTGGTTTTGTGATCATTGATTGGATTAAAACACAATATATTTAAATCTGAAGTGGCTTATTTCTTGCGAAAATATTTATAGGAAATACCTGATAGGAGTTTTTTGACAAGAATTATTGTCACAGAGTCTTATCAGACGACATGAGAATTATTAGCGCAAAGGGGGAGTCGATTGATGAGTCATTACAGTGGTTATGATCGATGTCAAATATTATCACCTGAAGATTTACAGAGAAAAAGTCTCTCTTGGTTTATCACTCTTTTTTTGGTCGTAGTTATATCTTCTTATCCAATAGAAAGTCGCACGGATTCCGATGTTGGTCAGAGCTGTAACACTCAGGATGCTAAAGACAGAGATGAAGAAAAATTAGAATTTGTAAGAAGGCAAAAGTGTCTGGATAATACGGATAATACGGATAATAAATTTAGCGTCGAACAGTGTGACAGGGGCGGCTCGAAGGAAGTAAAGTTGACATGTAATGAAATAGAAATACAATTGAAGGTTTTGAGGGACTTTCATAAATTTCGTAAATCAAGATCCTTCTGTAACGATTCGGAAAAACAACTGAAAGAGGCATCTGCAGAACGAGACAGTGCCTGTCGTGCCATAGGAGATGGAATGGGGGGGTGTACAGATCCAAATGGTCTATTTGCTCGGTGTGAAAAGAGTATTCAAGATGAAGATAGCTATTCGTCTGAAGATATATCTGAACAATGTCCCTATTTTCTTCAAGATAAGATTGATCGACTTAAGGGAGATTCTCAGGATTTGAGTCAAGATATAGTCAATCTGCGTGATGAGATCCGGTTATATAAAGACAAAAATGGAGAGAGAAAAAAAGAGATTGAAGACAAAATTCAAAAAATGGAGGAGAAAGCTTTAGAGGCAGACGCCAAAGGGGATAGAGCCGCCAGTCGTGTGCGGGAAGAGTTAGCTAAGGCGTATGGAAGACAAAGTAAAGAGATGAATGATTTTACGAAACAACTCAGAGAGCTTATCCGTACGAGAGATAGTGCTAAAGCAGACCTGTATTTGTTGGGTGATGTAAAATTTTTGGATGCGGATATTAATACGAAACAAAAGTGTTTTGACGAAGCTAGGACATATGCCAAAAATCGCTCTCATTTATTGAGTCGCTCTCGAAAGTCGGCCAGTCATATCCTCTCTCTGTCTAAAGGAGATCCTTCTTCTGAGCTAGCTCGAATAGCCAATTCTAAATATGCAAAGTGCATGCAGTCACAAAACTCTTTGTTACTTAGAGGGCGGAATCAAAACCGTCGCCTAAAGGATATAGAGATTGCCTCTTATGAAGAAGAGATTGTAAATATCCGCCGACTGATCAGTGAGGCTAATCTGAAGTCCTCAGCAGAGCTAAGGGGTATTGAGGAAAAATCACATTCTGACAGTCTTGCAGCTTATCAAGAGGCACAGGCCTATAGGGAGGAAGCGGCTCGCTTAAAGCTATCGATTCAATCAGCAGGGAGTCAAGACCAACAAGAATTTTCTAGAACCTATCAAGAATATATGCAGAAACGCAAATTGAAACAAGAGAAAGAGAAAGCCGCTTCTCAATTAGAGAAACATCTACCCAGAGGTAGAAACGTTAGCGGGGTCTTCGGCAAGGCTTTAAGGGCTGTGGGCAAGCATGAAAGCCTCATGGAAGATTTTAAGAAAGGGTGTTGTGGTGAATCATCCCCATATAAGGATACAAAATACTGCAAGACACAGGGAGCAGAGGTGGGGACTACGAAGCCAACGAAGCCAACGCAGGGAGAATAATTATGGGTTGATGGAGTTTTCTCATTCTGTATTTTCATATGTAGAAGTTAACATTTCATAGATAGATAGATAGATAGATAGATAGGTAGGTAGATAGATAGAATACTTTATTCAGTGATCTCTACCTTATTTTCAGCCCTTGTAATTATGACATTCCCATAGATTAAGACGAACACCAGAAAGAGTCACTTCATGTGAGGTATTTATATGCTTGTGATGTGGAGAGGCTTAAGACAATGACTTTACGCATAAGTTCTGTAGACTCTCTTTATCTTCACCTGTAGAGTGGCGAAGTGATGCGTGTTCGCAAAATCCTTATTTCTCTACTGGTACTGACTGTCTCTGCTGTTTTTTGTATAGGGCTTTTTTTATTTTATCTGATGAGAAACCTTCCACAAATAGTGACTCTGGAGGACTATAAACCCCCTTTAGTTTCCGAAGTCTATGATGTTTACAACAATAAAATCGGGGAGTTTTTCAGAGAAAAACGTATTCTTACTCCTTACGAAGAAATTCCCCCATTATTAGTGAAGGCTTTTATAGCGGCTGAAGATGATACTTTTTTTGAACATGGGGGGATTAACTATCTTGCTGTATTCAGAGCCCTCTTTGCCAATATAAAGGCTGGAAGTAAAGTTCAAGGGGCCTCAACCATTACACAACAAGTGGCTCGCACTTTATTGTTAACGAGACAAAAAACATATATGCGAAAAATGAAAGAAGTCCTCCTTTCCTATAAAATGGAAGCCAATTTAACAAAGGAAGAGATTCTCTATCTGTATCTTAATCAAATTTATTTTGGTTCCGGAGCTTATGGTATAAATGCCGCAGCTCATGTTTACTTTCACAAATCTCTTTCTGAATTGACTTTAGAGGAGATGGCTATGCTTGCGGGATTGCCCAAAGCCCCCAGTCGCTTTTCCCCACTCATTAATCCCAAGCGTGCAATGAAAAGACAAAAGTATGTCTTAAGCCGTATGCGTGATGTACGTTATATTGACGAAGAGACTTATAATCAGGCTATTCATCAGTCAATAACAGTCTATCATCGTGAGAATTATCGAGAGATCGCACCCTACTTTTTAGAGACATTGAGACAGTATTTAGTGGAGGCACTTGGTGAAGAAACCGTATTGGATAGAGGGATTCGTATCTATTCGACACTTGATAAAAATAAACAACTTAAGGGGCAAAAAGAACTTCAGGAGGGTCTACATGCTGTTGACAAAAGGCAGGGGTATCGTGGGGCGACTCAAAACTTTCAATCAGAAGATGCCATTTTAGATTTTTTGTTGGCTCAAAAAAAAGAGTTTATGGATAGGAAAAATCCTAAAATTGTTATTTTGTCAGATGGAACAATTCAGGAAATCGATTTAAACACGAGTCAGGAAGATGGCAATATTCCTAAATATATTGATTTGGAAGAGGTTGTTCAAGGTGTTGTGACAGCTATTAATGACAAATGGGGTTTAACAACAGTCCGTTTTGACGAATCACAAGAGGGACTCATCGATATTGAAACAATGAAATGGGCTCGCACTCCCAACCCTGAAGTGGCAGCCAAGTATAATGAAATCAATCAGCCGTCTAAGGCTTTAAATGTTGGAGATGTTATTTGGGTTAAAGTTGTAGGTGAAACGTTTCATAGTCCTCGATTGAATGATCGTTTAAAAAATCTGCGTCGACATAAGGGAAAAGCCTATGTAAGGCCAGACGATGTGCCTGACTTTAAAAAGTATGCAGAACTTGAGTTGGAGCAAAAACCTTTAGTCGAAGGGGCTCTTCTATCATTTGACCTTGATACACAATACATTGAAGCTATGAGTGGGGGATATGCGTTTAATCGATCAGAGTTTAATAGAACTATTCAATCGACTCGACAAACGGGTTCTGCTTTTAAACCTGTTGTTTATGCTGCAGCCTTAGACTATGGCTATACACCTGTCACAGTTATTGTGGATTCACCCATTGTGTACCAAGAAGAGCTACCTCTGGAAGACATTGAAGAATCTTCTGACTTGGAACCTCAAAAAGATGAGACTCAAGATGAAAAATCAGAAATTCGTAAATGGAAGCCCTCTAATTATGGAAGAAAGTTTTCTGGAGACATTTTATTTCGAAACGCTTTAATAAAATCTAAAAATATTCCCACAATAAAAATTTTAGAAAAAGTAGGCATTTCTCGAGTGGCTGAGTATGCTAGACGCTTAGGTGTTTTTAGCCCATTAAATATGGATTTGAGTTTAGGTTTGGGTTCGAGTGGATCGACTTTATATGAAATCACAAAACTCTATTCTCACTTTGCCAGAGGTGGAAAGCGTATTCGTCCCATTATTATTCGTAGAGTGGAGAGTCGAGAGGGGGAGGTATTGCTTGAAAATGTGTCTTTGGATATGCGCTTTGAAGATAAGATTAACGCTATTAAGATAGAAAATGAAAAGAAGAGATTACAGGTTATAGAACACGCAGGCCTTGCTAAAGACTCTGTTCATACAGAAGACTCTAAAACTCCGTCTGAGCGATTAGTATCTAGCAATATATCAAATATATTCCCTCCGCTTTATTTTAATGACATTGATCAATTGATTACACCTCAAACGGCGTTTTTAGTCACAGATTTGTTAAAGGGTGTTGTCTATAACCCAGGGGGAACAGGGGCTAAGGCTCGAGCCTTAGATCGTCCGAATGCAGGAAAAACAGGAACCACTAGTGAATATTATGATGCATGGTATGTGGGTTACACACGTCAAAAAGTAACTGGTGTTTGGGTAGGGTACGATGAGGAAAGAACATTAGGAGTTGGGGAAGTGGGAGGAGCGGCTGCTCTTCCCATCTGGGTGGAGTACATGAAATTTGCCCATGAGAATTTACCGAAACTCGACTTTCAAATACCAGAAAATATTGTCTTTGCAAATATTGACAATAAAACAGGACATCTTGCCTCTGCATCCACTGAAATTGTTGTAAGACAGGCTTTTTTAGAGGGGACAGAGCCACAAAAGACTTTTAATGTGTCAGAGCCAGAAGATGATAAAGATTTTTTTAAAAGGGATTTTTCTGAATGAATCCTCCTCATCATATTTCTCTTCGTGGTGTGCGACAGAATAATTTAAAAAATATCGATATTGATATTCCTCTTCAGTCTTTAACCGTTATCTGTGGACCCAGTGGATCAGGAAAAAGCTCTCTGGCTTTTGAGACACTTTATTCTGAGAGTCAGCGTCGTTATATTGAATCTCTATCCAATTATGCTAGGCAATTTTTAAATAAAGCCCCTCAACCAGATCTTGATAGAGTTGTCAATATTCCTCCAGCTATTGCTATTGAACAAAAGAATTATGTTAAAACAAGTCGTTCAACAGTGGGAACGACAACTGAAATTATGGGTTATTTAAGACTTTTATTTGCAAAAGTGGGAAGGCCTTACTGCCCTGAACATAATATAGAAATTCAATCAGAATCAATAACATCAGGGGTAGATCATGTTATTAAAAAATTAAAAGGGAAAAGGGGATATATCCTCTCCCCTATTACAAAACAATATCGCATCGTAAAGGGGAGAAAATTATTAGGGCTCATCTTAAAGGACGGATATATTCGGATTGCAGAGAAAGATAAAATCATCGACTTGACAACAAAAACAACCCTTCCCTCTGGTGACTTTTATATTGTTATTGATAGATTAGTTTTTCGCAAAGAAGATCGAGGAAGGCTAGCTGACTCCGTGGCACAGGCTTATATGGCGAGCCAAAAATATAATTCAAATTATTCAGGGGGACGGGCAGAATTTTTAACGACAGAAAATGAACATTTAAAAATTAGTGAGGACCCGTCATGTTCCATTTGTGAATTTAGTTTCCCCCCACTATCAGCAAAGTTATTTAACTTTAATAATCCCCTGGGAGCCTGTAGATATTGCAAGGGATTTGGAAATTTGCTTCTGCTTGATGAAAAAAAAATTGTACCTAACTCCAACTTATCTCTATCTGAGGGCGCAGTGATACCTTTTGCTATGCCGAGTGCTCGCTCTGGTAAAAGGCAACTCTTAAAGGGGCTAAAACGAGCAGGAGTTGATATTCATGCGCCATGGAAAGAATTGTCTCCAAAACATAAAAAACTTATTTGGAAAGGGAATAGGAACTTTTATGGAATTGAAGGATTTTTTGATAAATTAGAAGAAAAGAAATATAAAATGCATATTCGTATTTTTCTTGCTCGATTCAAATCGGCTTTCCCATGTGAGAGCTGTAAGGGGATGCGACTTAGAAAAGATATTCAACATATTCTTATTAATAAAAAAAATATTATGGATCTTTCAAAAGAGCCCATTTCTAATTTAAATATCTTTTTTAAGGATCTGAAACTCACTCGAATGGAAGAAGAGATATCAGAAGAAATTCTCAACCAAATAAGATCAAGGTTACAATTTCTTGTTGATGTTGGCGTTGGTTATTTGACTCTGGATAGAGAAACACGCACTCTTTCTGGTGGCGAATATCAGCGTATCAACTTAGCCAATCAGTTAGGGATGTCTCTTTCACAAACGTTATATGTTCTGGATGAGCCGACTGTTGGTTTGCATCCCAAAGACAATGACAAATTGATTCGTATATTAAAACAACTTAAAGATTTAGGAAATACTTTAACTATAGTAGAGCACGATAAAAACATCATACAAAACAGTGAACATGTCATTGAACTTGGACCTGGCTCAGGTCACCTAGGAGGGGAAGTTGTGTTTTCTGGTAAAAGAGAGGAGTTTTATAATCAAACACAATCCAAAACTGTACCTTATTTAAAGTTAGATGAAAAGTGGACGCCAGTTCGCACTCCTCGTGCTATTGATGTCAAAACATATAAGTATAAAATCAGATTGAAAGGGTGTCGAGGGCATAATTTAAGGAATGTTCATGTTGAGTTCCCACTTCATTGCCTTATTTTGATAACGGGTGTGTCGGGATCAGGGAAATCCACACTTATTAGTCAGACCCTTTATCCTGCCCTAGAGGAATCGCTTTCAGGTCAACATAAGTTTTCACAACCTTTTAAAGAATTAACAGGTGAAAACTTTATTAAAAAAGTTATCTTTATTGATCAAAAACCTATTGGAAAAAGCTCACGCTCTAATCCAGTAACATATACAAAGGTCTTTGACGAAATTCGTAATGTGATGTCTTCAGTTGAAGAGGCAAAACAAAAAGGATATACGGCAAGATATTTCAGTTTAAATGTTGATGCAGGAAGATGTCCTTCTTGTAGGGGTGAGGGCAGCGAGACTATAGATATGGCCTTCATGGATGATATCACTTTAATTTGTGATACCTGTGATGGGAAACGCTTTCAGAAAGATATTTTAGATATTAAATTTAGAGGAAAAAACATTGATGATATTCTAAATATGACAGTTGCTCAGGCGATGGACTTTTTTGTCTCTTTTCCCAAGATTCGTAGACCTCTTGCCTTTTTCAAAGAGGTGGGTCTAGATTATTTAACGTTAGGGCAAAGTGCTAAGTCGCTCAGTGGCGGAGAGTCTCAACGTTTAAAAATTGCTAAAGAATTAAGTTCTAGCCAACAAAAGTCTACTCTTTATATCTTAGATGAGCCGACAACAGGATTACATCCTCACGAAGTGCAATTGCTTTTGCAGATTTTGAACAAGCTTATAGATGCGGGCGGAAGTGTTATTGTCATTGAACACAATTTAGATGTTATCCGATCAGCAGATTATATTATAGAACTAGGACCAGGGGGTGGCTCAGAGGGAGGGAAGGTTTTATTTTCTGGTACGCCGGAAGGTCTGATTCAATCTAAAAAGTGCCCTACGGCACCTTATTTAAAACCTCTTCTTTGCCCCCCAATGAAGAGAAATAAAAAGAAACCTGTAGTGAGGAAATAGTGAGAGATCTTTTAAAGTTATGGCCCTATATCCGACCTTACAGGGGGATTCTAATTATAGCTTATTTATTGGGAATTTTGATGAGCGTTTCTATAGCCTCTGTCACTAAAGTTGTGGATTTATTATTTAATGATGTGTTTGTAACCAAAGATGCTTTGATGGCGATTATTGTTCCTGCGGCTATTCCTATGATCTATATAGTTCATGGTGTTTCAAGATTTTTTCATATGTATATTATGAGATACACTTCAGATAGAGTTATAACTCAAATACAGTCTAGCCTTCAAGATAAGTACATGGCCCTTTCTCTTTCATATTATGGAAAAAATGAAACTAGTCGATTAATTTCCAAAATTATTTATGATGTGCGAGTTGTTCAAGAGGGTTTTCATTTCTTAGCTATTCTTGTACGAGAGCCTATTACTGTTATTTGTTTATTGGCTGTTCTTATTTATTATGATTGGCAACTCACAATTTATATTTTAGCAGTGGGCCCTGTGCTTATTTATTTTCTAAATATCTTTTCTAAAAGTGTGAGGAAGAAAAGTTACTCCGAGCAAGAGACAATGGAAAAAGTAACAGCAGCTATGAAAGAGACTGTGGATGGCATTCGTATTATTCAGAGTTTTAATTTAAGAAGAGAAATGAAAAAGCGTTTTCAATCTTTTCTTAATAAAAACTTATCTTTAAGAAGAAAAATTATCAAAAGACAAGAGGCCTCTGGTCCGATATCAGAAATTATCACTGCATCTGTTATTGGTTTGGTTTTATTTTACAAAGGACAGCAGATATTAGATGGAACATCTAACTTGGGTCATTTTATGGCCTATTTTGCGGCTCTTTCATTGATACAGCCATCTGTCAAAAAACTACAGGAAAGTATTGTAAAACTTCAACCGACAGTGTCTGCTACAAATCGTATTTTTAACGTATTAACTGCAAAGGATCATGTGCATGAAGTTTTGCATCCGCAACCCTTTCCTTCTTCTTGGGACTATATTAAATTTAAAAATCTCTCATTTCTCTATGAGAAATTTTTAGTGCTTAAAAATATTAATTTAAAAGTTTCTCGAGGAGAAGTGGTGGCTCTTGTTGGAGAAAGTGGGAGTGGGAAATCGACTTTGGTTAATTTAATGGAAAGATTTTATGAACCGACGGAGGGCTCTATATCTATTGGCTCTGTCGATATATCAGAAATGGAGCTTCAGAGCTTGAGACAAAATATAGCCTTAGTGACTCAAGATGTTTTTTTGTTTAATGATACTATTAGAAAAAATATAGCTATTGGTAATAAGAGAGGGCGGAATATCACGGTTGAACAAGCTGCGAAATTAGCTAATGCTGAGGTTTTCATTAAGAAATTGGGAGGGTATGAAACAGGAGTTGGTGACTTGGGAGGGAGACTTTCGGGAGGAGAGAAGCAAAGAATCAGTATAGCTAGGGCACTTTACAAAGATGCTCCTATACTGCTTTTGGATGAAGCCACAAGTGCATTAGATTCTGCAAGTGAAATTGAGGTTCAAAAAGGGTTAGATCATCTGATGAAAGGGCGAACGGTGTTTATTATTGCCCACAGGTTATCGACTGTTGTTAAAGCTGATCGTATTTTGGTCTTTAAAGAAGGATTGATTGTTGAAGAGGGAACACATGATGAGCTGCTAAGAAAAAAGGGACATTATTTTCGATTTCATGAGTTTCAAACTCAACTTTAGATAGGTTATTTTTTTAAAAATGGTAAGAGGAAGAGTTTTTCTAAAGGCTTTCAAAAATCTCAAACAACTCTGAGGTTCGCAGCTCGTCTCCGCCGCAAGCTAAAAGCATAAGCTGGAGAGGGCTCGATGCATTCAGGGATAGAACAAACTGCATTTCCGCAGATACGCTCTTCTGTAGGAAAAAGACTTTTATCTTCCCCTTAAAGCTCAAACAGCTTTGAAGGGCGCAGAGCGTCTCTGCCGAAGGCTAAAAACGCAAGTTGGATAGTGCTCGATGCCATCAAGCATAGAATAAACGATCTTTTCACGGATACGCATTGCGCTTCAAAAAACTCGCTTTAAGAGAAAAATAAAAGCCTTTTTCCAACGTAGGCTCGTGGCGCAGGCTAAAAGCGTAAGCTGGATAGGACTTGCTGCCATCCAGCATAGAATAAACGATTTCTCAACGGATACGCCCTGCGCCTCAGAAAACTCGTTTTGAAAGCCTTTAGAAAAACTCTTCTTTCCATTCTCTCTTGGTGGCGCAAATGACTCTTAAAACTTCTAAAAACTCAAACAACTAAAAAGGAACAGGTACAATTCAAATCCTCTCAACCTTAGTCTGTAAAGTGTCTAAAAAGCAGACATCTCTTTAGATTGTGTAAAATTTTGACGATAGAAGACTATATGTCTCTTTATTTAGCGAAATATCTTTCACTTTATAAGATTCTTTTTGATGGGGGTTTAAGTCATGGTTAACTGGAGCGAGTTTGAACACACACATGTGATTAAAAAATTGAGACATCTTTTAAGTTCATGGTGGAATGTAGAGATTCTATTCACTAATGATAGGGGGCAAGTTAAAGGGACTGGAGATATTTCAAAGTTTTCCAATTCAGCGATGAAGGTTTTTTTGGAAAAACACTCTGTTCATCAAAATTTCTCTGAGCTTGTTCAAGCAGCTATAGAGGATATAAAGGAGACAGATATTTCCTATAATATCAGAAAATGGGAGCTTGCAGGGTTTGACGTCGGTGTCTTTCCTATAGTTATTGAAGGAGATTTCGTTGGTACAGTGTTGGCATTGGGATTTTTTGATGGAACATACAATAAAGAGCGATTAGATATTGTTGCTAAAAACCTTTCTAAAAGCGGGGCCTCTGAAGACCTTATTGCTCAGTCTTTATCCAAATTAACATTTTTGAAAGATGATGAACGCTTACACTTTATAGAGTTAGTTGATCTGATGGCTAAAGAAATTGTCACTCTTCATTTAGAAATTTCTAGTCGGGAGGAGAGGATTAACGAACTCAATAAGGAGCTGGGGAGTCGTTATAAGTATGACAATATGATTGGAAAGTCTAAACCCATGCAAGAACTCTATATACTTCTTGATAAGATTAAAAATGCAGAAAGCACTGTACTTATTCAAGGAGAGAACGGAACAGGTAAGGAGCTGATTGCCAAGTCCATTCACTTCAATTCCCCTCGAAAGGAACGGGCCTTTATTATTCAGAACTGTTCTGCTTTTAATGATAATTTACTGGAGTCAGAGCTTTTTGGTCATGTAAAAGGAGCTTTCACAGGGGCCGTTAAGGATAAAAAAGGATTGTTTGAGATGGCAGATAAGGGGACCTTCTTTCTCGATGAGATTGGAGATACGTCTTCTGCTATGCAGGTTAAACTTCTTCGCATATTACAAGAGGGCACTTTTCTTCCTGTTGGTAGTACTCGTCCAAAGCAAGTAGATATACGTATTATTGCTGCAACCAATAGAGATTTGAAGGATATGGTAGAAAAGGGTTCTTTTAGAGAGGATCTCTATTATAGGTTAAATGTTATCAATTTAAAAGTTCCTCCACTGAGAGAACGAAAAGAGGATATACCCATTCTTATAGAACATTTTCTCTCTAGTTGTTTGAAAGAGGATATGCCACAGAAAACGATAACAAAACGTGCTTTGGAAAAACTTTTGGACCACTCATGGCAGGGCAATGTTCGTGAACTACAAAATGAAATAGAACGTCTAGTTGTGTTGGCTGGTGACGAAATTAAAATTACGGCTGATATGCTATCTGAAAGAATTCGTGAATCCAGTCAGTCAGGTCAGTTTCAAGGGGCTGCTATTGAAGGAAAACTGAAAGATGCTGTTGAGGAGCTAGAGCACAATATGATCAAAGAAGGTTTACTTCGCACAGGCTGGAATAAATCCAAATTGGCTAAAGAGCTGGGTATCAGTCGTGCCAGTCTTATTATGAAAGTTGAAAAATATGGATTAGATAAAAGAAGGATGGCACGATAAGTTAAAATACAGGAGAGAGAAATATACTTATAAATCATCATTTCAATCAATTCTGAAAATCTTTTATAAAGCGTTGCCTAAAGCACTCTAATACCAATGTTCAAGTTGAGAAGACAAAATATGTAGTGGTTCAGACTATAGATTGAAACAGTTTTCTAAAAAGTTGGTATTGAGTCGTTGTTCCAACTTCAAGAGTCACGAGAGGACACTCACTTTTTGACAACAGTCAGTGCTCAGATATGATGCTTTTAACTTCTACACCAATGCACCAGTGGACCCATCATGACTGCTGGTTCATTAATTATCCAGCGTTCGATTGGCACCCGGGAGTTTTGGGGTTGCTGATTCTGCATCAAACGGTGTTGTTCTATGAGGGCTTTGGTAAGAACCCTTTGCGGCATTATTCACACGTTGATCTAAATTTGACTTAATATTATCATGTGATGGACGTGGTTGAAGAGTTTCTTTCATTTCTATAGGATCTTCTGCCTTCTTAATCTCAGGGTTAAAGACACCTAGCTTTGCTAGAAAGCTAGACATACTGCCATTGTTGTTTTGAATGATTTCCCGAAGGACATTGAGAGGGGCATAGTTAGCTGCTTTTTTCTCAGCCTCAAAGATAATCTGAGACAGAGTAGATGCTGTAATGTCTCTTTTTGTTTTATTATCAACTACGGTAACTTTTTCATTTGTTCGGATCATTTTTGCAATGTCATCGAGTGTGACGTAACAGCTCTGCTGAGTATCGTAGAGCTTTCTATTTTGATAACGCTTAATAACCTTTGACCCATTGTTATTATTACGAATTGTCTGACTTTGTATATCCACTTTTTACCCTCCCCGTAAGATCTTTGTACGATGTTTACGGCTAATGTTTAACTTCAGCACCCTTATGTCATAAGTTTCTTGCCATAAGTGTTGAATTTGCAATCTAGACTTGAATGTCACTTCCTGTCAAGTGGGTAACTTGTCCTACTTTTTTTAACATAGGGACTACGAATTAATTTCTATAAGTGATCCCTTTTACCGTTGAAAATCTGTTATATAGCCCTTTTTGTTTGAAAAAACTTCCCCTCTGTCCGGGAAATAGCGTCCTGTGGTTTGTCTCAGAAGGTAGATAAAGAGCATAGAATCCAAAAAAGATTGAAAACCCTGAGTTTTGAATTGTTCTGACCAAATACTTTTTATTTGTAGATGGGATTGACAATGATAATAGAGATCACTTGAGGGCCAGGAGTCCTTTGCTAAGGTCCATTCTACATTTCATTATCAAATACTTGAAAACTGAACTCTATAAATCTCTTTTCTTAAAAGGCTTCTTATGTCGTGACCCATTGTGACCGATTCTTTTTATGTAGGGGGTGCTTTTGGGGTCATCTAAGAGTCTTATTTTTTTATTATTACTGACATCTGGTTGTTCGACAGGAAATGGCTTGAGAGTCCATCAAGAGCCACAGGGAAATCCTTTGAAGATTTCTTCTGTAATGAGAGATGTAAGACAAGAGGCTCTGGATCCTTCCTATTTTCAATCCAAAGCCGATTATCATTTTGCTCTTGGAAATGTCTTGAGCTTAAATGGTCTCTCCTCAGAGGCCATTGAGAACTATAAATTAGCTTTGCTTTATGACCCTCATTCCTCAATGGTAAAAATCAAGTTAGCCATGGAGTTTATAAAGCAAGGTCAGTTTTTTGAAGCCTTGAAAGATGTAAAAGAAGCCATAGCTATGGATCCCTATTCTATAGAGGCTCATTTACTTTTAGGTGGGATTTACTTTTTAATGAAAGAATATGGCAAGGCTGAGAAAAGCTATCTTCATATTCTAACTCTAAGCCCTGAAGAGGCAGAGGCTTCTTTGTCCTTGGGGTCAGTATTGGCTAAGCAGAAAAAATATAATAAATCTTTACGTATCTTACAAAAGGTGGCCAAAAATCCTGATTTAGACGTGTCGGGAGTGGCATATTATCATATGGGTCGTGTGAATATGGCCAGGGGACAAAAGAAAAAAGCTATCGAGGATTTTAAAAAGAGTTTAAAAAGAAAACCTGATTTTGTCGATGCAGCTCTTTCTTTGTCAAAAGTTCAGTACTCTTTAGGTTATAAACGTCAAGCTATCAAAGGACTGGCTCACTTTCAGAAAGTTTCTGGGCCTTCAGTGGAGGCTGCTGAGGTGCTATCTCGGTTTTATGAGTCAGAGAAAGAATATGATAGGGCTTATGAACAATATAAAATCTTAGCGCAGTCAGACCCTGAGCAACTGAATGCACGTATAAAAATGGCTCTTATCTCTTTGGAAAAGAAAAAATATTCTAGAGGGATTAAAGAACTCAAGGAAATTTTGGCTCTATCCCCAGAGTTGGATAAGGTCCGCTTTTTTTTAGCTGCTACATATGATGAAATAGGGGAGGATAAAAAGGCAATTCAGGAATTTCAAAAAATATCAAAGGAAAGCCCTTTCTATGATGAAGCGATCGCCCGTCTTGTCTATTTTTATACAATAGATGGTCATTATAAAAAGGCTGAAAATATGGCCCTTTCGGCTATTCAAGACAGCCCCAATAGAGCCAAGTTATATTATGTTTATAGTTCTCTTGTAGGGGATAAAGATAAGTATGATGTCGTTATAAATATATTAGCTAAAACAGTTCAGACATTTTCTGAAAATGCAGAATTGCAATTTTTACTAGGTCTATTTTACGATAAGGTAGGGAATAAGGAAAAACTCATATCCCATATGAAAAGGGCTATTGTGTTGGATGGCCAGTTTGTTCAAGCATTAAACTATCTTGCTTATACATATGCTGAAATGGAAATTGAATTGGATGTTGCCCTAGACTTGGTTCAAAAGGCGATTCAACTTAAACCAAAAGACGGCCATATTCGGGACACATTAGGTTGGATTTTTTATAAAAAGGGTGATTATGCAAAAGCTGTTAAAGCATTAGAGTCTGCTTATCGACTCAATTCGACAGAGAGCATTATTGCCGAACATCTTGGAGATGCCTATTATCGCTATGAACGTCCTCAAAAGGCCAAAAAGATGTATGGAAAGGCAGTTCAACTTGAGAAAGATGCATTTAAAATTCAAAACCTCAAGCTCAAGATCACATATCTTGAGCAGGAAGTGGCGAATCGGGTCTTCAGCAGAGGTCTTTCGAGTCAACCGGTTCCCCTATCTGCTGAGAAATAGAATGACTCATCTGTTTTTTATTTCTGTCCTCTTGATAAGTGTATCTTGTAGTACTGTTCCTCTATCTTTTGATTCCTACCAGTCGGGTATGTGGTCAGCAAAGGCATTGATTCGTCATAAAACGATGAGAAAGTCCCATATTGTCTATGTTGATATCATAGCGCAGAGGCCGAAAAATTTCAGATTAGAAGTGACAGCCTCCTTAGGGGTCCATCTAGCTAGTTTGGCAAGGAAGGACCATCAATTGACTTATCTTTTAACACGTCAAAAGCACTACCGAAAAATACGATCGCATGGGGGGGTGTTTAAAGACATATTGGGAATTGCCATTCATCCAAATGTACTGATGGCCGCCTTCTTTGATCAGGAGGTGCGTCAACCGGGGTGGACATGTATAAAAGATAAAAATGGCTTTTTATTAAAGTGTTCGGATGAGGAAGTGGTGTTGTCATGGAAAAAAAGATATCGTGATCGGAGAACAATCCTATTTGAAAACAATACGCATCAGGTGCAAATGTTATTGAAGGGCTTTAAGGGGAATGTCGATATAAACCCTAATATTTTCTCTATTAAAAAGCCTGATGGTTTTTCTTAAAGGCTTCGATAAGGTCTATTATGAATTTTCATGTTGTCTTAGTCGAGCCAGAGATTCCCAATAATACTGGAAATATAGGACGCACTTGTGTGGCTACAAAATCAAGTCTCCATCTCGTTGAACCTCTGGGGTTTGATATTTCCAATAAGCAATTGCGTCGGGCAGGGCTTGACTATTGGCCCCACTTGACATGGAAAATGTATTCTTCTTGGCAGAATTGTAAAAAGGCTATTTCTTCTCCACCAGATCGGATTTTTTATTTTTCGACAAAAGGTCAGCGTTCTATTTATGACAGCTCCTTTCGAAAGGGGGACTGGTTCGTCTTTGGGAAGGAAACAAAGGGGCTTGGCGATCAAATGTTAAAAGAAAATAGAGAGCAGACTGTTGCTCTTCCTATGTTGGGGGCTGTAAGAAGTTTAAATTTGGCTAATGCCGTTGCCATTACCTTGTATGAAGGTCTTCGACAAATAGGATATGAAAATACAAATTAAGAAGTGAGATCTGTCTCTTAAAACTTATACATGCCCCTTTTGTTTCTCGGAAAACTAAGATTTCTGAACTAGATAAGAATCTACAATTTCATTGAGCTTCTTTGTGTGTTAGAAAACGAATTGCGTTAGTTTTTGGAGGGGGTGATTTTTAATATATTTGGCAACAGGGGACTCTGAGCTTCGTAGAAATATAAAAAGTACCGACAGGCTTGAGAATAAAACGCTAACGAAATGTTCCTCTTCGTTAGGGCTAGACGATTGAGCTCATTCAGAATACACTTTCAAAGCATGTTACAAAAGATAGCCAGCCAATTATTTGGTACCAAACATGAACGTGATGTTAAAAGGATGAAACCTTTTGTCGATCTCATTAATAATTGGGAATCAAAAATGAAAGATTTAAACGATTCTCAACTTCAATCTAAAACGGGAGAATTCAAGCAACGTATAGAAAAAGGGGAAACTCTTGATAGCTTAATGGCAGAGGCCTTTGCTGTCTGTAGAGAGACGGCTGTACGCACCCTAGGTATGAGGCACTATGATGTTCAGCTTATTGGTGGGATGGTTTTGCATCGAGGGAGTATTGCAGAGATGAGGACTGGGGAGGGGAAGACTTTAGCAGCGACTCTTCCGGTTTATTTAAATGCCCTAAGTGGTAAGGGTGCTCATGTTGTTACTGTGAACGATTATTTAGCAACTCGTGATTCAGAGTGGATGGGATCTATATATAATTGGTTGGGTTTAAAAGTAGGAACCATTGTCAACGATCTTTCAGACCAAGAGAGAAAGACAGCCTATGGGGCGGATATCACTTATGGAACAAATAATGAATTTGGGTTTGATTTTTTAAGGGACAATATGAAGTTTGACATCGAAGATTATGTCCAAAGGGGACATAATTTCGTTATTGTCGATGAATGTGACTCTATTTTAATTGACGAGGCACGAACGCCACTTATTATTTCAGGGCCGTCTGAAGAGTCTACGGACAAGTACTATGTTATAAATAAAATTATTCCTCATTTACAAATTGAGCGTGATTTTACTGTCGAGGAGAAGACAAAAACTGTTTCTCTAACAGAAGATGGTAATCGTCATGTGGAAAAACTGATGAAAATTTCCAATCTTTATGATCCTCAGAACATTGAAATTATCCACCATATTTATCAAGGCTTAAAAGCTCATCATCTTTTTAAGAAGGATGTTGATTATATGGTGAAGGATGATGAAATTGTTATTGTTGATGAGTTTACAGGTCGTTTAATGCCGGGAAGACGTTGGAGTGATGGTCTTCATCAAGCGATTGAAGCAAAAGAGGGTGTTCGTGTTAAAAGTGAAAATCAGACCTTAGCCACAGTGACATTTCAAAATTATTTTCGAATGTATGACAAGCTTTCGGGAATGACAGGTACAGCGGATACAGAGGCAGTAGAGTTTAAAAAGATTTATAATTTAGATGTCATGGTTATTCCGACTAACCAGCCTATCGCAAGAGAAGATCATGAAGATATTATTTATAAAACAGAGAGTGCAAAATTCCGTGCTATTGCTGAGGATATCAGGGAACGCAATAAAAAGGGTCAGCCGATCTTGGTGGGAACAGTCAGCATTGAAAAGTCAGAACAGTTGAGTGCTTTTCTTAAGAAGATGGATATTCGACACAATGTTTTAAATGCCAAATACCATTCTCAAGAAGCTGAAATCATAGCTCAAGCAGGTCAAGATGGCCATGTGACCATTGCTACAAATATGGCAGGCCGAGGAACAGACATTGTTCTTGGCGGAAATGCAGAGGCTCTTGCTAAGAAAATTTCAATAGATGAGGATTCGTCAAAATATCAAGAGGCCTTAGATAAGTTTAAAAAACAGTGTGCGGATTCTAGAGAAACAGTCGTGAGTGCGGGAGGATTGTATATTATAGGGACAGAACGTCATGAGTCTCGCCGGATTGATAATCAACTACGAGGTCGTTCTGGTCGTCAAGGTGACCCTGGTGCTTCACAATTTTATCTTTCCTTAGAAGATAATCTGATGCGTATATTTAACGGTGAACGCCTACAAAAAATAATGAACACTCTTAAAATGCCTGATGATGAACCTATTGTTGCCCCTATGGTGTCTCGAGCTATTGAGAGTGCACAGAGAAAGGTTGAGGGGCATAACTTTGAGATACGTAAACATCTTCTGGATTACGATGATGTTATGAATAAACAAAGATCTTCTATTTATGGTTTAAGACGAGATGTGCTTGAAGGGAAAAATGTTGAACAAATAGTTAAAGATATTTTGAGTGAGGTGACGTCTACAATTTTAGAAAACTTTGCAAGTGAAAGTGCTAGCAAAGAGAATTGGGATATTGAGGGATTAAAAACAGCTTTGCGTCAGCAATTTGGTATTTCAGTTGATCTGGATGCTCAGAGTATTGATGAGACAGTTATGAAGTCAATAAAAGAAGCACTTGCACAACAGAAAGATGATTTAGGAGAGATGTTTGAACAGATTCAGAAAATGCTTTTGTTGCAGACTATAGATCAAAAATGGAAGGAACATTTACAGAGGATTGATCATTTAAAAGAAGGGATTAACTTACGAGCTTATGCACAAAAAGATCCATTAATTGAGTACAAGAAAGAAGCATTTAAGGCTTTTGAGGAGATGGATTTTTCAATAAAATCAGAGGTTCTTGAAAAATTATTTAAAATTCAGTTGGTTCAGCGTGATCAAAGTATGACCAAAGAGGATTTTGGAGATATGATGGGCTTTGGGCACGAACAGTCTATCTCTATGTCTCATCGGGAGGTCGAATCTTTTGGCTCGGATATGGCTCCTTCAGAATCACAGGGAGGGAGAGGGCAGGGAGAAAAGCTATCCAGTCCATTTGTTCGTAAAGAAAAAAAAGTAGGGCGTAATGACCCCTGTCCTTGTGGAAGCGGTAAGAAGTTTAAAAAGTGTCATGGTGCCAATGACTAGTGAACAAGTGAGTATATGTAGGGCTTTGTTTAATAACATCCTTCTGAATTATCATTTAAGGTGATCTATAAAATACCGATAAATAGAGGGGAGATTTTTATGAGCCAAGAATGTCTTGAGTGTGGAGCAAAAATAGTTGAGTTCTTTGAGGGGACTCAATGCCCTCAGTGTGATGCCCTATTAGATTCTTCTCAGAATGTTTCCAAATCTGATCAACAATTTGACGAAAACCTTTCGTCTCCATCTGGAGACTTTGAAGAATATGGTGAATCTCTAGATGAGGGAGAGTCTTTTAAAGAAGAACGATCCTCCTCCAATGAAGACCATGAAGATTCTGATAATCCCCCCCCCTCTTACTCTTCTGCCGAACAAGACTCTGACTTAGATGATATTGAGGAATTTGCTAATTCAGAAGAGTCTTCGGCTAGAGAGGGCGAGTTTTTTTATGATGTGACTGTTAGTCATATTGACTCTGAAGAATTAAGATTAGCTTTAAAGGACGCTATCACAGATTCTAAATTTGTTTGGGACGTCAATAATATAATGAATTCAATAAAAGATGGGACTGTTATTATAAAACATATTAATCCTGTTAAAGCCAGTGTGCTTATACAGAGAATTAAAAATGAACCCTTTAAGATCCATTGGGAACAATCTTCTATTTATAAAGATTAAACAAATGAAGTTATAGACTTAAAAAGGGAACTACTAACTTTTTAGGAAGCTATCCTATCAAGTTTGAATCACTATATATTATACAATCAATGGATAGTCATTTTTTATATTGAATGCAAATCTTGGCCCATCTCTTTAATCTCGTCAGTCGGTTGAAGAGTTAAACTCTTCTATACTGATGAACTTTTCTCCTAAAATTTCAATGTTATTATTTTTGATTTTTCGTCTCAGTCGTTCTTTAGAGTTTTCCCAAGGCCAAACACGTATTTGTTGTTGTTTAGAGAGACTACCTGTTGTTCGTTTCCTTTTTGTTTTTGGTGGACCAAAATAGTCAACAAATCCATTTTTGAAACTGACTTCTTTTTTTACCCAAGTTTCCTTTTGATAAAATCGATAGAGCCAAATATCTTTTCCGTCAAAGCGTATTGAGCGTTGAGGTCCACCAAGAAGATGAATAACTCTCCCTTTATCCATTCCTCTTTCGACTTTTTGAAAGTTTTTAAGAGGCTGATGGGTACAGCCTAAGATAATAAATATAAAAATAAAATATCTCATAATTGTTGTTTTCAATGTTGTCCTTTTTAAGGCCGTGATCTATCCAATTCCAAGCTATATTTCAAATATTATTATTCTATCTCATGATGATTGATATAAGCCTATAAATATTCTTATTTGAAAAGAGGAAAGGGTAAGTTTTATAGACATAGTTTATGAAGCTGATCTCCAAGAGCTAAAGAGCGTCGAATTTGATGATTTATAGAAACACCTTCAACAAGGTGAGAATTTAAATGGAGTCCCCCAGCCTTTTCTAATCTCTGGATCAATGTGTGCAATCTTTTTAAGTAATGTGTATTGTATCGACAGAGGCCATCGGTATGTCTAAAAATCCATATTTTTTCCACGGAGGGCTCCCATCCATAAACAGATTTTAAGTCATCTAAAACAGTATTCAGTATTTTGGAGTCTTCCCACTCTAAAACTTCCGGGTGATAAGAGCCACCCACAAAGCTAGTAAGAAGCGACTTCCCTTTTGGTGTACGATCGGTAAAAATATCTGAGGAATGAAGGAAGCCTAAGGTTTTTCGGCGGTGATGAGGATGAATAAGTGTGCCAAATCCTTTATAGGGAATAGAGCCTTCAATACCTAAACTGCAAGAGACGAGAGGAGTATGGGGAAGAGAGAGGTCGCCCGTAGGAACATCAGAGATATTGATTTTTGAAAAAGCATTGGGGCCCACACTAAAGACAACATGCTCAAAGAGTTCATGATTTATAGACCAATTGTTTTTTGATTTTTTAACTTCATAAACTGGAGAGTTGGTTTTCAGTATATCAGATACAGATTCAGTTAACTTATTTGTAAGCGTTGAAAGTCCTTGTTTAAAGGTTTGCAGGGAAGGTGGATTGCCTCTTTTTTTAAAAAAGTGAAACAACAGACTCTTAGATGTATTTTCTATATTTTTAATATGAGGAAATGATTTATTCATAAGGAGTTCGGAAATATCTGAAGCAAAAATACCAATACATAGGGGGCGAATTATTTTATTTGTTATCTCTTGACCAAAGCGACGTGCAAAAAAGGATTCGACACTTTCGTTTTCAATAGTTTTTTGTAGAAAGGTTATGGGTTCTAGGAGGACACGAGCCTTTGCTTTGAGGCTTATATAATTGGACTTTATAAGAGAGATGGGGTGAATTTTATTTAATACATTGTTGTAATAAATATATCTCAATCGAGAGTCAGGATTGGCAAACAGGAGTTGAGAATTGAGATTCAGGTCTGAAATCAATTGCAGGGTCATCGGCTCGGTGTTTAAAAAGGACTGAGGGCCAGCTTCTATTAAATAGCCCCCTTCTTTTAGAGATTGAATATACCCCCCTGAAGATGTATTAGCTTCAAAAATCTCTGTTTCAATTCCATATGTTTTTAATCGATAGGCTAAAGTGAGACCGGAAATTCCCGCTCCAATAATGGCCACTTTCATATGATTACCTGTTGTTATTATTTCTAAACATATTTAAACGCTTCATTCTAGATAAGTATTTAGAGGGGGTATAATAAAGAGCATTTGTAAAAATCCCAACTTTTGTTTGTAAACTTGTCTTTATCTTCTGCATTCTCACTTTTATCTATATTTATGAACACAGTTCAGAACTTGTCCAACAGTATCAGTAGATGTTTTCGGCGTTAATCCATGTCCCACATTAAAAATAAATCGATTCAATGCACCAACCTCTTTCACGGAATCTAAAAGGGATAGGACATCTTTTTTTATATGCTCAAAGGGTAGAGTCATTGAGATAGGATCTATATTTCCCTGTAAGGAGAGTTTCTTATTAGATAGAGTATCTATTTCGATAAAATAATCGCCCATATTTTTTCTCCAGTCTACACTCAGAACATCAGCTTGACTCTGTACTAGGGCGGGTAAGAGATGGTACGTGGGTTGGGCGTAGAGTATGACAGGGACGTTATGTTTACTTTTAAAAGTTTCAATCAGTCTTTGGAGAGAGGGGAGGATATGCTTTGTGTATGTCTCTAGGTCTAAAAACCCTCCCCATGAATCAAAAATTTGTATAGCTGAAACACCATTTTGAACTTGAAAGCTAAGATATTTGGAAAGATTTTCTGCTAATATATCAAGTGCTCTTTTGAAATCTGTGGGATTCTTTTTTAAGAAGGCTCGTGTATTTTTAAAGTCTCTTGAACTCTGTCCCTCTAAAATATAGGAGGCTAAAGTGTAAGGAGCACCAATAAACCCTATAATAGGTTTATCTCTTAATTCATTTTTTATTAATTGTAATCCTTCCCCTACAAAATGGAGATCTTTATGAGGAGTGAATGAATTCAAGGACAGCAATGCATCAGGGCCAAAATCTTCTAATTGAGGACCAGTTTCTGTAAATTCAAAGAGTGAGCCCATATGCTCTAGACAGGTGAGAATGTCTGAAAATAGAATAGCTGCATCTAAGTCATATTTTTGAAATGGCAGTAGTGTCACCTTTTTTATGAGTTCAGGGGTTTGACTCATTTCCCTAAAGGTATATTCTGTTTTCATTTTCATATACTCAGGTAAATAACGACCTGCTTGTCTCATGAACCAAACAGGTATGGACTGTGTATTTTCACCATATATTGCATTTATAAAGCTGTTGTTCATTTTCATATCCATTGGTTTAGATATTGATACATCATCTGCTGGAGATGATGTAGTGTTTTATCTTCATCAGCCCATTCATTGTAGCCCCGACATTTTGGGTGGGCTTTTATAGGGGTTAACCCATCGTAATAATTGTATAAAACAGATATCTTTTCTTATAGAAAGGTATTGTTCAAATGTGATGAACCTCATTATATATTTAAACTATAGCCCACTCCGCGTTGGGAAAGAATATATTGGGGGTTTGATGGATCAGGCTCTAAGAGTTTTCGGAGTCGGAGTATACAATTATCGACTGTGCGAGTGGATGAGGTGTATGAGTTTTGCCAAACGGAGACGATGATTTTATCGCGACTGATCACAGAACCACTATGATTATAAAGGACCTGAAGAAGCTGAACTTCTCTTTTCGTTAGAAGCTCTATTTTCTTATTATGAAAGACAATTTTTCTTTGACTCAAATTAACATATGAGGAGCCAATGTTGAATGCTTCTTTCTTATTGGGTGAATGGGGTCGTCTTAACTGAGACTGAACTCTTAAAATAAACTCCTTAAGGTGAAAGGGCTTGGAGAGATAATCATCTGCTTTGAGCATTAAACCTTTAATACGGTCTTGAGCTGAACCCTTAGCTGATATCATAATGACGGGGGTCGTATGGGTCATTCTTAGCTGAGTTAAGAGGTCGAGTCCTGTGATTTCTGGTAACATGACATCTAAAACAATGAGATCAAAGATAGAGGACTTTATTTTACTCTGTGCCTCCTTTCCATCTTGGACCCATGTGACTTTATATCCTTCATATTCCAGATTTTCTTTAAGCGTCAGACCAAGTGACTCATCATCATCAATAAGGAAGATATGTTTTTTCATTAAATAGGGCTCCATTTAATAATAGCTAACGTTCCTTTTTGAAAACCAGAGCTTGTAATGTTTATAGATATTCCTGTACGTCGTGCTATACGATCTGCCAGAGTTAACCCCAATCCCGTCCCTTTGAATTCAAACTTTTTAGAAAAACGTCCTTTGTAAAAAGCTGTTTTTATTTGTTCAGAAGGATCAAAGCCAATGCCAGAATCTCGAATTTCTAATCTGGCCTTATTATGCGATACTCTATGAGCTTCAATTTCCACTTTTTCACTTGAAAACTTCAGGGCATTAGATAATAGATTTTTTAAAATGATTTCCATCTCTGTACTGGGGGCTTTTATTTTAGAGAGGTTATTTTTTGATATAAATTGAAGTCTTGAGCGTTCATTTTGAAAATCTTGTTTTATTCTCTCAAAAATATTCTCTAAAGTTTCTCGATGTCCTTTTCTATTTATAAGATCTTCATTAAGTTTTAAAATAGATTTAATCTCTGTAAATAACCTCTCTGTTTCTTTAAGGCCGCGATGTGTGTATGTTTTTATTTTTTCTGGAGGTAGGTTAGACCTTTCAAGTGTTTCAAAGCACAATTGAATATTGGCAATGGGTGTATTGAGTTCATGTGTAATAGCAGATAGAAAATCTTCTTTTTGCTCTTGGAGCCTGTGTTGCATTTTAAAAGATTTATAGAATAAAAAAAATCCAAAGCTCCAGATACATAGAAAGAAAAGAGCTTCAAAGATAATCATAGTTTTATAATCTTGAGATTTTAAAAATGCAGAGGGAGTACCTTCTAAGGTAGCAATTGATTCTTGCTGACTTGTAATCAAGTAGGCCCACCAAATAATTTGAGCAAATGTAAAAATACTCAAAAATATGAGAATCCAGATATGGCTTCGCTTCATAACAGCTTATCTCCTGAGGTTTCGTTGAGAGATTCTAAGGCATTAAACAAAGAATCAATGTCTTCTATAGTGTGAGCTGAGCTTAGGAATAAAACCTCATAAGGTGACGGAGGAAGGTAAATGCCTTTATTGAGAAGATGGTGGTAATAATGCCTATATGCTTCTTTTGCTTTAGAATGTATATTATCAGGTGACTGAGGTTCATTCTGTGAACTCATACAAAACCAAAAAATTCCACTGATGCGTTTATAGAAAATCGATTTTAATCTTTTAACTTTTTGATCTAAGTAAGACCCTAGAGTTTCTATGTTCTTATAGTAGTTATTTGTTTTCATTTCTTTTAGAGTGGCTAACCCAGAAGCCATGGCTAGAGGGTTTCCACTCAATGTTCCGGCTTGATAAACAGGACCCAAGGGAGCGAGATGATCCATTATTTCTGAAGAGGCGGCAATAGCCCCAATGGGAAGTCCGCCTCCAATAATTTTCCCATAGGTGCCAATATCTGGTTGAATGTGATACAGGGACTGTGCTCCTCCTTCATTCACTCTAAATCCAGTAATGACTTCATCAAATAAAAATAAAGAGCTATATTTTTTTGTCAGCTCTCTGCAGAGCTGAATGTAAGAAGGAGAATGTTGGAATAGACCATTATTAGCCATTACAGGTTCTATAATAATAGCGGCGATATCATCTCCGTATTTTTTAAAAGTTTCTTTGAGTACGGTTTCATTATTAAAAGGAATAATCAGTGTATTTTTTGTAAAAAATTGAGGAACTCCTGCTGAAGAACTGATTCCGTGAGTGGATAACCCAGATCCGGAGGAAATGAGAAGAGAGTCTGTATGGCCATGATAGGCCCCGTTAACTTTTATAATTTTCGTTTTCCCAGTGTAGCCTCGTGCTAATCTTATCGCTGTCATTACAGCCTCAGTTCCCGAATTAACGAAGCGGATTTTTTCAAAAGGAGCAATGGACTCTAGAATCATCTCGGCCAGTTTGACATCAAGAGTTGTTGGTGTTCCAAAGTGTGTTCCTTTTGTCGTCTGCTCTTGAATGGCGGAAATGACATGGGGATGAGAATGTCCTAGGGATAGAGCCCCCCAGCACATACAGAAGTCAATATATACATTTCCATCAACGTCCCAAATATGCGCCCCTTTTCCTTTATCAAAAAAAAGAGGGGTTCCTCCGACAGCTTGAAAGGCACGGACTGGAGAGTGAACACCGGCAGGGGCTAGGGTTTTGGATTTATTAAATAGGACTTTTGAATTTTCAATATTCATGTCATTGCCTTTTCAATAAGAGACTCCATGTTTCCTGTCTGATCTGGAATCATTGCCTTAAACCCCGCTCGTTCTAAAGCTTGAGCCGTTGCATCTCCTATAGCATATAAATTAAGAGTTTGAATATCTATGTTTACTTTATATTGGTAGATAAACTCTCGAACTGAGGAAGGGCTTGTAAAAAGAACTCGATCGTGAGGTTCAAGTCGGGTGACTTTTAGTGGGCCTCTGTAGGGATAGGAGCGATACATCTCCAAAAAAAAGTGACGAATATCTTCTTGTTTTAAAAATGTGAGCAGCAAGGAATCCTTTGTGCCAGGGAAAAGAAAGGGTCTTGTTTGGCCATATTCTTTTAAGAGAGCTGTCAGTCCCTGTGCATAGGGATGTCTGGATATGCCTGTCGCTTTGACTTTGTACTCTTCTATCTTGGAGGCAGTGGCTTGGCCAATTGCAAATAATGGGATATCTTTGAGAGTCTCAGGTAGCGAGTGTTCTTTGGACAGCTCATTACAAAAGGTCTGAACACCAATAACACTTGTAAAAAGTATGCCCTCAAATTCATGAAGGGATTCAATTATAGTTTCAAATTGTTTTATATTATAACTGATTTTTATTTGAGTCATTGGCAGGGGAAGTGCTGTAGCCCCTTTTTGAGCACAAATTCTAGCAGCATTGAAATATCTTGGTAGTGGAATACAGAGGTAAAGTTTTAACTTTTTGTGGCTCAGATCAGATTCTTTCGGTATTTCTTTTTTTGTTGCTTCAGTTATTTTTACTAAAAGATGAGAGAGAGATTCAGAAAGCGTTTTGCCCTTTGTTTGAATTGTATGATATTTTCCCTTTTTGATTTCCCCAAAGTATTGAAAGAAAAAAGAAGAGTTTTCTCTTTTGCAGTGAGCACCTACGGGCGTATGGCATCCACTGCCTAGGGCTTCAAGTACGGATTTTTCAGCGTAAACAATCTGTGTCAGTTCTAGATCTATAATCTTGTTAAGAATCTGCTCTGTACTCTGGTTGGCCTGTACAGCGATCAATCCCTGCCCTGGTGCTGTAATTTCATCGAGTTCCTGTATATGTAACCCCTGATCTTTTATTGTGTCTAAAAGATTCAGCCTTTCTAAAGCTATTTTTGCCAAAACTATGGCGTCATAATCTTTGTTTTTGAGTTTTTCAATTCGAGTTGGAATATTTCCCCTGAGATCAATGAGGCGGGATTTGGGATAGTGCTTTAAAATTTGAGCCCTACGTCTGGGGGATCCTGTTCCTATTCGTGGAACTTCTAGTTCTTTAAAGTGGGAATGAGCTATAAGCAAGTCTTTTGTGCTTCCTCTTGGGGAGATAACACCCCATGGGAGTTGAGCATGTTGTAATGAAGGAAGATCTTTTGCAGAGTGAACAGCTAAGTCGCTCTCTCCAGAGAGTAATTCTAACTCCAGCTCTTTTGTAAAAAATCCATCTCCAGATAAATGACAAAAGCTTTCTTGGTTTTTATCCCCTTGTGTTTTTACAATTTTTTTTATCCCTTCAATTTGATGTTCTTTTAATAATTCTATGACAAGTTCTGTCTGATATAGAGCAAGGTCACTCCCCCGTGTTGCAATTTGAATACGTTGTAACGATTCATTCGATTGATGGTCTTGTTTATCAGTTCTTTTGTCGTTTGAGGCAGTGGAACTGAGGTGTCTTTTGATTCCCTTTTGCTGTTTTTTTTTGCCTATCTTCTTTAAGAAAATAGCTGCCTTTTTGTTTTTGGTATCATTAGAGGTAAGAGCACTGGCTATCCATTTCAAATACATGGCTAATCGATATTTACAGAGTTTTGGTTTAGGATGTGAGATTTGATATGTTCAAAGTGATGCTGATTTATTTTTCGCACAAATAGATTCAATCTTTTTTGGATTTTATTTTTAGATTCTGTACTTAATGAGAGAAGTTCGTCATTAAATGCATTGTGCATTGTTTTTGATAATTCCTTTTTAGAACTTTCCGAAATGTATGAAAAGGTGCTGGAGTGTTTACGAAGGTTCCATGAATTAAGTATTCTTAATAAGCTAGCCTTTTGTTTATTGCTGACATTTTGTTTAAATTTTTCAAAAGTTTTAGAATAATTTTTTAACTTTGTCTCCAATTGGTCTAATCCGAGATATTCTATTCCAAGGGTTTGACAAGATTTCCTATCGGCATTGGCAGGAAGGGATAAGTCACAAATGAGTTTTGGTTTTGCTGTTTTTAAGGCCTGAGTTGTTAAAATTTTATTCCCAGCGTGTGTGGCTAAAATAATGGCATCCACTTTAGGTAAAAGAGAATGTGTAATATATTTCCATTTTAAACTCTTTCCTCCCAATAGAGAGAGTGTGTTTTTTAATCTGTCTTGAGAGCGAGTGGACCAAATAAAGTGAGCCTCTTTTCTTTTTTTAAGATAGCGTGCAAATAAATGATTGGTCTCTCCGGCTCCAATAAAGAGTACAGTGGGCTTATGTTTTGGAATTTTGTTAATAAAATACTGTGCGGCGACTGTAGATAGGGATGTGTGTTTTCTGTTATAGGGTATTTCTGTGCGAATAAATTTGGCTTCTTTGAGAATTTTATTCAGTAAGGTCGAGAGGTGAGAGCGGATGAATTGATTTTCTAGGGCAAATTGATAAGCCTGTTTGAATTGTCCCATGATTTGAGATTCACCAATAATGAGTGAGTCTGTAGCTAGAACAACTGACAGCATGTGATTGACAACAGATTCTATATCCGTATAGATGAGGGGTGTCTTTTTCCATTTTTGTTTGGATAAGGACAGTCTTTTTGCAAGAAAAATATATTCTATACGATTGCAAGTGTTTAAATAAAATACCTCATCAGCCATACAGGTGGCCGCAATATCTCTAAGGTGCTGAGTGCGAGATTCTATAGGGGGTGTTAGCTGACTGAGGCCCTCAACGCCTACATCTCGAATGTGAAAACTTATATTTGCTATTTCCATAGAGTATTTTTGTTATAAAGCATATATAGGACCACCTTTTGTCATAGAAATGTCATCAGAAGGAAAGCGGCATTGCAGCATAGTGGGGTTGTAATTTGGGGCGAGTTTGTGTTCTCGTCGCTTTGCTTTTAAGAGGTGCTTTATCACGTTTTTGAAGTGATGAGTCAATGTTTTTAGCAAGGAGCTTGTGTTTGTTGAGGGTGGCAGTCAGGATGAGGTACCCTATGGTGAAGAGGAATGGGAGGCTCTTGTGTTCAGTTATATTATTCCATTTTATAGCGATGATTACATGAGACTTCCAAATACTTTAAAGTCTATTTATGATAACCGGAAAAAATATAAAATTGAACAGGTCTTACTCTGCCATAATGGGAAGTTATCATTTGATAAGAGTGAACTCACTTCTTATTTTTGGAAGGGAGTTCAATGGGTTCATACCGATGAGCGAGGATGTGGGGCAGGTTGCAAAATAGGTATACCCTTTGCTCATCAAAAGTATACGGTTTTATCAGCCAGTGATTTACCTTTTGGATTTACAGACATTGAAAGTTTTTTAAAAAGTGAGAGTCCTTTGGCTCTTGGTTCTAAGGCCCATCCTCAATCGGATATCGGGCAATGGGAGTGGAGAAGAAAGCTATACACATACCTATTTCGACAATGGCGTAGAGCTTTTTTACCTTTTCAGACGCCCAGAGATAGTCAGGGAACAGTTTTTTTGGAAACAGCACTAGCTCAGAAGATTGTACACCGATGTGTGTTTAATAATTATCTTTTCTCTCTTGAGATAATTTCTTGGTGTCAAAAAGAAGGGATTGATCCGATTGAGCTTCCTGTGCGATTAGAAAATCATAAAGATAAATCATCTGTCTCTCTTTGGATGGATGGATTGCAAATGGCAAAGGGTGTCTATACTTTGGCTCAACGACTAAAGAGGGAGGAGTAAAAAACTGTGTTGTGAGAAAATGAGTCATAGAGGAATGGCTAGAGTTGTAAATGCAGACTATAAAACTATTTGTAAATATTTTTTAAATCTAGCTTTTTCTATTTTTGAATATGATTGAATCAATCTTAAATTAAGAAATAATATTTTAAAACTTAATAGAAAAACACTTTATATCGGAAAGAATATAGTCTATCTACAAAGACATCTGGACTTATATATAAATTGTAATGACACATATAGAGTTTAAATCGCATGAGTCTGGCTTTGCTTGTATCATGGTATATAGTGGGGAAAATAATTAACCAAGACAAGTTTATTTCTATTGGTAATAGCCTTGCTTGCATAGGTGAAATTCCTAAAAGTTCAATAGATGTTTGCGACATAGACTCTATTCCCATTTATTAAAATGGAGGAGCAGGAAGATAGATACGTTTATTCACCCCACAGCCATTATTGAGAACAATGTCCATGTTGGAAGTCATGTCAAAGTTTGGCACTTTTGTCATGTAAGAAGAAGGTCTATTTTAGAAGATAATGTCAGCCTAGGTAGGGATGTTTACATAGATGAAGGTGTGTGTGTAGGAAGAGGGTCACGTATTCAAAATGGTGTGAGTGTTTACCATGGTGTTGAAATTGCTCCATGGAGTTTTATTGGTCCTCATGTTATATTCACAAATGATAAAGTTCCAAGGGCAGGTAGCAAGAAGTGGAATATTGTGAAAACACAAATTTCATTAGGATCTTCTATTGGGGCCGGAGCTATTATTCTTTGTGGAATAGAATTGGGGGCATTTTCTCTTGTGGGGGCTGGATCTATAGTGACACAATCAGTAGATCCTTTTTGTGTTGCGATGGGGGCTCCGGGATGTGTTAGAAAGATGACCTGTGCTTGTGGCGGAGGGGGGGCTACATTTTTTCCCTTGGGTACTCCAAAGGCTGATCTGGTCAGAGACTGTTGTGAAAAAAGTCTACATAAAGACCTCTACACGCTGGCATTGGAATATGTGGCAAGAGAAAGTGATCGTAAGCGTAATCGTTCAGTTAAAGCCTCTTGACGACTTCGATATATGGATAAAGAAGTTTTTCGTCAACTCGTTTAATGAAATAGGCTTATAAAATCTGAAAGGGTCATCAGTTTATTCGTATAGGTTTAAAAAAGAGATATGGAAAAACATATAAAAATGCTGTTCAAATAGGAATTGAAGAAAATAGGTTGAAAACCATTAATTTGAAAAGTCAAATATACGAATAAAATTTGTTTTTACAGATTGCGCACACCTTTCGTCAATATCAGAGTCACCAATCATGACGACATCTTGCTCGTTCATTTTATAATAATTGACTAAAGATTTTAAGCCCATAGGGTCTGGTTTGGGAGGGGAAATGGAATCTCCGCCAATAATTTTATCAAACTTATCTAATATATTTAAATTTTTTAAAATACTTCTTATGGCCTTTTCTGTATTCATTGAAAAGATAGTACAAATTTTTTTAGATGTTTTTATATATGAACATAGACCATGGTTTACATCAGAGAGGTGAAATCCGCCTGTTTCAGCTTGAGTTCTCATTTCAATAGCATGGCTATATGTCTCTTCGCCTTTTTTATTTTTTATCTTCGATAGTAGGTTTTTAAAATTTGTATCTTTCTCATCAATGTTTAATAAATCACAATAGGATCTTCTTAAGGCATTCCAGTCTGTATTCAAATTGACAAGAGTGCCATCAAAGTCAAAAACCAGTAATTTGAAAGAATTTAATTTTTCTTCCCAATTTATGTTTTCCATTAACAGATTCTCCTTATCTTTAAATAGCACCGATACCTTTTAGAGTCGATGTGAAGGTTTTTAGTAAAATAGCTATGTCAAAAAATAGGGACCGATGATTTATATAAAATAAGTCGTACTCTATATTTTCATGAATGGGAAGTCCTCTATCAGCACTGACTTGCCAAACACCAGTGATTCCGGGCTTAGCCAAAAGCCTTAGTTTTTGTATTTCTGTATATTGAGAAACAATGAAGGGCATTTCTGGTCTGGGGCCAACAAAACTCATATCTCCTCGTAATACATTCCAAAGCTGAGGGAGTTCGTCCAAGCTAGAGCGACGGAGAAAACGCCCCAGTTGAGTAATGCGAGAGTCTTCAGAGGTGTTGGGAGATGTCGCATAGGGATCTGATGTTAAACTCATAGTTCTCAATTTGTAAATATTAAAAACTTTTCCATTTTGGCCGACACGCTTTTGAGTGAAAATAGCGGAACTCTTTGGTTCTCTTCGAATAAGAAAAGACAAGAAGAGAAATACAGGAGAGAGAGCAAAAAGCCCTAGGATAGAAAAAATAATGTCAAAAATACGTTTTGTAAGGATATAAAAATAGCTTGGTTGGAAATCTTGGCGAGTGAGCATAGGCACACCAATAATAGAGCTTAACTTCAGATGCTGACTGAATTTTTCATAGGAATTGGGGATGATGGCATATTCAACATTGGCATTCAGACACTTTTCAACGAGCTTACGATTTGTATAAAAGTCTGTGTGTGGGAGGGCTATAATAACAAGATCTATTTTCTTTTTTGTGACTTCTTGCAAGAGGTTTTCCCCGGAAAAAATGGGAAGATTTTGTGAATGGGGCTTACCCGGCCAGTTTACGGAGTCTTTATATTTTTGTGGGTTATCATCTAAGAAGCCAATGAGTTGATATCCCAGTTGTGGAGCGAAGAAAAATTTTTTAGCTAGAGCTATGCCGGACTGACCAGCCCCATAAATAAGAGTGCGTTTCTGTCCGATACCTCTTCTTTGTAGCCCTCTTAATATATATGTAAAAAGATCTTCTGCAAAAAGCAAAGCAAAGGGAGTCAGAATAAATCCCAAAGTAATGGTTATACGGGAGAAGGTCATATCTCTAATATAAAAGGATGTTGCAAGTGTTAAAAATCCAGCAACTAATGAAATTTTTAAAAGATGACTCATTTGAAGGAGGTGAAGAACACTTCCGTCTTTTTTATAGGTCCCGGATCTTTCTAGGCAGAGAGAATAAAGCGTAGAAATGACTAGAGTGACTAAGATAAACTCACTTGAAGTTTGAGGTGAACTTTTATCCAGTCCATAGATATAAATCCAATGTGCGACATTATATGAAAGGAGGACAGCTATAAAATGTAAAAGAACATGAGTTCCCCAAATAGTTAGGTGAAAGAGATTTTTGTGAACTCTGTGTTTTTTTAGTGTGGTGGTTGTCAGTGAGTTGGGATGAGAAAAATCGTTCTCTAATTTTTTACTGTCGGGCTGAGTGCCTTTCTCTTCCTTTATCATTGAATCAATAAACTCCTTGATATTTTTAAGCTATATTGTGTTTCTTATCTCTCTATTGTTATCCTTTAACACTGTGTGAACAGGGATTGTATTTCTTATGGTTTTATTTTTTAAGGGTACTGATTTGGTTCTTTCTCTTGACCTCTATACATATGACAGATAGATCTACCTGCATTACCCAAGGGCATAAGGTGTAATACTGATGAAACAAAGAGTCAATATTCTTGGAGTGGGAGTGCATCCTTTAAATATCGAGCTAGCTCTTGCAGAGATAGAGTCAGCGATGACTCACAAAACGAGAGGATATGTTTGTGTAACGGGTGTCCATGGTATTATGGAGGCTCAGTCTGATTTGGACTATAGAAGCATTCAAAATAAGAGCTTTTTAACTCTTCCGGATGGAATGCCGACGGTATGGCTGGGAAGATTGGAGGGGTTTTCTTCAATGAGAAGAGTGTATGGTCCGGCGTTTATGTTGGAAGTGATGAAGATTTCTATCCAAAAGGGATACACTCATTATTTTTATGGCGGTCAAAAAGGTGTTGCTGAGCAATTAAAGGCGACCTTGATCGAAAAGTTTCCTGGTCTGCAAGTGGTGGGGACCTATACTCCCCCCTTTCGTTCGTTGAATGCTGATGAAGAGTATGCGTTGATTGAAGATGTAAAGCAGAAAAAGCCTGATATGTTTTGGGTGGGTATCAGTACACCAAAGCAAGAGAAATTTATGGCAGAGTATATTAAAAAATTAGATGTGACTTTAATGTTTGGAGTGGGTGCTGCCTTTGATATCCATACGGGACGGATAAAGGATGCTCCAGATTGGATGAAAGAATCGAGTTTGCAATGGCTGCATCGACTTTATCAAGATCCACGTCGACTTTGGAAACGCTATCTGTTGAACAACCCTCAATTTATCTATAAGTCTATTTGTCAGAAGGTAGGTCTTAAAAAATATAAATTGAAATAAAACGGAGGGGATTTTTAAATGGTTTATAACTTACAATTGACTTTTATGGGGTGATTGACTTCTGTAATGATTATGAGAAATAGACATTTTATTTATTGAAGGGCTTTAGAGTTGAAATCAAATGAGGCTTCATATTGTGATTTACTTTTTAAGATAACAAAGAGGAAGAGAGAAAATTTGTTTTTTAAAAAGAGGCTTTTTAGATTGTGAAGACTGTTTTATTTGAACCATGGCACTTAGGCGATGCAGTGATAGCAACCTCTGTTGCTGAGTTAAATCAAAAAAAATATACCGTAGCCTGTAACTCCCTCTGGATTCCTATTTTAAGACTCCTTTCACCCAATACTCATTTTTTAAAGATAGACGCACATTATATTTTAGGAGGGGGGGGGAGGTTCACAGTTGCCTGTGATAGTGAGTTGATAGACTCAGCTGATTATAGAGCGGTTGTGAGTATTAGGGGGGATATTCGAGATTTTCTTTTGGCGAGACGACTCTTTGGTATGAGTAAGTTGCAATTTAGAGGCTGGATTCCTTTTTTGGCAAGAAGAGTAGGATGGATAAATATTCCCTTTAAATACGGTTGGATGGAAGTGGAAAATCGATATAGAAGGTGGTGTGATTTATTAAAAATAGATTTTAGTCTTTTAGAAAGTGCGTATAGGAAAAAAGTTCAGAAGTTTACATCGAATCAAATGAAAGAAAAAAAGTTGAACATTCATATTGGAGCCCGTTGGCAGTCTAGACAGTATCCTTTTGTGTTAGATTTAAAAAATACCTTAGTGGAACATGGGTGGAACGTACAAATTTTAGCAGAATCTAGGGATTCTTATCCAAAGGGTTTACGAAATAAAGATATAAAAATATGTGTAAACGAAGAACTTTTAAATGAGCTGAACAAAAGGTATTTCCTTATGACCAATGACTCTGCCTCTATGCATATAGGGGGGATGAATGGTAACAGAGTTGTCGTGATTTCAAGGGTTTCTGATATTAGGGAATGGATTCCTCCTTTGGTCACATCCATTCGTTCTTCATTAGCTCCTTTAGGTTATATGCCGGACATTTCCTATGCTTCAAATAAAACGTTGTCTGGCTGGGAAAAGCCTGAAACAATAATAGAAGAGTTAGAAAGGGTTTTATTAAGTAGCGTATAAGATACTATTGTTGACATTTATGTATGATAAAAATTTTCTGAAAATAAATGATAATGGACTTTAAACTTTCTCTGTTTTTACGACAGGATATAATGAAAAGTATATCTCATCAGAAGTCTGTTCAAGAACATGGTTTGAAAAGACTATATCAAAATTTGACGCTTTAGAGTTTGATCTACAATAACTTTTTCTCTTTCTTTTAATGTATCTATTGTAAGCTGGGTTTAAAAAGTCAGCATATAAAAGTAAAAAATCATTTGCAAAGGAGAAAATGATAAGTGTGAATATAAAGCAGTATTGGGTCTCCACATCTGTGTTGAGCGTGATAATGGTTAAGCCTTTGATAGATTTATTTTGGAGTTATCGTTTTGATATCTTAGGTCGTGGAATAAATCTACAATCGTTGATTGGCTGTTTAGCGATTTTATACTCTCAGATTTATGCTATAAAATATATTATAAGAGAAAAAAGAGTTTGCTATAATAATTTTGTCCCCTTTTTTTATTTGTGTTTTACGGCACTATGTATATATAGATTAGTCTTTAATCCAGAACAGTTACGAGAGATTCTTGTTTACCTATCGGCGTTTTCTGGTTTTATTATTTTTGAATCGCTCAAGACATTTTTGAAAAGATTAAACAAACAGGAAATATCACGATTTTTATTTTTAGGGTGTTTATCATTTTTAATAGTATCTCTTTTGGGAGTTTTTCAGCTTTCGGGGTTTATCGACTATTACGTCGCAGATTTTGTAGATGATGATCGTATTCGTTTTAATCGTTTGACAGCAGGATATTCACATCCTTTAGAGTTGGCTCGCACATTTATATGGATATATTTTTTAGGGATTTTGATGTTTATTGACACTTTAAAATTTTCTTATTCATATCCGATTTTATATATACAGTATTTGTTCATTCACACAACCCATAGAGCAACATGCCTTTTAAGTTTATTTGGTGGTATCGCTATTGCTATTTATCAAAGACATAAATATAGGAGCTTAAAAAAACGAATAAAATACGTATGTATGTTAGTATTTTCTATATTTCTAATTTGGACATTGGGCACTTCTTTTTCTGAGAGTCTTAGTTTAGGTAAGATCTTTCATATTGATCACTTTGTTAAAAATAAAAATATCGGCAGAGGTAGAGGAGGTATTTGGAAAAAGCATTTCGAGTGGATTGGTGGATTTTCCTTTTCAGAATATTTAGTGGGAACGGATAGGGCATTTCCATATAAGGAGTTTAGGGGTGTATATACGCACCAATATGTAGGTATGAAAGGTCTTCCTAAACAGGATATTTCATATGCGGATACGCATAGCCAATATTTGGATATTTTTGAGCGATTTGGAATTGTAGGTTTGTTGTGTGTTGTTGCCTTAGTTTTTTTCTATTTAAAGAGATATAAGGGAGAGAGGGTATACGTTTATACGTTTATTTTTGTCATTCTACTTTACTCATTGATCACAAGAAATATAATTACACCGAGTTTTATTTGGTGGGGTTTACTCTTTTTACATTTAGGTCCTATATTTCAGGAAAGGCTACAGAAAAAGATATAATAGTTTAAAGCACTCTTTGGTCTTTGAGATTTGCTTTTGTAAGATGGTGAAGGAAGAGTTTTTTTAAAGGCTTTCAAAAGCTCAGACAGCTCTGAGGTTCGCAGCTCGTCTCTCTTCGAGATACGCCCTGCGCCTCAGAAAACTCGTTTTGAAAGCCTTTAGAAAAACTCTTCCTCCCTATGGTCCTCAAAGATCTTGTGATATAGACTTGTCATATGAAGAGGGATTCTTTTTAGTGGTGAAAAGCTGTAAAATAATTGAGCAAGCTATATAAAGTTTACTCATTGTTTTATTTTAATAAGAGATTGGCTCCTTTTAAGGACAAGTACAATGCCCTCTTTTTTAAATAAAGAGCAAGCAAGAGATTTTTTTATAAGATGGCATAATACTTGCTCTTCACACGCATAATACATAATGTGACACATTCTTACAGGAGAAACTTTTTATGAACCATTTAAAATTTATTCTCACCTTTGCTGTGGGATTAACGCTCTCCGCAGTCTCCTTTGGTCAAACAACTAAGGTCTATAGCAAAGGACAGGGCAGTGTGACTGATCCATCCATTGAGTGGCTTGAAATCAGAAAGATGCCACTAGATATAAATTTGAAAGACAATCTTGGTGGAGAGAAGGAAGCGTTCAACGCTGGAGAAGGTGTTATGGTTTATAAATGTTATAAAGATCTGTCGAGTAGAGACGAGTATTGTGAACCTTTAGTCAATGAGATTGTGACCTTAGCTGAGTTAAGAGAGGCCTTAATCTACAACAACCTTGCTGTAGGGTCGTTTTCTTTAGGATTAGGTGTAATCGGGGTACTCTTTGGTGGTGGGGTAGTCCTCGGCACAGGAATAACAGCAGCAGCATTTTTGAAGTCTATGGGATTTATGAAGTTTATGGGTTTTTTTGTGGGTGGAACAACCACATTTTCTGGACTTTTCACTTTGGGGCAAGAGTTTGGCAAGAGGGGTGCAGGTGCGACTATGACAAATGGCTCTCGTTTGAGAAAGCTTTTAAGTAAAAAGGATATCTTGTTTGTTAAAAATCTTGATAAATTGGAGCAGAGTTTAATAGATCTTATTCACAGGATAGTTGATAACAGATAACTTCTTTTCTGAAGTCTTAAGCCTATCTAAGATGTTTTTTAATGTGGAGCTTTTTGATTTTGTTGGTCGCATGATTGGGCCAGAGGTATGAACCCTTCTTTTCAATACCTAAGCATGGAACTACAGTTTTAATGAAACTTAACTTTCATATTCCATGGCTAAGTGACAATAAGTAGAAATGAGCTTCATGGATTCAATGGAGCAACCCTGTCCTTGAGCTAACTTGGGAGATCCAATAACAATAGAAAGAGCCTTGGCTCTTGAAATAGCCACATTCATTCTGTTCGCATTGAGCAAGAAACTAGCTCCTCTTGGAGCATCATCTAAAGAAGAGGAACACATGGATGTGATTACTAAGGCCGCCTCTTGGCCTTGAAATAAATCCACAGTTCCTACTCTGGCCTCTGGTAATTGATCTTTTAAAAGAGCTACTTGGTGATTGTACGGAGCCACAATAAGGATATCATCCCATGTGATGGGTTTTCTATTTCCCTCTTTATCCATCCATTCGGACATCAGGGCTTTGTTGACCAGTTTTGCAATACACTCCACTTCTTCTTTAGATGCCTGTGTATTTCCCTCGTGTTCAATAGGTATAAAAAGAAGTCCCGATTGTCTGTAGTCCGCCCAAAGGATTTTTTGTTTTGAGGTTTCAGGGATGGAGTTCAATCGTCCTTCATAGAACTCGCTACTGATAAAAGCACAAATAGCTGGGTGCATTCGATATGTCTTATTGAGAAATACTCCAAAGTGAGGGGGAAGAGTTTTTTGACCGTTTGTTAAATAGAGTAAAATAGAGTTTCCACTTTCTCCTGGATGGGATGCCTTGATAGGTTGCTCAAGTTGCATCTGATCTCCTAATAGGACAACGTTATCTGCACAATTTGTCATAGCCAATAGATTGGGTAAGGCCACTTGTGTCGCTTCGTCTACAAAAAGATAATCCGCTTCATTTTGAAATTTTGAAAGGTAATAAACCGTACTAATGATAAGATCATAATTTTTAAGAGATTCTGGATGAGTACTTGTTGTCTTGACCTCAATTTGAGTTCCTGTAAATTGCTCTTTATCTTCTTTAGATTGTTTCTCAGGAGAGACTTTAACAATAGAACAGTTGGAGTTAAGTTTGGCGACCTCCTGTGCCAGAAGGTTTATAGCCTTGTGAGAATTGCTTGAAATAACAACCCGTTTGTTTTCATTGATTACAGCATGAATAATACGAGAGGCTGTATAGGTCTTTCCAGAGCCAGGAGGACCCTGAATGCACAGTGCTGTTTGATTCATATTTAACACCAGATCAGTCAACTCGGAAATAATGTCATCTTCCCTGATCAATTTCTCGTTTTTATGACGATTTTTTATATCAGGAGTGGATTTTGTTAAAATGTCATGAACACATTTTTTTAAGCCAAAGTACTGAGCCTCTTTGTTGTAATTTTTTGCATGATTTAAGAGGGCTTTGAGGACCATGTCTTTATTAAAATAGACTATTTCTGAAACTAAGGTAAATGAACTCATTCCAATTGCAGTACAATTTCCAGATAAGACAATCTCACCCTTCACATAATCTATATTTTCTACCTTGAGATTTTCGTTGGGATTTTGATTTTCCATAATTCTCACTTTGGAACCCTTATGAAATTTTGAATCCTGCTCAACATCAAAATGACACTTAAACTCTTTACCATTGGAGCTTATTATTCTTACATTCACTAGAGCTTCAGAATCTGCATAGAGATCTTCGTAAGAAAGATCCTGTTTTGAAAAATAATTCCACCAATCGGGTTTTTCTTCTCTATTGATAAAGCCAAGGCAGTGAGCCAGTTGTTCGCAAACATAGGAGGAAATATCAGCGTTTTCAAATGGAAGCCCTCGTTGTTCGGGATCCATGGAATCGAGTAGGTATTTCGCTTGTTCAGAGCACTCAGCTCTTAAAGGTTTGAGAGATTTCCCTTTTTTCTTTTCATCATCAAGTTGGAAGGGGATGTAAGTGATACTTTTATCATTTTTTATTTTTCTTAAAAACTCTTCAAGGTCCAGAGTCGAGAGGCAATCATCTTTGTTATAATCTTCAATCCTTTTGAGAAACTCCGATTCATTTGGATGGCCACCAATATCTAGCCATCGTGAAAACTCCACTGCGGACTCTGAACCACTTGAAACTTCAGTTTGTCTCTCTGGATAATATAAGCATTCAATAGATTTCAGTCCATAATTATAAGTTCCAACAAGAAGGGCTTGTTTTAGAACTTGATATAAATCGACAAACACCTCTGCTCGAAGCAGGTCATCTACCATTTCTTCGCAAATGCCATATCTGCCCATAAGTCTTTTTAATGTCGAGGGTTCATAATGACCATAATGATAAACTTTCATTTCTTTATACGAAGACCATGTTTTATGAAGTAGTTCGACAAACAATTGAAACGCCTTATTCTCCTCATTGGGATGATAGGCCCAAATGGTCTGATAGTTACGTTTTCTATCAGAAAATCCATAGAGATACTCTAGTCCATTTTCGCCAATTAATGGGTAGCCTTCCATATCAAAAAAAATATCTTTTTCTGTTGGGTTTGGAATCATTGCTAAACCCATACGATCTTTATGGGGCAATACTTCATAAAGGGGTGACTTTTTATCCCTAGAGTCCACTTGGAGTTGGGCTTGTCTCTTCAGGGTTTTAAGAGTTTCATGGGGTATCTCTTTTATAGTATCACCTTTGTATTTTGACAATTGTGTAAGGGTTTCTAATCCCTTTTGTTTTAAAATTTTAACATGGTTCATGCGAATGTTAGCCGTCAGGGAGATATCATCGTTTTTGTGTAAAACTTTTTTGGCGTAGATAGACCAATCTCTATGTTCTTTTGTCTTTTCTGGAAGGGGTTGGTGCTCTGGGGAAAATGATGCATGAAACTTTAAAAAATCTTTTTTGAAAAAAAGGTAATAATAGAAAAGATTAGTCACACGGTATGTCTGCAAGTTTTTATTCTTGGTGATAATGCCAATTTCCTCCGGAAGTCGTCCCTGTTGTTCTTGCAACAAATCACAATAGGTGAGGAGCTGTAAAATAGCCGTAGGCTTTGCAACAGTAGCGATTTTAATGTCATAGGGAATGTAGTAATAATCACCTAAAGAAGATTTTCCCTCTTTTTTCCAAAGAAGGTCGGCATGGCCCAAAAATGTATTCGAAGCCAGTGCAGCTTGGTAGATGACCTCAGCTCCTTCTTTCATAGCATGGGTCGTCTTTTCTATTTTTTCTTTTTGATTATTTCCTGAAATTTCTATGACGTTTTTTTCTTGAAGATGAGGATGGGATTTCAGAATAGATTTTTCATGCTTTTTACCTTCTTTGCTCAATAAATCCAGCAAATCGTCTGGTGGGTTTCTATGAATCTTTCCAAGGACTCCATTATTTTTAAATAGCTCTTGATAATGATCCATCCATGAAGCAAATCGGCTTTCAAAATAAAGGCTTAGGTCTGTAGGAGAAAATCTTATTTCTCCATTTTCTTTTTTTTGCATAAGGCGACTATTTTTAAATTGCTGTTCAGGGAATCAATTAAAAATATTTTATCCTGCAAATTCAGAAGAGTCCATCTATAGATAAAATGTCTGGCTTGCCAGTGTCTTTGAGGAGGCAGCTCTCAGATAATGGCTTTTGTTACTCAATGAAGGACTGTATTTTAATGGTTTGGTAGATATAAGTTCACAGTGGAGCAGATTATGCTCAATCAAAGACTGTGCTTTCATCGTTTGGTAGGTTTTTGAATGGTTGTGATAACGATTAAAAAAGATGAAAAACCCCTTGTTATGAATGGGAGGGCATAAAAAAAGTGGATATGACAGTTTAGCCTTTTGGTGAGGGAGATGTCTCTTGGGTGGTGGAAGATGCTCCCCATTTTTTTAATATGAGGAACAGAACTCCCAGACCTAAAAGCAATGAGATATAGGATGGCACTTGCAAGGCGGCTGGTAGATACCCGAACGTCAAAGCACATAAACCGACGAGCAAACAATATGGCATTTGTGTGTTCACATGGTCAATATGATCGCAGGAACTAGAGATGGAACTCATAATGGTTGTGTCTGAAATAGGTGAGCAGTGATCGCCTAGTATGGCTCCATCTAATATAGATGCAAGTGTTAAAATCATGGTGAGACCGTATTCCCCCCCGTCTATTTGTAGAGCTATGGGTGCTGTTATGGGAATCAATATCGCCATTGTTCCCCAACTGGTGCCGATAGCAAAGGCGGTGAGTCCAGCTAAAACAAAAATCATTGCAGGGAACCATAGTGGAGAAACGACCTGACCCACGATTTCTACTAAGAATTCACCTGTTTTGAGATCAGCGCATACATTTTTTAAAGACCAGGCTAAAATAAGAATAACAACAGGGAGAAAACATCCCTTTAGTCCACGGAGACTCACCTTTAAGAGTTTGGTAAAAGGAACACCCCCCCAGACAGTTCCAGAGATAAGTGCCAAAATCCATCCCAAAAGAGAAGACTCGGTGAGAATGGGAATATTATTAGAGGCATTACTAATAATGTCTTTCCATGCGTAAGGATTAAAAATATTCCAAATAGAGTTTTTAAAATACTCTGCCCCACCACCATCTATCCATAGACGTATAAAAAGATAGATAAATAGTCCGCCTAAAGGGACGAGGGCCGTTCGAGCTAGAGGTTGGGCTCCTTTTGTTATGCCTTCAACAGAAAATGTACTAGAAGCAAGGGGTCTGGATTGGGTTTCTGAAAGTTTTCCTGTTTTGAAAGCTCTTTTTTGTGCCTTGAGCATGGGGCCAAAATCTTTGCCTGTAAAAGCATTTATAATCACAAAACCAATCATTAACAGGCAATAAAACCGAAAACCTAAAGCATCGAAAAACATGGAGTAACCGTCTTTGGAAAGTGCGAGGGATTCTCCGATGTTGGCAAACAGTCCCACCTCGTAACCAATCCAAGTGCTAATAATAGCAAGTCCTGCAACAGGTGCACTTGTGGCGTCCACAAGGAAGGCCAGTTTTTCACGACTGATGCGGTAGCGATCTGTTAGCTGTCTCATTGAAGAGCCAACCAACATGGTGTTGGCATAGTCATCTATAAATAAAATAAGTCCCAAGCACACGACGGAAACTTGAGTGGAAATATAGCCCCTTGCTATGGCTGTGAGTTTTTTAACGATCCCTTGAAGGCCACCTGAAACACTAATCACTGTAATAGTGATTAAAATAAAAGTGACAAAAGCTAGTATTTGTAAATTGGTTTTATCACTTAAGGACCCCCAACCATATTGAAGTGTTTTTCCTATTCCCGTTGTCCACGACTGAAAGTGCGTGGGGGCCTCTGGGACGGTTATAAGGAGGCTTCCAATAAAAACAGATAGGAATAAGCTCAGTATCAATTGATGTGTGATAAGGGCAGTAAAAATAGCAATAATAGGGGGAATGATACTGTACCAGTTCAATCCTTTTTCGGTAGCAGAAGAGGGGGTGATCCATCCAATAAAGAGCAAAAGAAATATAAAGCCAATTCCAATAAGCCAAGATTTCTTTTTGAACAATAGGTTCATCGCTTAACCTTTATTTTTAGAGGGGGATACTGACTCCTTAGGACAGGATGCGCCCATGATTTCCTAGAGATAAAACTGACTTTCCAATAGACCCTACTTTAAAATCTATTTTTTGAAAAACAAAAGAAGACAATGGGGCTGACCTAAAGCAGCATTATTTCATTTTTCTTCCTTTTTTATTCACTGTCTTTGTTCAGAGATGAAGGGATGTTGGATTTTCTATACGGTTTTCTCTATTTGTATTTGCAGATTTTTCTCAAGGCTTTTGAAGAACTGAGGAGTGTTTTGAGTCATAATATATAATTTTTAACATTTTGAAGAATAGCCATTTTAAAAAGGTGGGATGAAGTATCTGATATAGATCGACAACAGGGCCACATGGTCGACCGTTTAAAGGCCTGGGTTTTCTTTTGCGCTTAACAGATTGACAACATGGTCATGTGGTAGACCGTTTAAAGAGGTGGAATAGAGGGGGTTAGTAACATAGAAAGTGGGATATGGTGGTGGGCACGATCTAGTTTAAAAATGTAAAATAGGCGGTATTTCAATAGACCGATAGATGATGTGTTTAGAAGATTGCGGGGTTGTGCATGTTAACTATGTTTAGAAAAGTTGGGTGGAGTGAGACTTTAGGGTCTAAGTATAAAATAAAAGGAGGATGTGTTTAAAGAATAGTAGGTAGCAGGTGGAACTTAAAGTGGCAAAGCTTAAAAACCTTGGCTAGGTAAGTTTAAAAAATAGCAAATAGTAAGTGGCAAGTGGCAAGAGATTCGAATAGAGTTCCTAGTGATTTTGTGGTAGGAGAGAAAGCAGAAGGTGTTATCTCGGGGATAAGGTCACAATGTTGTCTTCCATGTAGGATGTTCAAGTTTACAAAAAGAAGAGTTGTTAAAGCATGATCGCAATGTGTATTTTATGTAGGGATGCTCAAGAGGAGATAAGGGGCAGATTATGAAAAAAGCGTTAGTTTGTGGAGCTGGGGGTTTTATTGGTGGACATCTTGTGAGGCGTCTGAAGGAGGAGGGTTTTTGGGTTCGTGCTGTGGATTTAAAGTCTCATGAATTTTCAGAATCTCTGGCGGATGAGTTTGTGATTGGAGATTTAAGAGATCAGGGGCTTTGTCGTGATGTTTTGGATCAGCCATTTGATGAAGTCTATCAATTAGCTGCCGATATGGGCGGGGCAGGTTATATTTTTACTGGAGAGCATGATGCTGATGTCATGTATAATTCAGCATTGATCAATCTGAACCTTGTAGATTTGTGTTGTCGGCATAAGGTGGGTCGTATTTTTTATTCTTCCTCGGCGTGCATGTATCCGGAGTATAATCAGCTGGATCCAGACAATCCCAAGTGTTCTGAAGATTCTGCCTATCCGGCAGCTCCTGATAGTGAGTATGGTTGGGAAAAGTTATTTAGTGAAAGGCTTTACTTGGCCTATGAAAGAAATCATGGTCTTAAGGTGCGAGTTGCGAGGTATCATAATATTTTTGGTCCTGAGGGGACTTGGGATGGTGGAAGGGAGAAGGCTCCGGCAGCTATTTGCCGAAAGGTGGCTATGGCTTCAGAGGATGGAGAGATAGAGATTTGGGGAGATGGTTCTCAGACGCGTTCTTTTCTTTATGTGGATGAGTGTATTGAGGGGACTTTGCGATTGATGCGCTCTGATTGGACGGGTCCTGTGAATATTGGCTCAGAGGAGATGGTGTCGATTAATCAATTAGCTGATTATGTGATGGGGATTGCTCAGAAGTCTTTAACCAAGAGGCATATTGAGGGGCCGTTGGGAGTCCGAGGTCGAAATTCTGACAATGCTTTGATTCAGGAAAAGTTAAATTGGAAGCCTTCTTTGAAGTTGCAAGAGGGTTTAGAAAAAACATATCGATGGATTGATTCACAAGTCAAAGCTCGTGAGCAACTCCAAAAGTGATTGTTATTAGAAGTTGGAAAAGACTGGGGGCTCTGGTCAGTGTTTTCTTGTCAGTCAAAAGTAGATATGTATTTGGGTTGAATGTACAAGGGGGCCAATATTTCAAAAGATCTTTGTAGGGAGTGGACGGATAGCTCGATTAGTTAAAAATGGAGATGTTGTATTAGGGTTTGCTTTTTTACTAGATTCTGTTTTGTTTTGATCAGTGGAAAAATTCAGATTTCCTATTTAAGAAGAATTTGCAGGATATAATCATTAGGTCTTTAAATAAGTAAAAAGTGGGAAGGGTTTATTTGAGGAATTTTCAATTCTTTTGTTGTTTCATAGCTTGCTCATCAGTAAAAAATGGATAGATGTTTATTGAGGAGTGGTTCTTAAGTGTGTTAGAATAGGTTGTGTGAAGTGATCGCATTTTTTGGGGGCGATACGGCTTCGACGTAGGAAGGAAAGCTTAAGGAGCATGTCGGGGAGCTCGAGGACCTCGTTAAAAACGAGCAAACTTTAGTTGCTAACGACAACTTACAACTTGTAGCCTAAGTGACTACAACGTCCTTTGTTAGATCGACGGTGTTTAGCAAAAGGGCGCCGATCAGCCGTCTTAGCTCTGATGAGTTCTTTCAGTCATTAGAGTGGAATCGTCATCTGAAAGGAGATCTGGTCAGGTTTGTTTGTGGAACTGATTAGAATTCTTATAAACACAGACTAAGCATGTAGCTGCCTTAATGTCGACCTCTTGCGGACCGGGGTTCGATTCCCCGCGCCTCCACCATTCTCAACTGGGGTTCGGTTTCCTGCACCTCTATCACTCTTAGCGTTGGGCGAAGTAGTCACCATTAAAGGGCCATCGTGGCAGAGAACATAACTTCCATTCCGTAGACATAGTTGACATGCTAGTGGATTGCAGAATGTTTACAGTACTGAGATCGTATTGGGTATAAAAGAGTCGGATTCTCTACAAATAGGGGTCATTTTTCTCTCTCAAGTCCATCATTTAGAGATGAAAAGTAGTTTTTTAATTACACCCCTTGTAGTTTATATCCCCTCCTGCAAAAGGAGGTAATCTGTAAACGATGTCTCCGTTATAAGGTGTGAAATATGTATCAGGAAGGACACTTCAAATGAGGTCTCAAGACCACAGCTTTTTCTAATTTCAAAAATTTTCTAATATAAACATAGTGGGATAGTGGGGCTTTTTATGCTGTTTTTAGTGAAAGTACAGTGGATTGCCCAACTGAAAATAAGTGCTATTAGTAAAAATATAATCTATTGATTTTTTCAGAATATTGGATTGAGCCTTAACTTCTTTTAGAATTAACTCGACAATATTCTTTGGGTTTTGTAGGAAAATCATTACCCTTTGAGCGGTTATTTCTCCATTGCAGGGGCTGGAGGTTCTCTATTTCATCCCCTCCGCCTTCAGAAACAGGCTTAATATGATCTATTTCCCAGCCATAATGAGAAGAGGTATTCGCAAAATCTTCTTTATGTATTATTGCCCCACAAAGGTCTGATCTTACTTTATTTTCATCATAACCATCAAGTATCTGACCCTTTTCCCAGACTCGCTGTTGTTCTTCATTGGTAAAATCTTTACCTTTTCTATTAGTATTCCACTGTCTTGAGGACATATAGATATCCTTAGTAAAAAGTAACATTAATAGCTCTATAATAACATGGGTTGATATAAAATTTAACTTTTTCATTAAGTAAAGGCATATCATTTAATTTATTATGAATGTACTGAACCGGAGAATTTGGAGCTTCCTTTATCCCAATAAAACCGACTCGATATAAAAGGTTTATTAATTTCTTAGAATCATAAGATTGCCTATCAATATAACCCCCTTCTATAATCCATGCCCATTTGTCCAATTTTTTTGTTTCCTCCTTTTCTATAACATCTAAGGTTATGTTATCCACAATTTCCATAAATTCTTTTTTTTCAAACTTATGAGATGAATAGCGAAAAAAATCGAATATTTTTCCTATATCTAAGTAAGGGTTCATCCACTCATCTGCAAGTGCATTAAGTCGATCCCTAGAGTAAGCTTCTTCAGCTTTAATAATTGCGTCCATAGTGATACTATTTTTCCCTATAGAATTTCCTATAGCATAAGATATAAATAGGATAATATCACGAGGTCTCATATTACTTCTATTTAATAGATAATCAAAAGTTTTAAATTTCCTTTGATTATCTGTAGTGATTTCTTTTGGAAAAATAAATTTCCACACATCAGATTTATTTATTACATCAATGGTCTTAAACCTTTCTTCTATAATGTTTTTGATTTGTTCCTTACTCCAAGAAAGATGTTCTATATAAGGGTTAAATTTTTCTCTTTGGCCAAGCTTTAGTTGATTAAATAAATTTGTACGTAGTGAAACTAAAAGTCGAAGATGTTTTGAGTTGTTAATTTCAAATATAGTTTCAAATAAACATCTTGTGAAGTTTATGCCAATTTTATTTTGTATCCAGTTTTTGTCTAAATCATCAACAAGTATAACGAAGCGATATTTATTAAGAATATTTTTATCTAGATGCTGCATGAAATAGTTTATATCTGTAAATTCAAATTCACGGATTGCATCATATATTTTTTTTATTATATCTTTTGAGTGAGTGGCTTCATAACTCAAATTGATAATTCCCAAATCAACTTTAGCTTTAACAGATTGCTCGAGCCTGTTTATGATTTTTTCAACTTTTTCATTAAAAGAAAGGCCTGAGTCCAATTCATTATTTTTTTGAAGAAATTTATAAGCCCTTACTGCAACAGGATCAGAATTCCATTTTAAAATTTGTTCCTGGAACCAATTTTTTTCTTTTTTCCCATATATTACCTTAAGGATTTCAGTAATAAAAATATATTTCCACATTGTCTTATAAAATAAATCTAGATTTATTTCCAAATCTGTAAGCTTATCTAAAACCAAGCTTCTTTTCATAATTTTAAAAGCAAAATCTTCTGGATCAATAGAGATAATATTTCTTTTATGAGTTGTGCTTCTTCGTACTCTTTCTAAAATCGCTGTTTTCCCGACCCCTGTTCTCCCTACAAAAAAAGATTTTTTAGAATCTGGACTGATTGCGCTCTGATAATAATCATTGTCGACATAATATGTGTCTAAATTTTCTTCTCGTTCTGCAGAAGTGACTTGAAAAAATTCTTTATGTTTTATTGAAAATGAAAGGTTTAAGCCTTTTTTTATTCGGCCATTTTTAAAACGCTTTTTATCATTTTTATGTGCCATTTTGAAAAACCAAGATATATGTTATTAGTAGTACCTAACTGAGGTTTCTCTCTATGTCAAGAGAGGCTAAAAGCACATATGATAAAAAATTCAATCATTAATATGTTAGGAGGACCGAAGGGTAAAAATGAAACCCTCTTACTATGTCTTAGTTTTTCCTATATATCAATAATTTACTTCTAGGTTCGCAGTTTCAAGCCCATTTACTAAAATTCTTCTTATACTAACAGCTTTTTACTTTTGCGAGTTTTTGCTCACTTGGCTCCATTTGAAATAATGCCTCAAGCGGTCTTCCAAGTTTACAAAAAGTCAATACAGTTCATGGTTAGAAGAAAACCTTTTTATAGAATCTAAGATCATGCTTATTAGTCCAAAAATCAATCCTAATTATATTCTCAAGATGGATTCAATAGATTTAATAAACCCCTTTTATTAAATCTCATCCTTGATATGAAGCTTATCTAAAATTTTCATATTATAAATATTTTTTAAATTAGGCATAATTTATCATCATTTCTTTAGTTGCCCATATTCCCTATGATAATCTAAAATTTTGTCTAGATGAGTATCTTTTTTATAAGGAAAACTTAAAATAATTGCACTATTTATAAAGAAAGGATCCTCATTATTTACATATGAACCTAAACTCAATACTAAATCCTTTTTTTGTTGATACTTTTTCATCTCTGCATAGATTAACATATATTTATAGAGTTCATCTAGATTCGTGTTTGAGTGAAAATTTATGCAAAAATCTTTTAGTAACCAAGAGTAGCTATGATGTTTCTTGTCGACCCTTGTTTTTTGGATACAATCTTCTATTTGGTCAAAAACGGTTTTTAATGAATCTTTATCAAATTGTAGTAAGTAATGAAGAATATTTGCAATATCAGGAGAAGTATTAATATTTTCATCATTAACTTTTGAAAACTCTTTTGAAGATGAAAATAATTGATTTTTAATATTCAGATCTTCCCACTCATTTATAAAACGCTTTAATCTCAAATCTAAATTTACTTTTGGTTTTTTACCCTTCCTCATTCCGTAATATTTATCAAATGGCTCAACATAAGATGGAGAAAGGGTAACAGAACTTAATTTATTAGAAAAATTAAATCCTCCATACGGGCCTTCTGTTAAATACATGCCAAAATAGCTGAGTTCATCTGCTGCTTGGATAAGGGTCTTTTCATTTTTTTGAGCATTTAGGCGGCTTTCTATATAATTTATAAATAAAGAAGGATATTCTATACAATCAAGAATAATTTCTAGTTCTAAAAGGTTCACTGCGTAAGGGTATTGATTTTCTCTAAAAAACTTTTCTAATCTGGCAGCTTTTAAGTTTTGTGTAATCATCATTATATTTTCTATACTAATACAAATAGAAAATATTTTTGAATAAGTTGGTTTTTCAATATTTATAGGCTTATTACCTTTATAAAAAACAAGATCATTTTTACTTACAATATAGTCGGCCACGTTCTTTGTTTGATTATAAGATTTTCCAATAAGTTTTTTTAAATCTCTTTCTAAATTAAGACTTTTCCCATTCCGTGTTTCAATTTTTAAAGATCCCGATTTAACCTCGCCTATAATAAAATAGTTTCCATATTTTATTAAAATATCTATTTCTCGATCTTTTCCAGAATGTTGATATCTTAGATTTTTGTAAACACAATCCTCTTTTTTGAATATTTTTTTAAAGCTCTGATAAGCTAAACTCTCAGCATATTTGCTTTTTGAATTTCTATACTTTTTCCATAAAGTTTTATTAACCTCAGCTTTATTTTTAATTAAATTTTCTAACTGTACAAATAAACCATGAGTATTTTGTATGGTATTTATGCCGAGATATCCATCTTGAGTTTTAATTATAGGTTTTTTCCAAGAAAAATCTTCATCTAATAAAGAATTATATTTTTGTGATTCTTTACCTAATTCGATAGAGACTATCTTTAAATAAGAAAGAGCTTCATCTCTAAATGCTTTTTTTGATTTTATTGATGAATTTTTACTTAAAATTAAAGATTCTAGATCATCTATGGTAAATAAAAAAAATTTGCTATTAGTTATAAACCTTTTACGATAAATTGAATTTATAGTTTGTGCAAAATCACATGCAATCATTGGATAGAATCCAAACTCTTTAAAAAAGTCACATTTGATATTCGAGAATAAAGCCTCAAATTTTTCTCTGTATTGATGAGGATACATTTCAGGATTTATCAAATTGAGAATATATTGGTCCTTTGCTTTTTCAGCTAAAGGGTTATACTCTTCTTTTTCTGAATAAAGATTAAAAAGGGTACAGTACTTTACGAGATACTTTTTTAATTTATTAATCTCTTTTAATAAGGGAATTTTTCTTTCTTTAAATGGTTGTTTTAAATATAGGTTATATAAAAAAGAAACTATTGGATGCTCAATGGTTTCTTTATAATAATATTTTGATATAAAAAATAATGTTTTGATTGGCTCATACGTTAAAACGAATTCATCTATATGCTTTTTGGCTTCCATCCTTTCCTGATATAGACTTTGAAAATATTTTGATGAATTACTATTCTGAATAGTCATGAAATCATCCTAACAATATTCATAACTTTTGATTATATCGATAAAATTCCATCTTGACATGTACATTAGTTTATTGGTATTTTGTAAATGTATTTATAAGAGCTTGGAAATCTATAGGTCTGTATTTTTTAAAACCCTCTTCATCCACAAAAATAAAACCCCATCGAATAGAAAAATTTTGACTATTTATATCTTTGCACCATTGCTTTAATCGACTTAGTTTAAGAGGATCATTGAGATCCTCTCTCCCTTTGGTTTCAATAACATAGAACTCTTTCTCTGATCGTTTAACCAAAAAATCAGGATAATAATCTCTAATGTCACCATCCTTATTGATATAATCTATTTTAAAGCCTACTTTAAAATAATTTTTTGCATAAGAAATAATATCGTCACACTGATCTAAAAATGCTGCAAACTCCCTTTCCAAATTGTTATCACCCACAATCTTATTGAAAACACTCTTTTTGGGAACAAAGATAAAACTTTGATCTTTTACAACAAATGGACGAGTGTTCCTCAAATGAATGGGTTCTTTAATATGGATGTTTTTATTTTCTTGAATTGTTAATTTATTAATTTCCTTTTTAAATGTTTCTACAATGAATCGAGTCACATGTTCTTGAGAAAGGTTGGCAATAACATTATTATCATTTAAGCAAATAGGTGTCTTAAAAAGGTCATTTTGAATAAAATCCTTCACCTTGTCATAAACAATATAGTAACTACTTCTCCAGCTTAATTCTTTGACAATGGTCTGTGCTAAAAATCCTATAACACCTCTATAATCCAAATCTTCTAAATTATCTAAAAAAGTTGTGTGAGAGTACTCTTCCTCTTTTCCTCTCCCCATGTATTTAAAGTGGATCTCCTTTTTTCTTTTTGAAATTTTCTTTAATTCGATTTTTTGAATGATAAAATTTTTAGGCTCAAGAGCAGACAAGTTTTTATATTTTATAAAACTTTTAGGAGTTAAAATAGGAATAGCCATATCTAATTCCAATACATTTGTTTTAGTAGGATCTATTTCGACTATAGTGGGAGCTTTGGGAGGAGTTCTTCCCCCCATTGGGGTGTATTCAAGAGTTACGCCTTCTTTTTCAATACTTTCAACAAACTCCATAAAAGCCGGAGTTCCGATAACGCTCACTTTTTCTTCAGCATCAGGATTTTCTTGATACATACGTCGTAGCCCTCTTCCCAGGGTTTGTTCAGGTAGGATATTACTTTTTGCATTATACGGCCTTAAACCCACAATAGTTGTCACATTTTTGACATCCCAGCCCTCCTTTAGAACTAGAACAGAGACAATGGCCTTATAGGGATTTTCACTATTATCTATATCCTTAGCTTGCTGTCGTAATTTTTCCAGCTCTTCCTTATTTTTATTCGATGATTGAGATTCATTGATATCACCATTTTTCTTGGTATGAATTGTTAAAACGGAATCTTTTAGCATAGGGTATGTGGATTCAAGATAATGAGCAACTTCATCACAATTTTGTGTGTCATCAGTCATGATAAATAAAATAGATTTTTTTTCTAGCTTGATATTTTCACTATAAGCCTTTTCCCATTCTTTAACACCCAGGTGAAGATAGTCTCTGTATTTTTCCGTATACTTTGAAGTTTTCTTTTCTTGAAGTTTCTTGCGACTCTCTTGATCAGGAAGGACAGGTTGCTTGACAATTTTGTGAGCAATAGCTTCCACTAAAGGGTAATCGGAAATTGTTTGGGCAAAAATGGAGCCATTATTATGTTTGGGTGTCGCTGTGACATCAATTTGTAGAGATAAAAACTTATCCTTGCGTTTTAAACGGTGATGTATATCTTCTATAGATTTAAACCAAGATAACCTCTTATCATGAATATGATGGGCTTCATCATTAATAATAACGAGTTCATCAATATCTCGAACAATATTTGCTAGGTCCACATGAGAATCTGTTGTTTTCGTAACAGGAGGAGATCCCAAGAAGTATTCTGTTGTGTTTTTATCTTCAAGTGAAGGACTTTTCATATGACTTGAATAGACTCTATGAATATTGGTTAGAAATATATTTCCAGATGAAGAAATAGTTTTAATGTAATCTTGAATATGAAGTGTAAGTTGGAAATCAGTTTTCCAATTTCTATTTTGATATCTATTCGGCGGTATAATGGGATCCTTAAAAAAAATTCTTAGTCCATCAAAGTCAGTTCGCAGGCGATCCAGTACTATAATATTGGGGGCTATTAAAAGAAAGTTTTTTGCCAACTCAGAATGAGGTTCATACAGCTTATGAAAATACGACCACGCTAGAAGAAGACTTATAACTTTGGTTTTACCTGATCCTGTAGCCATTTTAATCACAAAACGTCTCCAGTCCTCTGGAAATGTTTCAGAGGAAATTGAAACAGACGTACTAAATTTTAAGAGATCATTTTGATCTTTTACTTTTTCAACATCAAAGAGATAGACGACTGTTTCAACAGCCTCTCTTTGTGCAAAGTAGTATCGAAATTCGTGTTGCCATCCTCCTTCTATCCAAATATGTTCTTCAGAAAACCAATAGTTGAGTAGGGCTTTGCTTGTGGGACTAGCTCCTTTATAATTTGCTTTTCTCCATGAAAAAATTCTTTCTCTGAGTTTATGAACAAGAGGAGGTAGTAGTTTATCATATGCTGACTCTTTTAATAATACATCAGAGGGGTACCAACGCAGTTTGGGAGGGATGATTGCATGTGGAGAATTTGGAAGATGAGGACTCAGTGCCACTTTATATTCTCACTTCAACAATTTTCATCGTATCATTACCCAATATATCAATGACTTTTACAGCTATTTTGACTTTTGAAGATTTTGCTTGATGCCAGGGAGTTTTTAACTCCAGATCTTTTTTATTTTTTGTTCTAAAGGACTGCCATTCATTTTCAAAGATATAATCTCCTGTCCATTCCCGTTGAAACTCTTCGTTCTCATGATTTTTTGTTCGAATAATTTCTTTTTTACTCTCAAAGTCAAAGTCTACGCTCCAATAATCTATCCAATCGGTCCATTTTTCTGTCAAAATATTTCGCTTTAACTCTCCACCTTTATCTTTGGATAATTTAATAATTTTACCATTTTCTAAAATCACTTTCTTTTGGCCATTTTTCAAATATGTTATTGAAGGTTCAATAGAGTCTTGAGAGTAGTAGACAGAAAAATCTTTTAGTTCTACACGGAGTTGATCTTTATTTGTTTCAACACTCACTTCTATATAAGATATATCATGAAAAACTACTTGCTTTTTTTCTACAACCCTTTTGTCAAATACATCTTGTGGAATGTATTTAATAGTTAAATCAATACCTTTTCTTTTGGCCTCATCAAGTATGTTGGGAAAAAGTCCCATCTCAAACTCGAAACTTAAGATGTCCACACGAAAAATCTTCTGATTCAGTGATTCATTAATAACCTCTTGAATAAAAAGACGATTTACTGGTAAATTAATCGGACCAATGATAACAAATCGTCCTGATTTTTTCCCATGGAAAAAGGAGTTTTGAGTGACAGCGTCTGCCGAATAGGCACTGAGAATAAGATCTATAAATTCTTTCCCTTTCTGCTCGACTGAAGAATTGTTGGTCTCTATATAGTGTTGACGTTCATATTTACCTAAGTTGAGGACTTCAAAGGCTCTATAATCTTTGCCTGCTTTTTTTAACTCCCGTTGGACTTCGATCATTCTCTTGCGAGTTGTATGAATAGCAAATTTACTTAAATCGCATCCAATCCATTTTCGTTGTGAAGTGAAATAGTACTTCAGTTTTGCTTTACCATTATTCTTTTTTGCCCTACGAACTCTTAAGCCTTGGGCAACTGCCATCGTAGTCCCTGATCCACAAAAAAAGTCTGCAACAATATCATTTGTATTAGTACTTGCATCTATAATACGCTGAATAAGCTCAACAGGTTTCTGTGTTGGATAATCAATCCGTTCATCATCCCTTGGGTGTAAAGCATTTATGTCATCCCAAACATCTCTACAATCAACCATTCGATACATACCAATGTAATCACTTTTTATATTTAATTCCTTTGATTTTTTTTGATGTGGTTTAAAAAATTTTGTATCTAAATATGATTTTTGAGTTTGTGGATTAAAAATTGTTTTTTCACCTTTAGAATAGTAAAATATTATATCATGTTTTTTTGCAAAAAAATTCTTTGATGTACCACCAGTTCTATAAGACCAAATAATTTCATTTCTAAAGTTGTTCTTTCCAAATACCTGATCCATGACTAATCGAAGATAGCCACTTAATCTGTAGTCGCAATGAACATAAATACTTCCATCATCGGCCAGTAGATCTTTCATCAGACAAAGGCGTTCATAGATCATGGCAATAAAAGAATCAGCTCCTTTCCCCCATGTGTCTCTGTAGGCTATTTCTTCTAAAATATTGGGTTTCTTGGTAAAGGTGTCTTCACCTATTGGAATATTCATTGAAAAGTCAGCTCCCACATCAAAAGGTGGATCAATATAAATAAGTTTTATTCCCCCTTGGGCCTCTATTTCTTCTCGAAGAGGACCATTTTTTAAAGAGGAGGATAAAATGAGCTTGTTGTCTCCCCAAATCAGTTTATTTGTCCAACCTTGCAGTTGCCGACCCGTTTCTGGATCAAAAAAGTGGCCCTGTATATTTCTGTCCTCCTCCGACCGGGGTTCATCCACATGTTCAATGGTTTGAAAAGGTAAAACTGTGTTACAAATTTGATCCGTTTTCCCATTCCAGACGAGTTCTGTCTCTCTTTTATTTTCAAAGAGTAAAAATCTGTAAGCATCGGGAAGAGGCTTTCCAGCTTCTAGAAATCGATTAATTTCCCTTATCTTACTGTCCAAAAGCCTCATTCACTTGCCAAATCTTTAAGTTAAATAAACGGACTTTTTATATCTCAAAAGAGTTAAGAATGGAAAGAAAAAGTTACACAAACGGACGGTGCCTTGTGGCAAAGATGCCATTAACAAGTTTTGATCGAAGGTTTTTAAAAAACCTAGGATGTGAATTAGAAAGGATTATATTAGAGGAAAGAGGGTATTCCTCGTTAGATAGATTTTCCTTAGAACATCATGAAGATGTAACAAAGCCGACTTTATATGCCATTTGTAAAGGCAGTAGAGATTTTCAATTTTCCACTCTTTCGGGGATAGCAAGAGCCTTAAGAATAAACCCTATTGAACTTTTAAACAAAGTTTACAGTATCTCGAAAAAACACTAAGTGCTTTTGAAAACCAGTAGAAAGATAAGACTGTATAGAAATATAGATTCCAGGTTGCAAACTAAAAAAGTGAATCTGTACACTGTGACGGACAAATTCCCTTCGTAGTTAAGGTATGACAAAGTCGCTTGTTCTTAATAAAGAAGCTATGAGATAACTAAGATAAGATCTGACTCAACAAAAAATGTATACTTACTCACAGATAATAGAATGCTCAGGAGTGAAGTTAACAAATTTAATATTATAATAACAAAAACGACGATCTTTATAGTGGGCAAAACGATGAATAACGTCATTAAAAAAACTAACTAGATCACGCACCCAGTCGCTGGGTTGGTCATCATGATACAAACTAGAGAAAGAAACGAATCCTAAAATGTAGTATTTGTAACTTTCAAAAGAGGCTTTAGTGGCAGTTCCCTCTTCAGGCAAAGAAACAGTATAGCGCACTATCATTTTCCTCCTCCTCATCTGCGGTTCTGTGCTTTGACAAGAGACACTTCCTATCAAATGCACTCCAGGGAGAAACTTCCTCCAGTTGAGCATATCTCTCAGCCCTTCTTGAGCGGCCTTACAATTGGACGGAGTAAAAGGTATTTCTATTTTAACACTTTTAACCTTTGCTGATGCCAAAGCCGGCATCCAAAGAGAGAGAAAACATAAAGCTTTTACTGTCATTTTAAATCTAGACATGAAAGATACTCTTTTTTTCATATTATTATTCAGGTCTTCTATCATAAGTAAAAATCAAGTCAACAAGGGATTCATTTGAAACAGCTATTTGAATCACAGTTGAGAGTCTGTATTAGTTTAGATACTTTTTACAATTTATTCGAATGGAATGAGACCTTTACTCACAAACAATAGCATATTGAGATCGACCGAAAGACGAAAGATTTCTATCATAATAATAACAAAAGCGATTATCCTCATCATGGGCAAAACGATCAATAACGTCATTCAATAAATGAACTAGATGAGGTATAATATATATATTATCAGTGTGGTATTTATAACTTAGGGGAGAGGGTCTGGTAGCCACTCCCTGCTCTGGTAAAGAAACGGTATAACGAACTTTTGTTCTTTTTCTAAGGCCCTTTCTTTTACAAGAGACATCTCCTACCAAACGCACTCCAGGGAGAAACTTTCTCCGATTAATCATATTCTCCAATTCCCTTCGAGCAGAATCGCAAATGGCATAAGCAAACTGTTTAATTTCTGTTTCCACACTTTGAGTTGTACTCTCTGATGCTGATGCTGATGCTGATGCTGATGCTGATGCGAAAGCCGGCGGCCAAAGAAAGAGAAAACATAAAGCTTTTACTGTCATTTTAAATCCAGACATGAAAAATACTCCCTTTTTGCATATTATTCAGGTTTCCTATCATAGGTAAAAATCAAGTCAAGAAGGAATTTATCTGAAACAGCTATCTGAATCACAGTTGAGAGTCTCTATTAGCTAGATACTTTTTACAATTTATTCAATACAAACAGAGTAGAAGTATTATTTATAATCAAGTATAGAATTTCTCTCTATCTATTTATCAGGACTTCAGCTAATACATGACTATCTAGGCGAACACAAATAAGCCATAGAATTTCTCTCTATTTATTATCAGGGCTTCAGCCCTTTTCGCACAATTTTCATCATGATTATATTTAAAAGGGTATACATTTACTCACAGAGAAGAACATACTTACTTCTATGAGAAGTCGGACCCAAAGTAGAATAATAATAACAAAAGCGATGATCTTTATCGTGGGCAAAGCGATCAATAATGTTGTTAAAGAAATCCACCACATCATATGGTAAGAAGCTTGGATCTTTTACCGTTCCTAGGTCTTGTTTATACCTTAAAAAAGAGGTTTTAGTAGCAGTTCCTTCTTCAGGTAAGGAAAGAGTGTAACGCACTTTCATTTTCCCTCTGCCGGCATTTTTTGTACTTTCACAAGAGACATCCCCTGGCCAGCGTACTCCCGGGAGAAAATCCCTCTGATTGAGCATATTTTCCAATCCCTTTCGAATGGCTTCACAGCCTCTAGGGTGATATCTTCGAAGTTCTATTTCGATGGTTTGGGTTTGACTCCCTGATGCTGATGCCAAAGCTGGCATTGCAAAAGAAAGGAAAAGAAGAAGAAAACGCAAAGTTTTTGTTTTAACCATACAGAAGATACATCCTACTATAAGGTCTAATATTATACAGGAAATTTAATTAAAATAAAGTCGAGTATGGGGTCACTCGAAACATCTATTTGAGTAACACTTTGCAATCTCTACTTATTTGAAGACCCTTTGAAATCTATTCCATCAAGCACTTATCTGAATTTGGCTCAGCCATGACTAGGACTGTACATTGCAAAGACTTCTTTTTCTGTCATATTTTTTGTTTTATTGATAAAGGAATAGTATTCAGGCTTTTTATCGATAAACACCTGATGCTCCAACTTTAAGTTTGGTTCATTGAAAATTTCTGAAGAAACTATGTATTGCTGTTTTTCTTTTAACCGATAAAATAAAATTGTTCCACACTTCTTACAAAATCCTCGTTCAGCCCACTGAGATGAATCAAAAACACCAAGGTTTTCTTTTCCTTCGATTTTTACATCTTGACCGCAGTCTATAGCTAAAAACGGGCCAGCCGCCCACTTTCTGCACATCCCACAATGACAAGCACCAATATTTTTATTAAGTGATGAAGTATTTAGAGTTATTGCTTCACAGAGACAAGTTCCCTTTAATGACATAGTTTTCTCCTATCAAAATTGAATTAAGGTTAATATTCATTAATCTATGATTCTCTAAGGTGATTTAAAATATCTTTTTCGTCCCTAATCTTGATGGCACCCGGTTTTTCTTTTATAAACTTTTCAATTTTTGGATAGAGATTTTTGATTTCTTCTACCTGTCCATTTTGTTTTTTCTCTTCCAATATTTTTGATGGTGATAGAGGTTCCATGCTAAACGAAGAAAAGGATTTTTCAAGGTTTAGTTCTGTAGCTCCTTTGAGTGCAAGCAGAGTTTCATAAGCAATCGCCTCTTTCAAAGGATCTATTGTAGATAGAAAATCAAATGCCTCTTCTCCCATTTATCTGATCTCCAAACTTCTACTCTTTTATTTTGATATTAAATGGCCTTCAACTTTAATTTTTATCTCGAGTCTCCTAAAGTCAATACTAAACTCCTCATGCCCTTATCAAGGTCCACTTAAAATATAGACAGTAAACAACATGCTGCTCGTCTTCGATCTCACTTATCAATAGAGTTAGCTTACCAAGCTCGTATAAGACTGATGGCATTATTGATTATCTCAGCAAAAAATGAAGACTCACATTCTTTAGTATGAAATTCAGGTTTTTCTGATATTTTATCATCCAGATTAGAAATAAAAGCCCATTTCTCTTTTGGTATATTAGGCCAATATTTGTAACCCTCATCTTCTTTGTAAGATTGCATAGTATAAACACTATTGATAACATGTTTATCACACATCTTGTTTTTGTCGTGAGCACAGGGGATCTTTTTTGAACCGGCTGTTTTCTGCTCTTCAACCACAAGAAATCCATTGTGTTTAATAATTATTTTTTTAACCCAAGGGGTAATCGTCCAAGGAGGGTTGTGCTTAGTATAAGACACCCCTCCAACAGTGGCAGTATTTAGATGAGGAGTATAATCAATAATGATCTTTTTATTCTTCCACTTACAGATCACTCCCATACAACCCGATAAAAAAAGAAAAGAGGTGAGAAAAAGAATTTTATAAAACCGTCCCATATTCTCTTCCTCTATTTTTTATGAGTATTGTGTTTCATAAAAATTTTATATTTTCTTCCCTTCTTTTCATATTACCATAGAGAGACTGTTTTTTGTCAAAAAGCTGTACATGTGTCGATATTGAAACACTCTTTTTGATAACTACTCCTACAAATTGGAAAGCTCATCATTCAATTGTCTATCAATGCAATCCCTAACAATGGAACATTTAAGGAGAGCATATACAAATTTAAAAGTTTTCCATTTGATTGCTTACCAATACAATCACTCCAACAGAGTGTATATTTCGATGGTTTAATTTCTGGCTTGATATTTTGGCGTCTACTGTATTTTTTTCTTTTGCTTTTTTCTTTTATCTAATTCTTTTTTTCGTTTTTGGGATTTCTTTCTTTTCATTTTTTGAGTTCTACGATTATCACCACGTCCCATATCTTCTATTCCTTTACGTTAATGGTTTTTCTATCTCCTATTCAAAAACACTCTTAATATACTATTTGATAAAAAGCCATACTTTAACGCCTTTTTTTATATCTTCTTAATTTTATATTGGGCATTGTTCCTGTTGATTTTTCAGGTTTTTTTATTTTGCGGCGATGAGTAGAAAATGTCTGTATGTTGTCCTTTGAAAAAGAACGTCTTTTTCGTCTCTTTTTATAATGAAGATGTTTTAAGCGTTTTTTCCTTTTTTTATTGTGTAGGTTATAAATGACCTGAAAGCCGATATCATAACCCTTGGCATACCTCTTTCCCGATATAGAAGTCTTATATTCCAGTTGTATGGCCCATTTCTGATTCAGAGCCCAACGGATCCAATTTTCAAAGGAAATATGTGATTCATTATAAGAAAAGAACTTTAAACTTCCTGCGTTGACTCGGTAAATAAGGTCATCCCTCTCTGCGAAGCTATTTTTCTGACCATCCTCTGACAAAGAAGTAAAACCAGCAAGTTGAGACCCTATATATAGATTTCCCATTTCCTTTCTAAAGCCAGCTCGCCATTGCAGAAGTTCTGACCTTTTTTTACTCCTGTTTTGAAAACCAAGGTAGATATAGGGTTCTATAAATGCATATTTCAATAAAATATGGGAGCCGACAAGTAGGGAGTGCACTCCTTCTGAGAGAATCATACTCTCTTGATAAGGATCAATAGAGATAAACGAAGTCAATGAAGAAACTTCAGGAATAAAGAGAAATAACTTGTTTCCATCTATAAGAAATTGTCCACCTATAGAGAAGCCTGTTATCGAACTGTTTGAGCGTTTAAAGTAGGGATCTAAACTTTGTCCATAAGTGTAGTCAACAGTACTAAATAATTTAAACCAGGAGTTTGTGGAGTAATTCAAACCAAATTCTGTAGTGAAAAGACTCAAAGAATTGTCACCGGACAATGGATGAATATCTCCACTAGGAGAAAAGTTGGCTTTCGAAAAATAATGTGTGAATTTGGTATGGACCTTTAAGTCTCCTGTATGGAATCTGGGAGATGACCACAGCAGCTCAGAATAATTAAGGAGCACTAAGTAAAGAAAGAGGGAGCGTTTAAATGTGCACATTTTTTAGATTCCTCTTCCCCTTCACTCTTAATCGAAATGAGTCAAGTATGACATGATTAAGGTGTTCAGGGTACATATTTAAAGAGGAAGTATCCACAGAAATATTTATTATTGAGATTCTAAAGTTTATATTTAAAAATGAAGAGAGATTGACAGGATCTTCAGTCAGGTAGACTATTTGTCTTAAATATTAAGCCCATATTTTAAAAGATTGTTATACAAAAAGAAGAGATTAACGTTTTCCTAGAGAGAATATTATTCTTTTAAGTGTTGTAGGATTTGAAAATATATGCTGAAAACATCTCCATTAATTATTCTATTTCTCACTGTTTTTATAGACTTGATTGGTTTTGGAATTATTATCCCTATCACTCCGTATTTGGCAAAAGATTTTGGTGCCTCTGCTACAGAAGTTGGACTTTTGATGGCTATTTATTCCCTTATGCAATTTATATTTGGGCCTATTTGGGGGAGAATCAGTGATCTTATAGGTCGCCGCCCTATTATTCTTATGAGCTTAATGGGAAACTGTATTTCTTATATTGCGTTTGCCTATGCACCCAATCTGTGGATTTTATTTTTAGCTCGTGCGTTCTCTGGAATATTTGGTGCTAGTGTTTCTACAGCAGCAGCTTATATTGCTGATGTCACCCCTTCAAAATCTCGCTCCAAAAATATGGGATTGATAGGTGTAGCCTTTGGATTAGGGTTTATCGTTGGCCCCCTCATCGGTGGACTATTAGCTGACTCAGGGAGGAGCTTGGGGACGCAACCGCCATATGGTACAGGCTTTCCTGCACTTTTTGCAGCCCTTTTGGCTTTGATAAGTTTTCTTTTTGCTTACAAAGTTTTAGAGGAAAGCTTAAATAAGCATAGGACCCATTCAGAAACAAAGAATCGACTTTCTAAAATTTGGTCCAGTTTTAAAAGACCTCTTCTGGGAAGAGTGTTTTCAATAAGCTTATTTTGTGGGATGGCCATGGGGCTGATTGAGGCTATGTTATTTTTATACTTAAAAGATGTTTTCGGTTGGAGTATTGAACTTTCAAGTTATGGTTTTGCTTATATTGGACTAATTATAGTTTTCACTCAAGGCTATCTGATTAGAAAATTAATGCCCAAATGGGGCGAGAGAAAACTCTTAGTCCTAGGGTCGATTGTTGCAGCTACAGGAATGGTTGTTATAGGAACTGCACCAAATGTGTTTTGGCTTTTTATTGGGACCACCTTGCTACCACTGGGAAATGGAATGTTAACCCCAACCCTATTAGGGACGTTAAGTTTATTATCTGCAAAAAATGAACAAGGTGAAATCATTGGAGTTTCGCATAGTCTGCAATCTCTGGCCCGCATTGTGGGCCCTCTTCTAGGGGGACTTGTTTATCAATATGTAAATACTTCTGCGCCATTTTATTGTGCTGCTCTTTTTTACTGTATGTCTTTTGGAGTTGTTTTATCTATTTTTAAACGATTACCCAATAGAGGTATGAACGCCCCATAAATGTCAGAGGTTTAATAATAAGATCATTTTTTGATTGAGGCTGGAGATACAGATAGACATTAGATAGAGTTATAATTGAAATACAGCCTAGGCTTCAAGATAAGTATATGGTGCTTTTCCAATATTGAGAATGTACGACATTTTAGCGATAGGATATTCTATTATTTTTATATGTAAAAAAGGAGAATGGTAGGGGAGGGGTATTGTAGTTCTCTCGATTGATTTCTTTAAAAATGTCGGGATCTAGTTTTGGGAAAAAAGTATCGCCCTTAAAGTTTTTATGCACAATAGTGAGATAAATATAATGAGCCATACTCAATGTTTGATGGTAAATTTCTGCACCACCACCAATATAAACTTCATCCCCCCATGTATCCCTCTGTTTTTCACAGAAATGAATAGCTCCTTTGATTGTGTGAAAAACAAAAACCCCATGAGGAGCAGTGTATTGTTTATTTCGAGTTATGATGATGTTCAGACGGTGAGGTAAGGGTTTCAGACTGAGTGACTCAAATGTCTTTCTCCCCATAATGAGAGGATGTCCAGTGGTTTTTTTTTTGAAAAACTTCAAGTCTTCAGGAAGATGCCATGGGAGTTTGTTATTTTTTCCAATGGCTCTGTTTTGTGACATACAAGCTATTTGACAAATCTTCATATAGAAACTTGTGCTTTGATATGAGGGTGGGGGTCATAATCTATTAATTCAAAATCTTCAAATTGAAAGCAAAACAGATCCTTAACATCTGGGTTGAGTTTCATGATAGGGCGTTTTCTGGGTTTTCGTGTGAGTTGTTGCTTTGTCTGCTCTATATGATTTTTATAAATATGCGCATCTCCAAATGTATGAATAAATTCCCCGGGTTTTAAATCACTTGCCTGAGCCACCATCATAAGAAGTAGTGAGTAGCTGGCAATGTTAAAGGGTACACCTAGAAAAATATCTGCACTTCTTTGATAGAGTTGGCAGGAAAGTCTTCCATTAGCAACATAGAATTGGAAAATGGTATGACATGGTGGTAGAGCCATTTTTTCGATGTCACCCACGTTCCAAGCGTTTACAATCATGCGGCGAGAATCTGGGTTTGTCTTTATTTCATCAATGATATTTGCTATTTGATCGATTTGATGTCCAGAAGTTGTTCTCCAAGATCGCCATTGAGCACCATAGATGGGTCCGAGATTTCCATCTTCATCGGCCCACTCATCCCAGATGCGGACTTTATTGTCTTTCAGGTATTGAATATTTGTATCACCTGATAAAAACCATAGAAGTTCATGAATAATAGAGCGAAGATGAAGTTTCTTGGTCGTCAAAAGGGGAAAACCTTCTGTTAAATCAAAACGCATTTGGTGACCAAATACACTGAGTGTGCCTGTGCCTGTACGATCTGTTTTTTCAACACCTTCAGTTAAGACCTTTTTTAATAAATCCAGATAATGGCGCACTGACTGTCCCCTTTTTGATGAGAATTATAATTTAATCGATAGGGGAAGAAAAATCACTGATGTTCCAAGGAAAAAATAAGCCGTAGGATAGAGGTCTCACAAGCCACTCGCTCTCTTTGAGCCTTATGCGAATAGGAAAAAATAAACCGCAATAAAGGGATTGGAAATTAGAGAACAATAATGACTCGCTTAGACAAGAAGTGTTTTTGCAGCTTTAGAATCTATGGGATTTTAGCTACCTTCTTTAGGTATTAGGTATTAGGTATTAGGTATTAGGTATTAGGTATTAGGTATTAGGTATTAGGTATTAGGTATTAGGTATTAGGTATTAGGTATTAGGTATTAGGTATTAGGTATTAGGTATTAGGTATTAGATATTGGACTGCTATTTGTCTATAGTGGTTGAGACCTGAATAAGGACTCTTCCTTCTAAAACTCTAATGTTTAAAATAATTGTAGAAGGCTAATAGACTTAAAATAGAGGCCATCGTGTAGCCTAAAAAACTAATAAAGGGGAGGCCTATAATCATAGGGTATGATTCATAGGATAAGGCAATACTTGACCCTAAGATTAAAGAGCCAATAATAATACCTAAGAATAAAATATTAAAGGACGTCTCTATTGAACGTTTAACATCTATGATCTCTGCAATTTGAACTTTAAAAGAATGTCGACGAGAAGTCCATCTTTTAAAAAGCTGTTTGAGCTGACGTGGGGAGTTCATTAATAGAGATGTTGTATCTCTTCCTACATATGTTAAATCTTTAACAAGTCTATTGGGGTCGTATTTTGTTCTGATAATTTCTTTAGACATATCTATAGCAAACTCCATAATTTCAAAATCTTTGACAATGCTTCGACCTAAGCCTTCAACAGTGACCAGAGACTTAAATAGCACCATTAGTTCAGAGGGAACAGAAATGTTATGCCTTGCTGCTAGTTTTGCAGAGTCCATTAGAATTTTTCCAGTTTGTATATTTTTATAACTTAATCCAAAGTATGGAGAGATCAAATCCTGTAAATCAGTTGCTAATTGATGGACATCTGTTTCTTCACTATATGGCGCAAGATCAACATATTCATAAGCTAATCGTTCGTAATCTTCATTTGCAAGAGTTAAAAACAGATTGGCCATTGCATCTTTAATGCGATCTGAAATTCTTCCTACTGAACCAAAATCAACAAGTCCTATTTTATTATCAGGAAGAATAAATATATTTCCTGAATGCAAATCACTGTGAAATAATCCATGCTTAAAAACCATTTCAAAAAACACTTGTACGCCGAGTTTGGCTATATTTTGTTGTTCATTTTTGTCTAAAGATTCACTGTGACTCAGTTTTTGTCCCTTAATATATTCCATCACCAGAACCCTGTCATTTGAGTGCTCTAAATAGACATGTGGGATGACAATTTGTGAATGATGTGAAAGATTTTTTTTAAATTTTAAAATATTATTGGCTTCAACAATGAAGTTTGTTTCTAGCTCTAATGATTTAGCAAATTCATGGACAACGGCCTCGAAGTTAAAAACCTGTAGTTCTGTTACATACTTGTTAATTAAAATGGCTAGGTTATGCAAGACAGATAGATCATCTTCTATAATTTGTGCGACTCCTGGGCGACGCACTTTAACGACCACTTGATCTCCATTCATGAGCTCAGCCATATGGACCTGAGCTATACTGGCCGATCCAATAGGGTGGGGATCAATTTTTTTGAAAACACTATCTAATTTTCCAAAACTGAACTCTAAATCTGCTTCAATAGCCTCAAAGGGAATGGGCTTTACATTGTCATGTAACTTTTTAAACTCTGAAATAAATTCTTCTGGTATTAAATCAGGACGGGCGGCAAGGAGTTGTCCGAGTTTGACAAAGGTTGGTCCCAATTCTTCAAAGGCCATCCTTAATCGTGTCGGAACTGAATATTTATTGGTATCTGAAAATTGTGGGAACTTTTTAAGAATGAATTGACCGAGTTTGGCTTTTTCTAAAATATTTTCAAACCCGTGTTTTCCGAATACTCGAACGATAGTTTGAAGTCTTCCTGCGCTTTTTAGAGTTTGTCCGATGTTTCGCCCAGTTTTTAGTAACTTCAAAATGTTCTCCTGCTAAAGTAAAATCAACATGTCCTAGCTCTATATTTACGGCGGCTACTTTTATTTTTAACGTTTGCCCCATCTCGTAGATCTTTTTTGATCGTTTGCCGCAAAGTCTTATGTTTTTTTCATCATAAATAAACTTTTCATTTCCCAGGTCACTGACCTTTACCATCCCATCTATGTCAAATTCTCTTAGTGAAACAAAAACTCCTGAGGATGTAATACCGCTAATAATTCCCTCATGCTCTTTCCCCAGTCGAGGTTCCATAAAGCGAGCTTTTTTGATGGATTGAAATTGTCTTTCAGCCTTTACCGAACGTTGCTCACATGCACTGAGCACTGTGGCGGTAGATTTCAGTTTTTCAAGCTCTTTATACGTGTTATCGGACTTCAAGATAAGACTCTTAAGTATGCGATGAACAACAAGATCTGGATATCGACGTATTGGGCTTGTAAAATGAGTATAGTCTTTGAAACCTAGGCCAAAGTGTCCAATGTTATCAGGCGAGTACTGGGCCTGATGCATTGTGCGCAGAGTGAGTATATGTAATGTTTGCTCCTGATGTGTTCCTTTAAAATCTTGTAACGCTCGATTTATTTTTTTTTGTAATGTCCGCTTGGATGTTAGACTGTGTCGACACCCTAGATTGTGTAAATAGGTATTAAGCCATTCAATGTTCTCTTGCTTAGGGGGCTCGTGTACACGGTAGAGTCCATGTGCTTTTGATTGAGTCAAAAGTTGAGCCACAGCCACGTTTGTAATAAGCATAAGTTCTTCTATGAGTCTTTGGGAAAAGATGCGTTTTGCCCGAATAAAATCTATAGGATTTCCAAACTCATCCACTCTAACCTCAGTTTCTGGAATTTCCAGATCTAAAGAACCCTTTTCAAACCTTTTAGTCATAAGTATTTTAGTTAAATCCCTAGCAGACTGAATCACATCTATGATTTTGTTTGAAAGATTGAGGCTCTGACCATCTATGACTTCTTGAACTTCACTATATGTACATCTCTTTTGGCTTTTAATAATGGACTCATAAAACTTCGAAGTTTTTAATTGACCAGAAAAGTCGATTCTCATATCCGCAACAAATGTCAACCGATCAACATGAGGGCTGAGGGAGCAAATACCATTTGATAGTTTTTCTGGCAGCATGGGAGTGACAAATCCTGGAAAGTAAGTGCTATTTCCTCTCAAGTAGGCCTCTTTGTCTAAGGAGGTATTGGGTTTGACGTAATAGCTCACATCGGCAATGGCTACTATTAAACGGAATCCGTTGTTCTCTTGCTTAACATATATTGCGTCATCGAGATCTTTTGCCGTTGTTCCATCTATAGTAATAAAGGGGAGTTCCCTAAGATCTATGCGGTCCTTCATTTTTGAAGGAAGTATTGTTTCGCTGAGGTTGTCGGCTTCAGATAGGGTATCTTTAGAAAAATGTGTAGGGATATGATGTGTATATAAACATCTTAGCGTGTCGCTTTGGGGATCATCAGCTTGACCGATGACATTTTCAATCTGCCCTAAGAATCCATCTTCACTTAAGGGGTAGGATAAGATTTTCACTCGTACTAACTCATCTTTTTTTGCATTTTTAATGTTTTCTTGTGATATAAATAGATCTTCTCCCCATTGATTTTCAAAGTCAGAAATAAAACCTGTTCCGCTTTCCGTAAGGTGGAGGCGTCCTAAAATATAAAGTGTTGATCTTGAGATAATATGTGAAACGCTACCGTAAAATCTTTGTTTCCCTCTTCGAGACTTGACTAGAACTTCTATATGATCGTTGGTCATCACCCCTTTCATATGGTGCTGAGGTATAAAGACATCGGGATGTAATTTATCATCTGGAATAAAAAAACCATAGCCATCAGAATGACGTTTTACAATTCCTGTGAGTTTCTTTGCTTTAACTTTTTTGGTGTACACAAAATGATCTATAATATAATTCACTTCATATCACAACATGGATCTACCTTTTGGAGCATAGAGGATAAAAAGTCTTTACGCTTCTGTTAAAACTAAGGTCATTCACAGGTTTGCAGGCTAAAAACCTTGGTTGGATAGTGCTCGATACGATCCAATTTAGAATAAACTCGTCCTTGTCTGGAGTTTATTTTGTTAAGATGTTAAGTGGGAAGATTTTTTCTTAAGGCTTCCAAAAGCTCAAACAACTCTGAGGTTCGCAGGCTCGTCTTTCTTCGAAATACGCCCTGCGCCTCAGAAAACTCGTTTTGAAAGCCTTAAGAAAAAATCTTCCTCCTCTTTGTTATCTCAGTGCTGCAAATCATTTTTAATACTTCTAAAAGCTCAAACAGCTCTGAGGTCCGCAGCTCGTCTCTGCTGAAAGCTAAAAACAAAAGCTAAATAGTACTCGATGCCATCAAGTATAGAATAAATGATCTCTCCGCAGATACGCCCTTCTGTAGGAAAAAGACTTTTATCCTCCCCTTAAAGCTCAAACAGCTTTGAAGGGCGCAAAGCGTCTCTGCCGCAGGCTAAAAACGCAAGTTGGATAGTGCTCCATGCAGTCAAGCATAGAATAAACGATCTCCGTACGGATACGCATTGCGCTTCAAAAAACTCGCTTTAAGAGAAAAATAAAAGTCTTTTTCCAAACGCAGGCTAAAAGCATAAGCTGGATAGTATCCTCTTCAATGCATTTCAGAAGAGAACACCTTTTGTGGATACGCCCTATATTTTGGAAAACTCACTTTAATCAGAAAACTCTCCTTCTCTATTTTTATACAATAGGTTTTTTTATTTGGAAAAGGACTTGAAAAAAATGTATTTCTTAAGCTATAGACTTTAAAGAGAAAAGACTATTTTAACCAATGGATGAGTATTCCTCATTCTATAAAGTAAAAAATTTTTGATCGATGAAAGGTGATTGTAAAATAATGGAAAAGATTTTTATTCTGTCTGGTCAAAGAACACCTTTTGGAGCCTTTGGTGGCTCTTTAAAAAATATTTCTGCAACAGATCTAGCCGTTCAGGCCTCTCTTGCCACTTTAAAATCTGCAAACTTTGAGGCCAAATACTTAGACCATATTGTCTTTGGATCAGTGATTCAGTCAGCTCATGACGCTATTTATTTGCCTCGACATGTGGGATTAAAAGTGGACGCTCCACAAGACACCCCAGCTCTAGGTATTAATAGATTGTGTGGAACAGGTTTTGAGGTCATTGCGAGTGCAGCACGCTTAATACAGACTGGTGAAGCTCAATCTGTTTTAGCGGGAGGAGTTGAACAAATGTCACAGATTCCCTATGTTGTGAAAGGAGCACGCTGGGGACAAAGAATGGGACATGGGGATGTTGAAGATGTCCTTGTCTCAGCCCTAACAGATTCATTTACAGGCTTATCTATGGCAATGACTGCAGAAAATCTGGCCGAACAATATGACCTTTCTAGAGAACAGGTCGATCAGTATGCCTATGAATCACAGCAAAGATGTGCCTCTGCTATGAAAGAAAATATTTTTGATCTTGAGCAGACTGATGTGACGGTGAAAACTCGTAGGGGTACCGTTCTTTTTAATAAAGATGAACATGCTAAACCAGAAACAACTTTAGAAAAATTGAAGTCATTAAAACCTATTTTTAAAAAAAATGGAGTGGTCACCGCAGGAAATGCATCAGGTATTGTGGATGGCGCAGCAAGTACACTTGTCGTGTCAGAAAAAGAGGTACGCAAAAAAAGTTTTAAACCGTTAGTGCGTATTGTAGGGTGGTCGTCTGTCGGATGTGATCCTAAAATCATGGGTATCGGTCCCGTGCAAGCTATAAAAGATGTTTTGAAAAAGACAGGTTTGAACCTGAAACAAATGGACCTCATTGAAGTCAATGAAGCCTTTGCTGCTCAATATTTGGCCGTAGAAAAAGAATTAAATTTACCACGAGAGAGGACAAACGTAAATGGTGGTGCCATAGCCATAGGACATCCTCTCGCTGCTACTGGAACACGAATAATGAATCATTTGGTGCATCAACTCCATCATAAAAAATTAAAATATGGACTGGGAAGTGCCTGTATAGGTGGGGGACAGGGAATAGCTATGATTGTAGAAAGATGGGCGTAGCTGAATGACGTAAAAAGGCCCCTATGTTCAAAAAATGACACCCTATAGTGGCGTCATTGTATTTGACATTGATGTTTCTACTTAAGTCATGCTGGCCTCTTCTTTGCATTTCTATCCTCATCATTCGGCTAAATGTTTGTGGTACGTTGAGGAGGAAAGCATAATGGCAAAGAGAGAAAAAATATTTAGAGTTGTATCTCTATTTCTTGTGGGAATAGGATTCATTGTTGTTGTTTCTGGAGTAGATCGTAATGGAGGTGAACTTACAACTTTAGAAAGTTTCGTTGAAGAGATAAAATCCAAAGAAGAAATTGAAGTCATAAATTCTGAAACCTATGATCGCATTTCTATTAGCAAGTTCAATTTTAAAAAATAATTTCTCTGTTTTTATTTTTTGTAATAGACTCATTGTCTTTTTCTCATTGTAATACTTCTTAACAAATTATCATGAGAATAGATCACTTCATTTGTTCTTCATATATTAAAAATAACCCTAAATATCTCCCATCCAATCCGTCTACATGTTCTTAAAAAGAAACATTTATTTTTCCAGTATCGACTGAATAGATCCTCTTTTAAAAGAGAGGGGGTTGGGTCAGAGAGATCTTTTGATCCCTATTCCCCATTGTCTATTGGACAGTAATGATATAAGCTGATTCAGCCAGCACAATACATTTGAGCTTTATACTTTTAAAAATTTTCACTCTACATGGAGAGATAATGTCTACAAAATATAATCCTGCTGAAGTGGAGTCTCGTATCTATGAGTTTTGGGAAAAGGGTCGCTATTTTAGAGCTGAAGATCGATCAACACGACCAAAATTTTGTATTATCTTACCCCCCCCCAACGTGACTGGGCACTTGCATCTGGGTCATGCTTTTGATCACACCATTCAAGATACTTTAATACGCTGGAAACGCATGAGTGGATTTAACACTCTCTGGGCCCCAGGAACTGACCATGCCGGTATAGCTACACAAAGTGTGGTTGAAAGACATCTAGAACAAGAAGGTGTTCAGAGAAAAGAGTTGGGTCGGGAAGCCTTTCTTGAAAAAATTTGGGAATGGAAACAAACATATGGCCACCGTATTATTGAACAAATGAAAAGGCTCGGAGATAGTTGTGATTGGAGTCGTCTAAAGTTTACTTTAGATGCGAGTGTTTCAAAGGCTGTCAGAAAAGTTTTTGTAGAACTATACTCTAAGGGATATATTTATCGAGGAGAACGTTTGGTAAACTGGGATCCTCACCTAGAAACATCTGTTTCTGACTTGGAAGTCGAGCATCAAGAGAAAAGAGGATTTCTTTGGCATATTCGTTATCTGATTGAGGGATCAGATAGGTTTTTAACAATTGCTACAACTCGACCAGAAACACTTTTAGGAGATATGGCGGTGGCTGTCCACCCAGAGGATGAGCGTTATAGACGTATAGTCGGTAAGACTGTTCTTCTCCCTCTTTTGAAAAGAAGAATTCCTATTATTGCAGATGAATATGTAGATAAAACTTTTGGCTCGGGAGCTGTAAAAATAACCCCCGCTCATGATTTTAATGATTATGAAATGGGCCAGAGACATAAACTGGAAGCTCTTAATATTTTAAATCCAGATGGAACTCTGAATGAGAAATGTGGACCTTATAAGGGTTTAAAGGTTTCTGAAGCCAGAAAACGAGTTGTAGAGGACTTAATAGAAAACAATCTTTTAGAAAAAAAAGAGCCCCATAAGTATGTTATTCCTATCTGTCAAAGATCGGGCTCGACAATAGAGCCCTACCTTTCACAACAATGGTTTGTCTCTGTTGACCATCTGGCAGGGCCTGCAAAGTCTGTTGTGGAAAGTGGCACTATAACTTTTGAGCCAGAAACATGGACCAAGACCTACTTGCACTGGATGAGAAATATTCAAGACTGGTGTATTTCTAGACAGCTTTGGTGGGGTCATAGAATTCCGGCATGGCATTGTAAAGACTGTGAGTTTATCTCAGTTTCTGAGGAAGATGTTGTGGCTTGTGAGAAATGTAAATCTAAAAATATTATTCAAGATGAAGATGTTTTAGATACATGGTTTAGTTCTGCATTGTGGCCTTTTAGCCTTTTGGGATGGCCCAATAAGACGGAGGGACTAAAGACATTTTATCCAACAGATGTGTTAGTGACAGGACATGATATTATCTTCTTTTGGGTGGCGAGAATGATTATGCAGGGCTTGGAATTTACAAAGGAAGTTCCATTTAGAAAGGTTTACATTCATGGTGTTATTAGAGATTCTTTGGGAAGGAAGATGTCCAAGTCAGTGGGGAACACCTTAGATCCCATAGAAATGATAGATAAATATGGTGCAGATGCATTGCGATTTACTCTTCTCTCACAGGTGGCTTCGGGAAAAGATTTAAAATTTTCTGAAAAACGCTTAGAGGGATACCGTAACTTTATGAATAAAATATGGAATGTTACACGTTTTTCACTCAATGTCCTAAAAGATTTCAAAGATGATAAGAAGTTACCCCCTCCTTCAGAGATTTCATCTTATGATCGATGGATAATTTATCGCTTGAAAGAGTTAGAGAAACACATTCATGTTGTCTTTGAACACAATAGATTTTCTGAAGTGGCTCAAGCCCTGTATAGTTTTGTGTGGCATGACTTCTGTGATTGGTATATTGAGTGTATTAAACCTATTGTCTATATTAAAAAATCTGATGCTCACTCTGATTTAGGTGGAATAAAAAGAGATTTAGATAATCATCACAAAGAGAATACAGGGCATGAAGAAGGTAATGGAAAAGAGAGGGCCGCTTATTCCAAACGGAATCATTTTATAGATAAAACTGTGGAAGAGGCTTCGAGAAAGGCGACTTTAAAAGTTTTAGCTCATACTTTGAATCGTATTGTAAGATTGCTGCACCCCTTGACCCCCTTTATAACAGAAGAGATCTACTCTCGACTACCTATAAAGAATAAGGCCTTGATTATTGACTCCTACCCAACAATTGAAAATGACGAAGAGTTTTTAAAACTGGCTTTGGATGAAAATGGAAGCGTTCATAAGAGTTATGATGAGATCAATTTCGTGAATGCCTGTGTTTCTAAGATAAGAAATATGAGAGCGGAACTAGGTGTTTCTGTTGGGAAAAGAATTAAGGTGGATTTTGCTATAGTCGGTGTACAGGGATGGAAGAGGGATGAAGCCGGTTTAACAGTGAGATCAGGGGAGCATGATGAATCAGTAGAAAGGCTGGCTCACCTTCAAAGAAAGACCAAAGATTCAAATGAAATAATAGGTGAGGCTATAGAGCGTAAATTACTCGATAAGAAAATTGGAAGGTATGAGAAATATCAGAATAAGTCTATAAAAGAGTTACAAAAAATTCTTGAAGAATATAAAAGTGCAGTGGAAAGGCTAGCTCACCTTCAGGCATCTACAATTTATACTTTAAAGGAAAATTTGGAATCTATAAATTGTGCTATTGAACCTGTTATGTATGTGGATTCTCTCAAAGACGATATAGTGGGGACAGTGTTTATTAAAATTTCCCTAGAAGGATTGGTTGATATAGATAAGGAAGTTATAAGATTAGAAAAGAAAATTCTTTGTATAGAAAAGGAATCTAGATCTCTTGTGGGGCGTTTAAAAAATAAAAACTTTAGAAAGAATGCGCCAGAGCATATTATTCAAAAAGATGAAAGCAGAGGGGCAGAACTTCTTCATAAAGCTTTTGAATATGGAGCTTCTTTGAATCGCCTACAGCCTCATGAGGAGCAGATAAGAGATAAACGAAATATATTAATTAAAAAAAGTGAAAATGTTCAAGAAGAACTACGGCCTTTTGTTTCTAAAAAAGGTCAGTATAAATCTTTTCTCTAAGTCTCGGTTTCTCGAAGTCCCTTTTTCTTAATTTTTTCAACAAGTGTTGTGCGATTGAGTTTTAATAATTTTGCAGCTTGATTACGATTCCATTCTGTTTTTTTCAAGGCCTGCATAATCAGTTTATTTTCATAGGCATTAACAGCAGAATTGAAATCAATTCCTGAATCGGGAATATCACCTTTAGAATAATAACTCTCTGATGATTGGAATTCTTTATGTTGATATTGTGGGGGCAGGTCGTAGACATCAATGATTCCAGAATCCTTCAATATAGATATATGTTCTACAAGATTTTTAAGCTCTCGAATGTTACCAGGCCAAGAGTAACTGCATAATAAACCTATGGCTTCAGGAGAAATGCCCTCAATGGACTTACAATTTGCAGTATTAAAAATAGAAATAAAATGTTGTAGTAGTAAGGGAATATCTTCTTTTCTCTCTTTAAGTGTAGGGAGGACAATGGGAATGACATTCAGTCTGTAATATAAATCTTCACGAAAGTGCCCATTTTTTACAGCTTGTTCTAAATTTATATTTGTAGCAGCTATGATTCGTACATTAACATCGATGGTTTTTGTGCTGCCAACAGGTTCAAATCGTTTTTCCTGAAGAACCCTTAAAAGCTTCACCTGAAGCGCAGGGCTCATTTCCCCAATTTCATCTAAAAAAAGTGTTCCTTTATTGGCCAATTCAAAGCGTCCTGTCCTCTCTGATAAAGCTCCTGTAAAAGCTCCCTTAGTGTGGCCAAAGAGTTCACTTTCTAATAAATCTGGCGGAATCGCTCCGCAATTGATCGGAATAAACATTTGATCTGACCGTGAGGAATTATAATGTAGAGCATTGGCCACGACTTCTTTTCCGGTGCCGCTATCTCCTATTATTAAAATTGTAGAGTCACTATTTGCAACTTTCTCTATTAAACACATCACTTTTTTCATTTTAGGATGTTGTCCTATGATATTATCAAATCTGTATTTTTCGTAAAGTTGCATCTGTAAGTTCTTATTCTTTTGTTTTAAATTTTTATGCTCATTGGCTTTTATTATAACCCCAAACAGCTCTTCCATATTGAATGGCTTTGTTAAAAAATGAAAAGCTCCATTTTGAGTGGCTTGAACAGCAAGTGGAATTGTGCCATATCCTGTGAGTATAATACTTTGAATATCTGGATGTTTTCTTTTTAAAAAAGAAAGAAGGTTTAATCCATCACCATCGGGTAATCTTATATCAATTAAAGCAATATTAATCAGAGAAGTTGATTTGGAAAGGGATTTTGCTTCTTTCATTGATGTCGCAGTAATAACCTGATGGCCTTTACGAGTAAAAAATCGTGATAAAGCAATACGTAATGAAGAGTCATCATCAACAATAAGTATCCGAAGTATCTTCATTTGTCCCTTTCCATGGGATTTGTCACCCTTTTTATTATAAAATCAAGATTCCCTTTTTGATAATTGATAAATTGTAATGAAAATCTGTTCTTAATTTAGGATAAAAGAATCGGTTTGTTTTATCTCAAAAAATTTAAAAAAGATTAAAAATCTGGACAATACAATTGAACTTTGAAGATATTCTTCTGATTTTGATTGAAGTAATAATTTAGGTGTCCTTTATTGTCATTAAAAATCTGCTCTGAGATGCTAAATCGAAGTCCAGATTCTGTTCCCATTTTAAGCTTTTCTAGTTCTTCAGATGTTTTGGCAAATACATGACCATTGTCTTGTATGTAAACAATAAGATGATTTTTCTTCCTAGTAATAGTGATGGAGATAAAGGGTATGGAGTCTTTGAGTTCTCTTAGGGCGATATTCTCAGTGCATTGATATAATATATATATGAACCCTTGAATTAGTGTTTGATGTGATCCATAGACTGTATTTTCAAGAGAAGTGTTTTTAATTGTGATATTTATACCTATAGGTTTAGATTGAAATTCTGTGATCTTAATAGCACGATTTAAAACTTCATCAAGATTTATGGGGCCTCTTTGAGGACTCTCTTTGCGTGTGAATATTAAAAGATTATCAATAATATCACGGCATTTCATTGCAGCATTTTGAATTTCTTTTATATCAGTACCTACAGAGCTGTTCTCTGGTAAATACATATCTATAAGTTGTGTAAAAGTTGTAATGCCTGCTAAGGGATTATTTAATTCATGAGCAATGCTTCCCCCTATGGTGCCTAGTTCGGCAAGTTTTGCAGAGTCTAATATTTGTTTTTCTAATAGAAGAGTTTGGGAGATATCTCTATAGAGATTTATGTAGAGTGAATTATCCTCTACCTTCTGGCTAAATACACGATGGGTAAGAATTTTATTGTTGATTTGATTTTTAATTTGAAATTGTTGAGCTAATCGACACCCCTCGCAAGGAGATTGTCTTGAAAAGAGAACTTCATAACATTTTTTTCCTAGAGTACTGCGAGGTTGTAGTCCTGCAAATTTAGCAAATGCCCTATTGGTTTGAATCAGTTCATATTGTCTGTTTATAATACTTACAGGTTCTAAAATAGCATTAAAAGTAGATTCCCATTGACTCTTTAAAACTTCAGCTTGCTCCAGCTTATGAAGTTTTTCTATTGCTAAAGCCACTCCATTAGAGATGTTTTCTAAAAAAAGACTCTCAGTTTTATTAAGTGAGCGTCGATTTTGAATAGAGAATATAATAGTTCCAAATTCGTTGAAGTTATTTTTTAACGGTAGAGAAAGAATTGTATTTTTGTTTTTAATCTGCTTATGGGGTACAGAAGATGGAGAGATCAGTGATATTTTGCAGTACTTTAATGGAATAAAGGGGTGGATGGATTTAATGAGGCAGGATTCAATTTCAGATGTGGATTGGACTTGATTGATAGATGTTAGTGTATTTTGAAGAACTTCCATCCTCATGTTTGAGTTTTTCAGCTTACTTTCTTTCTGCTTTATTCTTTTTAACCTTTTGTCAATAGAGGAGTTTGAGAGGGTAGATGCATCTTGTGGAGGGATAGCTAGAGGTTTATTTTTTGTGAAATGAAAAGCATTTATTTTATCTATCTCATTGACATAGGCTTCTTCAGAGGGCCAGTAAGACCAGATGTTATACTGTGAACAGAGTTGACTTAAGATCTTAGGATTTTTTGAAAGAATACTAATTAAAGTGGAATCTTTTTTCTCTATAAGTTTACAAATTATTTCAGTTTCCAAAAGAGATAGAGTATTTGTATTGATGATTAATAAAGAGATATTTTTTTCATAGATCTTTAAGGTATCTATTTTTGAAAATGTTTTGGTAATGTAGTGTCTTAGTGCATTGGGTGGTGTTTTGGAATAAAAACAGATGTTTGAATTCATAGGCTGCATTTTTCAAGTGAGTTAGCAAAACAGTTGATCTGAAAATTGGGGACCCACTTCTTAAATTCAGATTGGTCCTCCGTATGTAAGAGATCAAGGGTATGACATGTGATCGTTTGTTTTCTGGTATTCAAAAGAGTTTTGTTAAGATAGAGGATTATGCTATCGATCACAAATATAAACTATCTGAAAATTGCATTTGAAAAAAGCCCAGTTTGTTTTTTAACTTTAGAAAGTATCTTTTAGTGAGATAGGCGTTCATTTTGTAGGACAAATGACGAGGTCCATTTACGTTTATCGACATCAAAGGACTATCTGTTCTTCAGGATAAAATACCTCGATCTTGTTGAAAAATTGAGCTAGTCTCCAATGGTGATTTCAAAGCGACTGACTGCTATTGTACTTGCTGCTGGAGAAGGGCGTAGAATGAAAACGCCTTTGCCAAAGGTTCTTCATCCTGTTGCGGGACTTCCTATGCTTCAATATGTAATCAATGCAGCGCAAGAGTCAGGGGCTTATGAAGTGCGTACGGTTGTTGGTTATAAGTCAGAAATGGTGACTCGAGTTGTCGAATATAATGGAGCTGTCGCCTTTCATCAAAATGAACCGAAGGGTACGGGACATGCCGTAATGAGTGCAGAATTGGAATCCATTATAGAGGGTTATGTGATGATCTTGAATGGGGATCATCCTCTATTGACGGCATCAAGTCTGAGGAATTGCCTCAATGAGTTTTTGAAAAAAAAAGCTGATCTCGCTGTAGTGACTTCGGAATTAGAGGATCCTGGGGTATTGGGTCGGATTGTCAGACATGGTGGTGATATTCGAGCTATTGTTGAAGCAAAGGATGCATCTCAGTCAACACTTGAAACAAAGGAAGTGAATACCGGAATCTATATTGCTAAATCTGATGTGTTGAAGAAGCTTTTGCCAAGCATTCAACCTCATAATAAGGCTGGAGAATATTATTTAACTGACTTGATTTCTTTAAGTTGTGAACATCATTATAAAGTTATTGGGATAAAATCTCATGTCTCATTAGCTTTTGGAGTCAATACACAAAAACAACTAGCGGAGGCAACGATTGTGAAGTTTACAGAAAAAGTGGAGAAGCTCATGCAAAATGGGGTGATTATTATTGATCCTAGATCAACATATATAGAACCAGAAGTGAGTGTGGGCGCAGCTACGGTTATTTATCCGGGCACGTATTTAAAAGGACAATGTCAAATAGGAGAGTGTTGTATCATTGAGCCAAATGTTTTTATTTCTGAATCTAAAATAGATAATGAGGTTAAAATTAAAGCAGGAAGTTACTTGGAAAAATGTGAGGTGCATAAGAAGGCAACTATTGGTCCTTATGCAAGACTGCGTCCAGAAACAGTGATAGGGGAAGAGGCGAAGGTGGGGAATTTTGTAGAGATGAAGAAAGTGCGATTTGGAAAAAAATCAAAAGCCTCTCACCTAAGTTACTTAGGCGATGTGGATGTGGGTAATGATGTCAATATTGGCTGTGGATCCATCACTTGTAATTATGCTGTTGATAGAAAGAAATATAAAACTATTATTGAAGATGATGTCTTTGTTGGAAGTGATGTTCAGTTCGTAGCTCCTGTAAAAGTTGGAAAGGGTGCTGTGATTGGAGCAGGATCAACCATTACAAAAAATGTTCCTGAAAGAGCTTTGGCAGTATCTAGAGGCAAGCAAGTGATTAAAGAAGGTTACAAAAGTAAAACTTAAAGGGTTTGTATGTGTGGTATTATTGGCTACCTAGGTCATAGAGATAAAAAGGATATCATTATCAATGGTTTAAAAAAAATGGAATATCGTGGTTATGATAGTTCTGGAATGGCTGTATTAAATGAGTCTCAATATGAAAAATATAGATCTGTGGGAAAAATTGAGGGTCTTGAAAAGAAAATTGTAAATACGAATTTGAAGGGCCATTTGGGGATAGGACATACTCGTTGGGCCACCCATGGTGAACCCTCTGAAACCAATGCGCACCCACATGAAGTCAATGGTGTTATGTTGATTGCCAATGGAATAATAGAGAATTATTTAGATTTAAAAACAAAAATATTAGACAGAGATGGACGTATTCAGTCGGAAACTGATACAGAATTGGTAGCACATCTTATCTCTCATGAAATCTCTTTGGGACTGTCTTTTAAAGAAGCTGTAGAAAAAGCTATTCGACAGTTAGAGGGAGTTTATACTCTATTAATTTCATATGAAAAGGCTCCCGATACACTCATTGCTGTAAAGAACGGCCCCCCTCTTATTGTTGGAGTAGGGGATAATGAAATGATTGTTGCCAGCGATTTGCAGGCGATTGTTCCCTATACCAAAAAAGTTATCTACTTAGAAGATAATGAATTAGCTCTTATAAAAAGAAATTCATTAGAAATTTTTAATGATAAGGGCGAGCTTCTTAACAGGTCGTATATAGAGATAGATTGGACACAAGAGATTGCAGAAAAAAAGGGCTATAAACATTTTATGCTGAAAGAAATTTTTGAACAACCTCAATCGATAGATCAGTCCATACATCAATATGTGAATCGTGTTGATTTAACGGTGCGTATGGATAACTTACAAGAAGGATATAAGGCAATAAATAATAAATTTTTAGGTGAAATTTCCAGAATTCAAATTGTGGCTTGTGGTACAAGTTATTATGCAGGACTTATTGGTGAATACTATATAGAGAAAATTTCAAAAATTTCGGTGGAAGTAGAATTGGCTAGTGAATTTAGATATAGAGATCCTATCTTAGAGCCTCATACTTTGGTATTAGTTATTTCCCAAAGTGGAGAAACAGCAGACACTTTAGCCGCTTTAAAATTGGCAAAAAATAATCATATTCCTGTATTGAGTTTATGTAATGTGAAAAATTCTAGTATTGATAGGGAGTCTGATGGCCAATTGTATATGAACTGTGGATTAGAGGTTGGAGTTGCGAGTACCAAGACTATGACGACAACTATTGCTGACTTGTTATTGTTTGCAATTTATTTATCAAAACTGCACAAAAAGATTTCAGGAGATGAGGAGAGTCAGATGGTTGACAATTTGTTAAAAGCTCCTCGACTTATTGAAGAGATTTTAACATATGACTCTTATTTTAATAAGGTATCTTCCTCCCTTCAACAGAGTAAGGGGCTTTTGTATATAGGAAGAGGTGTGAATTATCCTGTCGCTTTAGAAGGAGCTTTGAAATTAAAAGAACTGGCCTATGTGCATTCTGAAGGGTATGCGGCGGGAGAAATGAAACATGGACCTATCGCTTTGGTAGATCCTCATATGTCTGTTGTGGTTGTAGCCCCCAAAGATACTGTGTATGAAAAGACAGTCAGTAATCTTCAGGAGGTGAAAGCTCGGGGAGGGCGAATTATATCTATAGGGTCAAAGGGAGATTCTCATCTAGAGAAAATGAGTGAACATTTTATTGCTCTCCCTCATGTACAATGGTATTTAACACCTCTTTTGACTCTTATTCCTCTCCAGTTAATCGCTTATCATATGGCAAACATTCTTGGTCGAGATGTAGATAAGCCACGCAATTTAGCAAAGTCTGTGACTGTTGAATAAGCTTTCCATCGCAGGAGGTTCAAGGCTTTAGCTGAATAAAACATGATGCCATTATTAAGGATACAACAATCTGGTTTCTCTTTGGATTTTTTACTTTGTTAAGATAATAAGCCGGAAGAGTTTTTCTGAAGGCTTCCAAAAGCTCAGACAGCTCTGCGGTTCGCAGCTCGTCTCTGCTGAAGGTTAAAAGCCTTGCCTGGATAGTGCTCGATATATTCAGGGATAGAACAGACTGTATTTCGGCAGATACGCCCTGCGCCTCAGAGAACTCGTTTTGAAAGCCTTCAGAAAAACTCTTCCTCCTTTATACTCTCTGAGTGGCACAAATCATTATTAAGGCTTCCAAAAGCTCAAACAGCTTCAAAGGCCGCAGGCTCGTCTTTCTTCGAAATACGCCCTGCACTTTGAAGAACTCGCTTTAAGAGAAAGATAAAAATCCTTTTCTCCCGCCTTCTCACTTCATCTTGAAGACTTAAAGTGCTATGAACGTAAAAGGGAATTGTGGTATTAAGGTAGACTGCGAAGAGCTATGTCATCGTAGTCTTATGAACATAAAAGGGAATTATGATATTAAGGTAGACTTATGCAATACACAAAACCTAGAAAAGGTCGCTTAGAATCAGCTCATAAAGTTTTAGAAAAGCTGTTAACCAAAAATTCCAAATTGGCTAACCAATTCACAAGATGGCAGCTTTGGAACGATTGGCCCCTTGTCGTCGGAAAAACAATAGCTCAGCATACGGATCCCGTAGGTGTTTATAGAGGGACACTTTATATTTGGGTTAAAAATTCATCATGGCACCAGGAGTTGATTTTTTTAGCAAAGCCCATCAGAGATAAAATCAATCAACATCTAAACAGAAAATGGTTAAAGAGCGTAAAGTTTACACTGGATCACAGATCTGTTCCCAATCGTGAAGAAATGTCTGAGGGTTCGCTGGAATTCCTTTCCAAAGGACTTCCCAATGGAGATGAGGGGCCTCCACCCGACCTGTAGCTCCTGTTTTGCCTAACATGCTTCCCTTTTGAATAAAATCTCCCGCTTGAACATCAATTTGACTAAGGTGTTTGTAGGACGAATGGATGTTATTGCCGTGACTGAGAAGGATTATTTTCCCAGATACAATCATATGTTCTGCAAGGAGGACTCTGCCATGACCTATAGCTTTTATTTTTTGAGGGGATCGAGCCCTCATATCTAAACCGGAGTACTGAAGAAGGATAAAATAGAATAATAATAATGATATATGGGACATGATTGAACATTCAAAAACTTCAACTTTATTTTTCGCTTATTTCAATAGTATCTCGAACAAGTGAATTTAATTTGTTACCCCTACTCACTCCTCCTAAAAAGGATTTTATTCTGTCGTGAATTTCTGAATCATTGATAAGTGCCCCAAGTGTTCCTGTCCCTTTATCTATATTTTCTAATACATTAGATAAATGTAAAAGAGTCTTATTGAGCTTAGTGGTCGTATTGCCACTTATACCTTTTAATATACTATTGAGTTCTTTCAGGGATTCCTTAAGTATGGCTGTTGATTCGACTAAGTTGGGCATAAGCTCTTTGCTTTTACCATTGGCGTTGAGATTATAAAGAAGTTTATAAATTTCATCGATAACATGAAAGATCCTTTCAAACTTATCACCCTCTGATAGAATACTCAGAAAAGTGCCATTTGATGTTGTCTCTAGCCAACTGTCCTCTGGAAGAATGGGGGCGTTTATAGGACCTGGTGTAATATAGAGAAACTTATCACCTAAAGCTCCCTGTGTCTTAACCCCTGTTGTTGTACCTGATGTTATTCGGTTTTTATATTTTTTATTAATTTTTAAAATGACCTCAATACTTTTATTATCTTTCATTAATTGCACTTGAAGAACATTACCCGCAGGAATCCCAAGTATTTGTACAACACTACCGGGCACCAGGCCTGTTACGTTTTCCATCTTTACTCTATATTTTATAGATGATCCTATCAGGGATCGTCCCCCACCAATCATCATTGTTGTGACCATAAACAAAATGATACCAAATCCAACAAATAGGCCCACTTTTATTTCATCTGATGCATTTGGAATCATGATTCCTCCCCATTGATGAATCGGTGGATTGGTCCATCAATATTAGAGTTAATATGCTTTTGGAGCCTTTGTTCAGCAACGTAACCCTTTAAGAGAAGTATAATTCTATCACATACAGCAAATGCACTAGGCATATCATGTGTGACAAGAATGGAAGTCGCCCCTTTTGATTTTAATCTCAGGATCATTTCTTGTATTTTTTTAGTATTGTAAGGGTCTAATCCAGCAGTAGGTTCATCATATAAAATAATCTGAGGGGCCATGATAATTGACCGTGCTAAGCCAACACGCTTTTGCATTCCCCCTGATAATTCTGCAGGAAAAACATCTTTATTTCCCTCTAGTCCAAACTCTTTTAATTGGTTATCAATTTTGTTCTCTATAGTATCTTCTGTAAAATCAGTATGTTCTCTTAATGAATATGCAAGATTATCAAACACACTCATGGAATCAAATAAAGCCCCTCCTTGAAAAACATAGGCAATACTTTTTCTTACTTCGATAAGTTGTTCTTCAGAAAATTGAGTGATTTCTTCGTTGTTTATAATGATTTTTCCTCTATCAGATTTTTCCAGGCCAACGAGACTTCTAAGGATAACACTTTTCCCCACTCCAGATCCTCCAATAAGACCTAAGCATTCTCCTTTTTTAACATCAAAGCTCACATCAATAAGAACCACTTTTGAACCAAATGACTTTGCAAAGTTTTTAACCTGTATAATATTTCTCATTAGATTCCTCATAATAACAGATTCTATCTAGAGAGAGCTTTTTATTGTACCCAGCCTTCTATGATCCATAAAATTTTACTTAAGAAGAAATCACTGGCTACAATAAGAATGGATGAAGTCACAACAGATTGTGTTGTTGCTATTCCCACTCCCGATGTCCCCTCACGTACTTTCAATCCAAAGTAACAAGCTGTTATAGATATAAATATAGCGAAAAATAATGTTTTTATAAGTCCCGTGAGATAATCCATTGAAGTGACAGTGCTAAAGACTTTAGTCATAAAGAACCCCATATCAAGATCTAGTTCATAATAACTAACTATCATCGCTCCAAAAACTCCTATGGCATTTGCAATAACAGTTAAAATAGGAAGAGAAATAATCGTTGCAATGATTCTTGGAATAATAATTTTTTTAATAGGGGAAGTGCCAAGGGCTCGAATAGCATCAATTTGTTGAGTCACCGTCATTGATCCAATTTCAGAGGCAATACCAGCTCCCACACGGCCCGCAACCATAAGACTTGTAAATACAGGACCTAATTCTTTAGCGATAGAGAGGGCAACTATTTTGGGAACATAAAGTTTAGCTCCAAATTTCTCTAGGCCCAGTCCAAATTGAAGGGCCATAACCATTCCAGTGCTGAGAGCTGAGGCAGAGACTAACAAAAGAGATCGAAAACCAATATGATATGTTTGATTAAGAATGAGCCTTATGTAGAGAGGTTTTTTAAAAAATTCTTTTATAGATAAATGGAGAAGAAGACTGACCCCTCCAAGATAGTTTAAAAATTCTACACATGAAGATCCAATAGAAAAAGCAATGGCATGAATCATAAGGCCTCAAATTTTTTAACAAAGACATTAAAATATTTAATGTCTTCTTGATAAAATTTCTCAAGGGATATAAATGTTACTGTGTAGTTGCATCTGTTTTTTTTAAAAACGAGAAGATCGAGGAAAATTTTTATTCCATCTAAAAAGCCAATAGATTTCACATGAAGAGCGGCTCTTTTGTTAAAAGTTATATGTTTCTCGTTAAGTATTTCTAAATTATTAATGCCGCTTAGTGTATTATTTTTAATTGTGTTTAAATCTGGCTCTCCAGGTTCATTACAAGTCGAAAGGTAGGAAATAGAACTACCTGTTCTTTTATTTTTCCATGCCCTGTCTGCTGATTGTGTATTAAATATCGCAAAGGGTTTGGCGGGGGGAGTGTACTTAATGTGCGTAGATTTAAGAATTTTTTCTGGAGAAAGTTTTACAGAAACACATCCCATAAAAAATATGAATAATAGAATGAGCACAACGAATGGATGTGACTTAAAATTTTTCATAATCATCAGTTCTTTTTTCGGTCTGAAAATAGAAAAACCTGAAAGTTATTCAGAGGGCTATGGGCGGACGTCCAGTCGAGTTTGTATTATTTTATCCAGACTAAATATAGAGTCAAAAATTTGCCAATATGTCAATTTTTAGAGGATGAGTTTTTTCTAAAAACTCTCTATTTCCTTTTGGAGTCAATTATTTTATGGCATTAAATGTGCTTTTAAATTCATCGAATATTCAGATAAATAAATTATGAAAAGAGGAAAGTATGTCTAAGATATTAAAATATATTGTCAGTTTTAAATTTATAAAACAGAATCAAAATACCTCTGTCCTTCAGTCGAGTTCCACAATAGGTGCTATTCCACTTTATAGAATTTTTAAAAAGAAAAACAGGGCATAAAATTCATTATAACCTCTGTGAGAGATAATGTGAAATAGCTTCAGAAGCAAAAGTTTTTGGATGTGCTTTTCACTGAGCCCCTTTTGATCTGTGATAAAATTCCAGTGCCTCTTATTTTTAAGTGAACCTTTAACGAAGTCTGTTTTTCATATGTGCAAGTAGAAGATGAGTTCTACTGAAAGCCACAGTATTTGTTAATGGCCGACTCTATTTTGTGATAATCTTGAATATATTCAATATAAGGTACACTATTTTGAAATTGAGTATAATGATACCTATAAACCGCACGTTGAGTGGATTTTGGATAGTTACTATCTATGTATTCAATGTAGTAGCCATTTTCTGTGGGCTCTAATTTCAAGATAAGTAGGGCATGTGCCACCAGACCCTCTTCTTGTAGTTTGACATAGGTCACTTGTCTGAGAATTTCTACATGATAGTAAAGTTCATCCATTATTTCTTTTAACTGATCGGCGGGCACTTCTGATTTTCCTCTTAAGCCCCTAACCCAGGCTAAATTTAAGAATGTATCTTGAAGTTGCCATCTATTTAGAAAATCCTGAATAAGGCTTTTATTTTCCTTTGTAAACTCAGAAAAACTACTATAACCTGGTATCTCAACAACACGTTTGCTATCTATTAAAGTATTCAGTATTTTTTTGATTCTAGACGGTGTTGGCTTCTTTTCATAAGGTGCATAGACAGTTAAATAAGCAGCAGCTCTTTGTAGTCTTGAGTGCCACCAACAGACTCCGGCATAGTTGTGAAAGCCTGGATCTATCCCTATACGAAATAAATTTCTTAGAAAACTAAAATAACTTCCTCCATTTTTAAAATTTATGCGTTCTTTCGGCTCTCTCAGACGTCTAAAAAAATAATGAGGTGTCGTTACAAGGCTACAAAACTCCATCTGACTATTCGGGATGAGATCTAAGTTACGCTGTACCATAGGTAGTGTCACCAGAGAAGAGCGGCTTTGGTGAGCCCTATCTGCTGTTGATTTATTTTCTATGTTGTATTCAGGGGCATAGTATTTGTAGCGGCTCTTTTTCATCCAGACGTCTTCGTATCTATGAGACGGCTGGCCAAAGCTGACTCGAGGGATAAATACAATTCCCAGAGCTACTTTAGAAAATATAAGAGCGCATATTAGGATGCGATATGGATATAAAAACATTCTCCCCCCCCTAAATAAAGTGTGTTTTTTAAATCACTTTATTTTTACTCTTTGAAACAAGGGAGCCTTTATGAAAATACGCTAGATATCTTTTATTTATGTTTAACAAATTCTCCCCTTTCAAGTTTTTTAAAATAGCTTTGAGTTTCTTTATATAGCTTTGGAAAAAGAAGCCAAACAGCTATAAGATTTGGAACAACCATAAGCCCTAACATCGCATCTGAGAAGTCCAGTACTGTTCCCAGTCCTTTAATAGCTCCTAAAAAAACAAAACCGCAGAAAAGAGTTTTATAGATTAATGTGGCTTTCTCACCAAAGAGGTAATTTGTAGCTTGTTCGCCATAATAAGACCAACTCAGAAGTGTACTATAGGCAAAGAGTGTAATAGCCAAAGGGACAAAATATTGTCCGAATCCTGGTATTCCAGAATTAAAAGCAGCAGCTGTTAAGGAGACACCAGTGAGATCTGATGTCCACGCACCTGAAATGAGAATTACAATAGCTGTCATTGTACAAATAACAACTGTATCAATAAAGGGCTCAAGTAGGGCCACAACACCTTCCCTAACAGGCTCTTTGGTTGTGGCTGCAGAGTGTGCAATAGGTGCAGATCCCAACCCTGCTTCATTAGAAAAACAGGCTCGTCTTACACCTTGTATAAAGACTTGTCTAAATGTAGCCCCTGCAAATCCTCCAGCAGCTGCCGTTCCCGTAAAGGCATCGGAGAAGATCATGGCAATAAGAGAGGGAACATGTCCTATGTTGGCTAAGATCACTATGATGGCTCCAATAATATAAATAGCTCCCATAAATGGCACTAATTTAGATGTCACATTTGCAATTCTTTTTATTCCACCAATAATGACGATAGCTGTAAGTAGAGCTAGGGTTAATCCCGTTATAAACTCTGGAATGGAAAAGTTTTTTTGCAAGATCTCTGCAACTTGATTTGATTGAAACATATTTCCTGCACCAAAACTGGCTACAAGTGCGAAAAATGCAAATATAAGAGCCAAGGGTTTAGCTTTAGAGCCTAATCCTTTTTCAATATAATACATAGGGCCACCGTGGACCTGCCCCGAGGAATCAATGTTTCTATATTTTACAGCGAGGGTACATTCGGCATATTTTGTAATCATTCCAAGTAAACCAACAATAATCATCCAAAACGTAGCTCCAGGTCCTCCAATTTTTATGGCAATGGCAACGCCACCAATATTTCCTAATCCAACTGTTGCAGAAAGTGCTGTTGTCAGTGCTTGAAAATGTGAGATTTCACCTGGGTCGTTTGGGTCATCAAATTTTCCTCGAACGACATCTATGGCATGACGGAAGGCCTTAAACTGTATTCCCTTCAGTAAAATCGTGAGTAAAATTCCGGTGCCACACAAAACAACAATTAAGGGGATATTCCAGACTGTCGTTGCAGCAGCACACATTAGCTGTGCAACATTATCTTCTTTTTCAAGACAGCCCTCACTTCCTCCCAACATCAATAAAAAGTCAGTTAGAAATCTCATCAGCTTGCCCTCCCTTTAATGTCCTCATTTTAAATGCAAGAGTTCAGATTTGGCACGAAAAAAGAGTCCTTTTTACCTTTGAGGTCGCTTTATAAGTGAGTTTTAAGTCGTCAATACTGTATAAGAGAAAAAATCATTGCTGGAGAAATATTAAGATTTTAAAAGGGTTTTAAAATCTGATCCAGGACGAAATTTAGGATACCAGGTCGAGGGAATATGGATGGACTCACCTGTTTGTGGATTGTGTCCCACTCTGGCCTTACGCTTAGATTTAGTAAACGTACCAAATCCAACAAGTTTCACTTCGTCGCCTCTCTTTACACTTTGGCGAATAATATTAAGGGTTGTGTCAAGAATGCGCTCAACATGTGTTTTGGGTGTATTTGTAGTCTGTGCGATCGCTTCAATAAGATCTGCTTTGTTCATTGCTTCTCCTATATGTTTGATAAAACGCAAAGTAAATCGAATCTATCAAGGGGGTCAATTGAATTGTTTTCAGATGCCCCCAGTTATAAGAAGTTGTTTTTAGATGGGTTCATGACACTTTAATCAACACTGTTGTTTGTATTTTTCCTCCCCTTGTCAGTCTTACAAAGCAAGCCAATTTCAGGATAAAACCTCATTTCATTAAAACTTTGGAATCCTTGAACAGATAAAATACCTGTTTTTCATAATTGTTTACAGTCAGTTCAATCCTATAAAGCTTAACTTATAAGTGTCATGAACCGGAATGAATCATAGGTCATAATGTTCTGAGTGTACCACTCAACATAGGGCGACCTTCAAAATCCACAGCGACATTAATAGAAGTGTCCGTTGGTTTATTTTTTCTAGCAATAATGCGTGTCGGTGGGTAAGGGTAGCCAAAATCACCGTGGCTAATCCAACCAAAGCCTGCTCCATTTTCTATGAGTTCAGTACGTGCTGTAAATGAAGTGTTAGCTGAGTGCAGTATGTTCCCATTCCAACTATCGCCAAATCCCTCAATAGTGACTTTTACTGTCGAGCGAGCACCGTGATGGACGGTGACACGAGACAATTCAGAAACCCTTTTGCAGCTTCGTAAAACTCCACAGGCACCATAACGCTTGAGATAATCTCCGAACACAGCCCTGTCAGTGACTTGTAATTGGCCAACGAGTGATCCTGCTGGATTCGTGGGTGGACAATATTGCCCCGGTAAACACGGGGGGTAAGGGGGAATACGATTCCCGTTATTGCTACAAGAAATAGTTAATAGTCCAATAAAGAGTATTAAAATAGGTGTTAAATTCTTCATAACAGCCTCCTACTCTATTTCAATATACAGTATTTAGGCCAACTCAACTCAAAATGAAGGGGGTGTTAGCGAGACATTCCCTCTTAAATGGGCAGGGAGTGACAACTTTTGTTACTCAAGTGGACAGCTTCTACACAGAAAAAACCTTTTGGATCACCTATCCTTTGTTGATGATAGTCCCACTAGAGGGTTTGGAGTTCTCTTAGAAATGTGCCGTGCAATTCAGTGTGGCATCCGCAAAAAAAGCCTGAGCTGGACGCTCTTCTTTAGAGTGATCCTCAAGGACTCGAAACTTTATTTTTGGTGCATCTTTTTCTTTAAAAGTAATGTTATCGTAAATTGTAGGGGTTTTACCCTTTTTGTTTTCAATTTCATCTTGGAACGCTAATGTGACATTTTGGGTTTTCGATTTGCCTTTTAAAGACTTTTGATACTCCAAATTGTAAATGTCTTTTGCCTTTCCTTTTTTTAAAGAGATCTTTAATCCATCCTGAGAGGGAGTACAGGTAATTCTTTCTAGGTCTCCATGGGCAAGGGCAACTATGGGGGAAAAGACAAATGCTAAGAACAGCTTCATAAAATTCTCCTTTTTAAAGTTTAAGAATAAAACCGAAGTAATGAAGTTTTTTGTTAAGATCAAGGAGAATACTTGAATTGAAAATGAAATGAACGTCATTGATTTTTTTATCATTCATTGATCTCGATATTCAATCACTTGAAAAGTACTTTTCATGAAATAAAACCATAACTTCAGAAGGGATAGAGAATGTTTTAGATAACACTTATTCTCTATAAGAAGATTATTTTGATTGAAAATGAAGTGAATATTTATCTGACATATCTTGTGGGGATGGGTTTTTTAATCCTTATTATCAAAAGGAGGGTTCCAGTGGTCATCATTAGGGTGCAGAGTATTTGACCCATTGTCATCCAACCAAAGTAATAACCTAGTTGTGGATCCGGCTCTCTAAAAAACTCGATAATAAATCTAAATAACCCGTAGAGGATAAGATACGAAGATGCGAGAATTCCGGTTCTTTTCCATTCTATATTGCGTACTTTCTTTTTCTTCTTCTCTTTCTTTGAAGGAATATGAGGTTTTGGAGCGTATCCTTTTTTTCGTTCATATTTTTCAATGAATAAAAGGATGACAAAGGTTAATAGTCCTTCCATAAGAGCTTGGTAGAGTTGAGAAGGATGTCTGGGTGTGTTTCCATAAGCTGGGAAAATCACACCCCAAGGCATATCGGTGGTTCGTCCGACTAGCTCTCCATTAATAAAATTACCCAATCGTCCAAAAAAGACACCTTGAGCAGCTCCCAGAACAATTCCATCCGCAATATGGAACAGATGAACACGTATTATTTTTCCATAAATAATCATGGCTAAAACAAAACCGATTGCAGCACCATGATAGGAGAGACCACCATGCCAAACTTTAAATATTTCTGTTGGCTGTTGTGCATATTGATCCCAGTTGTATATAAAAACATAGGCTAAGCGTGCAAAAAGCATCATAAAAAATATAATTATTGTGAGTTGATTTCCACTTTGATCTGGATTTAAGGAATATAATCCCTTTTTCCAACGTTGACTTAACAATCGCCATCCCAAGAAAAAACCAATCAAATACATCATGCCATACCAGCGGATGGTCAGAGGGCCTAAAGAGAAAATAATAGGGTCCAAGTTATGAATATAATTCATGTTTTATTCCTTAGCCCGATCTGGGATCTGCTGCAATAAGTGATATCCTCTAGTTTTCATTCTTTCTCTCTTAAAGAGTGTAATCGTATTGTGAGTTTTTGAAAAGGAATTAGGCAACAGTTCTTTTTTGTTTTTTTGCATGACAGATCATAGTGAGAGTCATGAGAATAACTCCAGAAACAATAGACATATCTGCAACATTGAAGGCTGGATAGTGTGCCTCTTTTATATAAAAATCTAGAAAATCAACAATGTAACCAAATTTTAATCTGTCTATATAGTTACCCAATGCTCCACCGCAGATAAGAGAAAGTGCAAAAATCTCTATCTTATTATGAGTGGATCTTAAGGTGTAAAGAATGAAGGCAATAGCTAAGACAGGGACAATAAGAAAAAAATTGTCCCGAAAAGCAGGATGAGATTCTGCAAAGAGACCAAAAGCTGCCCCTGGATTTCTTATATGTGTGAGATCAAAAAAACCAGGGATCACATGAACAGATTCATGGAGTCGAAAGTGTGTGTGTATGTAAATCTTAGTGAGCTGATCAAGAGTAATAATAGCCCCAGAAATTGCTAAGAGAAGTAAATATTTCACCTTCACGTTAGAGCCTCAACACATTTGGGACATGCTGAAGGAAATTTATGATCTTCCCTATGCTTTTCATAAAAATTCCAACATCTTTCACATTTTACCCCAGGTGATTTTATAGAGTGGATTCTATACTTTCCTTCTTCTAGAGTCACTCTTGAAACAATGAAAAAGTGAAAAAGATTTTCTTCATACAGTTTAAGCAATGAGAGCTGTTGCCCTTCTGCTGATATTTCAATTTCTGCTTCAAGACTTGATCCTATAATCCTTTTTATTCGTAATTCTTCTAAGGACTTGGAAACATCTGAGCGTATTTTCAATAGCTCTTCAAAGTGAGTATCTAATTTTTCATTTTCCCAATCTGCAGGGATTGTTGGGTAGTCTTCCAAAAATACACTTTCTTTTTTATCCTCTTTAAGATGTGAATATGTCTCTTCAGAGAGAAAGCTCAATATGGGAGACATGATGGGACAGAGGGTCCATAATAAATGATGTAAGGTGGATTGAGCGGACCGTCTAGGCTTTCCATTTTTTTTCCATGTGTAAAGACGATCCTTTAAAATATCTAAATAAAAACTGGAAAGAAAGACTGTAAAAAATTGATTTAAAGCATGGTAGACTTTGTAAAACTCATAGTTGTCATAATAGATATGGCACTTCTTTGTGAGAGCACTTAATTGTGATAGAGCATATTTATCAAGATCCTCCATTTTGTTATAGGGTATAAGATCGTCTGATGCATTGAAATCATGAAGATTGCCTAAGAGGAAACGCATTGTATTTCTTAGGCGTCTATATGTTTCTGTCACTCTCTCAAAGGCTTTAGGCTCACATGTCAGATCCTGAGAATAGTCTTCATGAGCGACCCAAAGTCTTAAAATCTCTGCTCCCTTTCCCTTTATGATGTCTTTGGGGTTAACAATATTGCCTAAGCTCTTAGACATTTTTTGTCCCTTAGACCACATGACAAAACCATGTGTGAGTACAGCTTCGTAAGGGGCTTGATCTTCTGAGGCAATACTGGCGAGTAAACTTGTATGAAACCAACCCCTATGCTGGTCACTCCCCTCTAGGTAGAGGTCAGCGGGTTGCTTCATACCTTTTCTTTTTTTCTGAACAGCAGAGAAACAAACTCCACTATCGAACCAAACATCTAAAATATCTTTACACTTGTGGAACTGATTGGAGCCACAAGAACAAGTTTTGTTTCCTACAAGATCTTGAGTAGAGTGTGAATGGAATGCCTCTATCCCTCCATCTTTCTCCATAATATCTGCGATTTTTAACATGACCTGTGGATCAACAAGAGCCTGATTGCACTGATCACAGAAAAATACAGGAATGGGAACACCCCATATCCTTTGACGACTGAGGCACCAGTCCGGTCTGTTTTCCAACATCGCTGTGATGCGCTTTTCACCCCACTGGGGAATCCATTTTATGTTTTTAATAGAAGTTAAAGCTTTTTTTCGAATATTATAAGAATCATGATCCATTCTAATAAACCATTGTGATGTCGCTCTAAAAATCAAAGGTGTTTTTGTTCTCCAGCAATGCGGATAGCTATGAGTGACCTCCATACTTTTTATTAAATGTCCCGATTTTTTTATTTGTTCTATAATTAGCGCATTGGCTTCAAAGACGTTTGTTCCCTCCAGTTCTTTATACTCTTCTGTGTATTTTCCATCAGGGCCAACGGGACTGAGAATTGGTAAATTATATTTTAGACCTATATGATAATCATCTTGTCCATGTCCTGGGGCTGTATGGACCACCCCTGTGCCTGTATCTAAGGTCACATGAGAACCTATGACGATAAGTGAATTTCTATTAATGAAAGGGTGTTTGGCGTTTAAACCTTCCAGCTCTTTTCCCTTGAAGGTTTTGATAGGAGAACCCAAATGTATTCCTGTTTGCTCTTCAAAAAATTTTTTCAAATCTTTGGCAAAAATAAATTTTTCATCATCCACTTGGAAAACGCCATATTCAAAATCTTTATGGACAGCCAAAGCTAAATTAGCAGGAAGTGTCCATGGGGTTGTTGTCCATATAATGAGGGTCGAACGAGACTCTAAATCTAATTGTTGAGAACTTTTTTCATCTAAGAAGAATTTCACATAAATAGATGGACTTTTATGTTCTTTGTATTCCACTTCAGCCTCAGCCAGAGCTGTCTGTAGAGGAAGGCACCAGTAAACGGGTTTTTTCCCCCTATAAAGAGTTCCCGTTTTTAAAATTCTGGCAAGAGTACGTACTTCTTCGGCTTCATATTCAGGGTGCATTGTCAGATAAGGATTTTGCCAATCTCCAAATAAACCGTAGCGAATAAATTGTTCTTTTTGTACATCCACCCATTTATGAGCATTCTCTCTACACAATTGACGGATTTTAGAATCACTCATCTGCTTTTGTTTGGGGCCAAGTTTTTTTGTGACATCCAACTCAATAGGTAGTCCATGGCAATCCCATCCCGGAATATAAGGAGCATAATGGCCTGAGATGTTCTTATACTTAATAACAATGTCCTTTAATATTTTGTTTAAAGCGTGGCCCATATGTAGGTGCCCATTCGCATAAGGTGGACCATCAGTGAGCGTGAAGTTCTTGCGATTCATATTTTTTTTTAAAACCTTTTCATAGATCCTGTTTTTGATCCATGATTGGATCATTTGAGGTTCAGTTTCGGCTAAGTTAGCTCGCATTGGAAAGTGTGTTTTAGGAAGTAAAATGGTTTCTTTATAGGAGGGCTTGTGGGACACGTGTTCTTTCTATTTTGTCAGTGTTTCTTCTTATAAATGCTAAGACTTATCCTATTTTAGAAAATCTGTAAAGTTCATTTCATTATACGTAGTCTCTATAGAATGAAAAATGTTATTGGAGAAGTTCTTATGTTTAAAGTCCAGTTCTCTTTGTTGTATTTTCAATCAAAGTCCGTTTTTTATCGTCAAGTGAAGTTTTTAAGAAAATAAGCTCTATAGGGGTGAGTGGATTTTTGGGGGAATTTGGAACATTGAGACGCTCTTGAAAATTGATGCTCAGTTGGATGGGCTCTGTCAGATCTGACCACTCAAAATCAATAGGTGGAAAATCTTTACTGTAGTCTTTCATAAATCGTATCCAAATGGGAAGGGCTCCTGATGCCCCTGTTAACCCATGTGCACTGTTATCGTCATAACCCACCCAAGACACAGCGGCTAGAAGAGGTGTGAACCCAGCAAACCAAGCGTCTCTATAATTTGATGTTGTTCCTGTTTTGCCTGCAGCAGGATGATGAAATCCTGATTTTATAATAGATCGACCTGTTCCATTTTTTAGAACTTGTTTCAACATCCCAACGAGAACGGAGACCGACTCTTTAGCGACCACATTTTGAGGATTATGGGATGGATGTCTCCAGATTTCATGGCCGTCTTTATCTGTGATATGAGTTATAAATGAAAGTGTTTGTCTCATGCCCAATTGGCTCAGTGTGGAGTAGGCTTGGAGAACTTCAAAGATTGTTATTTCATAGGCCCCCAAGGAAAGGGCAGGTACAGGTTGGATATTTGCAGTGATTCCTAATCGTCTAGCCATATCAATAATTTGTGTTAAACCGACATCCAGAGCGAGTCGAGCTGTCGCACTATTTAATGAGGACTTGAGGGCAAAGTACATGGGAATTTGTCCAAAATATTTTTCCTTAAAGTTTTGTGGAGACCACTGTTGGTTTTCATATTTATGATGAAAGGGTGTATCATTGAGGAGAGTTAGAGGAGTGTAGGGCTCTCCCTTTCCAGTTAAACTTTCTAAGGCTGTCAAATAGACAATGGGCTTCATAATGGAGCCCACTTGTCGTTGAGCTGTGAGTATGCGGTTAAATTGGGAGACTTTAAAGTCCCTTCCCCCCACAGAAGCTAGAACAAATCCTCTTTTGGGATCAGAGACGATAAGACTACCTTGTAATGTTTTTGTTTTGGACTTTTCTTTCAGAGATTTGAACCAGGACTCTAGATCATCCAGACTTTCATGAACAGCCTTTTGTGCTAAAGATTGTGCTCTTTGATCCATGGCTGTGTAAATACGTAGTCCGTTTGCTATATCAATGTTTAGTTTTTGAAGTTGCTTGCGAACTGAGTCTATATAGTAGGGTGCTGGCTCTTTCAGTGAGCGAAGATGCTTTTCGGGGAGGGCACTTTTTATCGCCTGATCGTGCTGAACGGAATCAATATGTTTTAACTCTTTCATACGGTGAAGTACATGTGCCCTACGCTTTAGAGCGTTTTCTGGCTTTAAAAAAGGATTATAACGACCGGGACTATTGATAATAGCTGCAAGCAGAGCACATTCTTGAATATTGAGACCTTCAATGTTTTTTCCAAAGTAAAATGTACTGGCGGCCCCATATCCGCGAACTTCAAAAGGTCCATTTTGTCCTAAATAAATTGTATTGATATAGGTTTCTAAAATCAGATCCTTATGTGTACGGATCTCAAGTACAATACTCATTGCCAGTTCAATTATTTTTCTTTTAAGAGTTTTTTCATGGGATAAAAAGTCATTTTTTACAAGTTGCTGAGTGATAGTGCTTCCACCCTGAAGCCCAGAAGATGTAAAGATGTTTCTAAAGAAAGCCCTTGTCATGGCTTTGAAACTAAAACCCCTATGCTCTAAGAACTCAGCGTCTTCTACTGCCAAAAGGGCATTTAGGCAGGATTGTGGAATATCACTGAGTTCTACTGTCTTACGCAGAACAGGTTTTTCATTGTAATATTGAGCCAAGAGTTCAGGGTACATTTCAACAGAATCGACAACCTGTGTGGGTGAGGAGATATAGACTTCAAAAATAGTTTCAGTTGGCCCTATGGCAACAATTTGTAGATGCTCTGTATTTTGTGGTGGTTTATTGCGAAAGGCGATACACTCTGTAGTGCCTTGTACAAACATTTGGCCTAGGAAAATCTCACAGAACTCGGCATTCCAAACTCTATAATGATGATAACCTAAGCGTGTTGTTTCTGGACTTTCAACATAACCAGCAGTTCTTAACTTTTCAAGTGCCTCTTTAATGGAGAGTCTATACCCCTTGAACCATTGTTCCGGAAGGGAATAAAACTCTAGGGAGGGAATAAACTGCCCGCTCTTAAGTTTTGCTTGAATTGTTTTATCCAGTTGGTAAAGCCAAAAGAAAAGGGCACTCAATAGACAGAGGGTAGATAGAAGTAAAACATGTGATATCTTCACTTTGCTTGACATTATAAGTTTAGAGATTTGTAGTCAAAGTATGAAGAAAAAACAAATAGAAACCTTAGTGAACTGTGTTCTTGATGAAATAGAAGCTCAGAATTCGGGAATCTTTACACAAGGCAAAGATCAAGCGGCTCGTTGCGGTGTTCGGTTAATTCATGATGAGTTTGAGAAAGAAAAGGCTATAGAGAAAGAAGCCCGTCAAATGTTAGAGCAATTAGAGGGTCAGGATTTTGAGTCTCACAAAATGTTTTCAATGGTGAAGAAAAAATTGGCCGAAAAAAAAGGAGTTATCCTGTAGTGTTAAGTGAGGAGCGTCAAACGCATTTTGCACATATTATTGTTGACGGATTATATAAAGAAAATCTTTTAGAATGTGAAGATAAAGTGAGAGCCTTGCGTTCAGCAAAAAGGGCTATTCAATCCTTTCTTTCTATGGAAGTAGAAATAGATAAAAAGGTCTGTGTAAAAATACGTTCCCTGAAAAGAGGTGTTCTGGAGGGGACAGATGAATGGAATATTTTGTACCAAAAATACTTTGAGGAGGAACGACAGCGTAGAGGAGAGTGACGTTGTGCATTGTCCCCTCTGTATCCTGCTTGCTCAATGGATATGAATAAAATAGAACTTCAAGAGGCTAGCGTTTCTCTTATTTTATTATTGCATAGTGTGAGGTTTTTTATGTTAAAGGTTATTTCGTTTATTTATTTCTTATTCTTAAGTTTACCATTATTTGGCGCAAATTTAAATTGGTCTGGTCAATATAGATTTGAGATTTTTTCTTTGCAAAATCCAACTCTTTTAGAAGATGGGGACAAGTCTTATGTTCTTCATCATTTTGTTTTAAAGCCTCAAATTATTGCAGCTGATGGATTAAAAATTCATGGGCGGTTTGATCTCTTTAATAATGAAAACCATCCTATAGGTTTGGGTGATTTTTTAGGCAATGATACAGCAGAATCCATAGGTTCTGCGAACTCTTTTCAGGTGACTCATCTTTATCTTCAGTGGGTGAATGAGTATGGTGCTGTTTTATTGGGAAGGGCTCCATTTCATTTTGGTTTGGGGATGTCTTATAGCAGTGGTGAGAAGAAGTTTGCTCATAGTATCGATACCTTAGATATGCTCGGTTATAAGGTTGTGATGGGTCATCTTTTTATTATGCCTCTTGTTGTGAGGTGGCAGGGATGGAGGATTGACTCTGGTAATGAGCAGGTGAATAACCCAGATAATAGAGATAGAGCAGAGAGGTCTTTGGCAAAGGATGAGGCCTTGGATCTTATGTTGCACGTTCAGTACGATAATCCAGATACGGATTTGAGTATAGGGCTTCTTTACACAGCGAAAAAGTCGGGTGATCAGAGAAGAGATTTTGGTTGGACAGGCGGCTCGGGTGCAGTTGCTAGGAAGATGAGTGCACATCAATTTAATATTTTTGTTGGAAAACAGACTGGGCAGTTTGAAGTGGGTGTTGAAACAGCCTTTCTCAGTGGACACATAGGGGATCAGTCAGTTGAGTTGGGAGGGTTTGGTATTGCCGGAGAAATAGACTGGAAACCCGGTAGGCGTTTGGAATTTTTCACCAATTTGGGTTATGCAACGGGAGATGATGAGGGAACGTCGAATAAATATGAGGGGTTTTTATTTGATAGAAATTATGATGTGGGGATGCTGTTATTTAATCATGTTTTAGGGCGTGGTGATGTTTTACAAACAGGTAATGGCCCTCGAGCCGTGTCTGCTCGTGCAGATGTAGAACGTGTTGCCAATGCTATTTACATTAACCCGGGTTTACGTTGGAAATTTTTAGGGGAAAAGTGGATTGCTAAAACATCCCTACTCTATGCTTTTCTGGAAAAAGCTAATGCTGGCCATGGAAGAAACCTCGGTTTGGAGTGGAATGCCAGTATGAGCTATAGGCCTCATGAATATCTTATGTGGGTCAGTGGTGTGGGGTTATTGTTTCCTGGTTCAGGATTTGCCCAAAATCAGGCGCAGAACCAAATGGCTCTTGGTTTAGAGACAAAATTAGCTGTTCAATTTTAACAAACTCACAGGAAATCTCTTCTAATTTTTCCTGCGCCTTATATTCCGATGAGATTTAGAAATATTGCCAGCTCGTTGCGAATTATTCGATCGAGACCATTTCTCATTTTCTTGTCGTGTGGTTTTATTCAAATGAGATTTCGAAGAGAGTACACATGGTGAACCATCTATAGGGAGACCATCTGTGGCTTTAGGCAGACAACCCATCCCTTTGCCAGAGCGTTGATTTGATACTGGAACATTAAAGGGTGAAGGTTCATTTTTAAAAAGTTCGTCAAATTCTTTTTTAAAAGATAACCAAGTCAACTGAGATAGCTTACTGTTACGAGCTATCTTGGAGGGACTAAATCGACTTTTTATTTCAAATTTGAAATCAGAGAGTTCCTTATTAAAGAGTTGACGAGCCTCAAGACTTGACCCTCTAGTCTCTAGTTGATGTTTTTGCTCTTCTAGTTGCGTGTAGTGATTCTGGATCTGTATTTTGATTTCTTGAATGGATTTACTATTTTCAATAAGGTGATGAAGAGTCTCCTCAAGTTTTACTTCTGCACATAATGAGTTATTCTCTATTTGACATACTTTTTTTTCTAATTTTTTGCGTTTTTCATGAGCTTTATCATGCTGACCATTTGTAGCCAGTTCAGAGATAGCAATAAGTTGGTTATCTATTTCTATGTTCTCTGTATTGCGATTGTCTTTTTGGTTTTTATCTATAGTTTCCCTTTTTGTAGCTCTCACAGTTTTGGATGATCGACAGGCCTGTTTATCTATAAGTGCTTTGAGACGCTGTTTTATATCTCTATCGTCTTTTATTTCGGAGATCATATAACTTTGTGTAAGTGATGAGCAGTCATCACTTGTTATCGTTACTTCGTATTGTTGCTCGCCTAAAAAATCTATTCGCTCTATCTTTATCTTATAGTCAGACCAAGTCGTTGTTTTTGTTCGCCCTAACTCAGCAGGAAGAATGGACTCTGTGCTTGTTGTAGAATCCCTTTCGATATCTCTTGTGTTGATAATGATAAAAGAGTTCTGTTTGTCAGCAACTTGTGAGTCGGCGGGTTCACGGTTTATTAAATTTTGTGAGACTTTTACCACTCTGTTTATTTTAAAAATGCCAGATGGTTTATCATTGCTCACTGTTTGAGTTGAAAAGGGTGAACTGATATATGTTGTATATAGTAGGGCCATAATAGCTAGAGCGAATACTATTTTCATATGATTCATAATAAAGATCCTCCCCTTTTATCTGCTCAGATAGATAGAACATAATAATTCAATATGCACACCAAGTAGTATCAAGGGGATAAGTTATATAAGTTATTGAAATTCAATTATAAGTTGGAAGTGAGATGATAAGTTTTCAGTACGGTATTTGTATTGGAAATAGACAGTTGAAAAGATTTATACTTTTACCAGAAAAAACAATTGAATTTCAATTGGAGGGTTATAGTTGGTTTTGATAAAAAAAGCCAGGCCTCTTTAGAGGCCTGGCGACTAACCAGGGAAGGGTCAGGAGGTTCTTTTTAATTTCTACTGTTAGGATAGGTATTTATAAAAGGTGATCGTTGGTAGGTTCTCGGTTGAAGCTGGTTTTGATGATAAGAATTATTTCGAGAATAAGTGGAATGATGATTGCCATAGACACTTGTACCATTCTGAGGGAGCGTCCCTCGTTGATAAGAATTGTTTCGAGAATAAGTGGAACCATGGTTGCCATAGACACTTGTACCATTTGAAGGAATATGTGTACCAGGGAGTCTATTCTGTGGACCGAGCGCACTTCTACTTGATCGGTTGAGAGTTTCCATTCCAGTATTGTACGGATTTATTGTAGAATGAGAATTTTCTTGAACACCATAGAAAGGTATAACTTCAAACTCTAGAGATTTTTTCAAATCTCTATACTGTGTCTCAAAGTATAAAAAGGCATTTCCAGATAGGCTGCCTTCATGAGCGTAAATTGTAGGATCCAAACTGACTAATCCTTGTGAGGCCAGATCAAACTCTTGATTTAATAGATCCAATTCAGAATTAAATTGTTTTTGAGCCTCTAGGCTAAGTCCTCTTTTTTCGATATAAAGCCGTCTGGTGGCTAATGCTTTGTATCTGCGTGTGTAGTTTCTTTGTAATTGTGTTCGTGTTCGATTCATGCTGATACTATTACCGATTAAGGTGTAAAGAGTTCCCCCATTTCTGACTTCTTCATATAATGATTGGTCTCCTGTTTGGTGTGCTATTTTTTGTAGGGGCTTCCAGTATTTTTCATAGGCATTGTGATCTAGTTCGTTATTGACGGCCAATTCAGCAATATACCCAACTAAAATACCCTTAGCTTTGTCGTAAGCTTTTTTATATTCAGTGCTGCTATGGCTCTTTTCTAACAGCTCTGTAAGACTATCATGAAGACATTCGTGGTAGTCATCTGCTCCCTGTTCCTCAACACACAATAATTCATTTATTTCTTTACTTATCCGACTCCGGTCACTTTGATGTTTTCTTCTAGGTCTAATAGCATTGGATTGTGTACACTCTTCAGCTTCAGTGTCTATAAAATCTTGGAGAAGTACTATCATATGTTCACTACTTCTGATATCTTTGGTTCGATAAGTGTTTTCAAGCACACAGTATTTTTTGAAATTTGAACTGCGTATCTCTATAGAATAGTGACTGCTACTTTGGGAGCTATCTTTCTTTCCTATTTCTATCGTGTAATCAACCCCATTGTATTTTATATCAATAGCTTTTAAATTTGATCCTGAAGGAAGAATAGATAGACTAGTTTGTCTTGCAGAGATGCCTTGAGAGTCTTCAAACATGATGGTAGGGCTCTGTTTGTCAGTCACTTGTGAGTCGGCCGGCTCACGGTTTATCAAATTTTGTGATGACTTTGTAAATCTATCTATAATGTCAGTCGGTTTATCATTTTTCACTGTGTGAGTGGAAAGTGGAGAACTGATATATGTAATATATAATGAAGTCATAATAGTTAAAGCAAATACGATTTTGATATGACTCATAAAAAGAGTTTCCCCCTGCTTTGTTTTGTAAGACAGATTAAGACATAATGATTCAAAATATGGACCAAACAGTATGAAGGGGATAAGTTATATAAGTTATTGAAATTCAGTTCTAAGTTAGAAGTTAGGCGATAAGTTTTGAATGGGGGATCTGTATTAGAAATAGACAGTTGAAAACATTTATACTTTTCACGCATAAAGTTTCGTAGAAAAATAGGTTAGAATTTTTCCTTAAGGCTTCCAAAATTTCAGACAGCTCTGAGGTCCGCAGCTCGTCTTCGCCGAAGGCTAAAGGCGTAAGCTGGATAGTGCTCGTGCAGTCAAGTATAGAAAAACTGTATTTCTACAGATATGCCCTTCTGTAGGAAAAAGACTTTTATCTTCCTCTTAAAGCTCAGACAGCTTTGAAGGGTGCAAAGCGTCTCTGCCGAAGGCTAAAAGCCTTGACTAGATAGTGCTCGATGCCATCAAGGATAGAATAAACGATCCCTCCACGGATACGCATTGCGCTTCAAAAAACTCGCTTTAAGAGGAAGATAAAAGCTTTTTTCTAACGCAGGCTAAAGGCGTAAGCTAAATAGTGCTCAATGTGATCGAGGATAGAATAAATGATCTCTTCATGAATACACCCTGCGCCTCAGAGAACTCGTTTTGAAAGCCTTAAGAAAAACTCTCCCTCACTTGCGTTCGAATCATGAGTTATTAAAGTGTCCCGAGCCTCACCTTCAGATGAAGGAGGTGTTTCAATAAGGAAATTTGTTGTCCTTTAAAGTTGTGTCCTCTTTGAAAAGCAGATAATGTTCTTAATAAATTTATAACGAGTGAAAAGGTTTGCCTCTATTGTGAAATTTCAATTTGCAACAACTCAACCCTTAAAGCCATGGTCTCATCTGAAGAGCTGGGAGGATTGGAAGTGGCAATTAAGAAATAAGCTAAAACGTTTAAATGATTTTCAAAAGATTTATCAATTAAGTCCAGATGAAATACAAGCCTTTAAAAATAATGGGGATACTTTTTCTGTAGGTATCACTCCCTATTATGCCTCGCTTGCTGACCCCAATGATTCACAAGACCCCCTTCGTAAAATGTTTATGCCTTTACTTGCAGAGTTGGAAAGTCCCTTTCAGGAAATGAGAGATCCTCTTGGGGAAATTCAAAATCAAAAGGTGAAGAGAATTATCCATCGTTATTCAGATAGAGTTTTATTTTGGGTAACAGACCAGTGCGCTATTTATTGTAGGTACTGTACTAGAAAACATTTTACTGGAACAGCGCAGGGTATGGTTTCAGGACAAGATTATAAAGAGGCTATAGATTATATTTCAAAATGTTCTAATCTTCGTGAAGTTATTCTCTCTGGTGGAGACCCACTGACTCTTTCAGATCGTTATATTGAAAAACTTTTGAGCGATATTAGAAAAATTGAACATATTGAGATCATTCGTATTGGTACGCGAATTCCAATTGCTAATCCCATGCGTATTTCAAAACCCTTAGTAAAAATGATTAGAAAATATGCTCCTGTATTTCTTATGACGCATTTTAATCATCCAAGAGAAATCACTAAAGAGTCGGCTGAAGCCTTAAGCCTTTTTGTGGACAATGGTATTCCTGTAATGAATCAAATGGTTTTATTAAATGGAATCAATAACCATCCAGCTATCATTCAAGCTCTTTGTCGGCGATTATTATATCTAAGAGTAAAGCCTTACTATATGTTCCAGTGTGATCCGTCTTTGGGTACAGATCATCTCCGAACATCTATTGATCAGTCATTAAGTATCCAAAAAGAATTATGGGGACATTTATCCGGTTTAGCTATGCCTGTTTATTCTATAGATATTCCAGATGGAGGGGGAAAAACCTCAATGTTTCCTAACTTTCAAATTGCAAAAGATGGTCATGTAAGAACTTTTAAAGGCTGGGATGGTATAACAGCTCAATATATTTCACCATCAGAAGATCAAATAAAAACACCATCAGATGCTCATCTTTATATGGATGAGTGGGAGAGTTTAAAGAGTGTCAAATCCAAGAGCCCTTAGAAAAATTAAGAAAACTCTCCCATGTTTTTCACGCTATACGATATTTTTTATAATCAAATAGTATTTATAATTTTTCAAGACGTGCATATTTAGAGACAAACTTTTTAAGGCGATTATCATCAAATATTATACTGACCTTCTGATCTTCCCCATGACCTTCAACTCTACAAATATGTCCCGCTCCAAAATGAGGATGTCGGACCCGTGTTCCTTTTTCTAATCCACTCTCTTCAAAGCTGGACTCATAATTGGGGTGTTTGTCAAAAAACTCAGTATTTTTATTAAAAGAATTTTTTGTGTTTCTATATTTATTAATAAATGCTGGTTTTTTTTGTAGGCGATGATGGCTGATAAATTGTTTAGGTAATTCGGAGAGAAAGCGACTAGGTGAATTATGTCTTGTTGCCCCCCAAATGCGTCGCTCACTTGTATAGGAGAGGATCAATTCTTGCTTTGCACGAGTCATACCCACATAAGCCAGTCTGCGTTCCTCTTCCAAAGCAAGATGACCTTCATCAATAGATTGTGTTGTAGGGAAAATTCCCTCCTCCATACCTACAATAAACACATATGGAAACTCTAAGCCTTTTGAGATGTGCAATGTCATAAGAGCTATCACATTTTTATTATCTTCCATATTATCAGTGTCAGAGACTAAAGCCATTTCTTCCAAAAAGGCCTGTAAGGTTCCCTCTGTTTCTTGCTCATTTTGAAAGTGTTCAATAGCCTTATCTAACTCTTCTAAATTTTCTATTCTGGAAGCTGCTTGCGTGGGATCCTGCCTTCTTAGCAACTCAATATATTGAGTTTTATGTAAAACATCATGATAAATCTCCAAAGGCTTTTTATCTACAGAATTTTCTTTTAATTTTAAAATCAATTGAGAGAAGTCAAGGAGTTTGCTTTTTATCGTAGAACTGATGTTTAATTTTCCTTGAGTGGCATAATCAATGGCTTGTAATAAAGAGATCTTGTGTTCACTTGCCAGCTTATAGATTTTTTCTAAGGTTACCTTGCCAATTCCACGAGCAGGAGTATTAATAATTCTCAATAGAGCCACATCATCAGCAGGATTTAAAATAAGTCTTAAGTAAGCTAAAATATCTTTAATTTCTTTGCGTTCGTAGAATTTTATACCCCCAATAATTGTATAAGGTATACCCCTGCCCCTGAGCTGCTCTTCAATAATACGTGACTGAGCATTTGTTCGGTAAAAGACAGCAAAGTCTGAATAAAGGACTTGCTCCCTAGATTGGATATCTTCGATACATTGTGTAACAAATAGAGCCTCATGATAATCGGAGGAAAGCTCTTTGATTTGGACTTTGTTTCCTGATTTATTATTTGTAAAAAGTGTTTTATCTTTTCGTAAACTATTTTTTTTTATTAAATTTGATGCCGCATTAACAATAATTTGTGTAGATCTGTAGTTTTCTTCAAGTTTAATAATTTTTGCATTGGGAAAGTCTTGTTCAAATGAAAGAATATTTTGTATATCAGCTCCACGCCAGCTATAGATAGATTGATCTTCGTCTCCAACAACACAGATATTTTTGTGAATAGCGGCTAATTTTTTTACTAAAAGATACTGAATATGGTTTGTGTCTTGATATTCATCAACTAATATATATTTAAATCTTTCACGATACTGATCTAAAATGTCTGGATAATGGTTAAAAAGATCTAGAGTTTTAAATAATAAATCATCAAAGTCCAGAGCGTTTGCCTTACGCATTTCTTCATCATACTTTTTATAAACGTTAACAACATGTTTACTCATAAAGTTTTGAGCATTAACCTCCAAATCATCAGGGCTCTTGGCTATTTGTTTTGCGGAATTGATTTGATATTGAAAACTTTTTGGTGAATATATTTTTTCATTAATGTTTAACATATTCAAAACTTTTTTAATCATACGTAGCTGATCTGATGAATCATAAATGACAAAGGATGTATCATAATCTAAAAGATGTATATGTTGCCGTAGAATACGAACACAATTTGAATGAAATGTGTCTATCCACATATGTTCACTAATATTTAAATCTAAATTTGAAAGTAAATCTAAGGCCCTTGTTTTCATGTTTCGAGCCGCTTTATTTGTAAATGTCACGGCAAGGATTTCAGAAGGGGAGCAGAGCTGTTTGTATATTAAATGGGCAATACGGTAAGTCAGAACTTTTGTTTTTCCAGATCCAGCTCCTGCGAGAACAAGAAGGGGGCCATTTAGAGTACGGACGGCATCCGTTTGACTTGGATTTAAATCATGAAAAATAATATCTTCTGATGTTTTTTGCATATAACTTTATGTATATGTGAAGAAAACACAGAAAACAAATGATTACATTATTTGCTGAATATATTTAATTGCTATTTGGATTGGGTTTTACAAAGATTTTTTGTATGAGAGCATTTTCTAAGTTGAGTTCTGCTTTTATTTTTTTCATAAAATGAAGAGCTTCGGACCTTACTGGGAATACTCCCAAGGTGATGCGGTACCATGTTTTATTTCTGATTTCAGCTTGCATAATCAAAGCGTCATATCCCTTCTCTTTTAACTCATTAGCATGTCTGATAGCATTTTCTGAATTTTCATAGGATGCAATTTGTACAGTGTAACTGTGAGGAGTCTCCATGTCCTCCAAAGCAATATGATTTGGCATTTGGCCCAAAGAGACTTCATTTGTAGGTTGTTCCTCTTCTATAGATATTGTTTTTTCAGATTCTTTATCCTCGTCTGAGGCCGCAGGCACCCTTTTATTTCCCCTGTCCATTTTTAAATCTTTTATAGTGATGGGTTCAATAGCCTCTTCAGTAGTAAATTCATTAGCTAAACTTTCTATATCTGTTTCTGTGAGAGTTTTTGGGTAGTTCTCCTCAGAGCGTTCACTGATTGAGGTTAAGTCGGTGCTATATTCTGTCTCCAGTTGAGATAATCTGTGTTCGCTATCACTGAATTGTTTGCCAACATAAGTTCCTACTGAGAAGGAAAGGAGTGCAATAAAAAATATAAGGGTGAGCTTTATTAGAGTATCCGTGCGTGAGCCGCCAAAATGAGGCTTATCAAATGGATGAGAGTGTTCTTTTTGCATCTTTTGCCTCTCTATTGACCTTGAGTATTAAATCTTTAAATAGTTTAGCGGACTTTAGATAAGAGGTCAATTTTGTTCGAAAAGGAAAGGGGATATATTTCTGCGTTTTTCAGAGGAGGGAGTCTTTACTGTCCTATGTGAAACGAAGCTGTGAACCTGCTCTTTTCTGATGTGAGTTGGAGTTCGGAGCCATTTAATTTCAAAAGAGCTTGTGAGATGCTGAGCCCCAAACCTAAACCCTTCGAATGATTCATTATATTTTGATTCAATTGAAAGGGCTCAAGAAGTTGCTTTAAAACCTTTGAAGGGATAGTCTCCTTCCCTTCGTTTTGAATTGTCATCTCTGATCTAGATCCCCTTTGCCTTGCTGTGATTTGAATGGCAGACCCTAGCTTTCCAAACTCTATTGCATTGGATATTAACTTCTCTAAAATGCTGCTGATTGATTGAAAATCACAAATAATTTCCTGATCTTGGATATTACTTTCTATCTCAACTTTCTTTCTTTTCGCAAGGTCAGATAATTTATATAAAATAGGCTCAATAAGGGATTCTACCGTGTGGGTTTGAGGATGAAGTTTTATCTGGCTGCTTTGAGCTGATGTCATTTCTAAAACATCAGCAATAATAGACTGTAATTTATCAATGCTTTGTTCTATTCTTTTTATATATTTTTTTTGATCTGCATTCAAATGTGTTTCAGAAAGTAAATCTTTAAAAGAAATTAATGTTGTCAAAGGAGTTTTTAACTCATGGTTTATCAGAATCATAAATTGTGTTTTCGCTTTATCCAAAGTTTCTAATTTTGAGATAGCATGACTTAAAGCTTTGTTTTTTTCTTTTAACTCTTCATCCAGCTCATAACGTTCCACTCCCCTATTGACAGTATTCAGTAAATCCACTGAATCCCATGGCTTGGTAATGTAACGATATATCTGTCCAGAATTGATCGCATCAATGACTGACTCAATATCACTGTATCCTGTTAGTAAAATACGTATTGCATTGGGATGTGTTTGAAGTGACTTTGTAAGAAATTCGACACCTGTCATTTGAGGCATCCTCTGATCACTGATAATGACTGCCACTTTTTTCTTTTTTAAGATTTTTAGGGCTTCCATTCCATCTGTTGCTTTGAGCACAAGATATTTTTTTCGGAAAATGCGCTCAAGTGCTTCAACATTATCTAACTCATCATCTACAACCAGAACAGTGTGTTTCACATTTGCTTTCATAACTATGTCCATTATCGGTTGTTTTTCAGTGAATTATAAAGAATGTAAGATCTTTCTTGTCATCTTTTTTGGCATGGAGTCCTCTAGGAAAATGATTTTTATCTTCCTCTTAAAAACTCAGACAGGCTTAAAGGAAGATAAAATAGGGTAGAGTTTTTCTTAGGGTTTCCAAAAGCTCAGACAACTCTGAGGTCCGCAAGCTCGTGGTGAAGCCTAAAAGCCTTGGCTGGATAGTGCTCGATGCAGTCAAGCATAGAATAAACGATCTTTCCACGAATACGCCCTGCGCCTCAGAGAACTCGTTTTGAAATCCTTCAGAAAAACTCTACCTTTTATATCTCTATTGATGGAGTAAATTATTTTTAATACTTTCAAAAGCTCAGACAACTCTGAGGTCCGCAAGCTCGTGGTGAAGCCTAAAAGCCTTGGCTAGATAAAGATTAACTTCATTGAGCATTGTTGAAACAAGATCTTCCATTCAAATTTGTGCCATAGGCTAAAAGTATACGCTTGGTAGTACTTGATAAGATCAGGGATAAAACAAACTGCTTCTCTGCGGATAAGTCCTGCGCCTTAAGAAAACTCGTTTTGAAAGCCCTAAGAGAAACTCTTTCTTCTTCTCATTATCTGAATGGCGTAAATCATTTTACATCAAAGGGATGGATGTCTCAATAAAGTATAATAGCTGATGATAACGGACACAGTTGTTATGAAGTTGTGTTTTAAGACAGGAATACTCTTCTTTAGTCTAGTTCCTATTGTTTTTTTATTAAGTTGAAAAAAGAGAATGACGAATAAGATAGAGGTAGGGAAACCCTCTTTTAAGGAATCTGGATGGTATATTTGATAAAAATGGTCATTATCTCTTCTTTGTTGTTCCTGAACCATGCTTATTCGGCAACTGTATTACCTCCAAGTAACTCTTGGGGCACGGGTCAGTATTATGGAAATCCAGCATGTTCCTATGACATGGAGAATATGTCAGGTTATCCCTCTGAAAGAGAGTCCAAAGCCGTTAAACAGGTACGCAAAGAGATCGTACGAAAAAAAGAACTTAAAGGCAGGGAAAAAGAAAAGATAAATCGAGTCAAGGATAGACTCAAAAAGCGTCTTGATGGCCGGTCTATGGTCAATAAAGTATTGGATCTGGTTGTGTTGCCATGTCAAGGGCCAGGTAGAGAGGTGAATGATTTTCGAGCGGCCTTGGAGGATATTGGAATTGCAGGTGATGGCCGTGTTGCCAGTGTTCATGGGGCCATTTGCTCTAAGCCCCCGGACCCTTCTATTGATGAAATATGCAAACTACCCGAGATATATGGTGAGGGTCACAGTCCCACTAGAGATCACAGCAGATGTGTAGAGTCTCTCAATGATTATAGTGAAGCCGCAGAACAAATTGCGACATTAGAAGATGAAATAGATGATCTGGAAGATGAAATAGATGATCTGCATTATGCAGAGGCAGAATCTAGCGTAACGACTGAAGGTGGTGTGTGTGTTGGGTGCACTACACTTTCAGATGTTCCTAAGTGGTTATGGGGGGTCTCTTTAGCTGTAGATGGCCTAGGGGCCTACCAAAGAAAAAGAGATTTTGATAAATCAAGGGAGCGAGCGGCAGAACTTGGGTACACATTCTTTCCCCCCTATTCAAATATGAATTACTTTCCATTTCTGACGGCGAGTCTTGCAGGGTCTGCTCTTTCTGGTTACGCCGGAGGAGCCTATGGTTGTGCCGGGTATGGACCTGGAATGGGGGCTGGTGTTGGGATGTACGGTCACCTGGGAGGGGCCTTTGGTTACCCTATGGGATGGGGTTATCCGGGTTATCTCGGAGGTGTAGCTTCTGCGTTTGGCGGAGTCTTTGGCGGTTATCCTGGAGGGATGGGAGCAGTCGGTGGCTATCCTGGAGGATTCGGAGCCTTTGGCGGTTATCCCGGAGGGATTGGTGGAGGTATAGCTTCTGCGTTTGGCGGAGTCTTTGGCGGTTATCCTGGAGGGATGGGAGCAGTCGGTGGCTATCCTGGAGGATTCGGAGCCTTTGGCGGTTATCCCGGAGGGATTGGTGGAGGTATAGCTTCTGCGTTTGGCGGAGTCTTTGGCGGTTATCCTGGAGGGATGGGAGCAGTCGGTGGCTATCCTGGAGGATTCGGAGCCTTTGGCGGTTATCCCGGAGGGATTGGTGGAGGTATAGCTTCTGCGTTTGGCGGAGTCTTTGGCGGTTATCCTGGAGGGATGGGAGCAGTCGGTGGCTATCCTGGAGGATTCGGTGGAGGAAAAATGGCTATGGAATTGTATCAACAACAACAACAATTATATATGGAGTTTACACAAAGATATCGTGAACAACAGCAGGCTCGTGCGCGTACAGTGAATAACCTAGAAATCCAAATATGGGGTCTACAGAGACAACTTTGGGAAGCTCGTCAAGGTATTTATGGTGCCGGAGGTATCAATGGAAGCTTTAATTTAGGTGGAAGTTTTCAATTGGGAACACCCCCTGCCGCTCCTCCAGCAGGACGTTGATTTTTTAGATCTCTATATTTTAATAATTGAGGAGGTTTTATAGAAAAAGTCGTTAAGTTTTGGGTAGGGTTAGAACTTTAGAACCTCTATTTCATGATTTGATTTATGATCCTTTCGAAGAATAAAATAACCAGCAAATAAAGAAGCCCCAATAATAATCCAAAGCGTTTCAGACTTCATCTTTGACTGAGGGTTTTTATCCTCCATTAATGGGATTTGATTCTGTTTTGTTAAATTCTCTATATTTGTTTTTATACATTTTCTTCCAAAAAAAGCTTTCGAGTGAGAAGGAATAGTCCATGGATTGTCCAATATTTGGGGTTTATGGCAATTACCTTGAACAAGAGCTGGTGGCAAGTCTTTCGAAAAGTTTAAAATCTTTTTCCTGTCTAAAACCTTACTCCAATAACCATACTTATTAGAAACAGCAGAGATACGATGCCGTCCTCGAGGTAGGGTGACTGTATTCAAGTTGTTAGTCGAATACCGCTTTCCATTTATTATAATGTAGTCATAAGATCTAAAAAAGGAGGTGGGGCTCCACATTATAAATTCTTTTTTCTCAATCTCATGCAATGATAAAAATAATTTCTGAAGTGGTGGTGGGTACATTTTTTCAGAAGGTCGCTTTTCTACATCATATCTAATAGCATCTTGAATCCATCTTTGAATTTCTGTTTGATCTTTAGATAGCTGTGCTAATCTCATATAAGCATTAAAAAATAACTCTCTATCACCCTTTCCCCAGTCGGCGTCTTTAGAGTGACTGACAAAACTTCTAAATTTCGACTGAGCATCTTCAACTTGGCCAGAAAGATATAACTTCATAGCTTCTGCAAATTTTAACCTCATTTGCTTGCGTTCCCAGGGCCTAGGATGTGTTTTAAATATCTTTTGGCTAAGAGACTCTCTATTTGATTTAAGGCTCACATAAATTTGAAATTCAACATTATCTGTAAATGGGCTTTGCAATATGACTTCGGTATAAGACGCTGTGGGGAGTAAAAGGATAAGAAAAAGAACTGTGAGTTGTTTTACGTTAAGGACCTTATTTATCTTAGAGACAAGTCCTTTTTGCAAGAAAGTTCTCTTTGCTTTAGGGTCATTTGCAGCAAAATATTTAAACCTGATGGATTTAGAGATACCGTGTTTATATACTTTAAGGGCTTTCATTATAAATGTTTTTAGCACAAGTAGGGCCTTCATAGAACAGACTCCTCAATAATTACAGGTCTTTTTGTCTTTTTTTCCTCATGGGATTCAATTTTTGTTCCAGACACTTTAGGATTTTGTACTGACACAATATATGGCCCTTCGTATTTTAATATTTTAGCAGCGAGAGACTCAGGAACTAAGGCGGCATAATAATTAGGATTTTTAGGGGCCCTTAGAATCTTAATTCGATGAGCTATTTTAACCAGTCTTTTTTTATGAGTTCCCACTCTGACAAATAGATCGACTACGCCTTTGATTCCAAGAATGGAGTCCAATTGTGAAGAATTTTCTAACTCTATAGGAACAAGGGTTTTTCCCTTTGGGAGTAGGGTGGAGAGTGAAAGCGCATTTTTTTGTGGTTTTATCTCTTTATGGTTTTGAGAAAGAAGGCTCAATATAATGGCGGTTAGAACAATAATAATAGACCATCTTTGAGGGTTCATTTTTAAATGAAAATTCTTTAATCTATATTTCATGTCTAATAATATCCTTATATGTCGATGTATAGAAATGACCTACGATCCACCCTAGGGAAAACATGAAAAGGAGGATAATGAGTAATTCCATTATAAGTTGGCCGGTCTGTGTTTTATATTCCATGGTTTTCCTTTTCTTAAAGTGCCTGCACAGTTGATGCTTAATTTTTCTGGAAAATCGAGATACCCCTTTATCCATTTAAAATCCAATGCTCCGAGCAACTGTAACATAGATGAGTTTAAATGAGCTTTTATAGTCTGTTGGCTTTCAAAATTGGGTTTTATTTTATAACTAGGAGATAGACTATTTGAGGGGTAAGGGGTGATGGCCAGTTGTGGTTTGGTTATTTTAAAAACTCTACCTTTTTTATTCTCTTTAATCTTTTGTGCCCAATAAAACTGACGGGTTTTAGCTAAAGACTTTGCTGTCTTGAGAATAAAATTTTGCTTGGCTCTAAAGAGAGCTTGCTTAAGCGTAATTTTCATAAGGTGTGCCTTTGCTGCTGCATAGTCTGGGGAAAAAGTCATTTCGGCTAAGCGCAGGCGTGCAAGGGCCTTTTTTCTTTGAAGGCGTAAACGTTGAGCTTGCTTATTAAGAGCCATAATTTTTTTTATTCCTGATCTTAGTGGTTTCTGAGATGCTTTGGTGGCTTTTAGACAAAAGGTTTGTAGTTTTGTGAGTTCCAAAATAGAAAGTCCAACTATTATGACTCCTAGTGCAAGAGTAAAAAATAAGGGGAAAAGACTGATAAAAATAATATGAATGAAACCATTCTCTTTAGTAAGATTCATGGGAAATAACTTTCTTTCTAGATAAACGTATTTTATTAAAAAGTTGTGTTTCAATGTTGGACTGGATCTTCTTTTTAGAAAGGCGTAGGCTAATATTTTTTATTTTAAGGTAAGGCAGCTTTGAAAGTTGGCTTATGAGTTTCTTTTTACAATTAGACTTGGTTTGTCCCTCTAACAAACAGACTGTCGTTTGATAAGTCCAATAATTAAGAATCATTTTGTAGTTTATAGAGGTGAGTGTAATAAAAATAAAAATGATCAGAAGGAGACTTAGGGCAAGGCTAACAGTGAACTCAACAAGTGTTTGCCCGCTATTGCTTTTCACTATTTGTTGCTCCTTCAAAAAAATCACTCATGTCCTTTTTTTTGTAATCAGATTCTCTAACCTGTTCATAGCGTGCTTTACGGTCTACTCCTTGAATTTTGTAGGCAATGGTGGCTAGGCGAGATGAAATATTCTGGCCCAGCACCCGAAGAACAGCCATACTTCCAATAGCTACAAGAGCGACAAGGATAAGGTATTCAATGAGAGATTGGCCTTTTTGGGATTTAAAGAGGCGCATGTTTTACTCCAGTGAAAAGGAGACTTTTTGTGTCTCCTTTTCTTCAATTTTATTGAGCATCACTTAAGGTGGACGACGCTCTTATCCATAAAATTATCTCGTATTAAAGAGACCCAAAGGTTTTTGTCCCCTCTGATCTTTTCAGGAAATAATGAAATGCAAGGGTGCCTTTGAGCTAGAATCTATTTTATAAAGAGTTGAGGGGAGCAGGTCCGATAAAATGACGGACAAATAAAAGAAGAAAGAGTTGTTATCTTCTCTATGCCTTTTGATCTTGATGACTTTATCTTGTTTTTTAAAAGTAAGAAAGCGTTATCTCTTCTGGGCTTTTCGACTCATTATTTTTTCGGCTTTTCGGGTCAGTAGGATCTGTGTGATATGTTGGAGGGCCTCTTTGCGTAGATCATTTTCATAAATAAAACGATAGAAGCTCGTTAATACAGAGCTTTGTTTAAATTTCTTGGGTGATGAGGGGATGGCCTCAGGTGATGAAAAAGAGGGGTTGTCTTTTGGAAGTTTGATTTTCTCCATGTTACAATGTCCTTTGTTAAAAATAAATCTATGCAGAATATGGCTTGATATCATATAGGTGTTAACGTTTTGGGTCAATATGTAATGACTTCAAAGCTGTTTCATTCAAGACTGATCGTGTTCGTTTTGTGAAATATATTAATAGAATATTTTTACGATGTCGATGTAGTGACTGAAGAGAGGGTGCTTCATGAAAATAATGAATGGAAAAGACGTGGCCAACGTTTTGGAAAAAGAACTTCAATTGAGAGTTGAGGCGTTTCAGAGGGTGGCTAAAAAGCCCCCTGGGTTAGCTGTTGTTTTTGTTGGAAATGATCCTTCAAGTCAAATTTATATTCGCAATAAAGAGGAAGCCTGCAGGAGAGTTGGTATTCATTCTGTCCGCTATGATATAGATAAGAAAACAAGTGTTGAAGAGCTTGATGCTTTGATGAATCGTCTCAATGCAGATGAAGATATTCATGGCATATTAGTGCAGATTCCTATTCCCAAACCATTTGAATATAGTCGTGTGCTAAAAAGACTTAATCCTTTAAAAGATGTGGATGGACTGACCTATGAAAACTTAGGATTACTTTGGGCCGGATGTCCAAGAGTTGAACCTTGTACGCCAAAGGGAGTGATGGCTCTTTTAGAGTACTACAAGATCTCTGTGAAGGGGAAATATGCTGTGGTTGTAGGAAGGAGTCGTATTGTAGGAAAGCCGATGGCGCAATTGTTGATGAATCAAAACTCCACAGTCACAATCTGTCATTCGCAAACTTTAAATTTAACATTATATACACGTCAGGCGGATATTGTTGTCGTTGCAGCAGGACAACCCCATTTACTAGGTAAAGAGGATTTTAAAAAAGGTGCTGTTGTTGTCGATGTGGGAATTCATCGCAAGGAGACTGGTGGACTGTGTGGGGATGTGCGTTTTGATGAACTCTATCATCATGTGAAGGCAGCGACTCCTGTTCCGAAGGGAGTGGGCCCAATGACAATTACAATGCTTCTTGAAAATACGCTCTATCTAGCGGAAAGTTCTCTGAAGAGATGACATTTCAACAAAAATTGGAGTCAGGCCAAAAAGTGATTACAGCAGAAATCACTCCACCACATGCTGGAGAGGCTCTGGGTTTTCGCGAAATGGCTCAATTGTTAAAATCTCATTTTGATGCTCTTAATGTGACAGATAACCAAAGAGCACTTATGAGAATGTGTAACTTAGCCTCTGCAAGTATTCTAGAGCAAGAGGGTGTGGAGGCTATTTATCAATTGACATGTCGTGATCGAAATACTTTGGCTCTTCAATCTGATCTTCTTGGAGCACAGGCATTGGGTATAAAGAATGTTTTGTGTTTAACAGGAGATCCTGTAAAGGCAGGGCACTTTGAGGCCAAGAGTGTTTTTGAAATAGAGAGTGTTGGTTTGTTAAAGATGATTAAAAAAATGCGTGAGGGTTTGGATACAGCGGATAAAAAGCTAACAACTCCATTAAAAATATATCCAGGAGCGGTTGTAAATCCTTCTGTAAAAAATCCAAAAATTCAAATGAAGAGGATGGAAAGGAAAATCAATGCAGGGGCTAAGTTCTTTCAATCACAGGCCATTTTTTCTGCAGATCTCATGTTTCATTTTATGAAACAAGTAGAGACTTTTAAAGTCCCTGTGATTGCTGGGGTGCTCATTATACAACGTTTGAAAACGGCTCATTTTCTTAATGAAAAAGTTCCTGGTGTTTTTGTTTCAGATGAATTGCTTAAGAGATTGGAAAAGGACCCCCTTGAAGAAGGCTTCAAGTATGCTATTGAACTGTCTCGTGATCTTTTGTCAATGTGTCAAGGGGTTCACTTAATGACAATTCGTAATGAAGAGATTCTGATTGATATTGTTCAAAAGGGAAAGTTAAAAGATTTAAAAAAAATATGAAGGGGACTTTTACTGGACACTAGATTTTAAGAGACATATCCGGAAAGCTGAAAGATTGAAAGAAAATATGAAGGGAATTCTTTTTTCATTTCATGTTATGGATGAGAGTACTTTTTATTTGGACTTAAAGGGTTGCGTGTTTAATGATAGGAAACAAAGTCTCTATAGATTGTTACTTTCTGTAGTGTATAAAACCCCTTAACTGGTCCATGAACCGAATCTATTTTTTAATGTGTTATTAACTTCAAGTGAACTCTGTTTATTAACTTCAGGAGAGACTTGAACATTGACTTCAAGGTTTTCCAAGCGAGTAATAACCTCTAATTGGTTAAATGTACTGGTTTTTTGTGAGCTATTTGAAGGAATCCAAATACTATCCCGCGTATGAGACTCATTAAAATAATAATTTATCCCTAAATTATCCATAAACTGAGTCTCCTAAGTAACCTAATTACCATAATACCATAAATATGCATTGCGTCAATTATATGTTTTCCATCCTTCAAATAAGATTTCTTGTCCTGTGACCATTATGGGTGGCGCATTATTGGATTGCATATATGCCTCAGTTAGTCTTTTTTCTTGAATAAAATGATCGCCTCTTTCTTCACCCTCTATAACGGCTAATTTTAATTTAACGTCAGTTGTTCTAGGGGTTTGGTCAGACTTTCTAGAGGTAGAAGATATTATAATATTTGGATCAAATGGTTTTCCTAACTTCAAATCCTCAACAAAGCTTTTGTAGAGTTCTCTTATTAGTGATTCTAGATTTGGATCAATAGCTGTAAGTTGAGTTCCTAAAATCTTTTTTGCTTCTTTACGGAAGATAAGATAGTCATGTGAGCCCAGTTCTTTGGTCAGCTTTTGAACAATATCACTAATACTATTCGAGTCTTTTCTATGCTGTTTTAATAAATTTGTGGCAAGAAGTTCTATTTGCTGTCTAGCTCTATAAACATCTCCTAAAGCTAAAGGGTGAACCTTCTCTGAGAGAAGTTTCAGTAATACAGACAATTCTGGTTGTTTCTTTATGCCCCACTCGTCTTTTACTAATCCTTTAAAACCCGCAACACTTTCAACACTTAAGGGAAGGTTTTGAATTTGACCATTGATATTGACTGCAGGGTTCAAAGGTCGTTGGATGCTGGGGTCAATTGGTCCAAGATAAGAGGTTTTTGTCATTAATACTTGATTGCACCCTAGAGCAAAGAGAGTTCCTGCACTAAGGCATTTATCAGGAACAAGAATATTTAAGTTTTCAGTGTATTCCCTCAATAATCTATTTAAACCAAAGGCGGCTAAAGTATCACCACCAAGCGTAAAAAGAAATATATCAATACTTTTATACTTACTTTCTTTTAGTTGTTCACTAAAAATGGGGAGAATATCTTTAGCGAAAAGGGCACTTGCATTTTGGCGATCGGAGGTGAGGTAACAAAATACCTTTGAGTCTCGTCTTTCTTGAATTTTTTTAATGAGTTGAATTCGGCTATCTCTGCTCAATCTGCACCTCATATTTAGTTTTAATAAATCTTTATCTCTTCTCAATTCAATCTTCAAGATTTTTAATAGACATTGGAGTAATATATGAGAAAAATATTCCTTTATATCTTAACAATTTTTCTTTTAATCTTTATGAAGAGATTCTGATTGATATTGTTCAAGAGGGAAAGTTAAAAGATTTAAAAAAAATATGAAGGAACTTTTACTAGACACTAGATTTTAAGAGACATATCCGGAAAGTTGAAAGATTCAAAGAAAATATGAAGGAGATTCTTTCCTCATTTCATTTTATGAATAAGAATATTTTTTATTTGCACTTAAATGAGTGTGTGTTTAATGATAGAAAACAAAATCTCTATAGATTGTTACTTTCTGTAGTGTATAAAACCCCTTAACTGGTCCATGAACTTTGGTGGAAAATAGTGTTGAAAAAAACACCTCTTTATGAAGGGCATAAGAGACTAGGCGCACTGATGGCCCCTTTTGCATCATGGGAAATGCCCATACAATATACGGGAATACGTTTGGAGCATGAGGCTGTGCGAAACCGAGTGGGTCTATTTGATGTCTCGCATATGGGTGAACTGCGTGTGCGAGGGGCTGGAGCAGAGGCCACATTACAGTGGTTGACAACGAATGATGTGTCTCAATTAGTCTCAGGGCGAGCGCAGTACACACTCTTTACAAATCACGAAGGAGGTATTGTAGATGATGTTATTATTTATTGTCTGAATAGACCTGATGATTATCTTGTATGTGTCAATGCTGTAAATGTTGAAAAAGATTTTCTTTGGATGGAGGAACAGAACAAGGGAGCTTGTATAACTAATGAGAGTGAACAGTGGGCGCAAATTGCTGTTCAAGGGCCTCTTGCCTTGAGTTTTCTTTCAGGATTATGGGGTGAAAGTGTAAAGACTTTAAAACCTTTTCATTGGAAAATGTATGCCTTTAAGGGTTGTGATGTGATGTTTGCTCGTACGGGTTATACAGGGGAGCCGGGGGGGGAGGTTTTTATTCCCTCAGAGAGGGCTTTAGAGTTTTGGGATTTTTTAATATTAAAAGGTAAGGATTTTGGAGTGGCTCCTGTAGGGCTGGGAGCTAGGGATGTTTTACGAATAGAGATGAAATACTCTTTGTATGCACAGGATATTACCGATAAGACAAACCCCTTGGAGGCTGGATTGGGTTGGGTTGTGAAATGGAATGCCAGTGATTTTATAGGAAAGGAGTCTCTGATTCGTATCAGGGAGGCAGGGCCTCAGCGCAAACTTGTGGGTTTTCGTCTTTTAGATAGAGGGCTTGCCAGATCAGGTTATCACATATTTTCCTTGAGTCATAAAGAGGGGGGAAGGGTTACAAGTGCAACATATTCTCCTAGTTTAGAGACTGCTATTGGTATGGGTTATGTCCCCTGTTCATTAAGTAAGGTGGGCACAGAGTTTTTTGTGGATATTCGAGGTCGAAAGGCTCGAGCAAAAGTCGTAGAGACACCTTTCAAAAATAGATAATGTGCGATTTATCAGATACGCAAAGGCCATTTTTATTTTTTATCTTCTTGGATGACCTTTCTTTTAAAATTCCAGTCGATGAATTCATAGCTCACTCTTGAGGGTTGTGATATCAATATTACAGGAGTTTTGGAAATAGGAGTGGGCTTGCCAACCTAGATATCAAGGATGATTTTGATAATGGATCAACAGATTTTCTGAAGGGAAATAGGAGTGGCCGTGCGACCTTTGAGCCAGCACATCGATGAATTAAAATCGTCAAAAAAGTGAACAGAGATAGAGTAATAAATTCTTTTCATGAAAATATCCTTATGAATTTCTAACGTATGAGAACAAAAATACAATATAATTCAGTTTTAACTTGATTCTATCAACCTTAAGATCATACAAATATTGGTTTTGAGTTGGATTGAGTTGGATTGAGTTGGATTGAGTTGGATTGAGTTGGATTGAGTTGGATTGAGTTGGATTGAGTTGGATTGAGTTGGATTGAGTTGGATTGAGTTGGATTGAGTTGGATCTGTCAAAGATAGATGATCCGTCTTGAAGAATGGAGGAGGGTAAAGCCCTGTGGGAAGCAGATTGAAGAAAGTTATTTTCATACCCTCTCTGCTGTTTTTGCTAACGAGTTGTTACTCTCAATACCGTGATAATAAAAACACCACTCAAAAAGAAAATAAGAGTCTTGCTATTGCACCCACTGAACACTCCAAAGAAGACGTATCTCCTAAAAAGGTTTTTTCAGAAAAAGAAAAACAAGAAATTGTCGAAAAATTTTTTAGGAAATTTATAGATTTTAAAAATGTTTTGTCACAAGAACTTGAAAATCAAATCCAAGAATTTTTTAGTATTGATTATCAAACTATAAGAACTCATTATTCCAATGACCTTGAGCAGCAGTACAATATGACGTTGCTTTGGGAATATCTTTATAGGCTTATGCTGAGTGAATATTATCTTGTTCGGATTGTGGGAGAAAAGCAAGTCCAACGCATTCAAAGTCTGATTCTTGGTTCGCCTTTTTACTACGGACTGGGTCAGATCGGAAATGCTTTCCTTGATAAACCTCAGAATGAACCAGAATTTGAACCAGAGTTGTTTATTCATATTCTTTCAGATATCGCCCTTTCCTATAAGAATTTGGAAAACTTAGAAAATAAAGCTTTAAAAGCCCTTCGTACGGCAGAGATATGTTCCCGTTTGGATGATGCTAAACTTCAAAAAAATGCGATTATTAAATCTTTGATAGATATCTCTAAAGAGGCCGACCTCAATCAAGAGGAAGAAGAATCTGTTCAGATTACAGACATAGAAACTTTGAGACAGTCTTTAAAGGAGTTTCTAGTTTTAATCTATAAACAAAAAAATATGTTTTTTGAATCACTCCCTATTTCTATGCTTATTTTTGAAAAAATAAAAGTTAATGGCAAAACGATAACCCTATCTGAAAAGTTAATAGAGGATACACTTTTTGCAAGAGATTTACAGAGTGTTAGAGGTTGGAGTGAAATAGAGACGTGGAGAGTTATTACTGAAAAAAACTGGTCTATTGTTCAAAGCCTTGCAAAGCATCGTCTAGATAACTTATACGATCATGGATATCATGCTGTCATAAGAAGTGGAAAGTATTCTCAAGGGGTTCTATTTTTTATTAAATATGACTTATTAAGATACCAAGTCTTAGAGCGGCTCGATAGGGTTGGGGCGGATGAGTTAATTCAGTTAGATAATGAATTAACTCATCCAAAGGAAGGGTTTATAAATCGATTTGGAAAACTTGTCGGCCTGCAGGTAGGAGCTATTATGGCCTGTCGTTCAATAGCCGCTGGATTGGCCCTATCAAGGGGAATGATCAGTTTAGCAATGGTTCCTATCTTTTCGGTAGCAGTTGCCAAGGGGGTAGCTGATATTGAATCAGAGGAGGATGAATTAAGAATTGGTGCCAGTTATGGATTGAATTCACAATTTGCATTTTACCAATTACAAGAAAGAAGTCGAACTCGTGCTATTTTCGATGTGGCAACTTCTGTGGTTTTTACAGGACTTTGGTGTATGAAGCCCTCTGTTCCGGGAGTGAACCCTCAAGCTGTGATGGCGAGGGGGGGTGAGGGCTCGAGTCTGATTTTGCGAATATTAAGACGAATAGCTCACCCTATTAAATATACGGGTAAGCATGGAGTTCCTGAACTCAAACAAGGGGCGTGGACATTAATTGCCGTTTCTGCATCTATCGGTGTTTATTCTCAGGCCCAGTCATGGATATATTCAGGACACCCATTAAAAGGGCTTTTTGATTGGCATTTTTGGCGATGGATGTTTATCAACCCCGATCAAAGGCAATCTTTGGTACTTCTAGCGGGTACAGAATTTATTTATATGTTTAGAGGGTTAACAGCCAAGAGTTATATAAAAGGAATGCAGAGAGCTTCATTAGAGGTTTTTCTTTATTCATCTGTTATTCAAGGGGGAAGATATCTCTATTATGAAGGGAACTTAGACAATTATGATATTGGGAGAAATTTCTTTGAAGCGACTTATATTGCTGTCTTTTCTGTATGGAAAGCGACAAGGTTATTTGTGCCTATTGGGATGCATGCTAATGCCAAATTATTCCAGATGGGCTATGGTAGCTTTATCCGAAATTCTACAGCACTGGGAATACTGACATCAAGTAACTATATAGGTAATAGTATTTATGCGCTGACTATTGATGATGCGTATAACGGTCGATTTTATGAAATGATTGACGATTTATCTAATGAGCATTTTGAGTATGAAAATTTCATTAAAAAATATTCTTTATCAAAGGATTTGCATCAAGCTTTTGATGCGGAGGTTCTAGGTCTAGATTTAGAGGGTGATCACATGATTGAACATGCAGAAGGCGATCACCATGATCGTAAAGCAGAGTCTTTGCCCTTTGAGTGAATAAAACAATCAATTTATTTTGATGATGGATTCTTTTGAAAACATATGAGTATTTTCCCTCTATGAATCGAATCGAGGTCGGCCACTCAAGCTGAATTGATAGTTTTTAACATATTTTGCAAAATCTCGTCTTTATTAAAATGACACTTAAGTCTAATGTTCTCTGGAATCTTTTAATAGGATATTATTTGTTACTATTGTTCTTTTTTATCTACATACCAGACACGTGGCGATTGAATATATGAGTTCATAGGGATAAGGGGCTTTTTAAACGTTACTAAGTCCAGGTATGGCGATTAAATATATGAGTCAATAGGCAGTAAAAAGAGGGTCGGACCTGGTTAGATCATCCCTAGAATGTGTCCTTTAAACAAAAATTTTAGAGTCAGACAATTTGTTCCGAAACTTATATAAGATGAAAAATTGAACTGACAAAAAAGGGCAGGATGGACAGCCTTTGAACACATATTTTGCACAATTTAATCTTTAAGTGGCTTTAATTCCAATTGTTTTGGTCTATCTCGTATGGAACATCATTTGCTACTAAAGAGTAGATATAGGCTTGGAGAGTATTGAGATGAAAATGTGTTTAAAAATGATCTTTGCAGCATTGGGAGTATTCGTTTTATCTGCTTGTCATCTTTATAGAGGACCGATGTCTTTGGATTCAAAATACAAATTTCTAACGGGGGCCATTAATAAACATCAGCAACACTATGCTCTTTATATGGAGAATCCAGCGGGGCTATATACAGAAGGTATAAATAAGAAATCCCATAAGTGGAGTCAAGAGGGTATAGCAATTATAGATTTTCAAAGAGGATATAATCAGAATTTGAAAAAAATCCGTTGGATCATTACAACTAATGATCGATACAATGGTCACCGTGATCATGTTTTTGAAGGAACCCCTGTACCTCGCAAGGATTTGGAAAAAGAAGGTTTAAGAGAATTTACGGCAGAGTCAAAAACAGGTTTGGTTTCAGAGTTTAGATGTTTAAAAGTTAATTGTGAGGATATCTTTGTTATCATCAAACAAAATGGGAAACAGGTAGGTGATATTTTCGTTGCAAAGGAAAAAAGAAAGGCAAGAATCCATTTAGAAGAAAAAGCTGCTCAGGCCATTGCTAAGGATTCTTCGGAGTTAGCGAAATTTTATATTCCGAATAATAAGGTTGATATGGATGTTACAATTATACAATCTCGTCCCGGTTTTTCTAGAATTCGTATCCAATATAGTGATGTTAATAAGCATATTTATAGAAATATTATCGATATTTCTGGCGAGCTTTTATACGATGTCGGTATATGTACACCCCTCTATTTTTCAGGGCTTTTCAAATATAAAGGGAAATACTGTATGTTGGGGAATAACAATAAAGGGCAATTGATTGTTAACTATAATACATTTATTGGGAATCAAGAGTATAATGCAGATATTTTTATCGAAAAAGATTCAACCTATTTCCGCAATGTGCGCTCAACAAAAGAAGAAACAGCAAAATTGCCTTTTTTGAAGGATATGGAAGGAGAGAAAGAACTGCATCCTGTCATTGACCAGCTCATTCCAGATTTTCATAGGAAGGAGATTCAAGATGTGGCTTCGGACATATGGGGACCTAGTTCAGACATGAAAGATTTTTTGCATTATCATGAACGAGCGATCAAGGGACCAGTGAAAGGCAGTGAATCTCAAAAAGTAAAAGATTTTAAGACTGTTGTAGGAATCATTGAAGAGAATCCTATTTTTCCGAGAGCTATCATCTTTAAAACTCTAGTGGAGTCTAGTTTTGAACCTGAAGCAGAAGGTCCTATTCTTAGGGATAAGAATAGGCGTGTTATAGGGAGGGCTGTAGGGCTCTGGCAGTTTATGCCTCATACAGGTAAAGATTATGGTCTAGAAAATAAAAGAGACAGAAAGGATGTGAGAAAATCCACAATGGCAGCTATGGAACATATGAAGCGCCTTTACTCTGGTAGCTACTCTGGAACCTGGAAGGGAGATATTAAGCTCGCTATAGCTGCTTATAATTGGGGACACGGTAGTCTTCAAAAGACTATAGATAATAAGGTAGATAGGACAACAAAAAAGAGTATGAGAGGAAAAGCTATGGAAATTAAAGATGCCGAGCGTGTATCTTGGTACTTGAACTGTAATTCTGAAAATGGAGGAAAAAATCTCTTTTGGTGTCTTAGAGACTTGGGATTGTTGTCCTCCGATGGACAGACTGAGGAACATGTTATAAAAGTTGTCTCAGCTATTATGGTTGGCCTTGATCCTGAAGCATTTGGTTATAAGGATGTTATAGCCTTTCCAGCCACGGAATAAATATCTTCTACATTTTATTTTCTTGGGTTAAAGGCGTCTCTTATACCTTCACCTATGATAGCAAAAAGAATCAATGTTAAAAACAGGGCTAGAGAGGGGTATAGGGCTAACCACCAAGCAATTTCAAAATTTTGTTTTGCCTGAGCTAAGAGTTCACCCCAACTCGGTGTCGGAGGGGTTAAACCGAAACCCAAGTAATCCAAACTTGCTAAAGCAGCTATATTTCCTGCAATAACAAATGGAGAAAAGGTAATAATTGGCCCTAGGGCATTGGGGAGAATATGTTTAAAAATCAAACGCCAATGAGTTGCGCCTAAGGCTCGCCCCGCCTCTACAAACTCCTTTTTTCTGAGCTTTAAAAACTCTCCTCGAATATAATAGCTAATACCTATCCACCCAAAAATAGTCGAGATGAGTATCAGCCACCAAATATTTGGTTGAATAATAGAAATCATAATTAACAAAATATAAAATTGTGGAAGAGCACTAAAAACTTCAACTGTTCTTTGACCGATAAGATCTAATTTTCCGCCGATATAGCCCATTAGTCCTCCCAGAAGAGTTCCCACTAGAAAAGACAATAGCCAGACAAGAAGAGCATAACCCATGCTATAACGGTAACCATACAACAGTCTTGCTAAAATATCCCTCCCCCGATCATCTGTTCCTATAATATTTTCTCTTGTGGGAGGACTGGGGTATTCCTCAACACTTTTATTGGATTCAAAAGCATCCCATGGATTCAGTGGCCATATGATCCAATCGAAATGTTTTTCCAAACGTCTGTAGTCCATAACTAGTATGTCGTCGTATCCAAACTGAGAAGGGTGATAGTCCTTTATTAATGGAAAGTAGGTTTTTGAATTGTAACTAAAAATAATAGGTTTTGAATTCGACCACATTTCTGCAGTAATACTGATAGTGGTTATAAAAATTAAAAGTACAGAAGCATAAATTGCAAACTTATTTTTTTTAAATCGTCTCCATCGCTTAATCGTTAACTCAGAAGAAATCCATTTTTCAATCATTTAAAATCAATCCTTGGATCTATAAGGATATAAGCAATATCACTGATAATGTTGCCCAACATCATAAGAAGACTTGTTATAAATAACAGACCCATGGAGACATTATAATCTCTTTCTAAAATTGAATTAAAACTTAAAAGTCCCATTCCATCTAATTCAAAAATAGATTCAATAATAATGGATCCTGTAAAAAATAAAGAAATAAAACTTCCGATGCCTGTTGCAATAGGGATAAGAGCATTTTTTAATGCATGTTTTAAATAGATAGACTTCTCACTCAAACCTTTCGCCTTTGCTGTACGTATATAGTCCTTTTTAATTTCTTCTATGAGTGAATTTTTCATTAATAAAGTGAGGGTGGTAAAAGATCCAATCATAAAACAACTCAAGGGGAGAATAAAATGTAGTACTCTATCCCAAATCTTACCTATAAAGTTTAAATTTTCATAATTATCAGAATAGAGTCCCCCAATGGGGAAAAGCCCTAACCCACTTTCTCCAGCCAAATATGTAATTTCCAATATTCCCAACATGAGACTTGGGATAGAGTACATAATAAAGAGTAAAAAACTGGAACTTAAATCAAATGTTGTGCCTTGCTTTAAAGCCTTCCATATTCCCAGTGGAATACACACCAAGTAAGATAAGATAAAACTTGCAATACCAAATTGGAGAGAAATGGGAAGCTTGCTGATAATCACATCAATAACAGGTTCTTCGTAAGTAAAAGATTCTCCAAAATTTAGAACAGAAAGATTTTTTAACCAAAGCCAGTATTGTTCATGGAGAGGTTTATCAAAGCCATATTGTTTCTTTAGCTCTAACATCATTTCTGCGGAAATTTCTTGTTGTTCCATGCTGCCGCTTATAGAGGATTGGCCAAACCTTATCTGTCTGAGTTTTTGTTCAAGAGGCCCCCCAGGGCACATGTTCATTATAAAAAAACTAATTAAAGTCACCCCAAAGAGTGTTGGAATGATTAAAAGGAGTCGTCTTAAAAAATACTGTATATGGCTCATTATTTTTTCAGTTATTCATAATTTAGTCAGGTCACTTTTCTCTGTATATGTCATTAGAAGTTTAAACAGCATATGTATTCTCTATGAGTTCATATAGTTCGTAGTTTTCTTTATTAGATATTGATGTTGAATGCGAAACCCCCACTGATTTGTTTATTATTTTTCAAGCCACCAATAATTAAAGCCAATTCCATATTTAAAAGTGCCCTTATCTTTTTTTACTCTTTGTCTATGAGCATAAAAGGTGTATTCATCATTAAATAAAAATAAATAGGGGGCATCGTTCGCTATAATACGATAAACTTTCTGTAAAATTTTAATTCTTTTCTTTTTATCTAGTGTTTCTTGTGCTTCTATAATCAGCTTATCGACTTCAGGATTTTTATAATGTATGAAATTAGAGCCACCAGAACGTGCTCCATCAGAATGCCATATTTGTTTTGGATCTAAATCAATGGATCCCCCACCCCATGCTAACATAGCACCATCAAATCGACTATCGTCTATCAGTTTTAAAAAAGTGTTCCACTCTACACTCTTAATGTTTATTTTTACCCCCACTTTTTTGGCGTCTTCTTTAAACAGTGTAAGATATTTTAATACTTCTTTATTGGGACATAAAATGGTGATTTCAAAATTTTGTTTCTTATTCTGTATGTTTTTTTCAAGAATACCATCTTTATCTGTATCATTCCACCCTGTCTGCTTTAAGAGTTTGAGGGCTTTTTTAGGATTGTATTCAATGGCTTTTACACTTTTATCAGCATAGTCACTTTTTCGATGCCAGGGGCCTGTCGCTAAAAGAGACTCACCAAATCTAAACTTTTTATTCATTAATCTGCGATTCATCAAATGTGCAAGGGCCACTCTTACTTTCTTATTCTGAAAAATCTTTCTCTGAAGGTTCCAGCCGATAAATCCATAGCCTTTAGGTGAGAGGTTCTGTACTCTATTTTTGATAACTTCGGTTTGCCACATTTTCCCTTTGGTTTTTTTATGATATTCTTCCGAAGATAGAGGTTGGAAATCGATTCGTCCTTTCTTTAAATATTCTAAGGAGACATTATTATCCTTTACTATTCTCATGATGATTTTTTCAAAATTGTACTGCCCTTTGAGATGCTCTTCCTTAAAGCCCCACCATTTTTTATTTTTTGTCAGCTCTATTTGTCGACCTTTTTGATATTTAGTAAGTTTATAAGGGCCACTACCCACAATATCTTTATTCATTTTCTTTTTTGTACTGTAGATGTGTTTAGGAATAATAGGTAGAAATCCTCCACTTCCTAAAATGTCTAAGTTCTTAAAATACTTTTTTTTGGCTTTGAATTGGATCTTGTTTTTTCCTAAAATTTGAGCCCCTTCGATGTTATCAAAATAAGACTGCAAGTGGAGAGATTTTTGTTTGGGATCAAAAATGATATCAAAGCTAAATTTTACATCCTCTGCTGTTACGGGTTTTCCATCATGCCACTGAGCATCTTCTCTTAAGGTAAATGTAAATGTCCGTCCATCTTTGGATAGGGTCCATTCTTTGGCTAGACCTGGTTCAAATTCGTATGTATTGATATTGACAGTTAAAAGACCGTCAAATGTATAGGAATGAATTCGAGAGGAATAGGCATCTGTCGATCGAGTGGGGTGCAGTGTGCTGGGTGCATTGGGTAGTCTATAGTATATTGTTCCTCCAATGTGGGTCTGGGCGACAAGGTTTAAGCAGCTAGTGACAATAAATAATGAGATAAGAGTTTTCATTCAATGTCCTCTCTTTTATTTTTTAGTACTTCAACAATCTGTTATGACTTTTATTGTCCTTAAGTTCTTAGGTGTTGTCTAGTGAGGGCCTTTTGTCTGTACTTTTGTGTTTTAAAGTGCGTTTTGAATAGGTTTCAACAAATAGATTGGCGAGAGTTTGATAAAAGGGCTGATGGCAAAATATGCGAGATGCTCCAAGAGCAATGAATGCGGCAACCATTAGGGGCATTGTCATATTATGGTCGTCTACAAGTTCCATTACAATGACAAAAGCTGTAATGGGTGATTGAACAACCCCTGTTAAAAAAGCACACATGCCGATGACAGCAAAGACAGGTCCCAGTTCGCTTGTGATTTGAGATAGAACTTGTCCAATACCTGCCCCTATCGCAATGGCAGGTGTAAAAATACCCCCCGGTATACCGCTGACATAGGATAATAGAGTCGCTACCATTTTTAAAATGGGATAGTAAAAGGGAATTTCATCGACTTGTGCCATTAGAATTTGATAAGTTGAGCTATAACCTGCACCAAATGTCATCCCTTTTGTTATAAAGCCGATGATGGCAATTAATAATCCTGAAATACCCGTAACAATCATGGCTTGTTGAAAAGAAAAGCGCATGAGTTTTTGGCGAAAATATAAAATCGCTGAGGAAAAAAGCCCCCCTAATGCCCCCCCCATGAAACCGATAACAATAGCGTAGAGAATAGTCTGACCTAATGGAAAGGTGACAGACATAAATCCAAAATAAGCATAGTCACCAATCATCGCAATGGCTGTTATACCTGAAAGCACGACAGCAGAGAGAATTAACCCACTAGATCTCTCTTCAAAAGATTTGCTCAGTTCTTCAATAGAGAAAACAATTCCGGCAAGGGGTGTGTTGAATGCAGCGGAAATACCTGCTGCACCTCCAGCAACAATCAGTCCCTTATTGATGTCTTTAGGATTTAAAGTGGTGAATTTTCCAATATTATACAGGATTGAAGATCCAATATAGACCGTTGGTCCTTCACGGCCAATAGATGCACCAAAGAGCAGACCGCAGAAGGTCAAAACTAATTTCATAAGAGCATTCACAGGAGAGAGAACCCTTTGTTTTTGCTTGGCGTCATCAAGTTTCATAGCTGCAATGGAGTGGGGGATTCCACTTCCTGTTGTGACTTCAAAGTATTTCAGAGTGATATAGCGAATACCTAATAGGCCGAAGGGGAGGATGAGAAGGGCGGACCATGGGTGGCTCTGGTAGAGGTTATCATTATAATTAGAGGCCCATTCACTGAGTTCAGCAAAAATAACAGAGACGATACCAATCAGAATGGCACCAGACCAAATCAGCGCACGATTAATCCAAATTTCACGCTGACTCCAGTCATGATATGTTTTTTGTAATTGCAATATGAGCATATTCAACATTTCAGAAATAAACTAACATGTGTTAAAACATATGAAAAATATATCTTCTTATCATTTACTTATAGGGCAATCGTTATGAGTCATTTTAATCCTATTCAATGGCTGCGTGCGATGTATGTGTGGGTCCTATCATTGGCAAAACACAAGTGGGCCTACCCATTACTGGCTTTTATTGCCTTTATTGAATCTATATTTTTCCCAATACCTGCAGATGTCCTCCTCATTGCTTTATCCACATCTAATTCTAAAAAAGCTTTCAAAGCGGCTTTTATAACAACAGTTTTCAGTGTTCTTGGGGGAATTGGAGGCTATTGGATCGGGGCTTCACTCTGGGGTACTTTTGATAGCTTTTTTTTTGAATATGTTCTTTCTGAAGAAAAATTTAATTCAGTAGTTTCAAAGTTAGATGAGGGTGTTTTCTTAGCTATCTTTATTGCCGGATTTACACCCATACCTTATAAGATCTTTACTATTGCAGCGGGGGTATTGATGGTTCATTTTCCTGTATTTGTTTTAGCTTCTCTATGCAGTCGTGGTCTGCGTTTTTTTCTAATAGGAACTATTTTTTATTTTTTTGCCGATGTGGGTAGGGAATGGATGGATCGGCATTTTGAAAAGGCAACTTATATCATAGGGGCTTTGCTCGTTATTGCTTTTTATTTTTATGTACTTTAAATGAAAATAAGAGAAAGTATTTTGACTGCATTACTGCGCATTTTATTTATTTTAAGAGAGGAAGACGGTAAAAGGTGAGGTGGAATTTTAATGAGTGACTTGAATGCTAATGCCCCTTCGGCACAAGAGTGTTTATTTGGGTTAAACGAATCCAAACAGAGTGCGAGTATTCATATTCACTCTGTCCCTTGGGATGCCACAACATCTTATCGCTCTGGGGCCAGTCACGGTCCGAGTGCTATCCTTAAGTCGAGTGCACAACTTGATCTATATGATAGAGAGCTTGGAGAAATATATAAAAGTGGGATTTATTTTTTTAAGCCTGAGGCCGAAGTCATGACTTTAAATAGTGAGACAAAGAAGCAAATCAATGAATTTCGCAAGGCCAATTATAGCGACTTAAACATCATTAATAAAAATTGTGATCGTATGAATACCTTTGTTTATGAACGTGTTCAGGAGAGTTTGGATGCAAAAAAGTGTATTGGTATTTTGGGAGGGGATCACTCTGTTTCATTAGGAGGAGTGAGAGCTCTTGCAGAAAAATATGGTTCTGATTTTGGCATTCTTCATATTGATGCCCATATGGATCTTCGTGATGCCTATGAGGGTTTTAGGTGGTCCCATGCCAGTATTTTTAGAAATATTTTAAATGAAAAGACGCCACCAGCTCAAGTCGTTCAGGTGGGGATTAGAGATTTCTGTGAGGAGGAATTTCATTTTGCTCAAGAGCACAAAAGCCGTGTACATGTATTCTTCGATCATGATGTCAAAGGGCAGTTGGCAAGAGGAGTTCATTGGTTTGATATGGCTCAAGAGATAGTCAAACATTTGCCTAAAAAGGTTTATATTTCTTTTGATATTGATGGGTTAAGTCCTGTTTTTTGTCCTCATACGGGAACACCTGTTCCCGGGGGATTAGATTATGATCAGGTATTGATTCTGCTTTCTGTACTGGGAAATAGTGGACGGCAAGTGATTGGTTTTGATCTCTGTGAGGTGGCTCCCTCGTCTCATGATTTGAGCGATGAATGGGATGGAAATGTAGGAATGCGTCTTCTTTATAAATTGTGTGGTTGGTTAGCTAAAACCAATGGACTTCTTTAATTTACGGTGTGTGTTTGCTGCTAGCGTGTGTATCGTCGATCAACAGCCTCTCTCATTTCTGCCCCTTCAATACTTAAGCGGGTCCAAGGGATAGCTACAAGTCGTTCAAATTCTATCGGCTCTTCTGTCTCTTCACAAATGCCGTATGTACCTCTATCAATACGGGCTAAAGCATTTTCTATTTCTACGAGCTGTTTTCTGAGTCTTTCTTGATTTCTGAGAAACTCCCCCTCGGCTAGGATGCGCATGGTTTGGTCCCCTTCGTCTCCTCCCTTTTCATTAAAAATAAGTTCTTTGCGGCTATCTTGGACGCGGTTTAAAATGTCTTCCTTGGTGTCCAATAATTTTTTCTGACACGTTTGAATCACATGTCTTGGCAAAGCAACCATGAATCCCCCTTTGGCTCATCTCATGTTTTGCAAGGCATTACATGTTTGATTGGATTATTTACACATAAAAGAAATAGATCGAGCAAGTAGAAACTTAATTTTCCTGTAAAATTCTAACTGTCCGAAGGTTGTGGAGAATTTAAAATCATTTATGAATTTTACACATTATTATGAAGCAATACTCCGGTTTAAATTTAAGATTATTTCATTTTTATCAGTATTTGAATCAGAGCAGCGAGATATAACCGTTTGAATTATATATATTTTTTTAGTTTTGTACTCTCCGTTTTTTCTTTAGAATAAAATGTCATTCTTAATGAAGAGATATTTTTAAAATTCACTATAACCGAAGTTATCGTGGGATTTTTAAAAGGGGCGGTTTATAAAATATTTGCTTTGTCCTAGACCTTCGTCTGTGTCTGAATGCACTGAAATTATTCCTTTGTCTCTACGGACTCGGGTTGAATATCTATAACTGTGGGGGGTGTTTCTATCTTTTCATCTGTCTTTGTCTCTGGGAAGCCAGATGTGGATCGATAGTAAAAGTGGATACGTTCAGATTTCATTATATGTCGCATGATATATTCAAAGGCTTTTATCAAAAAGATGCGAGTGGGGGGCAGGATCATGATGAGTCCTAGCATATCTGTTAGAAATCCGGGAATGAGTAAAAATAACCCCCCAGAAAAGGTCAGAAAACTGCGTGATAGGGAGTGCTGAGGCACTCGCCCCTCAATAAGTTCCTTTTGCAGTCTAGTCAGTAGAGTGAACCCCTCTAAACGGATGAGAAGAAGTCCTGTTATTCCGGTAAATACGATAAGTCCTATCGTATTCCAAAATCCAATATTGCTTACCGCTTTCACTATGAAGTAAAACTCAGTTATAGGGATAAAAATAAGAAGGAATAGAAGAAAAAACACTCATTGATTCCTTTGTTGAGAGAGTAATAGGTTTTCTTTTTTGCCTTTCATATATCTTCCTTTGTGTTGATAGTGAGAGCTACAGGACAGTGATCTGAGCCATAAATGTTGTCGTGAATTTCAACATTCACAAGATGTTTTTTGAGCCCGTGAGTGACACAGATATGGTCAATTCTCCATCCCCTGTTTTTGGAACGAGCCCCTTCTCTCATGCTCCACCAAGAGTATTTATGTCTATCATCAGGATAAAAATAGCGAAATGTATCTGTAAATCCTAGTTCAATAAAATCCTTAAACCACTTTCGTTCTTCTGGAAGAAAACCACTTGTATTTTTAAAACGTACAGGATCATAGATGTCTTTCTCTTCTGGTGCTAAATTGTAGTCTCCGACAACAATAATTTCTCGTCCTGTATCCATATGTTGTTTTAATTCTTTGAGTAGTGTTTGATGAAAATGCATTTTATATTCACGACGAGAATCATCTCTTTGCCCATTAGGAAAGTAAATATTGTATAATAAAAAAAGATCATGATCGGTTATCAGAACTCGACCCTCACTGTCGAATTCTTCTTGACCTAACCCTCCAATCACATCTGTAATACCTGTTCGAAAGTAGGTTGCCACTCCAGAGTAGCCTTTTTTCTCCGCTGTCACCCATTGACTGTCGTATGTATAGGGGTATCTTTGTTCTTCAGTGAGCTGTTCAGGATGTGCTTTGACCTCTTGAAGACAGAGCATGTCTGGAGATTCTTTTTCGATAAAATCAGCAAGTCCCTTTTTATAGGCAGCTCTTATTCCATTCACGTTCCATGTTATCAATTTTATGTTTTTCAAAAATCGTCTCCATTATTTATTTTAAATATTATGCGTATTCTCTAAAAAGTTCATTAGATTTTTCTATTTTTTGAATATCATAGTCTGTATATTGATAAAGAACTTTAAAATGAGAGTGACCCAATTTGGATAAAGCACTTGTTAGTTTCCTGAATCAAAACTTTTCTGAGACTTCTTCTCATTTCACTTTAGAAAAAGTGAAATCTGGAATGATTGCTCATTGGGATTTGTATCTTCCAAATAAGATAAGGCAAGTCTGTGAGCAGGGCATACAGTCTTTATGGTCATTGAGAAGGCAGGATAAATATGTAGACCTTATCATGGGGTCTACGGCGAGTTTTAAGCCTAAAAACTATTCTGCGTTTATGAGTTATGACTTTCATATATTAGATAATAGACCGAAACTTATCGAAATTAATACCAATGCTTCTTTTTCTACACTCTCTCTTATTCTGGGGAAGCAAGAGTTGAGTGTAGATCATTACCATGCCCTTCGAGTAATGATAGAGGAAGAATGGTCTTATTTTTCTTCCAGACCTTTAAAAAAGATTCTTATTGTGGATGATAGTCCAGAAGCGCAGCCTGCATATTTTGAGTTTCTCATTTTAAAGAAACTTTTTATTTCATGGGGATGGGAAACTAAAATTTGGGACGCTCATAAAAAATATGAAGATGATGTGGACTTTATTTATAACCGTTGTACTGATTTTTATTTAAAAGAAGATAATCATCAATGGATTAAGCGGCTTTACAAATCGGGTGCTGTTTGCCTTTCTCCGAACCCTCATGAGTATGCATTATTGGCGGATAAATCTCGTCTTGCACAATGGAGTCAAGATCGTTTTTTATCTCTCTTTTCTTTGTCTTCAGAAGAGAAAGAGAGAATTAAGGGTATTTCTTTAAAGTCTGAAGTTTTTGATGTTCAAAAGAAGGAAGACTATTGGAAAAACAGAAAATCATTATTTTTTAAACCTCTAAAGTCTTTTGGTACGAGAGGAGTCTATCGTGGGGAATCTATCAGTCGAGACATTTTTTTACAATTAGATGAGAAATATCTTGTGCAAGAGTTTGTATCTGCGCCAAATGCAGGGGAGTACAATTCTAAAATAAAAGATAAAAATTGGAAGTTTGACCTTAGAGCCTTTGTTTATAAAGGGCGTGCTTTTTCTTGGTGTGCTCGTATTTATAAAGGGCAAGTGACAAACAGGAAAGAACCTGGTGGAGGATTTTCCAGTGTGCATTTTGTTTAAGATTTTTTCTTTTCAAATTCATAGACTCATTTTTTTTCTATGCCTTTTCTCCTTTTAGGGAAGCTGTCATTGAATATAGACATTTCTAATTCAGGACTTCAAGGCAGTTCCTTTTCTCGGGGAGGGGGGGCGTTGAGTGCAGACCTTTATCATCCCCTTCAAGTAGTGATAGAGAAAGGATGGTCTTGTTTTTTCTCTATATCTTTAAAAAAGATTCTTATTTTAATAAGGTTTAATTGTTTATGATAGTTATTACTGGGGCTAACGGTTTTATTGGTAGTGCATTGGTTTGGGCATTCAATCAGTCTGGGAAAAATGATATTATTACTGTTGATATTCACAATTGTCCTGGAAAAAACCTAAATAAGCGTTGTTATGAGATATATGTCAATCACGAAGAGTTTATAAAAAACGCTCAATTTGCAAAGATTGAAGCTATCTATCATATGGGAGCTTGTACATTAACAGGAGAGACAGATTGGAGCTACTTAAAAGAAATGAACTTGGATTACACTCAAAATCTTTTTATAAAGTGTGCTGAACACAATGTCCGCTTTTTCTATGCTAGTAGTTCTGCAGTTTATGGAGCGGGAGAGCAAGGCTATAGTGATATGCTAGATAGTGAGAAGTTAAGACCTTTGAGTTTGTATGGGCTTTCCAAAGTTATGATGGATAGATGGGCTGTCAAACAGTTAAAAGTACCCCCTCAGTGGGTGGGATTGCGGCTTTTTAACGTCTATGGCCCTAATGAATATCACAATGGTGATAGCGTGAGTTTAATCTATAAAGCCCACTTGCAAATTGTTAAAGGTGAACCCTTAAAGTTATTTAAATCTCATGATCCGAAGTATAGAGATGGGGAGCAGAGTCGAGATTTTGTTTATATCAAAGAGGTGACGCATTGGCTGTTAGAACTCTTGGACAGACCTGAAGTGAATGGCATTTTAAATATGGGCTTTGGGCAATCTAGAACGTGGAAGGACTTAGCTAAAATTATTTTCGATATAGAGGGTGTTGATCTCAATATTGAGTGGATAGATATGCCTCTTGATATTAGAAAACATTATCAATCTTATACTCAATCTGAAATGACAAAGTTTTCCTCTCTTTGTTTAAGCTCACCGCAATGGCCTCTTGAGAGGGGCATTAAGGATTATATTTTAAATCACTTAGAAGAGGAAGATATGTATCTATAGATGTAATTGTATAAAGGTTATATTGATTTACTTAAAGAAAAAGAGTGGGTATGTATAAGCAATGGAAAATCTGAGACTATCAAATCACTTAAAAAAATACATTCTGAAGGATGAGGATATTCAGTACACTTCTATTGAGCATGCAACATGGCGATTCATTCTTCGAATTTTAAGAAATGATCTGTCTAAAAATGCACATAGGAGTTATCTTAAGGGTCTAGAGAGTACGGGTATTACAACAGAAGAGATTCCTAGGATTAAGGATATCAGTAAACAGCTTTCACGCTTTGGGTGGAGGGCTGTTCCCGTGAGCGGTTTTATTCCGCCAGCTGTGTTTATGGAGTTACAGTCCTTAAGTCTTCTGCCCATTGCTTCGGACATGCGTACGTTAGAACATCTGGCCTATACTCCAGCTCCGGATATTATTCATGAGGCGGCTGGCCATGCCCCCTTGTTGATTGATCCTCGTTTTTCAAATTATTTAAAACAATATGCCGAAGTGGCCAGTAAAGCGATTATGTATAAATCTGACCTGGATATTTACAAGGCCATACGTGAGCTTTCGGATATTAAGGAGCATCCAGCGTCGACAGCCGAGGAGAACAAGAGGGCAGAGGAGAATTTAGATAGAGCTATAAAAAGTTCGTCGGGGATATCTGAGGCGGCCATTCTCGCACGTATGAACTGGTGGACAGCGGAGTACGGTCTTATTGGTGATATGAATGATCCGAAGATTTATGGGGCAGGATTACTATCTTCAGTTGGAGAAAGTCGGACAGCTTTAGAGAGTCGAACAAAGAAAATACCTTTTTCAAAAGAGTGTATCCATTTCAGTTATGATATTACTGAACCACAGCCTCAACTTTTTGTGACACCATCGTTTGATGAGTTGACGGAGGCACTTCATGAGATTGCAGAGGAAATGGCTTTTAAGCGGGGAGGGGATGAGTCACTTCAAAAAGCAGTGACTGCAAAAACCATTAATACAGTTCAACTCAATTCCAATCTTCAAATAAGTGGCATCCTTTCTCAAGTACGAAAAGATAGTCAGGGAAGGGCCATGTATTTGCACTTTGAAGGTCCTTGTCAGCTATCTTATGAGCAAATACAACTGGCTGGACATGGTAAAGACAGACATCTTAAAGGTTTTGGCTTACCTATTGGATATTTAAAAGATCAAAAAACCTGTCTCTCTGAAATGACATTAGGTGAATTGGAATCTTTAAATTTTAAAGAAAATCATCTCATTGATCTGAAGTATTCATCAGGAGTATGTGTTCATGGGGTGGTGAAGAGTCTTAAGTGTATGAATAACAAACCTCTTTTGGTAACATTGAAAGAGTGCCAAGTGACTCTTTCAGGTGAAACACTTTTTATTCCTGAGTGGGGAGAATATGATTTGGCCCTTGGTTCTTCAGTGACTAGTGTGTTTCGTGGTCCTGCAGATCGTTGTGCCTATGGAATGATCGAGGAAGATTTCGAAGTGAAAAAAGTTCCTCAAAAAAAATATACAGAAGCAGAGATATATTTAATGGACCTTTATCAAGTTATCAGAGAGCAGAGGCAGAGTCATCAATATGACCTACAGAGAATGGAAGAAATATTAAAAGATCTCAGAGAGAATTATACTGATGATTGGTTATTAAAGTTAGAAATTTATGAACTCTGTTTGGCCTGTCAGCATCCCCCGGAATGGACAAAGGATCTTAAAAATGAACTTCTCGCACATGATGTCAATAATACTGAAGTTAAATATTTAATTCAAAGGGGGCTTTGTCTTGTGGAGAGAGATGGGTAAAAAAGTCACATTTGTTCTCGTAGGTCCCAAGTACGGTTACAATATTGGGGCTAGTTATAGAGCTATAAAAAATATGGGATATGAACACCTTATTCTTGTAGATCATCATGGTTTTTATGATCGAAGGACAAGGGAGGGGGCTGCAGGGCTCGCTGAAGAGCTACACACGTTACAGCACTACGGTGATCTTGAAAGTTTCTTTCGAGAACAGGGGGCGGGTATACGTATTGGTTTTACAAGACGAGAGGGGCGTCGAAGAAGGGTTTTTGATTTTGAAAGTATAATTAATAAACATAAAAATTCTGAAAATTGGAAAGGACAACCTCTTTATTTGTTCTTTGGCAATGAAAGGAGTGGTTTAAATGCGGATGAGTTGGAGATGATGAGTTATCGATGCTCTCTTCCAACTTATGGAGAATTTAAAAGTTTAAATCTATCGCAAGCTGTTCTTCTTGCTGCCTATCTTCTTCAGAGGCACTTTTTTCAAAAGAATACGATTCCAAAGAGTGTAAACCTTTTGTGTAAACAGAGAGAAAAGACTTTATCGAAGACTCTTAATTTTCCAAGAGAGGCATTAAAAGATGTTTTAAGAGAAATGGGTTATGAGATCACAAAAGATCGAAAAACAATTTATACTGTTCTGACAGAGATGATTCTGAGAGGGGCACCTACGGATTATGAATTGGAAATATTCCACTCAGTTCTTCAGAAATCTAAAAGGCTTTTGTCTCAGAATAAAGACAATTTCTCTGAAAAATAATATGGGGGAGGGGGGTGGCACTTCTATTGCTTATATATACTGTTGAGTTGGAGAGATGAGGTCTAACAAAAAATAAACGACCTTTAAGATCTTCAAAAACAAAATAACCCTAAATAGGAGTGACATATTATGGCACGTACAACAAAAATTGTTATCGGATTATTGATGGGGGTTTTCTCTGTAAGTGGTCTTTCTTTGAATGTGTATGGATCAAAGTTGAAATATACATTTAAGAATGTAGAACTAAAAGAGTACGAAGAAATGGAGAGGTTAGTACTCAAGGAGCTTCGCAAGAAAAATCGTTCGGTCGATGACATTGCGGCTTATAGGGCGCAAAATGCTCTTCGTATTCTTTTTGCTAAAAGGGATAATAATGGCAAGCGTATGGCACTGTTTGATGATATTCAGAGCCGAACCAATGAAGCCTCTTTCCTTTTAGCTATGCAATCATTGGTTGAAGAGTCCATGCTGATGTTAAGTGTGAGAAATCTTCCTCCAGAGCAGAAAACAACTTATTTAGTTATTTTGGAAAATCTTATTTCTGAAGCAGAGGGATATTCAGGAAGATTTAAGTCCATACTAGAGAACATTGCCAAGGCGAATATTAAGCTAGATAAAAAGGTAAAGACATATACACACTTGGCGATGAATAAAGCGATTTCACCTTCGAAATTAGCAAGTCGAGTTTTGGAAAGATTAAAGAAAGAGGATGAGAAATCTCGTAAGGATATTGTCAAATCCGACACATCCAATGAGTCTTTTCTTTCTGCTGATACATCGACTGAAGTGAGTCCTGTTCTGTAGGTTTTTTATTTTTTCAGCTTCTCTCATCCTCTTTTTGGGATCTATTTTATAAGGTGTTAAGAGGATGAGAGTTTTTCTTAGGACTTCAAAAATAAGGTTTTATAGGCTGGGTTTTTCACCGGAAATTGCTTTTTTAAGATGACAAGTGGAAGAGTTTTTCTTAAGCCTTCCAAAAACTCAAACAACTCTGAGGTCCGCAGCTCGTCTTCGCCGAAGGCTAAAAGCGTAAGCTGGATAGTGCTCAATGCGGTATCGAGCATAGAATAAACTTGTCTTTCGACGAATACGCCCTGCGCCTCAGAAAACTCATTTTGAAAGGCTTAAGAAAAACTCTTTCTTCCCTTTGCTATCTCAGTGGTGCAAATTGTTTTTAAGGCTTCCAAAAATTCAAACAACTCTTAAGGTCCGCAGCTCGTTTTCGCCGAAGGCTAAAAGCGTAAGCTGGATAGTGCTCAATGCGGTATCGAGCATAGAATAAACGATCTCTTCACGAATATGCCCTTCTGTAGGAAAAAGACTTTTATCTTCCCCTTTAAGCTCAAACAGCTTTGAAGGGCGCAAAGCGTCTCTGCCGAAGGCTAAAAGCCTTGGCTGGATAAATCTTAATCTCATCAAGGATTGTCTAACACAAGATCCTCCATCCAAACTTGCACCGAAGGCTTAAAATGTAGGCTGGCCATTTTACTTTTAAAGAAGTAAGGTTTCTTAAGCTAAAATCATAAAAATCCGAAAAATGTATTGTAGGGAAAGTGAAACAATTGGCACAGACAAAATCTAAACACAATAGAAAACAGAAACAGTCGTTGGCATCTGTAGCAAAGGTGAGAGAATCTGTTCTGTCTTCTATCGTACAAAGGGCTAAGTATTTAATTGTTAGAATGATCTATGAGGCCAATAATCGGGATGATAAACAAAAAGGTGACCCTAAAGTGGGGGGGCATCCAGCCGCTTCTACAAGTTCACTTTCTATTCTAAGTGCCCTACATCTAGTTGTAAAATCAGGCTTTGATCACATTGCGGTTAAACCACATGCTTCTCCAGCTGATCACTCTTTACATTATCTATTAAACCTTTTACTGGATAGGGATTTAAAACCTCTTCCCCAAAAAGATCAAGACGAAGCCATGTATAATCTTAGAAAGTTCTCACAAAATGGTGAACCCGTGTTTCAGTCGTATCATTCCAGCTATGATCCTGATCATCATAATTTTTTTCCATCTGGTACAGTCGGAATTCCTCCGGTGAATGCAGGCTACATGGCATTGGCCTATCGCTTTGCACAGGAACATGGATATGAAGTACCAGAAGGCGTACACTTTTGGGCTCTTATTGGGGACTCGGAGTTTAGAGAAGGGTCACTCTATGAAGCTCTTCCTGATTTTGCAGAAAGGCAATTGGGAAATTTAACTTGGATTGTGGATTATAACCGTCAAAGTCTAGATGGTCATCGTATTACAAATAAGGAAATCATGGGAGGTACAGATGCTTTAAGGCTAGAGAGGACGGCTCGTGCTAACGGTTGGGACGTTATTCAAGTTCAACATGGGCAAAAAAGACAAGCTCTTTTTCAAACACAAAAGGGTTTTTTATTTAAAAAGTTTTTAGAAGATGAGTTGGAGGACTTAGAATTTCAATCCTATCTTTTAATATCTGATGCTCAGAAATTAAAAGAAGAGGTATTGAAAAATTATCCATACTTGAAGCCACTTTTTGAAACTGTAAATTCTGATACATTTAAAGACGCCCTCCATGATTTGGGAGGACATGATATAAATGCACTTATTGATGCTCTTGAAAAGAGCAAGCAAAAAACAGAACATCCTTGTTTGATTATTGCACATACAATTAAAGGTTGGGGGATTAGTCATGCGGCCACCCCAGGTAATCACTCCAGTTTGGTCTCAAGAAAGGAAATAGATGAATTAATGAAATCTCAAGGGCTTGTGGAAAGTCGTCCTTTTGAAAAATTTGCTGAAAATTCTGAGGAGGGAAAGTTTCTAAAAGTTCGTCATCAACAATTACTTGCCCAAATACAAGAGCAACAGGATTTAAAAGAGAAAAACACTCGAAAATTTCTTACTGAGTTTTCACAGAATGGAGGAATTCCAGACTCGTTAGGCATTAACCTTAAAATGGTTCATTACCCTCATACGCAGTGGATGTTGGGGCAATTGACAGCAAAATTGACTCGTATTTCCAACACGTCTTGGGATAAAGAGGACTTGAAACACAAGCAAAAGCCTTTAACCAACGAAGAAAAAGCAATGAAGTTATCTTCAGAACTTTTAGTTTCTATGGCTCCAGATGTGGGGACGTCAACCAATTTGAATTCATCAATGGATGGTAAAGTTTTTGGGGCTTTAGAAACTGATGATTATGAATCTGATTTTAATGTTAAAGATATAAAAGTACCGGATCTTATTCCCGGGAAAGAGATATCCGATAGATTTTTGCGTTTTGAAATTGCAGAAGGCAATGTGATGTCTTGTATGGGATCTTTTGGACGTATGCGTGATGTGTTGGGGATACCTCTTCTTCCCCTTACAACAGTGTATGATTTTTTTGTAAAGAGAGCTCATGATCAGTATTTTTATAATTTGTATTGGAATTCTAGTTTTATTTTAGTCGGAACGCCTTCAGGAGTCTCTTTATCACCAGAGGGTGCTCAGCATGGTTGGAAATCAGATTTTCAAATCCCCAATCAAATTATATGGGAACCGTATTTTTGCCAAGAATTGGATTGGATTTTCTGTGATGCCCTAAAGAGACATATAACGTCTGACAATCAGGGGCGTTCAGGAGTTTATATTCGAGGGTCTACACGTGGAGTTGATGAAAAGGAATTTTTAAAACGACTGAGAGGGCAAAAGCGTTTTGTATCTTGTAGCGACAAAGATATTTTAAAGGAGATTAGAAATGATGTTCTCAGTGGTGCCTACTATCTTTTGGATTATCGTGGGTATGAGGGGTATGAACCGGGAGATAATGTGGTTCATATATTTGCAATGGGGGCATTGGGTACAGAGGCATTGAAGGCCTCTGATATATTATTAGAGCAAGGTATTTATGCGAATGTTATCATGGTCACTAGTCCGGATTTATTACTTGGACATTTAGCTTATAAAAACGACTATCATCATTTGAAGCAGAAATTGCAGATTGATGGAACTCTTCATTTGAAGAAAAAGGATGATGAACTTCATACTTCGGAAGTGCGTATGCTTTCAGGGGATCGTGTTCCTATTGTGAGTGTACATGATGGAGAGCCGGGGCTTTTAGATAACATTGGTTCAATTATTGGAGTTCAGCAAGAGGCCCTAGCGGTGAGGCAGCATTCTAAATGTGGTCGTCCATCTGACGTTTTTAAATTTCATGGAATTGATGCACAAAGTATTGTAGAGTCTTCTGGTAAAGTGTTATCAAACACAGCACTAGAAAGTGTGAGCCTCAGTGCTTCCACTATTCAGGATATAAATACAAAACCCTCGCAAAATATAAGCTCTTGGAGAGACCTTTGGCCCTATCAAAGGAAAAGCTAATTCGCCCCTTGCCCAGCCAAGGGAAGTATCATCGGTCTAAGAAAAGAGGGTTTGAACCTGTTATTGTATTTGTGCATTTTTTTGGTGGATCTCAACGAAATATGTACAAGCATGTTCAGTGGATGAATGAACTCGGATTTGATGCCGTCACTTTCAATCTGAGTTTTAGTCAGAAAACATGGATTGCTAAATGTCCCATGGCTTTGAATCGTAGGTTTGGACTCAAATATGTTTGGGCCGATGAGATAGAGAATGTTTTAAACTGTATACGAGGCCCTCTGATTGTTTATGCTTTTTCAGGTCCGGCGGCGTGTACTATTGACGTTATCTCACGTTCTAAAAATAAGGTTCAGGGATTGATCTGTGATAGTGGACCCTTTTTGCAAACTCTAAAATGTAATTGGAACTTGTTAACTTATGAGTATGTGATTAAAAGCCCTTTTTTGAGAGTGTTTGCTTCTTTGGGATTGATAGTGTTGTGGGGGCTGGGTCATTCGCAAGATATGTATAGGGACCTTCAGGGCCTGCCTAAGAATTTTCCCATTCTTTCCATAAGAGGTGCTAAAGATATATTGGTTCCTATTTCTGCTATTGATGCAGCCTTTCAGGGACACAAACACCTTAACGTTGAAATTTTCTCTCTGAAGGAAGCGGGACATTTGAATGGATTGAAATCCTTTCCTCTTGAGTACAAAGCTAGAGTCAAAGAATTTCTCCTATCCCATTTCAAGTCATTCTAAAACTCTGAGTAGAGAAGGAGCCAAATAAAGACATTTTTGGTCGTGAGGTGCCCATTTAGAGATATTGAATATAAACCTTTAATATCAATATGTTACACGTTACCAATGATTTTATTTTGACTTCAAGTGGGAATTTTTTTCAGACTGGCTTTCTAAATTCCTTGAAAGATATTTGAAATAGAATATAAGCCTACCCTGGTTGGAAAAGCTTGGCACTGTCCTTGCTTTAATACTTAGTATTCCATCCCCCCAAGCGGCTTGCTCCCCCCCTTTGCAAGCCGCTTTTTTTTGCCTTCTCTTAATCGCTAAGGACACGACGACTAGGGAATCTTTTATTGTTTTTATGTGGGGAGGCTGAAAGGGCTTTTCGAACCTGTTTTGAGCAAGTTACAGAATAATCTAGAGCTGTTTTTCCATGTTCGTCTACAGTGTAAGCATGAGCTCCAGTTTGAATAAGGGTTCTTATAGCCGAAAGATTGTTTTGCCTTAGAGCCCGAATCTTGCGTGGCTTCTTATAATCATCCTCTATAAAAGCAGCTTTGATATGATCTTTTGGTCTTGCCTGACCCTTTGGCCAAGTCTGTGGTTTGGATGTTATAGTGTTGATTTGAATGGCATTCCTCTTGGTTCTCCGCAATTCTTCCTTTTTTTGACTGATGAATTCATTGAAGTTCTTATCAGAACAGCCTATGGCGAGATAGTGTAAAGCGGTTTTTCCCTCATTATCCGTGGTGTGCTTATTAGCTCCAGCATTGATAAGAGCTGTTATGTCTTTACTGTTGTAATTTTCTGCAGCGACATGTAGGGCTGTCTTCCCTGATTGGTCCTTTGCTTGGATATCTGCACCTGCTTCAAGAAGAGCTTTGGTGGCCTTACCATTGGAATTGAGATGTGAGGCAGCATAATGTAAAGCCGTTCTTCCCAATTCATCTCTAGCATGGATATCTGCACCTGCTTCAAGAAGAGCTTTTATAGCTTTAACGTTACCGGCCCGAGCTGCCCAGTGCAAAGCTGTCCTTCCTCCGAGATCCTTAGCTTGGACATTGGCCTTTTTAAGAGTAAGAACTCTTATAGATTTAATGTGATCAGCATGTGCAGCTCTGTGTAGAGCCGTGGTTCCATCTTCAGCTTGAGCGTTTATATCAGCCCCCAAGTTAGTCAGTGCTATGATAGATTTGACTTTGTTATTTTCTGCAGCGTAATGTATAGCCTTTCTCCCATATTCTCCTTCAAATTCTATATTGGCTCCGGCATCAACAAGGGCTTTTATAGCTTCATCCGAGTTATTCCATGCCGCCCAATGCAAAGCTGTTTTTCCATGTTTGTCTGTAACGTCTATATTCTCTAGGGGTTGCTTTGCATTTTTATCAAAGCGTTCTAGATATTTTTTATAATCTTTGCTTTTCCTTAACCTTTTATATTCTATATCTTGTCTTGTTTTTATTTCTTCTTTTCTTTTTTCTAGTCTCTCAGGAAGAAAGGCACTGAGATATCTTATATATTCGGGATTGTTCTTCTTGGCCGCTTGAAATAAGGCTTCCCTTTTTTTTGCTGAAGTACTGATGTCATTATTCAATTCCTTTAGAGTCAGTTTTACATCTGCGGACAGATCGGAAATGAAAAAAATAAGTACAGCTAATAAGATAGAAGGAAAATACTTTATCATTTTTGTGGGCCTCACTTTTAAAGAGTTTAAGTTGGAATGAGTCTACCTCTATATAATTATTAAGATTTGATTCATTCTCAAGTTCAGATTTGTTATTTTAGACCATTGACCCTGCTTAAGTCTGTATACTGCAGATAATCCGTGATTTGATCCCCCATCTATGAGCCTTGATATTTCTTTATTACAGTGCTTTAAAGAGTGATGGAGGTGTGCCATGAAATATGGGGCTCTACTATTTCTTTCTCTTCTGTTGTTGTTTTCAAATTGTATTAAAAAGAATGATGGGCAAAACGATAACACTGTTTATGCCAGTGTACGGGGGAACATTAAAGGGCTGGATCCTATTATTATGAGTGATCATTATTCGCACTTTGTGGGGGCTCAGATTTATGAAGGTTTGATGGCGTATCACTATCTGAAGCGTCCCTTGGTAGTTATTCCATCTTTGGCCGAAGATTTGCCTAAAGTTTCAGAAGATGGTTTAACTCATACATATAAAATTAAAAAGGGTGTTTATTTTCATGATAATAAGTGTTTCAAGGGCGGGATTGGACGTGAACTTGTTGCAAATGATTTTATATACGCCTTAAAGCGACTGGCAGACCCGAGTCTTAAAGGAGAAGGGTTTTGGATTTTAGATAAAAAAATAAAGGGCCTTAATGAATGGAGAGCCGGTAGAGAAAAAGGAACAACGGATTACAATACACCGATTGAAGGAATAAGGGCCCCTGATAATTACACATTAGTTTTTCAACTTAGAGAGCCTTATTTTCAACTTCAGTATGTTCTAACAATGACCTACACATGGCCTGTAGCAAGAGAGTGCGTTACATATTATGGGGATGAGTACTTAAACAATCCTGTGGGTACAGGGCCTTATATGTTAGATTCTTGGGTTCGAAACTCTAAGGTCATTTTAAAGAGAAATATTAAATGGCGAGGAGAAAAATATCCCTCTGAAGGAATGCCTGGTGATAAAGAAAAGGGGCTTCTTAAGGATTCAGGAAAAGATCTCCCTTTTGTTGATAGAGTTGTGATTGAGGAAATTATTGAAGACCAACCACGTTGGTTAAATTTTATGAAGGGAAATTTTGATTTTTCTGGTATTCCTAAAGATAACTTTGATGCCGCTATTAAGAATGGAAAGCTCTCCCCTGAACTTGCCAAAAAAGGAATGGCTCTTGAAATCACTGAAGAGCCTGATGTGACGTATACAGCCTTTAACATGGAAGATCCGTTGATTGGAAAAAATAAAAAATTGCGTCAAGCCATTGCCCATGCTGTAGATACAAAAACTCTTATAGAGCGATTTTATAATGGTCGAGCTATTAAAGCCCATAGCCCTATTCCTCCAGGTATTGATGGTTATGCTTTGGAGTTTAAAGGCAAATACTTAACTTTTAATATTGAAAGTGCTAAAAAGTTGTTGAAAGAGGCAGGTTACCCGAATGGCAAGGGCTTGCCAGAGTTGAACTATGATACGACGAGTTCCTCAACAGCTCGACAGATGGCAGAATTTTTTAAACAAGAGTTAGCACGCATAGGAATTAAATTAAAAATAAGAACTAGTACGTGGCCAGAATTTACTAAGCGTCAGAGAGAAAAGAAACTACAAATTTGGGGAATTGCATGGTTGGCTGATTATCCTGATGCACAGAACTTTTTACAGCTTCTCTATGGACCTAATAAATCACCGGGACCAAATGCTTCAAATTATGATAACCCGAGATATAATAAATTGTATGAAAAAGCTATGCGACTTCCTCCGGGCCCTGAAAGAACACAAGTGTATTATAGAATGAAATCTATTTTAGCAGAGGACTTACCATGGATAACCAATGTCCACCGCTTAGGGTATCGTGTGTATTATCCTTGGCTCAAAAACTTCAAAAGGCATATTACAATTTCAAGTTTTTTTAAATATCTTAGGATTGACTCACGCCAAAGAAGTATTCTTAAGGCTGATCTCTGATGCTTTTTTATATTATTCGTCGATTGCTCTATATACTTCCCATACTTATGGGGATCACATTAGTGACATTCTTACTTTTTAATGTTTTAGGAAATCCAGCTTATATTGTAGCTGGACCGAAGGCCTCTGCTAAAGAAATTAAGATTGTCGAGCGTCAATTGGGTTTAGATCAACCTCTTGTTGTACAGTATTTTCATTTTTTAAAAGAGTTACTCTCAATGGATTTTGGTAGAAGTTGGGCTACAAAACAGAAAATTTCTACAATGTTAAAAGACGGTGTCGGTGCTTCATTATCACTTTCTATTCCCCCTTTTATTTTGGGAACCTTAATAAGTATTTCAATAGCTTTGCTGTTGGCTTATTTTCGTGAAGGCATTTTAGATAAAATGGTTATGACCATATGTCTTGCTTTTATGAGTGTGAGCTTTTTAGTTTATATTTTATTTTTTCAATATATTTTTGCATACAAATGGGGCTGGTTTCCTATTTCTGGATGGGACCCTGGCTTTATAGAAAGATGGGAGTATCTTGTTCTTCCAAGTTTAATATGGGTTATTGTGTCTCAAGGCTCAGGTGTGCTCTTTTATCGTACAGTTATGATGGATGAGGTGAATCAGGATTATGTGCGTACAGCGAATGCTAAGGGTTTAAGTCAGTTATCTATATATTTAAAACACATACTTAAAAATGCTATGATCCCTATATTAACCATTATCATTCTGCGAATGCCTTTTCTTTTGACGGGATCTATACTGCTTGAAAACTTCTTTGGTATTCCCGGAGTGGGAAACATGATGGTTGCCGCACTCAACAATACAGATTTTCCAGTTGTAAAGGTGATGACAGTGATTGGTGCTATTTTATATATGCTTTTCAACTTACTTTCAGATGTCTGCTATGCCATTGTTGATCCCAGAGTAAAGTTGGGTGGCCAGTCATAATGGTGAGACTCGAGAAATCAACAAATTCATTATTTCGAGATACTGTGCGGAAGATGTTGAGAAACAAAATAGCTATTGTATCATTTGTAGTTATTATTTTGTATTTTGTAGCTGCAGCTCTCGCTAAATTGGGAATTTTAGCAGTCAGTTTTGATAGTGTTCATCATCATTTAGCCTATGAGCCCCCCTCTTGGTCTCATTGGTTTGGCCGAGATCTTTTTGGACGTGATGTTTTTGCACGAGCTATACATGGATCTTATACGGCTCTATCTATTGGGTTTATTGCTGCAAGTATTGCAGTTCCTATTGGTGTGACTCTGGGAAGTTTGGCTGGATACTTTGGTGGAATTGTAGATGATTTGATTGTTTGGTTCTATACGACAATTGATTCGATTCCCTATATTTTACTTCTTATTGCTCTGTCATTTGTTTTAGGTCAGGGAATTGAAAATATGTATATCGCAATAGGAATAACAAGTTGGGTGACCCTTTGTCGTCTTATTCGCGGTGAATTTATAAAACATAAGAATCGTGAATATGTTCTCGCAGCAGCGGCTTTGGGGGCTTCACACAAGAGGCGTATGTTTGTTCATATTTTGCCTAATGTTTTCCATATCATTCTTATCCAATATAGTTTGCAATTTGTATATGCCATTAAAATGGAAGTGATCTTGAGTTATCTGGGGTTGGGAGTGGAACCCGGAACACCTTCATGGGGGTTGATGATTGATGATGCCAAACAAGATTTAGCTCGTGGAATTTGGTGGGGAATGGGGGCAGCGACACTTTTGATGTTTGGATTGGTTTTGTCATTCAATTTATTTAATGACGCACTGAGAGGGGCTATTGATCCTAGGCTTAGAGGGAGAACTTAAGTGCAATTTTTTTCAATCTTGAATATAAAGAGTAGAGCATGAGTCAAAATATTATTGAAATTAAAAATCTGTCAGTCGATTTCAAGACAGAAGATGGCATTGTCCATGCTGTAAAGGATGTTTCGTTTTTTATTCCCAAAGGAAAAACTGTAGGGCTGGTGGGTGAATCAGGTTCTGGAAAGAGTGTTTCCAGTTTAGCTGTGATGCGATTAATTGCTTCACCCCCTGGAAAAATCACTCAAGGTGAGATTTTATTTAATGGTGTCGATTTATTAAAACTTTCAGAGCCTGAGATGCGAAAAATTAGAGGCAATGGAATATCCATGATTTTTCAAGAGCCAATGACGAGTTTAAATCCTGTATTTACAGTTGGAAATCAGATTATGGAGACCATTATTTTGCATCAAAAGCTGAATAAAAAGGAAGCTCGAGAAAAAGCAATTCATTTATTGGATAAGGTTGGCATAGTTCATCCTAAAGCTCGTATAGATTCCTTTCCACATGAAATGAGTGGTGGTCAGAGGCAGAGAGTGATGATTGCTATGGCCATTGCCTGTGAACCAGATGTTCTTATTGCAGATGAACCGACAACGGCTTTAGATGTCACGATTCAAAAGCAAATTTTAGAGCTTATCGCTGATTTGCAGGAGCAATATCAGATGAGCGTTTTGTTTATCACTCATGATTTAGGCGTTATTGGTGAGATCGCTGATGACGTTGTTGTTATGTATAATGGGAATCTTGTTGAAAGGGCTTCAGTAAAGGATGTTTTTACAGACCCCAAACATCCATATACTCGAGGATTATTGGCCTGTCGTCCATCTTTAGATAAGGCTCCAAGGCGACTCCCTACTGTTAGTGATTTCTTAAGTGAAAGTGGAGAGCCCCTAGATTTTGATATAAGTTCTGTATGTGAGGCCAGCAAATCCCCTTTAACTTCTAATGAAGAAGTTCTTGTTGAAGTCTCCCATTTAAAGAAATATTTCCCCATTAAGGGTGGTTTTTGGGGACGGGTGCAGAGTTGGGTTAAGGCCGTCGATGATGTTTCTTTAAAAGTTTATAAGGGTCGTACATTGGGTTTAGTTGGTGAGTCGGGTTGCGGGAAAACCACTTTAGGTAGAACGCTTTTGAGACTTCTGGAGCCTATGTCTGGTCAGATTAAGTTTAAAGGCAAAGATATAACTCAGGAGAATAAAGCAGCTATCAGAAGTTTACGTAGGAATATGCAAATTATTTTTCAAGACCCTTATGCCTCTTTGAATCCCCGAATGACGGTGGCATCTGCTATTATGGAGCCTCTTGAGATTCATAATATTGAGCCCAAAAGGAAAGAGCGATTAGAGATGGCCTCTCATTTGATGGAACAAGTGGATTTGGATCCAAAATTCCTTAATCGCTATCCTCATGAGTTTTCAGGAGGGCAAAGACAGAGAATTTGTATCGCTAGAGCTTTGGCTGTTAATCCAGAATTTATTGTTTGTGATGAGTCAGTTTCTGCTTTGGATGTATCGATTCAAGCTCAAATTTTAAATCTCTTTTTGGATCTTCAGGAAAAATTAAATTTAACATATATTTTTATTAGTCATGATCTGAATGTTGTGAAATTTATTTCAGATGAATTAGCTGTCATGAATAAAGGAAAAATTGTTGAAAAAGCGTCGGCTGAGGCCATCTATGAGAACCCCAGAGAGGAGTATACAAAGACATTGCTGAAGGCGATACCCAAGGGAATTCCCAAGGGATTGGAAGGTGTCGCAGAGAGGTCTTAGGCAGTGGATTCGAGATAGATTTCTATTTGTTTTGCGGGGCTGAGGTAAAAGTTTTCTTTTTGTCGCTTTATAATAAGTTTTGATAGTGTTCATAATCGCTTAGCCTATGAGGTCCTCTCTTGGTCTCGTTGGTTTGGTTGGGATCTTTTTGGGTGTGGATGTTTTTACAAGCCATAAATAGGTTTTATAAGGCTCTTTTTATTTTATAGGTTTGTTATATGCTCATATCAATAAGAATATTTTTTTATTTGCATCTAAAAAAAATGTAAGTTGAGGTTTAGTCATAGAGAAGGCCGCTTGTGATGTTAAGATTTGTAAATATTAAACTGAATTAAAATGAAGGAACGATCTTTAAATATCAGGACTTGTTTAGCACAGAGGGATTTACTTATACTTATTTTATGAGCACAAAAGACTTCAATAAGAATATAAGTACACAGGAGTTAATCGACAAAATTGAACGTGTTACAAAGTCTCGCATTAAAAAGAAAAGCGTGGTCTCTCTTAGAGACTATCGCAATATGACTCAGAAAGAAGAGCGTAAAACTTTACTCATTGTTGATGATGATGAAGCTATTCGAAAAGGACTACATCGTTTATTGGAGATGGAAGGGTATAAGGTGATTACAGCTATTGATGGTACACAGCTTTCTTTTATTTTAGATGATTCCCCTATTGATTTGATTTTATTGGATGTTGGATTACCGTGGATTGATGGATATGAATTGGCCCAGCTTTTAAAAGAGCACAAAGATTTAAAGAAAATCCCTCTCATATTTATTTCAGGAAAAAAAGATGAGGAGGATGTAAAAATGGGATTTGCTGCCGGGGCAGATGATTATATTAAGAAGCCTTTTGATATTGAAGAGATTAAAATAACAATTAAAACACTTCTGACTTTAAATAATTAGGTCTCTAAAAAAAGAAAGAAATCTTTTTTATTTTAGGTTTAATAGATCTAGTTTGTTATTTATGATTTTTTTAATCGGTGTCGATAATAATAAATGTCATATGAAACTTTAAATTCTACAAATCATAAGAAAGGCAACTTGTGATGCTAAAATTCATGTCCAGGCCAGTTTCATTCTCTCCATTCTTTCAGTGGTACAAATCATTTTAAAAACTTCTAGAATTTCAGACAGCTTTTAAGGTCCACAGGCTTATCTTAAAGCGTTCATGGACCTTTTATTTTTTAGGATTTGCTATTTAGTCTTGATTTTCTAGCCAGCGTTCAGCATCTATAGCGGCCATACACCCTGTGCCGGCCGCTGTGACAGCTTGACGATAAACATGGTCTTGCACATCGCCTGATGCAAAGACCCCTTCAACAGATGTATAGGTTGTTCCTTTTTTGGTTTCGATATAGCCGGTTTCGGATAATTTTAATTGTCCTTTGAATATGTCAGTATTGGGTTTATGTCCAATCGCCATGAAAACACCACCTACTTTTTTTTCTGTGATTTGGTTTGTTAGAGTATTTTTTAATCGCAGTCCTGTGACGGTGGTCTTACCTAATATATCTTCTACAGTGGAGTTCCATATAAACTCCACTTTTGGATTTTTTTTGACTTTTTCAGCCATAATTTTAGAAGCCCTGAGGGTATCTCTTCTATGAACGACATAGACCTTAGTGGCAAAGCGTGTAAGGAATTGTGCCTCTTCCATAGCTGTATCTCCACCGCCAACAACGGCGACTTCAACATCTTTGAAAAATGCACCATCACATGTTGCACATGCCGAAACTCCTCTACCCATAAGGGCTTTTTCGCTATCGAGCCCCAGCCATTTGGCTGAAGCACCTGTGGATATGATGATACTTTCTGCTTGATATTCTTTATCACTTGTCCAAGCTTTGAAAGGGCGGCTTGAAAAATCCACTTTTGTTATGTTTTTACTGATAAAACGAGTGCCAAATCTTTCTGCTTGTTTTTTGGTAATATCCATTAATTCAGGGCCAGTAATGGATTTAGGAAATCCGGGATAATTTTCCACTTCTGTCGTGAGCATTAATTGTCCCCCGGGTTGATGACCTTCAAACATGAGGGGTTTTAGCATGGCACGTGAAGCGTAAATAGCTGCGGTTAAACCGGCAGGGCCACTTCCAATAATAATGACTTTTTCAGAAGACATAATGACTTTCCTTTTGCTGACTTCTCTTTATTATTTCTTTTTTGAGATTCCATGGTTCCGATAAGTTTCTATTTATTAACTCTTCCTTACTATTTTTCAGTTCAAAAAGCATGTTAGTGATCTTCTCCCTTTATTTTATTGAAATAAGGTATTATATAACTTTGCTGTTTATTATCATTTTTTTACTTTTTTCTCTATTCGTTTTAAATGATGGCTTTGATCTTACTTCTTTGCTGTCCTTTCCTAGTGAGGGAGTTTTAAATTATTCCTGTTTTTTCTTGTTGAGTCTATTTTCTATAAGGTCTATTTGTCATGGCAAGGTATTTATTTAGATTTTTACCTAACATTCTTTTTTGTTTTTGTTTGTTCTGACTGTATAATGGCAAAAAGACTCGCCACAAGAAATAAAAGCTCATATAGTTTTCTCTATTATGCCGATGATTTGCTTTTTAAAAGACTATCCTCCGATTGAGGTTTTAATGGGAGCTAACCTTATGGAGTCTCTTTTGGATGCGGGTTTTCCTGTGGCTAGCAGTTGTGGTGGTGAGGCTGTGTGTTCAAAATGTCATGTAGAAGTCATTAAGGGATATGAGAATCTTTCAAAAGAGACAGATCTTGAATTGGACCTTAAAGAGTCAAACGATATTGACTCGGGTCATAGGATCAGTTGTCAGACAAAAATTTTAGGTGATGTTACAGTGGATGCTCCTTATTGGTAAAAAGAGAGAAGAGTTTTTCTAAAGACTTCCAAAATCTCAGACAACTCTGAGGTCCGCAGCTCGTCTCTGCTACAGGTTAAAAGCATAAGCTGGATAGAAATTCGATGCCATCAAGCAGAGAACAAATTCTATTTTTGCAGATACGCCCTGCGCCTCAGAGAACTCGTTTTGGAAGGCTTTAGAAAAACTCTTCTTTCCTTTCATTTTCTCTTGTTGGTATACGTCATTTTTTAGTCTTCCAAAATCTCAAACAGCTCTTGAGGTCCGCAGCTTGTCTCTGCTACAGGTTAAAAGCATAAACTGAATAGAAACTCGATGCCATCAAGCAGAGAACAAATTTTATTTTTGCAGATACGCCCTGCGCCTCAGAGAACTCGTTTTGGAAGGCTTTAGAAAAACTCTTCTTTCCTTTCATTTTCTCTTGTTGGTATACGTCATTTTTTAGTCTTCCAAAATCTCAGACAACTCTGAGGTCCGCAGCGGTAGATATAAGATTTTTTGGGCCTTATCTAAACTATTGCATAATAATGTTTTTAGGTTATTTGCAGTTTTTTCCTTTTTGAATGAAATCTTTGAAAAGAGTTCATAAGAAGGAGGGTTTGTTCTGATTCACATAAGAGGCAAAGTGTTGAGGAAAATTTAATCTGATTTAAAAACTATTATGAGTATGAGAGAAATAAATGACGACTTATCCGGTATTCGGACCCTTCCTTTATTGACAATACTCTTTATTCTTCTCATTGATGTGGGGAAGCTTGGCATTCATATTGCTTCATATTGTCTTCGATAGTTGTATTCAGAAATTCATTATGGGAGAAAAGTATGTATTGTTTTGTAAGGATCGTTGGTGCGATATTATTTTGTTTATGTGTTTTGCCCGGATGCAAGAAAGAAAAAGAAAATGAGCTTTTGAACGTTAAAGTAGAATTATTCAATGAGGATACAGTTTACAAAAGAGGGCGGGGTGAGCTGAATTTATCCAGCCGGTTCGTTTTTTCTTTGAATAAACAAGATAAGGAAGATCCCATAACACATAATCGAGTTCCCTTTGTGTTTGATCAGATGTTAGTGGATTCAATGTGTGTTTTAGAGGGACAAGTCTCAAGGCAATTGAAAGAGATAGTCTATAATGATTCTGTCATGATGCGTGCACTTATCCCTATGGAGGCTTTACTCTATAAGCAATTTCCATTTGTAAAATGTGATTTTCATTTTACATTAAAAGATCACGATGGAAACAGAAAAGTTTTTACAACCCAAAATCTCAATATCAATCTAGAGAATGAATCGGAATTAAAATCTTTCTTTAAGAAAAAAAGTGTGGCTGATAAACCAACAAGCTCTCTTATTGATGGACATACAGCCTTAAGGGGTTTTGAAGATTTTCGTGATTATACGGATGTTTTTATACGGTGTGAAGACGTTCAGTACACTAAAACTCTTTATGATCCTTATGAACTGACTCTTGGTGAAGTGATGAAGAGGTCTAAAAAAACGAGTAGGAAAAAGAATTTTGTTCAGAACTGTCAAATAGCTATGAGGCAAAAGGAGGCTCCTTATAATATCGCTTTTACGCCTAAATTTTTATTTAACCTAGGTGCACCTCGTCTTGTGGTTGAGAAATTTGATTTTGTGTTCGACTATCTTAAGGAACCTATTGATCTTATAAAAAGACCTGTATACAAGGCTCAAATATACAATCCTAGTGGTATTAACTTGTATGCTTCGGTGACAAACTATAATCAACATTTAAATCTAGAACTCGTTTCAGGAGATAAGTATGGTGATTCCTTCGGTAGAACTGAAGTGGCCCAGAAGAAGATCTTTGCAGAGGTTTCAGATGGGGAGTCTTTACGAGAAGATTTGGTGTTAAGAGATTCTGAAAATTTTATTTTTAAAGTTCCTCCTCAGGAGAAGGTCTTTTTAAATATTTATGTAGACGTTGCAAAAAATTGCAGAGATTATCTACCACTTCACTATGATCCTGATGAGAGCAGGTATGCAAATAAATTACTGAAATATTATAAAGTTCCTTTTAATGGAACTCGAAAATATCAAACTTTTCAGGAACATTACACTGCGATGGAGGAGAATCCTCGTTTATGGAAAGGCTTTATAGATCTCTTTGATCCCCCGAATGGAGTTATTATCTTTTCATTTTCCGGTGATTTTATTGGTTTGAATCAAGTAGATCATTTAAAAGGGACTCAAGTGTCTTATCATCTGCACAATGAACCTCCTGAAGGTTTGATTCGTGCAGCTAAGACATTTAATGGATATTTTTTGCCTCATCCCCTTGCGTATCAGAACCTCTACGTTAGGGAGGGTGATAGAAATGAGCATAGAACGGAATATCCTTTTTCAACTTGTGGGAATTATTGAGTCTTGTGAATAAACGTGGCGAAATCAAGATGTGATGACTATGGGAAAAAGCAATCATTGGTTTGTAGCAGAGAGAAAGTGAATATTGAGTCCTTTTGAGACCCAGAGGTCTTCAAATTGAGTTGAGATGTTTTTTTGATAATATGAGCTATTGAATAAATCTCGTGTGCAGAAATCTATATTGTAATTTGAGTTTTCAATATGGTTCTTTGTCCATTCAAAGTAGGCAGGGTGATCTGTTTTAAAATAAATACATCCACCTATTTTTTGGAGTGAACTCAGGGTTTTTAAAAAACAATTTTGAATCAGGCGGTTTTTAAAATGCTTTTTCTTTGGCCATGGGTCTAGGAAGTACATAAAGACATCTGAGAGTTCGCATTTTTCAAACAGGTCCTGCAAAAGGCTGCCGTGATAGCGGACGACAATCGCATTGTTGATATTTTTAGTTTTTATTCGGCGTAGAGATTGTAATAGTGGTTTATATTGCAGATCTATACCTATTAGATTTCTATTGGGATGATGCCTACAGTAGTTAGAAAAGTGCCAGCCGCTTCCAATACCAATTTCTAGGTCAATGGGGTTGTCATTTTGAAACATATTTTTCCAATGCCCTTTATACCTTAGAGCATCTCTTTCATCAAAAAACCAATCAGAATAGGATTTGAGTCGCTTTTCTATAACAGGATTAGAGGTGGCGAGTTCCTTTGTGGGCTTTATATGTCTTGAAGCGTTGAGAGCAGACATGGGGAGTGTGTTATCAAAGCTTTCAGAAATGAGCAAATGATCCTTCATCTTTTTGGTTTAATGGAACTTTTTGTTAAAGATTTTGAGATGATTGAGGCAAGATAGATATTTTTCAGTATAGAAAAAATATTTTATAACAAATGGTTTTTTTATTTCATTTATTGGTCTTACGTTCCGATAAGGCTGCGATAGGGGTCAGGGCCAATAAGTGAAATCAAATAAATAAGGAGGAGAGGGAATTATGTTAATACCGAATTCATTTTTAAATGAGGTTTTTAATGGAGTAAAAACGAATCTCAATTCTAAGAGAGAGGATCTGAAAAAACGTGTGAAGGAGGCCTCGAATAAAGCCAAAAAGAGTAGTTTTTTTAATGAATTCGTCGTCCCTGCGGCTGGGTCAGATAGAACAGAGAAGGCACTGACGTATTTGGAGGATAAGTTTAAAGGCCGATCTAAAGGGTCAGCTATTGTTAAGGTTGTGAGATCTTTGCAAAGAGATATCATGGATCACCAGAAAGTGGCTGATGTCAGTCCAGTTGAAAAGGGGGGCGACACAGAGAAAAAAGAGGCGCAAAAAGTAGGGAAGGGAACGGAGAAAAAAGTAGTGAAGAGAGCAGAGAAAAGAGTGGCGCAAAAAGTAGGGAAAAAAGCGGATGCAGTTGGGAAGGGTAAAGAAGAAGAAGTGAAGGCTCGGGCTTCATCCCAATAGGTAAGGTTTTTTAATCGATTCACTTGTTTTTGTGATAGAGGAGAAAGAGAGAGACTTTCTCAAAACTTTTGAAATCTTAGATGACCTTTAAGGTTCTAGTCAGGCTCTAGGCTTGTGGTGCAGCCTAAAAGTCTTGACTGGATAAAGTTTGATCCGCTTAAGGATTAGAACAAGCAACTTTCCACGGATGTGCTTTGTAGGAAAAGGATTTTTATCTTCCCCTTAAAATTCAGACAGCTTTGAAGGGTGCGAAGTGTCTCTTTCCTATAAGGGAGATACGTTTTGCATTTCAAAGAACTTGCTTTAAATAGAAGATAAAAATCCTTTTCCTCCCATTCCTCAAAATCTTTAAGATGTGCCTCTGTTTAGGGTGAGAAGTCTTTGATTGAGTGAGGCTCGATATAATCTAAAGATAATAAACTCGTCTCTCTTCGAGATACGTCCTGTGCCTTGGAGGATCCGTTTTAAAAGATTTGAAAAAAGTTCCTTTTCTTCGCTCTGCTTATTTTTCAGGGGAGATGCAGGTTCTGTTGACTTTCTAGGTATCCAGATATTAGCTACAACACCTTAGATCATAGGAAGTAGATATTTTTTAGATAGCTGGTCATTCTTTCAGGTTATTAAGACTGAGTGGAACAATCAACAAGGACGTTAGGGAATCAGAAAAAGTGTTAGTATTGACTCGCAAGCTGGGTGAGAGCATAGCCATAGATAATAACATTAAGATCACTGTTGTTCAGGTTAAGGGTAAACAGGTTCGCATTGGCATTGATGCTCCTGAAAATACAAAAATTCATCGCCAAGAACTCTATACTTCTGCTCAACAGCACAATAGAACCTCGGAAAAGACCTCTTCACAGTCTGTTCGCCCTATCTCAAAACTGCTCAAAACCAACTAAAACCCTAAAAGTAAAGGTGATGTGGCTATAGGCCATATTTATATACATTTGAAATTTGCAAAGAGAGCGTCTGGGGTTTTTATTCCATATTGGAATGGATCTAATTGTACTAAAATAAGGTCTATTAAATATTATATCTGCTGAATAAATGAGGTATAGGGCAAGAGCTATAGTATGAGAAGATATTGGTTACCTAAAGAATCTGATAGGGGTGATGTTGTGGAGGTTTTGGGAAACTCCTATAAGCACATTATTCAAGTGTGTCGACAGAAGGTGGGTTGTCGTTTTGAAGTTTTGTTTGGAGATGGCAAGGCCCATTTGGTGGAACTTGTTAAGGTGTATCAGAGAAAGGCTATAGGGAAAAAAATAGAAATCAGAGAGATTTCTCCACCCTGCTCTCCATATATTCACCTTTGTCTCTCTTTACCAAAATTTTCTACATTGGAACGGGTTATTGAAAAGATGGTGGAATTGGGTGTATCTGCCCTTCATCCCTTTGTTTCCGATTTGAGTTATTTCAAAAACCCTGATCGTATTTCAGAAAAGAGGGTGCAACGTTGGCAAACTCTTATCCAATCCGCCACACAGCAGACGGGGAGGGGGGACTTAATGAGTCTTCAGCCAGTGGGCTATATTAAGGACATTGTTGAAGTGATCAAATCTTCCTCTTTGAGAAAGGGAGTTTTTCTTTATGAAGGACAGGGGGAGATGTCCCTTTCAGAGACTTTAGAGGGAAAGGGTTTTTCAACAAATTTTAAAGAGATCTGGATTATTATTGGAAGTGAAGGGGGTTTTTCTCAAAAAGAAGTCGTTTGGTTAAGGGCATGTGGTTTGGCCCCAGTAACCCTAGGGGAGCAAATATTGCGAGTCGAAACGGCTTGCGTGGCTATTTGCAGCATCTTAAAGTACTTATGTGAGAACTCTTTTCAAAAGGGGAGGCATTATGAAAGATAGTGGAAAAGAGGGTTTGGATGAATTTGAGTTTAAGCCATTGACTGAGGGGTTGGGTTTTCATGATAAGGAAAAGGATTATGATGAACTCAGTGATTCATTTCGTGGTGTAGAGAGTGTTGGTGAAAATCTGACTCAGAATGGGAATCCTTCCTTTACGCTTTCAAATAGGGATTTTGTGACGGAAGTTTCAACATCACAGCCCAGAGCTGCTGTCTCATCTCTTCCCGGATTTCAATCACAAAAGTATAAATCGCATCGAATGTCTACGGCAGAACATTTGCGGTCGCCGTTATCTGAGAATAAAGAGCAAGAGGACTCTAGTAGAGATCAACATGGAGAAAAATATGAAGAACCACATCTTTCAATGGACTTGAAGGGTGTGCAAATCAGGGGTGAGGAGGAGGAGCAAAAAAAAGAGAGAATTTATTTAGAAGAAGCGGTTCCTCATATAGGAGCTATGTTTTTTGATTTTTTTGCCATTCTTGCGATGGTATGTGGTTGTTTTTTTATTCTACTGACAGTGACGGGGGTTGAATTGTATTCTGTAATACAGAGTGCTCAGGTCGACCTTGGGACACGAGTGAGTTTATTTCTATTAGTGATTTCTATCTCACTTTTTTATACAACAGTTTTGAGAAGTGTACTGAATTCGACTTTAGGGGAGTGGACGTTTGATCTTCAATTAGGATCTGGGAAAGAGTTTGAGTCTGCTTTGTATCCTTTGAGATCTTTGTGGCGTCAGTTTGTGTTAATAGCAACGGGTGGAGTTTTTATTTCTCTCTGTTCATGGATTTTGAGAAGAGATGTGGCCTATTGGTTGACAGGTCTGAGGCTTTATAAGAAACACGTGAAGTGGGAATCGTAGTTGAACCAAGTGTTATAAAAGAAACCGTTCAGGAGTTAAGAGGCAAGGGACGTCTTGTTTTCACCAATGGGTGTTTTGATATCTTGCACATAGGTCATAAGAGGTCCCTTTCTCAAGCTAAGTCCTTGGGTGATTTTTTGTTTGTGGGATTAAACTCTGACGAAAGTGTCTCTCGTCTTAAAGGGAAATCTCGACCGATAAATACGTTTGCTGATCGTGCAGAACTGCTGGCCGGTTTCGAAGTCGTCGACTTTGTGTGTGAGTTTACAGAGGATACACCTTTAAATCTGATTAAAAAAGTCAGGCCAAATATTCTTGTGAAGGGGGGCGATTGGGAGAGTGGTCAAATTGTAGGTTCAGATTTTGTTCTCAGTTATGGAGGGAAAGTGAAAAGTTTGAATTATTATTCAGGGTACTCCACAACAGATATTCTAAGAAAGACCATTCATAAGGAGTAGCAAACGGAGTTTTATAGAGTAATGTAAAGAAATTTCATTTCATTGGGGTACACTAAAAGCAATATCTCTTCCTGATGTGAGAGTTTCAATTTGTGTTTTTGCAGTTTGCATTGCAGATCTCACTTGTGCTTCGTTTTCCTGATTAATGGCTGTATTGAGGGGTGTGAGTGTAGACGAGTAGCTTTCTTTATAGCGTTTGAGTGTTTCTGGATCTTGAGGGCGTCCTCTGCCTGAGAGGTTGTACTCCACAGAACGTTTTAAATATATGGCGACTTGGTGTCGCGTAAGAGTAGAGGGGTCTCCAATAGAAGCAATAAGGCTAGAGAGATGGTTAAAATTGATATAAGCGGCCAAGTAACCATTAATTTTACGTACAATAGTTTTTTGTGTTTCCGAATCTAGTTGATTTGTTAATAGGGCAAAACTATCAGGGTGTGAATAGGCCCCGAGTGCTGCAACTCCATATTCTCTGATTTGTTTTGTTTTATTATTCATCATATCTTCTGAGACTGAGAAATAGACCACATTTGAAATAATTCCTGTATTGTGTGCTTTGATAAACTCCATAAGTTTGGTGTACGAGGGGTTATTGATCAGATATTTTTTCCAGCTTTCAGTGGGGTCGTCACCCTCTTGCGTAAAAGATTGCGGGAGATTATTTTCTTTTTCTGAAGAAGTCGTAGGGCTCTGTTGTATTGCTCCACCACCAGCACCATGTGCGGTTTGAGGTGTATTTTTAGTTTTTTCTGTCTTGGTTTCAGCAATTTTGTTATCTGGGGCTTTTTTTTCTTTTAGAATTTTCTTTTTAGATTTGGTTTTTTTCTTACTTTTTGGAGGTTTTTTAACCTTTATTTTATTGGATAACTTCCTTTTTTTCTTTTTTCTTTTTTTTATAGAAGGTGACGATGCTCCAATAGCTTTGGAGCTACCCCATTCAGGAGCTGTTGAGAGTTTGTCTTTAGAGTGTTTATTCTTAGAGTCTTTTTTTAGTTTTTTGGGACTGAGCTGTGAGGGGATGGGATCTAAGTTGTCGGTGAGTGCGAAAATCTCATTGGTCTTTTTTTGAGATTCTTTGACGTTGGATTGATTAAAGACAAGGAAAATGGGTATAGAAAAAAAGAGGGTAATGGCTAGACCTACAATGAGGTTTTTACGTTGCCATAGGTTCATAAAATGCCCTCCTTATGTCCTATTTATCGGAAAATCAAGACCTCACCTTAAGTCGGTAGAAAGGGAGAGGGATAAGGAGAGAAAGAAAAAATTCTTTTGAAACTTCATTGACTTATCGCTTGTTTCTTGAATACGACTAAGGTCTGTTTTTAGATGGGATTGTGGCTTGAGTGTTGAGAATAAGATACAGCATTTTTTGAACCTACAGGGTCGGGGTACGAATAGGGAGTTTTCTGAGTTTTTGAGTCAGATTGAGACTATTGGCTCTACGATTTTTTCTTTTCAAAAATTTTCTCAGCCAAAGAGATTATCTTTTCGTCTAGGTTTGACGGGACCTCCGGGTGCCGGCAAGTCGACTTTGATTAATGGGTTAATAGGGGAGTTGAGGAAGAGGTCTTTAAGGGTTGGGGTTTTAGCAGTTGATCCAACGAGTCCGTTTTCTTCGGGAGCTATTTTGGGAGATCGTATTCGGTACAATACTTATGCCACGGATGATGATGTTTTTATAAGATCCATTGGTTCTCGGGGGACTCTAGGTGGGGTATCGGGAGTGGCCTATTTATTATTGCGTGCTTTTGATTATTGGGGTTTTGATATCACGTTGGTTGAGACTGTGGGTGTGGGGCAGACGGAGCTTGAGATTATGAATGTGGCTGATTGCGTATCTGTTGTTTTAGTTCCTGAAAGTGGTGATAGTGTGCAAGCGATGAAGGCGGGATTGTTAGAGATTGCCGATTTTTTTGTGGTCAATAAGGCGGATCGTCCTGGAGCGGACAGTTTTGTAAAGGAATTAAAAGCGAGTGATGATGGGGGTGAATTGCAAAGGCCGGTATTTATGACGGAGGCGACTGAGGGTAGGGGTGTCTTGGATGTTGGGGAGTGTGTTTTGAAAATGATGAAGAGGGATTTTAAGAAGCGAAGACAAGATGTCAGGCGGATACGTGCTGAGGCCTATGCTCTGTTACAGCTCAGGGCCCAATCGGATATTCAAAAGCAGGCGGCTCGTGTGACTTCGGAGTCTGATCTTATAGATCTCCTAAAGCATTCGGTTGGGCAGCGGACAAACAGGTGACTTTAGAATCCGATTTTAATAGTTCTTTTAAAGTGCTAGATCACTTATGAAACTCTATTTGAAAATAGCATTGATATTTTTTAGACTCAGGTTTAAAAGGCTGATGAGATGACAACTAAAGATAAGACGTTTTATAAAGTGACGTTTAGAGATCTTTCTGAGAATAAGGTGATTGTTCTTAGGGTGAGATCGGTGATGGATTCTCATTTGGGTTTAGGTTTTGTGTGTCTATCAGATTTTATTTTTGAAGATAGGGGTAGGGGATTGCTTCTTCTTCCTACTGAAGAGAATTGGAAGAAGAAGTTTCAAAATACGAAGGCTTTGCATATTTCTTTGTATACCATTTTGAGCATCGAAGAGGTCGGCTCTGAGAACAAGGGTTTGGAATTTAAAAAAGATCGATCGAATATTATTATGTTGGGTGATTCGGAAAGTGGCCCGTGGACACCGGGTCCACTCAAGCCCGGAGATAAATCTTAAGAAGAGAAGATATCAAGCTGGCTATTATTATTTATAGTTATTGTAGTCTTCTTGGCGAGTGAGCTTGGTTGGTCATATGGACCTATCTGATAATTTAAAAGGCGACGACCTTTTTATGAGTTCGATTGTCATGTGGATAGAAGTCTGTTGTTGAGATTGGTTGGGTTTCTAAACCTTGGACTGCCTTCTATCTCATTTATTAAACAGTTTATTATTTTAAATTGAGGGTAAGATGTTTGAATATCCAAGAACCGACCAGAAAGAGCTTTCCTTTCATGGAGAACAACTTTTAAGAGGAAGGCATAGAATACATCCTTACCCTGCTATGATACATCCGTTATTGGTAAATTTTCTTATTGAGAAATATGCTAAAAGAGAGGATGTGGTTTTCGATCCATTTTGTGGAAGTGGAGTCACTTTGCTTGAGTCTAAAATCAAAGGGCATGATTCATTTGGTTTGGATATAAACCCCATGGCCCTTTTGATCGCTCGGGCAAAAACTCAGATGTATGAAAGAAAAAAATTACTGGAAGAGTTTGAGGACTTAACGGAAGCCTTGTCTAAGGGTACAGATTCTCTTTTTGACAGTTATCAAACAGATATTCCTCAAATAAAGAACATGGATTATTGGTATTCTGAGGAAGTCGTCAATGACCTTGGAAAAATAAGATGGGTTTTAAAAAATAGATCTTATAAGTACAGAGATTTTTTTATAGCCATTTTTGCCTTTATTTGCCGTAACCAATCTTTCACAAGAAACGGCGAATTTAAAAGATATAGGATTAAAGAAGAGAAGATAGAGGGGATAAAAAATGAAGTGTTCCCCAAATTTTTTTCTCACCTCAAAGATATGATAGAAGTGTTTTTGAGTAGGGATATCCCCAGAAGAAAAAGTCAGCCCATACTTTCTAATTCAGAAGATGATCTCCCCTTGGAGATAAGATATGATCTGGTGATTACATCACCGCCCTATGGTGATAGTAGGACAACGGTTGCCTATGGACAGTACACAAGTTTCGGTGCCGATTGGGTCAACGGTTTAAATTCTCACTATGAAAGCGGTTATCGTATTGATAGAGAAAGTTTAGGGAGAGAAGGAGAGTTTATTGAGGGACTTTACAAATATGAAATATTGAAAGATACACTTGAAAAAATTAGGAGTTTCGATTCCAAGCGAGCTAATGAAGTGGCGCACTTCTTTAATGGTTACTATAAAGTCATAAGAAACGTAGTAGAAAGATTAAATGAAGGGGGAAGGGTTTGCTTTGTGGTTGGGAATAGAACAGTAAAGGGTTTTCAAATACCTATGGATCAGGTGACTGCATTTTTCTTTGATAGCATGGGATTGAACTTTGAGGGAATATTCGTTAGAACGATCCACAACAAAGTTATGCCTTCAAAAAACTCCCCGACTAATAAAGTGGGCATAAAATCAAATACTATGACTAATGAGTATGTGGTTGTTTTCAGTAAAGTATAAAAATGGACCCAGTATTTTGTTTAGCCAAACATTTCAGACTCTAAAGTTCTATATTTTCAAGATTTTCAAAATCTTCAGACAACTCTGAAGTTTGCAGCTTGTCTCCATGGAAACCTAAAAATCGTGACTGGATAGAACTTGATACTATCAAGAATTAAAACAGGCTCATCTCCGTGGGGAGGCTAAAAGATTTGGCTGGATAGTACTCGTGTATTTAGGGATAGAACAAATTCTGTTTCTGCAGATATGCCCTGCATCTCAAAGAACTCATTTTGAAAGACTTCAGAAACTTTTTTTGTTGAGGTGATCGTTATATTTAAAAAAACAGGGGACCAATTGGTCCCCTGCAACGAAAGGAGAAAATAAAATGTAATGACATTATAACTGGTCCATGCATAATTTTTAAAAAAGTTAAAAAATGGATAGTCTTTATTTTTCTTTGTCTTAATTATGCAGCTTGATGTTCGTACAATAAATCTCGAAGTAAATCTATAGACGCTTGTTTGACTTTGGAAATTTTTCTCTTGGCAGTGTATTGTCGTTCCTCATCATCAAAGTGTTTATAGTCGCCGGTTATTTTTTCGATGTCTTCAATGAGAAGTTCCATCTCATTTTGAGAATCCAAGCTCTCAGATTGGATTTTATCTGCGATCCGTCGGATCCAGAATTGAACCTCATCTGATAAAAGTGTCATTCCTGTTTCGTTTTGAGCACGCCCAGATGTTGCACAACTTTCAATCGCCAAAGCGAGTTCAGACAAAATGATAGAATAGTTTTTCATATTTTTATTTTATCATAGTAGAAATGACGTCGAAATTTAAATCAACTACATTTGAAAAAACAGTGTCAGATTCCACCGACAGAGTTATATTATGGAGCAACAACTAGAATAGATGGTGGCAAGTCTACCATTCTAGCAAGCTGTGCTGCAATCAGAATGAATAAGGAATTTTCATTTAGCTTATATAAAGTTTTTTTATTGATATCAAATTGATACAAAAATTAAAAAAATTATTAAATAAAACAAAGACCCCTAATTAGGAGCCTCTGCAAATAAAGGAGTAAAGAATGATTAATACCATTATAGCATATTTAATTTTTCTTTATGAGAATGACTTACAGACTATAAACATAGAGAGATGTTGTATTTCTTATTATGAGACAATACTTTCAAGATCAATCTTTATCTATCTTCTCACAAATGAATCCTAGTGCCTTTGAGAGTGGACTCAATAATTTATCAATAAGACTTTGTTTCCAAAAGATCAATGTGGGTATAAAAAAACAAGGCGAGCATAACCCGCCAAGAATGGTGCGAGTACTCACTTGTTATTGGGAGCACCACAGTTTCCTGAATGATAAAGAACAAACAAAATTACACCATATTTTATAAGTAAAGTCTAAATTTTTTAATTTTAAAAATAACGATGGCTTTTTATGAAACACCTTTGTCGTTTTAGTTAAAGAAAAAGTATTTCTTATCCGAATAGACTTTCTAATTCATCATCGATTTAGATAATAATCACTTTGTCAATAATTTTAATAGTCGGTTTGACTATTAAAATTTACAGTGGAGGCTCTTTGTGAAGAAAACAAATGGAGTTTTAAAGAGTGCAGGATCATCAATTGAGCAATGGGAGCAGGTATCGAGCAGATCTCAGAATGTTTTAAAGATGAAGGGGGATGAACAGCTTCAATGGAATGATCTTAGATTAGCCTTGGATATAGGAACAAATTCTATAGGTTGGGTGTTATATGATTTGAATAGGGATAAGAAGCCATATGGAATTAAGGGAATCGGGGTTCGCATCTTTTCTGAGGGTAGAGATCCCAAAGAAAAGACGACTTTAAATGCAGGAAGACGGGAGGCTAGGCTACAAAGAAGGCAAAGAGATCGTTACTTGCAAAGGAGAAAATATCTTTTGGATTTACTCACCCAATATGGATTGTTTCCGAAAGATATTTTTTCGCAAAAGAAGTTAGAGGGCTTAAACCCTTATGAGTTAAGAGCGAGGGGGCTGGATGAAAAATTAGATCTCTATCATTTTGGAAGAGCTTTGTTTCATCTCAATCAAAGAAGGGGTTTTAAAAGTTCTCGCAAGTTACATAATAAAAAGGAAGATGGTGTTATTAAAAGATCTATTGAAGAGTCAAAAGACTCCATGGAGAAGGGTGGAGCGAGGACTTATGGGGAATGGCTATACAAGAGGTTTCAAAGGATGGAAAAAAGCCGCAGAACTTCTGGGAGAGGAGGGTCTCAACAAGAAAATTGGATTTTGTCTAGAAGACCACTGGGATGTCGGGAAAAGGATAATTATTTGGTTTATGCGCAAAGGGCAATGATTGAAGATGAGTTTAACAAACTTTGGGAGGCACAATCTCGATTTCATAAAGAGTTAAAAGATGAAAAAATAAAAGAGCATTTTCATAACGCTATATTTTCTCAGAGAAACTTAAAGAAACCTGTGGTTGGAAAATGTTATCACATTCCAAAAGAAGACAGAATATCTAAGGCACTACCATCCTTTCAGCGATTTAGAATTTTAAAAGAACTGAACAATTTAAACTATGTGGACAATCAAGGTCGCTCTCATCCTATTGTTCAGATGGATAGGGGGATTGTTTTTAGAAATCATGTGATGGATAAGTTTTTTTATAAGAAAAAAATGGTGAAATTTTCGATTTTGGAGAAAGAGTTTAAAAAGTTTTTTCCAGAGATGGCTGATTCTTTTTCTAGTTTTAATTTAGATTCATCTGTTAGAGACGATCTGGAAGGGGAGCAAACGTATACAGAGTTGTCAAAAAGAGTGCCTGATTGGGGTGATTTTCCACTAGATGTACAGGATCGTTTTATTGAAATTTTAGAAGGAGGAGCATTTACAGAAGGAGAGGCATTGACAAAAGGTAAGGCAGAGGATCCCTTTATGAAATCTGATGAAGAGATTTTGGAGAATCTGAAGTCATTGAGTCAGGATAAGAGTCTCAATCTTTCTGATCAACAAATAAAAGACTGTTTAGAAGCTCATCTGCCTGAGGGTCATGGAAAATACAGTAAGACTCTGATTGGAAAGATCATGCCCTATTTGGAGAGGGGGGAGTTGGAACATGAGGCTATAGCATCGGCTGGGTATCATCATTCAGATAGAAGGTACAAGGGGGATTTGCAAAAGAAGTTGCCCAGATATCAGAAAATTTTGGAAGAGCATTGTGTGCCGGTGAAAAGATCCAGTGATTCTTTCAAGGGAGAGGAAGATTTAAGAATCTCCAACCCGACAGTGCATATTGCTCTTAATCAATTGCGATTGGTTGTTAATGATATTATTAGGGTTTATGGAAGGCCAGATCAGATTGTGGTAGAGCTAGCCAGAGATTTACCCATGGGTCAAAAGACAAAGAGTAAATATGTAAAATCGATGAATGACAACCAAAAAAGAAATGATAGGTGTGCTAAAGAACTCGAAGCATTTGGAATAAAGAATAACAGAGAAAATAGAGAGCAGTATAAATTATGGGAGGATCAGGAAAAAAAATGTCTTTATTCGGGTCAAACAATTGCACAGTCGGAGGTCTTTACAGGAAGATGTGAAGTCGATCATATACTGCCTTTCTCAAAAACCTTAGATGATTCTTACTCTAATAAAGTTTTAGTTTTTAAAGAGCATAACCAATGTAAGGGCAAACAAACACCTTACGAGGCCTTCTCAGACAATAAAGAAAACTGGGAGAATATTTTCAAACGAGTTTCAGAGTTGTCAGGAATGAGAAGAAAGAAGTGGCGATTTGAGAAGGACGCCCTCAAGCAATTTGAGGATGAATCCAGTTTTTTAGAAAGGCAGTTAAATGATACTCGTTATATTTCTAAGTGTGCACACCAGTATTTAGAGTGTATTTATAAAAAAGAAGAGGGGAAAAGGGTTTGGACTGTTAATGGACCTGTTACTTTCATTGTTAGACAGATATTGAAGATAGATGAGAAAAATAGAGACGATCATCGTCATCATGCACATGATGCTCTTATGCTGGGTTTGATGGATCGTGGCCTGATTAAAAGGGTCAGTGATAAGGCGAAAAAGATGGAAGGGCAGGATGGGGCGAGGTTGGAACGTCTTGGAAGAGTACTGTCTGAAGAGGATCTATTGCCGCAGTGGCCGGATTTTAAAAGAGAGGCCAGAGAGGCTTTAAGTCGATTGATCGTGTCTCATAAGAGAAAGACAAAGAGAGAGGGTCAACTTCATAATGATACGGCTTACGGTGTTTCTCAAGAAGCTCATCAAAAGATTTCTAAGGAGGAAATGAATTTCTCTAAACCTATTGATGTCGTTCATTATAAGCCTCTTTTGGATATAAATAGCAAAAAAGTGAAGAACATATTAAGTCCTGAGATACGCTCTGAGTTTTTAAAAAGACTTGAACAGAAAGGGGAAATCGATAAGGAATTTTTAAAGGAGTATCATATAACAACGGGGGTGAGGAGAATAAGGGTCAAAGAAAATGTGTCTGTGATCCCTATTTCGGATAAAAAGGGAAGGGTGTACAAATTCTTTAAGGGAGATAGTAATTATGCGGCAGAAATTTTCAGAAAAGAAAAGGGCCAGTGGGATGTTCGCATTGTCAGTACATTTGAGGCCAATCAAAAAGACTTTAAGCCGATACCTTCTCGATCAAGATTGATGAAGGGGGACATGTTATTTTTTAATAAGAAATTTTGGATACTCGTGGGATTTGATAAGACTAAGAGATTTACTTTTGCGGAACACTTTGAGGCCAATGTCGATGCGAGAAATAGAGATAAAGCTAATCCATTTAAATATACAACAAAGACAGCGGGGACTTTACAGAAACTAGGACCTTCGAGAGTGGATATCAGTCCCTGTGGGAAAGTCAAATTGACGCCTTTAAGTCCTGTTGGGGATTTTAAAAAGAGCGCATAAGTAGAGAATCTGTAGCAGTTAAGACGTTCATTCATTTGGCACTCACTGTTATTGGTAGGTTATATGTAGGTTGTAGATGTTTGCAGGTCACTTTATGAGTCGTGCTGAATTTTTAAAATACGAAAGGCCCATATTTGAGTCCGATGAGGACCGTGTTTTAGATCATAGTGATATTGATCCCAATAAGCAATGACGAACGATTGGGGTGGGCAGTAACCCTATCCATTTTGTATGTGATTTTTTGGGAGCGCAGATAAAATTTGAAATCATATTTTTCTTGATGGATGAGTTATGAGTATTGTGGGAGGGAGTTTGTCACGTTATCATTTTGGTCAATTTATTGAGATTTCCAAATCTCATATAAGATTGAGTTTATATCGTGGATTTTTAGAAATTCGTGAGAAGAAGGAGTTATTGGATCGAGTGGCTCTTGATGATATTTTAGGTGTTGTTATTACCGGGTATGGCTGTTCTCACTCTTCTAATATTTTAGTGGAATTAGTCAATAGAGGTATTCCTGTTTCTATCTGTAATGCTTCTTTTGTACCTCAAGCGATAGTGTTGCCTTTAGTGGCGAATTGTTATCAAAATAAAAGAATTCAATCTCAAATTGATATGAGTCAGCCCTTAAGAAAGAGGTTGTGGAAGACGGTTGTCAAATTGAAGTTAAGGCATCAGGCTTTAGTTTTAAAAGAGTTTGGACTTCCCTATAGGGGATTGCTCAATATGTCTCATTTAGTAAAGTCTGGCGACTCTACTCATTTGGAGGCACAGGGGGCCAGAAAGTATTGGCCCAGTTTATTTTCCAAGGATTTTCGAAGGGATAAAAAGGGGGATGGAGTGAACGCTATGTTGAATTATGCCTATGCGATTATTCGCTCTTGTGTCGCACGGGCAATTGTAACGGCCGGACTTCATCCTGGCATTGGTCTTCACCATAGGAATGTACATAATCCGATGTGTTTGGTGGATGACTTGATGGAGCCGTTTCGGCCCATTGGGGATTACTTTGTAAAACAGCTGAGTATTCAGGGTTTTTCTGAGGTGGATCGAGATGTAAAAAGGGCATTAGCTCGTATTGCTATTGTTGATATTGAAGGTGAGTCAGGGACCACTTCATTGTTTCAATTGGCCTCACATTTTTCGACGTCTTTAGCATTGGTGTTGTTGGAAAAGAAAAAGTGGGATGTTGCTTTTAAGGTCAATTGGAGTCATTTAAAAATAAATTGTTCTTAGGGGTAGGGGTTTATTTATTTTATATGGGGTATTTAAGTCATTATCGTATTATGTGGCTCTTTGCATTTTTTGATTTACCAGTAACGACTAAGAAGGAGAGGAAGATGGCGACAAGCTTTCGACAGCACTTGTTGGATTTAGGTTTTCAGATGGTTCAGTTTTCTGTCTACTCAAAGGTTTGTCCTAGTAAAGAAAAGGTAGCGAGTTTGGTTAAAAAAATTTCTTGTAAATTGCCTCAAAATGGGAAAGTGGATTTATTAACTGTTACAGATAAGCAGTTTGGAGACATTATTAGTTTTCGAGGAAAAAATGAAAAAGATTTGCCCAACCAGTATAAGCAATTGCGTCTTTTTTGAAGAAAGATATAGAAAAACCCCCTGTAATTACAGGGGGTTTTTCTAGTATAGATTTTATCATTCAGGAAATTGTGGCGCAACCAAAACATCAACACAAGAGGTAAGAAGAGGTCCAAAATTTTATCATTCAGGAAATTGTGGCGCAACCAAAACTATAGAAGGCTCTTCTTCTCGAAGTTATTGATTTTATCATTCAGGAAATTGTGGCGCAACCAAAACTCAAATGTATTTTTGTCTTCTCAGCAAATGATTTTATCATTCAGGAAATTGTGGCGCAACCAAAACAAGGGGAACTAAACCCCTTTGGTGATTGTTATTTTATCATTCAGGAAATTGTGGCGCAACCAAAACGTAAACCTGCAAGACAGTTCACTGTCTGTAATTTTATCATTCAGGAAATTGTGGCGCAACCAAAACCTCTTTTGAAACTTCTTATTCATTAATTGCATTTTATCATTCAGGAAATTGTGGCGCAACCAAAACCTATTTGGCCAGCTATAAAAACTCCTCATCAATTTTATCATTCAGGAAATTGTGGCGCAACCAAAACTCAATTTCAGATGATTTATAAAAATCATTAATTTTATCATTCAGGAAATTGTGGCGCAACCAAAACCCAAAGACTACACAAGACCAGGCTGGCTGTGATTTTATCATTCAGGAAATTGTGGCGCAACCAAAACTCTCAGAATTTGCCTGTTATCCCGAAGGTTATTTTATCATTCAGGAAATTGTGGCGCAACCAAAACGGGGTCCTTCGGGACCCCTTTTTTTTAGTAATTTTATCATTCAGGAAATTGTGGCGCAACCAAAACATTAGGCGTTTCAATCTGTGAAGTTTTATTTTACTCTGATTTTTTATGAAATAAAGAAATATATATATTTAATAAATTCATGACAACTTTTAGTTGTCATGAATTTATTATTTTTAGATTCCACTTTAAAAATGATTTATGGAATTTAAATAACGCTACCTGTTTGCATCCTCCTAGTACAATCTTCATAAATAAGTTTCATACAAAAAAACCGCTGAGACAGACTCTTTGTGTTTTTGAGAGTCTTCAGCGGTTTGAAAGTGGTGTTTGATTTGACTTTAAGTTAAAAATTGGAATCTCAACATTTTTACCAAGCCACACCTTTATTTAAAGTCCTTCTTCTCTTAAAATCTCTCTCTTTCCCCTTTCTCTTGTTCCATTCGTTCTTTTCTGCTCCTTGCTATTGAACTTACAAAGCCTCGTGGATAATATTTTTTAACTCATCTTCAAGTTTCTTAAGATCCTTAACAAATAAAGTGTCCTTTTTACTTAAAAGTTTTCTCAAAAGAGATCCATTCTTATATGGTGATATTATCCACTCTCCAGTGTTTCTATATATATGGCCCACTTTACGAATACCTCTCACTGTATTACTCATGAATTTATTGAATGTTAATTCTCCCAAACTCTCATCCTCATTACCTATCAGTATTCCTGATGTAACCCCTGAAACAAGTTGGAGTCCAACAGCCCCTGCTGCCCCCATTGCTACTGCAGCGGCCCCCGTCGTCGGCCCCAAAGAAATAATCGCTGGCATTGTTAACGCTAATGCTAAAACGGAAAAACCTATGCTTGTTGAGTTAGCTTTTGTTAAAAATGTCTTTAGTTTTTCTCTAGGTATTGGACGGGCTAACCTTTCGCAATCTTGGTCTGGATAACATTTGTAAAGATGAACTGATTTAGTGGCTTTCTTAGGATCAGGGGGGACTGTGTGGTAAGCAGTTTCAGCCCTGATTTCAAGCCATTCTGACTGAGAGAGTGGATCAATCCCTTCTTTTTGATAAATCCTAGTTGTTTGCCAGTCTGTATAGTGCAGATTGTTGGAGCTAATAGGTGGATGAGTTTCTTCTTGCACCTGTTGAGTGGTTTGAGCCAAAGAGGCTGCAGAGAGTGTTAATCCCACAGCTAGTGTGAGAATGAATTTTAGATGGTTCATAAAAAAGTTCCTCCTGTTAAAAGGGTTAGTCTTAGTTTAAGGAGCAAGTGTTGTGCCAGATTATAAATCTTGCGGTTTATTTACAAAAAGGGGGATTGTTTTTGCCCTTAAAAGGAGCTAACCTCTTGTTAAAACAAAACAAAACAAAACAAAACAAAACAAAACAAAACAAAACAAAACAAAACAAAACAAAACAAAACAAAACAAAACAAAACAAAACAACTGTAACTTACATTAGAAATTGAGAAAAAATTGAACAGTTGTACAAATTTTGTAACATTTTTTCATCACTTTAAAGAATCTATCTTCAATCGGTCAGGCGTTTAGATTTTAATATGTGATAAATTTCTAGATAAGCTCTTTAGGGCCAAGAGTTTTTAGACTTTACCAGAGAACGGGCCAAGAGTTTTTTCTTAAGTCTTTCAAAACGAGTTTTCTGAGGCGCAGGGCGTATTCGTCGAAAGGCAAGTTTGTTCTAGGCTAGATCATATCAAGCACTATCCAGCTTATGCTTTTAGTCTTCGGCGAAGACGAGCTGCGGACCTCAGAGTTGTTTGAGATTTTGAAAGACTTAAGAAAAACTCTTCCTACTCAATCCATCTTAAACCTTATGGACAATAGAGGAGGAAAGGATTTTGATCTTTCTATTAAAGCGAGTTTTTCAAAGCGCAGGGCGTATTTCGAAGAAAGACGAGCCTGCGGCCTTTGAAGCTGTTTGAGCTTGAAGGGGAAGATAAAAATCCTTTTCTTACAGAACGTATATGTTTAAAGATCGTTTATTCTATGCTTGATGGCATCGAATACTATCAAGCCAAGGTTTTTAGCCTGCGGCAGAGATGAGCTATGACCTTTGAAGTTGTCTGAAGGCGTAGTAGTTTTAAGAATGATTTACGCCATCGAGAGATAGAGCAAATAAAGAGCTTTTCTTAATCTATTCGCCATCTGAAAAGACTTAAAGAAAAAGAATATATCTATAAGAAAAGAAAAAGGCTGTGCAAAAGTAGGAGGCGATTTGACGGAAAATTTTTAAACCCCCATTTTTCTTTTTGAAACACATAGGCCATTCAAAGGTATAGCCAATCAACACCTTTATGTAACATATATAAAAAGTTAATCATATCCTATATGAGTCAAAAGTAGAGTGTTTCTGCCCTAAAGCAATAAGCCATATTATTGACTCATAAAAATTCTCCAGAATCAGTTAAAATAATAAATAGAGAGTAAAAGCAAACAAAGAATGGCTTGATAGTAAAAATCAATTTTCTCAAAACAGAATGAGTCTAAGATTTAGAAAGGCCAAAAAATGGAAAAAATACTTACTCTTTTAATGGAAAGAAATAAGTATATTCAAAAGCTCTACAAAGTGAATTGTAAGGAGATAGAACGTATAACAGTGGGTCAATTCGATCATATTAAAAAGTTCTATAACACCAGAAATCACTTGCTAGATAAGATCCAAAAACTGGAAGGAGTGCTTAATCAAGCCCTTAAAGAAATGCCAACCTCCACAACAAAATCTATAAAAAAACAGATTCAAAGTATTTTTGAAGAAAAAGATCAAACAGTGAAAAAGATAATACAGCAAGATCTCAAAATTTTATCTATAGTAGAGAGTAGAAAAAATCAAATGATTCAAGAGTTACAAGGTTTAAATAATGAATCTAAAAGCGTTGCTCCACATAAAAAAAGAAAAAATCGAAAAGGAGCGTAGTGGCATATAATACTTCTTTTCCTGTAACTGTGGTGAGAAGTTCCCCATCATTGCTTTCCAAAGGGATTTTTAAAAAGTTTCATGCACAGTTTTTAGAGTTTGAAGAATTATCTTTGTATTCTGCAAATGGGGTTTGTGTTGTTGAATGTTCAAAAGATTTTTTTTCAAACGATGAAATCGAACAGCTCACTCAATGGCTGAAGGGTAATAGACCCTTGCTTATTGCAGAGAAAATACATCAAGAACAATATGTCCCAATTATTAATAGACTACACCCCTATCGCATACTCAATACCAAACAGTTTTCTGAGAATATGACAAAAATTTTAAAAAAAACATATACAAACTCTCATAATATTTTATTTCTAAGTCAAAAAAGAGATTGCAGTATAGAAAACGCTAGAGAAAAGCCCACTCTTTCATTGGACAATGAAAGGAAAGCTGATTTAAAGTTATCCGAAAGACAAAAATATCTTAAAAGTCTTATCCAGTTTTTGCAAGCATTATCTAACAGTCATACTTTAAGGGATATGATGGTTACGTTAAAATCAGAGTTAGATCGGATGAAATTATTTGGAAACCCTATTTTGTCTTATTATGCAAATCCAATACAAGCTAAAATTATGTACTTTCAAGGTCGGCAATTAATGACTAAAGATGCTAATAAAGACTGGCCTCTTATGTCACGCTTTCGTTATAACCATAGAGAGGATCAGGAATATTTAGCTTCTCAATTGGGAAGACCTTTATCTAAACTGATGACGATTCCTCTCAGCTATGGCGTCTTGGAATATAAAATGCCCCCGGTCCTGTACATTGAGTTTTTGGGAGGAGTTGATCAGATGAAAGAAGCATCTAAAAATATGCTCTCTCATTTTCAATCCCTCAACATTGTCTTAGAAAAAATGATTCTATCTGAACAACTTTCAACAGCTTCAGAGCAATGGGCAGACACATTTGATGCCATTAGAGAGCCGATTGCTATCATAGATAGTCATTATTCAGTATTAAGGTCCAACGCATCCTTTCGAAAAAAATCAAAGGTCACACTTTGTTATGAAAAATTCGCAAATAGAAAGACTCCCTGCCCCAACTGCCCCCTCGGTCAGGTGATTAAAACAGGAAAGCCCATAGGGTCTGAAGTCCACATTGGAGAAAGTATATTTGAAGTTAGGTCTTACCCTATAAAACTCACAGACAAACACTCCCCTACAGCCTTTATTAATCATTACGTAGATGTTACACAGGGGAAAGTTTTAAAAGCAAAAATGATTCAAAATGAAAAAATGGCAGCATTAGGATTATTGGCAGGAAATATTGCTCATGAACTCAACAATCCATTAACAGGGATTCGATCAATGGCTCAAGTTTTATTAAACGATTCGTCTTTAGGTGAGAAGATTAAAAATGATTTGATAGAAATAGAAAAGGCCTCTGAAAGGTCACAGGCTATTATAAAAAATTTTATGGAATTTTCTACCCCTGAATCTGATTCATCACATACTCAAGTTCTATTTGATTCTATTTTACAAAAAACTCTTCCTGTCCTGCGAAGTGCTTTAAGACTTCATGAGCTTATTATTCAAGTTGACAAAAATCTTCTGATTGAGGTGGAACCTAATTTAATGCAACAAGTGATGTTCAATATATTAAATAATGCCTCTCAGGCGATGCCAAAATCAGGGAAAATTTGGATCAGGGGTTTTAGGGAAAAAAATAAAGTCAAAATTGAAATTGAAGACAGTGGTCATGGTATCTCCAAAGATATAGCGGATAAGATTTTTGATCCCTTCTTTACAACTAAAAAAGAAGGGGAGGGAACTGGCCTCGGACTCAATGTATGTCAGTCTATTTTAGAAACTTTTTCGGGAGACTTAAGATTGTTTCAAGATTTAGGAAAAGGGGCACAATTTATTATTACGTTACCAGACCCAATGAGGAAGAATGAGAATACTCATAGTTGATGACGAACGGTCTATTAGAAAGTCTCTTGAACGTGTTTTTAGTCTTCGAGGACATACTGTTTTTGTTGCCGAAAATGGGACTGAAGGTCTATCCATTTGCGAAGAAAAGGATCTCGATTTGATTTTAGCCGATGTTGTTATGCCGGGTATGACAGGACTTCAGATGATCCAAGAATTGAAAATCGGAAATATAAAAGTGGCTCTCATGTCAGCTTACTCAGGCCAATCTCATGGGGAATTCGTTCAAGATAGTCGTGTCGATCTTTTTATCCCTAAACCATTTACTAATGTATTTGACGTTGCCGATCAATGTGAATCCCTTATTGAGGTATCAAGAACCTGATACATTTCTTGTCGAGGTATTATTTTGCGTATTACAGGAGGTACATTTAAGGGGAGACGACTCAAGCGTCCCTTAGATAAAAAGACTAGACCGATGATGGATAGAGTCAAAGAATCATTATTTAATATAGTGGGTAATAATCTAGAAGGGATCAATGTTTTGGATTTATTTTCTGGAACAGGTAGCCTGGCCATAGAGTGTCTATCTAGAAATGCTCACCATGTTTTGTCTGTTGAACGGCATGAAAGTGCGATTACTCTAATGAAAAAAAACTTTCTTCATTTTAAAGTCCTAGATAATGTTCATATTGAAAAGAAAGATGTATTTAAATTCTTGAAGGAATATAGAGGGCCATCTTTTTCATTAATTCTTGCGGACCCCCCATTTACAGAAAAGTGGGGTGATAGAATAATGAAGGATATCTCTGAAAGTCATGTGCTCGATCAGGAATCAATTGTCGTTATAGAGACTTCTCATTTTGAAGCGATTGAAAAGATGTATAGTACATTAAAACAGGTGGATCAAAGAGACTTTGGCGATAAGTATTTGACCTTTTATAAGAATTATCCTCATAAATAGGGTATCGGGAAGAAGCTAATAAGAAATTAATAGTTTAAAATAAATAGGGGGATAGGGAAGGTCCAAATGCAAGGTCAAGGGTTTAGAATAAAAAATGGGTGACTTTAAACTCCGCTTTTTAAAACAAAAGTAGAGATAAAAAACTGGAATTTGCAAATGAAAATTATCTATAGTCAAAATCAAGTGAATATAAAGTGTATGGGAATTATTAATGAATGAGCCAACGGTGATATTTCCTGGAAGTTTTGATCCAGTGACAAATGGTCACTTAAATCTCGTGGAACGACTGAATCGGGTTTTTAGTAAAATTATTATCGTCGTTGCACAGTCTACAGAAAAAACATATCTATTTAATAGTGATGAGCGTGTGATACTTTTTAAGTCCAGTTTGAAGGCTATGGGGATTCAAGTCAAAGTGATAGGTTGGGATGGTTTAATAGCTTCTTTGGTTCCCCAATATGAACCCGCTATTTTGGTCCGAGGAGTACGTAATATCAATGACTTTGATAATGAACGTATCATGGCTGAAATGAATAGACGTTTAGATATGAGGCTAGAAACTCTCTTTATCCCTGCGGATCCCCAATATACATTTGTTTCTGCTTCTGTTATTAAAGAAATTTTACTCAAAGGTGGAAGCGTGAGTGAATTTGTCTCGAAACCTGTGGAAGAAGCTCTTAAAAAGAAACTCAAAGAACAATAAATGAAGAGAGGAAATATGATGCTGTCAAAAAGAGTGAGTCACCTGAAACCTTCAGCGACTCTGGCCCTATCTGCTCGAGCAAAGGAGTTAAAATCTGAAGGAAAGGATGTCATATCATTAGCTGTTGGTGAGCCAGATTGGAACACTTTTCAAGTGGCCAGCTCTGCGGGAATTCAAGCTATAGAGGATGGGTTTACAAAGTATGTTCCGGCAAGTGGAACTTTGGAATTAAGGAAAGCCATAGCACAAAAAACTTCTCAAGAGACAGGCGTTCGATATAAATTTCAAAATGTCAGCGTTACAGGCGGAGCTAAGTTTTCTATTTTTACAGCTCTACAGTGTCTTGTAAACTTAGACGATGAAGTTCTTTTCTCTTCTCCCTATTGGGTCAGTTATCCTGCCATGGTGGAACTCTCTGGAGGAAGACCAATTAAAGTCCTTACATTGGAAAGTGAGAAATTTAAATTAAAAAGATCATCCTTGAAGGAATCGGTGAGTGATAAGACAAAAGTCGTTCTTTTAAATTCTCCAAGTAATCCCACCGGAGAGTATTATGAAGAAAGTGAATTGAAAGAAATCGCCGATGTCCTATTGGAATATCCTGATATCGTTGTATTAACGGATGATATTTATAATTGTCTGATTTTTAATGGGAGAGTTGCTCCACATATATTAAATGTGGCTCCAGAATTATCTGAGAGAACAGTGTGTGTGAATGGAGTATCTAAAACATATGCTATGACAGGGTGGCGTATAGGATGGGCCGTTGGACCTGAATCTATTATAAAGGCTATGACGAATTATCAAAGCCAAGCCCTGGGGTGTGCCTCAGCTATTTCTCAAAAGGCTGCATTAGCCGCTATTCAGAGCGGACAACCAGAGTTAGAGTCTTCTTTAAAGACGTTGAGAGAAAGAAGAAAATTTGCAGTCACACAGTTAAACACAATTGATGGATTTCATATCTCTCCTCCAGGTGGAGCTTTTTATATATGGCTCAATATCTCTAAAGTTTTGGGAAAATCTTTTGAAGGGCAATCACTTAAAACATCGAGTGACTTTTGTGAATCTTTACTAAGGAGTCAAATGGTGGTGACAGTTCCGGGAATAGAATTTGGAATGGAAGGCTATTTGAGATTGTCTTATGCCCTCTCTCAAAAGAGAATGGCTGAAGCTATAGAGAGGATTGGTATCTTTGTGAAAGGGCTGACGGATTAACAAGTATTTTTATTCATGCCACAAAATTTAGAAAGTCTTACCTTTGCCAATCCCCAAAAACTCTCTATCCTATTAATATGGTTTTTATATTTCCTTGTTTTTTAGAAATCTCATTTTCGCTCTTGGTCAAAGATATTCAATAAGAGTGGCTTTGGTTGGAGGTATGATTTAAAAATCTCATCTCTCTTCTGGTGAATCAGAGACTTAAGCTTCAAGTACAAAGCTCCAGTCAATTTTTATAGTTCCATCAGGATCTATTATCCCCTTTGGAGGGTTAAGAAAAGGAGCAGCTAAACGGAAAGCTTCAATAGCGGCATTGTCTAGTTCCTTAATTCCTGAAGTATTAATCACGAAGATGTTCAGCAGTGAGCCTCTACTGTCCAAAATGATGCGCACACTTGTTATACGGCTTTGTACAGAAGAGATGTGTCTGCCAGATTGGAATATTTTTATGATTTTATTTCTAACTCGAGGTTTCCAGTGATGTTGGAGACTGTCTTTAATGCGATTATAGTAAGAATAGTAAATAAATTCTTTTGTATTTAAAAGAGTTTCAGTTCCCCTTTTTATATCCTTTAGATAATCATCTGTCTGACTGATATCTCTAGTAGAGTAGGGCTGCTGTTCTTTGGGGCTGAGGGCAGGGGGAGTTACGCTCGCTCCATTTCCATTTTTTGTGATTGATTGGTGATTATTGTGATAACTTTTTATCGAAGAGGGATGGTTTTTTGCTTTATTATTTTTAAATTTTCCAATACGACTGGCTTTTCTTTCTTCTAAAACACTTTGATTGTTTTTACTCAGATATTTCGCATTTGGGTTAGGTGCGCCATTGGCGGAAGTTTGTTCAACAATTTGAAGTTTTTCAAGTGGTGGGGACATGATTTCAATAGTCACTAAATTTTCATTAGATTGTTGCTGTGGCAGAGGGGCATCAAGAAAAAAGCCGGCAGAGAATGCAACTAAGTGAAATAAAAAGGAGAAGAAAATAGATAAAAGGAGAGTGTTTTGGTACATTAAGGTTTATTCGGTAAAAGGGGTCGTTTCATTGAGAGAAAAGGGGTAAAAATGAGGTTATAAAAATACCTAGAAGACGCATGAGATAGGGCAGAATTTTAAAATTAGTGGTGAAAATTATATAAAAGACAGGTTATTATAGAACTGTTTATCAAAATAGGGTAAGTGTGTGAAATTCAATGTTTGGACCCAGACAGATGTCGGGCTAAAAAGAGAATCTAATCAAGATGCCTTTCTTGTGAATCACGACTTAGGTTTATATATTGTAGCAGATGGGATGGGGGGGCATAAGGGGGGAGAGATTGCCTCTGTTTTAGCTGTAGAGACAGTTCAAAATGTCGTAAAGAAAAGCTTTGATGAAAACAAAAACACTCCCATGAAAGAGTTAATGGTTCATGCCTATAATGAGGCCAGTTCTGTCATATTTTCTGAAAGTGAAGATAACTCTTCTGTTCGAGGTATGGGCACAACTATGGTTATGGCCTTTGTTAAAAAAAATGAGATTTATATCGGTAATGTCGGAGATTCACGGGCTTACTTGATACGTGAAGAGGGACTATGGCAGTTAACAGAAGATCATTCATTAATAAATGAACAAATTCGAGCCGGCCTTCTAGCTCCAGAAGATACCGAAAGTGTGATAGACAAAAATATTATTACTCGTAGCGTGGGATTTGAACTCGATGTTGATTGTGATGTGATCGTCAGGAAATTGCAAAAAGGTGATAATATTCTGCTTTGCTCTGATGGATTGACAGGAATGGTCACGGATAGACGCATTGCGGAAATCTTTAAGAGTTCAAAACCCTCAGAGGTTGTCTCTTGTCTTATTGATGAGGCGAAAAAGCAGGGAGGGCATGACAATATTACCGTTTTGCTTTTATCTCTATCTGATAACGATTGACGAAAAATATAAATAAGAAAAAATCTCTCATTGAGTGGACTGAATCAAATGACAACTGTCTATACATAAGAAATAAGAGAGAGTTACACATTTAAGATGAAGTGGAAATCATTAAGAGCTGAGGACTGATCGTTTGGATAAAAAGTATGTCACGTTTCTCATTGCAACGGATAGAAAGGGTGTGATTCGGCGTTTTACCTTGTCGACAGTTTGGACTAAAGCTCTGATTGCATTGGGAGTTATTTTGGGAGCCGCATTCATCCTTCTGATAGTTGATTATGTGGCTTTACGGGTTCAGTTTGTTGAAGATCAGGGGTTTCGAGCTGAAAGCCGTCAACTCAAAGATCAGTTGAAGATTGTGGAAAATAAACTGTCGATTTTAGAATCTGGCCTAGAGCGTGTTCGATCTTTTACTAAAAAATTAAAACTCATAACGCATGTTGAAGATCCTCACCGAATGGCCCAACTCAGTATGAGTCCAGATAGATATATGGATGTTGCAGAGGAAATAAAGGGATCCCGTCATGTGGCATCTATTATTAAAAAATCAGACTTTATACCCCCTCTAGATCTTGAAGGGGGGGAATTGGTCCGACACTCACAGGATGACTCTTATTCCACTCTTTCCATTCGAGTTGATGAGGCCATTAAAAACACTCAATTGAGAGAGCAAGAAGCCCTTCAGCTCTGGGAAGAGCTGTCTTCAAGAGAGAGTCTTTTAGCTGCGACTCCATCTATTAAGCCGGCAAAGGGAAATTTCACTTCCCAGTTTGGATATAGAGTTTCTCCGTTTACAGGACGGACGAACTTACACCAGGGATTAGATATTGCTGCTGCCCCAGGGGCTCCCATCTATGCTTCTGCCGCAGGTATAGTTAGCTATGCTGGGTGGGACGAAGGTTACGGCAAGTTAATATCTATCGATCATGGGTTTGGTATTGTCACTCGTTATGGTCATAGCTCTAAGCTCTTTGTTGTTGTGGGTCAGAAAGTCAAGAGGGGTGATGTTATTGCGGCAGTGGGGAACACAGGTCGCTCTACAGGTATACATTTACATTATGAAGTTAGAGTTAATAATGTTCCCGTTGATCCCATGAATTATATTCTTTTAGATCTTTAATCTGCTTTGTAGGATGTACTAGCTAAAAATTTATAAGTCTGAGGTCATGTTACATTCTTTTATACTTTTGAGTAAAAAAACCTACACTTTCTTTGGATCGCCTGATTGTCATCTCATATTCTTATTATGCGTTTAAATACACTTCTTAAAAGGGAGTTATCCTTTATATCTTAAAGCTAACCGTTTGATCCAAAGTTTAGGTACTTTTTAAAGAGCCTTATCTTATCGTTTAGAGTATTGATAACGAGCACGAGCCCCTTTACGGCCATATTTTTTTCGCTCTACAGCCCTCGAGTCTCGAGTGAGATAGCCAGCTTTCTTAAGAGGACTTCTTAAAGTATTATCTACAAGTAAGAGGGCCCTTGCAATACCATGACGAATGGCCCCAGCTTGACCAGACTCTCCCCCGCCTTTGACATAGATCTTTAGATCATACTTTTTATCCGTTTGAGTGAGAACAAGAGGTTGCCTCATAATCATCTGGGAAGACTTCCTTTTCAAATAATCTGCCAGTTTTTTCCCATTAATTTTAATCTGTCCAGTTCCCGACTGAAGGTAAACCCGAGCAGCACTTGTTTTTCTTCTTCCTGTTGCATAAAAAAATTGATTTTGTGCCATCGCTTTCCCTTTAGTTTAATGAATTCAAAGTCAGCATTTCAGGCTTTTGAGCCTGATGAGGGTGCTCGGGGCCTTGATATGTTTTTAATTTTTTTAAAATACGACGTGATAATTTGTTTTTTGGAAGCATACATTCTACAGCTGATCGAACCATAAAGGAGGGATCCTTTTCTATCATCTTGGCCGCTGAAGTTTCCTTCATGGAGCCTATGTAACGAGAATGTCTGTAATACTTTTTTTGAGAAAGTTTATTTCCCGAGAGTTTTACTTTTTCTGTATTAATCACAACTACAAAATCTCCCGTATCAACATGGGGTGTGTAGGTGGGTTTGTTTTTGCCACGTAAAATATTTGTCACTTGAGTGGCGAGCCGTCCCAGAATAACGTCTGTGGCGTCAATAAGCCACCACTTACGGTTAGTCTCTTTGATTTGATCAGCCTTAGCAGTCCATGTTTTCATTGGATTGTTTCTAAAGTTTTCACTATCTATTGTCAATGTTGAATATGAAATTTAACGCCTGTGTAAAATAAACCAACGGTTTGAGGCTGTATTTCATCATTAAGGAAAATATTCGTCTTTAAAATAGTTTTTGTGTATAAGCCTTTTATATGCAAAGAATCCGTTTACATATCTGTTATGAAGGGAGTTCTTTTTCTGGCTGGCAACGTCAAAGTAAAGGACTTGTGACAATTCAAGATCTTATAGAAAAAGCCATTTCCAAAGTTTTTAATGAAGATATTATCATTCACAGTTCAGGTCGAACAGATGCTGGTGTTCATGCTAAAAAACAAGTGGCTCACTTTGATACCAATGCAGGTCTTGAACGTTATGATGATGTTGTAGGGGCTATTCAAACAGGACTGCCCCCTACAATCACAATTAGTGAGGCCTTTTTAGCACCAAAGGTATTTCATGCGGGAAGCAGTTCAAAAAAAACATATGAATATATCTTGTTCAATTCAGTACGTCCCAATGCCTTATGGTATAAAAGGGCAACATGGTATCCTCGTAAAGTAGATATCGATTTTCTTCAGACTTGTGCTCAATTTCTCATTGGCGAGTTTGATTTTCAGAGTTTTCAGAATGCAGGAGGCACTGTAAAAACAACAGTGCGCACAGTTTATGAAGCCAAATGGTTTCAGGAGGGTAATTTTTTAAAATTCTATATTACGGGAAGTGGATTTCTTAAACAAATGGTACGCAATATTATTGGCACTCAATTGGCCCTTATGGAGTCTAACCAATCTCCGGTCAAGTTTGAAGAGATTCTAAGAAGCAAAGATCGATGTCAGGCTGGGCGTACGGCCCCTCCGGACGGACTGTATCTGTTTGATGTTTTCTACCCTTTAGATATCGATAGACAATGCCTCTCATTACAAAAAGGAACATAAGTCAGGTCAAGAGATAATTGTGATAAAAAAGAGGTAACGATCAGAACACAAAAGAACATAAAGCATGTGAGGGATAATTCAGTGAATGAGTTAAATATTTTTCAAATGAAGGAGTGGAAATTTATATACTAAAAAGGGATTATTTTACATATGCAGGAGTCAGATCTTTCTTGTTGTCCATTGACTTTGACTTTTTGTGGATCTATTTGTCTAAATAAGATCTCTTTTAAAGCCTATTATAAAGAGATAAAAGTTGAGTGGTCAATACTCACAAGATCTTAAGAGGAGGTATCGGGTCAGCCTATTTATAAGCCATTTAGAATTCGATTTCATCAACTAGTCGTTCTATATCATGTTTTAACTTTTTCTGAAAGAGGACTGATTTTTTATAATAAAGAGAAAGGCAGAAAGAGTGAGGGGAAAAATATTGCTAAAAGTATTCTTAAAATTAATAATACTTAGTCTATTAATGAGCCCTTCCCTCTATGCAGATCGCACAGAAGATTTATTTACAGCTATTGAAAATGCAAAATTAGCTCAAGTTAAAAAACTTTTGAAAAATAAATCGGTTGATTTAAATGCTATAAATAAAAGCGGCGAGACACTCTTGTCATTGGCAATAAGAGCATCTAATGAGACTTCAAAATTGGATCCTATTGTAGAAGTACTTATCGATGCTGGAGTTGATATTAATAAGTCAATGGGGGGCTCAAAACATAAATGGACACCTCTACAGTTGGCTGTATTTCAGTATATGGTTACGGGTATAAGTCGGCCGATACTCTTTAAGCTTCTTGAACAGAAGAATATTGATGTGAATAAGAGAGATAACAATGGTCGAACGGCTTTACATATCGCTGTTTTTCCCGATTGGATGAAGAAGAAGGTGGCTCTATCGTTGGGTGGAAATATTGATGTTATAGAGCCGCTTCTTGCGCATCAGCGGATCAATGTCAATATCATGGATAGAAATGGAAACACCCCTTTAGATCTCATTATAGAGAGGGAATTGAAACAAGTGAAAGGGGGTGGGTTTTTTATTAAAAAAGGAAGAGAAGCAAGTGTAGAACAGCAACTTAAATTTGATCGTATAATAAAGTTAATACGTAGCAAAGGGGGACATGCTATGGCCGAAAGTATTTGTCAGCAGGCTTACTAGATTTTTTTGAACTTTGTTAATGTAGAATGTGAGTCAACAACTAGAATTCTAAGTAAATGCCTCCACTAAAGATATTATCCGAAATATCCTTTTGGGAATTTAAACCGACAATAACTCGATACTCTAGCATCAGTGAAATATGGTTTACGCCATGTTCACTATCTAAAATGTTAATAGATTCTGAATCCAGCCAATCTAAAGAAAGGGCTATGCCGCCAGCAAAATGTGTAGCTAAAGCCCCTCCGAATTTAGGTGTAAGAATATCGTCGCGTGTTTCTATGAATCCATAATAGTCTATTCCAGCTTCAGCAAAAGGGATGATAGGTTGTTTATCCCACCACTTTCCTCTGTAAATAGCAGAGATATTGTTGGGAAACATATAAAAAGTAAACACTTCAAGGGCACGAGTTCTGTCTTGTTGTTTGGCACCTGGTGGAGGGTTTATAAAAATTCCATTTCCTGATTTTGTGAAAAAGCCGCTTCCCACCTTGAGCCCAATATCACCAAAAAATTTAAAAACATGCCACTCAATATCAAACAGAAAAACCATTGCACTATTTTTTGAATAGATATCTGAAAAACGAACAGAGGTTCCCGTTGATGTGTTTATCAGTACAGGAGATGAAACTGATGATATACGTAATGAGCCTCCAAATCGTTGAGGACTCTTCTGAGTTTTATATAACCATGAGCCATCTTTGTTTATTTTAAACAAACCTTCGGGTTTATAATGAGTTGTTTCAGTATTTTGGTGTTCTAATGTTCTATCAGAAGAAACAGGACTGTCTTCCCTATCTAAAGGAGTTTCAGAATTGTCTAGTAAAATATCTCCCCTCTCATCTGACGGCATTTCCAATTCTTCTAGAGAAGTGTCACTTTCTTCCTCCATAGATGTAGACCATTCTGTGGCCTCTGTGTCGTCTTCTAGAAATGAGTCGTTTTCTTCTTCTATAGACATATCCATTGGAGCGTCTTGTGAAAAGGCAGAAAACAGGGGGCTTGAAGAAAGCAATAGAAAAGATATCAATAAAGTGAGTTTTTTAGATATGCTTTTAACAAATAATAACTGCTGTATGTGTTGAAGTATCATTGGTTTCATAATCTTTGATGAATCCTTAAGCGAGAGATGATTTTGAAAAACACTAAGAAAAACAAAAGCAGGCTACAAGTGGCGGGTCCCAATCCTATTTTTAAGGAGAGCCAGGCGAAGACGGCGAGTGGAGCCAGAGCGAATTTAAAAAACGTTTTTAATATCTTTGAGTGTTGAATCCACTTTGCAAGAGGGGGGCTAGTTTTGTAATAAAAGTGAATAAATTTTCGGCCGAATTCTGTTTGGTTTAAGACTTTATCTCTGAACAGTCGAAACAATGCGACGTGCTTTTCAAGGGCCGATCCATAGGTCGCTGTCGCAATAAAACATTCAAAATTTTTAGTTAAAACACCAGAAACCTTAGAGGGGATTTGAATGTGACTGTTGTTAATATCCCCACTTGTGCAGTGTTCATCAGCAGTAAAGAGACCAATATTTCCAGCTTGATCTTCAACAGCAACTTTAAAAATATATTGTTTATTATTAGTTAAGTATGTATTGCCTTTATCGTCTGTGAACTTCTCAAACTTATCATTTTTTAGAGAGAAAGTTTCATCATTTGTTTCAATTTCCTGTTTGATAAAGGGTGAGGAATTGGAAATTTGTTTTGCATCGGTGCAAGAGCCGCTTTGTGTGGGTTCAAAAAATAAAAGGACTTTGTTGAATAAAATGCTATTTGTAGAATTTGGAAAATCGTGATGAATTTGAACGTCTTGTAAATAGACTTTATTATCTCCCGGAAAAATAGTAAAATCACAGATTCCATTTCCACTTATATTTTGATTTTCAGCCGCTGTGGGGTCAGGACAGCGATTGACAACATCCTCCATGGTTTTTTGAACTTTGATTTGTATTTGTAATCTATCATCATGAGGATCTGAATCGTTTAATGCGTTGTCAATGGTACCTTGTTGGTTTTCTCCATTAATTCCTATGTAAAATGTCTGTGTGAGGTCAAAGTTTTGATTATTCCCATAGATTTCACAGAATCTTTGGCTGGAATCCATGGTTGTGCAGATATCATTCCAAGTCACTTTCACTGTAGCTCTTTCATTAGCATCGTATATATTTGTCGAATCACTTTCTATGGGGATGCCGTCTTCATCGGCAATGACAGCTCGTCCCGTGTGTGTTGTAGAATGAAATTCGATTTCTAAATTATTTCTAGAAAGTATACGTCTTTGGTTACAGGCTCTCAGCCTGTCTGATGTGCAATTGTCAATAGTTCCATCATTGTTTTCTTTATAATTGGCTGGGGATCCAGCAGTTCCAGCATATATAATAATAACTGAGCTTGTTTTATCTACGTCAGAAGCCCCTCTGATATTGACATCAACAATCTCTGCAAGAGCTAGAGAAGGGAAAAGAAAGAGGGGTCCAAAGAGCCATTTCATATAAAAATGAAACCATGGTCGATATTTAATGTCAAAAAATTGCAAACGACTGAGGGATGAGGGGGGAGTTTTTCTTAAGGCTTTCAAAATGTCAGGGAACTTTGAGGTTTGCAACCGATCTCTCTTGGGAGGGTGACTTTGTGAAATGATAAAGGGGAAGAGTTTTTCTGAAGCCTTCCAAAAGCTCAGACAACTCTGAGGTTCGCAGGCTCGTCTCTCTTCGAGATACGCCCTGCGCCTCAGAGAACTCGTTTTAAAAGGCTTCAGAAAAACTCTTCCCCCCTCTTGCATTTGCGCAGTGGTGTAAACATAAGCCTTCCAAAAGCTCAGACAATTCTGAAGTTCGCAGCTCGTCTCTCTTCGAGATACGCCCTGCGCCTCAGAGAACTCGTTTTAAAAGGCTTCAGAAAAACTCCCCCCTCTTGCATTTGCGCAGTGGTGTAAACATAAGCCTTCCAAAAGCTCAGACAATTCTGAAGTTCGCAGCTCGTCTCTCTTCGAGATACGCCCTGCGCCTCAGAGAACTCGTTTTAAAAGGCTTCAGAAAAACTCTTCCCCCCTCTTGCATTTGCGCAGTGGTGTAAACATAAGCCTTCCAAAAGCTCAGACAATTCTGAAGTTCGCAGCTCGTCTCCGCCGAAGGCTGAAAGCATAAGCTAAATAGTGTTTGATGCCATTAGGCATAAAATAAACGACCTTTAAACATATACGTTCTGTAAGAAAAGGATTTTTATCTTCCCCTTCAAGCTCAAACAACTTCAAAGGCCGCAGGCTTGTGGCGAAGCCTAAAAGCCTTGGCTAGATAATGCTCAATACAATCAAGTATAGAATAAACGATCTCTCCTAATACGCCCTGCACTTTGAAAAACTCGCTTTAAGAGAAAGATCAAAATCCTTTCCCCCCCTATTGTCCATAATCTTCAAGATGTATTCTAAAAATCATAGATCTGTTTTTTTGAAAACTAAGGGGGTGAGCTGGATAGTGTTTGATGCCATCACAGGTAAAATCATCCATCTGCAATCTATAAAGCTGGATTTTGTGTTTCTAATTAATGGGAGTTAAAAATTTTTTCGGCGATCTGCAATCCATTAAGAGCTGCTCCTTTTCGAATATTGTCAGAAACAACCCAGAACATCCATGTGTTTGGATCGTCAAGTTCTCTGTGGACTCTTCCAACATAGACCGGATCTGTATTACACCCTTGCACAGCATGAGGGTATTGTCCTTCACCCATAAGGGTTACTCCCGAGGCTGATTCTAGAGCTTTTAGGATATCTTGCTTTTCAACTGTGGAATTGAGAGTGACCCAAAGGGCCTCACTATGACTGTTTACAACAGGGACTCGCACTGTGAATGCAGAAATAGAAAGGTGTGTGTCTTCTAAGATTTTTCGGGTCTCATTGATCATTTTCATTTCCTCAGTGCAAAACCCTGAATTTTCAAAATCTCCAATTTGTGGAATACAATTGAAAGCTATTTGATGAGGAAAAATATCAGGGGTCGTCTTTTTATTATTTAAAATATCATGAGTTTGAGTGATTAACTCATCAACGCCTGCTCTTCCAACACCACTGACAGATTGATATGTAGCCACTCTAATATTTCTTATTCCAAAAAGTTTTTGTAAAGGTCCAAGAACTAAAACCATTTGAATTGTAGAACAATTAGGATTGGCAATAAGGACAGGAGTCGTTTCTTGTTTTAAAAGGTATCCATTCACTTCAGGCACAATAAGAGAGACTTGAGGATCCATTCGAAAGGCCGAGCTGTTATCAATAGCATAGGCTCCCTCTTGGACTGCGATAGGGGCCCATTGTTGACTATTGGCATTGCCTGAAGAAAAAAAGACAATATCCAATCCATTAAAGCAACCTTCTTCTAAAACACGGGTTTCAATAGATTCATTACAAAATTGTAATTTGGTTCCCTTTGATTTCGCACTGGCAAAGAGTTTCATTTGAGCGACAGGAAACTTTCTTTGCTCTAATACTTTTATAAATGCGTTTCCCACCATTCCTGTGGCACCGACAACACCAATATTGAACATGCGATTTCCCGTTTTCACTTGTCTATGTTTTCTAATAAATCTGTATTTATCATTGGTTTTTCAGGAATGTAACCAGCTCGAGATTTTCTTCCCCAATTCATGAGACCAAAAATAGCTCCAAAGATCGTGTAGGTCAGAAATAAAACAAAAAGCATAACCTCTGGCCAAGTAGCGACAATGACAAAGATGGCGAGGCCAATAACCAAATAGCGGAAAGGCATACGTTGTCTAAAGTCAACGTCTCTAAATGATCTGTATTTAAATTGAGAAACCATGACGATACCTAAAAGAAATGTAATAATTAATATTCCCAAACTGCGCTCTCCAGTGAGGTGCAATTCATTAAAAGCCATAACACCACTGGCAATAATACCTCCTGCCATGGGAGTGGGAAGCCCTTGAAAGTCTTTGCTCTCTAAATTTTTAATTTGTACGTTATACCGAGCTAGACGTAATGCTGCACAAGCCAAGTACATAAAACCAGCAATCCATCCTATGCGACCAAAGGGCTCTAAAGCCCACTTATAGACTAAAATAGCAGGTGCTATTCCAAAACTGATAAGATCACTGAGTGAATCTAGGTGTTCTCCAAAATCACTTACTGAGTGTGTGAGCCTAGCTACCCGACCATCTAATAAATCAAATATAGCTGAGGCAATGATGGCATAGGAGGCCATTAAGTAATCGCCTTTCATAGAGGCAATGATGCTGTAAAATCCAAAGAACATATTTCCCGTTGTCAGGAGATTGGGCAGTATATAAATGTGAAGAGCAAGATGATCTCGTAGTTTTTTTTTAGGGCCTCTTGAAGGGGATTCATTAGTGATTTTCATTTGATTCATAGGTCTAGCCGAATGCATCAAAGAAGTAAAATAGAAACTAAAACCCCCTAAAGACCAATATGATTTAATGCATCATTTGTATTTAAGTTAAGAGAACTTAAGAAATGCAAAAAATACTGGTATAACGTATAGAATAATAGACGCAAGGGGACGTTATGGACGATAAGATGTCTTGGCTTAAGGAGCTTGTTCGGGCTGAACAGGAAATGGAAGAGTCAGGTGTTGTTGATGTTTCTGCAGGGTTTGACCCTGAAACGGTACTCGCTGAGCAATCCAAAGAATTTCTTCAGGTGTTGAAGGATCTTTTTATTCAGTACACATCGGCCTTTAATCAAATGAAGGGTGTGGCCTTTGGTGGGGTAAAAATTTATGGCATTGCAAAGACAACAACAGACTTTATGCTCTTTCGTAACGGATATAAGTTAATTTTTTCTCTAAAAAAGCCAGGGCAAGTTTCTATAACCTTTAATCATCAGGGAACGTCAGGATTTGTTGCTGGTACAAAGGTTTCCGAAGAGGTTATTGAATCTTTGATGAATGAAGATCGCATTGAAGCACGGTGGGGAGCTTTTGGGCAAATTATATGGACGCATAAAGAACTAGAGGTCAATCAAGAACATTTAGTTCGCTATTATCTTTCTCGCTTTGTTCGAGAAAGTGCCAAGTAGTCCGTTTTCAAATAGTAGAAAAATTTTGATCCCAATGGCCGATTCATTATTTTTATTGTTCAGTTCAGATTAAAATGAGGGGAGTACAAGGCCCGCATTTAAGTGGAGTCCACCGTGGTGTTTCACCTTTAAACCATAATGAAGACCAAGGTAGAATGTGATAGGAACATGATAGGATAGTGTCATATCTAAATTCATCTCAGCTCCTATTCCTGTGAAAAAACGACCAAGTTTGGTTGTTTCAAATTTTTCATCTGTACGATTGTAGGTGCGCCCATCTAGAGTGATTGTATCCATAAATAACGTGCCCCAAAGGCACTTTGCAAAAAGAGGAAAGACTCCGCTCCCTTTGTATATAGACCAGAGAGGAAAACGAAACTCCTCACTCCAAATAGCTACACTGTATCCAATGAATTCCCCAGGAGGATAACCACGTACACGAAATGTATTTCTATCTAATGCAAAGGGAACATCTCCGCCAGCAGATGTCGTATTTGAGAAAATCATTCTATTGGATGGGGACCATCTGCTAGTGAGCTTCATGCGAAGGACAGTGTCTCTCGGAAACCAATCAGGTGAAATATACATTTTTCCTAAAGCTGTCACTTGACCAAAAGTCATATCTCCTAATTTTTTGATATAGTGTGTATAAGTCAGTGAAAATTCACTACCAGAGAGTGGGGAGAAGGAAGAGTTTTTCTTTGAAGGTTTTTTATAATTGATACCAATAGAGGGGCCACTGAGCTTTACTTTTAAAACATTTGAGATTTGGCTACTTTTATAGATAAATGATGCAGACGCTGACCAATGACTACTGAGTCCAGGTAAAAAGAATTGACTGCCCAGTATCGCTGTTTTGTTACGGTAGGTGAGCTGACTGCCATAGAGATAAGAGTGTTGGTCTAAATAGGATAAAGAGAGGTCAACAGGAGTCTGTTTATTTATATAAGACACAGTATAACTGGGTTGCTTCGTAAGTGTATCATAACTGGTATTCAAAAGATAAGAATGATGATTGAGTGGGTCGGCACTTTGAATATTAGCTTGAACATATAACCCATTATCTAATAGAGATATCCCGGGGAGCCAAAACTTGGGAAAGAGATAAGAGAGGCCGTTATAGTCTGCCTCGGAAAAAGAGGACGTATCAATGGAGATGTCCTTGGGTTTTGTCCATTGCTCTCCCTCTTGTGGATCAATTTTAGGTGGAAAATATGTCTCTTGAGAAAGAGTTTCAAATTGTAATCCTTCAGAGCGCAAATGACTAATATACAGGCTTTGTGTTGCCGTATCTATATTTCCATCAAAAATTTCAGTTGTTGTATTTGTTAAAGCAACGGCGTGTGTGAGTTGTGCATTGGATAAATAGAGATTGGAGACCCCAGTCCTTTCGCTAATAAAGAGTAAACGTCCTTTGATACTTCTCAAAGGATAGGCCGGTGCATAGTTTTTCAGAATGTTTTCCTTTTTTTGTGTTAGAAGATTGAGCTTATTTAAATTTTCTTTTCCTTGAGTATTTCTCTCTCCATAAATGAGGATATGTTTTTTTATCAAAGTAGGGTGAGTGATCCTGTGTTGCAGGGGGGGAGTGTAGAGAATATCAATTTTTTTTGTCTGACGATGGAGACGAGCCAATTGTGTGCTTCCGGCAACATTTTGAACAAATAGAATTTCTGAGTCATCAGAAGAGAGTGCAGGGCTATGGGCTCTTGCTCCAAAAGTCAGTTGCTGAACTTTTTTTGTGAGGAGATTGTATTCATAGAGATCATAGTAACTGTAGTAGTGCTTATAAGTATCTATGGCATCAAAGATTAAGGTTTCTGAGTCTTGAGACCATGCAAGTCTTTTAATGCCCTTTTGGGAAAATAAGATCTCTGAGACTTTATCTTCAAAGCTTTCTTGGATTGTTCTTCGCTTTTTAAGTAAGATTTGATTTTCGCCTTTCGATGGAGTGATGATATAGGCCAGAAAAAGTTGGTTGGGGCTAATAACAGGTGAGGAGGCAAAATAATGTTTTAAGTCAGTTGCAGGTTGGGATGGGCTGATAGGCTGTGTTTTAATTTTTTCAATTTGTTTTTTCGCAAGAGCCTCTCTATGTGTGTACATGGAATGCAAAAGAGTTTGTAGGTCCTGCCCTAAATGATTTTTGACAGGAGCATTTAAGAAGTAAGGGAAACGGCGGGCATAGGCATCATTAATCTGATTGAGCGTTTTGAATGTATTCAGGTGTTTTAAATGGTTTAAGAAGAGGCTTCCATAAAAATATGGACGAGTTCCATAGGGGTATGTTGGGGTTGAGGACTCATTGATTTCTGCTAAAGATTCTTTCCCCCATTTTTCATCTTCTACAAGTGCTCTGATGTAATTATGTGTTTTAGGTGATTTTAATCTTCCAAAGGATGTGAATTGTGATTCTGCCTGTATGGCATACCCCTCTAGATACCAACTTGGAGTCAATGCAGTGGGGCGAGCAATGGTTCCGAATAAGAATCTCAAAAATCTCCATATTCCATAAGCTGGCTCAAAAGTAAGAATATGTGTATATTCATGGAGCACAAGTTCTTCAGCCCAATTTCCATAGTGACTAATATAGGTATGACGCTCGGGAAGTACAGGGTGTAAACCTATCATGCTGCGTGGAACTCCTGTGGCAAAGCCATTTGCAATATCTGTGGAATCGTCAATATAGAGAATAGTTTCAGAGGGAGATTTTGAAAAATAAGGTGTTAGTCTTTGGTAACTGCGCTCAGCCTGTAGAGCATATTCCCATGCTAACTTTTTTTGTTTTGCGTCATATATGATTTCGAAATGAGGTGTCTTGAGAGTTTTCCAATGAATGTTGGGATCAAAGGCTATTGCAATCTTGGGAGAGAGTAATAAAAATAACCATGCCATATAGAACTCTTTATTTCTTTAGTTTTCATTTTAATCAGTGAATCAAAAGTTTGACATGATATCTTATAGATTTACAATGACATATTATTAATAAGGTCTCAGAGGAGGCAAGTCTAATGAAAAATAAATTCACTTTTAGTTTAATTGCGTTGCTCATAGCCTCTTGTTCAAGTGGTCCAAAGAAAGAAGATTTTGGTCAAACTGGAGAAACTCCAACAGATCTTCCTCTCAGTGTTCAGAGTATGGGAAGTGACTCGGGCCAGATCCCAGGGCTGTCAACTGTGTACTTTGATTATGATAAGGCGACATTGACACCTGAAACTAGAAATGTGCTCAAGAACAATGCTGATTGGATGCGGTCTCGAAGTGATGTATTTATGCGAATTGAGGGGCATTGTGATGAAGATGGGTCTATTGAATACAACTTAGCTTTAGGTGAGAAACGTGCAAAAGTTGTCCAAGCCTATTTAGTGAGTTTGGGAATTGATAGTAAGAGATTGACAATTGTGAGTTTCGGTGAAGAAAAACCTATAGATCCTAGAGATACTCCAGAAGCACGCAGTAAAAATCGTCGAGCTAATTTTGTGCCAGTTACTCAGTAAGTTCAGTTTATTTATTTTCATGTTTTTTCTCGGGGCTGGGTGTTCATCAATAGCTCCACCTGTCGAAGAGTTTAGTTTGGCAAAAACAGCTCTACAATATGCGAAAAGGCATGGTGCTCATCGATATGCTCCTACTGAATGGCATAAAGCATTCAGGTTTTATCAAAGGGGGGAGTCTTTTTATAAAGGGGAGGCTTTTGAACAGGCTTTAGAGAACTTTGAGCAGGCTATTTTTTATGCAGAGGAGGCAGAGAATAAGGCACGGGTTAAGAAATATAAATCGGAGGAAGATTAGATGTTACGTTTTTTTGTTTTTAGCGTTTTATTCCTGACGAGTTGTTTGTTACGAACACGTGAAGATGTCGTTCAGCAAGAAAAAGGGCGGCTAGCCCAAAAGCAAATTGTAGATTTACAACGTCAACAAAATGCAGATCGTATAGTTTGGAAACAAGATGTGGATTCCACCTTGAGAAATCTTATAGGCAGGACTGAGGCCTTGGAACATAGAATGAACACGGCTTTTGATTATCAGAGGACAGAGCTAGAGGGCTCAAAAAAATCACAGGGTATATTTTTGGAGGAAGTGCGTATAATAAATGAGAAATTAAATCAGATGAAGGAGCGACTGGATAACCTAGAAAAAAGAAGGCAGGTAGTTAAGAAAAAGAGGGAAGTTAAGAAAACGGGTTGGGTTGTGGCAGAGGATCTCTTCAAATTAAAAAAATGGAAGAAGGCCATTGTGGCCTATCAGGAGTACAGAACCAAAAATCCAAAGGGAAGGTTTTGGGCCGAAGCGACCTATAAGATAGGTGTTTGCTTTCAGGAGCTAGGGTTGAAATTAGATGCCAAATCATTTTATCAAGAAGTTATAGAGGTGAAGCCCAATTCGAAGGCTGCTCGTAATGCTAAGTATCGGCTTAAGAAATTACAATGATAGAGTAGGATTTTACTCAAATATTCACTTCTTTATAAAGTGGCATCTTTTCTGTAGAACTTCTTAGGTCTTAAGGATAAGACATCTTATGCCAAAATTTCAGATAGTCTTAGCCATTGAAACAAGTTGTGATGATACATCGGTGAGCCTTGTCAATTATGATGGTGAGGTGATAGCCCTTTTATCTGCAGCACAGGTCAAAGAACACATGCCTTTTGGCGGAGTGGTTCCTGAAATTGCAGGGCGTGCTCACACAGAGACATTGCTCCCTCTAGTAGAGAAGCTGATGAAAAAAGCGAGATGCAGTTGGCATAGCGTAGATGGTATAGCTGTGACATCTCAGCCGGGGTTGATGGGTTCCCTATTGGTGGGAGTTGTTACAGCAAAGACTTTGGCATTGTCTCTGGGAGTTCCCCTCATTGGAGTGAATCATCTGGAGGGGCATTTAATGGCTCCTTTTTTGAAAGATAGTTCGTATAAACCCAAACCTGATTTCATATACCCTTTTATTGGGATGGCTGTCAGTGGAGGGCATACAACGCTTTATGAAGCTTTGGAGTTTGGGAGTTATAAAATCATTGGCTCTACAGTTGATGATGCCGCTGGGGAGGCCTTTGATAAGTTTGCCAAGATGTTAGGATTAGACTTTCCAGGGGGAGTGTGGGTGGATAAGTACGCTCAAGGAGGAGATCCTTTGGTTTATACCTTTCCTATGGCACTTCGTGATAAAAAAAATCTCAATTTTAGTTTCTCTGGTGTCAAAACTTTTGCACGAAATTTAATTCATGATATCGGGCCAGAGGCAAAACAAGAAAAACTTGCAGATCTGTGTGCCAGTTTTCAATTAACAATTGCAAAAACTCTCATAGAGAAACTAAAGTGGGCTACTGAAAAAACAAAAATAAAGAGAGCGATCATTACAGGTGGAGTGAGTGCAAATTCTGAGTTACGAAGGCAATCTGAAATATGGAGTACAAGTAGTGGTATAGAGTTAATGATCCCACCATTAAGGTACTGTACAGATAATGCCGCAATGATTGGTTTTGCCGGTATTCAAAGACTGAATCGTGGAGAAAGAGATGATCAGACGCTTGCCCCTAAACCTCAAGTCTCTCTCAGTGGATGGCTGGGACATCATTAGATATGGTAGAGCAGCAAAGAATTAAGCAATTACTGACCAGATTTGAGAAAAGGCCCATTAAAAGGTTGGGGCAAAATTTTTTGCTCAATGAATGTATTATTAATTGTATTGTAGAGACAGTTCTTAGTTTTCCCTGTCAAAGTGTTATGGAAATTGGTCCAGGCCTGGGTGCATTGACCGAGAGGTTAGCAAAAGCCCCTGTCGATTTAAGTCTTGTGGAAATTGATAAAGAGTATAGTCAGTACTGGATAAAAAGAGGAATTAAAACATTTTGTATGGATGCCTTGAAATTCAATTGGAAGGAAAATATTTGTAAGAAAACAATTGTCTGTGGCAATTTACCTTATGGTATTTCTTCACGTTTACTGGTGGATTTGAGTTTATCAGAGGCATTGATTCCTTTTTTAGTTTTTATGTTTCAAAAGGAGGTGGCTCAGAGGATAACAGCACCTCTGGGGTCTTCAGATTATGGTTTCCTTTCGGTTATTTCACAGAATGTTTTTGATATAGATAAGGTGATAGATGCAGGACCTAAAGATTTTTTCCCTCATCCTCAAGTAGGGAGTCGGGTTTTAGTATTTGAGAGAAAAAAAGAGGGAGGACTTTCTCGGGAAAACCTTCGCTTTTTACAGATGGCCTTTGCTCAACCACGTAAGAAATTGCAATCCAATATTAAGAAATGGAATCCTAATATGAAGTGGGAAAAGTTATTTGAAGAGATAAATATTTCAGAGAACGTACGTCCGGGACAAGTTTCTGTTCAATCTTATGAAATATTATTCGAAAAAGTGAGAAGAATGGAAAGACAATGAAATTGTGTATTGTTTGTATTGTTTTATGTTTTTGGGAGGTATCGTATGCGGATGTTTCTCGTCTATTTGGAATAGGCAGAGCATCGTATATGGCAGGTATTTCACCTATAGAATCAAACCCCTATGCCTCTGAACTTCATCCAGCAACGATGAGTTTATCAAATTCTGGATGGACATGGGGCTGGGGAGTTTTAGGTGTCTCAGAAAATTTTCAGGATCTTTTTAATATAGTTGTAGATAATCCACAGTTAGGGGCTCCTGAAGTGATTAGAGGGTCTGTTAATACAGATATTGAGGATGTATTTTTATATACCCTAGGGGTTAATTATAAATTAAAAAATTCAATATGGAATTGGGCTTTTGGATTTAATGTGAATGTCTCGAGTGGATCGCTTATAAAAGCTGAGACAAAAGATATCTATAGACCGCAATATGCTCTTTATCGGTTTGACATGCAGAGGACAACGGCGTCGTTGTCTTTTTCAGCCATCCCTTTAAGGCGTGTGGCTTTTGGTTTAGGAGTGACAACGTATTTTTTAATGGGTGCGGATGTCCGCTCGAGATTACCAAGTGCGCAGGCTCATCAGACGGCAAGTATGAATTTAGGAGTTGATGTAAGGGCTCGGTTTGCTCCTTTAGCTTCACTTGTATGGAGCATTTCTGAAAAGGATTGGCTTTCTTTTTTGTATTTAGGAAAAAGAGATTATGGTATGAATATGCATGTGCGATCCACTCTTCATCTTATTGGAGGCTCTGCTCCTATTGTTTTTAATGGTGTGTCTCAATTGTTTTTTGACCCAAGTATTTACTCTCTTCAATATGGGCGAAAATTTAACGCTTTTAGGCTTATCACTGAGGTAGAGTATCAAGATTGGCAAGAGACACGAGGTAATGTGGTTTACTTATCATTTAATACATTTAAACAGTCATTTGAACAAAGATTTGTTCCTATTAAGTATAGAAGTGTTTGGAAGGGGGCTGTCGCAGGGATTTGGGAAGTGAGTGATCGGTGGAGTATGTATTTGGGATATGGGTATTTGCCAACTCCTGTTCCCAAGAGTGATGGGGAATTGAATTTTATGGATGCTGATCGCCATATATTATCTTTGGGGGCTGAATATGGATTGGGTTCATTGAGTGGACTTTTAGTCGACTCTAAAGCATTTTTGAGTTTTGGGGCCCAGTCTCATTTTTTAGAAAAAGTTTCTGTTAGAAAGAAAAAAGCGACAGATATTGGAGCTCCAGGATATAATATTGGAGGGTCTATTATCAACTATAGTTTAAACATTAGGGTTCAATAGGGATATGTATCATATAAAAAAGTGGCTTCAAGTTTATTTTTTGACAGGTCTACTGGTTATTATGCCGGTGATTGTAACTTTCTGGGTTGTAGATGGCGTCATTCGGTGGATGGACAGTGCTTTTAATGTCCAAAGTTGGTCACCTGTATTTGTTCCCGGGTTGGGTTTAGTTCTTGGTATTGGAATTGTTTTACTGGCGGGGTTTCTGGGGCACAATGTGATTGGCAGTTGGTTTGTTGGTTCTTTTTCAAAATTGATTCATCATCTTCCTATTATTGGTGGAATTTATACAAGTGTACGGCAAGTTTTTCTGACGGTTATTCAGGGGACAGGGCAGAAATTTGGAAGAGCAGTGCTTGTGGAGTTTCCGAGGAAGGGTATTTGGACAATTGGATTTGTAACGTCTGAAAATATTCCTTCTTATCTTCAGGAACAGTTGGATGGATCTCATATTGGGGTTTATGTTCCCACGACACCGAACCCTACAGGGGGATATTTTATTTATTTTCCAAAACAAGATGTTAGGCCTCTTGATATGACTGTTGATGAAGCCTTGAAGGCTGTCGTGTCATTGGGTTTGGCAAAGAAACATGGGCATTAAGATAATAACGGATAATAAAAAAGCCAGATTTCAATATGAGATTTTAGAAACTCATGAGGCGGGTTTGCAGTTACAGGGGAGTGAAGTGAAATCTTTGCGTTTAGGCCATTGTCAGTTAAAAGACTCTTTTGTGGATTTTCAGAATGCAGAGATGTATTTATTAAATACACATATTGCTAAGTATTTTTCGAGCAGTTACAACAATCATGAACCTGAGAGAAAACGTAAGATTTTAATGCATAGGAGGGAAATAGATAAGTTATTTGGAATTGTAAGGGAGAAAGGCTTAACTCTTATTCCTTTGAAATTGTATTTTAAAAAAGGCAGGGTCAAGGTAGAGCTTGGTTTAGCAAAGGGAAAGAAGGGGCGTGATAAAAGAGAAGCGGTAAAGAGGCGTGATATGGATCGACAATTACAAAAGGCCATGAGGCGTTCTATAAGAAAGTAAAAAGATTTTTTACACTTTTAAGATTTAAGTGTAGTGATTCAGAAATGACCTTCTTTTTATATTCTAAATCAATCTTAAAGAGATCCTATGCGTTATTTTATGAGAAAAACGCCTTGGTTCTAATTGTAGCTTTATCTTAGATGATGGAGTTTCCGTTCTTTGCATGAATATTTATAAGTTTTTGAGCCAATTTTTCAGGGTCTACTTTATATAAACCCTTTTTAATAAGAGATCTGTATTTTGCCACTTGCTGTTTATCTATCTTTTGGGCCGGTCTTGTACTTTTTTTTATGTTTCGAGATGATATAATAGAGGAAATATCTTTTTTTGAGTTAGAAAGAGCTGGGTCAATTTTGGGCTCACTTGATTGCAAAGTAAAGTTATCACACTTTTTAATATGTAATGTGTTAGATTGAGGATTAAGGCTGGATTTCATAGTTCCCCTTATAATGGGATTGAGAATATCATTATAAATCTCTCTAGATCAATAAATAAAACGATATCTTAAAAAAAGTAATATGAATATTTTTAAAAATGTCAAAAGTGAAGAGTCCATTTTAGATAAACGCAAGACAGTCTATTTTCATTCTAAGATTAATAGATAAAAATGTTTTTCAATTGTTGTGATTTTTTCCAATCAAAACAGTGTTCAGATGCTAATAAAAATGGGGAGCCGCCCATCCATAGGCATCTAGCTTGTATTCACTCCCCCGATCAACACATCCTTGTGGTGAGGAGTTTATTTTATAAAAAATAAAACTCTATAAGCAATACATTTAGATTTTCTTTGGTATTGCCACTTTATTTTTTAAGAGAAAAAGAACCCCCCACTTTTTTAAGTTGACTCTTCTAGACTTTTGTCTTAGAAGAGGTTTTCATCCTTTAAGAATAATGCCATCGTTAATTATTAAAAAGATTTCCTAATCATTAAAAATTAATAAATAATGAAACCATGAGAATTATTCTTCTGTCAATTTTATTAGTCTTTGCCTCATTGCAATCTTTTGCTTCAATAGAAAACTATCGTTTTAAAAGGCAGGGGTTTAATACATCACCATTTCGTTTGTCTTATAATGATAATTCACTCATCGTATTTGATATGCCCATTGTATACAATAAGCATGTACGGAGATGGATGCGCTACTTTCAGACAGAAGGGAATAAAAAATTTAAAATCTGGCTGCAAAGATCTTCAAAACACATACCCCATATCACATCCATTTTAGCAAAGGAAAATCTTCCGAAAGATCTTGTTTATTTATCTATGATCGAGAGCGGCTTTTCTCCTAGAGCGAAAAGTGTAGCTTCTGCTGTGGGGCCTTGGCAATTTATAAAACCTACAGCACAGAAATATGGACTTAAAATTAATTGGTGGCTTGATGAAAGACGTGACTTTGATAAGAGCACAAAGGCTGCCGCTAAATATCTTAAGGATCTCTATAAGTTGTTTGGATCTTGGTATCTTGTTGCGGCTGGATACAATTCTGGTGAAAATTTTGTTAAAAAAGTGATTAAAAAATATAAAACAAAAAATTTCTGGACGTTGAGTAAAAACAATGCGCTTTATAAAGAGACACGAAACTATGTTCCCCAATGGATTGCTGCGGCACTGATAGCTAAGGCCCCTTATCTTTATGGATTCAGAGGGATTAATTATCAGCGTCCATTAGATATTGAGCACTTTGTTGTTCCCGGAGGAACGGATTTAAAATCTCTTGCAGATTATATAGGAGTCACTCGTACGGCACTTTCTAATTTAAATCCAGAATTAAAGGTGAGTTATATCCCTCCTTATATAAGAGGTCATCGTATTAAAATCCCAAAGGGAAGTTCTCGTTTTGTCTCCTTGTTCTTTCGCAAACGTCATTTTCGTCGTATAGAATGAGCGTTAAACTTGACGATAGAGTGAGGATACTAGATAAGGGTTGTGATGAACACTCTTGTCGAATTCAAGTCCGTAGAGATACAAAGAGGATCTCAAATTCTTTTTAAAAACTTTGATCTCTCTATACAGAGAAGTGAGTTTATTTTTATCATAGGTCCAAATGGAGCAGGGAAGTCCACACTGGCTGAGTGTATTTTAAATTTGTTGAAGGTTCGATCGGGAACTCTTTATGTGAACAATGATATCCGTATGGGGTATGTCCCTCAAAGTCTAGTGCCCAGTAAAACATTTCCTATTAGTGTAAGGGAGTTCTTATCTCTGAAGGCTCATCCACCAGATGTCGAATCCATATTGCAGAGTTTGTTGATTGATGATGCGATTCAAGGCAAAATGCTTAAAAATCTTTCTGCTGGCTGGATGCAGAAAATATATTTAGCATTTGCCCTATTATCTTCTCCGGATCTCTTAATATTAGATGAAGCGATGGATGGATTGGATCCTGCGGGGCAAGCTCAACTCTTTGAATTGTTGTCTTCTTTGAAGGACGAAAGAGGAATGACATCTGTTGTAATTACACATGATATTTCTGCGGTGACGAAAAGAGCCTCTAGAGCATTGTGTTTGGGTTATGGAGAACTACTTTTTGATGGTTCGCCTAAAAATAAAAACTTTCACTCTTGTCTTCATAAAATATATGGAAAGGAAAGTTTCATCCATGAACACTCTCACTGAACATCTTCAGACGGCTGATCTTACAGCACATTGGATATGGTACTTTTCATTGATTATCGCTGGTCTCTTAGGAGGAGTGATAGGGCCTTATATTGTATGGAATAGACTGAGTTTATTAAGTGACACTATAGCTCATGCCTCTCTTTTTATTGCAGCCTTAGCTCTTGTCGTAGGTCTTACTCCGGTGGCCTTACTCATTCCATTTTCGGTTGTATTGGCTGTCCTGATCTATCATTTTCAAAGATTAGAAAAGTTTGATACCGATGGAATTTTGGCCATGCTCTTTTCAGGTTTTACGGGAATGGGGTTGGTTATTATGCATATAACTGGGAAAGGGTCAGAGGAGTTGCTTCATCTTCTTTTTGGCCGTTTGCAAGACCTTGTCGTTTATGATTTTTATCTCTTTTTAATGGTAGCTATTGGAACTGTAATTTATCTTTGTATATTTCAAAAAAAACTTTTGCTCATTATCTTTAATGAAAATATAGCTCGTATTGAAGGCATTTCTACTGGTACACATAGATTGATTTTTTTAGTTTTGACAGCATTGTCTGTTGTGATTTGTCTTAAAATTATGGGAGTGATGCTTGTGACATCTTTATTTGTTGCCCCTCCACTTTTAGCCTATGGCTTCAGTCGATCAGTACGCTCCTTCCTTATTCTATCTCCTTTATTGGGGATTTTACTTGTCTCTTCTGGGGCTTTTATGGGGAATTATTATTCAGTGCCAGTCAGTGCTTCTATCTCTAGTATTGCATTGTTACTATTTGTTTTGTCAGGATTTCTTTTCAGGAGGCATTTTCAATAATTTTTAAAATAGTCTAGTTTTTAGAAAAGAAAATCTGTTAAGGTTAATGTCATGCAATATTCACATTTGAAGATTGAAGCTAAATGGCAAAAAATTTGGGATCAAAAAAAAGTCTTTAATGTTGAGATTCGAAAAGATCTTCCTAAGTATTATGTTTTAGATATGTTTCCCTATCCCTCTTCTCAGGGACTTCATGTCGGGCACCCCGAGGGATATACGGCCACGGATATTATTTCCAGATATAAGCGTTGTAATGGTTTTAATGTTTTACATCCTATGGGTTGGGATGCATTTGGTTTACCCGCAGAACAATATGCTATTCAGACCGGTGTTCATCCAGAAATCACTACATCTGATTCTATTTCTAATTTTAAAAAACAGCTTAAATCTTTGGGATTTAGTTTTGATTGGAGTCGAGAGATTAGAACATGTGATCCTCAGTTTTATAAGTGGACACAGTTGATCTTTGAAAAGCTTTATGAAAAAGGTTTGGCCTATCAAAAAAAGGCCCCTGTTAATTGGTGCCCTGCCTTGAAAACAGTTTTATCCAATGAAGAAGTTGTGGATGGGAAAAGTGAGAGGGGTGGTCACCCTGTGGAACGTGTCCCTATGAAGCAATGGATGTTAAAGATCACATCTTATGCGGAAAGACTTATAGAAGGTTTGGATAGGATTGATTGGCCAGTTAGAACCAAAGAGGCTCAAAAGAATTGGATTGGTAAGAGCCAAGGAGCTGCTGTTTGCTTCCCTATTGTTGGTTTGAATGAGCATTTGTCTGTGTTTACAACAAGACCAGATACTCTATTTGGGGCCACCTTTATGGTGATTGCTCCAGAGCACCCCTTACTGGACGAATTAAAAATGAGAGATCAAAAAAGTGATGTTGACTCCTATGTTAGAAAGGCGAGGGCCAAGAGCGAAAGAGATAGGCAGGTCTTGACTGAGAAAACAGGTGTTTTCACAGGCTCTTATGCTATCAATCCTGTTAATCAAGAACAGCTGCCCATTTGGGTCGCCGATTATGTTCTCATGGGTTATGGTACGGGGGCCATTATGGCTGTGCCAGCTCATGATGAACGTGATTTTGAATTTGCCCATAAGTTTAATATCCCTATTCGAAGAGTTATAAAAGGAGGCGAGCTTCCCTTTATGGGTGAAGGTGTAATGGTGAACTCTGAGTTTTTAAATGGGCTTTCGTCTGCCGAGGCTCTTGTCAAAGCGATTGAGTATCTCGAGAGTAAAAATTTAGGAAAACAGGAAGTCCATTACAAATTAAGAGATTGGCTTTTCAGTAGACAGCGTTATTGGGGAGAACCTTTCCCTGTCATACATTACCCTAATGGAGATATAAAATTAGTCGACTCTCAAGAACTTCCTGTGTTGCTTCCTGAGGTGAAAGATTTTCAGCCCTCTGATCGAGGGGAGAGTCCTTTGGCAAGAAATAAAGAGTGGCTTAATGCTCCGGGCGGCGAGGGTATTCGAGAAACAGATACAATGCCAGGGTCAGCGGGGTCTTCGTGGTATTTTTTAAGGTATACAGACCCTCATAATGAAGAAAAGCCTTTTGGTTTTGAGGCTCAAAAGTATTGGATGCCTGTAGATCTTTATATTGGCGGTCCAGAGCATACAGTAGGGCATCTGTTATACTCACGCTTTTGGCAAAAAGTGCTCTTTGATGCCGGGTGGGTTTCTCATGATGAGCCTTTTAATAAACTTGTTCATCAGGGCATGATTCTTGGTAAAGACAATGAAAAAATGTCTAAGTCGAGAGGGAATATTATCAATCCCGATAATATTGTAAAAAAATATGGAGCGGATGCCCTAAGAGTGTATGAAATGTTTATGGGGCCCCTTGAAAAGGATAAGCCTTGGCAAGATTCTGGTATAGAGGGAGTAAGACGGTTTTTAGATCGTGTATGGAGATTGTGCTTTGATGAGAACTTGGGGGGTGTGCAAGATAGAGAGCCATCTTTAGAGATTCAAAAACTTTTAAATAAGACAATTAAAAAGGTCTCCTCAGATATTGAAACATTTGATTTTAATACAGCTATTAGTCAGATGATGATTTTCATTAATGCTTTATATAAATCCAATGAGAGACCAAGAAAGGCATTAATGATCTTTACTCAATTGCTTATGCCTTTCGCACCTCATTTAGCTGAGGAATTGTGGGAAGGGTTGGGGGGTGAGGGCTTGGTTTCTTTGGCAAGATGGCCTCAATATGATCCTGCTCTTGTTATTGAAAATACAGTCACTCTTGCTATTCAAGTCAATGGTAAAATGCGAGGAACATTAAAAGTTTCTCCTGATGTCTCTGAGGATTTTGTACTTCAGGCTGCAAAGGGACTGAGGCGCGTGCAACAAGCGATAGATGAGAAGAGTATTTTTAAGACGATTTACAAGCCCGGGAAAATTTTCAGCATTCTTGTTAAATAGTCTTTGGAGCTGACTCTAATTTGTGTCATATAAAAATTTATGAGCGAATTGAATATAGAAAAATCCACTCAAAAAAGAAATATCTCTTCGCAAGAATGGACATCTAAGGATACAGAGGAGTTATATGGGATCACTTCTTGGGGACAAAATTATTTTCGAGTGAATAACAAGGGAACGATTGATGTCACGCCTTTTGATAAAGAGGGACCTTCGATTGATTTGAGGGAACTTGTTGAAGATTTGGAAGATCGAGGTATTCGCTCCCCTATTTTGATTCGTTTTCCTGATATTGTTCGAGCACGTATTAATTTGCTTAAGGAGTGTTTTGAGAAAGCCATTAAGGAGTATGAATATAAGGGCAGTTATCAAGGGGTGTATCCGGTCAAAGTGAACCAGCAGAAACATTTGCTCAAGAATATTGTTAATCAGAAAAATGTAGCAAAGATAGGATTAGAGTGTGGTAGTAAGCCGGAATTACTTGTTGCCTTATCCTTGGCTAATGATCCTGATGCACTCATTGTTTGTAATGGTTTTAAAGATGAAAAATATATTGAAACCACCCTTTTGGCTAAAAAGTTAGGTCATAATATCATTGTTGTTATTGATCGCTTTATAGAGCTTCATATGATAATTAAAAAAGCAAAAGAGCTAGGCATTACTCCTAGTATTGGTTTCCGTTTTAAGCTCAATGCTAAGGGATCTGGTAAGTGGGTGGACTCGTCAGGGGCACGTTCCAAGTTTGGATTGACCCCTAGAGAAGTTGTGTCGGGAATTGAAATTTTAAAAGAGAATAATATGTTAGATGCTCTGGATCTTTGTCACTTTCATATCGGCTCTCAAATTAATGCTATTCAATCTATTAAGGCTTCTCTTAAGGAGGGGACTCGCATCTTTACTGAAATCTGCAAGATGGGGGCAAATGTTAAGTATATTGATGTGGGTGGAGGACTGGGTATAGATTATGATGGCACTAAGGGGAGTGATAGCTCCATAAATTATTCTGAACAAGAATACGCCAATGATGTGGTCTTTACAATACAGGTGATTTGTACAGAAAACGATGTGCCTCATCCCATTATTATTACTGAATCTGGTCGATCACTTGTTGCGCATCACTCAGTTCTTGTCTTTAAGGCATTAGGTAAAAATGAGGTGTCTCGATTGTCTCACCCCAAACTTCCCGAGAAAGAGGAGCATCGAATTATTAGGGAACTGTATGAGATCTCACAAAACATCTCTATTGAAAATATTCATGAGTCTTATCATGATCTTATTCAGTTAAAAAATGATATTCTTCAGCTCTTTTCTTATGGGTATTTCTCTTTAATTCAGCGTTCAAAGGCTGAGGAACTGGTGTGGTATGGACTCACCAGAATGCGTGATATTCTTTATAAAAATAGTGAAATGTTGGATTACTCAACTCAGGAATTATTAGATTATTTAGAACATGAGTTATCAGATACAATCTTTTGCAATTTTTCTGTATTTCAATCTATGCCTGATGCTTGGGCTGTGAAACAGGTCTTTCCCATAATGCCCATACAAAGGCTAACGGAAATGCCTACTCATAGGGCTGTGCTTGTGGATTTAACTTGTGACTCTGATGGGAGGCTTGATAAGTTTTCTCAATGGGGCGAGATTACAAATAATATTGCCATTCACTCGTTTAATAAGGAGGAGGCTTATTACATAGGGGTTTTTCTTTTGGGTGCTTATCAAGAGGCTTTGGGTGATTTACATAATTTATTTGGAGATACGGATGCTGTTGTTGTTGATATTCACTCATCTGGATATTCTATTAAATATGTTGAAGAAGGTGATACAGTGGCAGAAGTTCTCAGTTATGTGGCCTACGATAGAGGTTCGATGATAGATCATGTTCGAGAGCGTATTGAACAAGCCATTCAAAGAGGTATTTTACAAAAGAGTGAAGCCAGGTTACTTCTTAAGAATTATGAAGAAGGGCTTGCAGGATACACTTACCTTGAAGATCAGAAAAAATAATCTTAGAATTTAAAATTAAGGAGAGATATATGGCTGTAGCAGTTATAGGCTTAGCGGTCCTTTTCTTTTTAGGTCATGCTTTAAAGTGGTTATTTATTAAAACAAAAGTTCCTGATCTTCTTATTTTAGTTGCTATTGGTTATGTTTTGGGGCCTATGACTGGAGTGCTTCACTCAGATGATTTGGGTCAGTTTGGTCCTTTTCTTTCCACAATGGCATTGATTGTTATTCTTTATGAAGGAGGATTGAGTTTAAGGACGAAGGATCTTTTGTCTTCGAGTCTTCCGGCTCTTGCCATTTCGATTTTAGGTGCAGGGTTTATTATTTTTTTAGCGACGATGGTTGTTAAGTTTTTTACGACACAACCCTGGTCTGTAGCTCTTCTTGTGGGTTTAGGAGTGGGTAGTACATCGAGTGCTATTGTGATTCCTATGGTAAGACATCTGAGTATTACTGAAAAAACAAAGACGATACTATCTTTGGAGTCTGCTTTTACAGACATTTTAGCGATTGTGTTGTTTTTAGTAATTTTAGACTCTTCACTTTCTGGTCGATTTGATTTTAATGATATTTTAATTGGAGTAGGGCCGAAAACTCTTCAGGCTATTATCTTTGGTGTTGTTGGTGGTCTGCTATGGTCTTTCTTAAAGCGTTGCTTTTCATTTTTGACAGATATTCGTTTTTCAGGAGAGGCTTTTGCATTTCTTGTGTATGGGATTGTTGATTTATTGGGTTTTAACGGAGCAATGGCTGTTCTATCTTTAGGTTTTACATTAGCGAATTTAGATTTATTTCCTAAGGTTTTTGATTCTATTTTAAGTCGAAAGGCTGTTAATCACCATGAAATGCAGCTTCTTGGAGAAATTGTTTTTATTTTAAAAACAATTTTCTTTATTTATCTTGGAATGTTGATTCAATTTGGAAGCCTTCATAAGGTTATTATTGCCATTATTATTTCTCTTCTTATCTTTATAACTCGGTACCTTTCGGTAAGGGTTATTTTTCATCCTTCAAAGTTTTCTCGAATGGATGCCATGTCCATAACAGCCATGGGACCACGTGGTTTAGCCTGTGCTGTTTTGGCGACCTTACCTTTGCAGAGGGGGATGTCAGAGGTTCAGGGGCTGTGGATTCAGGATACGATTTTTGCTATTGTTCCCTTTTCAATTATTTTGACGGCTTTATTTATTATTGTATCTGAAACGCCGTCTTTGAATAAGTGGATTGCAAAGCCTTTCATGAAGTATCCTGAGGATTGTATTGCTGAAAAGGAAGGGGAAATAGGAAGTCCACTTTGAGTCGAAGAGCATCATTTGTCGATCTTCATTTAAGAGATGTGTTTTTTCCTATTTTGTCATGGTTTATCTGTCATTGTTGGTTTTCGGTCCTTGATGATGTCCTCATTTCTTGTGACGTTGCTCGGAGTCTATTTTGGCTATTTGTAATAGTGATTAGATGACAGAATAAATGTTGATATTTTATCCCTCAGAGGATATAGCCTAGCTTTCAATAAAGATACGCTTTTTTAATAAATAGGGTATGATCCTCGTCAGACCTTATAGGGAAAAGATATTTTATATAAGGAGTAGGTAATGGCTGAACCGACAAGTAAAGTGACACGTTCACGTCGCGGAAAGCGCAGATCACACGGTAGAATTAAAAAAGTTCCAACATTGGGAAAATGTCCATCAACACATGAGTTGCACTTGGCTCATAAAGCAATTCGTGCAAGCGATGGAGCTATTTACTATAAAGGTAGACAGCTTACGCCTGCTAATGATGTGTGAAAAATATAATCAAGGCATTGGAACTTATATTTTTGAGGTAGGCTTTAATTATCATTTTCCGGTATAACAGTCGGAGAATAGTTTGAGGCATCTTCAATGGTGTATAGTAGAGCTTCAGAAGCATTAGCGTCTGCATTTCCTATAATCTCTTCTTCGCCATCATCGTTTGTAATTGTCCTCGTACTCGAGCTGAAGTGAGGTATCCGGGTTAGGGGCAGAATAGATGTACCCATGATTGTTTTCTTTCGACTTCTAGTTATATAGCCCCTACCCCCTCGAACAAATGGCATGTTCTTATGAATGATATCCTTAATAATATGAGGATTATTATTATCTGGTCTATTATGATGAAGCCCTAAATTGTGTCCTATTTCATGAGCTAGAATATAGCCAGTCGGGCAATTTTCCCTCATGATGACTGCACCAACAGCACGAAACTGAGCAGCAAACGCCTTCGGAGTGGTAAGGTGTCTTATTTTGGCAAAACCACAAAGAGACTCTTCAGTTTCAGAGGGAATAATAATATAAGCTAAGTCTGCCCCGTAAGATTTACGTAGGCGGGGTAATTGAGAAGTTATTATATCTAAGAAATCGGACCGTAAATTGGCATTGTCTTTATTATCCATTATTATTTCATCTATTTTTGAGTCAGATAGCGATATGGCTTCTGTGCCAACTGTTCTTAGTCTGGCATTAACAGAACTGTTGTTAAATATATTATTAGCAACTAAAACAGCGTTTTCAATCTCTGGTATTATTGTTTGTGGGTCTGCTGTATTTGGATAGAGAAAAGCTATGTCAATAACATATGTTACATCTGGAGAGGCTCGTCTTATTGGATCCGGAATGCCTGCTAATAATGTCATATCAATTGGAATTTTTAAATTTAGACTGGAGATTTTTTCCTTAAAAGATTTACTGAGTTTAGCCAAATATTCTTTTCCACCTTGAATAAGGGTGGAGTCAGGTATAGAACTCAGCTCTTCCCTGATCTTCTCAAATTTTATTTTTGATGCCGGAGATCGGAGCTTGGAGTCATAGAGCCTCAGTTCTGAAGCTGGAATATTGGAGTCAACAATCTCGCATGAAAAGTGATTATTATTGGACATTCGTGGTTTTACAGTTTGGCAACCAAGTGGAATCAAGAGCGAGAATAATATAATTATGGTTTTATTAACCATTAATAACATTATTAGCAAACTATTAAAAAAATATCAATGACGAGCTACGAATTTTAGGAGAAACTCTACCTTAGCTACATGACTCTCAGTGGTGCAAATCATTTTTAAAAGCTCAGATAGCTCTAAGACTAAGAGTGTAATTTTTTATTTAGAAAGAGTGAAATACCTCTACCTATTATAGTCATCCTCATATCTTTCGATATCATCCTCTCCAAAATAAGATCCCAGTTGCACCTCTATAAATTGTACAGTCTCGTTTTGAGAAGGGTTTCGTATACGATGTTTAGCACCTCTAGGGATTTTAATATACTCTCCGGAGTGGAGTTTATGAACTTTATCATTGAGTACGACCTCAGGTTGCCCTTTGATGATAATCCAATGTTCTTCTCTTTTTTTATGGCTTTGATACGAGATTTGATGACCGGGCTCCACTTCAATAACCTTAGATTTAAATTCGTCTGTATTTTTTAGAACTTCAAATTGACCCCATGGTCTTATTTCAAAATTTTGTTCACTTATGTTTTTTTTATTTTCTAATTTTGAAATGACTTTTTTTACCTTTTGACTCATTCCCTTTTTGCAAACTAAAGTTGCATTTTGTGTTTCAATGAATAAAACGTCTGGGACATTAATAAAACTGTAAATTTTCTTTTTATCACCCCATACAAATTGTCCGTCACCATCGATAGATAATATTTGGTTTTCGGACTTTTTTAATTTGGCGACTTCATCCCAACACCCCACATCACTCCAGTCCACATGACAGGGAATGCAAGCTATATTTTTTGCTTTTTCCATAATGCCATAATCAATACTCTCTGCTGGGATTTTATTATATACATTTAAAATATCAGTTTCCTCCTTAAGAGTTTTAAAAGCTGACCACAACTGAGGCATGTATTTTTCAAAAAGACTTATCATTTGATGAACTTTAAAAACAAACACTCCTGAGTTCCAATAGAATTGGTTATTATTAAAATACTGCTGTGCTTTTTCTAAAGAAGGTTTTTCACAAAAGTTCATACATTGATAGGCGATATGGCTATACCCTTGTTCTAGTTCTTTATTGGAGGTTTCAATATAACCGTAACCTGTTGCTGGATATGTTGGCTTAATTCCTAAGGTTACAATGACGTCTTTTTTTTGAGCAATTTTTTCTGCTAACTGTACAGCCTTTTTATAAATATCTTCTTGAAGAATAACATGATCTGAGGGGAAAATCCCGACGACTGCATCTTCTTGTTTTGTTTTCAATAGAGTCCAACATGCCAATGCAATCGCTGGAGCTGTATTTTTGCTACAGGGCTCATAAATAATACGATCAAGCGAAACTTGAGATTTTTTTAGTGTTTGTTCAGTAAGAGCTTTTAATTCTGATGTGGTGAGTACAAAAAGTTCTCCCAAGGGCCTGAGTCTTTCTATCGTTTTTTCTAAAAGAGGAACATCAAATATTTTATGAAATTGCTTAGGATAATTTGATTGCGAAAGAGGCCAAAGACGACGACCGCTTCCCCCAGAAATAATGATACACTTCATATTTGTCCTTTGAGTTGTCATAAGAGTTTTATTTTTTTGTCTATAGTATAAGAGTTAACTTTATGATTCTTCTTTAGTATGTCTTAGAGTTCTTTTGTTTTTTCATATTTTGAAGAGATATTAATTTTTTAAGAATCAACTCTCTTTTTTTCTGTGACTTGCTCATCTGACGTCTCATCTGTGGAATTCTATCGTAGTCCATAACTCCTCCTGTTTTCATTGCCTTTTTAAATCTTTCTTTCTCCAATTTGAGAAGCTCATTATAAATTTGAGTCGCACGCTTTTTGTTGTCATTGCCATATGTTTCTTTACCCAGTATGTAACCCAAAAGAAATTCTCTTTTTCTCTCATCAGGAGGACAAATGTCTTTATATTTAAGATTTGCACGCCCCATTGCAAATCCTCTAAGTGGGGTGCAATAAAGGGTTAAGCCCTCATTTCTCCCTTGGTAGTAGAGGATGGTATTCACAATGACTCCCTGTTCATTACAAGTTTTAGCTTTGTGAGTAAATCCAGAAGTATTGTTACCTTTTTTTCCGTCTGAAATCCCCATTTGTTTCCAATCTGTCAATTGGCACCTTTTCTTGAGTGAACTGGAGCAGTTCGTAGTACAGAGAATAAGAAAGAGGGCTATCTTCATCCCCCACTTCCTATCTATAGTATCAACAGACATTGACTGTTTTATTGTGCTTTTAAGAGGTTTATTTTTTGCATGAGATAGCAGCTGAGAGGGCTTTGCTTCGTTCATCAAATTTTTTACCCTTTTGAAGGTTAGAGGTCGTCTATTTCTTATAAAAATGATATAATAGCTTTTGTTGAACGTTTATTTATTCCTTCATTTTATACACTCCCTATAGAAATAGTGCGACGCAACAATTAGAGAGTGAGGGCCTTATGGGTGAAAACATAGGGGACTTCAGTGGGAAAGCCCTGTAGGGTGGGTGTTTTGATAGGGTTTGTTCCTATCTTTTTTATTATATTTGTTTTAAGGGAGTTTAAGTTATGTCTAAAGGTGAAAAAATATCTTGGTCTAATACTCTTTTTCTTACATTACTTCCTGTTGTCACTCTTGTTTTAACATATGTTTATTTTCAAAGTGATGAGATTTTCAATTGGTACTGTTTGGGCTTGGGGCTGTTATTGTATATCATTTCTGGGCTATCGATTACGGCGGGATATCATAGACTTTTTTCGCATAGATCTTATGAGGCCAGTGGTTGGGTCAAATTTCTTTTTCTTGTTTTTGGAGCGGCTGCATTTCAAAATTCTGCACTAAAATGGTGTTCTGATCATCGTAAGCATCATAGGTTTACTGATACTGATAAGGATCCCTATAATATTAAAAAGGGTTTTTGGTATGCTCATATTTTTTGGGTCTTTTTTGATAAAGATAGAAAAGAAGATTTATCTATTTACTGCCCAGATTTAATGAAAAGTCGTCTTATTATGTGGCAGCATCAGTATTATCTATGGATTGCAATCACTGTTGGTATTTTGCTTCCTCTTTTTGTGGGATGGGCTCTGGGTTCGCTTTTAGGGGGAGTGGTTTTTGGTATTTTATTGAGGCTTTTTATCGTACACCATATTACGTTTGCTATTAATTCCGTTAGTCATTGGTGGGGGACGCAGCCCTATTCAGATAGGACAACAGCTAAGGATAATTTAGTTATGAGTTTTTTAGCTCATGGTGAGGGCTATCATAATTATCATCATGCTTTTCAAAATGATTATCGTAATGGTATTCGTTGGTACCATTGGGACCCCACCAAGTGGATGATTCAAATATTAAGACTTATGGGTTGGGCTAAAAGGCTAAAGCAGACTTCAGAGGAAAATATTTTGAAAATGCGTCTACATATGCAAGAAAAGAGGGCTCAATCCAAGCCTTGTGTGAATCCGAAGACTTTAGCTGTTTTGAGATTGAGGGTTGAGTCTGCGCAATCGAGATGGAGGCAATTAACTGCGGATTATAAGAAGTTAAAAGGGGATCTTCAGGGTAAAAGTAAAGAGCGTTTAAGAGCCCTAAAAGTAGATATTTCTTTGGCAAAGAGAGAATTTAGAATGTCGTATGCGGAATGGTGCGATTATGTGTTGGTTTAATGGTTTAATGGTTTAATGGTTTAATGGTTTAATGGTTTAATGGTTTAATGGTTTAATGGTTTAATGGTTTAATGGTTTAATGGTTTAATGGTCCCTGTTTCATCGTTATATATGTAATGTATCTAGTCTAGAAAGTCTCATTATGGTTTATGGTTATAGTAAATGTTTATGAGGGCCTTATTTATCTAAGAATTGTCTTAAGTGATGATGGAAAATGACGAGAGGACATCCAGAAGTATAGGTGTGATTTTCTACTTTTCTGTGCTGGGTGTCCCTTCTATCATTTCGTTAGCTCAATAATGTTAAAGTTATCGTGTTATCTCGCTTAACGCCAACGATAAGGTGATCTATCACGTTTTCCAAATTTAATGCGCAAGCCAAGAGTGGCTTGGGGAAGCTCTATGAAAGATGAATCACCACGGCTTATAACAGAGTCAATCTCATTAAATAAAATAGTATTTTTAACCCATAGGTTACGAATATCTAAATAGGCACTTGTGTTTCTAGAGAGTTCATACTCTGTACCAACAATAGCTTGGTAGGTTGGCACTTCATCAACCTGTGCACTGGTCGGTAATCCATAACGCCCTGATAGTGAGATGACAGCGTCCAGTTCAATTTCAGAAACGCCTGCTCCAACTCCAACATAGGGAACCCACTTTTTACCTCTATCCCAGTCATAGTAGATATTAGCTAGGAAAACCTTAAATTCAAGGTTTCCGTCTATAGCTACAGAGGTATTTATTCGGGATACAAGATCGTAAGGAATAACAATGGAAGAGTATGTCACAGCATCCATATTATATTCGACCCACAAAGCCTCAACTTCCAAACGGATATTTCCTATTTGGCGTCCGATAGCGACATTGTAAGACACGTCATCTTGAGGACTCATATCTACAGAAATAGAATCTTTGTTTTGAGCTGATAGAGACGGAGTCACTGAAAAATCTATAGTGGTATCTAGCATATACTGCCCTCCACCAGAGACGTACCATTTGTTTCGATCATTACCTGCATGAACCAAAGGTAATGAGATTAAATAGCAAAAGATGAAAACAAACCATGGGCTTCTAAAGATAAAAAGCTGATTCATTTTTATTCCTCCTGTAAAGACATTTTAACAAAACCAATAAAACCCTAATGGGGAGCAGTAACATAGACAAGGGGTTTTTACTGCGTTTAAAGTGTAGGCGTTTTAACGTAATACCCCTTGAGACTCCCATTTCATATAGCGCATAGGGTCATGAAGATCTTGGAGTCTTAGGAAAAAAATTCTATTTTTTACTATTCCATTTTTATAATTTTTTATAGTAAAGGGGGGGGATAGGCAAAACCACTCGACGATTTTTTATTCAGTTGTCAATGTTTTGTATCAATGGGTTAAGGTTGTGGTATTCCATAAACCTTATGAAGGGGACTCAGTGAGAATAGATTCAGAGAGTGTTATTAAATTTTCTTATTATTTTAGAAAAGCACTGAACAAGAGAGTGGTTGGCTTGACTTCATCTCTTTGCATTATTTTTCTGACATTGAGTTCTTCTGTAAAAGCAGAGACCGTTATTTTAAGGGATAAGGGAGATCTGAGGGATAGAGCGACTATCTCGAATAGGGCTGTGATTGTTACGGTAGGGGAACCAGAGAGTGATGGTTCAAAAATCAGCCTTATAAAGGATGATGAGATTCTCTATATTACTCCTGATGCGGAAGGAAAAAACGTCGATCCCCATTATCTTCGTGATAATGGCCAAATTCAGGTAAGCCTTATGACTTGGGTGGTCCCTCTCAATGGTCAAACTCCTCATGAGTTTTATAATAGTGGTGTTTCTCTGCGTACTGTAGGATCTTTAATGGAACTGCCTCTCTTTGAGATGTCTATAAAGAAAATGACTTTAAAAGATGAACTTTTAACAGTTTTTTTTCAAGACACTGCTATTCCAGGTTTTGAAATTAATAACAGAATTGAGGAGCAGGAAAGAAAATATCATCACAAGGATCACTTTAGACTCTATTATCTCTACTTTGATATGTATGGATTTCGGGGTTCTAGGACACTCCTCAAAGAAAATGAAACTGAATTCATATGGGACAAAGAGTATCCTGAATTTGTTATAGAGTCCTATCGTCCTTTTAATGCTTTACGGGGATTTCAATGTGCGAGGACGATCAGTTTAGAAATAAGAACTTTTTGTAACTATAAAATCAATATTAAATAAGAAATTTACATCAACTTTTTGAGATAAATAGTCTCGGGTTCGTCCAGCATTGAATATGGTGATGGTGCCGGGGCTGATTTTAAGTCATTGATTTAACTTGATATTTTATACCATCCTGTCCTAAAAACGCCCTTCTTAAAGTGTAAAAAATATGCCTTTTCTCAAATTGAGAGTCTTAAAATCCTATAATTTACACCCCAAAATAGGTATATTTTGATATTGGTTGATTTATGGTTAAATTATGGCTGAAGTTTGCCGATATAACTAGAGGAAATAAACAATGGGAACGTCTATATATTCAACTGTACCTGAAAGTGATTATCTTGGGCTTTACGATAATGAGCAGTTAGATTACCAGAAAGCTGTCGAATTTCTCAACTTTGATAAAAAAGAGGTCGCTGTTGCCGCTGGTATTTCTATGAACTCAGTCAGGTATGACCAAAGGATACCTAAACTCTTAGAAGAGCGCATTGTTCAATGGGCAACAGCTATAAACTTAGTGGCTGATCATTTTAATGGTAACAAGCGCAAAACTTTATTATGGTTTCAAACGGTTAATCCAATGCTGGGTGATAAATCACCACGAGAACTCATTTGTTTAGGCCTATATAATAAGTTAATCACTTTTATTTTAGCAGCAACAGAGTCAAATACAAAAGATGCCTAAAATAGATGAGACTTTAGATTCCTTCACATTAAAAAAACTAAAAGAACAAGCAAAAAATATTGCAAATTTGCATAGGTACCACAGGTATTTTTATGAAGAACTTGCTGAACAGCGAGAAAAACACTTTTCAGAGCTACAGGAGGCTTTACTTGAAAAGTCTACGAGAGGATATGAGATTAAAAATTGGTATAGAGCAGTCCGTCTAAAATATTGGGAGCATCCTCTATCAGCTGTAGGGAGCTTGAAAATAAGTGGACGCTTTAACTTTGGTAGAGATATAAATCAATCCACTCCGGCATTTCCAGCTCTTTATATTGCCGAAAATCAAACAACAGCATTGTCTGAAACTCTAGGACAAAACATAATAGAAGTAGAAAAAAAATCAAGGGTTAGATCATTATGATCTTTCACTAATAGAACCACAATCTGAATTAATATTACCAATTGAAGGTTATTTAGATAATGTTTTTGAATTAAAAAACAGTCGAATACTAGTAAAGTTCACAAATATTATAAAAAAATTTAAAATAAGTTCTGCAACTAAGATGAGGGCAAAAAAACTTGGTCTACCACCCCCACAGATTATTACAAAACCTAAATTATTGTTTGATAGTATCATGGAATTAAACTGGAGAAGAGAATCTGTCCTGCATGGAGTCCCATGTAACGGTCAAATCTTTGGAAGACTATTGAGTATGTCCGGAATCAACGGGGTTAAATACCAATCTAAACACACTAATAAAGACTGTATTGCTGTATTCACAAAAACTTTTAATAATAGCACCTGTAGTTTGAAAATAGCAGGCGATTTACCCAATGAAATATTAGTAAGACAAATAAACTCCAAAAACTACAAACTAGTAAGTATGACGGCTAGAGAGATCAACGAAGTCAAAAAAATCCAGTAAGGTTTTAAGTCTTGGTAGTTTAGATTCGCATTGATATCGTATATATAGTCCCAACTGACCTAAACAAAGTTCCATCAGCTTTTTCTGATATGGATTATATTGCAGCTAGCATTGAGAATATTATTTATGACAAAGTGTCCACTTGCTACAGGTTTAAAAGTGGAAACAAAAGAAAGAAAGACTTTGATGATTTGTATAGAATATCTGAATCAAAGATTGATGTAGATCATGACAATCTTAAGTCACTCATGAGTAGCAGAACAACTGCCCTATAAACTTGACAGAAATTGGATAGAATTCATGGAATCTCATTGGAAAAGACACTCATCCTTATACAAAGATCTTCCTAAAAACCTTTCTGATGTTTTTTCTAAAATTAATGCTTGGCTTGAAGAACTTGAAATAGTCTAATAAATAGTTCTTTTAAAATTATATATTTTTGCTTCTATACCAAACTGTAAAGATCATAAAGATACTGAAATACATTGAAAGCAGTGTATTTTTTATTTATAAAATGTGCTGTGGATACAGTACGTCTGCTTAAAGACAAAAGTAGTTGGGCTTTTTTCTTTTATCCACCACTGACACCACAACTTTTGTAATATACACTGATAGTCAGAGGTAGTGACTGATAGCAATTGGCTAGGTCAACTTGGTTTTTTGCAGATTAAATATTAAGCAAACGGATTTTGGTCAGCACTTCTTCCCCTACACAAAAAACTGTTTCTGCGCTAATCGAAAAATAAAAAAAACAAAAAAATTGAAAAATAAAATTGGAATTGCACTGCGAGAAAAACCTGTCCATGGGTTGTCCTAGAAATGTCCCCGAAGAAATATATGGAAGTGCGTAGAACGATGTTTTGAGTTTTGCGTCACTTAAACCTCTTTTAAAAAATAGTAGAGATCCCACAATCTTACAAACCAAAAAACGGAATGTAGAAATATAGGTCTAGGCTATGGTGATGGTGCCAGGACTCGAACCTGGAACCCCCAGCTTAGAAGGCTGATGCTCTATCCAGTTGAGCTACACCACCATAAAATATATGAGCATAATAGTGTCATATATTGTTGTTTCCTTTAGGTAACATAGGTTTAAAATTTTTATCAATATAATCTTGAATAAGATTGTGGCTAGATAAATTCTTTTTCACTTTATTTTTTCTTAGGTAGCGTCAAGTGGAGCAAGAGTAATCCTATCAGACCAGCAAAAAATGAACCAGAAAGGATCCCTGTTTTGAAATAAACTTCTAAAGAAGATTCTTTAATTGCTAAATTTCCTATAAATAAAGCCATAGTAAAGCCAATACCAGTCAGAAAACCAGCCCCTAAAATATGTGTTAATGTCACGCCTTTTGGATAGTTAGATAAGTTTAATTTTATCGATAACCAACTTAGAAGGACAACTCCAAGGGGCTTACCTATCAGTAGTCCTAAAGCGATTCCAATAAAGACGGGCTCAGAAAAAAAGTGGAAAAGATCAAGAGACTCTATTTTTACTCCAGCATTTCCTAGTGCAAAAACAGGCATGATAAAAAAAGTAACCCATGGATGCATAATATGAATAAAACGATCTACAGGGGATTGACTCTCAATAGTAATAAATCTTAAGTCTTTTAAAATCTTATGTGTTTTATGATCATAAGTCATCTGTTTGGTATCACGACCGCTTTTCATATATATGATCTTTAATCTATCAAGAGCCATGTCTGTTAAAGTATCTACATGATGTAAAATTTTATCAATAGGGAGCAGGGCTTTTACAGGTGTTATAAGTCCAAGAATGACTCCTGCAATAGTGGCATGAACACCAGACTTTAAAAAGCACAGCCAAACAAAGAAACCGATCAAAATATAAAGTGGTGTGGATCGAACGTGGATTTTATTCATAAAGAGTATGAGTAAAATCAAAAGAGCAGCTATCCCCAACATACTCATGACAATAGTATCGGTATAAAAAAATGCGATAATCAAAATAGCTCCAAGATCATCCACAATAGCAATAGCTAGGACAAAAATCTTCAGAGCAAAGGGAGTTCGCTTCCCAAGTATAGAAAGAATACCAACTGCAAAAGCAATATCAGTTGCCATTGGAATACCCCAGCCACTTTGACCGGGTCCTCCAAAATTGAAAAAAGCATAAATCAAGGCAGGTACAATCATCCCTCCTATTGCGCCAAAAATAGGAAGTGTTGCCTTTTTAGCATTGGATAATTCACCCAACACCAGTTCACGTTTAATTTCTAAACCGACAACGAAGAAAAAAATGACCATTAAGCCATCATTGATCCAATGAAGTAAACTGTGAGAGAGGATGTAATTTCCAATATGTATCTCTATAGGTGTATGAAAGAAATTAAAATAACTTTCCGCATAAGGGGAGTTCGCCCAAACCATAGCTACAGTGGCACAAAATAAAAGAAGAATTCCTCCAGCCGCTGAAAGTTGCATAAATTTTTCTATGGGTGATAAAATTCGCTTTAAAAACTGGGGTCTAAGGGGACGTAAATCTTCAGCCATTAAGGTTATCCTTGAAAATATTTTCTAGAGCAGACCAAAACCTAAGCCCCTTGAGGCACTCATGTAGGAGTTGAAACAGAAATGATTTTTTAACATATATTCCAAATCTAAAAACATCCATCTCAAAAGACAATATTAATGCGTCATATTATTCAGAGAGATAAGATTTTCAAAGACTTAAGTTTTATTCCGAGTAGCTGTTGACGTCTAGTCTACCTGCTCCTATGACACATGAACAGTTTTTAATGATATGGTTTTTCAAAAGAAAGGGACTTGGAAAAAAATTTTTACAAATTTGCAAAGTCAGTTTTTTGATAATGAAGGTGTATCTTTGTGACGGGACTCTAAAGATATAAACAGTCTTTTGTTATAAGCAACGTCCCTTTGTCAGTAAATTTGAAGAAAAGGATATGTGATTCTATGAAACTCTTTGAGCGGCCACGTCGATTACGAAAAAATTCAGTAGTCAGAGAACTTGTCGCTGAAAGCAGTGTAGGTGTTCATCAACTTATATATCCTCTGTTTGTCTATGAGGGTGATGGTCCTGATGAGCCCTTGCTATCTTTGCCAGGACTATTTCGCTTTTCTCAAGAGGGTGTAAAAAAAGAAATTGAATCTTGTCTAAAAATAAACGTAAACACCTTTGCGCTCTTTCCTATTGTTGGGGAGAAAAATAAAACATCAAGAGGTGAGTATAGCTATTCTAGTAAAAATTTTTATTTACAAACTATTCGGGAGCTTAAACGTCTCTTTCCCGAATTGTGTTTAGTGACAGATGTTGCCTTGGACCCTTATAGTTCTGACGGACATGATGGTCTTGTTAAAAAAGGTCAGGTTCTTAACGATGAGACGTTAAAAGTGCTAACTCAAATGGCATTAGCACAGGCCGATGCAGGAGCGGATATCATTGCCCCTTCAGATATGATGGATGGTCGTATAGGGGCTATTCGTACAGCTTTAGAAGAGAATCATTATATAAATGTGGTATTGATGTCCTATGCCGCCAAATATGCGAGTCACTTTTATGGTCCTTTTAGAGAGGCTTTAGATTCTTCCCCTCATTTTGGAGATAAGAAAACGTATCAAATGGATTTTAGAAATAGAAAAGAAGCTTTAAAGGAGGCCAGATTGGATGTATCTGAAGGAGCAGATATCCTTATGGTAAAGCCTGGGTTGCTTTATTTAGATGTGATTTCAGATTTCAAGCAATATTTTGACCTGCCCATAGCTGCTTATAGTGTGAGCGGAGAATATGCCATGGTTAAAGCTGCTGCAAAATGTGGATGGGTAGAAAATGATCTTGCTATCGTTGAACTGCTCACGGCCTTTAAACGATCGGGTGCTGATATTATCATTACATATTTTGCTAAAGAATTTGCGAGTTTAAAAATAGGAATGACTTAAAGTAAAGTGTTTAGCTTAAGAGTCTCTATATAATAAGTTTATAGTGTTGAGTTTTTTGATAACGGATTCCTATTGGATTTTGAGTTAAGACTCTTGATAGGGGAAGGAACCCTAGGAGTCTTCTTTTTTGTCATGGACTTTTCCCAGCATTAAAGTCCGTCCAATTTGCCAGATTGTATTTCCAGATAAAGTATCTATAAGAGTATATTGGATCATTGCCCCTAGTTCATCATTGTCTGTTATGGCATCGATGAGAACTTCTAGTTCAAAATTTTTCGTGCCACCTGTTGGCTTTAAGGGGGAGACTCCCTCTTTAAGCCATTTTTCAGGGGTTTGTCCCATTGGAATATGACGAACTGTTTTTACATTAAACCAGGCCTGAGGTAATTTCTCATTAGACATGAGTTTGGCAATATCCCTACGCCATAAAGAAGCGAGCCTTTCAGTGGAGGTCCCTCCCCAAAAGGGAGCCACATCACGGTAAAAAAATGTCATTAAAAGAATTCCAAAGCCTAAAGTCAGTGTCCCTAAAAGTTTTATGATTTTATTCATAGTGAGTATTGAATCTCGAAACATCTTGTGTGTCAAAAGAGATAGGACAAGAGATGACAAAGGGAGAGAATAAGTTGTGGGTTCTTTCCATAAAAAGTGGCCAAGATATGTAAAATCTCATTTATCTAGACAATAGACCTATAGCTGCTCTTCTTATTTGGAAGTTTAGTTTTTACAATAATTTTTCAAGCAAGGAGCGGCTTATCGGTCTTTTCTAGACCTTTGGGATCTTTTGTTCTATAGCCTTGAAAATTATTTTAAACATGGGGAAAATACATAAGACCAACTTGGTGTTTTGATTTATAGAACTGGACGTAAATTATCAGTTGATGACAATAATAGATACAGGTGACAATAATAAGTACATTGGATGGAATGAGAGTTACCTTATTGTTAAAGGTGAATGAATTAGAGGCTTTTAGACTTATGGCATGTTTATTGAACTTGATATTGTTATTATGACACGCAAGATTTTATATAATCTGTTTATTCTAGTGTTTCTTCCAGCTTGTACAGAGACACAGTTTACTAAGTCCCCTGGGCCAAAATGCCAAGGATTTAATCAGGCAGAGTGCGAATCTGTTAATGGGGTGGATCTTTTTGATTATGAAGTGACAATTAGGGATGAAGACTTAGATGTGGACCTCCTCTTTGTTATTGATAATTCACCTTCAATGGCTAGAGAGCAAGCCAGTATGGCTAATCGCTTTCCCAACTTTATTTCCTCTATATCTGCTTTGAATTGGAGAATCGGAATGGTGACAACAGATATGTCTTCTAATGTAGAAGAGACAAAAGGTGGAAATCTTATCCCCTTTTCTCCAGGAAAATACTTTTTAGATAAAACATTTCGTAATGCAGAAACATTATTTAGAAATACAGTAAGGAGACCAGAAATAGGTTCCGGTGATGAGAGAGGTATTTATGCAGCTATAAGGGCTATTGAAAAGCGTGTAGCTCGTCCATTTATAAGAGAGGGGGCCAAACATCTTGGTGTCATTATTCTCTCTGATGAAAGTGAGCGTAGTAGTGGAGGACATCATCAAAATTATCCTCTAGAAAAGGGTAAGGATTATGGCCAGGATTTAATTAATATTGTCAATGGCACTTGGTCATTTCAGAAGGCATTGACCGTACACAGTATCGTCATACAAAATCAGGACACCACATGTTTGGAACAACAGAGACAACAGGGTGATGCTCAAGGTTATTACGATACCATTTACTCAGATCTAGCACGTCGTACTGGTGGTATTGTTGGTGATATTTGCGCTAATGATTATGGGCGTCAGCTTGAGAGTATTGGCGATGTGACTGTTCAGCATACAGGTTCTTTGCTCCTAGCTTGTCGTCCTATAAATGATGAAGTTCAAGTGAATATAGTGCCAGTAAGAGGTCGTTCTGAGAATATTGCAACTACAGTGTCAGGTGATAAAATTATATTTAGCCCCCCACTAAGTCCAGGACGTAAAGTTCGTCTTCAATATTCCTGTTATCAATAGAGCTTATTGGCTTTAGAATTTGGCCGTACGCCCTCCTGTGCTTTATTAAGAGAGGTTTTGTCTTAAAGGTTCTCTTTTATTCGTCTCCTGATACTTTTTTAATATTTTCAGATTCAGTGACCCAGAGGTAGCCATTGCCGTAAAGACTTTCAATATGCTTTGCGATTAAAGGATTAAGTTTTTTTAATTTAGAAATTTGTGCGTCAATCGATCTAAAAGATATGTTCTGTGATGACCAGACATTTAGTTTTAGCCAAGATCTTGAAAGAGGCTTACCCGGGTTTTTAAAAAAAGCGTGCAGAAGGCTAGTGTGAATAGGGAGCAATTTAATCCGTCCTTGGGGTGTATCTAAATAGCGTTCATTGGGAACTAGCTTGAGTTCATTGAGTGTGTATTCAGGGGTTGTGTTGAAAGTGTCTAAAACCCTTCGCTCAAGACTCTTTATTTTCCAAAAAAACTCTGAGAAGTCTAGAGGTAAAGAAAGAAATCCATCAGCTTGAGCATTATAAATAAGTTCTTGTATTTGAGACGAGCTATGTGGAGTGATGAACAATACGCCAACATTGGAAAGTTCTACAGTAGAGCGGATTTGGCGAATCCATTTTGAAGTCTTATAAATTTTATCGACATTTAAAATAATGATAGCAGGTTGAAAAAATCTGACTTCATGAAGAGAGGGTAAGATATTAGAGAGTTTTGTCTCGTAGGAATCTTTAAGAAATGTGATCAAAGTGTCTTTGAGTAGATTGGATTCATCAACAACAAGTATTTTTCCCATATAAGGTGTATCGGCTAGTCCGCTTGAAAACTTTTGTGTTCTAAAGTATGGGAGCTTGAGATTTTGATTGTGTTAAAAAAAGGGCGTGCACTTGATACACGCCCATAGGATTTTCAAAGAATAAAGTGAACTCGTTTATAGAGAGTAAACACCCGCTAGTAAGACAGAGTTACTATTCACTTTTTCATCACCCTTTTGTTTTTCAACAGAGTTGTAAGTAAAGTCAGCTCTGATGGTTAAATTGGAAGAGTACTTATGAGATGGTCCAAAAGTGAGCTGCATTTCGGAGTGATTGCCATTGTTTTTTGCCATTTCTCCTCGAAATGCCAGACTTGATTCATCGTTGATGGCATACCCAAGGTTAGCAAACATCACATTGGCCTTTTCTTCCATCTTTAGGTCTCTTGTATTGTAACCAAGGATGACATCTAATTGGCCCATGTTAACACCTAGCTTAGCTTCCATGTATGACTTAGATTCCGTACCCATAAAATATCCGGCAGAAATATTCCACATATCAGCAGCGTAGGTAAGTTCTGCGCCGTATTCCATATTCTTTTCATCAGGTGCATCATCTGCTGTGTCGGCTTGTCCTGCGGCAGGTGGAGTTGGTTCAGGTAAGAAGTAGTGCTCTTGAGCTACAACAAGGTTCAAACCCACACCTCCTGCTGATGCGTACTGAGCAGCCATTCCTAAATGGCCTTGAGGGGAAAGCGCATAGGCTAAACCCGTGTCATTCGCAAATGTATTTTGTACAGAATCATTCGACTCAAATCCGTAGAATGAATCCATTTTTCCAAGGCTCAAGGTCACATCTCCCACTCTATGGGAAACATAAGCCTGACTGTGCATTCCTCCATATGAAGACTTACCGTCTGAAGAAATGGCAAAGGGAACGTCAACCATGACAGAGGAGTTTCCAGCTCCGTGACTAAAGTAAAGAGCACCATCATTTACTAGAAATGTTCTTGTAGCAGCATCTTCACCTTGATTACCCATATATTGAAATTGTGCATCTACGAAACCGCCAACTTTGGTGTCAGCGTATGAAACGCTAGTTACCAAAATTGTTGCAAATGCTGTTAATAGATATTTCATAAGTTCCTCCTTATTTATAACAACATGTTCATGAAACCGATAGATGACGGAGAATGCAAATGTTTTTTTAGAAAATCAAGGTCTAAAATAATGTGCCTTTTATAAAGGCAGAACATATTTAAAGGTGGTCGGGGAGACAGGATTTGAACCTGCGACCCTCTGGTCCCAAACCAGATGCGCTACCAGACTGCGCCACTCCCCGGTTCAAAAAACATTCAGACACCACTTGATAACAGTCAATCATTGTGGATACCTATTTTGGGTAAGATATCAATGTGTCGGTATGGTCGATCTATAGTATAGGGTTTAGAGTAGAAGGAAAGTCCATAAATTAGGGGGCGGGTCGTCAATTTGAGGCTATAACTTAAGTCTTAATGCGACACATTAATATCTCTATTTTATGACAAAGATTATGAGTGAGGCTGAGGGTGATGAAGTGAGAAAAAGGGTATAAAAGCTTATTTAGGATAAGATTTTTCTGAAGAGGGTTGTTTTTTTATGCTTATATTAGGGGTCAGAGATGATGCTTCTTAGACTTTTTATTTTTAGTGTTTTGTTGTCCTTTGAGGGTCATGCGTCCAAAAGAATTGTATTGGAGTCAAATGTTTCAAAAAAATTGATTCAATTAATTCGTTCGGCAAGTGAGCTACATTCTTCATTGGTTGATGGAAATGAAGCTAAAATCACTGAAAATCTTTTACGTTTAAATGTTGAAGTCAGCTCTCATCGCAGAGAATTTGCGAAAGATAGGATGAGCCATAGACATTTAGATCGAGTTTTAGAGAGCATTGAAGATTCTATTGTTGTGGCAAGAACAACATATTTGGATAGAAATCAGGCGTTAAAGAAAATGTATCATCAAATCACAAATCTTCCTAGAATGTATAGATTAAACGCTCGATTTAAAATCTTTTTTTGTAGAGGTGATAAGTCCACTTGGGTTCAATCTTCATGGAAGCCAAAGAATCCATTGAGTAAAACATATTTTAATTGTGGTGTCCGAGTAAGATAGGGAGGATATGTCTGTTCATAATCTACCACGTTGGATGGTTGTTGGTTTTTGTTTAATTTTTGCTGTTGGACTTATTTTTTTAGTGAGCCCCCCTTATTCAACTTGTGATTCACAATATGATTTATTAAAAGAATCACAAAAGGGCTTTTTGTATCTCGATCAGAAAAAGAAATATCTGAAAAACTCTGGATATAAAAAGGCAGTCAAGCAATGTAAAGAGGGGAATTCTCAGGGGGCCTGTGGGGCTCTTTTTGAAAATATTGATCTTTTTATGAGAGATTTTGCTGCCATATCTTTAAAATGTCAGAAGGTTTTGTTTTCAAAATCTGAAATCCATCAATTTTTTTGGGATAGTATAGAAGTGTTGGCTGAGATTCAGTGGGTTAATTATAAGGTAGAAGAAGAAGATTTTGGTGATAAATACGGGTGGTATACATCTTTTCACCTGCGGACCTATTGTCGAATGAAAAACTTTATAAGGTATAATAATGACGATGTATGGAAGAGAAAAAGCCGTGAAATACTTGCATCTCTTCCAGCAAGTCAAGAACGCATTACGGAAAAAGACCGGTTTAAACGGAGTCTGTTTTCATACAAATGTATTTGGTAAGATGAGAACGCCATATTCTAAACAGACTTGGCCTTAGAGGAGAGAAGTTTTACATTCGAGTAGTCAATAAAACCTTCTGCCTTTTTAAGCCCATCTTTTTTGTCATGTTTTGTTTGAATGCGGACCCCTTGAACTTTGATTTTTAGTTTCTGGGTGTCTATGTGTAAAACAGAGCCAGATTTTCCTTTCTCGGCACCAGCAATGACTTTAACAGTGTCTCCAACTCTAATTTTTAGCTTCATGATGATGATTTCCTTGATGAGTTTTTCATTTTTGGAGGACGAGATAACTTTTTGCGAATTTGTTTTTTAACGGCCTGAGCCTTTTTGGAAAGGTTTTTATCATCTTGTCTCAAAATAAATGTGTCAAATCCCCCGACATGTTCGATATGGCGGATTGTTGTTGTAGCTACTTTTAGCATTACAGAAGAGCCTAAAACTCGACTAAAGAGATGTTTGGGTTGGATATTAGGCAAATGGCGTGTTTTGATTTTGATATTCGAGTGACTCACTAAATGAGCGGACATAGGGCTTTTCCCAGTTAATTCACAACGTGCCATAGAAGTCCTCCCATAGATCTAGTGCCTTTTACCTATAGGAGAAAAAGGGCCTTGTTGGCAACTTGAAAATAGATTATATAGGATATCTTAATATATTTTTCTATTTGGGAGTATTGGGAAAATAGGGTAGAAAAGTAATCCTTAAAGTATGTTGTAATTTAAGTCCTATAAATAGAATCTATACTGGAGAATAGGGAAGAGAAGGTATAAATGTTTAAAAAAACTAAGTTTAGATCTAAGTTTCGATCGACATATCCTGCAGATTTTAAATTTGACTATAAGGAGGTAACCACCCTTTACCGATTTTTGACCGAGGGGGGGAAACTGACTCCAGCAAGATTAAATAAACTGAGTTATCCACAGCAGAAAGGAATGAAGAACGCTGTAAAGAGAGCTAGAAATTTAGCCCTCTTACCCGTGGGCGATGAAGCCTATGATACAACAGGCAGGCCAGAGTCCATCTCCCCCAAACCCTTTGAGATAGAATGAAGTGATATCTTCCATTTTTTCAAATAGATAGTGGAAGATGCGATGCGCTAAAAAATAGTCTAAGTCAGCTCTTTATTGGTTGAAAATGTGTGCAAGGAAAACGCAGGGTCCGGTGGTTTAGCGTAGAATTTCTGAAGTCTACTATAAAGCATAGGGTGGTTGTGCCCAAAAGTTTTTTCAAAGCTGTTGACTAGAAGTTGAGAGTCCAAGTCACTGCAATGTGTGTTTATTAAAACGGTCTTTATAGCTTTTCCCAACACTTCTTAGCGATGTCTTTGCTAAGATGATCTGTTGAAGTGACGGTGCATTTGAAGCTTTTACTCAATTTTTTTAGTTCACTTTTTAGCATTGAACGAATGGGACCTCCTAGGGCTTTTAAAAGTGCGCTTTTCAAATAAACAATTCCAACTTCTCGAACGAGAGTCCCCTGTTGATAAGGTTCCAGCACAATAAGGGTGCTTCTTAAGGCAAATGGAGAGGCCTCTTTCACTTGAGTGACATGTTGAAACCAGAGCCCCTTATCCTGACTCCATTTGTAGCTCAGTATGTAGTCTTGGTCAGGGATAATCGGGAGTGTTTTAATAATATGTGCCTGAAATTGAATGGAGAACCCCCCTTTTTTTTCGTACTCAGGTGTACCTACTTGTGAGGGACCATCTAGTCCATACATGTGTTGAAAGAGACTAGGTTTGCTAAGGGTTTCCTTAGCTTTTTCCAATGGTACAGGGATAAAAAATTGTCTTGAGCTGACGTCAATACTTAGGGTTTTCTCTTTATTGTCTTTAAATGATACTTTCTCTTTTTGAATCACTACGTCTATTTGGCTTTTATTCTCTATAGGAGGGAAGAGTTTTTTATTGTCTCTCACATACTTTTGCCAAGCGTCTTTATTGAGAAGTGGGGTGTGTCTCTGAATAAAGTAATCAGATAAATATTTAGGAAAGGTCCATGAGGTTTTTGTTATAAACAGCAGAGAGAAGGCCAGAAGAGTACAGGTGGGAAAATGCTTTAGGGGTTTTTTTCTCATTGTTTACACCCTAACTTTAAATCTCTTGTTTTTTGGCGGCATCCAATCGACTTGCGGCAACAGAGTGTTGGGGGGGGTCTTTTAAATCTAACATATCTATCAGAGGTGTTTTATTCACATTATTATTGGCTTCTTTAATCGTAGGAGCTAAGTTCGCAAAAGCCTCTATGGCACGATTCAAATCTTCTTGTGTGTGAGTAGCCATTACTGAGCAGCGTATAATCGCATGTCCCTTTGGTACAGCTGGATAGGGAACGGGTGTGGTAAAGATACCCGCCTTTAGAAGTTGTTGACAGATGAGAAAAGACATTTCATCACTTCCAATAAATACAGGGATGACACATGTCTCTGTGCCCATTGTATTTAAGCCCGCAGCCTCAAATCCTTTTTTAAGATAGAGGGCATTTTTTTGTACGCAATCTACAATCTCTGGTTCATCTCTTAAAATCTGAAGGGCTTTTAGAGCGGCAGCTGCAGCAGCTGGTGCAAGAGCTGCAGAGAACATAAATGTTCTGGCCTTCACTCGTAGCCACTCACAGATTTGTCTATGAGAGGCGATAAAGCCACCTTGGCTGGCAAAGGTTTTGGAAAAAGTCCCCATGATAATATCAGCCTCTTTGCCAAAGTAACTGGCTGTTCCTCGTCCTCCTTTTCCAATGACACCCAGACCATGAGCGTCGTCAATATATGTCCGAGCATTGTATTTTTTAGCAAGTTCATAGATTTGATCAAATTTGGCAATTCGTCCTGTCATACTAAAGATGCCATCAGCGATGATAATTTTACCAGCGTCTAAGGGGACCTCTTGGAGTTTTTTTTCGAGGTCTTCCATGTCATTATGTTTGTAGACGACACAAGTTCCTTGAGAGGTGCGGCACCCCTCAATAATACAAGCGTGGTTTTCTTTATCACTGAATATATAGTCTCCCTTTTCTGTAATAGCTGCTATAGCTCCTTGATTGGCCAAAAAGCCACTGGCATAGACCATAACGTCTTCGACACCTAGCCAACTTTTAAGTTCGTTCTCTAAATCTTCATGTAGTTTTAAATTACCATTGAGAAAACGAGATCCTGTGCAACCTGTGCCCCACTTTCGAATGGCTGTGATAGAGGCCTCTTGGACACGGGGATCATGTGTCAGGCCCAAATAGTTGTTTGAACTCATCATCACTAAGGACTGATCTTGAAAGAGGACGTTGTTTCCAGAACTACCCTCTAGGGTGCGGAAGAAAGGGTATAGATTGGCTTGTTTCAACATCTTAACTAGCCCTAGTCCCTTTGTTTTTTGAAATATGTCCACTATTCCTCCACTAAAACATCACCATTTTTTAGAATGACTTTCCCTTGCTCAAATCCTTTCAGTCTTCAAATATTGCTTGGCCACTTGGGGCCTATTCTTTACATAATAAACAAACGGAGTCATCAAAGACTTTTTATTCTTTATTTTTCTTTCTCAGCTATAAAATACGAGTCTATTTGATTCTATTTCATGACACTTTAAATTCGCTTGGGCATGGCTTAACTATCTATAATAATTGTGAAAATCAAGTATTTTGTGTGTTCAAGGAGTTTAGAGTCTTGTTTTTCCTTTGAGGTTGGTTTTTTAAGATGAGTCAGTAGGGAGAGTTTTTCTTAAGGCTTCCAAAAGCTCAGACAACTCTGAGGTCCGCAGCTCGTCTCCGCTTCAATCTCTAAAATCTTTGGTTGGATAAAGTTCAATGTCATCAAAGAGAGTAGAAGAAGTGACCTTTTTGCGGATACGCCCTGCGCCTCAGAAAACTCGTTTTGAAAGCCTTAAGAAAAACTCTCCCTTGTATTCTCTTTCTTAGCGGCACAAATCATTCTTAAAACTTCCAAAAGCTCAGACAACTCTGAGGTCCGCAGCTCATCTTCGCTTCAATCTCTAAAATCTTTGGTTGGATAAAGTTCAATGTCATCAAAGAGAGTAGAAGAAGTGACCTTTCTGCGGATACGCCCTGCGCCTCAGAAAACTCGTTTTGAAAGCCTTAAGAAAAACTCTCCCTTGTATTCTCTTTCTTAGCGGCACAAATCATTCTTAAAACTTCCAAAGGCTCAGACAACTCTGAGGTCCGCAGTTCATCTTCGCCGAAGGCTAAAAGCCTGTAGCTGGATAGAGTTTGATGTACTCAAGAAGAGAATAAACTGTTTTTCCACGCATGTGCTTTGTTCACCAGAGAACTTGTTTTGAAATCTTTATTGTAAAAATTTTTTGTCTCATTGTCTGAAAGACGATGGATAGACTCTAAGAAGAGAAAGATTATTTTTTTGAGAGAAAATGTAGGAAATTTTCTTAAGATTCAAAAAGAAATGAAAATAAGTATGTTCATATATACTAATGGCGAGTTTGTGAAATTTTTTAATTACAAAACGAAAAACAGCACTAGACTTTCTTCTGTATTTTTTAAATGAATTATTTCATAAGTCTTTTTCTTACAATATTCACAATTAAAAACATAAAAACATTCTTAAGTCATCATGACTAGTATCCGAGTTATTAACTAATTAATGAAGGTGAACTCAACTATGCAAACATATTTTTATATTTCATATGGCAAGGAAAATATCGGGCCATTCACTATTGAAGAGATCATTGAAAAAATCAAATCCGATGAGATTTCGCCAACGGGTTATTTATACGATGAGGATCTTGAGAAATGGATTTCTTTTTTGGAATCAGATGTTTTAAAAAGTCGATTTAACGAATCGGGAACTCAAAGTCTTTTAGAAAAAGTACATTCTCATGAAAATGGGGACTCGGCCGCTTTAGGTAGTGAAAAAAGCGATCAGAGCCATAATGAATGGTATGTTTTAAGAGGGACTCGTAAGCATGGCCCATATGATCATTTAAAAATTTTTAGAATGTTACAAGAGAAAAAGATCTACGAATTTGATTTTGTATGGAAGCCGGGGTTGTCAGATTGGATGCGCATTGCTGAAATTGAGTGTTTTCAATCACACAAAGTCAAAGAATTACAACAATCAGGGACTTCTAATGTATTTTTTAGACGGCGGTTTTTCCGTTTTCGTTTTTTTACGTCCATTATTGTTCATGATAATAAGTCCGTCTGGAAAGGTGAAAGTTTTGAAATAAGTGAAGGAGGAGCAGGTATTATTGTGTACAACTCTACGCTCAAACCCATCCAAAGGATTCATATTCATTTCAAACCTGAGGCGGATGTGCCCTCTTTTAACTCCCTTTGTGAAGTTGTGAGCAAAAAATATAAAAAAGGTGTAGTTAAAAAAAACACGCCAACAAAATACGGGGTGAAATTTATTGATACTCATTCTAATGGGATAAAAACAGTTATTCAGAGGTTAGCTGACACTAAGAGTGCTTGAGCTAGATAGAGTGTTAAAAAAAGATATGTATTTGAAGCAAGAATAAATAGCAATAGGGGTTTCCATGAAAACTATCAATAAGATTTTTCTTTTTGTTCTTACAGTAGGGTTGGTATCGTGTGCAGGTCAGAGGACATATGATTTCCATCCGGGCTTCATAGATGTTCATCAAACGAATCTGTATAATAATAAGTTGGATTTACTTTGGGTGATTGATAATTCCAAATCTATGCAAAAGCATCAGATTAATTTAAAAAGGCAATTAATTCATTTGATCGATCTACTTCATGCAAAAAAGGTGGATTATCGTATTGGAGTCACAACTATGGACGTTGGATTTGGGGGAGAAAAAGGAAGATTTATAGGACGACCCTCTGTTTTGCACTCTGGTGTGCCAAATGTCAGATTCCGGTTTTTAGATAGTGTACTTATTGGAGAAGGTGGATCTGAAATTGAACGTGGTTTAGAAGCTATGGAGAGAGCCCTTTCCAAAGGAAGACTTGAAGGAGAGAATGCTGGTTTTTTTCGAAGAGATGCCTTTTTAGCTGTTGTATTTGTATCTAATGAAAATGATCAAAGTGACAACACTGTGGAATATTACGCTAACTTTCTGAACAGATTGAAGGGCAGTAGAGAAGGTGGTCACGGTGGGTCTGCCAGTTGGATGAGTCATTATATTGGAATTATAAGCCCCTATGGTTATTGTACGACGAGAGGGAGCTACTCTTCCACCGGTGATCGTTATATGAAATTGGCTGCTCTATCTGGAGGTTATAGTGGGAGTATTTGTGGTGGTAATCTGTTTGTGGCTTTAGGGAGAATAAGAGACAGCCTTTTAAAGAGGGTGACATCTTTCAATTTGAAAGCATGGCCTGTTATGGGAACAGTACGAGTTTTTGTCAATGATATAGAGATACCAGAAGATCGTAACAATGGATGGTCTTATGAAAATAGATTGAATAGGATCATTTTTCATGGGAGTGGTATTCCCAGAGAAGGTTCAGTGATTCGTGTAAATTATAAGCCTCTGCATGATAATAAACATGATCGTCGAAAAAGTTATGGACAAAACCGTAGTCATAGACAGGGGGGGATTCCACATAGGAGTTATAATAATGGTGAGCCCTATAATCAAGGACAGTTTCATTCTAATAAAGGGCCAGGAGTCAATAATAGAGGGCAGCAGCAGAGTAATAGATCTCAAGTGAACACCAAACAAGAAAGTCGTATGGGGAAGCCTAAACCTTATGATCGCACAAGTTATAGTGTTCGAAAAAGTGTTCAAAGAGATCAGCAGAGTCGGCGGTCAAGTCGAGATCAGAGTTATTATTAAAAGGACACAGCTAAAAAAGTTTTTACATAAAGTTCGGAGTTATCCCAACGGGAGTTTTTATCAAGGAGTTCTATTTGAGCCTTCATCATTTGGTAACCTAGCTCTATACCCGCTAGGAATTGATCTGTAATATGAATTCCACCTTCAGCCCCGATAGAGTAGGCCCTCTTTTTGTTGACTTTCTTATCGATTGCAGAGGTGATGGGATCATCGCTATTAGTATTCTCTTGCTTTTTTTTAAATTTAAAAGAGTGGGATAGACCTACAGTGCCAGTGGCCCCTAAAAAAAATTGAGCATCAATAAGACGGCAATTGATCAGTAGGGCTAAGGTTTTTGTTGAAATGGAAGTTTCAGTCGATTCCTTTTTTGCTGTCCCCTGCTTGAGCATATTATATCTCAGCCCTATTCCTAGAGGAAACGCAGGCAGTCTTCCTAGGATATCGGCACCTATACCGCGCAAAGATTTTAAGTCGTTTTTAGCCCGTTCGATAAGGTGTTTACTATAGGGATCAGAGTTGTCCTTTGTCAGGTTCATTCCATAATGAACACGTGCTTCTATAAAAGCTTCAGACGGATAACTGAAAAGGACCAAAAGGGCAAACAAGAGTATTTTCATTCTACCTACACTTTCTTTAGTTAAATGAAGTTCCTATCATGGCTTTCAGATAGAGACCCGAATTATTCCATTTAGTCTTAGCAGGATATTCGGGATAGGGTTTAAGACGCCAGTCATGTGCTGTCATGACTTGATAGCCCCCCTCAATACCAACTAAAAATTGATCGATGTAAGAGCCACCTTCTAGTCCAATAGAATAAAAGCGTTTCTTGTTGGCAGTGTCTATTTGGTCCGCTCTGGACGGCAGGTTATAAAGCGGACGTTTGAGTTTAAATGAACTCATCACTCCGAAAGTCCCTACAACACCTATAAAAAATTGAGCATCGATAATACGATAATTAGCGAGAAGAGCCAAGGTACTTGTTGAGAGTCTATAAAGAGTCGGAGGGATCTTGGCCTGTAGAAATGAGTACCTTAATCCTAATCCAAGGTTTGGGAGTGTAGGGAGGGTGACAAAAGCATCTGCGCCAAACCCGTGATGGCTTTTGGGGCTTTCTTGGTGCCGGTGAAGGTTAAACATCAACTCATCTTTTTTATTTGTAAGATCTACTCCGTAGTGGACTCGCATTTCAATAAGAGTATCTACTGCGTGTGATTGATAACTAAAAATGAACAAAAAAATTATACCTAATACTCTCATGGAGCCTCCCCTTTTCGTCCTTATAATGTTTCAAATTGTTTAGGACCCTATTTGAAACTCTTATCTTCTCTATGATAGAGGTATTTGTCTTATTTTGTCTAGCAATGATCTAGACCTGACCCAAAATTAAATCACTTGCTATTTGTCCATTCTGTCTAAAGGGAGAGGTCTTGATTTATGAAGTCTTCCGGTGCAATGTCAACGTTTGTTTCACTATTGTCTAGAGCGAGAATTCTAGACTTATGAGTGGGTAAGGGATGTATAGTACTTCAGTGTGGTTAATAGACCTTGATGTAAAGAGATTTTTGGTTCCCAGTTTAAGGTGGCCTTCGCTTTACTAATATCTGCTCGTCGTTTCTGAGGATCATCAGGGGGGATGTTTAAGTACTTAAAGTCTTTATTATTATTGGTGATCTTTTGAATAGTTTTTGCAATATCTAAAACAGAGCGTTCATCAGAACTCCCTAAGTTCACGGGTGTTGAGACTGGACTTTCCATGAGGGCCAAAAGTCCCTCACAGAGATCAGAGACATAACAAAGGCTACGTGTCTGGGATCCATTGCCAAAGATTGTTAAAGACTCCCCTCTTAAACCTTGAGTGAAGAAGTTAGGAATAATGCGTCCATCTGTTTTACGCATACGAGGCCCATAAGTATTAAATATTCTGGCAATACGAATCTGTGTTCCATGAGTTCTTTGAAAAGCCATACAGAGAGCCTCTCCAAAGCGTTTTGCTTCATCATAGCAACTGCGTTCTCCTATGGGGTTTACATTTCCACAATAAGACTCTGTTTGAGGGTGAACTGTCGGATCACCATACACTTCACTGGTGCTGCTGAATAAAAATAGAGCATCATCTTGATGTGCTTTTTCCAATAAATGAAGAACTCCGTGAGAGCCACATCTTAAAATTTCAATGGGCATTTTTTTAAAGTCAACAGGCGATGCGGGAGAAGCCAGATTATAAATTTGATCGTACTTTTTGTTCAAATGTAAAGAGTGTGTAATGTCGAGTTCTGTAAATTCAAAATGAGGGCTTGTAATATGTGAAAGATTATCTGTTGTCCCAGTGCTTAAGTTATCAATGGCATGTACTTGATACCCCTTGTTGAGTAATAATTCACAGAGATGACTTCCTATAAATCCAGCTCCTCCAGCGACTAAGACAGTTTTCATGCAGAGTCTCCTTTGGTTAACTCTTGTCGTCCCACACAATGATATTCAAACCCATAAGAGGTTAAGGTTTTAGGATCAAAAATATTACGACCATCAAATATAATGGGTTGTTTCAAATTGGATTTAAGCTGCTCTATATTCACATCACAAAACTCACTCCATTCTGTGCAGATAACCAGAGCATCGGCATTTTCTGTAGCTTTTAAAGCATGGGTGGCTAATTGAAAATTTAAACCTGAAGTACGACGTGCATTTTCTCCGGCAATGGGATCAAAGGCCGTTATTTGTGCTCCGGCATCGAGGAGAGATTTTATAATGTAGAGGGAGGGTGCTTCTCTAGTATCATCAGTTTGGGGTTTAAAGCTAATACCCCAAATTGCAATTTTTAATTTTGAAAGATTCTTAAATCTTTTTTGTATACGAGCAAACATGAGTGTTCTTTGTTCATCGTTAACTTTCTTGGCAGCACTGATCACTCTCATTTTTAAATCATTTTCTTTTGCAGTATGAATAAGAGCTTTAATATCTTTGGGGAAGCAGCTTCCACCGTAACCCAGTCCTGGATTAAAAAAAGTAGGGTGAATACGACGGTCAGAGGTGAATCCTTGTTTTACTTTATTGATATCCGCACCAAGTTTATCAGATAGATGAGCTAATTCGTTAATGAAACTGATTTTTACTGAGAGAAAGGCGTTGGCCGCATATTTTGTGAGTTCCGCAGAGGTGTTATCCATAAAGTAAATAGGGTTTTTTATAATGGGATGATATATTTTTTGCATGATAGCTTTAGCCTCTTTCGAGTTATGACCAATAACGACTCGATCTGGTTTTAAAAAGTCATCGATAGCTGCGCCTTCTTTAAGAAATTCAGGGTTATTTATAATTTCTATTTTCTTCAGTGAATGTGTATTAAGATACTTTTGAATCTTGTGAGCTGTACCCGGGGGGACTGTACTTTTCAAAACTATAAAGGGAGGAGCCTTTGGACATTCTACTATGTTTTTAATAATAGATAGTATGGGACTGATTTGTGCACTTCCATCAGACATTTCAGGTGTTCCAACGGCAATAAATAGAATATCTGTTGACTCAAGAGCCTCTTCCATCTGTGTTGTGAAATGCAGGCGGCCCGACTGAACTGCTGCATGCATCAACTCCTCCAGACCCGGTTCGTAAATAGGTACTCTACCCTCTTTGAGCATCGCAATTTTCTTGTCATTGATGTCAACACAGATGACGCAATGACCCGATTTGGCAAAACACACTCCGGCAACGAGTCCAACATAGCCTGTGCCAACAATTGAAATCTTCATGTAGTTCCTCTTCAGTCATTGGTTTTTGTTATCTGATTTTTTATATCTATGTGTCCACAGACATAGATAGGATAATTAATCAGTGACTAAGCATATATGTTTTATCAAGATCAACTTATAGGGGTTTATGTGCAGAGTTCAACTGTAAAAAGTATTCTGGCAATAATGTTAAAGTTTACTCTGGGTGGGGGACTACTTTGGTGGACTATTTATAAAGGAAATCTGAATTTTTCTAAGATTGCATATATTTTTTCTCAGCCTTTCGTCATTGGGCTTTTATTTTTTGTGTTGTTATTGCTCTGTATGAATAATTTTAGATGGTACTTGTTGCTGCGGGGTCAGGGATTTCAGTTAGGCTTTCTGGAAGCCTTTAAGCTGACATTTATAGGTTTATTTTTTAATTTAGTTATGCCGGGGGCTGTGGGAGGAGATCTTGCTAAAGGATATTATCTTCTCAAAAATCAACAGAACAGAAAAGTGGAGGCGGGAACAACTATATTAATGGATCGCATAATTGGGCTTTTTGCTATGGTTGTTATAGCCTTATTTTCTATATGTTTTTTTTACTATCGTATTGTAGAACATGTAGAACTCTCCTATTTAGCTATGACTGTCATTGGTATTTTTGTTGTTTATCTTATTTGTTTTTGGATTTCTTTTTCAAAGAGAACTATTCAAAATGTCCGATTGATTTCTTTTTTAAAAAAAATACCAATGGGTCATTTCATTTATCGTGTTTTAGCTGCTTTACACTCATATAGGTTTTGTCGAAAGCATTTTTTTCTTGCTCTTTTAACAGCTATTATTGCTGAAGTAGGATTTGTGGTTTTTTTTATTAGCATAGGAGAGATCCTGCATTTTAGTGATGTTCCTTTCAGCTTGTATTTCTTTGTGATTCCATTGGGGTTGATTGTAACAGCACTTCCCATTTCTTTTGCGGGTATTGGAGTGGGGCAAGCTGCGTTTTTGTTTTTATTTAATTTAGCTATGGGATATCAGACAGATTTAGGGCCAACAATAATTACAATCGCTCAAGTTATAATGTTGTTTTATGGACTTTTAGGGGCCATTTTGTATTTCTATCATAAACCATCAAAGGTTCTCAATGTTGGATAATAAAGTCAGAATACTTTTAAACAGTGTACGCAAGTTACTGAAAAGAAATGCAGATAGAAATATTGTTCGTGTTTTGGAAAAAACGCACACTGCGGATATTGCATTGTTGTTGAGTGAGTTAGAAAGCCATGAGCGGTTTTTAGTTTTTCAATTAGAAAAGAGGCCAGAAAAACGGGCTGAAATATTTAGTTATCTTAATGAAGATATACAAAAAGAATTTTTAGAGAACCTATCTAGCGTGGAAATCAACACTCTTGTTTCTTTTATGGCGTCTGATGATGTTGCCGACCTATTAGCACATTTAACAAAAGAGCAATCTAAGAAAATTTTAGATCATATGAGTAGTGAAGAAAAAGTCGAAGTGGAAGATTTAATGAGTTATCCGGAAGATTCAGCCGGTGGAATTATGAGTCCGGATGTTTTGGCCCTAGATCAGAATCTCACTGTTTCTAAAGCTATCCATATGATTCAGGAGTTAAAAGATGAAAACCTCATTACTTTTTATGTCTATGTTATTGATGAGGACTCCAAGTTGTTAGGTGTGTTGAGTTTAAAGCAACTCATTCTTTCAAAGCCTCGTTTTGTGCTTAAAGATTTAATGAACAAAGATGTGATCGTTGTTCGTCCAAATGAAAACCAAGAAACTGTAGCAAAAACCGTTGCGCGATATGATTTTTTATCTCTTCCTGTGGTCGATGAGCACAATACTCTTTTGGGAATTATTACTGTTGATGATGTTATAGATGTGATTAGAGAAGAGGCAGAAGAAGATCTTTATGCTATGGGGCAAATGGGAGGAGGGGATAGGCTTTCTTTTTTTAGTCATTTTAAGTTGCGTTGTTTTTGGTTGTTAGTGGCATTTTTTGGAGGTGTGCTTGCCTGCTTATTTTTAAAGTTGATATTTTCTTCTCATGAGCAGTGGCCCCTTTTTGGATTGTTGCCACTTTTTTTATCTTTAGGAACGGCAGTCGGTCATCAGTCAGCCACTTTTGCTGTGGGAAGTATACGCCAAGATAAATTGGGTTTTCGCAATTCTGGAAGGCATTTATTCAATGAGGTTGTCTTGAGTTTATTGATTGGAAGTGTGTTTGGGGGTCTTCTTATCTTATTTGTAATGAGTATGGGCTCCTCTATAAGTTTTGCTACTTTTTTAGGAATAGGTTTAGTTGTGCAGATGATTTTATCAATGAGTTTAGGGAGTTTGATTCCTCTTTTGTTACAACAAATGGGTATGGATCCAGCTGTATCAACTGTATCAATAGTGACAGCTATATCTAATATGATTGCTATTTTTGTACTTTTTGGTTTGGTTTATTGGAATGTGTAAAAGATAGGACTTGGTTTAGAGATGATGTGATATTTTAGCCGCAAAAAAGTACTTTCACTATTTATGTGTTGAGAGTTTTACAAATGCAGTGGTGATTCGGTTTATGTTTTAGGAGCGATATGTGATTCGAGAAAAGGGAATTGTTTTAAGGACTATAAAATACTCTGAAGCGGATCTGATTGTTAAGGTTTTAACAAAGCGGGGAGATAAATTAGATCTCTTTGCAAAGTCTGCTTTAAGAAGTAGAAAACGTTTTGGTGGAGGTGTTTTACAGCCCACACATTTTATCCATTTCAATTACCAGAGTTCAAGATCTCTGAGTGGGCTGGAGGCTCTAAAAGAGGCTTCTTTAATTAAAGATTTTAAATTTCTTAGGAAAGACTATGAGAAATTGATATTGGCTTTAAAAATTTTAGATATTATTGATCGTGTAGCACAAGTGGGAAATAGGGAGGGAGAGGGTTTTTTTAACTTACTTGGAAATACATTGAAAACTTTGGAGACGTGTAAGAGTCTTTTAAAACTTTATACTCAGTTTGAAATAAAACTTCTTTTTCATATAGGAATTTTAAAGCCTTCTAGTGAGACTTATGAGTTATTAAGGACATCTATCCTTAAGAATAATGAATTGGATATAGAAGAGTCTTGTTTTTTTCAGTTAAAACGTGGGACAGAGAATATTTTACAGAAATATTTGTTGGGTCTTTCCTAGGGATAAGATGACTTTAATGATTTGGAAAAACAGGGCTATGGGTGATTCAATATAAAATGTGTAGCTTCACTGAGTGTTTTAAACTGAGCATCAGGGGGAGCAAAGTCGTATGTTTTTACAGTTTTTTTTGTTAAAAGTAAAATTGATCGCATACCGGCTCGATGTCCTGCCTCTACGTCAGTCATGCGATCTCCAATCATCCAAGAGCGTGAAGGATCGATGTTAAATTCTTTGAGACCTTGAAGAAGCATTCCTGGTTCGGGTTTCCTCATGGCGTGTGGTCTGTCGTTATCAAAGGGAGCATAATAAAAGGCCTGTATTGTAATTCCAAATGTCAGCATTTTTTTCTGTATACATTGATGGATTTTGTTTAGGTTTTCAACTTGAACAAGGCCTTTTGCCACTCCACTTTGATTTGTAGCGATCAGGAGTAAGTAGTCTGCATCTTGGAGTTTTTTTAGGGCTTCAAATACGCCATCAAGATAGACAATGTCTTTTGGATTGTTCAGATAGATATGATCTTGAATAATTGTGTCGTCACGGTCTAAAAAGATAGCTTTGTGCATTTGTTCATTCCAGTGTGTTGTTAGAAATACGTAAAGAAGGTGTTATTTTTATATCTTATTATATATAAAGAAATGTCTATGGAAACTCAATAAAGTTGGGTTGGATTTAATTATTAAGAATTTATTACAAATGAGTTTATTAAAGCTGAATGATATCTAGGATGTAGAAATTAAGGTCTTGCTGACTGTTGCAAAAAGGTATGAGTTAAAGGAGATGCGAGGGGTAAAGGTCAACTTGGCCATTAATGATGCTATTGGGCCGGTTTACTTTAATGATCGCTATTTGCCAGATAAATTATTAGACGGCTTGCCTTGAAATTATCTTTTAGCAAGATTCTTTGTACTTGTCATATTTTGGTTTCTAAGGATATTTATTGTGCCACTGTAGGGTTATTTTATAAAATATTTTTACAATCTTCTTAGATATTTGCATAAGTTATCTTTTTGAGGTTAGAGTTTATATGGGATCACTTAAAAATGAGGGATAGGAACTGAAAGGGAGATTTAAGATCACGGTAAGAAGGGTTTTGGAACTGGCATCTTAATGGTGGAATCTGATTGAAGTTGGCATTATGAAAGTGATAGAGAGAGGTAGCCTAGTTTTTTAAATTTATTTTTAAGGAGAGAGAGAAAAAATAAATCAAAGAGTTTGTTTTTGGAGATTTAGAAAAAGCAGTGACTTTATGCTTTGCTAGAAATTCGGAAAAGATTGAGAACGATTTCTGATTTAAATAGAATATCGATTCTATGTTTTGCTAGAGTCTGAAAACGATAAGGGTTTTTGGAGGTGATTTTGTTTTTCTATATCAAATGGGTTATTTTTTTATTCTTCTTTGTTTTACCACTTCATGCGGAGGAGTCTCCTAAAGAGATTAAAGGGAGTGTTGTTATTGAGAGTTCAGATGGGGTTTCTTTGTTAAAGGTGTGGTCTTTTAAGAGGAAGAGAACTCTTTTTAAGAATAATTATTTAGGGGATACCCCTATACATTATCTCCCTTTTAATGAAGATTTTTTGAATTTAGCATGGTTGCATGAAGTGGGAGTGGAAGCGATTAATGCCCAGAACAATCTTGGAGATACTCCTTTACACAGAGCTGCTGCTCGTGGGGATGCGGAATTTGCTTTAGCTTTACTTCAAAGTGGAGCTGATCCAAATATTCAGAATAAACGAGGTGAGACACCATTACATCAGGTGATACCTAGACTTCTTAATGTTTCGCAGTCCACTACTGGTGAGGGTTCTTCATCGTATTTTGATCCGGCATTGACAATTATAGAAGCATTACTGGATTACAAGGCTGACCCGAATATTCAGAATAAAAGGGGAGAGACGAGTTTATATCTAGCTCTTATGAAAGGGAATACAACTGTCATAGAGTGGTTACAGGCCATAATGCGGCCGGAGGCTGTTTTGAAGGATTTGTTTTTACAAGACGATACATTCTGTCGTTATTAAATCTAAAACGGTGAACAAACAGTTTCAGGTTTTCACAAGGCAGCATACTTTAGCCTTCTTCAATAGCTGATGTATCGCTTTGACAAAATGCCTCTTGCAAAGATAGGTTTTCGGCAATAAAAAAAGGCCACACGGGGTTTGGAAACTTAAGTTCTCTGTTACGATGGCTTTTTAACGGTCGCTGGTTCGTCCAGCGTTTCGGTTGGTGCCCGCCGAGGGACTTGAACCCCCACGCCTTGCGGCACTAGATCCTAAGTCTAGCGTGTCTGCCAATTCCACCAGGCGGGCATTGTCTTTTTATTTTTTTTGTCTTTCAACATACTTTTTATACTCAGGAGCTTTCATCAGTGCTGCTAATTCTCGTTCTGTATCCATTTCAATACGAATCAACCATCCTTTATCCGTTGGGTCGTCATTTAATGCGCCCGGCTCTTCTAAAATAGGAGCGTTTATTTCAACCACTGTCCCAGATACGGGAGCTACTAGATCGCTCACTGCTTTGACACTTTCTACCACTCCAAAGCACTCTCCTTGAGTGACTTTTTGTCCTTCTTCTGGTAATTCTACATAAACAATTTCACCCAATGTGTTCTGTGCAAAGTCGGTTAAACCAACAGTCACAATGTTTTCATCTACATGTGCCCACTCATGATCCTTTGTATAATAATAATCTTCCGGTATTGAAAAATGGTTCATCTATTTAGCTCCTTTATTCACTTTTCTTAAATTAAGACTTTTCATCAAAAATCGCTTTAACCACTTCGTTCCTAGTACTTTATCTCATGTCACAGCATCCTTTTCAAGTTGACCATTGGTATAATAATCCTTCTATTTGGAACGGGCGCATGATATTAAGGAGACTGTTACAGGAGTGGAGAAGGCAGTTATCTATAGAGGTCTTCATTTCTGTGATTGAATTTAAATTCACATTCTTTCAAATGCAAATAAAAGATCTCAAATATATGTTTTTTAAGTTCAAGAAAATTTCAACAGTGGCAAATAATCAAGAGGAAGATATCAAATCCTATTAAAAATCGTAACTAAGATCGGCTCTTTTGTGGGAGTGCATATTTTATTTTGGAGGGGGGAGTATATAGCTCTTTAAAGAGAGCTTGTATAGGTTGGTGTTAAGATGAGCTTGTCGTTTGAAGTGGTCTGAGCTTATTTTTTATTGAAGGTTGCAATATGAAACATAGCATCGCCCTGATTGACCAGTGGGAGTAATGTGGATCCAATCAAAATACCTTTTTCGTCGGCCAGTACAGTTTGTTTTTCTCTTCCGAGGGGATTGGCTATTGTGGCAATGATATCTCCGACATTGACAGTTTCTCCAATCTTTTTATGAGCTGCAAATGCACCACTGCGAGGGGCTCTGATCCAATAGCTAGATTCTGCTATGAAAATATCTGTCTTTTTTTTATTTTTTAGGGTTTCAATCATACCAATTTTTTTCATGACAGAGATACAACCATGTAAGCCGGCTCTAATAACATTTTCTTCAAAGCGAAGAGCTTGGCCGCCTTCATAGAGGAGCATAACTACATTTTTCTTCCTAGCAGCTTCTCTTAATGAGCCATCTCTTAATTTAGAATTTATAATAACCGAGGTGCCAAATTCTTTAGCTAATATTTTTGTATCGGAGTTATCAAGACAGGCTCTAATTTGTGGTAAATTCACTCTGTGGAGAGCACCCGTATGAAGATCAATCCCATGTGTGGATTGAGATACAATTTCTTTCATAAAAATATTGGCCAAGCGACTGGCCAAAGAACCTTTAGGGTCACCCGGAAATGATCGGTTTAAGTCCCTTCTATCGGGCAAGTATCTTGATTTATAATTATATCCAAAAATATTGACAATAGGAATGAGGATAAGCGTTCCTTTAATTTGCGATAAAAATCTTTTTTGTAAAAGTCGACGAATAATTTCCACGCCATTGATTTCATCCCCGTGGATAGCGGCACTGATAAAAAGAACGGGCCCCTTTAATTTTCCTCGAATAACTTCAACGGGTATAGTTAACTTAGTGTAGTCATAAAGAGCTGCAGATTCTAAAAACACACGTTTTCTTTGACCTCTAAGGATTGGAATGCCACCAATTGTAATCATTTCGGAATCTTTGGAATTTTTAGTCTTCTTTTTCATTTATTTGAGCCTTTTGAATGTCCTCTTGTGTGAGTTTTTTAAGTTGTTGCTTTCCACTGTTTGTTGATTTTTCGGGAATAATGTCTTGTATGGATTCCATTTTTCCAAAGCAGAGAATCCGATCTCCTGCTTCGAGAACTTTATCGGTGTTGGGATTTGGGAACAGTTTTTCTTTTCTACTGAGAGCCAGAGTATTAATATTTTTTCCATAAAAATCGGAGTGAGCAATGGTTTGACCTATATATTTTGAATCGGATGGGATAACAATTTCTGTTATTCCATAGCCTCTATTATTAGTCAGGCGTTCTTGTAGATCTTTTTCCGGAGTATTCACTTTGGTATGAATATAATCAATAAAAGCACCAGCTATGTCTAATTTTGTGCAACTCTCGATACCCTCTAGGCCTGGAGAGGAGTTTATTTCCATAATTTGAGGTCCGTCTTTTCCTTCAAGCATATCTACTCCAGCAATGCCGAGATCCATAATTTTTGCAGCTCTTACTGCTGTTTTTTCATAAGTGTCATCTAGTTCAACCAGTTCTGTTTTTCCTCCTCGATGAACATTACTTCTAAATTCTTGACCTTGTGCTACTCTTCTCATTGCGGCTACGACTTGGTCACCGACAACAATGGCCCTGATGTCTCTTCCTTTACTTTCAGCGACAAACTTTTGAATTAAAATATTTTGTTTCTGACTTTGTAGGAATTCAATAATTGAAGTTGCTGATTCTAGAGTATGTGCTAGCAGTACTCCAATTCCTTGAGTGCCTTCTAAAAGTTTGATAACAACTGGGGCTCCTCCGACTCGTTGAATAGCAGATAGGACGCTTTTTTTATCTTTTACGAATGTTGTCGCTGGGATGCCAATTTTATATTTGCTCAGTATTTGGAAACTTCTGAGTTTATCTCTTGAGTTCAGAATGCCATCGGCAGAATTGGGACTGTACACATCCATCTGTTGAAATTGCCGAACAACGGCTGATCCGAAGTAAGTGATTGAGCTTCCAATTCTTGGTAAGATAGCATCATAATGGCTCAGTTTTTTTTGTTTGAAATACAAATTGGGTGATTCTTCTTCTAAGTCGAGTACAAATTTAAGAGTGTTGAGTATTTTTACACTATGCCCTCTGCTCTTTGCAGCGGCTATAAGACGTTGGGTGCTGTAGTTCTTGGACTCTCTTGATAGAATAGCTAGTTTCACTTTTTTGTCCCCTTTGTTCTATAGAATGACTTATCGGCATCGATTAAGGATTTTATAATATGTCTTTTTCATCTTTGATGCTGTTTGAGGGTTGTTGTTGTTTTTGGATTTTTTTGGTAGGAACGTTAGGTTCATTTTTTTCTTTTTTTTGTTCCATAGAAGGATTTATTGGCATCGACTAAGAATTTTTTTCTGATACCTTCTCGGCCAATGAGCATTCTAAACCCCATTTCATCTCTGTTTGTTAGGGTGAGTTCGACGTCCCAAATTTCATCTAAGAATTGAATTGATGTTAGGATGACTGGTCTCAGTTCTGATTGTCCGTTGGAACTCTTAACTTTTCTGTACTCTAAAACTTTGGTTTTGCAGATTTTTTTTCCTTGTTCTGACCTTTGGTGAGGGTGGACTTTAAATTTGACAAACTTATTTTTTCCTCTTTTATAAAAATGCATATCCAAGGCGTGTAGGGAAGAGGTACGAGCGCCTGTGTCGATCTTTGCTTTAATTTTTTTAATATTTAAATCAGGTAAAGAGACCCATTCGCGCCATCCAATCACCTTTAGTTCTGCCTTTTTTTTCATTTTTGTCTCCGGCATGAAAAACAATGGATTTCAGAGTTTTTACCTTTTTTAGAAGATATCATATTTACTTTAGATTTCAAGTTATAGGAGCTTTATTGAGTTCTTATTATTATTTGAAGAGTTACTTTCAATAATATCCATCATTTTTCTTGTTTGTTTGTGTAAAGTAGAAAGAGTTGAAAGGGCGGCATTGGTTATTCTTGCTATTTTTGTACTCAGCAGTAGAATTTATTATGTTTTTTGTTTCAAGATTGTCTGAATTTCTTTAACTTCTTCTTTCATGTCATTCCAAAGTTCTTTTGCTGTAGGCCAGTCTTCTGCAACAGTTCCCTTCCCTTGGAGGACTCTTTCCCAATATTTCGGCTTTGAGTCCTCTTGTTTTATTTCATTATTTTTTTCTGACTCTACTTTGTTTTTTGAGTTATTAAACATACTTCCCTATTGATTATTTTTAATGAATTACAGAAAATCTTTATTTAATTTTATATTTAAAATCAAAAAAAACCAAATTAAAAGCCGATTTTAGAAAATAAGATTTATTTTAAGACCTTATATCGCTCCTATCTCACTTCTACAAGCCAAAAAGTGTAGAACACCTTGTTTTGAAGAGAGAAAATTTATAAAAAAGATCAAGGATTACAAAACAATAAAGGAAAGTTAGACAAGTAGGGAGTTTATTATCAAATTTTCGTGATGACATCTCTTAGAAAATATAAATCAAATGTATCGGAGTAAACTATATCAATAGAGAAGTGAAAATATTGAGCGCATAGTTGTTTTCCATATCTTTTTTATGGACTCCATTTTTTACCTATATTGGCCTTTCTTGCCAATGGAATTTATACTAGTTACGATTTTATTTTCAATCCTGCTTTTTTAAGTTCACGTTTTAACTGAGGTTTCCATTTTTGAGCATCATCTGAATAACGAATATAAAGTACTCCGTGATAATCAGAGGGAATTTCTACATTAGGCCAATATATAGAGCAAACACGATTTCTTCCTAACTTTCCCATGAAAAATCCCAGTTCTAAAATAACATTCTGCCTAGCTCTTGGCTTAAGGTCTTCTTTGGAATAGTTTTTAGATCCACCAATATCATCAGGTGTGAGTAGGACAATAGCGAAAGAGACATCACTGCTTTCATGCTCAAACTTTTCTATGATAGTTTTTCCACTATTGAGTTTTTCATGAAGAATAATAGGTTCGAGTTGCAATTCTTTTAAAAATCTGAAAATAGTTTCTTTAGATGCTTCATCTTGTCCATGAACTATAAAAACTTTCTTATTATTAGATTCTATCTTTTTTTTTAGGTTGGGAGTTTGTTGTCTTGGAAGAAGATTGGTAGGGGTAAAAATCTAAATCAGATAGAATAGTTTTTAAGCCTTCTGTTATTTTATCTATTAATGTTATAACCTCCTCAGGTTTAGTATATTTTGTTATAGGCTCAATTGGAAAGAAGTTTCTAATTTGATAAGATTGATCAAAAGTTGACTCTATCAAGCCCTCAAAATCTTTTTCATACCAGTCTTCAAAAGAGTTTTTAACTTGGGGTTTATATAGATGAATATCTTCTTTAAGCCAACGCTTCATTTCCTCAATGTCCTTTATATGATTTATGATTCTTTTACTTGCCTTATTGCGTGTTAATAGAAGAGCGTTGTTTTCTGATCCAATCTTAGGGGTTTTAGATTTTGTCATATTAAGGAGGATCTATTAAATGGCACTTCGAATGTCAATAGATTTTAATTAATTCACTCTCTTTAAAAGGCATAAAAAAGCATCTTATTCATTATCTTGAATGAATTGTCTATCTAACTTTTATTGCCACAGAACTAAAACTCTAGCAATCCTTCATTGTCTTTAAAAAGTATCTATAATTTTTGATGAGCACTTTTTTAGTTTTTTTTTAAAATAGTTAAAAGAATTTTCTATATATAAATATATAAGAAGTAAAACTCTTATCTTAATCGTATTATATTTTTCATTTTTGAAATAGAGTATTTATCAAAAGAGTTAAATATGATAGCAACTTATACTTTTTGATCTTATGATAATTTCTCTGATTGAATAAATCTTCTAAATATTCACTTACAAATGGAAATTCATATTGAAACTCTTGATTTTTTTATAACCTTATCAAGGCTATTTTTTGCTTCAGAGAACTGCATAATCTCTCCGTTCTCTCTTTACTCTGTTATATCTTATAAGAGATAATTTGAGAGTTTTTATTAATTCTTTAGCTACAGCTTGAATCATTGGAATGGGGACAGAGTTTCCAGTGACCTTTCTCATCTGTGCATCTGATATCACAATCTGGTAGTTATCAGGGAAGCCCTGAAGTCTCATAAGTTCTCTAGGTGTCAGTCTTCGTGCTCCATTAACTAGTAAGTAGCTATGGGATGCCCCTGCCCTTAATGCACATGAAAAAGGGGACGCTGTGACATTTTTAGATTTGTTTTCATGCCAAATACTCAATTTCAGATTTGTAGAACACTTCTCTTTTCTTTGCTTAAGTATTTTGGGATTTGCAAAATACTTTTTTTCAACTTCTGTATCTTTTAACAAAATATCCTCAAGTTTTTTCTCTTGAATCATTGATTGAGTAGGAAATTGGAAATTTGCATTTAGCTCTTTTTTTATTGCAATGATTATCACACGCTCTCTTTTTTGAGGAAGGCCAAAGTCAAGAGCATTAAGAACTTTTGCATGAATATCATAACCAAGTTCCTCTAAGGTGTTCTTTACAACTTGAAAGGTTTTCCCCTTATCATGGGACATAAAATTTTTTACGTTTTCAAGAAAAATAGCCAAAGGTTTTTTGGCCTTAACAATTCTAGCTATATCAAAAAATAGAGTTCCTCGGGATTCGTTAAAGCCTTTCTTGTCCCCCATTATTGAAAAGGATTGGCAGGGAAATCCAGCTAAAAGAATCTCATGGTCAGGAATATATTTTTCATTAATTTTAGTTATATCGCCATAGGGTCGTTCTCCAAAATAGTTTTCATACATATCACATGCATAACTATCCCATTCCGAGGAAAATACGTTTCTGGTACCATAGGCTTCAAATGCCAACCTTATTCCTCCGATTCCTGCAAAAAGGTCAATCGTTCTAAATAAAGCCTTATTTGGCATATTTTCCCCTTGTACTATACATACTTCATTTCACAATCTTATTCAATAGCTATACTATTTATAAAAAATAATCTTTTGGTTTCAATGGGGTCAAAAGAATTAAGAAATTTTTAATCAGTTATTTTTTACGACTATTTTTTCAATAGGACATTGATCTAAGGTCTCATCCAGAATGATGGGAACAGTTGATTTGCGACCATAGTGTTTTAATTCAAAATCCATCCTCTCTTTTAAATATAAATCTAAAGATCTTGATGCCAATGGAATCTTCATATTTCTGTCTTCATAGTAGAACACTATTGCCTGATAAAGTCTTCCCTTAATCAACCATAAGTTATCTATAGCTCTGCCGTGCTCCATAGTAAACTTTTTCTTAGGGAGGTCGAGCAGAAGGCCTACTGCACAACTAATCTGTTTTAGCTCTGCTTTTCTTGCCTGAACCCATGGGTCGTTCATTCTAGTATTGTGTCCCCAACAAGGTATTGAACACATAACTAGTAATGGTATCAATAATTTCATAATTTGACTTCACTCCCAGAGTTTTTATCGGAAGCCTGTTATTTAATCTTTACTTTGAGTATGTCTCAATATGATTCAAGCACTGCAAAATATTCTTATTCGATTTTAGCGATCTCATTTTTCATCTGTCTATTTTTCGTAAAACGCCCCATATTAGATGAATATGCGCTTGTTAGAAGCGTTAAAAGCTTCACCTTAAGATGAATAAATTTTTTATGATTGATGTGTTTAGGCAGCCTGTTTTTTGTAAAAGACTTCATCTTAGATGAAGTCTTTTACATCTTAATAAGAAGCTCTTTTTAGATCACGATGGGCTGAATTGTTTTAGTCTTGTTTTGTCTTTTGTCTTTTGTCTTTTGTCTTTTGTCTTTTGTCTTTTGCCTTTGGGTTACGTCCAAGGAAGCTCTTTTGGATGATAGAATTTTAATTGTTTTACTTTGTGCTAGTATGAATATCAAATCTATATGTAATCTGATAGAGACTTAATTCGAATTTATTTTCCTTTAAGCACAAATACACGTTGGTCTCGTTCAAGTTTCAATTGTGCTTAAGCCTGAACTCATTTTCCTTTAGGTGCAAATAAAAATGGACATCTTAAAAAGATTGTTTTGAATGAGTCTTTTAATTATTCGTAGATAATAATATAATATTTATTTTAGGAGAGTCATTATTATTGATATTTAAAGAGAAATCTTGCTAAAAAGATAAATTTTTGAATAAGGAAAGCAGAAGATACGATGAAAAATCTAAAATTTTGGATAAGGGAAAATGAATACTCTAGAAAAAATTTTTTACCACATTGGGGGATCGTTCTATTTTTTCTTATTCTACGTATTTTTGATTATGTCTTTTTTATATTTTCTAACTCAACAGGTGTAAGTCCACTTTTGGATTTATTGCCAGAAATAACGTCTGGCGGTGTTATTGGTATTTTTACTATCTGGGCAACACTTTATATTCCACTTCTTATATTCCTTTATTCTAAAGATAAGAGATCTTTCGAATTGGCTATTATAGAGGAAAGATTCAAAGTGACAAAAAGAGTAATAGAGTTTATCATATTAGTTGTACTTGGACTGCCATACTCTGAGTCCTCTCCATCAAAACTTTATATCTTTTGTGCTATTATTTATCTTTTTTTCAGAGTGGGTTGTGTATATTATAAGCTGATAATACATTTACTCTCTAAGACAGATCGAGACGATGGAGTTTTTTTTAGAAAGATATTTGAGCAGTATAAAAAGGATCAATTTAAAGATAAAGAAAGTTATCATAAGGTTAGAAGTAAAATAGAAAAATGGATAAAAGATGAACAGCTTGGAATAGATAAAGATGCAATTAAAAAAGAAGATGGTTATCACCCCATCTTTATCAAGAGAGAACCTATTAAGGTAAAGATTGAAGGACTAGATGAATGGATTAAGACATTTGAAGAGAAAAATGCTCTGAGTAAGAATACAAAAGATGTTGCTGAAAATTCATCGGACAAAGCACTGCAACCTCTTAAAGCCAATGTTCAGGATGGGCAGATTTCAAGAAGACCTCAAAGCCAAAAACCAGGAAAAGATTTTTATATTTCTATTTCTGAAATTTATCCACCTTTAACTTTTCATATTCATTGTAATAAAAAAAATTTAGAGCTTTGTGAGGGTGATTTGGAAAGATGTTTTTCTTTTCCACCTGAAATATCTGTATTAGATGAATTTAGAGTATATCTTAAAAATATAGATGCCTTGCTTTTAGAGCACATTGAAGGGTTTCACTTTAATCAATTTCAAAAGGAAATTCAAAGAATTCAATCTATTATTGAAAGTCTTAAAGGAGAGGGGAGAGAAAAGGATGACTCAAGTCTTCAAAACGAAATATTAAAAGAAATAATAGATAAGATTCACAATCTTATTGAAAATACAGATAAGATTAAAGAATATCGACTATGTAAGGATTTGTTATTTAATCTTTGGTTCACTTTATTTAAATTTAAAGTGTCTGCCTGTGTAAATAAGAATAGTGATTCTTCTTATTTTCTTTTTGACTTTCTATCTGCCAGTTTTCAAAAGGGTATTTTCTATGAGAGTGAAAGGGAATACATTGAACAGCGTTTAACTTCTATTTTGAAATATGAAAACCCTACTGAAACTTTCCTTATGGACTATATAAGAGCACTTGCAAGACTTGCACATAAAAGTTATTCGAAAGATTCTGAGGATCATTTTGTAAAAGATTTGGATATGTTTTTTATAAAACTGATCCATAATCTCAAGAAAGATATTAAAAATAAGCGTATCTCTAAAGTTAAACCAAGGTTCAACGAGTCAGATTTCAAGGAAGATATTGAAAATCAGCATATCTCTAAAGATAATAAAGACCCTTACAATGAGGTGCTTGTCTGTTGTAGACAAGCTCTTATGTTTTTAGGGTCTCTTTACATATATAATGAAAGAGAAAAGAAATTTAAAGAGATATGTAAATATATAGATGTGCCATCGTTTTTATCCACATTGTCATCATTATTCAATAATATTGATACGTATTGGTGTCATAGCTTATCTATCTGGCGTGATGTTCATTTTAATAGGCATGGTATTTCTGATGCAAGATGGTTTTCTTCAGTGGATTTTTATAAGAAGTTTATCTTTAAGTTTTTTTCAAGAGAAGGTATCTCATATGATATTAAAGTAGAGGCAGACTGTAGGGGTTTAGAGCCATCGCAATTGAGAGAGTTACAGATCCCATTTGCTGAGGTTCAGAAAAAGTTTGAGAGTTCAGAGGAAAAACCTAAAGGATATAGTGTCGTTAAGAAATCAGAGGAACAACCTAAAGGATATGAAGTCGTTGAGAAAATCGTAAATAATCTTTCATCTCTTGCAGAGAAGAAAATAATTGAACCTGATTTATCACCGGAAAAGATAGCACAGTTTATAAATAAAATTAAAGAAGGATATGACAAGCATACAACTTTTTCTGAGTTACTAGGGTTTGAGACAGCAGAAATGGATAAGAAGAAGTTTTATGGCATTAATGAAGCCTATCCAAGAGAGTATTTTTTAAAGGTAGAGCAGAGTGTATCTGGACTAGATGATAAAGGACGGGATTTTGCATATTTTGAAAACGAGAAGATCTTTAAAGAGATAAAGTCTCAATGTAAATTCAAAGATGTGAGGATTGATATCTTCTCTAAAGATATTCTTCCAAAATGGATAAAGGAAAAAGGGCTTATTATTACAAATGATAGTGATAAAGAATATAGAATTTTCTCATATAATGGTTCATGTCAAAATAATCCTGATATATCAAAAGAAAATGTTGATGGAGCCTATGGGAAATACTTTTTGTTAAAACAAAATGGTCAACAGAAAGAGGTGCATCTTTTAGCCTGGAATCCAAGACAGCGTCCTTGTTTTTATATGTTTGTCAGAGAAGGCTCTGGCCTACAAATAGAGAGGAGAGTTAAAGATATTGACGTCGAGGAAAGACAAGAAAAATCGACTCAGAATGTTGACGCTAAAAAAACAGAGAGGGAGGTTTTTAAAAACTGGAAGGATCTTTTTGTGTATAAGATTAATGACTTGGCAAATGATAAAAATTTAAGAGAAGAAATAATCAATGGAGAGGAGTATTTTAAAGGCTCGGGTATTAAAAAAGATAACCAAGATAGACACCTTAGACTTCACGTAGGTTTACAATTGTATATTGCTCCGTCCTTAACTAAAATTGAAAAACCTAGTCAAATAGAAATATATTTTCTCACATGATCTTGTAGTTCAGGAGTTTAAAGATTGAGAGTTTGCTCAAGGCTATGTTGCAAATTTGATAAACAATGAAAACTTATCCTTAGAACATGCTCTAAGAGAATCTGTTCAATCGTAGGTGTTATTGTATTTGGTTTATTTTTTATTTGTCATCTCTGCAAAAGGGATCTTTTTGCCGTCGTCTTTTTGTCTTCGAGCTACCACTTTGCTTTTGAACATCTTTTTTCATTTGCTTAACATATCTCTGAGAGGGTTTATGGCCCTGTTCAGCAGCTGCTTTAAACCATTTAAAAGATTTTTTACAATCTCTCTCGACAACAGCATCTTCCCCGCCATAGAGAAGTAAACTTTCTGCGCCATAGAAATACATTAAACCAAGCCCATTTTGAGCACGTGTATCACCTTGTTTGGCTGCCTTTTTAAACCAATAAAAAGCCTTTTGAAAATCTTTTTCAACTCCATCGCCGACATCGTATATGAGTGCCAGCTCATACTGGGCAGCACTATGTCCTTGCTGAGCTGCCTTTTCAAACCAATAAAAAGACTTTTGAAAATCGTATTCCACCCCTTCGCCCATATCGTACATGAGTGCCAGTTCATATTGAGCCTCTGTATGACCCTGTTCAGCTGCTTTTTTAAACCATTTAAAGATATTTTGACAATCAGACACGCTTAATTTTCGACAAACCTTTTCTTGAGCCCCGTACGATAAAGGAATAGAGAAACAAATAGTGAAAAATAAAGCCATCTTGGCGACGTATAGAGGTTTCACAAATAACTTTCTTTTTGATTTCATATGGGTTTCTTTTCTCATAAATACATCTACTGTCAACGTAATTTTTAGTTGTGAAAGAATGTGAAAGAAATAGATACAAATGGAATACTTTCATACAAGTTTTATCTTTGACTAAGGAGCTAGAGATTCTTTATAAGGTAGACAAAGTAATAGCACTAAGAGAGAGTGTGTGTTCAATATGATATTAGTCAGCCAGGTTATAAAGTATAGTCTATCTTACAGAACTAAGGTGTTTCTTGTTTTCATTTTTTTATTTATTGGCCCTCAGATCTCCTATGGAAATGAGTATGAGTTTTACAATAATGGAGTCCGCTATTATTATGGCCATGGAGTGCGGCGAGATTTTAAAGAAGCTTTGTATTGGTTTAAGAAGGCAGCACATTTAGGACATAGGGACGCTCAGGTACAAACTGCTTTAATATATGGACGTGGTGGCTATAGAGTGCCACGCGATTTAAAAGCCTCTTTTGATTGGTGGAGACAAGCGGCACTGGGGGGAGATCAAGAATCTCAGTATAAAGTGGCTATCCTCTATTACAATGGAGAGGGGGTTAAAAGAGATTATAAAGGGGCTTTTTATTGGTTTGAGAAGGCAGCTCAGAAAGGACATAGTGCTGCTCAATATCACCTTGCTGAAATGTATAAACAGGGCCTAGGAGTGGAGAAAGATGTCAAAAAAGCTGAGTATTGGCGGAAAAAAATCCATAAAAAATGGTGGTGTTTTTGGTAAAATAATGTACTTTAAATAATTCCCTATATATTATTTTTTGGTTCATGACACTTTAAGGAGTTTATTTCTAACTAGTTTTAACATTAACCTACACAGGTTATCTTTGTCTATAATTAAACCTAAACTCACATTCTTTTAACTCATATGAAAATGGATTTTTCACACCTAAGATATTTCCATTTGTTGAAAATAGTTCTTGATAGTCAGACCATGTCTATTAGTCTTTTAGATTTATGGATTAATCTTATATGAATATATTTGTCTTGGATTACAGTCCGATTAAAGCTGCACAAATGCAATGTGATAAGCATGTTGTAAAGATGCCTCTAGAAACAGCCCAGCTTTTATGTTCTGCTTTTCATCGAGGTATAGCACCATATAAGCCCACTCATCATAACCATCCGTGTTCTCTTTGGACAAAGGCATCTGAAAAAAATTATCTTTGGTTGATTGAACATGGATTAGCTCTATGTTCTGAATACACTTACCGCTATAACAAAATACATAAATCTCAAGACGTCATTCTATGGTGCAAAGACAACAGAAGAAAAATTTCTTTTCCTCAGAAAAGGAAAACTCATTTTGTTCTTTGTTTTGATAAAAAATATCATATTGGTAATGCTGTTGAAAGCTACCGTTTTTATTATCGGAAAAGTAAGTATGATATAGCTCAATGGAATAGAACACGTTCTAAACCCCAGTGGTTCTACTGAGTCGAAAATAACGGCCAATGATTTGCACACTATAACCAATTTTTCATTTCAATATTATTATATTTTCTCTCCTCGAAGAGATCATTCAAATATGTTCCCACAAATGGAAATTCATATTGAAATTCTTGATGGAAGATAGATAGTAGGGAAGCTCCCAAACTTTTAGAATACGACGACGATAAAGACCGATCGTACCAACTCTTTAACTCTCCTTGTGTGATAATAGCTTGCACCTTAGATTGAGCACCTGTTTTTGAAAAGATATGATTAATTATTTTGCTTTCAGCTTCTTTACATACAATAACCAAGCGGTCGGCCGTTACATCTGATGAAGTCTCGTCTATTGCCTCCTCTATTAAACTTAAATGTTTAACCTAGCTTTTCATTAAATAATTTTTTCATAATATTTCTTAGACAGTTTTTTGCCCTCGTGTGTATTAATCAGAAATAAATACTGTTGACGTCGGCCCATGCCACGTTACATTCCATAGAGACATAACATCTCTACCGATAAGCAAACCAATGTTTGTGAGATCATTTGGTTTTTTTTGAGATTTTTCCAAATCAAAATTCAGAGTACAAGACCCAACTCTTAGATTTAAGATAGACTGTAATCTCGAACCAATGAATGTCAAATCAATTGCGTAGTCATCTGTGCATTGCGATCCCGCAGCAGTGTGGGACGTACTGCTGCCAATTGACATTAACTGTAATCTCTTGGCCAGGGTGGAATCAATAGATGTTCTTGTTGCTCCTGTATCAACTAATCCTCTTACAGCAAGAGAGTTTTTTACAATGCCCTTACGTTGATTTAGAAGAGCACTCGCAGTGCTTACCTCAACAAAAAGATTAAGACCAAAGTTTGCCAGGGGGTGAGGGGCATAGTTGATGCCTATTTGGGCCTTACCCTGTTTATTTTTATTTTCTGTTACACTAACATCAGTGTGAATAATATTAACGTGAGCCATTTATCGCCAATTTAAGAAACCCAACTTGCTCATCTTCGCCAATAACGTGCTGGATAATAAATTTTTCTGGAGGGAAATTGGCTGCAGCATAGCTCAGAGCATCTGGAAATTTATCGAAAACATTTTTGACTTCACCATCGGAAATGACGACGTATTTATAGCGATAAGCAACATTCTTGAGCCAAGAATCTAGATTTTCTTCAAAAAACTTTAAGTTTTTTTCTTTTTCTGTTTGGCCTGTCATTTTAAACCTCTATAAATGTTTAATTTTATGGATAGACATATCTTGCCAGAAACACGATAAAACATGAACTGCTAATGTCCATTATACCACTGTTGATAATATAGTAAGAGGCCAAAAACAATGCATTTGTATTATTTCAATATTGTGACTATCTGTAGCTGGCAAAAGATTAAGCCTGTAAAAAAAATATGAAAAATAATCGTATTTTCAGTAACTTAGATCAAGTCTCACTATCTTTTTGACTTTTAATAGATATTTTATTTAACACACTGTCAATCTCAATAAACATAAATAAATTGAGATTTATAGGTGAGGTGAAATAATGATGTCCCTTCATGGCCCATGGGGCCTTGAGAGCTTTGGGATTGAAAGACCAGACGGGGTGCTAAAGGGCCGTGGGGGCAGTCCATGTCAGGGCTTCTTATTTATTCTCCCGATGGGTTTATGAGCGTTGGTATTCAGCGAAAACCTATGAGTGAAGACCCATCTCTGATATTTTAGATTCAGCTCTGTTTTACTCAAGCCCCTACAGCATCCAAGAGGACAAAATCTTTCACTTGGTAGAAAACGCCACAAATCTAAAAAGAATTGGTCAACAAATGATTCGCTTTTACTTCTTCCAAGATGTTCTTTAGGTGCAAACTTACATTTTGTTTTGTTGAGTCAAAAAGTTCCGCTATCTCTGCTTGAGTGAGCCAGACCGTCCCATCAATGGCTCTAAGTTGTACTTCTGAAAGTCCATCCTCCGTTTGGTAGAGGGTCAATTCGCCCTTACTCATGTCCAATCTCACTTAAAAACTGATTCATCATCTTCTCGGTTTCATGATATTTAACCTCAATTTTTCGGAATGGGCTTGAATATTTATCCCACCGTTGAGAATAATTGGTTTCTTATAGTATTTCTAAAGCTAGAAGTATTGCGTCTCTTTTAAATTCCCCTCACAAATACTTCGTCGGGGACACATTGCCAAGAGCCAAATGAGGCCCATAAAACGGGGCTTATGAGTTATTCTAAATATAATTCCAAAAAAGACACTCAGGTGGATTTTAAAGAGTAGTAATCTGCTACTGTGAGTCCCTAGGCTACTATCTCTAAATGTGGCTTACTACATTCAGCATGCGACAATGCCATGCATAGTAAGGAAATTCTTTCGAGCTAAATAATTGCAGTTTAGCTAATGTAAGCATTTTTGAAAAATATTGCTTTTATTCATATCACATATTGAAATACTAGTTATTCTAGAGAAAAATCAAAAATATTTCTTATACTAAGGCGTAAAAATCGCCATTTACTGTCAAGTGAGTATAGATCAGCAGGCCAAAAACAAAGAAGGCTCAATCACATCTCAAATTCAAAGACTTAAAATGAAAGTGAATGAAAAGAACACTTACGAAAACGGCAAGTGGGGAAAAGTGGTTAATATCTACAAAGATCAAGTCTACTCTGGAAAAAATACGGATCGGCCCAAAGTTTCAAAAGCGTTACTTGAAAGAAAGAGAAGAGAGATTGTCAAACTAGAAACTGAAAAACTTGTTAATCTTGTAGCAGGCCATTTTATGGCCAAGGGGCTTGGGACTTATGTCCTTTGTCAAAGTGGCCTTTTAATGGTCGCTGGTTCGTCCAGCGTTGGGGTTGGTGGAGCCGAACGGGATTGAACCGTCGACCTTTACACTGCCAGTGTAACGCTCTCCCAACTGAGCTACGGCCCCACTCATTAAAACATCCCATATACTACAAATATCCTATCGCATGTGCACGATCATTTTTTAGCTTATGACGCTTTAAGTGGTCAGCTTCGTACTCATTATAATATCAATCCATATAAATCAAACTCTCTATCATTCCATCTCAACTCACATTTCTATTTTTATCTTGCCCAATAATATTCTATTGTTTCAAAAAATAAAAACTATTTTAGATATCATTAATATTTGATAAAATTTTAATTATGATATCCCCTTTTTTAACAGCGCACTGGAAGTCTCTTGCCCTTTTGAATTACAGCGTTCCTGAACAACTATTGACACCCTATTTACCTAAAAGCTGTGAACTGGATAAATATAATGGACAACACTTCCTAAGCATCGTGGCCTTTGAATTTTTAAATACAAAAGTTTTAGGTATCCCATGGCCCGGATTTATGAATTTCATAGAAGTGAACTTAAGATTTTATATTCGCTATAAAGAAGAACGAGGGGTTTGTTTTATTCGGGAATTTGTGCCCTCTCAATGGATCACCTATATTGCTAAAAAAGTTTATAATGAACCCTATAAAAAAGCCAAAATATTCAGTGATAATAAAGTCACTGATGAAGAAATACATGTGAATTATAAATTATATGACAATCAAAGCTCCATAAAAATCAAACTACAAGCTCAAAACGCTCCCTACCTTCCACCCCAAGACTCCAAAGAACACTTTTTTAAAGAGCATAATCTAGGGGTGGGAAAAGATAAAAAAGGCAATACCTTAACATATAAAGTTGACCACCCACATTGGAAGGTCTTCCCTATCAAGAGTGTTTCTTTTCAAATAGATTGGGAATCTCTCTTTGGTCCTCCCTTTTTATTCCTCAATGACAAACAACCAGATTCTATCTTTTTCGCTGAAGGATCTGATGTTCAAGTGTATAAGAAAAAAATCGATCCTCACTCTTAAAGTCACAACTCTCTTTTAAAAGGGCATAGGCAGTCAGTGCACGTAAAAACTTTTGGTTTATGATAATTTAATAACTCAGTCTTCACATGCAAGAAGTTTGAAAGTTCTTTTAAAGTGGAGGGGACATCCTCAAAAAGACCACTTGTTCTATTCTTGTCTTGAGTGCATAGAGATTTATCCAGAGGACGCTTTTAGTCTGCTGTGGAGACATTATAATTTTACAGATAAAAAACTTGTTTTTCATAAACTTAAATATACTCTTAATAAAATCCCACTGAAAATGCACTAGGAGCTAAATACTCTGATGCTATCGATATATTATCGCTATAAAGCTGAACTTAAAATATCAGGGGCCAAACTTTTTTTGAGAACATGAGAACATAGGATAAGATGCCAACTGTTTTCCAATAACTCACCTATAATTCAAAATGAGCCACTGCCTTTTTCAAATCAATAGGAGAAAAACGCCCTTCCTTATTCTGAATTCTTGAACAAGAATACTCATTGTCATGTGTATAAAAAACCCACCACTGCTTATCGACAACATCTCTATAAAGCTCTTCTTTCTCATTAATAACCATCTCGGGATAACGATCATACCCCATCGTTATCGGTAAATGAACCCATTGTGTTCCCGGAATAAGATCCCCAGCAAAAATCACCGCAGTCTTTTCAGAATAACAAATGGTATGCATCTGCCCTGGTGTGTGCCCATGAGAAAAACGAAACTCTATCTTTCCGGGAAGTTTTTCACAAACTCCAGCATCCTCTATAATTATCAACCGACCACTGGATTTTAACTTTTTTGTTAAATGTGGGATAAAGGAAGCTCGATCCCTCACATGTGGATTTTTTGCGCGCTCAAAAGCCACCTTTCCAACCAAGTACTTCGCATGAGGAAAAAGTAAACGAGAATGACCCGCCTCCATTTCTTTAAATGTGGGTAGCAAGCCACCCGCATGGTCAAAATGTAGATGCGAAAGAATCACATAGTCGATATCCCCCTCATCTAAACCCAAGGACTTCAAATTCTCTAAAAGCTTATGTACCTCTCTATCCTGCACTCCAAAGCGGTCAGCTAACTTAGGCTCAAAAAAAGCACCTATTCCCGTTTCACAGAGAATCTTCTGACCCTCAATTTCTAAAAGTAAAGAGCGACAGGCTAAAGGAATCCGCCCTTTCTCATCCACCTCTATCCACTTTTCCCAAATGGCCCGTGGAGCATTGCCAAACATCGATCCCCCATCCAACCACTGACTATTACCTTCAACTGATGATATCCTCATAAATCCTTACCCCCCTGTAATTCTGGAATCTTAAAATAGACAAATCCATCCACACCACTATTGTCCCCTTAAACCCTGCCATTTTAAAGCCTTAACATTACAATGGATGATATCCCTATAGACCCTTAACTATCTGAAATTTCTAAAAAGAAAAGGCTTAATGCGGAGTCAAGAAGACCTTATTGACATTGAAAATCATTATTCAATTGACATAAACAGCGAGGGCGTTCAAATAGTGTGTACCCTCTACAGAAAGGAGAGGGTCTTTTTACTCAAGGTTTTAGGAAAAAATTATGAAAACACATCGGTTTTTAAACAATCATCAAATAAAAGAGCTTCCCACTTCACCCGTGCGGTCCACAGAAGATTTAAAACGAATGATTCGAAAAATGGAACTGAAAGTCACGGAACAAAGGATTAAAATACTTCACTATCTCTATAAAATGCCCAAACATATTACCGCTCAAGAACTGTATGAATGTATACACCCTGTAGATCCCTCCATTGGATTTGCCACTATTTATCGTTTTTTAAAAAGACTTGTTGAAAACAAAATCATCAGTGAAACAAGAGTCAATAATATGCCTGCACGGTATGAATTGATTGAAGGTGGACATCACGATCATATGGTCTGTCTACATTGTGGGCGCATCAGTGAGTTTTATAATTCTCAAATTGAAAAACTCCAAAAGGATATTGCCCAAAAGCTGGGATTCATTTTAACAGATCATCTTATGGAGTTACAGGGCTATTGTTTCCAGTGCCGATCAAAGTGCCCCCCGGAATCAGAAGTCAAAGACCACCTGTAATGTATAGTAGGTACCCCCCCTTTTTCTGTGACAGTTCAAAAAAATAAATGTTCACGATACTTATTGTTAGTGAATTGAGTGGCTCTCGTCAGTATAAGTTGTTTTGTAAGTGGTTCCTTCTTTTTTATGGTGAATAGTTGGAGGCATCTTCAATGGTGTAAAGTAAAGCCTCTGAGGCATTAGCTTTGGATGTACCCAATTGGATACGTTCATCTTGGGAAGATTGATGATATCGACAGAACCCTCCATCAGCACGGGTAAAGTTTTGACAGAGATCTGATTTGAGTACCGTTTTAGAAGCACTAAATGAGGGAAGTTTTTCTGAGAGGTATGTCGCATAGGACATGACTGTTCTATATTTATGATTATTTGTTGTGGTTCCCCTATAGCCGATACCAAAAGGTTTAAACGTATAACTAGGTCCTTCAGGCGTTGTCTTAATGTCATGTTCTAATCCTAGGTTATGTCCAATCTCATGAGCTAAAACATGTGCCCAACGGAATAGAGAATTTCTATAACAATAATAATAGCCATTGAGAACACCTGAAGCCGTCCATTGGGCAGCTCTTTTTTTGTTTAATTCATTTATTCTTATATAGGCTTTGCCACAAAGACTGTCAGCAAAATTAAAGATTCCATAGACGAGATCAGCCCCAAACTCTCTTCTTAGAAAGGGTGTTAACTCTCTTATTAAGGCTAACCCATCTGACGAATCTAGTTCGTCTGGAGAATCTATTTGGCATTTTAAATATTGCTTATAATCTGCATAGGGTCTAATGGCTACCACTCTAAATTTAGCATTCACTTCAGATTTTTGAAAAATAGCATTTGTGACTGGTATAATATCAAGTTTAATAAATTCTTGCGCATTCTGTAAACCCATATCATCTATCAGGGCTTGTGAGAGGAGAAAGGCGATGTCTATAGTGTAGGTCTTATTAGGTGAGGCTTTCTGTGCATAGGAATAAGACTTTATAGAGGATAGATTCACAAGTTTTTTTGGCAAGTCAGGCACAATGCCCCCTCCGCAGAAGGGGATGTTTTCTGGTGAGTGAGGTCCTATTTTTTGAGACTGTGATTCCTGTGTAGGGTTTTTATTTGAGGCACGAGAGTTTTCTTGTATAGAACATGATCGACATAGATTGACTCCTTTGCATTCTTTGGGACGGCAATTATCTCCTTTGGCTATATATGTGTCTCCAGAGCAAATTGTTGCTCCTTTTGAGAAGGGTATACAATCGCAATATGGTCGAGGTGTGTTGCCGTCACATATTCCATCTGTCTTTATTCCCGGACATGTTAAGCCGCATGTTCCAGTTTTTGTCTCACCTACGCAAGTATCTGAGCCATCACAATGTCCTCTGTGGGTGCCTTGGCAAATTTGTTGTGTGCAGTTGTCTCCTGTAGCAACAAATGTTTGATCGGTACATAATCTGGCAGCCTTTGAAGTATTGCAATCACAGGGTAGTTTTGATGGTTGTTCTTTGGACCCCGGGGAATCATCTTTACTGCAGCCTGTAAATAATAAGAGAAAAATGATTGACCCAAAACAATGTCGCAGAGATACATGTGTTGTTTGTCTGTAGAGCATGAGTATATTCATCGGAACTTTGGTCTTGAAATTCAAATAGTGAATCAATATGGAACAGATGGAAAAATTTTGTTCTTATTCTCTTCGTAAAAGTTTCGCTCAAGAGATAATTTTATGGAAGAGGAGAAAGAGTTTTTCTTGGGCCTTCAAAACGAGTTTTCTGAGGCACAGGGCGTATCTCCAAAAAGACAGTTTGTTCTATGCTTGACTCCATCGAGCACTATCTAGTTTGCATTTTAACCTGCAGCAGAGACGAGCCTGCAAACTTCAGAACTGTTTGAGCTTTTGAAAGCCAAAAGAAAAACTCTTTCTCCTTATTATTTTAAAAAGCAAATTTCAAAGAAAGAGGAGTTTTTATTGTATTCCTGATGGAATCCAACTTTATCTAGGCAAAGACTTGAGACTTTGCCACGAGGACCTTAAATTTGTTTGAGCTTTAAGGGGAAACCCTTCTCCTACAGAGTGCATATATTATTCAACTCTATGTTTACTTCACTTTTGAATCGTCTTAGTTGGTTGAGTGAGCACTTCTTGCTTTTCACTGATGAAATTGAGAGCAAAATAAAGTATTATTAAATATAAAAATAACTTGGATAGGCTGATGTTAAAAAGAGTATAAGACCCGACTCATGAAAGTGCCATGAAGCAAGAATATTTGCTATTTTATTTTTTTAATAACTAAAGAAAAGGAGATCCCTTTATGTCTATAAAAGTTCCATGGAAAGAAACACTCAAACTCAGGTTGTTAGGCTTAAAAAAAATTCCTCTTGTCTTTTTGACATCTCCAAAAATTATTGAAATATCAGACACACGCATTGAACTCAAAATCCCATTAAATTACATAACTAAAAATCATCTGGGAAGCATGTATTTGGGAACTCTGTGTATTGGGGCGGATATGGCTATCGGACTTTTGGGATTTTCAAAGATTGAAAAGGCCAGAAGTAAAGTGAATATTATTTTTAAAGATCTCAGAGCACAATTCCTAAGACGCCCAGAAAGTGATGTGCACTTCATCTGTGAAGAGGGAGAGGGAATTGAGAATCTTATCACTCAAGCCATTGTGAAGGGAGAGCGTCAATCTAAAACTTTTAAAACCTATGCAATTGTTCCAAAAATTGACAAAGCAAAAATTGTAGCAGAATTCTATCTCACACTATCAGCAAAAAAAGTTTAATAAAATCTTCTTGCATCGAAAGGCAACTCGTCGTCTGAGAAGTGTAGTGTCTTTTTAGAGCGGCATAAATCTTTTTCACGGAGTTCCATTTCCAACAGGGAGAGTCTTCTATAGGTATGATGGGGAGCATTTTATTTAAAGGCAACTCGTCGTCTGAGAAGTGTAGTGTCTTTTTAGAGCGGCATAAATCTCTTTGTAAATCGTTCCCGGAGTGCCAGTTCCAATAGGGGAACCTTCTACAGATATGATGGGGAGCATTTCAAAAGTTGTTCCGGCCATAAAGATTTCTTTAGCAGAGTCAATTTCTTCCCTCTTTATATCTTTTATGTGCACAGCTTTAAGAATTCCCTTTTTAATCAGTGGATCAGAGAGCGCAAGAATACGCTTCAATGTTGTTCCAGGAAGAATATCCTTAAATTGAGGGGAGAGTAATTCATTATCTTTAGAGATAAGAAGAATATTTTCTGTCGCTCCTTCACAAAGATGGCCATCCTCTGAGAAGTTTACACAGAAGTTAAAACCTCGTTCGAGACTTTCTTTTTTTAATAAAACATTGGGAATGTAGTTGCAGCTTTTTATTCCCCTATAAGGACTTGGTTTTTGTAACAAAGTGCTGAGACCTAGAGTGCATCCCTTTTTATAAAACTCCTGTGGAGGAGGGGGGGTGTCTGTCAGAACAATATACAACTGAGTGCCATATTCAGTGTTGGGATTGGGAGTGAAGTCACCCGGTCCTCTGGAAATATAAATACGAAACAAGGGGTGATCTGAATTTTCATATGTTAAAAGTTTTTTGCAGATATTGAGAATAGTCTCTTTTGAATAAGGGACATCTAAATAAAGACTCTTTGCCGAATGGAGTAACCTTTCATAATGCTCATCGAACTCTATAAAATGATTGTATTTAAATCTTAAAGCCTCAAATATACCATCCCCCCTATGAACGATATGATCGTCAATCGGGATCATCATGTATTGAGGATTTGTCACAATCCCTTTAAACCAAGAAGAGTACATGGCAATGTACTCGGTCCTTCGCCTTTGAGTGAGAAGAAACAATTCACTTTCATTTTTAATGTGTGGGATGGGATCCATAGATTGTAAAATAAATCATATATTTTATATAGAGTCACTCTGAATCACTCTTAGATTTATTGGGAATATTTAAGCTCCTTTGGTTTTTATGCTGATTTTATGTCTAAACATTTGGCATTAGAGGTTTATAATCCTCTAATTCATCTAGAGTTTTTCTCTTTAAGATTTGCTCCAGAGGAAATCTTAGGATATAAAATCGTAATTTTTATTGAAAAACAGAAAGGATTTTATATGAAGTTTATGAGTTTTATTTTGGTTCTTATCTTTTCTATATTATTACAGGCTGCACCTCCAGTGGATGAAGCACAGAAGGGTAATGAGATGATACTGAGGCAAATTGCTGAGTCTAGGGAAGTGGTCGATTTGAAACTTGAACATATACCTATTGCTATGTCACTCGGAGATCTTGCCGCTTTGAGAGTGCTTCTTGCCAAATTAAAGATAACACAGGCTATGCTTAACGAATTTTTGTTTAGTGCTGTAAAGGCCAGTTCCAATGAGCAAATCGAATTGTTTCTTGAAAAAGGAGCCAATCCTAATGCAAGACGTACGGGAGTTTTCATTTGGGATAAGGTTTCAATTTCAGAAAGAAATATAGACACTTTGAAGCTATTAATTCAAAGTGAAGCTAATATAAACGCTAGAAATATAATGGGGGAGACGCCTTTACATATATTTGCAAAATATGGATCCCCTGCCGCCGCTCAATTATTGCTGGACGCCGGAGCTGATGTGAATGCTCAGAATTTAAAAGGAGAAACTCCTTATACCGTGAGTGCTAGTCGTACCGATCGGCAGGCTGCAGAAATGATGATGATGTTGATGGCATATGGTGGGGAGCACAAATCTAAGTGGACAATTGAAACTGTTCAACAAAAGCTCTTGTCATTTGTACGCTGTTGGTAAGTGTTTCCTCTTTTTCAATGATGAAATCCAAAGAGCAATAAAGTATTATAGAAAAATAACTTGTAGAGGTTAATGCTAAAAAGAGTCATAAATACCACGCATAGAATAACCGTATTAAGACTTTGAATATTATCTAACTTTCTATGTCTAGAAGTTCCCCTTTAGCAACATCCCTTCTGACTGGATTTATAATTGAATCTTGTTTACTGAGAAGACAAGATATACAGAAAGTGTGACTAAATACTACGCATAGAATAACCGTATTCAGATTTTAAACAGTATCCAAACTTTACTGAGTCTAGCCCCCTTAGCACATCCCCTCTGACTGGATCTATGATTGAGCTAGTCCAGTCGAGTTAGACGTTTTTCCCCTAGTAAGACCTCTAGAAATATCCGGTAAAGATGTTGTTCTTTTGGCATGAAAATCAACTTCGGAGATAATGAACTCTGAAGGGCTACATAATGAATAAGAATAAAAGTCATTATGAGAAATTAACACAAAACTTTGAAGATGTTCTGAGTGATAAAGAACTTTTTATAGCACACCAAAATAATTGCCCTCTTTGTGGTGCAGAACTTGTGCTCTCCCATCACAGTCAATATGTGATCCATAAAATACTTGAAGAAGCAGAGTGCTCACTTTGCAACGTGCGATTAAGAAATGAAGAGCATCTTCTTCATTAGTCCACGCTTTTTGCTTTAGAAAATCGCATCTTCAAAGACTTTAGAGAAGGAATTTCATCTTCCGAAAAATATAGAATTTGTTAAAACTCCTTCCTCGTCTCCCTTTAGAGATAGAGCTTTTCTCAAAATATAACGAGGGCGACTGGCCTCACTACAAATGTCTTTAACATAGAGACAACTTTCCTCAAAGTGTAGTGATAGTGGACAAGAGCTTGTACGCCCTCCTTTAGAGGGAGGGAGTTTTCCTCAAAATATCGAGAGAACTTTTAAGATATTTTTTATGTTGAGCCTTGAAGGGGAAACTATTAGTGTATGGTATAGTCCCTTATAAGGAAAAATTCTTATGAACCCTGAAATTCAAGCCTTATTTGAAGCAGCGAGAAAAAGTCGAAAAAATTCGTACTCTCCCTATTCTCAGTATGCCGTAGGAGCAGCTTTGAGAAATCAGTCAGGTGAGATTTTTTCAGGATGTAATGTGGAAAATGGAAGCTTTGGAGCTACGCTCTGTGCTGAACGCTCCGCCATAGTCCATATGGTTAGTCATTCTGGATTTGAAATTATTTCTGAGATTCTTGTCCTAACAGAAGACCTGGCTCCACCTTGTGGAATGTGCTTGCAGTTCCTGAGTGAATTTGCAGATGAAAAAACACAAGTGTATTTGTCTAACGAAAAGGGGGAATGTCTATCAAGACCTCTCCTTGAATTTCTTCCCTATCAGTACAAAAATAAAAAACTTTATCCCAAGTATGAGTCAAGACATATCATAAAAGATGAGAGCACAAAAAAAACATCGCCATCATGAGAGAAGTCTGGGTGGACTTTCAAACTTTTTGTCAAAGCTGAGTAAAGGATGGTATTGCAACACTGAATTTTACATAGAGGCATATAACTGATTAGCTTGAAGAAACTATTTGAACAAACAGTATTCTATTTTTAAAACGCAGGGCGTATCTGCAGTAAAGACAGAGCTTAAAAAGACGATTTGAATAAACAGTATTCAGGGAGAGAATATGCAATTTCAACCTTCACAATTTAAACCCCCTTTTGACATATCAAAAGTGATCCTCAATGAAGAGCCCCATAAAGAAAGTCTACCTGTGGATGTCCTCTTTATAGGGGCTGGACCTGCAGGACTCTCAGGGGCCATTCGTTTGGCGCAGCGAGTGCAGGAGGAAAAATCCAAAAATTCTAGCTTTCCAGATATTGAAATCGGTGTTCTGGAAAAGGCCGCTGCGCTCGGTGAACACACACTCTCCGGTGCTGTTGTCAATCCCATAGGATTTCAAAGACTGTTTCCCGATCTGGATAGAGATACTTTTCCTTTTCGAGGGCAAGTGACAGATGAAGATGTCTTTTGGCTGCGGAATCAAAAAACAAAACTCAAAATACCGACCCCTCCTACAATGAAAAATCATGGCTACTACTATGGCAGTCTCTCTGAAATGGTCAGATGGTTGGGAAATAAAGCCGACGCTTTAGGGGTTCATATATTTACAAATTTTCCAGCAGAAAGTTTGCTTGTGGAAGATCATAGAGTACGGGGGGTACGTACAGTCCCCTCTGGTGTAAATAGAGAGGGACAACCAGATATCACAGCACAAATCACTGTTCTCTCAGAAGGGACCAGAGGCCCTATCACACAGGGATATTTAAAGTGGCAGTCTATTGAGCCAAACACCCCTCAAATTTATGCCTTGGGAGTTAAAGAAATATGGCAAGTTAAAAAAGATATGAAAAATATCGTTCATACAATGGGATGGCCCCTTCCTAACGATGTCTTCGGAGGAAGTTTTGCTTACCCTATGGGTAAAAATAAGGTGGCTATTGGACTTGTTGTGGGGTTGGATTACAAACCATCTCATTTAGATACACATAAACTTTTACAGACGTTAAAAACACATACGTATTTTTCAAAACTGTTAACAGATGGCGAATTGTTAGAATGGGGAGCTAAAACTATTCCGGAAGGAGGGTTTTATTCCCTTCCTCAACGATGGCATGGAGATGGTCTGCTTATAACAGGTGATGCAGCCGGAATGGTCAATGTGCCGGCTCTGAAAGGTATTCATTATGCCATGGTTTCCGGAATAGAAGCAGCAGATGTGGCCTTTGAGGCTCTTCAATCGCAAGATACCTCCTCTAAAATTTTGCAGAATTATGATAAAAAAATTAAAAAGAGTTTTATTTTCCACGATCTTAAAAAAGTAAAAGGTATGCGGCCTGCTTTTAAATCAGGTCTATACATGGGAGGACTAAAATCTGCTATTATGACAATGACTGGAGGGGCTTTCCCAAGTTCAAAATACCATCAAGGTGACGATGAGGTTTCTAAGTCCACAAAAGATAAAGTCGTATATGCAAAAAATCACTTAACACTCAATAAAGCAGATGCTGTTTATCAATCTGGTAATAAGACACGAGATGATATTCCTCAGCACCTTAAAGTGGGAAAGAATGTTCCTAAAGACATCGCTGAATTTTATTCAGCTCTATGTCCTGCAGGGGTCTATGAAGTGGAAAATGATAAATTGATCGTCAACGCACCTAACTGTGTGGATTGTAAAGCAACAGATGTTTTAGGGCCTCAATGGACTCCAAGAGAAGGTGGTAGTGGACCTCAATATAAAGAAATGTAAGGGGAGCTAAAAAGCAAGGTCTGGTCGCCAGTGACCTCCAATATAAAGAAATGTAGGAAGTGGTTTCATCTCTAAAGTCGTTGTACAATAGAGCATGGTCAGAATTGGACTAGACAAAGTGAGAAAACTTTAAGTAAATACATAGAGACTTTGTGAGGGAAGAAAATACATGGAAGAAAGAATCTTAAGTTATCTCGGTTTTTTGGGGGGTGAGTATCTCTATTGGAATATCGCTGGTACAGTTCTTATTTATATTATATTAGGGTTTAAAGGTGCCCCTATTTTTCTTTGGACCCTTGTTACTGCTATTGTACTTGTAGGCTTTGATGCTCCTATTTGGTTATTTGGCTTATTCGTAGGGGTTGGACTTTTTGCCAACGTCACTTTTTTACGCCGACTTTTAATCTCTTCAGTCATTATGAAAATGATTCGAAAGGTTGTTCCGCCCATTTCAGAAACAGAGCGAGTGGCTTTAGAGGCTGGTGTTGTTTGGGCAGAGGGTGAGCTTTTTTCGGGGCATCCGGATGTTCATAAGTTAATGAATGAACCCTATCCTGAACTGACAGAGGAAGAGCAAGCCTTTTTGGATGGACCTGTTGAAGAACTTTGTGCCGCAACCAATGACTGGAAAATTTGGAAAGAAAAAGAAATTCCAGAACCTATTTGGGAAATTATAAGAAGAGAAAAGTTTTTCGGTCTATGTATTCCTAAAAAATATGGCGGTCTCGAATTTTCACCTATGGCACATAGTGAAGTAATTATGAAAATTGTATCTCGTTCTGTTCCAGTATGTATCACTGTTATGGTTCCTAACTCTTTAGGGCCTGCAGAGTTGCTTATGCACTATGGGACTGAAGAGCAGAAAAACAGATGGTTACCTAAATTGGCTTCAGGAGAAGAAATACCCTGCTTCGGACTCACAGAACCACAGGCGGGAAGCGATGCCGGCTCTATTACATCTTCTGGTGTTTTATTCAAAGATGAAAAAGGGGTCATAAAGATACGTCTGAACTGGAATAAACGTTGGATTACTCTTGCGGCTCTATCAACAGTTATCGGTTTGGCCTTTCGATTGAAAGATCCAGATAACCTTCTGGGTCAGGGAGAGGATCTAGGTATCACTTGTGGTCTTGTCCCTTCCCATTCAAAAGGCGTCGTGTTGGGAAGACGTCATGATCCTATGGGGGTTCCTTTTTATAACTGTCCAACACAGGGACATGATGTTGTTCTTGTTGCAGAAGATGTTGTTATTGGCGGACTTAAAAATGCGGGTAAAGGTTGGAAGATGTTGATGGATAGCCTAGCCGCCGGCCGGGGGATTTCTCTGCCAGCACAAAGTGCAGGGGGAGCAAAGGCCATCACTCGAGGTGTGAGTGCCCATGCCTCTATTCGTAAGCAATTTGGTGTCGCCATTGGTCGATTTGAAGGTATCGAAGAGAGTTTAGCTCGTATAGGAGGGTGGACGTACCTTATTGAAGCCATGAGGAAGTACACCTGCGGTGCTTTGAACAAAGATATCAAGCCCCCTGTGGTGACAGCTATGACAAAATATAATGCGACAGAGTTAGGACGTGCCCTTGTTAACGATGCTATGGATATACTCGCTGGAGCGGGAATATCTAGAGGACCGCGGAATATCATCTCTGGCCATTATATGAGTGCTCCTATCGCTGTAACAGTTGAAGGGGCCAATATACTGACACGCACACTTATGATTTTTGGACAAGGAGCTTTACGGGCTCACCCTTATGCTTTTCAAGTCATCAAAGCCATAGAGGAGAATGAGTTGAAGAGTTTTGATAAGGCGTTTTGGGGGCATACAGGACATATTGTGCAAAATTTCTTTAGATCCTTAGTATTGAGTTTGTCTCGTGGATATCTTGCTGACTCGGGTCTGGGTGGTCCTGTAGGTCGGTACTTTCAGAAGATAGCTTGGGCCTCAGCCTCTTTTGCTATTATAACTGATATTGCAATGGGGGCTCTAGGGGGGAGCCTTAAAAAGAAAGAAAAAATTGCCGGTCGGTTTGCAGACATTATGTCCTGGTTATACATGATTACAGCTACACTTCGGCATTGGAAGGCGCAAGGGAAACAAAAAGAAGACCTCCCTCTTGTGCACTATATTTGTAGAAATGGATTTAGAGAAATTGAAAGGGCTTTTGATGGGGTATATTCTAATCTCAGAATTCCTGGATTATCCTGGTTTCTCGCTCGAGTCGTGCGATCTTGGAGTGCAGTGAACACGTTTTTATCAAGTGGTGTGTCAGATGAACTGAGTTCTCAAGTGGCTAACATTATGTTAACAGACAGTGCTCAAAGAGATCGTCTTACACAAGGGATCTTTATTCCTAAAGATAAAAATGAAGATGGAATCGGTCGTTTAGAGAATGCATTTAAAATTATTAAAGCCTCTGAAGGAGTTGAAAGAAAAGTCAAACAGGCCATCCGAGCTAAAAAGTTGCCTAAAGTGAAAAAACTTGTCCATGTAGCTGAGGAGGCTCTGACTAAAGGTATTATTAATCAAAGAGAATGTGATGATTTAAAATTAAGTGCTCAGGTAAGATGGGAAGCCATACAGGTTGATAGTTTTGCGTTACAAGATTTTGTCTCAAGTGTTGTTGAATCTACAAAAGAACCCCTACCGCCACGACCCGAAAGCTAGAACTTTTCTTCCCTCAGGTTTTGTTAGAGATATGAATCCGTTTTTAAGACTCATCAGTTTGCTCTACCCCTGATATTACTGAGCACTATGTTTCTTGCTCTGCTATCTTAAGATCATACGGCTCTATCCTTGATAGTACCGATCACTATCCAGCTCACGCTTTTAGCCTGTAGCAGAAGCGTTGGTACAAAAAATAAATCTTCTTCATTAGGTTATGGCAGAAGAGATAAAGTTTTTCTCTTATTAAAAATGAGTTACGACAAATTTATAGAGGAGAGAGTTCTGAGATGATTTGGTCTAAATTTTCTTTAGAGAGTTTTTGTGAGGGTTTTGTTTTTTGTTTTTTTCCAAAGGTGGACTGGCAGATATTTTTGATTTTATTTGTTAGAGGTGCTGCGATTTCAGAGCGGATATGCTTTAGAGCTAGGCGTGAGCGAGCTGCGCCTTTTCGAGGTCCTTTGGTCAAGGTGTCTTTAAGTATGCCTAAACTTTCTGTAACTGGATAGACCATAGCATTCCATGCTCGTCGTAATTGGACTTGGTCTCGATGGTTGTGTTTTTCAGCTTGGTAGAGAGCATAACGATACCATGCTGCCCCTGAAGCCAAGAGTAAAATGTCTCCCCCATCAATAGTGGTGTTGAGAAATTTTACGGAGAAAACACCCAGGCCCAGTAAGGCGAGCAACTTGGGAACTTCAAAGATCTGTCGATAGATGATCTGATATTGGGCACGAGATTTGGAGAGACCAATGGTTTTTTGACTAAAGGGAATAGGGATGGAAAAATTGTCTGTCATAACACGTTTGTCATTGCGGATGCGCCAAGCTTTGTTCATCGGAGGCTTTACCATATTGGCTAAAACTCCGACTCCAATGGCAGTCGCCCAACCCATTCGTCCATCAACAGTGAGTGGGTTAATAGACTGGCCTGCTAATGTTAAGGCCCATAAATTATAGGGCAGTGTACTTGTAAAGGATTTGAGGTATTGAGTGAAATGGGAACCCTTTGTTGTCCATTCAAGATAAGTGTTATTAAAGACACCAAAGAACATTGCAAAACCAAATGAGAGAGCCATGACTTTAGGGTCTGCTTGAGGCCCCTGAGTGTTCATGGCTTGGTTGGTCAGATATTGAATTCCAATAGTCATACCTGCTGTAGTCGCATTTGTTATGGCGGCTGCAGTGGCTAATGAGACATCATTCAGGCTAGGGGGGACCCATACGGCCCTCCACTTTTCACCCCACCACTTTCCTATGTTCCTTAAATTATTTCTAAAGGCCTTCGGTGATTGTAAAACTTTATGTGAGATTTTATGGGAAGGTAGAGTTTCTCCAAGAGCTGTAACAAGCTGTCCATCTCTAACACCAAGGAGAATAACATGTTGATCTCTGTTGACATGAATCCGTGCGATATATTTTTGGAGGTGAGGATTGGTTTCAGGACTGATTTGTCTAGGGTCGTAGACAATAAAGGCCAAGTGAGGAGCAGAGTACAGATCTATTTTTAAAATAAAAGCTTCTTTATGTTGTGCTGGAACTTGAGACTTTTTATCCTCTGTTGAGACCCAATTGATTTTAGACTCTCCCGTATAGGCAAAAGTGAGACGTTTGTGTTCATTGGTGTACCCTTTAGCCCACTGTACAACCTTTTTCCTTCCATAAGTTGAGACCTTTTCATCTAAGTGCTTAAGGGCCTGTGGAAGAAAGGCTTTTAATTCCTCTGCAACTTGCTTTAACTCATTTGTAAGAGCTTTATCAGTCGCCTCAAAAAGCTCTTTTTGTATTCTCTGTTTCTCTTTTATGAAATAAGGATCTTCTATGTTTTCCGTAGCTTCTGCAACAGCGACCGTTGCAGCATTAGGAGTCAGGGAAGACGATGACAGAGCAGATGTTAGGGGTGTCTGACCTTTATGAGGCTGTGCCTCGTGCGAGGCAGAGGGGGTCAAAGTCTTTGGATTTTCAAAGGCTTGTTGAGATTGTATCTCGTGCGAAGCAGAGGGGGTAGAATTTTTTATTTTAGACTCAGAGGGTGATGCATAAGAGATTGGGGAGTAAAAATAAAAACAGAGAGTGAAAAGAAAGATCATCTGAGCCAAGCAGATAAAGCGTTTTTTAAAAATGAAGTGTTCGTAGTGTCTTGATGTGTTTTGGAAACTTCTTTTGAAAAGGGGACTACAGAATAAAACCAAGATAAAGTTGTCATTGAAAATACAATACCGGTGACGTCTTGGTGTATTTTGGAATTTTCTTTTAAAAAACTTGCGATGAAAGAGAGTGCGGATAAAACTCTTCTTAAAGGCGGAAGAGTCACAGCGTGAAGACAAGCAGATGAGCCGCATGAAGATAAAACTCTTCCTGAAGATGGATGATTTAAACACTACTCTTAATCCTTTTAAGTTATTAGTTATTCATCCTCTTTTAAGCAAATGCAATGCAATTGTAATGACTGAATCCGCCTTGTGCCCACTAACCCTTTGTTTTCTTAGCTTCTGCATTTAAGTTACTGGCGGTCATAGTTTTATTGTACTTGCCTTCAAATTACTGAGTGTCTCCACTCTTAGCCTCAGTTTTTACTTCTTAGACTTTATTGTGGTCAATGGCTATTTTTGTCTATACAGATATCTTTTCATAGGCTTTCATGTTGTTCTGGAGGGACTGACTTTATCTATCCGTTTGTTTCTACATAGGAATTTGTGGTGTGATGTTATTGTTAGCAAAATGAAAACACTAAAAACAGATTTTTGTAATTCTTCACAAAATGGTGAATAAAGTTTGCAAAAAAATCTATTCTATTGAAAAATGAAAGTTTCCTCTCATGAATAGAGATTAGAAATAAATGCAACGACTTTCGAGATTTCAAGAAATGCCCAATTTCCTGAAAAGGTTTTTTATCAGTTTACCTTAATATTCTTTTAGAAGACGTGTGTGGATCATTTTTAAGATTTATCAGTTTGTTTTTCCCTGATTGTACTGAGCATATCTAGCTTGCGCTTTTAGTCTGTGGCACAAAAAATAAAGATTCTTTCTGAACTTGTGGTAGAAAAGGTAAAAACTCTTTCTTTTAATAAAAGTGAGTTAGGGCAATTATAAAAGCTAGCACTTTTCTTCCCTCATGTTCTGTTAGAGATATGATAAATCTTAAAAATGGATTCATTTTGTTTTTCTCTGATTTGTATCCAGCTTACGTTTTTAGCCTGTGTCACAAGTTCTGGCACAAAAAATAGAGATTCTTCCTTAACTTGTAGTAGAAAAGAGAGGCTCTTTCTTTTAATAAAAATGAGTTACGACAAATTTATAGAGGAGAGAGTTCTGAGATGATTTGGTCTAAATTTTCTTTAGAGAGTTTTTGTGAGGGTTTTGTTTTTTGTTTTTTTCCAAAAGTGGACTGGCAGATACTTTTGATTTTATTTGTTAGAGGTGCTGCGATTTCAGAACGGATGTGCTTTAGAGCTAGGCGTGAGCGAGCGGTGCCTTTTCGAGGTCCTTTGGTCAAGGTGTCTTTAAGTATGCCTAAACTTTCTGTGACTGGATAGACCATAGCATTCCATACTCGTCGTAATTGGACTTGGTCTCGATGGTTGTGTTTTTCGGCTTGGTAGAGAGCGTAACGATACCATGCCGCTCCGGCGGCTAAAAATAAAACATCTCCTCCATCAATAGTGGTGTTGAGAAATTTTACGGAGAAAACGCCCAAGCCCAGTAAGGCGAGCAACTTGGGGACCTCAAAGATTTGTCGGAACATTTGTAAATGAGTTCTGGATTTGGGGAGTAGGTTAATACGCTTATTACTAAGGGGAAGGGGTATAGAATACTTTCCCGTAGCTACACGTTTGTCATCACGGATCCGCCAAGCTTGCTGCATTGGAAGTTTCAAAAAGTTTGATAAAACTCCGACTCCAATGGCAGTCGCCCAGCCGGTTCGTCCATCAACAGTGAGTGGGTTAATAGACTGGCCTGCTAATGTTAAGGCCCATAAATTATAGGGCAGTGTACTTGTATAGTTTTTGAGATATTGGCCAATAAGGGGACCTTCTGTGACCCACTTACCATAAGTGTTATTAAAGGTACCAAAGAATAGAGCAAAACCAAATGAAAGGTACATTAGCTTAGGATCGACTTGAGGTCCCTGAGTTTCCATGGCTTGGTTGGTCAGATATTGAATTCCAATAGTCATACCTGCTGTAGTGGCATTTGTTATGGCGGCTGCAGTACCCAATGAGACATCGTTTAGGGTAGGGGGGACCCATACAGCCCTCCACTTTTCACCCCACCACTTTCCTATGTTCTTTAAATTATTTCTAAAAGCCTTCGGTGATTGTAAAACTTTATGTGAAATTTTATGGGAAGGTAGAGTTTCTCCAAGAGCTGTAACAAGCTGTCCATCTCTAACACCAAGGAGAATAACATGTTGCTGTTTGGGGTAGTTAAAATGAATCCGTGCGATATATTTTTGGAGGTGAGGATTGGTTTCAGGACTGATTTGTCTAGGGTCGTAGACAATAAAGGCCAAGTGAGGAGCAGAGTACAGATCTATTTTTAAAATAAAAGCTTCTTTATGTTGTGCTGGAACTTGAGACTTTTTATCCTCTGTTGAGACCCAATTGATTTTAGACTCTCCCGTATAGGCAAAAGTGAGACGTTTGTGTTCATTGGTGTACCCTTTAGCCCACTGTACAACCTTTTTCCTTCCATAAGTTGAGACCTTTTCATCTAAGTGCTTAAGGGCCTGTGGAAGAAAGGCTTTTAATTCCTCTGCAACTTGCTTTAACTCATTTGTAAGAGCTTTATCAGTCGCCTCAAAAAGCTCTTTTTGTATTCTCTGTTTCTCTTTTATGAAATAAGGATCTTCTATGTTTTCCGTAGCTTCTGCAACAGCGACCGTTGCAGCATTAGGAGTCAGGGAAGACGATGACAGAGCAGATGTTAGGGGTGTCTGACCTTTATGAGGCTGTGCCTCGTGCGAGGCAGAGGGGGTCAAAGTCTTTGGATTTTCAAAGGCTTGTTGAGATTGTATCTCGTGCGAAGCAGAGGGGGTAGAATTTTTTATTTTAGACTCAGAGGGTGATGCATAAGAGATTGGGGAGTAAAAATAAAAACAGAGAGTGAAAAGAAAGATCATCTGAGCCAAGCAGATAAAGCGTTTTTTAAAAATGAAGTGTTCGTAGTGTCTTGATGTGTTTTGGAAACTTCTTTTGAAAAGGGGACTACAGAATAAAACCAAGATAAAGTTGTCATTGAAAATACAATACCGGTGACGTCTTGGTGTATTTTGGAATTTTCTTTTAAAAAACTTGCGATGAAAGAGAGTGCGGATAAAACTCTTCTTAAAGGCGGAAGAGTCACAGCGTGAAGACAAGTGGGTAAGCCGAGTGAAGGTAAAAAGACTTTTAAAAGTGAAGTGTCCGTGGTGTCTTGGTGTGTTTGGGAATTTTCTTTTAAAAAACTTGCGATGAAAAAGAGTGCGGATAAAACTCTTCTTAAAGGCAGAAGAGTCACGGTGTGAAGACAAGCAGATGAGCCGCATGAAGATAAAACTCTTCCTGAAGATGGATGATTTCAACACTACTCTTAATCCTTTTAAGTTATTAGTTATTCATCCTCTTTAAGTGGACGCAACTCCAGCTCTCATTTGTTGGGTTCGTTTTAACTTCATCAAAAGTTTGCCGTCTGACGACTAGCGATTATCGTTTTTTTGTATTTCCCCATTAAATTGAGTGCATCCACCCCGTTCAATTTCAACTTGTACTTCCTCTATTTTGTTGTGGTCAATGGCTATTTGCCTTGCGCAGATAGCTTTTGTTGTTCTTTTTCTTTGAATCTAAATAGATGCACTACTGAAGGATGTTTCTGCTGTCGTGAGATGAATGGCGCAGGGGGAGGGGTACACCGCAGTATTTGAATTAAAAAGGGGACTTGCAGAGCGGCGCATTATGAAGAATTTTAGTTGGACAAGGGTCCTTTTTTTCCTTAGAACTGCTTGAAAGTCTGTAGCTATTTTCTAGTTAACAGGTTTTGTAGTGCTTGCTGTGAAACTTCTCTGTTTCAACTTTCAGAATTGAGTGGGTTTATAGCCTCGGTGAATGTAGTTGAAATGCTGGTATTGGCATTGAGGATACAAGTGTCCTGAGCTTTTCACAGTTTGGTTTTTCGCTCTTTGAAAACTAAATAGCTAGAAACAGAATGTTTTTGGGTTCACCGAATTTTTTCGGTTTTAATTTTTGAATTTTAAATTCTTCGTTTAATTGGAGAGTTTGATTCTGGCTCAGAACAAACGCTGGCGGCGTGCTTCATACATGCAAGTCGAACGAGGAAAGCCCTTCGGGGTGAGTATGAGTGGCGCACGGGTGAGTAACGCGTAGATAACGTGCCTCTAAGTGGGGAACAACCTTCCGAAAGGAGGGCTAATACCGCATGAGACCACAGTGACTGCGGTCACAGGGGTTAAAGATTTATCGCTTAGAGATCGGTCTGCGTAGGATTAGCTTGTTGGTGGGGTAAAGGCCTACCAAGGCTTCGATCTTTAGCTGGTCTGAGAGGATGGTCAGCCACACTGGAACTGAGACACGGTCCAGACTCCTACGGGAGGCAGCAGTAGGGAATATTGCGCAATGGGGGAAACCCTGACGCAGCAACGCCGCGTGAGCGATGAAGGCCTTAGGGTCGTAAAGCTCTGTTATAAGGGAATAAAAAAATGAAGGTACCTTATCAGAAAGGACCGGCCAACTTCGTGCCAGCAGCCGCGGTAATACGAGGGGTCCTAGCGTTGTTCGGAATCATTGGGCGTAAAGCGCATGTAGGCGGTCCAATAAGTCAGATGTGAAAGCCCGGGGCTTAACCCCGGAAGTGCATTTGAAACTGTTGGACTTGAATGTGATAGAGGGTAGCGGAATTCCTGGTGTAGTGGTGAAATACGTAGATATCAGGAGGAACATCAGAGGCGAAGGCGGCTACCTGGATCAAGATTGACGCTGAGATGCGAAAGCGTGGGGAGCAAACAGGATTAGATACCCTGGTAGTCCACGCTGTAAACGATGGACACTTGGTGTTGGAGGTATTGACCCCTTCAGTGCCGGAGCTAACGCATTAAGTGTCCCGCCTGGGGAGTACGGTCGCAAGATTAAAACTCAAAGAAATTGACGGGGGCCCGCACAAGCGGTGGAGCATGTGGTTTAATTCGATGCAACGCGAAGAACCTTACCTGGATTTGACATGCTAGGGAAGACTCATAGAGATATGGTCGTCTTCGGACTCTAGTACAGGTGCTGCATGGCTGTCGTCAGCTCGTGTCGTGAGATGTTGGGTTAAGTCCCGCAACGAGCGCAACCCCTGCCTTTAGTTGCCAGCATTGAGTTGGGCACTCTAGAGGGACTGCCGATGTTAAGTCGGAGGAAGGTGGGGATGACGTCAAGTCCTCATGGCCTTTATATCCAGGGCTACACACGTGCTACAATGGTCGGTACAAAGGGTTGCCAACCCGTGAGGGGGAGCTAATCTCAAAAAACCGATCTAAGTTCGGATTGAAGTCTGCAACTCGACTTCATGAAGCTGGAATCGCTAGTAATCGTAGATCAGAACGCTACGGTGAATACGTTCTCGGGCCTTGTACACACCGCCCGTCACACCATGAAAGTCGGTTTTACCAGAAGTCACTATGCTAACTTCGGAGGCAGGTGCCCAAGGTAGGGTCGGTGATTGGGGTGAAGTCGTAACAAGGTAGCCGTAGGGGAACCTGTGGCTGGATCACCTCCTTTCTAAGGATTTTGTTTTGTCACGGTATTGTTTTCATCGTGACAAGATGGTTAAAGATAAAACTCGATGTCTTTTATGACTGAGTTATCTTTGAATTTTCCTAGGTCATTACCTAAAAACATTTCTAGCTATTTAGTTTTGAGAGAGCGAGGGCCTATAGCTCAGTTGGTTAGAGCACACGCTTGATAAGCGTGGGGTCGGAAGTTCAAGTCTTCCTAGGCCCACCAACTTTTAGCTATGGGCTTTGTTTTTCGCTTTTTTAAAACGGCTCTTTGAAAATTGAATAGAATTGATTTAGTAATTTTTAGCGAGGATTAAAGCGGTTTTAAGCTACTAAGAGCTTACGACGGATGCCTTGGCACTAAGAAGCGATGAAGGACGTGATAAGCTGCGATAAGTTTCGGGGAGAAGCACATATTTTTTGATCCGGAAATGTCCGAATGGGGAAACCCATCCGCCTAGCGGATATCGTACTGTGAATTCATAGCTGTACGAAGCCAACGAGGGGAACTGAAACATCTAAGTACCCTTAGGAAAAGAAATCAATTGAGATTCCCTTAGTAGCGGCGAGCGAAGGGGGAAGAGCCTAAACTCAGTATATGATAAAGATGTTAGTCGTTGTATATTGAGGGTCATGGGACTTACAGGAAGAGCTAACACTCTTTCAAAAAGTCAGAAAATCTTTATTTGAACCTAATTTTTTGGAAAATGAAGCCAGAGAAGGTGATAGCCCTGTGGGTGAAGAATAAGGAACTTTTGTAAGTATCCCGAGTACTATGGAACACGTGACATTCCATGGGAATTTGGAGGGACCACCCTCTAAGGCTAAATATTCCTTAGTGACCGATAGTGAACAAGTACCGTGAGGGAAAGGTGAAAAGAACCCCGAAAGGGGAGTGAAATAGAACCTGAAATCGTAAGCTTACAAGCAGTTGGAGCACTATGTTTACATGTGTGACAGCGTACCTTTTGCATAATGAGTCAGCGAGTTATCTTTGCAGGCAAGGTTAAGCCGTTGAGGTGTAGCCGTAGCGAAAGCGAGTCTTAAATGGGCGAACAATTGAGTCTGTAAGGGTAGACCCGAAACCCGATGATCTATCCATGGCCAGGGTGAGGCGTGAGTAATATTGCGTGGAGGCCCGAACCGGTTAAGGTTGAAAACTTTTCGGATGAGCTGTGGATAGGGGTGAAAGGCCAATCAAATCGGGAGATATCTGGTTCTCTTCGAAATATATTTAGGTATAGCCTCGGATAAATTCTATACTGGAGGTAGAGCACTGGATGGGCTAGGGGACTTTACCGGTTTACCAAACCCAACCAAACTCCGAATACCAGTTATAGTTACTCCGGGAGGCAGTCATGGGGTGATAAGGTCCTATGACGAGAGGGAAAGAGCCCAGACCGACAGCTAAGGTCCCCAAATATGTGCTAAGTGGTAAACGTTGTAGAGTTGCTGTGACAACTAGGAGGTTGGCTTAGAAGCAGCAAGCCTTTAAAGAAAGCGTAATAGCTCACTAGTCTAGCGACTCTGCGCGGAAGATACAACGGGGCTTAAGCACATTACCGAAGCTTTGGATTTATAACTTTAGGTTATAAATGGTAGAAGAGCATTGTAGCGTAGGTTGAAGGTTGACTGTAAGGACAGCTGGACGAACTACAAGAGATCATGCTGACATAAGTAGCGAGATGGAGGGGAAGAACCTCCACGCCGTAAACTCAAGGGTTCCTGGGCCAGGGTCATCCTCCCAGGGTTAGTCGGGTCCTAAGGCGAGGCCAAGAGGCGTAGTCGATGGATAAACGGTTAATATTCCGTTACCAGAGCAAGTTTATAAGCATAGGAATGACAGAGTAGGATATGAGGCGCGTGCCTATGGACATGGTACGTTTAAGTATGTAGGAGGTACTGTTGGCAAATCCGCAGTGCAACTCTGAGGTACGATGATGAGGGGAATTTTCCCTGAAGTTCTCAAAAGCCATGCTTTCAAGAAAAGTTTCGATGTGTTGCTTGTTTCTGCCCGTACCGCAAACCAACTCAGGTGAGTGGGGTGAGTATCCTCAGGCGATTGAGTTAAACCTAGTTAAGGAACTCGGCAACTTGGTACCGTAACTTCGGGATAAGGTACACCACTTAAGGTGTAGTCACTTGCTGGCGAAGCTTTTGGTGGTCGCAGTGAAATGGGAGTAGCGACTGTTTATCAAAAACACAGGGCTGTGCAAAGTCACAAGACGAAGTATACAGCCTGACGCCTGCCCGGTGCTGGAAGGTTAAGAGGATTTGTTAGTCTTCGGACGAAGCGGAGAATCGAAGCCCCAGTAAACGGCGGCCGTAACTATAACGGTCCTAAGGTAGCGAAATTCCTTGTCGGGTAAGTTCCGACCTGCACGAATGGCGTAACGACTTCTCCGGTGTCTCAACTAGGTGCTCAGCGAATTTGAATTCTCGGTGCAAATGCCGAGTACCCGCAGAAAGACGGAAAGACCCCGTGAACCTTTACTGTAGCTTGGCTGTGAGTTTGAAAACACTATGTGTAGGATAGGTGGGAGACTTTGAAATTGGGACGCTAGTTTCAATGGAGTCATCCTTGAAATACCACCCTTATTGTTTTTAAATTCTAACCTGCTTCCATTATCTGGGAGAGGGACACAGTCTGGTGGGCAGTTTGACTGGGGCGGTCGCCTCCTAAAGAGTAACGGAGGCGTACGAAGGTTCCCTCAGCCTGATTGGAAACCAGGCGCCGAGTGCATTGGCATAAGGGAGCTTGACTGCGAGACCTACAAGTCGAGCAGGTGCGAAAGCAGGTCAAAGTGATCCGGTGGTCCCGCGTGGAAGGGCCATCGCTCAACGGATAAAAGGTACTCCGGGGATAACAGGCTTATCTCCCCCAAGAGTCCACATCGACGGGGAGGTTTGGCACCTCGATGTCGGCTCATCACATCCTGGGGCTGGAGCAGGTCCCAAGGGTTTGGCTGTTCGCCAATTAAAGTGGTACGCGAGCTGGGTTCAGAACGTCGTGAGACAGTTTGGTCCTTATCTTCTGTGGGCGTAGGAAAATTGAGAGGAGCTGTCCTTAGTACGAGAGGACCGGGATGGACAAACCTCTGGTGTTCCAGTTGTCATGCCCTTGGCATTGCTGGGTAGCTATGTTTGGAATGGATAACCGCTGAAAGCATCTAAGCGGGAAGCCAACCTCAAGATAAGTTTTCCCTGGGTTTTCGGACCCCTAAAGACTCCTTGTCGATTACAAGGTTGATAGGCGGAAGGTGTAAGCACAGTAATGTGTTGAGCTGATCCGTACTAATAAGTCGTGAGGCTTATTAAACCGCTTCAAGAATTCTCATTTAAAGTTGCTAAATCGATTCTTTTGAATTTTTAAAGAGCTTGTAGGGTTTTGTTTTTTGGTGTCGATAGCGATGGGGAAACACCTGATTCCATTTCGAACTCAGAAGTTAAGTCCATCAGCGGCGATGGTATTGCAGGGGAGACCCTGTGGGAGAGTAGCACGATGCCAATTTTGTTTTTAGCCCGACTCATAGGAGTCGGGCTTTTTTATTGTGGGTTATAGGCATGAGAGCATATGTCTATTATTATTAATTAAAAATATTCAGAAAAACTCTTTGCTCTACTCACTTCATCACATTCTGGGGCTGGAGCAGGTCCCAAGGGTTTGGCTGTTCGCCAATTAAAGTGGTATGCGAGCTGGGTTCAGAACGTCGTACTCTGGGTGTCGTAAAGAGGACTGGACATGTGGCTCTCTTTATTGATCGGTTATGAAGTTTTAATTTCTACATATAATACAACAAGTAGATCAGATGTCATTTTATTCAGATCTTTTGAAACTGAAAAAACATATGACTCTAACATGTTAGAGTCATATGTTCCATTGTAGAATTAAGCGTAGAAGTTAAGACTTCATCTGTCCCTAAAGAACTGCATTTGATGAAATGGAGATGTCACATTCCGTCCCCTTGAGGATCTTCCGGCTCTTCTCTAGTTGTTTTTCTCTTCGATCCTCCAACACCCACTTCTTCTTCCATAAGTCGATTGGTTATTTCTTTGGCTTGTTTAGTTCTTCAGGGATAGATAGATAATGTGATATAGATTCTCTCGTTCTTTGATGAAGTTGCATAGCATCGCTTTCTATCAATTGGATGTCCCCCCTCTTCTCTCTTGTATCTTCTCCGCCCTCTGATACCAATATTTGGCTCTATCAGCATCAATTATAATGTCCTCACCCATACCTTTTTCATATAATCTAGCAAGATAGAGTGCAGCTCTCGCATCGTCTTTGTGGTTTAACTCTATTAAGATATGGATCCCCATATTCATTCTCTCTTGCTTGGTGAATCCATATTTAAATACCCCATATAGGCTTTTTGGTTGGAGCAGATACTGAGCCAGCCAGTACTGAGCATCCCTATTTCCGTTTGTTTCTAATTTAAACCAATGTAGAGCCCAATGAGAAGCTCTTTCGTATGATTTGTATGATCGGTTGCCTAGTAGATTAGGAGAGGGAATTGCTGCTTTATAAAGCCAACGGTAAGCCTCAGCATAATTTTTTCTGTATAGATATTTACGAGCCAGCCAGTACTGAGCACTCTTGTTTTTGTCTTCTTCGGTTGCCTGAATAAAAAGAGAGTGAATATCCATTGTAACAAATGTTGGCCGATCCTCCTGAAATTTCTCATATGTTTTATCCCGATTGGCTCCGTAAGATAAAGGACTCGATAAACAAACGATAAAAAATGAGATAATCTTGATTTTAAATAAAGATTTCATAAATGACTCTCCTTTTGGTTAAAGCCGCACTCCCTGCTTGCAGCGAATAGATGTTAAAGACATCCGTACAAAATGGGATTGGCTTTCATTTTTTATATGTCCAATGTATAGAGAGCAATAACTGTACCAGTTTATAAAGAGGTGTTTTATCTATAACTTTACTAAAAAAAGAGCATTGTCTTTGTTTTTAAAAGGAGCTAAGCTCTTGTTAAAACAAAACAAAACAAAACAAAACAAAACAAAACAAAACAAAACAAAACAAAACAAAACAAAACAAAACAAAACAAAACAAAACAAAACAAAACAAAACAATGAGCAAACTTTATACAGCTTGCCAAATTCTTTTACATTTTTTCATTGCTTCAAAGAGTCTGCCTTTAATGGGCAGGCGTTTAGATTTTATATGTGACAAATCTTTAGATAAGCTCTTTAGAGCCAAGAGTTTTTAGTCTTTACCAGAGAATGGGAGAAAAGACTTTTCTCTTTCTGTTAAAACGAGTTTTTCAAAGCGCAGGGCGTATCCGTGGAGAGATCGTTTATTCTATGTTTGAGTCCACGACACTATCCAGATTGTGCTTCTAACCTGTGACAGAAATGAGTAAAATACCTATTTTTTACAATTGTTACAGTCAGTCTGTTCTTATAAAAGTCAACTTAAAGTGTCATGAGCCTCAATTAAATTGTATTGCCTTCAGATTTTGGGTACAGAAGACTTAAAAAAATAGGGGCTTTTATGAAGTTGAGAAGGGTTATTTTAGTTTTAAGTGCAATGTCAGTTTTCTTTTCCTCTTCTGTGGGTTCGGCCACTCGTTTAGAGGAGGAAGGGGTGAGTGACTATCTGGATATCAGAAAGGTGGATCTTCCTTGGTATTTAAAATCTCATAGTGAGTATGACCAAGGGATTGCAGTCTATAAATGCACTGCCCTATCAGATAGGTGCACACTTCTAGCAGAAACTGTAACTTATGAGGAGTTAAAGAGATTATTAATCAGATATAATGTTGTGTATTCAGTGGGTACGGCTGGAGTTATTACTTTAATATTGGTGGCTCCTATAGTGGGTTCCGTAGGCGGAGGGGCGAGTTTATTGACAGCTAAAGCCGTAGGTACAGGAGCCCTTGCGGCTTCAATATCATTAATTCCTGGAACTTTAGCTGCATTGTCTAGTCGTTTTACAGATCAAGACAGCCCTCCTCATAGAATCAAAGAGAAGAAAAAAGATGATTTTCTTTATGCCAGTACGTTGTCCGTACAATTTGGATTAGGTGGAGGAATGATAGGAGGTCTCATATTTGCCTCTGAAGCTATAGGATTAGGGTTCATGATGGGGTTAGCGACGTTAGCAAGTAGTGTTGTGGCAGTTACGGGGGGGAGTTTGGTATTGAAAATGATGCCGGGACGACAAATGCCCGCAGGACTTCTTCCGAGAGAGGGGCCACTTTTAAGAAAACTTTTAAGTCAAAAGGATGTGCTATACACGAATAATCTTTTAAAGCTGGAACGCAACTTAGTTCAACTGATTGATATCATTGTCTACAAAAGGAATTAGAAGGAATTAGGAAAAGGGGGAGTGCGAGTCCAAATGTGTAAGTTCTGCCGGGTATCTGTATTCAAAGACTCACTACAGATGAAGTAACGATTCAGTACAGTATTGATCTTATCCACAATGTATTTTTGGTATATAAACCTGCTATTCAGTAGAGTGTATGGGCTTGTTAGAGTGTATTCAGGGTTATGAGAGGAGGGCCTTCGAAGATTTCGATAAAGCGGCATCAGCTAAGGGAGAAGTGTTGTAGGAAGGTGTTCTAGATTTTTATGGGAGGGTCAGGTAGAGTCAGCTCCCTTGTTATTTTTTGTCATAATGTATCAGAATATATAAGGTTAAAAGAGGATGGAAATTGTTAGCGGAGGGGCCTATTTTTTATGCAGAGCATAAAAATAAAAAGAAAGGGTGACAACATCTTTTTATCACTAGCAAATAGAGAGAAATTCATTTAAATCCTTACTCTTGTTTCAGGGCGGGAGTAGCTCAGTTGGCTAGAGCATCAGCCTTCCAAGCTGAGGGTCGCGGGTTCGAGTCTCGTCTCCCGCTCCATTTTTGGGCCCGCATAGCTCAGTGGTAGAGCGCACCCTTGGTAAGGGTGAGGTCATGGGTTCAACTCCCGTTGTGGGCTCCAGTTGATTTTGGCCCACAATGGAGTATATGAATAAGTAAATATAAGTTGGTCATGGTGGAGGGCCATGTCACTTCGTAGGTAAATATTAAAGTTGAAAAGATAAACAGGAGAGAAACCAATGGCAAAAGAGAAGTTTGAGAGAACAAAACCCCACGTCAATATTGGAACAATTGGCCATGTGGATCATGGGAAAACAACTTTGACTGCAGCTATAACGGCTGTGTTGGCAAAGACTGGAGGGGCAGAGGGTCTTGCTTACGATCAAATCGATAAAGCTCCAGAAGAAAAAGAGCGTGGAATTACGATTGCAACAGCTCACGTTGAGTATGAAACAGAAAAGCGTCACTATGCTCATGTGGATTGTCCGGGGCACGCTGACTATGTGAAAAATATGATCACTGGAGCTGCGCAAATGGATGGAGCTATACTGGTGGTTTCTGCAGCGGATGGTCCTATGCCTCAGACGCGAGAACATATTTTATTAGCTCGCCAAGTTGGTGTGCCTGCTATTTGTGTTTTTATGAATAAGGTGGATCAAGTTGACGATAGCGAGTTATTGGATCTTGTAGAATTAGAAATCCGGGAATTACTCAATAAATATGAATTTCCTGGGGACAGTACTCCTATTATTCGTGGCTCAGCTTTAAAGGCTTTGGAAGGGGACACGGGAGAAATGGGTGCAGAAGCTATTCATAAACTCATGTCGAGTATTGATGAGTTTGTACCACAGCCTGTTCGTGATACGGATAAGCCTTTCCTTATGCCAGTTGAGGATGTGTTTTCTATTTCTGGACGAGGAACTGTGGTCACTGGTCGTGTCGAGCGTGGTGTGATTAAGGTGAATGAAGAAGTGGAGATTGTGGGAATTAAGGCCACTCAGAAGACAACTGTCACAGGTGTTGAGATGTTTAAAAAGCTATTGGATCAAGGTGAAGCTGGTGATAATGTCGGTTGTTTATTAAGAGGAACAAAAAAGGAAGAGGTGGAGCGAGGTCAAGTTTTAGCCAAACCAGGTTCTGTAACTCCTCATAAGAAATTCAAAGCAGAGGCTTATATTTTAACCAAAGAAGAAGGTGGAAGACATACGCCATTTTTTAATGGCTATCGTCCTCAGTTTTATTTTCGTACAACGGATGTGACAGGAGTTGTGCAGTTGAAGCAGGGTACAGAGATGGTCATGCCGGGTGATCGTACTGAAGTGGAAGTGGAACTTATTGCTCCTATTGCAATGGAAAAAGAATTGCGTTTTGCAATTCGAGAAGGTGGTCGAACCGTCGGTGCAGGTGTAGTTACTGATATCATAGAGTAACGGTGAGAGGGGACGACCTTAAAATAGGATGAGGAGGGATTCTGTTTTGGAATGTTTCCTCGTTGTTTTAGGGTAGTAGCTCCAATTGGTAGAGCAACGGACTCCAAATCCGTCGGTTGTGGGTTCGAATCCCTCCTACCCTGCCATTTTATAAAGAGATTTTTGGAGAAACACTTTATATGCATGAGGATAACAAAAAAATAATCACAGTCAGCTTTGTTGTATTGGGTGTACTGGCTGGATTTGTTGTAGATGTTTTGATTGAAGCTCTGTCCGCTTCTTGGGGGTTTTTAGCTCGTTTTTATGCCCAAGATATTGTTGCTCATGGAATTCCTGTTGGGATAGGGGTCATCACATTTTTAGTTCTTCACTTGAATAAAAAGATTTTGGGTTGGGCTGAGGAAGTTGTGGTGGAAATTAAAAAGGTGGTGTGGCCATCACGTCAACAAACAGCAGCATCAACGATTGCTGTTTGTTTTGTGCTTATATTGTCAGGGATATTGCTTGGCGTTTTTGATTATTTATCGAGTCACGTTATTGGTTATCTTGTTGGATTTTAAAGAAGGACTGGTCAAAGTGTTGGAAAAAAAGTGGTATATTGTGAATACACATTCTGCTCAGGAACTCAAAGCTAAGTTATCCATAGAGGACAGGGTTAAAAAGTTTAAAATGGAAGAACACTTTGGTGAAATTCTTGTTCCCTCTGAAAGTGTTGTTCGGGTTGTTAGAGGGCAGAAAAAGGAATCTTCTAGAAAATTTTTTCCAGGTTATATTTTTGTGAATATGAATTTAAGCGAGGACACATGGCATTTAGTTAAAGGTTCGGCAAAGGTGACAGGGTTTGTTGGCAATACGATGCCCCCACCAGCAGTCCCTGCAGAAGAAGTGGCTCGTATTACGAAACAAATGGAAGTGGGAGCCGAGAAGCCAAGGCACAATATTGATTTCAGTGAGGGTGATTCTGTACGTGTTGTGGATGGTCCTTTTAGTAATTTTAATGGAACTGTTGAACAGATTAATCTAGATAAGGGAAAGGTTAAGGTGGCTGTCAGTATTTTTGGTCGCCCAACACCTGTTGAGTTAGATTTTGCTCAGGTTCTCAAGGACAATGGGTAATCCGGTAGCGAAGTTGTCACAGTGGAGAAGGAGTAGAGGATTATGGCTAAGAAAAAAGTAACTGGATTTATTAAACTTCAGATACCTGCGGGCAAGGCGAATCCAGCACCCCCTGTGGGGCCTGCTTTAGGTCAACATGGTGTGAATATTATGGATTTTTGTAAACAATTTAATGCTAAAACCCAAAAAGCTGGGGATACGATTATTCCTGTTATTATTACTGTCTATCAAGACCGTTCTTTTACCTTTATTACGAAAACGCCCCCGACCTCTGTTCTTCTTAAAAAAGAGTTAAGCCTTAAGAGTGGCTCTAAGATGCCCCAGAAGGAGAAGGTGGGGACAGTGTCTAAGGAGGTCGTTCAAAAAATTGCTGAGATAAAACTGCCTGATCTCAATTGTACATCAGTTGAAGCGGCCATGAGACAGGTTGAGGGAACGGCAAAGAGTATGGGGTTAGATATTGGATAGGCGTTTTAGATGTTGTGAACAATTTCGGAGAATGAAATGAAAAAAAGTAAGCGGTATAGGGCGATATTTGAAAAGTGTGACATTGATAAGCGTCATAGTCTAGATGAAGCTTTAAGTCTGGTGATAGAGACTGCCACAGCAAAATTTAATGAAAGTGTAGAGCTTGCTGTCAACTTAGGTGTTGACCCCAAGCAATCAGATCAGAATGTTCGTGGTTCAGTGGTTTTACCCCACGGCCTTGGGAAAAAGGTTCGTGTTGTTGTCTTTGCTAAGGGGGCTAAGGAGCAGGAGGCAAAAGATGCTGGGGCTGATTTTGTGGGAGCAGAGGATATCATTGAGAAGATTAAAAAGGGATGGTTGGATTTTGATAAGTGTATAGCGACTCCAGATATGATGGCCTCAGTGGCCAAAGTGGCAAAAATATTAGGACCGAGGGGTTTGATGCCCAATCCAAAAGTGGGGACTGTGACTTTTGATGTGGGCAAGGCCGTAGAAGTCGAAAAGCGAGGGAAGCTGGATTTTAAGATTGATAAGGCGGGCATTGTTCATGGAATTTTTGGAAAAAAAGATATGGGAGTCGAAAAATTAAAGGGTAATTTCCTAGCATTTTTAGAGGCTCTTATTAAAGCCAAGCCGGCTTCCAGTAAGGGGAGTTATCTCAGAGCGATGACTTTGTCTTCGACAATGGGCTTTGGTGTAAAATTAGATGTGAATCGCACTCAGGGTGAAGTTTCCTGAGTGTTAATAGAATAGTTGAAAAGTGGATATTATTTTAAAGTTATAGAGTCAGAGACAGAAGGTGCTTGCAAAAGTTTAATTTTTGTATCACAAACAAAGGCCTTCCGAGACGGAGTGTAAAAATCTCCTTCATTCTGGCAGACGAGAAGAAAGGAGGATCCTCAGCGTGGATAGAGCAGGAAGATCGACAGAGATAAAAAATCTTTCAGAACGCTTTGGAAAAGTAAAGACGGCGTTTTTAGTCGACTTCAAGGGCATAAATGTTGAACAGGTCACAAGACTTCGAAAAATTTTGAAGTCCAATGATGCTGAACTACGAGTTGTGCGTAATACTCTTGCTAGACTGGCGATCAAAGAGCATCCAGAGAAAGATAAGGCTTTGGGTGATAAGTTTATAGGAACAAATGCTGTTGTGTTTGTCTATGGTGATCCTGGCACGTCGGCAAAAACATTAGCGGATTTTGGGAAAGAAGTAGAGGCTCTACAGTTTAAGTGTGGAATCATGGAGGGGACGTCTTTAGATAAAGACAAGATGAAGTATCTGGCCACACTTCCGGGTAAAGATGAGCTTCGTGCTCAATTGGTGGCCATGCTGCAAGCTCCTCTATCTCAATATGTTCGGCAATTGGCGGCTCCTGCGAGGAGCTTCTTGACCCTACTTGATGCTTATAAAAAGAAACAATCTTAAATGGAATTTAAAAATTATTTTTGGAGGAATTATGTCATTAAATAAGGAAGAAGTTGTTAATTATCTATCACAATTACCAGTCATGGAATTGGCTGAGTTGATTAGTACACTTGAAGAAAAATGGGGAGTCAGTGCTGCAGCTCCTGTTGCTGTTGCGGCAGCAGCCCCCGGGGCGGCGACGGCCTCTGCTGAAGAGAAGACAGATTTTGATGTCGTCTTGGTGAGTGCCGGAAGTCAAAAGATCAATGTGATTAAGGCGGTTCGTCCTATCACTGGTTTAGGTCTTAAAGAGGCTAAAGATCTTGTTGAAGGAGCCCCTAAGACTTTGAAAGAAGGTGTCCCTAAAGAAGAAGCTGAAAAAATGAAGGCATCTCTTGAGGCTGCTGGTGCGAAAGTAGAGCTGAAGTAGTAATTAACACCAGTTTGATTATTTAAAGTCATTTTTCAAATCAGTGTTTAAGACTAAGGAGTAAAGCAATGGCGGCTATTTTAAACGCATCAAAAATTCGGTTACGCCGAAACTTTTCACAAAATCCGCAGGTGGTTAGTATTCCTAACCTTATTGAGCTTCAAAAAAAATCATATGAAGAGTTCCTTCAGAGCGAGGTTGACCCTGATCGACGTGTAGAAGTGGGTTTGCAGGGCGTTTTTAAAACGGTATTTCCTATTAGCAATTTTAATAAAACAGCCAATTTGGAGTTTGTAAGTTATGTTTTAGAGCCTCCGAAATATAGTGTTGAGGAATGTCGACAAAGGGGGATGTCTTTTGCTGCTCCTGTAAAAGTGACCTTGCGTTTAATTGTTTTTGATGCCGATGAGGACGTGGAGAGTAAAAGTATTCGTGATGTGAAAGAACAGGAAATTTATCTCGGTGAAATTCCCCTCATGACAGCTAATGGGTCTTTTATTATTAATGGAACAGAGCGAGTTGTTGTAAGTCAGCTTCATCGGTCTCCAGGTGTTTTCTTTGATCATGATGGTGGTAAGGGACATATCAGTGGTAAGCTTATATATGGTGCGAGAGTTATTCCTTATCGTGGGTCCTGGTTGGATTTTGAATTTGATCAAAAAGATATTTTGCATGTACGAATTGATAGGCGTCGTAAATTTCCAGCAACAATTTTATTAAAAGCTCTTGGCTATTCCGTTGAGCAACTTCTGACTCGTTTTTATGATGTAGATACAGTCAAATTGAAAAAAAATGGTGGAGGGTTAAGATCATTAAACATAGAAAAAATGCAAGGGCATCGTGCTATTGTTGATATTATTAATCCGAAAACAAAAGATATCATTATTAAACAAGGGCGTCGCATTACTCGAGCTGTTGTAAAAAAGATCCAAGAAGTGAAGTTGAAAGATATTGAAATATCCGATGAACTTTTATTGGGCAAGGTTATTGCTCTACCTATTATAGATAAAACTACAGGTGAGGTGATCTTAGAAGCGAATTCAGAGATTACAAAAGAGGCTCTTTCAGCATGTCGCTTGGGTGGGTATAATGAATTAAAAGTGATTTTCTTTGATGGATTAGCAGTTGGTCCTTTTTTGAGAAATACTCTACTTATCGATAAAGTCGATTTTGAAGATGAGGCTCTCATTGAAATTTATAAAAGGCTTCGGCCCGGAGATCCTCCGACAATTGATGCGGCAAAAGATTTCTTTCAGCGTCTTTTCTTTACTCCCGAAACATATGACCTGAGTGAAGTGGGACGTCTAAAAATGAACCATAGGTTAAACATATCTTTTGAGGAAACACCTATCAGTCATAGGACTTTGAAAAAGGAAGATATCATAAGGGTTGTAGAGACATTAATGGACTTAAAAAATGGCGGTGGAAAGGTTGATGATATTGATCATTTAGGAAATCGTCGTATTCGTTCTGTGGGTGAGTTGTTGGAGAACCAGTATCGTATTGGCCTTGTACGTATGGAACGAGCGATTCGTGAAAGAATGGCTCTTCAGGATATAGATACGATGATGCCTCATGATTTAGTGAACGCCAAGCCCGTGAGTGCTGTTGTTAAAGAATTTTTTGGTTCAAGTCAGTTATCACAGTTTATGGATCAAACGAATCCTCTTTCTGAAATCACCCATAAGCGAAGACTTTCTGCTCTTGGCCCAGGGGGGTTGACAAGAGATCGCGCAGGTTTTGAAGTTCGCGACGTACACCCTACACACTATGGTCGTATTTGCCCTATTGAAACACCTGAGGGACCGAATATTGGTTTGATTGCTTCTTTGGCAACATATGCCCGAATTAATGATTATGGTTTTATTGAAACTCCCTATAGAAAAGTCATTAATGGTCAACTTTCAGAGGAGATTAACTATATCTCAGCTTTGGAAGAAACTGGACATATCATTGCTCAGGCTGAAAAAAAGGAAGACTTTGAGCAGGATAATAAAAAGAATATTAATGTTAGAATTAATGGCGAATATGAGTCTGTTGAAAAAGATCGTATCACATTAATGGATGTTTCACCTTGTCAGTTAGTTTCTATATCAGCAAGTTTAATACCCTTTCTGGAGCATGATGATGCGAATAGGGCTTTAATGGGATCAAATATGCAACGCCAAGCCGTTCCCCTTCTTAAGGCCAAAGCCCCATTAGTGGGGACAGGTGTTGAACGACTTGTGGCTAGAGATTCGGGAACAAGTATTGTGGCTATCAATGAAGGTGTTGTTGAGGAAGTGGATGCCTCTCGTGTTGTGGTTAGACGATTGGCAAAGGCAGGGGAGCTGGGAGCTAATATTGATATATATAATTTAACGAAGTATCAGAGGACCAATCAAAACACATGCTTTAATCAGAAACCTGTTGTGAGAAAAGGTGAGCATATTTCTAAAGGAGATATTATCGCTGATGGCCCCGCAACAGATCATGGGGAATTGGCTCTTGGCCAGAATGTGTTTATCGCATTTGCTCCATGGATGGGTTACAATTTCGAAGACTCTATTCTTATTTCTCAAAGGTTGATTAAGGAAGATACATTTACTTCTGTTCACATTGAAGAGTTTGAGTGTATTGCTCGTGACACGAAGTTGGGAAAAGAAGAGATCACTCGAGATATTGCGAATGTGGGAGAAGAAGCACTGAAGGACTTGGATTCTAGTGGTGTTATTCGTATTGGTGCGGAAGTCAGGCCTGGAAATATCTTAGTGGGTAAAGTGACCCCGAAGGGGGAGACGCAACTTTCTCCTGAAGAAAAACTCCTCAGAGCTATTTTTGGAGAAAAAGCAGGGGATGTTAGAGATACGTCTTTGAGACTTCCCTCAGGTGTTTTTGGAACGGTTATAGATGCACAAATTTATAGTCGTGAAGGTGCTGCTGATGATGAAAGACTTCAATCTATTATAAAAGAGAAAAAGGAGAAGTTAGAAAAGGATCAAGCCGTTGAACAAAATGTCATTCGTAATAATGCTCTTGATAAGTTGAAGGTGTTAATTGTTGGAAAGAAAACAACAGGTGTTCTTTTAAGCGAAGATGGCTCTGATAAACTTTTAAGTAAGGGGCAAACCATTGCTGAAGAAGATTTGGAGACTATTCCATTTGCTCTTTTGAGTTACATTCCTTTGGATCCAGACCTTGAGTTTCAATGTCAGAGGATTGTGGAAGGTGCTCGTAATCAGTTAGAGGCGGTGAAGTTGGTTTTTGATGAGAAGATTGATCGCTTAACTAAAGGTGATGAATTGCCTCCTGGTGCTATAAAGATTGTAAAAGTTTATGTCGCAATTAAACGAAAACTTCAAGTCGGCGATAAGTTTGCCGGAAGACATGGTAACAAAGGTGTCATTTCAAAAGTTATGGCTGAGGAGGATATGCCTTATTTGGCTGATGGAACTCCTGTAGATATGATCTTAAATCCTTTAGGTGTTCCCTCTCGTATGAACATTGGTCAAATTTTGGAAATTCATTTGGGTTGGGCGGCTCTTCATTTGGGGCAACAAATTCAAGACCATTTGGATCAATTTAATTCTAGTGATGTTAAGAAGCAATTGAAAGAGATTTATCAGGACCAGTCGGTTGATGAATTGATTGATTCAGCAGATGAACTTTCTGTGAAGAGGATGGTTAAGGATGTTCGTTCTGGTGTGCATTTAGCAACACCCGTTTTTGATGGAGCTCATGAGCAGGACATAAAGAATTTGTTAGGTCGCTCTGATGTACCACAAAGTGGGCAGACTATTCTCTTTGATGGTCGGACAGGTGAACCTTTTCAGAATCCGGTGACTGTTGGTGTAATGTATATGTTAAAGCTTCATCATTTAGTTGAGGAAAAGATTCATGCACGCTCTATTGGACCGTATTCACTTGTCTCACAACAACCTCTGGGGGGTAAGGCGCAATTTGGTGGTCAGAGATTGGGGGAAATGGAAGTTTGGGCTATTGAGGCCTATGGAGCGGCTTATTCATTACAGGAGTTTTTGACAGTCAAGTCAGATGATGTCGCCGGTAGAACACGGATGTATGAGAGTATTGTAAAGGGTGACAATACATTGGAGCCGGGCTTACCAGAGTCCTTTAATGTTTTGGTCAAAGAGCTTCAAAGTTTGGCCCTTGATGTTGAGCTTGTTGAGGCTCAATCAGGAGATGATTTACCTGATGCGGCTGAAGATGATCAGCCGCCTTTAGTGGAACAATAAAGTGTGTGATGAAGAGAAAACAATAATTGAGGAGTAAACTTTGAAAGATCTATTGAATTTTTTTGATAAACCAAAAGATCCCTTGGCCTTTGATGCTGTTCGAGTGTCTTTGGCTTCACCGGCAATGATTCGAGAATGGTCTTATGGCGAAGTAAAAAAGCCGGAAACGATTAACTATCGGACGTTTAAGCCAGAGAGAGAGGGACTTTTTTGTGCAAAGATTTTTGGTCCCACCAAGGACTACGAATGTTTGTGTGGAAAATACAAGCGTATGAAATACCGTGGTGTTGTCTGTGAAAAATGTGGCGTGGAGGTCACACAGTCTAAAGTGCGTCGTGAGAGGATGGGACACATAGAGTTAGCAACGCCTGTAGCTCATATTTGGTTTTTAAGATCTCTACCTAGCCGTATTGGGAATCTTTTGAATTTAACTTTAAAAGATGTTGAGCGTATTCTTTACTGTGAGGCCCATGTTGTTGTTGATCCGTTAGAGACAGATCTCGAAGAGGGTATGGTTTTAAATGAGGATGCCTATCAGAATGCTCTTGAAAAATATGGACCTAATTTTAAAGCGGGAATGGGTGGTGAAGCGATCTGTGGCCTTTTGAAAAAAATTGATCCTGAATATCTTTCGAAAAAATTAAGAAATGAAATTAAGGATACAGGATCTGAAGCTCAGATTAAGAAGTTAACAAAAAGATTAAAGGTTGTTGAGGCATTTAAAAATTCTGTGAACAAGCCGGAGTGGATGATGTTGGAAGTTATTCCTGTTATTCCTCCAGATTTACGTCCTCTGGTGCCTCTCGATGGTGGACGATTTGCAACTTCTGATTTAAATGATCTGTATAGGAGAGTGATTAATAGAAACAATAGATTGAGACGTCTTCAGGAGCTAAATGCCCCTGAGATTATTATTCGTAATGAAAAACGAATGCTTCAAGAATCTGTTGATGCCCTCTTTGATAATGGTCGTCGTGGTAAGACATTTACGGGCCCAAACAAACGTCCATTGCGTTCTTTAAGTGACATGCTAAAAGGTAAACAGGGACGATTTCGTCAGAATTTATTAGGCAAGCGTGTGGATTACTCTGGTCGTTCAGTGATTGTGGTCGGTCCAAATCTCAAACTTCATCAATGTGGTCTTCCCAAAAAGATGGCTTTAGAGTTATTTAAGCCGTTTGTTTATAATAAGTTAGAAGAGCAGGGGTTTGCCTCAACAATTAAACAAGCGAAGAAACTTGTGGAAGATGAGACGGTAGAGGTTTGGGATATTCTTTCTGATGTTGTTAAGGAGCATCCTGTTTTGCTAAATAGAGCACCGACACTTCACAGGTTGGGTATTCAGGCTTTTGAACCGGTGTTATTAGAGGGAAAGGCTATTCAATTGCACCCATTAGTGTGTGCTGCCTTTAATGCAGACTTTGATGGTGACCAGATGGCTGTACATGTTCCTCTCTCTGTTGAAGCACAGGTTGAGGCACGTGTATTGATGATGTCTACAAATAATATTCTCAGCCCAGCTAATGGGAAGCCTATTATTAATCCCTCTCAGGATATTGTCTTAGGTATTTATTGGATGACTCGAATTCGTCCAGGGGCAAAGGGCACCGGTCGAGTTTTTAGTGGGCTACCAGAGGTGCTTTATGCTTACGAAAATAATTATGTTGATCTTCAGGCAGCTATTCGAGTGCGTGTGGATGGTAAGGTCAGAGATACAAGTGTGGGTCGTTCTATCTTGGCGGATATTGTTCCCAAGGGTGTTCCATTTGAATTAGTCAATTGTGTGATGACAAAGAAAGAAATTGCAAAGTTAGTTGACTCTAGCTTCCGTCAATCAGGGGGTAAGGCTACAGTTATTCTTGCAGATAAAATTATGCAAATGGGCTTTAAGTACTCTACGTTGGCTGGAATTTCTATTTGCTTGAACGATATGATTATACCTGAAGCGAAAGCCAAAATGATTGAAAGTTCTGAGAATCAAGTCAGGGAGATCCAGCAGCAGTACGATGAGGGTTTGATTACCTATGGTGAAAGATATAATAAGGTCGTGGACCTTTGGGCTCAGACGGCAGATCGTGTGGCTAAGGAAATGATGTCGGGGATTGAGACAGAAGTATTTGAAATTGAGGGTAATAAGACGATAGATTCGAGTTTTAATAGTATTTATATTATGGCCGATTCGGGATCTAGGGGGAGCGCAGCTCAGATTCGTCAACTTGCAGGGATGCGAGGCTTAATGGCAAAGCCGAGTGGTGAAATTATTGAAGCTCCCATTCGGGCAAATTTTAGAGAAGGTCTTTCTGTCCTGGAGTACTTCATTTCTACTCATGGTGCTCGAAAGGGTTTGGCAGATACAGCACTTAAAACAGCAAACTCAGGTTATCTGACTCGTCGTCTTGTGGATGTGGCTCAGGATTGTATTATTATTGAAGATGATTGTGGTACGGAAAATGGTATGTCAGTCACTCCTTTAATGGAAGGCGGCGAAGTCATTCAGAAGTTAGGTGATCGTATTCTTGGGCGGACGGCTATGAAGAGTGTGATTGATCCATATTCTAATGAAATCATAGTGAATAAAAATGAGGAGATTACGGAGAGTGCAGTTGCTTGGATTGAGGAAGTCGGGATTGAGCGTGTAGATATACGCTCTGTTTTAACATGTAAGACGAGACATGGTGTATGTATTAAGTGCTATGGGCGAGATTTAGCGCGAGGTAATTTAGTGAACTTAGGTGAGGCGGTTGGCATTATTGCCGCTCAGAGTATTGGGGAACCAGGAACGCAGTTAACAATGAGGACATTTCATTTAGGTGGTACGGCATCTCGTGCAGTGGAGCAGTCTATTCATGAGGCCCGTCATACGGGAACTTTAAAGTTCAATGATGTTAATTTTGTGGAGAATCGTGAGGGTAAATTAACGATTATGAATAGAAATGGTGAAGCTATTCTTGTCGATGAAATGGGTCGTGAGCGTGAACGTTATAAACTTGTTTATGGTGCAGTGGTTAATTACAGAGAAGGAGATCTTATTGAAGGGGGGCGAACAATTGCAGAGTGGGATCCTTATGCAAACCCAATTATTTCAGAGGTTTCTGGGCGTGTGCACTTTGAAGATATTGAAGAGGGACAGACGGTCGCTGAGCAGGTTGATGCTGTTACTGGTTTTGCGACAAAAGTGATTATAGAAAGTCGTGATGCGAGTTTAAAACCTACTCTTGTTCTTAAAGATAAAGAGACTGGAGAGCCTATTTTACAGCCGGGTAGAAATATTCCTGTAAGATATGTTGTTCCTGTGGATGCACAGTTATTAGTTCAAGATGGAATTGAGGTTCATGCAGGGGATGTGATTGCAAAAATTCATAGGGAAACAACAAAGACTCGCGATATTACTGGAGGGTTGCCTCGAGTTGCTGAATTGTTTGAAGCACGAAAACCAAAAGAAGCTGCGATTGTGACGGAGATAGATGGTTATGTGAATTTTGGTAAGGATTTAAAGGGTAAGCAGCGAGTGATAGTGACTCCGGAGGTGGGAGAGCAGAAGGAATATTTGATTCCTAAAGGAAAGCACATTGCAGTTCGTGAGGGTGAGTTTGTGAGAAAGGGTGAAGCCCTTATGGATGGTCCGACGAATCCGCATGATATTTTGGCTGTGTTAGGAGATAAGGAGTTAGCAGCTTATATGGTCAATGAGATTCAAGAGGTCTATAGGCTTCAAGGTGTAACGATTAATGATAAGCATATTGAGGTGATTGTTCGGCAGATGCTCCGTCGGGTGAAAATTGTGAGTGCAGGAGATACGACGTTTTTGGTGGGAGAGCAGGTTGAGAAGTTTGAATTTGAGATGGAAAATGAGCGTGTCAAGGCAGAGGGTGGTCAGATTGCCATAGCTGAATCACTTCTGTTAGGCATTACAAAGGCGTCTTTGAGTACTGAGAGTTGGATTTCTGCAGCGTCTTTTCAGGAGACGACCAAGGTTCTTACGGAGGCTTCTATTCATTCCAAGAAGGATTCACTCCGAGGGTTAAAAGAGAGTATTATTATGGGAAGGCTAGTGCCTGCGGGAACGGGGTTGCCGTGTTACCGTCGTTGGCCCATCGAGGTCATGAATTACGAAGAAGGAGATCATTCTTCCGGATTACCAATGAGTTCGGAGATGCAGGAGACCTCAAATCAAACACAGGGGTAGTATAGATATTTTTATTTGAGCTTTTCTCATTGGGATTTGTAAAAAATATGGGAGAAGCTATGCTCTCTTGCCTTTTTGCCGCTGGACTTATACCTTTCCACGTCGCATGAGGAGAGGGAGTGACCGTGAGATTTTTTATTTTTTCTTTAGCTTTTTCTTTTGTCTTATCTTTGCAAGTTCAGGCAAATGATCGAGATATTTTTTCAGTGGCTCATAAAGATAAAGTGAGCACTCATATTGGATTATTTGTAGATACCTTTGAAAAGGCGATTGCAGAAAAAGGATATGTTTTTGGCAAGTTCTCTGATCACAAGAGTCGATATTATGATTATTATAACTATTTTAACTTGGTGGTGTCTTCTGTTTCAAAGAGTGGGGACCTAGCACTTTTAGAGTCTGCTCTTCAAGAACTCACTAGGGTTCAAATAAAAGAATTAGAATGGGTCCTTCAAGATCTCACTAAAGTGCAATTAAGAGAAATAGATTATGCTTTAGATAAGGTGGTTCAAAGGGACACACTGGAGTCTGCTTTGGATAGAGTTGTTGGGAAGCGTACCGTAGAGTCAAAAACACAGGGGTTGCTCTTTCCAAAGACAAAACAAGATCTAGAGTCCTATAAAAAAATGAGTGAAAGCCAACGAGGGCAATGGCTGGCCCGTAAGGTATTAGAGCTTCAACCATTGCAGCATTATCAAACCGAAATCGATATTTTAAGAGATACAATGGGATATCAATTCAAAAGACAAGCCTTGTCCATAGCTATAAATTACGGATTAATTGAAAATATGGAGTTAATTTTTAAATATGGTGTAGACCCTACAGGTCTATCTTGGAGTGAGAAAAGTCAAAAGGGGAAGAGCCGTGCACATATTTCTAATGCACCTCTAGTGCAAGCTTTTCTTTCTTCTGGTGATTCTATAGCTATAGCTGATTTATTAATGAGACATGGTGTGGATGTTAATCTTCAGGATTCTTGGCATCGAACGGCTCTACTTTACTTATCAGAGCGTGATATAACTTTAGAGGCCTTGAAATTTCTTGTTGAAAAGGGTGCAGATGTGAATGCTCAGGATGCCTGGGGCCGTATGGCTCTACATCATTTATCACGTCAAAACAGGGTATCACTAGAGGCTCTGAAATTTCTTATTGAAAAGGGTGCAGATGTGAATGCTCGGGATGTTTGGGGCCGTACGGCTTTAGCCAATGTCGTAAAGTATGGCAGTTATTATAATGCAGGTACAATAAAGGCTATGCGATTTCTTCTCGAGAAAGGTGCAAAGGTCAATATTGTGCTGCCTCGTATGAAAAAGGAACCGACAGAGACACTTCTGGGTATTGCTTTAGAAAGACTTGAGAGCAAACAGCGCAAAAACATCGCTGAGGGGCATGATAAACCCCTTCCAACAGATGCTGAGAAGCGTGTCGTTCATCTATTAAGAGATTATGGTGGGAAGACATCGCAGAGATTAAAGTTAGAGAAAAGAGCTGGGGAAGAAGAAAGAAGGGGTTGCTTCAACTTCTAAGGGTTGAAAAGGGAGTTTTCTTAATCAGGTCATAAAATAGAGATAAAAATTGAGAACTTTTTGTTAAGAAAAAATGGATATCAAAAGAGAAAATTTGACAAAAATCCAAACTTGACTCAGGTTGATTCAAGAAGCTACACAATGTGAATATTTATTAGGGGAGCTATTTTTGGTATCATGTATTTGCAATGCTCTTTGCTATTCACAATCTGAAGATATGAGAAAGAAGTACTCGAGGATAGGCCATGCCCACAATTAATCAGTTGATACGCAAACAGCGTACGGTGCAAAAGTCGAAGTCAAAATCTCCAGCATTAGGAGGATGCCCTCAGAAAAGAGGCGTATGTACACGTGTTTTTACTCAAACACCGAAGAAACCCAATTCGGCCCTCAGAAAGGTTGCCAGAGTGCGTCTATCGAATGGTTTTGAGGTGAATACTTATATTCCGGGTATTGGGCATAATCTTCAGGAGCATAGTGTGATTTTAATTCGAGGTGGACGGGTTAAGGATTTGCCAGGTGTTCGTTATCATACGGTCCGTGGTGTTTTAGATACTCAGGGTGTGAATAATCGGATGCGTGCTCGTTCAAGGTATGGAACAAAAAAACCTAAGGCATAGATAGGAAAGGGAAGATATATGTCTCGTCGTTCAAGCCATTCTCAACGTGATGTGATTCCTGATCCTGTTTATAATGATGTGGTTGTCGCAAAATTTGTTAACTCATTGATGGTGAAAGGGAAAAAGAGCCTTTCTCAAAAAATTCTCTATTCTGCTTTGGATGATTTGAAAACAAAGGTTTCTACTGAAGAGCCTCTCAGTGTCTTTAAGAAGGCCATTGAAAATGTTAAGCCGGCATTAGAAGTACGTTCTCGTCGTGTGGGAGGGGCGACCTATCAAGTGCCAGTGGATGTCCGTCCTTCTCGGCGTTCTGCTCTAGCCATGCGTTGGATTATTCAATATGCTCGTGAGCGGAATGAAAAAAATATGGCACAACGTCTATCAAATGAATTGGTTGATGCCTTTAATAATAGAGGTAATGCTATCAAGAAAAAAGATGATGTTCATAGGATGGCCGAAGCGAATAAAGCCTTCTCGCATTATAATTGGTAACTTTTTATCCTTGTTATCCCTAACAGATTTTCTTCCTGATTCAAGAGGAGATGCTTTCTCTACAATCTGCTTATTCAGTTCTTCATTTCAATCAACAAGTGTAAAGTCATAAAGTACGGCACAACTAAAATTCTAAAAAAGCATTTTGTTTCTTCTGTGCTATGAACTATCATAAATTGGAGTGAAAAGAACGGAAACGACAAGTGTTCAGTCTTGTGCCATAGTTATGTAGGTCGACTAAAAAAGGTTATTTGTATAAGTGTGTTGATGAACACATTTATTTTTTTGTAAAAGATGAGGGCATGGCTTTTAAAGCTAGGTGCTGTTATTGGATAATAAAGTTTTGAGTAGAGAATGAAAATGTCGTTTTTGAAACTGGTTTATAGAGTTTATAGAGTGACGGCGTGTTTTAAATAGGGAACAACTCATATGTCGTTTTTAAAGCCAAAAGATAGAGCAGAGCTTAAGGGCACCCGAAATATTGGAATCATGGCTCATATTGATGCCGGCAAAACGACAACAACGGAGCGGATTCTATACTATACTGGCAAAAGTTATAAAATTGGCGAAGTTCATGAGGGGACAGCTACGATGGATTGGATGGAGCAGGAGCAGGAGCGTGGTATTACTATTACGTCAGCGGCCACCTCCTGTGTGTGGAAGAATCACCGTATTAATATCATAGATACTCCTGGTCATGTGGACTTTACTATTGAAGTGGAAAGATCTTTACGTGTTTTAGATGGTACTATTGCCGTTTTTGATGCAGTTAATGGTGTCGAGCCACAGTCAGAGACAGTCTGGAGGCAGGCTGATAAGTACAAGGTTCCTCGCATTTGCTTTATCAATAAGATGGACAGAGTGGGTGCCGATGACATGATGTCCATAAATTCTATCTATGAAAAACTGAACGCTAAACCCATTCAGATGCATGTGTCTATAGGTGTGGAAGACCAATTTAAGGGTTTTGTGGACTTATTGACTATGAAGAGTTTTGTTTGGGCTGGAGATAATATTGATTCTGAGTTTATCGAAGGAGGGATACCGGAGGAACTGCTACAGGAATGTCAGGCCAAGCATGCAAAGTTAAGAGATTTTATTATTGAAAGTGATGATGAGCTGATGAGCCAGTATCTGGATGGAAGCCAGATCTCCACTTCACAGCTTCGATCTGTTCTGAGAAGACTGACTTTGGAAGGGGAATGTGTTCCCGTTTTTTGTGGGAGTGCTTTTAAGAATAAGGGGATACAACATCTTTTAGATGCGGTTGTGGATTATTTACCGAGTCCTATAGATGTTCCTGACATTGAGGGCAAGGATCCAAAAGGGCGATCTGTTGTCTGCCGAACGGATTTTAGTGAGCCACCAGTTGCTTTGGCGTTTAAAGTCGCCTCCGATATGTTTTCTGGAACATTGACCTATGTGCGTGTTTATTCGGGAGTGATTAAAGAGGGGATGCAGTTGTTGAATACGTCAACAAATAAGAAAGAACGTATCGGTCGCATTGTAAAACTTCATGCTAATTTCAGAGAGGATATTGATCAATTGAAAGCAGGGGATATTGGTGCCATTGTTGGTTTGAAGCATACATATACGGGAAATACACTTTGTCAGAACCCTGTTTTATTGGAAAGTATCCGTTTTCCTGAGCCAGTGATTTCCGTTGCTGTAGAGGCCAAGTCGGGACCTGATCAGGATAAGATGGCAGAGGCTTTTGAAAAGATTAAAAAAGAGGACCCTTCTTTTGATGTTCATGTGGATCTAGAAACACATCAAACGCTTATTTCTGGTATGGGAGAGCTGCATTTAGAAATTATAATGGATCGTCTCGCTCGAGAATTTAAAGTGGGCTTGAATCGAGGGAAGCCACAGGTCTCTTATCGAGAGACCATTGCCCATGAAGCGGTGGGAGAGGGTAAGTTTGTGCGCCAAACTGGAGGATCAGGTCAGTATGGTCATGTTTTGCTAGAAGTAAAACCTCTTTCTCGTGGTGCGGGGTTTGAATTTGTGAATACGTCTTCTGAGACGGCTATACCTAAAGAATTTATTCATTCTGTGGAAACAGGGGTTCGAGAGGGACTTGAGAACGGTGTGCTTGCTGGCTATAAAATGGTGGATATCCAAGTGCTTTTAACAGGGGGGAGTTTTCATGATACAGAGTCTTCAGACATTGCCTTTAAGATAGCTGGGTCTATGGCTCTAAGAGAGGCTTGCCTTAAGGCAGACCCCGTACTTTTGGAGCCTATTGTTAGAATTGAAATTATATCTCCAGAGGAATTTATAGGGGCTATAGTGGGCGATTTAAATGGTCGGCGTGGTAAAATGCAGTCTATGGGTTCACGAAGTCAGCTACAGATTATTACTGGGGTTGTCCCTTTGGTGAATTTGTTTGGATATGCAACAGATCTAAGGTCTTTAAGTCAAGGGAGGGCTTCATTTAGTATGGAGATGAGTCACTTTGAAAAATTACCCCCCAAAAATCAGACAGAAGTTTTAAAAAAGCTGGGGCGTATTTAACCCCTTTATTTTTCAATGGGAAATTTCTTATTAAAGGGTTTCAGAAGGGGGCTTTGGGTTTTAATAGAAGTCTCTTCCAGTGGTTGGCTATTATCATTCTTTGAGAGATTAAGGATGAGTTGACAGGGCTAATTCGCCACGGCATACTCCCAGCTCTGTATCAAAAAGCTATCACAAGTGGTTTTGTTGGAGAATTGTTTTTTTAAATAAGATTAGGCAGTTACGGTTTTTATGGGCCAGGTAAGTGCCTGAGAGTGTGTTTTTTTGTGTGTTGTATAAGCAAGATTGAAAGAATGGTGTTATGGAAAGTCAGAATATTCGGATTCGGTTAAAGGCTTTTGATTATAAGTTACTTGACCAATCGACACGTGAGATTGTGGATACAGCTCGACGAACAGGGGCTAGAGTTGCGGGCCCTTTTCCTTTGCCTACACGTATTAATAAGTATACGGTTTTGCGTTCTCCACATGTTGATAAAAAATCTAGAGAACAATTTGAGATTCTCACTCATAAGCGAATTCTTGATATTTTTGAACCCTCTCAACAGACAGTGGATCAATTGATGAAGTTGGATCTTTCAGCCGGTGTAGATGTGGAAATTAAATTATCTGCGGAGTGATGATGTGGGAAGTTGTTTTGTATTTCTTTAAGAGATATTGGAGGAAGGTGACCGCATAGCTGTTTGCCCACATGTATCGGTCGTTATACTTTAGAGCTAAAAAATCCAAAAGCTATCTCTTGTATCTGGCTTGGTGGCTCAAATGGTTAGTGAGGGACAGGGTAAGAGAGTGTAATGGGATTTTATGGAAGAAAGAGGGAAGAGATTGAAAAGTGAAGAACCAAGAAAGGATGAGGATGCGTTGTGAGCGATAATAAGGAAACAACGTCAAAAGACAAACCTGAAATAGGAAAGACGCCGGTGTCTACAGAAAAGACAGATGTGGGTTCAGGAGATGAATCCACAGGTGATAAGGTGTCTTTGAATCTCAAGGAAAAATTAACCCTCACCGAATCCAAAAGTGATGCTATCGATAAGGTGTCCTTGAAAGAAGACTCTTCAAATGAGAACTCTGAAGGGCAAGAATCTGGTGTGTCTGATGTCGAGACAGGTCCGTCTCCTTCAGAGGGAGACCTTGTGAAAGAGCAAGGCATCAAATTGAAGGGGCTTTTTGGGTTTAAGCTAGAGATGTCAATGATGTACAATGACACTGGTGAAGCTATTCCTGTGACCATTTTAAAGAGTGAAAGCTGGTTTGTTTCACAAATTAAAACTCCAGAGCGTGAGGGCTACTCTGCTGTACAAGTTGCTCACGGTCCGTTGCGAGCCAAAAAATCCCAACGTTCACGGACAAAGCATTGTCAAAAAGCAGGTTTTGAAAATGGAGCTAGAACTTTGCGAGAAATTCGTCAAAATGTCCCCGAGGGTATTAGGGTGGGGCAGCGAGTTTCTTTGGAAACATTGAGTAAAGGTGATCGAGTGAAAATTACAAGTTCATCTAAGGGGCGAGGGTTTGCCGGTGTGATGAAACGTTATGATTTTGGAGGGGGGCCGGCAGCTCATGGCTCTGAGTTTCATCGGGGACCAGGCTCTGTTGGAAATAGAACGTGGCCAGGAAGAGTGGTTCCTGGAAAAAAAATGCCAGGGCGATATGGTGGCAATAATATAACAGTTCGTGGAGTTGAGATTTTGGATATTATTCCTGATGAAAATCTTATTTTTGTTAAAGGCGGTGTTCCTGGAGCAAGGAATACTTTGGTGAGAATTTTAAAAGAAGATTAAAGATGGCAAAGGCAAGTATAAAAGACTGGAATGGTAAAAAAATAAAGGATGTTAACTTAGACAAAGATGTCTTTGGGCATCCTTTACGTAAAGATTTAATACAAGCTCATGTAAAATGGCAATTAGCTTGTCGTCGTCGTGGTACTCATAGCACAAAATCCAGAGGTGAAGTATCTGGTGGAGGAAGGAAACCTTTTAGGCAAAAGGGGACGGGAAATGCTAGGCAGGGAACAAGCCGTTCTCCTTTAATGCCGGGAGGAGCGATAACTTTTGGGCCCAAACCTCGTGACTATTCCTATGCATTACCTAAGAAAGTACGTCGTAAGGGTTTAAAGATGGCTTTGTCTTACTTAGTGAAAGAAGGGCAGTTGTTTATTGTTCCTCATATGGAGTCCAAAGAAGGTAAAACTAAGGAATTGTATCAGCGTTTGAAGAAGTTTGGTCTTCAGAAGTCTTTGCTTATAGATGATAAGCGAAATGACCTCTTCCATAGAGCTGCAAAAAATTTAAAAAACTTTAGATATTATAGTGTAGAGGGTGTTAATGTTTATGACCTTTTAAGATTTGAAGCAGCTATTGTGACAGAAAGTGCAGTGCAGAGTCTGGTCAAACGTTGTGGTGGTGAGAAATGATGAATCTTATTAAAAGGCCACTTGTAACAGAGAAGAATACCAAACATCAGGGCATCGGAACTTATGTTTTTGAGGTAGATCGTAAGGCCACGAAGAAAGACATTCGAAGTGCTGTGGAAAAAGCTTTTGATGTCAAAGTTCTTAGTGTACGTACAATGATTTGCCGGAATCGTATACGAAGAACAGGTACAAAGCTCAGCAAAATAAAGTACTGGAAGAAGGCATTGATAAAGACAGGCGAAAAAATCGCCCTATTTGAGGGAACGTAAGAAATGGGCATTAAAACATATCGACCAACTACTCCTAGCCGAAGAAAAATGACAGGTTATGATTATGCTGAGATTACAAAATCAACCCCTGAGATGTCGCTTGTGACTTCCTTAAAAAAAACAGGAGGAAGAAATAATCGAGGGCGTATTTCTTTATGGCAAAAGGGCGGGGGGCACAAAAGAAGATATAGAAAAATTGATTTCTTAAGAAACAAACTAGACATTCCGGGACGAGTTGTGGCTATTGAATACGATCCCAATCGGTCGGCTTATATAGCTTTGCTTCATTATGTTGATGGTGAAAAAGCTTATATTCTTTGTCCTGTGGGTTTAAAAGTTGGTGATACTGTTATGGCAGGATCCAGTTCTGATATTAAGCCAGGCAATTCTCTTTCATTAAATCAGATTCCTATAGGTACAGTTATACACAACATAGAGTTGCGTTCAGGTAAAGGAGCGCAGATTTGTAGAGGAGCGGGTACACAGGCCACATTGGTTGCTCGTGAAGGGAATTATGCTCAAGTGAAGTTGCCATCTGGCGAAGTCCGTAAAGTTTTAGCAGTTTGTAAGGCGACTGTAGGACAAGTGGGAAATACAGATAATGAAAATATTAATTTAGGTAAAGCAGGACGTATGCGTTGGTTAGGAAAGCGTCCTGTTGTTCGAGGTATGGCGATGAATCCCTTCGATCATCCACTTGGCGGAGGTGAAGGTGTTGGAAAGGGTAATCACCCTATGACTCCATGGGGGCAGCCATGTAAAGGGTATAAGACGCGTCATAATAAGAGAACAGATAAGTTTATTTTAAAGTCTCGAAAGAGGAGGGGTAAATAAGGTGGCACGTTCGGTTAAAAAAGGACCTTTTGTCGATGAGCATTTGATGTCTAAAATTCATTCCTCTAAAGAGGGAGGGAGTAAGAAAGTCATCAAGACATGGTCTCGACGTTCTGTGATTATCCCTGATGCCGTGGGGATGACATTTGCTGTTCATAATGGACAAAAATTTATTCCTGTTTATGTTACTGAAAATATGATTGGTCATAAATTTGGAGAATTTGTTCCAACAAGGAAATTTGTTGGACATTCTGGTAAAAAGGCTACGGCTGTTGAAGCGAAAAAGTGATGGGGTTGTAATATATGGAAGCAAGAGCGAAACTGCGATTTGCAAGGGTAGGAACTTTAAAGGCACGGCGTGTAGCTGATGTTGTTCGTGGTAAGGATGTCAATGAGGCACTTAAGATGTTGGCTTTTATGAATAAGAAGCCGGCTCAAATGTTGAGAAAATTAATTCAATCTGCTGTTGCTAATGCAGAAGTAAAGCAAGTGATAGATGTGGATACACTTTATATTAAAAAGTTGATTATAGATCAGGGTCCCCATCTTCACCGTTTTATGCCAAGGGCTCAGGGGAGAGCTTCGGCCATTAAGAAGAAAACGAGTCATTTTCATATTGTATTGGATGAGAGGTAAGTTGTGGGACAAAAAGTCAACCCCATAGGATTAAGACTTGGAGTGATTAGGACATGGGACTCTTGTTGGTTTGCTCGTGGTAAATCTTATGAGGAGTATCTACATGAAGATAGGAAATTAAGAAAATATTTAAAAGAAAAGTTAAAACATGCCGGAATTGGTCGTATTGAAATTGAAAGGGCAGCGACGAAAGTAAAGATCACCATTCATACGGCTCGTCCTGGTATTGTGATTGGAAAAAAGGGAACGGGTATTGATTCTTTAAAGGCTGATGTTCAAGGGCAAACGAAAAATGAGGTTTTTCTTAATATTCAGGAAGTCAGAAAAGCTGAAATGGATGCGCAATTAGTGGCTCAAAATATTGCTCTTCAATTGGAGAAGCGTATTTCTTGGAGGAGGGCAGTGAAGAAATCTTTACAAGCGGCTATTCGCAGTGGCGTCCGAGGTATTAAAATTCAAGTGGGTGGGAGATTAGATGGAGCCGATATTGCGCGCAGTAAGTGGTATACGGAGAAAAGTGTTCCCCTTCATACTTTGAGAGCAGATGTGGATTATGGAACAGCAGAAGCATTGACAACTTATGGAATGACTGGAATTAAAGTTTGGATTTATCGCGGCGATATTCTCTCTGCAAAAGAAGTAGAGGAGGCTCAGCGTGTTAAGTCCTAAGAAGGTGAAGTACAGAAAACAACATAGAGGGCATCGGCGTGGGCTGGCCATACGAGGGAGTAAAATATCATTCGGTGATTATGGGTTAGCGGTGACTCAAGATGGGTGGTTGACATCTCGTCAAATTGAAGCCAGCCGTATTGCCATTAGCCGTTTTGTAAAACGTGGTGGGAAAATTTGGATTCGTGTATTTCCCGATAAAGCCATTACAAAAAAAGCACTTGGAGTGAGAATGGGTGGCGGTAAGGGGAACCCAGAGTATTGGGTGGCTTCTGTAAAGCCTGGACGGATTGTTTTTGAGATGAATGGTGTTACGCAGGAGCAAGCTCAAGAGGCCTTTCGCCTAGCGGGGCATAAGCTTCCTATTAAAACACGGTTTATAGAACGAGGTCAGATACGATGAAGTTTGGGGAAATTAGTGGAATGACTGTTGGCGAACTCAAAAAGAAACAGGAAGAGTTAAGGGATCTTCTGTTTCACAGTCAGATGAAAAATACCTTAGGGCAACTTGGCAATCCTTTGTCTATTCGAAATTTACGCCGGGATATTGCTCGTATTCAAACCGCAATTGGACAGAAGTCAAAGAATAAGGAGAGATAGAAAAGTGATGACAAAAGCAGGTGTTCAACAAAGAGTTCGAGGGCGACGGAATGAAGTGATTGGTCATGTTGTGAGCGATAAGATGGACAAGACGATTTCGGTAAAGGTGTATTGGAGTGTTAAACACAGGCAATACGGAAAAGTGGTGCGACGGATGACAACATGTAGGGCCCATGATGAAAAGAATCTGGCACAAATAGGTGACAAAGTTCTTATTTATGAAACGCGTGCTCTAAGTAAGACAAAAAGATGGAAGTTGGTAAAGGTTATTGAATCTGTCGAGAAGGATCAAAAGGATTTATTATCGTGATACAAGTTCAGACCAGACTGTCTGTTGCAGATAATTCAGGGGCTAAGGAAGTCCAATGTATTAAGGTCTTAGGTGGATCTAAGAGACGTACAGCCTCTATTGGAGATGTTATTGTTTGTTCAGTCAAAATAGCTTTACCAAAATCTAAAGTGAAAAAGGGTGAGGTGGTCAAAGCTGTGGTTGTGAGAACAAAGAGAAAGATCCGTCGTTCAGATGGAAGTTATATTCGTTTTGATGTGAACTCTGCAGTTCTTATCAAACCTGACAAGGAGCCTATAGGAACGCGTATTTTTGGTCCCGTTGCGCGCGAGTTAAGAGGGAAAAAATTTATTAAAATTATCTCTCTTGCCCCAGAGGTTTTATAAGGAGTTTTTTAATGAGTCGGTTAATGGAAAAATATCAAAAAGAAGTGATTCCCTCTCTTCAGAATCAATTTAAATATAGTTCTGTCATGGAAGCACCTAAGGTGCAGAAGGTCGTTGTTAATGTTTGTATTGGCGAGGCAACACAGAATCCGAAACTCATTCCTAACGTTGTAGAGGAAGTGGCTCAGATCACAGGACAAAGACCTAATGTGACAAAGGCTAAAAAAGCGATTTCTAATTTCAAGTTGCGTGAAGGTATGCCTATTGGCTGTCGAGTCACTTTGAGAAGGGCTAAGATGTGGTCATTTATTGACCGTTTAACCAATGTGGCTTTGCCAAGGGTGAGGGATTTTAAAGGAATTTCCCCAAAGGGTTTTGATGGTCGTGGGAATTATAATATGGGATTAAGAGAGCAGATTGTTTTTCCAGAAATTAATTATGATAAGGTAGATAAAATTCGTGGAATGAATATCACAGTATGCACGTCTGCAAAATCAGACGAAGAGGGGCGTGCATTACTTGAAGGATTGGGATTTCCATTTAGAAAGAAGTAATGAGGTAGAAATGGATACAATTGGAGACTTCATAACGCGTATTAGAAATGCGCAATTGGCATGTCATGAAAAAATGGATGTTCCCAGTTCGAATATGCGAAAGGCCCTTGCTCAGGTATTAAAAGAGGAAGGTTACGTGAGAGATTTTAAAGTTGTTAGAGATGGTCGGCAGGGAATGATGAGGGTTTACTTAAGATATACAGTTGATGGTGAACCACTGATTCACTCTTTAAAAAGAGTGAGTCGCCCGGGATGCAGAAGATATGTGAACAAGGATCAATTACCAGAGGTGAGATCGGGTTATGGTTTAGCTATTTTAAGTACGAATAAAGGTGTTATGAGCGCAAGGAAAGCTGCCACGGAAGGTGTGGGTGGTGAGTATCTTGTGAGTGTTTGGTAGGTGAAATATGTCACGAATTGGTAAAGTTCCGGTTATTATTCAAGACGGCGTACAAGTTACGGTGACAGAGGGTTTGGTTTCTGTAAAAGGGAGGTCTGTGACTCAAACTGTTCAGTTAAGACCTGAAGTGACAGCAAAAGTTGAGGATAATAAAGTTCTTTTCTTGCGTATTGATGATTCTAAGAGATCTCGCTCATTACATGGTTTGTACAGAGCACTAGTTCAGAATGCAATGATGGGTGTGACTCAAGGGTTTACAAAATCGCTTGAGTTAGTTGGTGTGGGTTACAGGGCAACTGTGAAGGGGAAGAAATTAGAATTAAATTTAGGATACAGTCATCCTATTCAATTTGCAATTTCCGAGGGCATTGAAATTAAAGTTGAAAAGCAAACAACTATACATGTTAAGGGGGCGAGTAAAGAGCTTGTAGGGCAAGTGGCTGCAAAAATAAGATCTTTCCGTGAACCAGAGCCTTTTTTAGGGAAAGGAGTCAAATATACAGGCGAAGTGATTCGTAGAAAAGCAGGCAAGGCGGCGAGTAAATAGAGGATAGAGTTTATGAGATTAAGATGTAAAAAGAAAACAGATCCTAAACGTATAGCAAGATTTAAGAATAAAGTGCGTATTCGGAAAAGGGTTATTGGAACAGCGGAGTGTCCTCGTATGACTATTTTTAAAAGTCGAAAACATCTTTATGTCCAATTGATTGACGATAGAGAGGGCAATACATTGGCCTCTGCATCTACTCTTAGATTAGAAAAGACACCTCTGAATATTCAGGTGGCTGAAAAAATAGGGAAAGAAATTGCAAAAGAAGCCGAGAGGCAAAAAATAAAGAGTGTTGTATTTGATCGCAATGGTTATGTTTACCATGGACGAGTTAAGGCTGTTGCCGATGCAGCTCGTGCGGCAGGATTGAATTTTTAAGGAGATAAGTGGTGGCTGAAGAAAATAAAGATAGTGTTTCGAGTAAAAAAGACGTTAAAAGAGATAAACATTCTGAATTTGAAGAGAGGGTGGTCACAATTAACCGTGTATCTAAGGTTGTAAAAGGTGGTCGAAGATTTTCATTTGCCGCATTAGTTGTCGTTGGCAACGGCACAGGAAAAGTGGGTGTCGGATTGGGAAAGGCTGGTGAAGTTCCAGAGGCCATAGGTAAAGGTGGGCGTGCGGCTAAAAAGTTAGTGAGATCGTATTCTATTGTTGATGGAACAATTCCACATGAAGTGGTTGGAACTTTTGGTGCAGCAGAGATTGTGATGCTTCCGGCAGGACCCGGTACGGGAGTGATTGCTGGTGGAGCTGTTCGATCGGTATTGGAAACTGTAGGGGTTAAGAATATTTTGACAAAATGTGTAGGGACGCGTAACCCCCATAATGCTGTTCGAGCGACATTAAATGGTTTGAAGCAACTTAAAACAAAAGAGCAGATAAAAGCCCAAAGGGGTGTAAATCTTTAGAGGTTTTAAAAATGGCAAAATCATTTCGAGTCAAGCGTGTTCGCAGTACAATTGGTTGCACTCAAACCCAGAAAGATGCTGTTCGCTGCTTAGGTCTTAAAAAAAGAGGCAGTGAGGTTGTTATAAAAGATAATCCAGCCAACCGTGGACAGGTTTATAAAATACAGCACTTGTTAGAAGTGACACTGGAGAATTAAGATGAGTTTATTAAGTCAGTTGGAAATAAAAAAGGGTTCTTCTCAGAGTAGAAAACGTGTTGGCCGTGGACTGGGTTCTGGTTTGGGGCGAACATCTGGTCGGGGGCACAAGGGAACCAAGGCCCGTTCAGGTGGGCGTATCCGTAGGGGTTTTGAGGGTGGTCAAATGCCACTGCAAAAGCGTCTTCCCAAAGTAGGGTTTACAAATATCTTTCGGAAAGAATTCAGTATTGTAAATTTAGATCAGCTCAATCAGTTAAAAGATGAAGAAGTGACAACAGAAAGCCTGAGGAAACTGGGGCTAGTGAGTCAAAAGAAACCTGTGAAAGTTTTGGCAGGAGGCACACTGGAGCGAGCGATTACAGTCAAGGTTGAGAGATGTTCTGAGGCTGCTAAAAAAGCAATTGAGGCTGCAGGGGGAAAAGTTGAGGTGATGGATCAGTGTCAGCGGTAGAGGGGATTGCTAAGAATGAAGAATTGCGTCGGAGGATTTTATTTACTCTGGGTATGTTGGCGATCTTTCGAATCGGAGTTCATGTTCCAACTCCTGGTGTTGATGGCAACGCTGTTATGGCTTTTTTTGCACAACAAAACTCTGGGCTGTTTGGTTTATTTAATACATTTACAGGTGGTGCATTAGAAAGATTTAGTGTTTTTGCTTTGGGTATTATGCCCTATATTTCTAGTTCGATTATTTTTCAACTATTGCAAGCTGTTGTCCCCTACTTTGAGGCTTTGAAAAAAGAAGGGCAACATGGTCAGAAAAAGATCACTCAATATACACGTTATGGAACTGTTGTTCTCGCTTTGATTCAAGGTTGGGGTATTGTTACTTTTTTACAGAACTCATCTGCTCCTGGAGGAATACCGCTTGTGTCTTCCTATTATGTAGGTGTCATCCCCTTTGAAGTTATGACATTGCTGACTCTCACTGCAGGGACATGTTTTATTATGTGGTTAGGTGAGCAAATTACAGAACGTGGGATTGGTAATGGAGCGAGTTTAATTATCTTTGCTGGTATAGCAGCTGGAATTCCAAGTGGGCTGACAAATACGATTCAACTGATTCAAAATGGTGAACTGACCACTTTTGTGGGATTCCTTTTACTCATATTTATGATTATCGTTGTGGGTGTGATTGTATTTTTGGAAACAGGGCAACGCCGTATTCCTGTCCAGTACTCTCAAAGAGGTCCCGGTCGGCAGGCTATGGCGGCACAATCGAGTCATCTGCCTTTGAAGTTAAATTTTTCAGGTGTTATTCCTCCTATTTTTGCGAGCAGTTTATTGATGTTTCCAGCCACGGTGGCTCAATTTACAAATGTTACATTTCTGATTAATTTGAGAGATTCTTTAACACCCACAGGTATGATTTATAATGTCTTCTTTGTTGGTTTGATTATATTCTTTTGTTTTTTCTATACGCAGATTGTTTTTAATCCAAAGGATCTTGCAGATAACTTAAAAAAATATGGAGGATTTGTTCCAGGCATTCGAGCGGGGAAGGAAACTTCAGAATATATACAAAGGGTGATTGATCGTTTGACTGTTGGTGGGGCTATTTATCTCAGTATTGTTTGTATTTTACCAGGTATTCTTATTGCCCAAGCCAAGGTTCCTTTTTATTTTGGTGGTACAAGTTTACTTATTCTTGTGGGAGTTGCACTAGATACAGCTCAACAAGTGCAGAGTCATATGATTAATCAAAAGTATGACGGTATGATGAGGAAAGTAAAGATCAGGGGCCGGAGGGCACGGTTTTGAACAATGTGGTCTTATTTGGCCCACCTGGTGCGGGGAAAGGGACACAATCGGCTCGATTGGTATCAGAGTTGGGGATGGTTCACTTGAGCACAGGGAATTTATTTCGAGTGGCCATCAAGAATGAGACGCCTCTGGGTTTAAAGGCAAAGGCCACTATGGATCAAGGGCGGCTTGTCCCTGACGATATTGTCGTGGGATTGGTTGAAGAGACTATTGAAAGGTTTTGTGAAAAGCCCTTTATTTTTGATGGTTTTCCTAGGACGGTGTCACAGGCTGAATCTCTTCAGGATTTATTGCAAAAAAAAAATCAGACTCTTGCGAAGGCGATATTTATTGATGTGAGCCAAGATATCATTTTAAAACGTCTTACAGGACGTCGTGTGTGTTTAGGGTGTGGGAAAAATTACCATATACTATTTTGCCCTCCTAAACAGGAGGACATCTGTGACCAATGCAGTGCCGAGGTGTCTCAAAGAAAAGATGATATGAAATCTGCGATTAAAATACGTATAGATGCCTATGAAAAGAATACAGCTCCCTTAAAGGTTTTTTATAGAGATATTGGAATATTGGGGATTGTCGATGGTCAGGATTCCGTTGACAGAGTTTTTGAGAGTATAAAGGCTCTCCTTAGTAAGATAAAGAAAGGAGTGGACAGCCTTTGAAGGGAAGTGTTAACATCTTTCGATTCTTTTTTGCGTGGTATTTTTATTTAAAACCTTAGTTTTTTCAAAGGCTTAGGTGGTATCTTTGTAAAAAGGTATTGAAGTGTGTAGGTTGTAGGGTCTTTTTTAAGGTTGGTTTGGTATAGGGCCTGTTGTTTGTGACTGTTAAGAAATGCTGATCTTAAGTGGTCTTATTTTTATAGGAAGGTGTTTTGACTGTTTAGAAATTATAAGTCTATGTTGTGTTTGAGTAAGTTAAAGAGGTTTTATATTTGAAGAGGTGTTGGTTTTATGAAAGTGCGTGCTTCAGTAAAAAAGATTTGTAATAAGTGTAAATTAATTAAGCGCAAAGGGAATATTCGTGTCATTTGTGAAAACCCTAGGCATAAACAGAGACAGGGGTAGGCGATGGCACGTGTATCAGGGGTTGATTTACCAAGAAATAAGAGAGTCGCCGTTGCTTTAACTTATATTTATGGCGTTGGTCATGTGAAAGCGAAAGAAATCTGTTTAAAGGCAGGTTTTGATCCAGCTTTAAGGACGGGAGAGTTAACAGATGTTGATGTTGCTAAAATTCGTGAAATTTTAGATAGAGGCTATAAAGTAGAGGGTGATTTACGCAGAGAAGTTTCTTTATCAATAAAACGTTTGATGGATCTTGGAACTTATCGAGGCTTGCGTCACAAAAGGGGTCTACCTGTTCGGGGTCAAAATACACAAACAAACTCTAGAACTCGTAAAGGGCCTCGTAAGACGATCGCAAATAAGAAGAAGGCTGTTTAGGGTTTATTAGAAAAGTCATCATATTTTTATAAGGAGTTTTTGAGTTTGGCTGTTAAGAAGGTAAAAACTAAGGGTAAGAAAACAAAAAAAAATGTTCCCAGTGGGACATGCCATATTCAGGCTGGTTTTGGAAATACTATCGTGACGATAACTGATGCTATGGGTGATACGCTGGCTTGGTCGAGTGCTGGTCAATTGGGGTTTAAGGGGAGTCGAAAAGGGACGCCTTTTGCTGCCCAAATGGTGGCAGAGGAGGCGGCTCGTAAAGCTCAAGAAAGTGGAATGAAATCTTGTTCTGTTTTTGTTAAGGGTCCTGGCGCAGGGAGGGAGTCAGCTATTCGTGCGCTATCGGCCAGAGGGTTAAGAATTGCTTCTATTAGAGATGTGACACCTATACCTCATAATGGGTGTCGTCCTCCTAAGCGTAGGAGAGGTTAATTTAAAGTAAGGGAGAGTTTAAAGATGTTGGATCATAATTATAAGTTCTGGAGAGATTTAATTAAGCCAAAGAGTTACGAAGTGGATCGAGACTCTTTAACTACTGAGTACGGAAAGTTTATGGTACGTCCTTTAGAGAAGGGTTATGGAGTTACGCTAGGTAATTCTCTACGTAGGATTTTGTTGAATTCTATGATGGGTTCTGCTGTAACGGCCGTGCGTTTTGAGGGTATTTTACATGAGTTTACAACCATTCCAGATGTCTTAGAGGATGTGACAGATATTATACTGAACTTTAAACTTATTCGCTTTAGGCAATATACGGCTGAGCCTGTGACATTAAGGTTGAACAAAAAAGGTGAAGGCTCTGTGACAGCAGCTGATATTCAACTCACAGATCAAATTGAAGTGATAAATCCGGAGCAACATATTTGTACTTTAGGGCCAAACGGCAAAATGGATGCGGAAATTATTGTGGAATTTGGTCGTGGGTATGAAATGGCAGAAAATCGCAAGGCGGATTTGCCTGTAGGATTTGTTGGGGTCGATGCGCTTTATTCTCCTATACGTCGAGTCAACTACTCTGTCAGTCATGCACGTGTTGGTCAGAAGACGGATTATGATGCTTTGTCTTTTGAAGTTTGGACGGATGGTTCCCTCAAACCAGAAGAGGCTGTGTCTTTAGGTTCAAAAATTATGAAAGAGCAGCTTCAGGTGTTTATTGATTTTGATGAAGATAATGAACCTGTTGAGGTGGAGGCACAGGAAGCGGCACCATCGTTTAACGACAATCTTTTTCGCTCAGTTGATGATTTAGAGTTATCAGTACGAAGTGCTAATTGTCTTAAGAATGCGAATATTCGGTATATTGGGGAGCTTGTGATACGTTCTGAGGCGGAGATGTTGAAGACAAAGAATTTTGGTCGTAAGTCTTTAAATGAGATTAAAGAGATATTGATAGAAATGGGATTGTCTCTGGGAATGAAGATTGATGGATGGCCGCCTGCGAATTGGAATCCAGATGCACAACCACCGTCATCTGCAGCAGCCACGGGTGCAGTTTCTGAACCTAATGGAAAGGTAGATTCGACATCAACGATGGGTAGTGAGCCGCAAGGACATGTTGGAGATACCACTGTGAGTTACGATGGTAGCGAAGAAGAGGGTGGACAAACGAGTTCTGCTGCAGATGCAGCAAGTGGTGATAATGTGACGGGACATAGTGAAGAGGTGGCAGTTCGTGAAGAAATAGTGGACAGAGATGTGAGTCGTGATGAGGCTGTCAGTAGTGTCGATGGTGGGGAAGGAGATTCAGGTAGTGTGGATGGTGGTACCTCTGATGATGTTGGAATGAGTGAGAGTTCTGGCTCTGGTGCTGAGGAGAATAGAGATTTTCGTACTGGGGAGACACTAGGTGATGTGAGTCGTGATGAGACTGTCAGTAGTGTCGATGGTGCGGAAGGAGCTTCAGGTAGTATGGATGGTGGTGATTCTGATGATGTTGGAATGAGTGAGAGTTCTGGCTCTGGTGCTGAGGAGAATAGAGATTTTCGTGCTGGGGAGACACTAGGTGATGTGAGTCGTGAAGAGGCCATGGAGAGTACTACGGATAAGGGAGCAAGTGGTGAAGAAGATGGAGGAGATAATGAGGGTCGTAGTGAGTAGTGGTGTTAAGTAGAAATTGAGAGTATTTTAAGAGGACCGTACATTATATAAGTAGCAGCCGGTAGTGGTGTTGAGTAGAGCTTGAGAGTCTATTGTGATTGGAAGTGTTTGGTGGTTCAGTATTTCTATTCATTTCTTTTAATCTATTTTTGGAGTTGGAATGAGACATAAGAGACGGGTGAAGACCTTTGGGAGAGACAAAGATGGGCGCAGGGCTCTTATGCGTAATTTGGTTATTTCTCTTGTTGAGCATGAGCGTATTCAGACGACTTTAGCTAAGGCTAAGGAGTTGCGTCGTCATGCGGAGAGGGCTGTCACCATTGGCAAGCGTGGAACGTCTGCGGCTCGTATGGCTTTGCAAAGTCGAGTTATGAATAGGGAGGCTATTTCGAAGATTTTAAAAGATTTGAGTTTACGTTTTAAGGATCGTCATGGGGGATATACACGTATTATTAAATTGGGTCCTCGTGGAGGAGACGGGGCAGATATGGCTTTTATTGAGTGGGTGGATTATGATGGTGTCTCCGGTAGGATGAAGAAAAATAGGGGATCTAAAAGTACAAAAAAGCCATCTGAAACAGAAATCGAATAACTTTCTTTTTTGATCAGTTGGGTGTGACAGGTTCAAGAGTTCATTTGAGGGAGACGGCAAATCATTTGGAGACAGATGGTAGGGTTTGTCTTTTTATTTTGGATAGGGGCTTTTTGGATTTATTTTTTATAGAGGGTGAATGATTTGAAACAGTCTATTTTGGGTGTTTTATTTTTAGTGGGTGGAATTTCTATTATGGTCTTTTTTTGGAACCATATACGCTCCTATCAAGAAGGGCGAAATACTTTGCCGGTCAGTTATGAAGTGAGTGCTGAAATGAGGAAAAGTGGTGCCAGGGAATTGATTGGTAAGAGATTTGATGGGGAGGGGATGTTTTCTCTTCAGGAGTTAAGGGGCACGCCTGTTTTGGTGAGTTTTTGGGCGAGTTGGTGTGCGCCTTGTGTTGAGGAATTTCCCTCTTTAATAAGTATGCTCAATCATTTTAATGGTCGCATTAAGATGATTGCTGTGAGTGCGGATAGTGATGAAGAGGCGTTGGATCGTTTTTTAGAGCGGTTTGATGGTTACCATAAAGATGTTATACACATTTGGGATAAGACGCTTTCGATAGCAATGTCTTATGGAACAGAGGTGCTTCCGGAGTCTTATTTTTTTAAAGCGGATCATAAGTTGGTGAGGAAATTTTCAGGGGCTGAAAGTTGGGATCACCCACAGATGCTTTCTTATTTATCTTCCAAGATAAAATGAGATGGTTTGTAACTTACTGCATATACTTTATAGCCCCTGTTAAAGGATTGAGCTAAATTTTGCTGATAATAACAAAAATTGAATTTAAAGATATTGTACCTATTTTTCATCTTTGGAGGCTTTTATGAAATCAGAAGGGGTGAGCTATTTATTCTTTATTTAGAGTCAAAATTTCCTTATTTTTCCTTATTTGTTTTTTAAGTCCTCTGTGTTGGAGTGGGGATGAACCAAACGATATTAAGATTGGGGAGGTAGTGGACTTTGAATCACGTAGGAAAGAATTTTTTAATGCCTCTGCTACAGAACCAATATTCTCAGAGGAGGTAGTAGACCTTAAATCACGTAAGAAAGAATTAGCTAAGGGTCAGCGACGAAAACCGTACAAGCCTATGAAAATAGGCCGGCCTGGTAACTTTCGTTTGAATATGGTAGAGATCCAATATAAACATGCTTGGGCGTTGATAAGAGGAGACTATTTCAAATGGTTTCAAAACTCCAAACACCCCAGCTCAAATGTTAAATTTGAAGGTGAAGCAGCAGAGTGGGCGGCCAACTACAAAGATCACCTCAAAGAAGGTGTTGAACTTCTGGAATTGGCGGCGGCGGCAGGAAAACCGGAAGCTCAATATGATCTTGTCCAAATATATCGTAAGGGGGAGTATGGCATACCAAAAGATCTTGTAAGGGCCTATTACTGGGAGAGAGAATATAACCATAGCGTAGAGTTGTTGTCTAGGACGTTCAACTCCCCTATAAAAAATTTCTATATGGATTCAATATATAGATTAGGTTGGATGTTTATAAAAGGAAATTGGGTTTTCTTAAAAGAGTTCCGAGACATTCTCCCCAGAATGGGTTTTAAACTATTGGAGGGGTTAGCGCGGGAGGGTAATCTACAAGCTCAACGTGACCTTGCTCGAATGTATTATAAAGGGAAGTATCTATCCAAAGATTTTGAAAGAGCTGCGTACTGGAAGGAAAAATACAAGGAGACTGTACAGCGGTGTTTTTAGAGCGTCATGCACCAAATGATTTTATTTTCTTTGGAAGTTTAGAGAAAAGTTTTTCTCTTTCATTTTAAAAGCCAAGCTGCATAGGGATAAAATCAATATTGAACGATTAATAACAACGAACCCACTTACCATAGACACCATATCGTTTAATTCTAGCCTATAATTGAACAACTTATGACGAGTTCAATCATTTCTTAGATTCTCAAAACAATCAAAAGGCTTCTCTGTTTCTCATGAGAAGTACTTTGATACTTTAATCATAAAAGTCTCTCCATCAGAAAGACAGAAAATTTTAGAACGCACTCAAACATACTGTTTTTTCATTTATTTTATGAGAGCATGAGGATGGAAAAACCGATTGTGAAGAGGATAAGGGCTATTGCCATATAAAGGCTTGGCTTTTCTTTTTTGTGGATACATTCTAGTGCGTGTGCAAAGAATGGACATGTAATGGCAATAGCAGAGACGGATGCCAGGTGTCCCACTTGGTACATCATCATAAGAAATAAAGGTATAATCAATCCACAGAGCCCGACAATGGCAAGGCATGGACGAAGACTATTTTTAATGGAGTTAGAATATTTTTCTAGTGAAAAGGGAAAGAGTATAAATATGATGCCAAAGCCTAAAAGAGCCCCTAGGCTTCTATAGACAGCGGCTTCAATAGGTTGTGGTTGGGTTGTTGTTTCAAATCCATATCGAGTCAATAGGATTCCAAAAGTGTCGAGTAGGACCCCTATGAGAGCAAGAGCGATGCCTTTAAATTCCCAAGTTTTAGTTTTTTTGAAGTTTTCTAAGAGGAAGCAAAAGAGACATCCAATCAGGAATATAATTGCAATAAATTTATAGGGGGAGATCTCTTGATGGAATAGGATATAGCTTAGGCTGCCTAGAAGAAGTGGTTGGAATCCAAAGAGGATGAAGGTGGGGGCAGCACCAATTCTAGAAAAGGCATTGAGAAGAAATAGGTCACCGAAGTTTAGAGCAATAAGTCCACTGAGCATAAAACTAGAAATGGCTTTAATGCCTATATCGCGAAGGCCGGTTGTAAAGATTAATAGGAGTGAAAAAGTTATAAAGGAAGTACTGACGATAAGACTGTTTATTTCAACGGCAGAGACTTTTTTGCGAGATAGTGAATAGATAACGGCAGCGGCCGCAAAACAGAGATTAGTGAAAAGAGCATAGACATATGGTGCATAGGATGTCTCCATAAATGAAGTCAATGACATAGTATTAAAGCTTTTAAAGCTCCTTATTTATACATAGCTTATTCAGTGAAAGGTGTTATATATTTTATTCGAGTTTTAGTTTGGCACCAAGTTCTATGAAATAGCTAGAAGAATCGCTGTATTTATAAAAAGTTCTCATATTAAGATGTTTTGTTTTAACTTAGGGTTTAGTTTGGCAGCAAGTCCTATGAAAGGGCAGGGCTATTTATATCAAAGAGAAGACATAGCCTATGGAGTAGCTAGAAGGATCATTGTATTTATAAAAACTTCTCATATGAAGGTGTTTTGTTTTAATTTAGAGATTTAATTTCCCACCAAACCCTATAGAAGAGCCAGAGGAATCACTGTATTTATAAAAAGTCCCCAAGGCTAAGTTATTTTTAATATGATACATGAGTGAGGCTTCAAGTCCCCATTTACAGTCTCCTTTTTTATAAGAAAACTTGGGCTCAACTTCCAGGTCTAATTTTTTGGCTAGGTGGAGCTTTTTATCTAGTTTTGTGACGATTGTTTGATCTGATCTCACATAGGCTTCCATTTCAATAAGGAAGGGCAGAACATATGTTATACCAAGGAAGGCATGGACTTTTTTGTCATCATGTTCAGCTCCTCCAAGAAAAGAAAAAAATCGGCTACGATAATTTTTAATCATCAGTTCACTTTCATAATTGCCCCATTTTTCAGAAGATGAGGAATGGTTTTTATCAATTTCTACTTTAAAAGAGACATCCCAATCGCCTCCACTCATAGCGGCGTTGAGTTCTCCATGGTTAGTAAATAGTTTGATTTCTCCTCTAGGAAAAAAATCGTTATCTTTGGTTACGATGTTATTGTATTGTTTTTCATGTTCTACAAGTTCTTCGGGGCGTTCAAAACTTTCATATTTTACCAATCGAGACATTCCCATTTTCATATGGTAGAGGTTGTGACAATGAAAAAACCAAATACCGGGTTCGTTGGCGTGAAACTCGATGGTTCTTGTCGCCATAGGGGCGACATCTATGGTGTGAAATAGGGGTGCATTTTCTTTTTGACCGTTCAGGTATCGAAAAAAGTGCCCGTGTAGGTGCATCGGATGATGCATCATTGTTTTATTGACCAGAGTCCATCGGACGACATCATTTTCTTTGACGACCAGATATTTTTCTTTGGAAAAGGGTTTTCCATTGAGAGTCCATGTGTAGCGATCCATATCTCCATTGAGTTCTAAGATGAGTTCATGTGCCCTGGGTAATTGGGCTGAATATTCTGTGGGTTGAATGGCCTTTAACATTCTATAGTTCAGGCGGCGGATCATTTTATTGTGTTTTGTGTTGGTTTGGTGGTGATGATGTATGTTTTTTGTGTTGTCTTGTTTTTTATATTTATGCCCAGCAGATTGTATGTGCTCACCAGATTGTATGTCTCGTTTCATTATTTTTTCTGTAGATTTTTCTGAAGACGTATCTTCTGTTGTGGGTTGGTTGTCGTCATTGTTTTTTTTCTCTTGATGTAGGGTGATGGAAAGAGAGTCCTTATTTTTTGAGGGATTGTTTTTTGGATGATGAGAGTGATGATGGACTTTTGATGACTGAGCTTTTGTATTTTGAGAATCTTCTTTTGTTTTGCCTTTCATTGGATGATGTTGATTATGAGTTTTTGACTCTTGAGTTTTTATTAAGTTCTGAGAATTTTCTTGTTTGTTAGGTAAGTTATCTTTTATGAGGTGATTGTTATTATCTTTGGGGCGTTGGGTATTTTGTTGCATTTTTTTGTTGTGTTCTGGGTGACTTTTTCGATGGTTGCTGTGAGGATGACCTTGATGACCTTGATGACCTTGATGACCTTGATGACCTTGATGACCTTGATGACCTTGATGACCTTGATGACCTTGATGACCTTGATGACCTTGATGACCTTGATGACCTTGATGACCTTGATGATGGTCGTGACCTGCATATTCAGAAGGCTTTGTTTTATCGGGGACGGTTTCTACGGTGTTATTTCCTAAAATAACGGAGGCGTAGCCTGTAATGTCTTGGACTGTGGCTCGGAACTCAGGACTGATTTTTGTAGGAGTTGTAAAGGCGAGATCATAAGTTTCACCCATACCTATGAGCACTTCGTTGACTTTTACGGTTTGTATATCGACACCATCTTTGGCGATAACTTCAAAATGTCTTAAATCGCCGATGTTAAAATAAAAATACGAGGAGGCCCCTGCATTGATGACTCGAATTCTTAATCGATCTCCTGATTGAATATTTTGTAAGGTCTGGTTTATTTTTCCATTAATTAGAAAAGCATCGTAAGCGACATCACTGAGGTCCATGGGGCCCATTCTGGTCCATTCGCTTTGGAGAAAGTTTTTTGTTTGACCTTCTTGTATGGCTCCGAGGAGAGAGGGGAGAAAGTCTTTTTTATAAGCGTAGTAATGGCCTTCTTTTTTTAAGTTTTTTAGAACAGACTGTGGATGTTCGTTTGTCCAATCACTTAAGATAAAGACGAGATCTTTATCAAATTCTTTTTTGTCTTCTATAACAATTGCTCCATAGAGGCCTCGTTGTTCTTGTAGTTCCGTGTGTGAGTGGTACCAGTAGGTGCCTGTATGTCTGATGGGAAAGGTAAAAGTGAAGGACTCTCCAGGTTGAATCAATTTATTGTTTGAGAAGGCAGGGCCATCCATATTCCATGGTACAAGGACGCCGTGCCAGTGTAGCGTTGTCGCTTCTTGAGTTGAGTTTTTCACATGAATAATCGCTGTATCTCCGAGTTGAAACCTCAGGGTGGGGGCTGGGATAGAGCCGTTAATAGCTAAGGCGTGGTGAACAGAGGTGCCTGTAAAGTTCACTGTTTTATGTTCAATGTTGAGGTCATAGATGACATCTTTTGCAAAAACGCAGAAGGGTAAGGAGATAAGAGATAGAAAACAGAGGAGAAGACCTGGAATGAGATGCTTCATTTGTAATTTTTTATCGTGTTGTATTTGAAACAGAGTTTGTTTCATTATGGAGCCCCCTTGCAGCTGTGTTTTTGAGTCAGCTTTTTGCCATTTCCATTTAGTAGATATGGAGGCCAAAAAGTATCAAATCTTTAGATTTTAAGCAAATATTTTTGGTTTAAAGGTTTTTTTATTGATTATACTCGCACTGTTTCCTGTGGCTCTTATGACAAATAGCCCCTGTTTTTCAGAGTAACTGTCTGTTCCCTCATTAGCTTTTAAATAGGCTATGGCTCCGTAGACTTTCTTATTTGCATAATGGGAAAAGATTTTCTTAAAGAGCATGAGTTTATTTATAAAGTGATCCACATCTTTAAGACGCAGAGTGGTTTTCACTTCAACCACAACAATCTCTCCTCCATTTGTGGCAATAATGTCAAATTCGTAGTTTTTCTCTTCAAAAACGGTGGATGTCTCTTGGGCCAGTGTTGAGACCTGAATATTTTTTTCATTGAGCAAGCGGACAAGATCTCCTTTAACAAGTGATTCCATAAGTTTTCCCCACTGTCCGGTAAAAAGCTCATCTAGATATTGAATACGCCGATTGGTATATTGAATGTGTCGATCGGTTTCTTTTTTCTGTTCTTTGAGCCAGAGATGAGCTTCCTTTAATTGCCGATCAGTGTCTTTTATTCGTTGATCGGTGTCTTTCATTTGCTCTTTCATTCGTCGATCAGTGTCTTTCATTTGTTCTTTCAGTTCAGCCATGCCTTTCCAGAATTCTTCAGCAGGTGATCTCTTGTTTTGAGTGGACATAAATTTTTCTTCCTTGCTTATAAGTTTTAGGAAAATATTTTTGGTTTAAAGGTTTTTTTATTGATTATGCTTGCACTGTTTCCCGTGGCTCTGATAACAAATAGCCCTTGTTTTTCAGAGTAGCTGGCTGTTCCCTCATTAGCTTTTAAATAGGCTATGGCTCCGTAGATTTTCTTATTCGCATAGTGAGAAAAGATTTTCTTAAAGAGCGTGAGTTTATTTATAAAATGGTCTACGTCCTTCATGCGCAGAGTGGTTTTCACTTCCACCACAACAACCTCTCCTCCATTTGTGGCAATAATATCAAATTCGTAGTTTTTCTCTTCAAAGACAGTGGATGTTTCTTGAGCCAGCGTTGAGACTTGAATGTTTTTTTCATTCAGCAAACGGACAAGATCTCCTTTAACAAGTGATTCCATAAGTTTTCCCCACTGTCCGGTAAAAAGCTCATCTAGATATTGAATACGTTGATTGGTATATTGAATGTGTCGATCAGTTTCTTTTTTTTGTTCTTTCAGCCAGAGGTTGGTTTCCTTTAATTGCCGATCTGTTTCTTTCATTCGTTGATCGGTGTCTTTCATTTGTTCTTTCAGTTCAGCCATACCTTTCCAGAATTCTTCGGCAGTTGATGTTTTATTTTTAGACGACATAAGTTTTTTCCTTATAAGTTTTAGGCAAATATTTTTGGTTTAAAGGCTTTTTTATTGATTATACTCGCACTGTTTCCTGTGGCTCTTATGACAAATAGCCCCTGTTTTTCAGAGTAGCTGCCTGTTCCCTCATTGGCTTTTAGATAGGCTATGGCTCCGTAGATTTTCTTATTCGCATAGTGAGAAAAGATTTTCTTAAAGAGCGTGAGTTTATTTATAAAATGGTCTACGTCCTTCATGCGCAGAGTGGTTTTCACTTCCACCACAACAACCTCTCCTCCATTTGTGGCAATAATATCAAATTCGTAGTTTTTCTCTTCAAAGACAGTGGATGTTTCTTGAGCCAGTGTTGAGACTTGAATGTTTTTTTCATTCAGCAAACGGACAAGATCTCCTTTAACAAGTGATTCCATAAGTTTCCCCCACTGTCCGGTAAAAAGCTCATCTAGATATTGAATACGCCGATTGGTATATTGAATGTGCCGATCTGTTTCTTTCTTTTGTTCTTTGAGCCAGAGGTTGGTTTTCTTTAATTGCCGATCAGTGTCTTTCATTCGTCGATCAGTGTCTTTCATTTGCTCTTTCATTTGTTCTTTGAGTTCAGCCATGCCTTTCCAGAATTCTTCAGCAGTTGATCTTTTACTTTGAGTGGACATAAATTTTCTTCCTCTTAACTTAAATAATAGGTTATTTTTTATATCTTCTCAATTTTAAAAACTCAAGACTTTTATTGAGGATAAATAAAACCTTTTTAAAAATGAAAAGAATGATATTGAGAAATTATTTGTCCGAACTTTGTCCGAATAAGGTACTGACTTATTTCTTGGATGTTAGAAAATTCAGATAGTTTTTAATGATCTCATTAAGGCCATGTAGATAAAATAAGAGGATTAAAAAAAGCACCCTCTGAGGCTGAAGAGTTGTTAATTGTCATTCCTGATGAGTCTATTTTCAATAGAAATTAAAATCAAACCTTAGTGATTCCCTGTTATCTTTATAGTGAGAGATGGTTTTGTTATTTATAGATTGAAACTTTATATGGATTCCATATCTCACTGCCCTCACAATAGGATTTGTCTTTGTCTTTGTCTTTGTCTTTGTCTTTGTCTTTGTCTTTGTCTTTGTCTTTGTCTTTGTCTTTGTCTTTAGTAGATAGAATGTCTCAAAAGGATTCATTTTTATATTCCCGAATGTGTATTTTTTGTTTTGGTTTTTGATCTGTAGTATGATTAAAAAATTCGAACTGAAGATCATGTTAAGGATGTGTTGGAGTTCTCTTTATAGTCAATACGATAGAGTTATACGACTATAAAGACATTCACTCTTAAATTGTAGAAGTTAAGGTTTTATCTGAGACTGAGTGTTGTAGAAAAGTAGATGTCATGGGTGACCCTTAAGATTTGCAGTAAGAACAAAAAGTGGAGTCACAAATGATAAATAAGGGTTTTTTTAAGGTCTTTTACATTTTCTTCTTGAGCTTTAGCTCAGATCGAGTCGAGTAAAATGGAATAAAAGTAGAGGATGAATCGTGTTTGATTACACTCGGTTCACTCCTATTCAAGTCAACTGAAGGGTTTAGGGATTTAAAAAATCAACGGAGCGGATTAACTCACTAGAATTATTTTTTTCTGCTGAGTGAGAAGTTCTGTATAAGAATAAAGAAAAGGGGGATCATACTTTGGGTTCAGTTAAGAAGAGTAAAGCTATAAAGGTACAAGGGGAACAGTTATCAGAAAGAGGAAATGAAAGGGCGTCTTATCATAAAGGGATGAAGAATGTGGGGGCATTACAACAAGCGAATGAGACTTTGCCCAAGGTTGTTGGTGAGAGTTGTCATTCAGATACAGAGATTGGAGGGGCAACAAAAAAAACGAACTCACAACATGTCCATGGTCGGTCAATCAACTCACTAGGAGGGGAAAGGGCTGGAGCTGAAAGACAGAGACAAAGTGATTATAGGGAAGAGGCTCCTCGCCTTCGGTTTGTTTCTAGAGATTCAGATAGGACTTCCATATCCGATATATTATCCAAGTCGATATTTTCTGAATTTGTCAATAAGTACTCTTTGTCAAAGACTCTGCGCTTTCGTCTTAAACCAGTTGGTAAGACCAAGCGTCATATTAAAGAGAAGGGGTTATTAAGCGAAGATGGAGACAAGGCTTCTAAGTATAAACAGGCCAAGAGAATTATTGATGAGTATCATAAGTGGCATATTGATAATAGGCTTAAGGATTTTAATTTTAAGATAGAAGATTTAGAGGAGTACAAAAAACGACACGATCAGTTGAGGTCAAATAGCAGGGAGAATAAAAAAAATTCAAATGTTTTGGCTCAAAAGGAAAAACACGAAGGCGAATTAAGAAAAAAGATTGCATCTTGCCTTGAGGATAAAAAACTTTTTAAGAAAGAATTAATTAAAGAGCTATTGCTCAAATGGTTAAAAGAAAAACCTGAAGTAGAGAGTCGTCTTAAAGAAGAATTTAAAAAGCCAGAGTGGAAAGTGGATGGGAAATCACCTGATAAGGGTCCTCAAAAAATTATAGAATCTTTCGAGAAGTGGACGGCTTATTTTGGGGGATTTCACAAGAACCGTGAAAATATTTATACTCATGAAGAAAAGTCAACGGCTATCGCTTTTCGTATTGTGCATGAGAACCTAGATCGTTTTTTGGACAATATGGATCGTTATGAAAAACTTAAGAAAATACAATCAGAACTTTCTCAGAGTCCTCATAAGGCAGATGTAGATAAGGTGAGGGAATTTCAAAAAGAGCTTTCTGAAGTGGAAAAGACATTTGATGTAAAGCTAGATGATTTTTTTAGTCTTAAAACTTTTAATAAGTGTCTCACTCAAAAGGGTATTGATTGGTATAATCAGATTCTGGGGGGACAGAGCAAAGAGGGTAATGAGAAGCAACAAGGGGTTAATGAAGAGATCAATCTCTATAGGCAACAGTTTCAGTCAGAAGTGAAGAGATTACAGAAGGAAGGTAAAGGGGATGAGGCTAAACAAAAGAAGGGAATAGCAAAAGATCTTAAAGGGTGCCAATTAGTAGAACTCTATAAACAAATTCTGAGTGATAGGGATTCAAATTCTTTTCGTTTTGAGGCTATAAAAAGTGATGCTGACTTATGCGAGCAAATAACATCTCTGTTTCATATCAGTGATAAAAATGGATCTGTTTATTTGACTCAAGTTCAAAATGAGGAAAAACAACAAGGGGAAGAGAGTGAAACGAATGAGAGGGTGATCCATCTGACTGAAAAGATTTCAGAGCTTTCAGAATCCCTTGAAGAGTCTGATTTAACAAAGGTCTGGATTAAAAATGACAGCTCTTTGACGCAGATTTCTCAAAGCCTATTTCGTCAGTGGGGGGATATTAAAGAGTGTTTAGAATATTATGCTGAACAAAAATTATTCCCTACACCTGAGGGAAAAGGGGCCACAAAAAAATTAAAAGACAAGAGAAAAAAGTGGGTTAACAAATCTTATCATTCTCTTTCGGATATTCATAAGGCTTTGGAGTATTACTATACTCACTATTATTCAGATGAAGATTATAAAAATAAGGAGCGTGCAGACAATAATAGGGGCAATGTTGTCTCTATTGAAAAAGGGAGGAGTTCCCATAATGCATCAGAGGATAAAGAGTCTTATCAACTGTCGTTAAAAGAGAAAAAACAGAGAGCTCTTAGTCAACCTCTTTTAGACTATTTTAAAGAGCCAATGGCGAGCAGAACACGTAAAGACGGAACTTCTTCTGAGCCAGTAAAAATTTTAGATTGGATCAAGGAGTCTTATAAGAAGGCTCATCCTATCTTTGAAGAGCATAAGGATATTGCAGAAGAAAAATTAAAGAACAAGGATGATGAGATCTCTAAGATTAAGGATTACTTAGATTCTGTAATAGCACTCTATCATTTTTTAAAACCTTTTCATTTTCAACTTAAGCCTAAAGATAAAAAACAAAATGCTGAGGTTTATGAAACAGATGGTGGGTTTTACAGTGAGTTTGAAAAGTTGTATGAAAGTATTAGTCTCATTATTCCTCTTTATAATCAAGCTCGGAATTATCTGACAAAGAAGCCCTATAGTGTAGAGAAGTACAAGCTCAATTTTGAACATTCAACATTGCTTAAAGGTTTTGCAGATTCATATACAGAAAAATCTGATAATGGAACTCAAAATGGCGGATACATTTTTAGAAAAAAAATAGAGGGTTATAATGAATATGATTATTTTTTGGGTATAAGCAGAGATTCTAAACTATTTAGATGTCATAATAAAGATAAGATTAAGGAAGGGGATCAAAGTGAATATGAAAGATTGGAGTATTGTCAACCTAAAGGACATTTTCTTCAGGGCAAGTATCCAAATAATAAAAAAGAAATCCTTGCTTTTTTAAAAGTAAAGGTTTCTCAGTTCTCAAAGGAGGGAGGAATACATACTTTAGAAGAATCAAAGGATCTTAAGTCACTTATTTCTTCTTCATCGTTGGAGAAAAATACACCATCAAGTATAATAAAAAAAATTGAAAAATACCCAGAAATGAAATGGATTTTACAAGATTCAGATTTAGATAAGATTCTTTCACAGACTGTGAGGGATATTCAGGACCATCTTAAGAATGGATATCTTGAAAAATATCCTTGTCTACAGGATATAGTAAGTAAAAAATATTCTGGATATAAAGATTTTTTAAATATGATCGAATTTCTAGATAAAAAAGATAAATCAGAGCGAGTATTTAATTTCTTTCCAGTTTCTAAAAGGGAGCTAGATGAAGCTCAAAGCGATGAAAAGAAAGATTACTTATATTTATTTAAAATTTCTAATAAAGATTTAGATTTTTATGAAAAGAAAAACAAAGGTCTTCGTCAAAAGAAAGGCAGAGATAACCTTCATACTCTGTACTTTAAACATTTGTTGGCAGATAATAACCCAGATCGAGTTTTTGATTTAGGGAGTGGCGAAGTCTTTTTTAGAAAAAAATCGGATATTAAAAATAATACTATACATAAAAAGAATGAACCTCTTGTTTGCAGGACGTATAAGTCTGTAGATAGTCGAACAGGAGAAGAACATTCTCATACACTTTCTCCTGAGGAACATAAAGAACTGACTAAGTTTTATAAAAATAAAGACCGAGGGTTAAGTCAGCATTCTTTGAAATTAGAAGAAAATAAATTATTGACATTCAAAGATAAAGCCAAGGTGAATAGGTTTAACTATGAAATAATAAAAGACAAAAGGTACACAGAGGATAGGTTCCTACTTCACTTATCTGTTAATTGTAATTTTAAGGCAAGCAATAAAGATATCAATATCAATAAAGATGTAGAAAATCTTTTGAATCATCCTCCAAAGGATATGAATATTATTGGAATTGATCGAGGGGAAAGGCATTTGGCGTATTATACAGTGATTAATCAGAAAGGTGAGATTTTAGATCAAGGTAGTTTGAATAATCCCATGGGAAAAAAAGATTACCATGATCTTCTTGATAAAAGGGAAAAGGAAAGAGATGGTGCCAGAAAATCATGGGGAACAATTGGGAAGATTAAGGATCTCAAAGAAGGATATATGTCACAGGTTGTACATAAGATAACACAGCTTATGGTCCAACATAATGCTATAGTTGTATTAGAAGACTTAAACTCTGGTTTTAAGAGGGGTCGTTTGAAAGTTGAGAAGCAAGTTTATCAGAAATTAGAAAAAAGACTTATTGATAAGCTGAACTATCTTATGTTCAAAGAGTGCGATCCACAAGAGTTGGGAGGTGCTTTAAAGGCTCTACAATTAACAGCTCCTTTTGAGAGCTTTCAGAAGATAGGAAAGCAAACAGGCTTTTTATTTTATGTCTACGCTGCTTACACCTCTAAGGTTTGTCCGGCAACGGGTTTTATAGATCTTTTGCGCCCTAAGCATGAAAGCCTTCCAAAATCTCAAGAGTTTTTTGAGAAATTTGATCGAATAGCATTTAATAACAAGGAAGGGCATTTTGAATTTTGTTTTAACTATAAAAATTTTACAAATAAAGCTGATGGACTTCAACAAGAGTGGGTCGTTTGTACTCATGGAGATCGTTTAGAGAATAGAAAGGAGAATAATAAATGGAAAAGTGATCCTGTGAATCTTACAAAAGAGATGAAAGAACTCTTTAATCAACACTCTATTTCTTATCCAGAGGGGAAAAATATAAAGGAAGAAATAGTACAGCAGGAGAATGCAGACTTTTTTGAGCAGTTGATGAAGTTATTGAAATTGACTTTACAAATGCGCAATAGTCGAATCAACTCCAAAGAGGATTGGATTATCTCACCTGTAAAAAATAAAAACGGTCATTTTTTTAATAATCAGAAAGATAAGGATGGAAAATTTGTTGCTCCGATAGGACATAACAATGGGCCTCAAGATGCTGATGCCAATGGAGCCTATCATATTGCCTTAAAAGGTTTGCTAATGGTTGATCAGATAAGACACGGGGAAGGGAAAATCGATTTAAGTAATAGGAAATGGTATCAATCTTTAAAAAAGAGGGTCAACGGAACTCATTATTCCAAACCAGATAGGGCAAGTTAAAAGATGTGTTTGCTCTGGTTGCCAGTATAAGTGAGTGCTAGTGGCTTGAAAAATATATTTACATACTTAGATCGTGTTTGATCTAAAAGAGCTGGACTCTCTGAGTGAGGCTTTATTTTTAAAAAGGCAATTTTGAATGAAAAGTATTTATTTCCTTTTTTGTTGTCTTGTTTTTTAGAATATATTTACTTAAATAAGAAATAAGATTGGAAGATTTATTGAATTCATCTAATAGAAAACACTTTTCAATCTACTGGCATTTTATAATTTTTAAAGATTCTTTTTATAAACTTTATGAGAGAAAATAAAAATACTAATGGAGTTTTATATTCCCATCTCTTTTTTAAATGATTTTATTTTTTGTCCCAGATCTATTTATTTTCATCAACTCTATGGATCTTATGAGAAGATGAATTATCAAGGTGAAGATCAGATTAAGGGCCTACAGGCCCATGGGGCCATTGACTCCAGAAAATATAGCACACGACAGAATATTTTGCAGGGATTGCCTGTTTACTCTTCCAAATATAAGTTACATGGCAAGATTGATACTTTTGATAAAAACACTGGAACTCTAAGGGAGAGAAAAAAGCGTGTTCAGAAAATATATGATGGTTATGTTTTTCAACTCTACGCTCAATGCCACTCTTTGCGGGAGATGGGCTATAAAGTGAATAAATTGGTTGTGTATAGCATGGATACAAATAAGAGTTATCCTATTTTACTTCCAGAAGAAGATCCGTCCATGCAGGAGGCTTTTGAAAGCGTAGTTCATAGTCTACAGTCCTATAGTTTAAAACAGTCATTTCAAGCCAATCCTCAAAAATGTGCTCGATGTATATACTCCAATCTCTGTGATGAAAGAGCAGATGCATGTTAAGCCTTCCTGATTTTAGAGAAAAACAAATTGTCTTTGCTTTTCCAAGTCAAGGACACACTTTTAGTTTTAAGAATGATAATATTGTTGTTCGAGATGCTGACAAGAAAATTATTTATCAATCCAGTTGTTATCGACTTTTTGCCATGTATATTGTTGGTCATGTGACATTGACGTCAGGGCTTCTTCAGCGTTCTAAAAAGTTTGGATTTTCTATTGTCTTTATGAGTCCGACTTTACGGGTTTATGGTATTTGGGGGTCTAAAACTGAGGGGAACTTTTTATTAAGAGAAAAGCAGTACAATTATCAATCCCTTGCTATCGCTTCCCATTTAGTAAGAAATAAAATTGAAAATCAAATTTTTCTTTTAAAAAAAATCAGAAGAAAAGATCAGTGCACAAAGGAAACTATAGATCGGCTTTATGGTTTTTATGATTCTTTGAAAGAAAAATCCTTGGATTTATATAAAATTTTAGGTCTTGAAGGGATTGCATCAAGGGAATATTTTAAAATTCTATTTCAAGATTGTCATTGGGTTTTTCGAAGGCCTCGAGTTAAGCATGATCCTATTAATTCTTTGCAGGATACGGGGTATACGATGTTATTTAATTTTATAGAGGGGCTATTGGGTCTATATGGATTTGATGTTTATAAGGGTGTTTATCATCAGTCTTTTTTTCAAAGAAAATCTTTAGTTTGTGATTTGGTGGAGCCGTTTAGACCGATTATTGATGATCGAATTAAGAAAGCCCACTCTTTAAAGGAGATAAAAGAAGAGGATTTTACTATTGTGAATAAACAGTATCGTATTTTAGGTAAGAAGGGGCAGCCCTATGTGAATTTTCTATTAAGAGCCATTTTAAAATATAAGGAAGATATATTTTTATATATGCAACAATATTATAGGTGCTTTATTCGTGAAAAGTCGATAGAGGAATATCCTATTTTTCTTTTATCAGATTCAATTCCTTCTGTGGCATCTGCGAAGAAAGTGTCTTAGAATAAAAGATTTTTAGATTTCTTGCTTCTAGATTTTCTAGCTTATTCTGAAAGGAAAATAGATGAGAAAATAAAGAGGGATTGTTTTTGAAAATTTAAAAATCAGAGTAGATTTTTTATTTTAAATGAATAACATTCGTGATTGAGTTAAATATCAGAGTAGGGCAATTTCACAGTTTTATTTATAATACTCATTATCGATTGATATTGGAGATATGATATGAGGAGAGATGGTGTTAGTTGTTTCTTATGATATTAGCGATAATAAGATAAGGACGAGGTTTTCAAAGTTTTTAGAAAAGTTTGGTTATCGTTTGCAGTACTCTGTTTTTCAAATTAGAAATAGTGGTAGGATATTAAATAATATTGTGTCTGTTATAGAGGGAAGTTTTGTGAAAGAATTTAAACAAACAGATAGTGTGATTATTTTTTCTTTGAGTAAAAATTGTACCCAATTGAGATTTGGATATGCTAAAAATGAGGATGAATTGATTTTTATTAAGTAGAGATGTATAATTTATAGAATAGAGCAGGTTTAGTTTGGTCAAAGTTCTTTGATAATTGAAAACCTGAGTCTTAATGTTTTTGAGGTGGCCCGAATGCCTTTAAGAAGGATAAGAGAGTTTTATAGGGTTCAAGAAATCCTTGAAAAGCGGTTCTTTTACAGTCTAACTGTTTAGAAGGGCCATTTAATTTCTACTGTTGTAGATCCAACTCAATTTCTCAATGGCAAAACGTTTAGAAGGGCCATTTAATTTCTACTGTTGTAGATATGCCCCCCCCTTAATAATTTAAAAGGTTTAGAAGGGCCATTTAATTTCTACTGTTGTAGATGAATCAAACTTTGATTCTAAATCAAGGTTTAGAAGGGCCATTTAATTTCTACTGTTGTAGATTTGGAGAAGACGGCGAGCTATATAGAGGTTTAGAAGGGCCATTTAATTTCTACTGTTGTAGATCAAGAAAGGCTAAAGGATTTGACAATAGTTTAGAAGGGCCATTTAATTTCTACTGTTGTAGATGCTGAGGTATAACTTCTTTTGTATGAGTTTAGAAGGGCCATTTAATTTCTACTGTTGTAGATATGGAAAATGGCAGCCACAAGAGTTAAGTTTAGAAGGGCCATTTAATTTCTACTGTTGTAGATAAATCTTCCCCAAGCAACAAGATACAAGTTTAGAAGGGCCATTTAATTTCTACTGTTGTAGATAAAATTTGCAGGAAGGCTTGTGTGCGAGTTTAGAAGGGCCATTTAATTTCTACTGTTGTAGATAAAATAATCACTTGATAAAATATTTAAGTTTAGAAGGGCCATTTAATTTCTACTGTTGTAGATTTCCACCGAAGTCATATTTTACATTCTTGTTTAGAAGGGCCATTTAATTTCTACTGTTGTAGATAATCGCTCCAGACTGCTTGCACTGCTTGGTTTAGAAGGGCCATTTAATTTCTACTGTTGTAGATAACCTATGAACTTCGTCTACAACAATGTTTAGAAGGGCCATTTAATTTCTACTGTTGTAGATTAAGATCTTCCCACATCACATGCCTCGTTTAGAAGGGCCATTTAATTTCTACTGTTGTAGATAGATGACGAAACTTCAGAGGCTCCAAGGTTTAGAAGGGCCATTTAATTTCTACTGTTGTAGATCTAAAATGAGTTATCTTAAATCTAAGATTATCGCCATATTTTTCACATTGCTCTCATTGAATAATCTTATACACTTTATAAGATTCTAAAATTTAATAAGTATTTAAAATTATTAAAGAAAACTATTCTCAGAAAGAGGAGTGAGTCACAAAATAGAGTTCGAGATTATAATTTAACGTGTTCTATTTATTACAAATTTCGGATAAGATATATTGACTTTAACGGGATTTTATAGATAATCGGTTTAAAGATCTATAAGAATAAATAGTCAATTTTTCAAAGGAAAAAAATGGCTCAGAAAATTTATAAACGTTGGCAAACTAAAAAAATAAAACAAGCTCTGAAGACTCGAAGAGTATTATTACTGGTTGGGCCACGACAAAGTGGAAAAACAACTTTAGCAAAGAGCCTCAAAAGTAAGAAAATAATTTATCGTACATTAGATAATATAACACTTTTAAATGCTGCTTTAGATGATCCAGAAAGCTTTATACGTCATGGTAATGATCTTATGATTATTGATGAAATTCAACGTGCGCCACTTTTATTGCAAGCCATAAAACAAAACGTTGATGAAAATCAGAAACCAGGCCGTTTTCTCCTCACAGGTTCTACCCATATACAGTCTTTACCCAGTGTAAAAGAATCCTTAGCTGGACGGATAACAAACATTAGATTAAGGCCGCTAACACTAGGTGAGATATATGGTAGACAACCTTCATTTATTAAAAAAATATTCGATGGAAATTTTAATTTAAATACGCAATATAAAAGAATGTATAAGCATACATATATTAAGCATGCGTTTAATGGCGGCTATCCTGAGCCACTAAAATTAAAAAAATATAAAGAGAAACGAAAATGGTATAAAGATTATTTAGAAGCATTAATTGCACGTGACCTTATAGATATTGCTCAGATCAAACGTAAAGATAGTCTTAATAAATTAGTTACTATATTAGCGGCTTGGTCATCAAAGTTTATAGTTATATCAGATATAGGTAAAATATTATCTCTCTCACGCTTAACGATACAAACATACATAAACGCTCTAGAAAGTCTTTGTCTTGTAGAACGAGTAAAACCTTGGCATAAAACAGATTATGATCGAGTGAGTAAGCAGGAGAAAATATTTATAACAGATACAGGATTAATGACTTCTCTTCTAAATTGGCAAGAGGAAGAAACTTCTCTCAATAGTGATAAAAGTGGTAAACTATTCGAAACTTTTATCTTTCATCAATTAGCATCTATTCTTGAATCACAAGATGAAGAATATGAATTATACCATTATCGTGATGGTGAGAAACGTGAAATTGACTTCATTGTTAAAAATGAAAAAGGAGATATCATTGGAATTGATGTAAAAGCTGGATCCATTATAAGTCGATCTTCATTTAAACATCTAAAATGGTTTGCTTCCAATATCAGTAAAGAAATCCCTTTTGTAGGAATTATTCTATACACAGGCCAACATATTGTCTCATTTGGAGAAAACTTTTGGGCTATCCCAATAAGTGCTTTATGGCATTAATAGATATAGCCCTACAAATATGATTAATAGTTGGCTCTATCAATAATCCTTTATGGTATTTATTGGGATATAAGTCCGGATTATTTTAGGTTTGTATGAAATCCCTAACTCAATAAGTTCTTCATTACAGAGCCAGTAATGGCCATAACACAAGGTTTGGGAAAACTCTTTCCGCCATCGGGCCAATGACTTGTCAACTTCCCAGGACGAGAACGCTCCCCTGGATGTTGGACGGAAATCAATAAAGTCTCATTATCAATAACACATGGGCCAGTGAGCTCAGCATCAATAGGTGCGGTAGCTACACATAAAGGCTGACCTGCATTCTCACCCGACATCGGAACGTAGAAAAGACCGTTACAATGAACTTTTTTAAAATGTTTATTCCCTAAATCATGAGAGGCAATATCGGTCGTAAACCACAAATTTCCCTTTCGATCATATATCACATTGTCAGGACATGCAGAACCCACCTCTGGATTTCCATTGAGTAGTGTGGAAGATTTAAACTCTAAAGAATAAGGGTTGTTGTCTTTTTCTTCGATCTTCAATAAAGATCCATAAAGATTTCCCTTTGGTTTATTCTGCGTTAAAGCAACAATGATAGCTCCTGTCTTCGGATCTTGAGCCATTCCCTCTGGTCGATCCTGTGGAGTGGCACCTAATAATTTTGCAGCTTTGCGTGTCTGAATAAGAACATCCGTCTGACTCGTAAAGTGTTTTCTCAAGAGAGGCTGTTTTTTAAAATTTAAACTCAACCATCGGCCTCTTTTTGTATCAGCTACATAAAGTGTTCCATCCCTTAAAGTTCCCGCCTTTTGAGAAATGTATTTGTAAATAAACTGATCGTTAGCATCATCTCCAGAATAAACAACCACTCGAGAATCAGGCCCCTCCACAACCAGTGCTCCCTCATGGGAGAAACGACCCAGACCAATTAACTTTTTTGCACTCCTATTGCGAGGATGAATCTCCACAACCCAACCATAGTGCTCCGGAGGAAAAGAATAAAACGTATGCCAAGGCACCATCCACTTCTTCTTCCTCTTAAAATGGACAACACGTCGACCGGAAGAATAGTCTACCTCCCCATAAGCACTATCATAGTTTTCTTCACAAGTTAAAAACGTACCCCATGGTGTAATCCCACCAGAACAATTTGCTAAAGTTCCAATAGCACTTCGCTCTCCCCTTATAGCATGGTTCCATGCAAAAGGTATTCGAGTTGTAGCATCATACCTCCTGTTTATCGAATGTGCTTTATCCAAAGACCATCGACCATTGTTCTTTTTTATTCTTAAAAGACTACCACCTACATTTTTTCTCTCTAAGTCCACCTTATCCTTTGGCTTCTTTTTAAAACCCTTCTTTCCATGCACTAAATAAGGATGAGCTGTTTCATGATTGACCCAAAGGGTTCCCTCATTAAACAGATGAGGAATAAAAGCAATATAATCGTTGTTGTAACCAAAGAACTCTCCTTTATCGTTTATAGAGTCATTCCACCTTAAGACAGTATAGGTGGAAAATCCTTCAGCTAAATTGAATGTATCATTATTTCTAGAAAGAGAAACAGGGTGAAAAGTTAATGCCTTTTTTCGAATAGGACTCTTTGCAGATAAAGAAATAGGAAGAGAAGAGGCTAACGCTGAATAACCTAAAAACTCTAAAAATTGACGGCGAGACTTTAACCGATCATCCATTATGACTTATTTATCTATCCCATCTAAAAACGTCAAGCCAGATAATCAAAATAGATGTCCATCATATAGACGCCAATGGTAAGGGCCCTCATTGAATAGTAAAATCTCAACATCTTTAAGAATCTGCGAGTCAGTCTCAATAAAAATAAGTATAGATCTATAGTTACCATCACTGAATATAAGGATTGAACTGTCGCCCAGTAGGTCTTATGGATTTCAGTGAATACGATATCCCTAAATCTTAACAGCCTTTTGAAAAATAGTGCCAAATATGTTTTCGCCGGCGTTATTTCTCATTTCTATTTTTACAGTATCACCATGTTTTAAAAAAGGTGTTGTCATTTTTCCTGTATTTATTTTTTCAATCATTCTCTTTTCCACTAAACAACTACTTCCTCTGGAAGGGTCATCATTGGAAACTGTTCCACTTCCTACAATATATCCTGCAGAAAGTTTTCGAGTTCGCGCTGCATGAGCGATCAATTGACCAAAATGAAAATGCATAGCTCCCGCATTGGGATTGCCAAGAAACTCTCCGTTCAACTCTGATAACAAAGGCAAGTGTACACGTCCTTCTTTAAAACTCTCCCCTAATTCATCAGGTGTAACGGCAAAAGGACTAAATGAAGAGCTTGGTTTAGATTGAAAAAAACCAAAACCTTGAGCTAATTCCCCCGGGACGAGTCCACGTAGCGAAACATCATTGCAGAGCATGAAGAGTTGAATGTGTTTTAGGGCTTCATCAGGAGTCACTCCCATGGGGACATCGTCAGTAATAACTGCAACTTCACCCTCTAAATCCACACCAAACGCTTCATCAATGATGGGAATATCATCCGTAGGAGCTAAGTACGTGTCACTGCCTCCCTGATACATCAGTGGTATTGTCATCAAAGTGTCGGGGGGTTCGGCATCACGTGCTTTTCGAACTAAACGAATATGATGAATAAATGCCGACCCGTCCGCCCAACCAAATGATCTCGGAAGTGGTGAGTGAAAATTATTGATATTTACAGGAAAAGTCGCCGTTATTTGACCTTCATTTAACTCTTTATATATCTTTTCTAAATCAGACTTCACTGTTTTCCAATTCTCTAATGCCTCTCTTAACGAAGACACTCGATCATTCACCTGAACAGCAGATCTTCCATCACGACTGACAACCACTGGTATTCCATCCAAAGATGATGGTGATTTTAATGATCCTAATTTCATAGAGAGTCCTTTAAATCTTGTTTTTTATATATATTCGTTATAGTAAGGGTGGCTATTAAGCTGTCATATAGAGTGCTTTTTGACAAGGTTTGATAAAAGGCATCCTTGCGTTATTGTCAAAGCATCTGCTATATCTTCTTTCTCTTTATTAGGATTCATATATGGAACATGTCACACTTTATTCCTATTATAGAAGTTCGTCAGCCTATAGGGTACGTATTGTTTTAGAGATCAAAAATATTTCTTATGAATATAGGGCCATTCATCTATTAAAAGACGGTGGGGAACAATATACGAGAGATTATAGAAAACTCAATCCAATGGCACAGGTTCCTATCCTTGTGCATAATGGGTATTCCCTGACACAGTCTCTACCCATTATTGAATATCTTGATACCTCTTTTCCAACTCCAAGCCTTTTGCCAAAAGAGATAAAAGCCCGATGCCGTGTTTTAAAACTTTGTGAGATGGTCAACTCGGGAATTCAACCTCTACAAAACCTTTCTGTTTTAAAAAAAGTTGAAGAACTCGGTGGAGATAGAGCTGAATGGAGCGAGTACTGGATACAAAGAGGATTTCAAGCCTTAGAAGAAGAAATGCAAGAGGGCACTTTTTCTTTTGGAAATCAATTAACGGCCGCTGATGCCTTTCTCGTCCCACAAGTTTACAATGCAAAAAGGTTTAATGTAGATATGACTCCATTTCCAAAAGTCACCTCAGTGTATGAAAAGTGTATAGTCATGGAACCTTTTAAAAAAGCACACCCTTCAAGTCAGCCGGATAATCACTCACAGGTGCAAAATAAATGACGATCTCCATAGGGGTTATCAATGCGATTCACAGCAGGCCAGAACTTTCTCTCTTTGACCCAATCGAGAGGATAGACGGCACTTTTTCGTGAATAGGGACGATCCCAATCGTCGCAAAGATCTTCTATTGTATGGGGTGCAAGTTTTAAAGGGTTTTTTTCTCTATCCATTTTTCCACTCACTATCTCTTCAATCTCTTTTCGTATTTCTATCATGGCTTCACAAAAACGATCCAACTCAGCTTTAGATTCACTCTCTGTCGGCTCAATCATTAGTGTCCCATGCACAGGAAAGGCGACTGTGGGAGCATGAAATCCATAATCCATAAGGCGTTTTGCAACATCTTCTACTGTTATAAAAGGTTGGAATTCTTGAAGATCAATAATGCATTCATGAGCTACATAACCCCCTGAGCCCGTATAGAGAATTTTATAAGAGTCCTTAAGTCGACTCATTATATAGTTAGCATTTAAGATAGCTATTTCTGAACTTTTTTTCAAACCGTCTGGGCCCATCATAGCAATATATGTCCAAGAAATAGGTAAAATACTTGGACTGCCCCAAGGAGCTGCCGATACAGCAGTTAAACTGTGCTCTTGGCCTAAGCCATAAACACTATGACCTGGAAGATAATCTGCCAAATGAGAGGCTACAGCAATAGGACCCATTCCGGGACCACCACCGCCATGGGGGATACAAAATGTTTTATGCAAATTTAAATGACAAACATCAGCCCCATACTCAGCCGGTCGGCATAAACCCATCTGAGCATTCATGTTTGCACCATCCATATACACCTGCCCTCCATGATGATGGATCAGTGTGCAAACATCTTTGATGTTCTCTTCAAAAACACCATGAGTTGAAGGATAAGTTATCATTAGAGCTGCTAAGTTTTTAGAATGTTTTCGAACCTTCATGTCCAGATCTTTGAAATCTATATTGCCATTTTTGTCACATTCAACAGGAATGGATTGAAAACTCGCCATTGCTGCACTTGCTGGATTGGTCCCATGTGCGGATTGGGGAATAAGAACAATATTTCTATGAGATTGGGGAAGATTTTTTTTAAAGAACTGTCTTATGACTAATAAACCAGCCAGCTCTCCTTGAGATCCTGAATTAGGTTGTAACGAAACACTTTTAAACCCCGTGATATCTGAAAGCCATGTTTCCAAGTCTTTAAACAGTTGCAAGTACCCTTTGGCTTGAGAGGAGGGAACAAAGGGATGGAGCTTTGAAATTTCTGGCCAACTGACGGGCAACATTTCAGTTGTCGCATTGAGTTTCATTGTACATGACCCCAAAGGTATCATTGAAGATGTTAAGGAAAGATCTTTTGATTGTAGGCGAGTCATATAACGTAAGAGTTCTGTCTCTGAATGGTAAGAATTGAAAACCTTATGGGAAAGAAAATTTGAAGTGCGTTGAAATCCCTTAGGTATCTGATACGAAGTCGATAGTGAAATTGGAGTGTTTTCGCCTGAAAAGACCTCAATGATATTCTGTAAATCATGAAGCGTTGTTGTCTCGTCCAGACTCACACTTAGAGTGTCCAGTTGATCTTGACGTAAATTTATTTTTTGAGTGCGTTCTAAAATTTTCTGTCTTTCTGATGGAGAGACTTTTATGGTCAAAGTATCAAAGTACCTCTCATGGGAAATAGAGAAGCCTTTTGATTGTAGAGCTTTTCTTAAAGTATCTGTGAGGTGGTGAATGCGAAGGGCTATTTTTTTTAAACGTTGAGGGCCGTGATATATGGCATAAAAGCTCGCCATAATAGCAAGAAGAACTTGGGATGTACATATGTTGCTTGTCGCTCTTTCTCGACGGATATGTTGTTCGCGAGTTTGTAGAGCTAATCGATACGCTCTACGTTTGCGGCTATCAATAGAGGCACCTACAATTCGTCCCGGTATCATGCGTTTGAACTCTGCCTTTGTGGCAAAGTAACCTGCATGTGGTCCTCCAAACCCCAAAGGCACTCCAAAACGTTGAGTGTTACCAACAGCAATGTCAGCCCCCCATTCTCCGGGAGGTTTAAGAAGAGTGAGTGCTAAAAGGTCGGCCGCCATGATACAAAGACCTCCGATGTGATGAATAGATTCAAATAGCTTAGAATAATTGTTAATATCTCCATATGTCGTAGGGTATTGGACAAGAACACCGAAGATGGAATCGTCAATTGGGAATTGATGAATGTTATCAATAATGAGTTTTATGTTTAAAGGTTCAGATCGTGTTTTTAAAATTTCAATTGTTTGGGGATGGCAGTCTTGAGCAATAAGAAATGTAGAACGTCCTTTTGATTTATGAAAAGCAAGACTCATAGCCTCTGCAGCGGCCGTTCCCTCATCTAGTAGACTGGCATTGGATAGAGGAAGTGCTGTTAAGTCAGCAATCATTGTTTGAAAATTTAAGAGAGCTTCCAGACGGCCTTGAGAAATTTCTGATTGATAGGGGGTGTATTGAGTGTACCAACCAGGGTTTTCAAAAAAATGTCTTTGTATTGGAGTCGGAGTAATACAATCACTGTAACCCATTCCTATGTATGTTTTAAAGATAGAATTTTCAGACATAATTACTTTGATTCGTTTTAAAGCGTCCTGCTCTGTCAGAGCTGTGGGTAATCTTAATGGTTTATGTGTTCGAATATTTCTGGGGACAGTGGCATCTATGAGTGCATCTAAAGATTGGACATTGAGGGTATTTAACATCTCTTTGATATCATGAGCTTGCACTCCAATATGACGATCAGCAAAGTTTTCAGTATATAGGCTCGTCTTCTGTTCTGTGTTTTGAAAGATGGGATCATTTGTATCATGATTTTTTTTTGTTTTTGGCATGAGACCCTCTCCTTTATCAAAAATTTTCATTTTCACAAAACTCAGTTATCCTCATTCTTGACTTGTTTTACAATTACGATGAACACAGTTTCTGCTCACTGGTGAAAATAAAGCTATTTGCCCAGCGATTCAATCACCGGCAAATAGCTGTGTCGATAATTTCCCTCAATTTAGACTCTGAAATCCTTGAACACACAAAAATACCTATTTTTCATAGTTATTACAAGAAGTTAATTCCTATTCTCGTCCACTTAAAGTATCTTGAACCTGAAATAATAATTCTTGAGGCATGTTGGAGAAGGCGTGTAGGTGTATTTATATATGGAAAATCGTCAATCTTATCTTCACTCTGAATGGACTCACTTCCCAGCTATGACTCAAAAGGTATTCACTCTACCAGAGTTTGACCTTTTTATTTCTGAATTAAATAAGCAAAAAGCTGTTTCGTCTAAGACAGTGGTGGTTGGAGGACGGATTTGCGACATTTTGCCTGTTCCATGTGATTCTGAAGAACAAAAACAAAATCTAAAAACTATAAGACAACAAACAACAAAAAATATAGAGAAAAGGGGTGTCTCTGAGTTTATAAAAGGAAAGCGAGAGGATTCATTCAGATCCACAAAAGAACATACAGAGAATAAAAAGCAAGAGGGGTGTCTGTTCATTGCTAATAATGGCAGAACATTAGGTCTTCGTATTCAAGTGGATCAACAGAAAATAGTTCATTTATCTGAGAAATTAGTATTGGGTGACTGGGTTATTGCCGAAGTCTACACCAATGACCTCAAAGAAATACCATCCCAACAGAAGATAAAAAGAGTACATATTAAATGGTTAAAATTAGTTAGTCCTAATACTCTCAGTGTCACAGAGGACTCTCCATCATATGAGCTGGCTCACCAATGGCAGCTTTTTATCCGTTATATTCAAAATGTTTTTGATACATTAGGCTTTGTTCAAGTGGAGACACCATCCCTTGTGAAGTGCGCAGGTATTGAGTCTGAAATTATGCCCTTTGAAGTAGAGGTCTTGTCGCTGGGGAAGAGACAAAAACAATATCTTGTCACAAGCCCTGAGTTTTATTTAAAAAGACTTTTAGCTCAGGGCTGGACAAGGCTCTATGAAATAAAAACCGTTTATAGAAATAATGAATTTACAGCACATCATCGCCCAGAGTTTAAGCTATTGGAGTGGTATAGGGGTCTAGACTCTATAGAGACTTTAAAAAAAGATTTACAGGTTTTATTGGATTACTTTGGTCAGCACTGGCCTTATAAAATTTTAGAACTTAAGCCTCTTTGTGAAGTCACGATGGCTGAGTTATTTAAAAAATATGTTTATTTTAAACTCACTCCCCATACGTCAAAAAAAGACCTTCAGGGTCTCTGTAAAAGGTTGGCTTTGAAGTTTATGGATAGAGAGGATTTTAATACTCTTTTTTTTCGTATTTTTATAGAATATATTGAACCACAATTAAGTGGACCTGTGCTTGTGACTCAATATCCTCCTTCTCAGGCTATTTGGTCGCGTATAACAAATGAAGGCTGGGCAGATCGTTTTGAATTCTATTGGAAGGGTTTAGAGATTGCCAATGCTTTTCATGAGTTAAATGATCCAAATGAACATCGTCAACGGTTCAAGGACTCTGGCCAAAAAATAGATGAGGACTTTATAAGGGCTATTGACTCTGGTTTACCTCCGAGCGCAGGTATTGCTTTAGGATTAGAGCGGTTGTTTATGGCAATTACAGATAAAAAGAATATTGCAGAAACTCGTGTTTAATCTATAGCTATCATTAAAAAAATGATGAATATTCAATGTCTTGGTTCAGCACGTCTATGAGAAAGATCTAGATATGATTAAAAAAATAATGAGCTATGAATGATGTTATTAAACCAAAGCAAAACGAGTTTATATCTCAATGTGATTAAAAAATGATGAATTCTTAATAAGGTATTAGAATGAGATCTACTTTAAAAAGCGATCGATGGGGAATGCCACTTTAATCAGATATTGGATCTGTGCCTTGATTCACTTCTTCTTTTAAATCTTTTCCAACTTTAAAAAAAGGTAATTTTTTATCACAGACATTGATGATTTCTCCTGTTCTAGGATTTCTTCCTTTATAGGCATCGTAAGTGCGGTTCACAAAGGAACCAAATCCTCGAATTTCAATACGATCATCTTTGAGAAGGGCATCTATCATGTAATCAAATATCGTATTTACAACAGTTTCAGACTTTACACGAGTAATGCCTGCAGTTTCTGAAATATGATTTATAAGATCAGCCTTTGTCATCTCTCTTCCTTATATGTTCTAAGCTCTTGAAAGAACTAACTATATTCTTTCTCATCCAATGGCATTTATCCAGTGATTTTTACTTTCAATATCAGAAAAAATGTTTTTTTCTAAAAAAGAAAGAAGCCAAAAGAATTTTTCTCGACTTAATACCAGAAATTTTTTTGAACTCATAAGGCTAAACTGAAAAGTTATTGTGACAATTTACGAGTTAGATTTGATGAAAAAAGTTTTGCAAGGTCTTTAAAGGCTATGGTCACTTGGGATGATTTCATTGTTGTAACGTTCACACATGTAGGACATACAGGCTAATAAGAAAATGAAGAGATGGTAAACCTCACTATCTCCTATTGTCCACTCAGTAAGTCCTCCCGTATGCATAGTGATTTGTGCTCCCAAAATAGCTAATGTGAAAACCCTATGCCAATAGTGTGTTTTAGGTATTTTCATAATTAATTGATGGGTTGCAAATAAAAAAGAAATAATAAATAGCATATAAAATAAAAAGCCCAAAATCCCTGTGGTTGAGAGGGCTTGGATATAGTTATTATGTGCATCTGCTATGAATGTCTCTTCAATCCTTAGTTTTTCGTAATATTCTGCAGTTCTTCGTGCATTTTGTTCGTATCCGATTCCAATCCATGGATAGTCGGCAAACATAGCCATATTGGCTCTCCAAATATTTATGCGTACTTTATTACTACTATAGGTTGTTGATAAAAAAGTATTAAAGCGATCTGAAAATGTATCACTTGTAGAATACATTAGGATAAATATCCCGAGCAGTGAGGAAAGTGCTAAGAAAAAGATGCGTTTACTTGTATACGCTGCCATAAAGAGAATGGCTGCACATACTGCAAGCCAGACACCCCGTCCATATGTGAATAATAAGCTAAAACCAATTAAAAGGGAGGATAAAATCATCATGATTTTAAATAATAGAGTTTGTTGACGACCTAGTAACAGTGCTGCAACTGGGAAACACAACACGATACCATACACATAGCCATATATGAGGTGATGTTTAAAGAAACCTATGCTTGAGTAAAACTTCCCATTGGAGTGAAGAGCGGGTCTGGGGGCGGGTGTATCTCTCCAACCCATAAGATAGTTCAGATCTAAACCTGTGAAGTGTTGAGCTATGGCATAGATAGAAATGATGGAAGCTGTTACAATGAGAATATTGAAAAGTTTATTTAAGCCGGGAAAAAGAGTTAATGTGTAGGGTAAAATAAATAACAAAACGACCCAATGAATCTGAGCTAGATATCGCCATGGATTGGCTTCTGGTGCATTCACAACAAGGCCTAAGTAGGCAATAATGATGAACCCAATAAGACTCACAGTTCCTGGAATCATAAAAAATTTAAACTCACGTCTTTTTCCCAAAACATCAAAGAGCATATAGAAAAGTGTCAGTACTATAAGGATTGCGCTGAGAATTTCCATTCCAGATATGGTTGTTAACAAAGTGATCGGATAGAGAAGTAAAAGTAGGGGAATAGGTGTGCCTAGTATTTTTTTAGCCCATAAAATAAGAATGGATTCCTCTTGCAGGCTTTTTTGTACTCTGGGCGGCTTTGGGTTTGTTATATAGTGTGCTTTTTCGCTAGGGGTAGACCAATATTTCATGATGCAGAGTAATATCCTGATCTTTTTAGAATTTTAAAATAGGATGAAATCGTTTCGCTAACCATTTTTTCTGTATCAAAGAGATCCATAACTTTCTTATATGCCCTATCACCTATTTGAGGGGTGATCAAGCGTCCTGTAAACATAGCTATGAGCAGATGAGATAAAGACTGTGTATCTGCTGGTCTTATAAGAAACCCATCAATGCCATCTTCAATGATATTTGATATAGCACTCACTTCTGATCCAATAACTACTTTTTTCTGTGCCATGGCTTCCAACATAGAGGGTTCAAATCCTGTTGTTCTAGAACTTAAGTTGACAAAAACATCAGCTAAGGAAATATATTTTGACAAATCAGTGTTTCGTACAGAACCAGTGAAAATAACCTTACCTCCTAAAGCTAAATTATATGTTTGATACTCTATATCTTTTCTGCGTGGGCCGTTGCCAACAAGTATAAGTCGGGACTTTGGTTTTTTAATAGCCACTTTTTCAAAGGCTTGTAGGAGATTTTTTATTTCTTCAAGTTCTGTCATATCTGTAATGCTCACTATAGTATGACCTGCTTCGGGTAAGTTGAGGCTTTCTTTCAATTCCTTGTTTTCTGTATCCTTGGTTTGAGAGATGTCACCTATTTCAACGCCATAGGGAACGGTATAAATTCGAGAGTCAGGATAATAATAGTATCTTTCTAAAATGAGCCTTTGTTGTGGGCTTGTGACAAAAACACCATCGGCTGTTTTTAAAATTTTGCGATCTTTTCCAAAAAAGGTGGTGAAATATTTATAGACAAGTGCTAGGTCAGCTCGCAACAGGGAGTTTAATGAGTCTTTTGCCATGCCGAGTATGGCAAAAAGTTGGGCAACTTGTGTGGCTTGAATGTCGTATGCTACGGCCATTTGATTTTTCTTTTTCAGCTGAGCCACTTGGATGGCTGATGCATCTACACTATGTATAATGTGAAAAGGCCTCTTTTTATGGAGTTCAAAGCACTTGAGGCGTACAGCTTTGGGAAAGTGAAAACGCTTTAATGGACTCTCAGAAGTGTAATAGCCATGGACATCATCCTGTTGGAATTCATGTTGGTTTTGAGGGCTGTCTTTAGATATAAAGGTCACATAGTGCCCTTTCTGTGAAAGCCCCCTAGCTATAGGCCATAGAAATCCATTAGCAGCTGCTCGACTTTTAATAGGAAATTTTCGAGCCACCATACAAATATTTAAGTGTTTTGGTAAAGGGGGTCGACGTGACATAAGGCTTTATACTACTTGGTCTCCTATTGTGTAGCAACAGAAGGTCAAAATTAGAAAGAATAAATCTTTGTGTTGTTTCTAGACAGAGTTTTCTTAAAACTCTATTCTACCCTCATGAGAGTTCCCTTTTTTGATATTCAGCGTCAATATCAGATTATTGAGAAAGATGTTTTAAGTGTCTTTGAATCCATTTTGAAAGAGCAATCTTTTATTGGTGGAAAATATGTCAGTGCTTTTGAGTCGGATATTTCTGAATATTTGGGAGTGAAGCAGGCTTCGACTGTAGGTTCAGGAACAGATGCGTTGATTTTAGGGTTAAAGGCTTTGGGTGTCGGAGTTGGTGATGAGGTCATTACGCCAGCTTTTAGTTTTTTTGCGACAACAAGTGCAATTTGTTGGATTGGAGCACGCCCAGTGTTTGTTGATATTGATGCCGAGACGTTCAATATTGATCCACAAGCTATAGAACCTCTCATAACAAGTAAAACAAAAGTGATTATGCCTGTTCATCTTTATGGTCAGTGTGCAGATATGGATCCCATTTTGGATTTAGCAAAATCACATTCACTTTATGTTTTAGAAGACTTTGCACAGAGCCTAGGTGCGAAATACAAGGGAAAACCCGCAGGAGGTATAGGGGACTTAGGAGCCACAAGTTTTTATCCCACTAAAAATCTTGGTGGCGCAGGTGAAGGGGGACTTGTTGTCACGGCCAATGATGAATGGAATAGAAAAGTTAAACTCTTGAGAGATCATGGAAAGATAAAAAAGCATGAGTTTAGTTACTTAGGCACTAATGCTCGGTTGGACGTTCTTCAGTGTGCCTACCTAAATGTAAAATTGAAATATTTAGAACAATGGGTTTTAAAGAGAACAAAAATTGCACAGAGGTATCTCTCCGAGTTGAAAGATTTGGAGAGTGAACGCTTTCAGTTACCTAAGATTTCGAAATATTGTGAAGTGGTTTGGAACCAATTTGTTATAAGAGTTAAAAATCGCAATCGTATTCGCACTTGGCTTGTTGAAAAGGGTATCTCTACTGATATTTATTATCCAAAGACTATACCTCAAGCATCAGTATTTGAGAGTTGGGATATCATCAAAGATTTTCCTGTCGCAGAAGAAGCTGCAAAAGAGGTGTTGGCCTTGCCTATTTTCCCAGAATTGAGTGATGATGAACAATCGTATGTTATTGAAAACCTCAAAGAGGCCCTTCTTTCTTAATAACTGTTGTTAGGATTTTCAAAAAATAATAATGAGTATGAAAGATACATTCTCTATTTTAGTGAGTCTACTCTACACAACTGGTTCAATTCTAAAAAAGATACTCGATCACACTGAGTTCATTGTATCTCATGAAACTATACATGCTTTGTTAAAGTGTTTTATATCATAGGATAGATATCTTTTAGATAAAGCAGTTTTCTCAAAAAGATATTTAATATATTACTGCTTTCAAAAGGTTATTGGGAAAGCCTATCCAATAGGACTTGAATGGGTATCGCAAAGTATCTGCATTTTCTCAAAGGATCGGCTTTACATTTTTTAAATGAAAATATTCCAGAATTAATAGCAATGACTTCACCTTTTAGGTTCACTAGAGGTCCACCACTTGATCCAGGTAAAAGGTGAGCGGAATGTACAAATATCTTCGGAGAAAAAAGTGTTATTTTTTTATTTCTTTCAATAGAGTACTCTTTGAGTTCAGAGTCTATTATTACACCTAATGACTCTCCAATAGAATAATGTTTAGCATTTTTATTATGGCTTGATAATTTTTTAAATAAATCATTGTTGCTTTTTGGATGAGGTATTTGAGGAAATCCTATAGCATACAGAGTTTCTTTAGATTGAGGGTCTTCTATTGAGAGTGTTGCAATAGAAAAGAACTCATTTCCTCTGAGCGAGATTTCTAAGATAACAAGATCTTTTTCGATTATTATTTCTTTATAGATATCAGAGGTAATGAGGAATCTTTGTGATACATTATTAGAATAAGTCACTGTTATAGAACAAAATTGTCTTAAACCACAATATGTCGCATGGTAATTAGAGACTATCCAAATAGAGTTTTTAAATGTGTCATGTTGTATAATAACTCCTGAACCTCTCTTTGCACTTAAGGGAGAGCCACTCATAGTTCTTACATCTAATCGAACGACAGAGTTCCATACATCTTGTAATCTATCTGGAAGTTTTTCATTAGATTCAGCGTAACTAGGAATTTGTAATCCTAGACTGAAAATCAATAGAGAAAAATAAAATCGAAGATTGTGTATTGATTTTCTATGTACACTATTTTTTTTCATATCTAACAACATCACTTTCTGTTTGCATTTCTACCTATACAATTAAGTGGTTTACAATTTTACTAAAGCTACAGAATATTTTTTTATTTTTGTTTTGTATATGCATGACGATGCGTGGGCTGACCTTAGTCCATGTCATGGATTGTAATTTTACTGAAGTGATTCTTTGGAATAAAAAATGATATGAGACTATTCTGTGAGAGTGGAAATCAAATCATCTAGAATCATATGATTTGCCTTAGGTGTTTTGTAATTTTTGAGTTCTTTCGGGTTTATCCATTTGAGTTTTGTGTGTTGGAGTGCTTGTGGTTCACCTTTCCAGGAGATAACATCATAAAATAGTATCACTATACCGTTGTCCTTATTGGCATAGGAGTTGGCTAATTTTAGAGGGCCGATTTGGGCATCGATACCTAGCTCTTCATTGAGTTCTCTTTGAAGTGTCATTTTGGGAGTTTCATAGGACTCAATTTTTCCACCAGGAAATTCCCATAACCCCGAGAGACGACCATTTGAAGGTCTTTGTCCAATGAGAACATATCCATTTTGACGTATGAATGCGGCAGTGACTGGAGTCCAAAGAGGTCTTTTTATCATGATTTTTTAATTCGTTTTAATTAACGGATTTCATTTCTTTAATTATAGTTTTGATTCTATTTGTTTAATCTATTCTGTATAGCGAGTCAAATACTAAAAGATACCAGATCATGGAGTGATTTCTCAATGCTGCATCTACAAATAATTTGTTGAAGGATAGTCTACCAATAGATAGATATCATTTATTGCTTTTTATAGATAAGAGGAGTCATAAGAAATCTTTTTCATATATCATTAAAATGAGTCATCTGATATTTTTCAGATCAATCATAAGGGTTGTTATTCATTTTTCGAGGCTTTTCAGTGTTGTGATCTCAGTGATGAGACTGTCATCTTAATAATCATAGGTGTTGTTGTAAAGGAGACTGTCTCACATGCTGTATGAGTCCTTTTGGATGATCGAATCATAGGTGTTGTCGTTGTAGAGGGAGATAGTCTGCCACTTCCTTAAAAAACCAGGGTTTATTAAAGATCAGTGTTGAATAAACTTGCACAAGGTCGGCTCCTTTGTTTAATCGGCTCTCAATGTCTTCTGGGGTCATGATATCTCCGGCACTGACAATGAGATATTTTTTTCTCTCTTTTCCTAAGCAGTTTATAGTGAGGTTCAATCGGTGCTCAGAATATTGTTTTAATGACTGACTTAAGAGTTCCCCATGTTTTGGAAAGGGAATATGTGAAGGATGCTGTTCTGTCGTATTTGTTAAAATCCAACCATCAATTCCTAATTGCTGACTCATTTGTATATTAGAAATAAATAGTTCGTCGGAGTCATCGAGACTCAGCCTTAAAAGAGTGGGTCGCACATGTTCTTGAGCTTTTATAGTATCTAAGATAGGACCTAGAAAGTCGCTAAAACAATTTTTAGATTGCAGAGTTTTTAAGTCTTTCATATTTTGACTGCTCATATTTATAACAAAAGCATCAGCATGATCGACAAGTTGTCGAATTAAAATTTTGTAGTCTTCGCTTGCCTTTTCTAGAGGTGTTTCTCTATTTTTTTCTAAGTTTAGAAAAATAGGAGTATGATAGGGACGTGCATATCTTTTTAAGTTTTTCTTCACATTGTCTAAGCCCTGAGAGGGAAATCCTAAAAAGTTCCAAGATGTATAATGCAGAATGGATTTTGGATGAGGTTTTTCGGGCTGAGGAGTTACGGTTCCAATTTCTAAAAAGCCAGCTCCTAGCTTCCAGCAATCCAAAATGTTTTGGACATTTTTATCAACCCCAGCCGCTAAGCCTAGAGGGTTTGGAAAATCTAATCCTTTCCAAGAAAAAGATCGCCAGGAGTAGACATGCAGTCGGTAAAAGCGGCAGAGAAGACGAAGAGCATAAGGTGCAAGCCAATGTCTAAAATCTTCAGGCAAAAGTCGCCAAGGATATTTTGTAAGATTCATTAAGGGTAGAGACCTCTTAACAGCATGGCATCTTCAAGGCGTCTTGTGGCAAGTCCTAATGCGGCCATACTTAAACTCATATTGTATTCCGATGCGAATGTCCAAACTTCGTTAAACGCTGTATCCATAATGAGAGACAATCTTCTGTTAACCTCTTCCTCGCTCCAAAAGTAAGAAGCGATGCCTTGTACCCATTCAAAGTATGAGACGACAACTCCTCCAGCATTAGCTAAAATATCGGGTATAATAATATGTCCCTTTTCATAGAGAATTTGAGCCGCATTTGAAGTCACAGGGCCATTGGCTCCCTCAATAATTAATTTTGCTTTAATATCATTAACATTTTCTGAGTGAATGACAGCATCAAGAGCTGCTGGAATTAAGATCTTTGTATTTAAAGTAAGAAGTTCTTTATTAGTTATAGATGTTGTTTTTGCATGTCCTTTGAGTGTTTTTTCACTTTGGTAGTATTGAATAAGAGAAGGTATATCAATGCCCTCTTCATCATAAATGCCGCCATGAACATCACTTACGGCAATGACTTTAGCTCCTAATTCATGGGCATACTGTGCCGCATGAGCTCCCACATTACCAAATCCTTGGACCGTTACTGTTAAGTTTTGATCTATATCTAAATTCATTTTTTTAAGAGCTGATTTCATGCAGAAAATACACCCCATCCCTGTAGCTCCTAAACGTCCCCGCGATCCACCTATGGCAATCGGCTTTCCGGTGACGACCTCAGGGACGGCATAGCCAGTTTCCTGTGAAATGGTATCCATAAACCAGGCCATTGTTTGTGCGTCGGTTCCGACGTCAGGAGCTGGGATATCCTTATCTGGTCCGACAACAACTGATATCTCTGAGGCATATCTTCTCGTCAATCTTTGCTTTTCAGATTGAGAGAGTTGAGTGGGGTCAACATGTACACCACCTTTCGCTCCCCCAAGAGGTAGATTCATGAGTGAGTTTTTAAAAGTCATAAGCATCGCAAGTGCGGCGACCTCACTTAAATTAACAGATTCGTGGTAGCGAAAACCACCTTTAAAGGGGCCCAGTGTTTGATTGTGTTGTACACGGTATCCAGAAAACACTTTCACAGAGTGATCGTCCATACGAACAGGGATTCTAACTATGAGGGCCCTTTTAGGGTAGAGAAGGCGGTTGTGAATATTACCATCTAAACCTATGAGTTCTGCCACTTGATTTAGATTTTTTATTGTGTTTTTGTAAAGCCTACCTTGAGTGATATTGTCCATAAAGTCACTTCCGTTAAATGTGTTTATTCTATAGGTTAAATATACATCTGGTTTCACTTTTGGGCTAGGTTGAAGAATTTTTATGCCAAATGTTAAGGATCTTTGATAACACCTTCAAAAAGGCTTGTAAGAATGATGAATGCGTGGGCAGAGTGTAGACAAGTACAGTTTTTTGGAGAGAGAAGATGCTAACGTCTATAGATAGGTTGGGTTTACAAAAGGCATTGGGTCATTTTCAGTCTAAACGGATACTTGTTTTGGGTGATGTTGGATTAGATGAATATATTGATGGAGATATTGCTCGTATTAGTCCTGAAGCACCCGTTCCTGTTTTAGATGTACGTGAAGAAAAATTCCACTTGGGCTTGTCAGCAAATGTAGCTCAAAATATTCGGTGTCTTGGAGGTCATGTTGATTTAGTGTCTGTTGTCGGTGATGATCTCGCAGGAGAGACATTGAAAAAAAGTCTGAATAATATCAATGTGAGTACGAAAAATCTTATTGTTGATATGTCACGCCCAACAACACGTAAGTTGAGAGTGATGTCTGGTCAGCACCATGTGGTGCGTGTAGATTTTGAAAGACGTCGATTTTTGTCTAAAAGTATTGAAAAAAAAATCGTAGATCAAGCGGTGCCTCTTTTAAAGTTGGCTGATGGAGTGATTTTGCAAGATTATGCCAAGGGTGTTTTGAGTCAGAGTCTTATTCAAGCCTTAATTCAAGAGGCAAAAAAAGTTCATTGTCGAGTTTTAGTTGATCCTCATCGTATGACACCTTTAAAATTCTACATGAACTCTGATATCATCACACCGAATAAAAATGAGGCCTTTTCATTAATTGGAAGGGAGGCTGATCGGTTAATGCTTCCTTCAGATGATTTGATGGAAATAATGGAGATTTTACAATCAAAACTAGGGTCTCAGACACAAATTATAATGACAAAAGGAAAAGAGGGAATGAGTTTTTATAGCACTGGAAAAGTTATTCATATACCAACTGTTGCAAAGCAAGTTTTTGACGTTACCGGGGCTGGAGACACGGTTATTGCAATTCTTGCGCTAGGGTTGGCGGCAGATCTAGATGTGCGGATGTCATGTGTCTTGGCCAATTTTGCAGCCGGTGTTGTTGTTGAAAAAATAGGGTGTGTTCCCTGTCATTTTAAAGAATTACAGGATTCCATTGAAAAACAGGATAGTACTCTGGAGAGCTAGACAGCTCGAAAGAGAACGGATAAGGTGTACGGCCTTATGGTAGCTCGTAGTTTTTTCGATTTTACCTTGTCTGAATTGGCAGACTATTTGAAGGGATTAGGAAAGCAATCCTATCGTGCACAACAGCTTTACCAATGGCAGTATCAAAAGGGCATAAGTGACTTCTCTCAAATGACAAACCTCTCTAAACTTTTTAGAGTTCAAGTCAGAGAATGGCTTCATTTTGACCTTCCAAAGGTTCTTAAAAATCGTGTAAGTTCTGATGGCACACGAAAACTTTTATTTGCCATGGGAGATGACACAGTTGAGTCTGTTCTTATTCCTTCATCGGGAAGATTGACTTTGTGTCTTTCTTCTGAAGTGGGCTGTAATATGGCATGTAAATTCTGTTTTACTGGAAAGCAGAAAATGAAACGCCGATTAACGGCAGGTGAGATAGTTACACAATTTATCTTAGCTGCGAAAAACACTGATCAGAGGATCACCAATATTGTTTTTATGGGTATGGGAGAGCCTCTTGATAATCCAGATAATGTTTTTCGAGCTGTAGAAATTTTCAATTCTCCTTGGGGTTTAAATTTTTCTAGAAAGAAAATAACAATTTCTACTTCTGGAGTGCTCGATCAATTTCATCGTGTTATTGAAAGTGGTACGCGATTAGCTATTAGTTTAAATGGCACGACAGATGAGGTCAGGAGTTCTCTTATGCCAATTAATAAGAAGTGGCCATTAAGCCAACTCTTAAAAGCGTGTCAAGAGTATACAGAAAAAACACGAGATAAAGTCACCTTTGAATATGTACTTTTAAAAGGAGTGACGGATAGTTTAGAAGATGCCCAACGGATTAAGAAAATAACAGAGGGTATTCCTTGTAAAGTGAATATTATCCCTTTTAATGAGTACCCTCAGTCAGGTTTCTGTCGACCTCCAGATAAAAAAATAAGAGCTTTTCATTTAGAACTTCAAAGAATTGGGGTTCATGTATTACTTCGTCGTACTATGGGCAAGGATATTTATGCAGCGTGTGGTCAGTTGCGATCATCTTTTGAAGGTCATCCAGGAACACTTCAGTGTTGATGGACACAGTCTTAGGAAAAAGATTATTGCGAAAAGATTGTTTTATTTCAATTAGAGAATTTTGAAAAAGTGGTGAATAAATATTAAAAGAATAGTTGGAATAAGGGGGTTATGAGTATGTCACATATTCTAGTTGTTGGTAGTTTGGCTTATGACACTATATCCACGATCAAGGGAAAGGTTTGTAAAACTCTTGGGGGCTCGGCTAATTATTTTTCAGTAACGGCCTCACGCTATTGTCCTGTAAGTGTTATTGGCATTGTTGGAGAAGATTATACTGATGAGAATATGGCTCTATTAAGTGATAGAGATATTGATATCTCTGGTATTCAGAAAGATTTTGGAAAAACTTTTCATTGGGAGGGGGCCTATAAAGAGGATATGAATACAGCAATTACTCTTAATACGGAACTAGCTGTATTTGCAAAATTCAACCCTATTCTCAACGAAAATTGTAAAAAAGCAGATATCGTTTTTTTAGCCAATATAGATCCTGATTTACAACTTAAGGTGTTAGAACAAGTTGAAAACCCAAAAGTTATTGCTTTAGATACAATGGACTTTTGGATTAGATCTAAGAGGGAGTCGCTGCTTGAGGTTATTAAGAGAGTTGATATTTTGATTCTTAATGAAGAAGAATCACTACAATTGACATATAAAAATAATTCAGTGGAAGCTGTTAAAGAATTGGCTAATATGGATGTTTCTGCTGTGGTTATTAAGCGAGGCTCGTATGGATTTATGCTTTATGCGAAGGAGAAGTTTTTTATCCTTCCTTCATTTCCTGTAACCTCTGTTGTAGATCCAACAGGTGCTGGAGATACATTTGCTGGTGGGTTGATTGGATATCTCGCAAAACAAGAGGGAGATATCACATTTGAGACCTTAAAAGGAGGGTGTATCGACGGTACTATTTTAGCTAGCTATACAATTGAAGATTTTGGATTAAAAAAGCTATGTTCAATTGTGGATGAAGATATTTACCTTAGACAATTAGAATATAAGAAGATTGTTTCCATCTGATAATATATATGTTTATTGGCTAAAGGGTTGGAGAAGTGTTTACAGCACTTAAATTATATTTGATATAAAAAACGCAGGACTCTCTCAGTTAGAATTTATTTGTTGGAATAAATTTTTAATTTAATAAAAGGAGATTCCAATGACTCAAGAGCAATATGTGTTTATTATTTAATAGACGAGACTTTGTTTTTTCCAGATTTTTTAGAAACATAGGATGCTTGATCGGCTTTCTTGAAAAGTTCACTCCATGAAGAAATGTCTTTTGATAGAGATGCTACCCCAAGACTTAGTGTTACATTCAGATCTATAGATTTATTGTAGTTAAAAGTATGACAGGAGATTGTTTGCCGAATACGTTCAGCAATCTCAACCCCTTGAGTTAGGGGTGTGGCAACAAGTATAATACAGAATTCTTCTCCTCCAAATCTGGCAAAAAAATCACCAGGGCGAATTAAGGTATTGAGAATAACATTGGCCATTTCCTTTAGAACAAAGTCACCTACTGAGTGTCCATGAGTGTCATTGACGGACTTAAAATTATCTAAGTCAAAGACAATACAGGTGAGGGCTGTCTCTGTAAGCTTTGCACGATTGAAAACTTCTTTGCCTGTATTTGAAAGGGCTTCTTTATTGTAGATCCATGTTAAAGGATCCATCTGTGTGCGATCATATGTATCTTTATTTGTGACGGATTCAATGTTTCCTTTTGCAAGGTACTTAAAAATAAGATTTCCACATTTAATGTGATCATTGTTTTTTAAGAGGATCGCTTTATTGGGAGGAATGATTTCACCATTTAATTCTGTACCATTTGTTGATTTATGATCTAAGATAGCTACACCCTTTTCTGTTTTTAGTAGACTTAGATGTCTCTTACTTAAGCTGCGATCTTCTATAAAGATATTAGACTCTATAATTCTTCCAATAATAGTATTTGATTTGGTGAGCATCCACTGTTTACCGACCATATGGGCGGGGCCCATGAGAAGAACAAGAGCAGGGGGTGTATTCACAACCTCTGTTAATCGCATTTGTAATGTATTACTTGAAACAACAGAGGTTTTGTCTTCAAATACTTTTGGCTTTTTATTAGAATTGGCCATTTTATTTATTATAAGAATGGTTTATTAGTGATTCAATAGTTTTTTAGTTAATCTTTTACCTAGATCAACACCTGGTTGATTAAAAGCATTAATATTTAAAGCCTCACCTATCCCAGCGATCGCTAATTGAAAGAACATGAAAAAGTATCCCAGATGCCATTCGTCTAGATCAGAGAGAAAAATAGTTAGATTCGAGACATTATTTTGATTGAGAGCCTGAGAAGTCGCCTGTGCTTCAACGCCTAAGAGTTCCCCAAGGCTTTTGCCTACCATTTCAGGGTGTGCTTCAAATACTGTTTGATCTATTTTTTCCCCATAGTTTTCAATCCTTCGTACTCTGAGAAATATAACTAATTTATTTTTGGGCCCTTGAATGATTTGTTGCTGAACAGAGTGTTGGTCATTGACTCCAATAAGAGGTAGAGGAGAGCTGACAGAAAGATTTGGTTTTTGAGAGCAATCTATCTTTTTTCCAAGGGACTCCGCCCAGAGCTGTTGCATCCAATCCCCAAAGAACCTTAGACTATTAGAGTAAGACCAAAATACTGTTATATTTTCCTCTCGATCAAAGCTTTCTAAAGCGTAGGCCATGAATTCAGAAACTTTATTTCTATCTTCTAAAGCAGCTATGGCCCCAGCTTTCACATGTTCTAAATCTGCATTTAGAAAACTTAAGGGGAGCAAACCAACAGGTGTGAGGATGCTGTATCGCCCTCCAACATCTAGTGGGATATCGAGCTGAGGGACATTGTTTTTACGAGCCCATCGAGAGAGGGGATTATTTTGTCTCTCTGTGATGACAGTTGATACCTTTGAAAGGTGAATCCCGTTTTCCTTTAATCTTTTAAAAATGATTTCAGATAAGCTAAGTGTCTCTATAGTTTGTCCACTTTTAGAGATGATGAGCCAATGTATCTTATTTAAATCTTTAATAGATTCCCACTCCTTATCAAATTGAGTGGGGTCTACATTTTCAAAGAAAATAAGATGGGAGTCGTTAAACAAATGAGCAATGACTTTATTACCTAAAGAACTGCCTCCAATACCAACAATTCCAAGGTCGGTATTGGAAGATCTGAGTTCTTTAGCTCGTTTTAAAGAACTCTCCCATAACTCAGTTCTTTCCGGTAGCTTAGTGAATCCAACGTCGGTGCGCTTTAATAACTGATTTAATGATTTTTGGGCTTTCTCTATAGATTGAGGTTTTAATTTTAAAAGATCTGTTTGAATTTCTAACATCTTTTCATTTCCTCAAGGTATGTGTACCTCTTTAATATACTGACTATAATGTGGTTATTCAATTTCTATGTTCTTTTGATTGAAAAGGGTTTAGGAAAGTTTTTGTTACTAAAGATATGTTTTAATGTATATTTCCTCAGTTTTTCTCATTTGTTCTATAGATATATGCCTAAGACTTGAATTTATGAAACATCGATATCTTCTTCAATACGATGGTAACCACACCATTCTTTTAAGCGAGCTTGAGGGGTGACGGATAATTCTTTGTCCTCTGGAGCTTCAGGATATTCAATGAGAACATATGTGAGTTTAGTAATTTTACCAAGAGAGGCTGTATCTAATGATGTGACTTCTGTCCATGTGCCTGTATTAAAGTATTCTTTGTCATTCCACTGTCTAAAAGTATAGACATGTGAATGTCCAAAAATAACTTTTTTAATGCGTTCATCTTCTAATAATTTCTTAGCAGCAAGAGAAAGATCTGGAAAAATGGGTCCTCTCAAAAAGATTTCAAGCAGACTTTTTATAGACCATTGACGTCGATTGTTTTTTCCACCATTCATAGCAGCTTTAATGAAATAACGAAAAAGTTTAAAGACAGATTTTATGGTGAACATAAAATCGTTTATCAGGTTCCAACGAATAGAATTTCTGAAGGGACGTACTTTGCCAACAAAAGGATTGAGTTTTTTTAGTTCTAATACAAATTCCACAAAGAAATGGGAGCCAAATGGAAAGTTGAGTATAGGTTCTGGAATATTACGTTTTAAAAAGAATTTTTTAGGGTCTATCCGATTAGCTATTTCGTACATATGGCCATGCTCGATGTGTATGCCATCAAAATAATAAACAATGTTTTTATATCTGATGGAACCCCCTACAATTGTGTTAACGTATTCTCTAATTTTTGGCCAAAGCATAGCTTGATCATGGTTACCAACAATATAGGTGATTTGATGACCTGATTTTATAAAATTTTTAAGAGTTTTAAAAAAAACAGGGTGTCCTTCAACTATTCTTTGCATTTTTTCTAAAGACATATCCTGTGTTTCAACTGTAAGAAAATGCCCTCTATAATCAACTTGTAGGAAATTAAATATGTCACCATTAAGTATTAGTTCTACTTCACAGTCGGTATATTCTCCGGAAGTGTAGTAATCTATAAATTCAGAGAATTTTTCATCATAGAAAAATTCTTCAAGTGAATTTGCTTGTCCTGTCTTTAGAGTGCGTCCTACACCTATATGTAGATCACTAACAACTAGTTTTATACGCTTTTTTTCCATCCAATATGTTCTCGTATCTTTATTCGAATTCTTTCCTCTTTTTCATACATAGCTCTCTCAATGATTTCAATGATTTGTTTTGTAAAGGTGATTTTTTATCCCCTACTAATTCCTATTCCTCTATTTCGGGCGAAGAGATCTTGGGCCTTGTGTCGTTTTGACCTAAGATAAAAAAAGTCAAGTGTTCATAGAAAAGGAGGTGGATATTTTAAATATATAATTCATTTAATGTTCTTGACAATAGCGGGTGAAGAGCTTGGGGTACTACTTTCATGACCACTTTCTAGTAATGAAAGCGTAAGGCGAAGACCTTTGACTGCTTTTCTTACTTTACTTTGTTGTTCTTCAATAAATGTATTAAAATCTTTATTTTTAATTCTATAGTTGTCTATTTGATGAGTGAGTTGATCTATTTTGCTCTTGAGTTCTAAGAGGGCTTCATCTTTGTTTTGGACAACCGCAGAGCCTTCCATTCTTAGAATTTCCAATCTGTTTTCTAATTCTCTTTCGCGGGATCGCACATGTTTAAAATTTGTATTTAAACTTCTTTCTAGTTCTTGATTCTTATATTTTAGTTTTAATATGTCTTCGTCTTTAGAGGATAAACTTGTTTTGAGTATTATTACCTCTTGTTTAAGGATCTCTAAGTTCTCTTTATGGTCTTTTTCTAATGTGTTTAATTTGGCCTTTAATTCTTCATTATGAGTTTCAATAGTCTCGCTTGATATTAGGATCTGTTCATTTTCTTTACGAAGACCATCAATAGTTTTTTCCAACTCAGAGATGCGTTGTTGGGCTATATGTAAGTGTTCTGACTGTTTTAATGAATGCTCTTGTGGTGTAGAGGATTTATCTTGTTCATTTGATTTAAAAATTTGACTGAGTGAGGATATGTTTTCGGAGGAGACTGATGGATTATTGGGGATATCCTTTTTTGAGGATTCAGGGTTTCCTAAAATTTCAGTGGCATCGGAAGGGTCTATCTGGCTAGAGGTGGAATGAGGGTTTGAGGGATTTTTATAATTCAAGGTGTTTGTATCGTTAGAGGTATTATCAATATAAGAAGAGATGGGAGCATTCATTAACAGCTTTCCTGTGAAGTCAGAAGATTTTTTCTTATGTTTTGTCTTTTTTTTTGTCAAAGCTCCACCCTATTGAACTTATCGGAAAGTTGTGACAATAATTGAATGGAGTTCATGACACTTTGAGTGGATTTTTATAAGATGGAAATAGTTGTAATGATTGTGAAAAGTAGGTATTTTGTCTATTTAGGGGTTCAATAAAATCGTAAGCTGGATGTCGCTCAAGGATAGAATAAGCTAGTTTTTCTTCAGGCTTTGCTTTTGTAAGATAGTAAGAGGAAGAGTTTTTCTGAAGGCTTCCAAAAGCTCAAACAACTCTGAGGTCCGCAGCTCGTCTCTGCCGAAGGCTAAAAGCCTTGGCTGGATAGTGCTCGATGCCATCAAGCATAGAATAAACGATCCCTCCACGGATACGCCCTGCGCCTCAGAGAACTCGTTTTGAAATCCTTCAGAAAAACTCTTCCTTCCTTATATTCTCTGAGTGGCACAAATCATTTTTAAGGCTTCCAAAAGCTCAAACAACTCTGAGGTCCGCAGCTCGTCTTTCTTCAAAATACGCCCTGCGCTTTGAAAAACTCGCTTTAAGAGAAAAATAAAAGCCTTTTTCCACTGCAGAGCCTAAAAGTGCAAGCTGAATAGGCCGCAGTCTAAAAGCGTCAGCTCTATAGAACTTCCTTTTAACAAAAATCGTCTCTAATGGGTTTCTGAGGTGTCAAAAACTGTCAAAAGATTTAAAAATGGCCAAAATGAAAGAGGTTGCGTTTTGTTCAGGGGATATGGATATGGGCATTTCTTTTGCAGCTAAAGAGAAGAAGATCTTGAAAAAAGGATATGTTTAAAGAACATTACAAGAGAGGTATATGATGTTATCACGGCTTCAAACTCGTTTTCAGGAAATTATTTTATTAGTGACCTTAGTAGGATGTTTGTTCGTTGTTTCCGGTGGAATGTTTTATCTCGTATTGGATCCCAAAGTGTTTTCAAGTTTGTTGGGTGAATATGGAAAACAGATGATGGATATAGGGTTATCCCTCTTTGGTTATGCGTATTTTGGGATAGCTATTTCCTTATTTATCATAGGGAAGAATCTCATTGAGCGTGTACAGGCAGTAGAGGATGTTGTCCTTGCAGCTAAACCTATGTCCTCTTTAGTTATATTTCAGTTTGCATTTCTTGTTCTTGTAGGAAGTTATTTAACTATTTTTGAGGCGACAGAATGGATAGGTGCAAGTCAGAGATTAGAATATGGGGCAGGGGGGATGTTAGGAATCATTATTGGTGGAACATTAAAGCATTTTTTTGGAATTTTTGGAGCTTTAAGCTTGTTAACATGTTTTATTTTAACTGCCGGAATTTTTGGTGGCGTGGTGCATCTTGTTTCTTTTATTGAAAAGTCTCAGTGGATCACAAAAGAAGTATTTCAAAAAGTTCTGTTTTTGAATAGGAAGCTTATAGAGTTTATAGTCAGTCGGAAGAAGTTTGCTAGTCAAACTTCTTCCGAGGTAGGGATTAAAAATGGCGAAAAAGTCAAGATCAATATGTGATCTCCAATTTTTATTTTTATCTATTATTTTCAGTCTAGGATTACAAATTCCTAGTTACGCTCAATCTAATGAGAAGTTGCCAGATAGCCTACAAGATGTATGGAACTCTGTTGTTCGATTAAATGTGAGTAGTGTACGTCATGCTCCTCATTTGAGAAAAAAGAGAATAGGCTCAGGCTTTATTATAAAGCATGATACTGTGAAAAATTCTATTTGGGTTGTCACTAATTATCATACAGTCTATTGTGATTTGCTTTTAGAAGGACTTTTTTCTATAACAGTGACTTATTCTAATAATATGTCGTACAGATTCATGCTCACTTCTAAGATCTATAAAGAAATAATAATTGAAAAAGATCTTGTTATCTTAGAGATCCCGCTCAAAGGGGATGAGGTCTTTTCTATTGCAACACTCTCAACAGAAAAATCTCAAATTAAAGACACTGTGTATTCTATAGGATTTCCTACAATCCGTAATAAAAAAGAGAATAATTTATTTTTTAAATTATTAAACCATAATAAAAATGCTAAACATTATTCTATTGGAGAGTCATTAGGTGTAATAATAGACTCTGAGTTCAAAGAGTACTCTATTGAAAGAAATAAAAAAATAACACTTTCTTTCGAGAGGGTATATGTACATTCCGCTCACCTTTTATCCGGATCAAGTGGTGGGCCTCTAGTGAACTTCAAAGGTGAAGTCATTGGCATTAATTCTGGAATATTTTCATCTCAGAAATCTAAACCTGATTCTTTTGAAAAACGTAGATACTTTGCAATACCTATTGAAGTCCTATTGGATAGACTTTCCCAATAATCTTTTGAAAGCAGCAATATACTTAAATATCTTTTTAGAAAAACTGTTTCTACTCAATAACCTATCGAACATTCAGATAAAGTCTAAAGTTGAGACACTATTTAACCGATAGAGTTGTTGTCAGGGGACTCGGGGGGCAAATGTCTAATAATAATGTCATTGATATAAAGGTTCGTCGTCATAAGAAAAAGAAAGAGGAAGTCGTTCCTGTAGCGGACTGTGGGATTACTGATATGACAAAGCGGAGGTTGGAAGCTCTCCAACAGGAGAGGAGAAAGGTGCGGAGAATAATTCTTACGGAATTTATAGAGGCCTATATTGTTGTGCCTGAAAAAGGGCTCAAAAGAGTTGCCCTTTTTGATATTTCAGAAAAGGGACTCGCTTTTGATATTGAATTTGAGTACGGTAGTTTAAAACCTGGCAAAGAGTTTGCCATGAGGGTCTACTTGTCCCAATACACATATTTTCCATTTTTTGTAAGGATTAATAATACAAGGCATATTCCTGAAGAGGGTATTTATCGACAGGGTGTCAGTTTTGTGCAAGATTCTTTAGATGAAGAGACTTTGTTTTACTTTGTCAAATTTATAGAAACCATTAGCCGTAATCTTCAAAGAGATAAAGGTGATAAGCTGTTTTCAAAGTTATAGCTTTTGCCGAAGGCTAAAAGCCTTGGCTAGATAGTGCTCGATGCCATCGGAAATCTGTTTTCAGATTCAATGCAATATTGTTGTTCGGGATTGATAATCGACAAATTCTTTTCCAACTTCCATTGCAACATAACCTAAGGTCTCAGGGGAAAAATCTTTAAGATGATAAATAAGATCGGTTACTGTCTTCGGGGTGTTATTTATCACTTCGAGAGCCCTTTCATAATCTTTACGATACTTGGGAAGTTCAGTCATTGCACGGGACCAATCGGTGTGTAATACAGGTTCAATAACTCCTAGTTCATAAAGTGCATCAAACACGACTTGCAATTGACCTTGCAAATAAAGCCTCATACTCTTTCTCCAATGAATCTTCTTGTCAAATTGATCGGTAGGACGAGTGTCTTTTCTAAAGCAGATTGGAGGCCAGTTCTGCAAGTTCTGAACGCTCGCCTTTAGACAAGGTGACATGTCCAGAGATTTCTTGTTCTTTAAACTTTTCAACAGAGTATGTTAACCCACTATTGGCGGAGTCAACATATGGATTGTCAATTTGGTAACAATCTCCAGTTAAAACAACTTTTGTCCCGTCACCTGCACGAGTGACTATAGTTTTAATTTCATGTGGGGTTAAATTTTGAGCTTCATCTACAATAAGATATTGGTGAGGAATGCTTCTACCCCTTATATAAGTCAGTGGTTCTATATTTAACATACCTTGACTAATGAGTTCTTGCGCACGTCCAGCTGCCTTTTTATGTGAAGCCTCTGCCCCCATTAAAAATTCTACATTATCAAATATGGGTTGCATCCATGGATTAAGTTTTTGTTCGACATCACCAGGGAGATAACCAATATCGCGTCCCATAGGAAAAATAGGTCGGCTGACTAACAGCCTTTGAAAAGCCCCTTCATCTAAGGTCTTTAATAAGCCGGCGGCTAGAGCAAGAAGGGTTTTTCCCGTTCCGGCTTTTCCAACTAAAGAAATAAATGAAATCTCATCATTTAAGAGACAATCTAAAGCAAAACTTTGTTCTACATTTTTGGGGTATATACCCCATATACTTTCATTGGGACGAATAAGAGGAACGATCCCCTTTTGTGCTCTACTGAATCGGCCAATCGCACTATGATTGGGATTTGTTTTGTCCTTCATAATAACGTACTGATTGGCGTACAGATGAGAAAAGTCTAAATCTACCATGATCTTTGATTGATAGAACTCATTAATAAGATCATGTTCTACATTCATTTCAATATACCCAGCATACAGTTCATCAATCTGAACAGCGTCTGGTTCATAATCTTTAGCTGCAATGCCATAGACATCGGCTTTAATTCTTAAGTTCGTATCTTTTGTAATAAGCTCAACAACGCAGTCTTTGTTGGCGGCTTGTAGAGTCATGGCACAGGCTAATATGCGATTGTCGGCTTTTTCTAGATCTAAATCTCCTGAAGAAATATCATTCAGGTCCAGATCCATATCTACAAAAACTTTCGATTGAGTTTGTTCAAGTTTTACACCATGTCGTAGGCTTCCACCAGCTCTTAGAATATCCATTAAACGACTAAATTGCCTAGCATTTCTACCGTTCTCACCAAGTTCACGTTTAAATCTATCAATTTCTTCAATGACGGAAATGGGAACGTGGATGTCAGAGTGATGGAATTTATAAATAGCTTGTGCATCAAACAAAATAACATTGGTGTCAATGACAACTATACGATGATTTTCTGAACGCAAAGTACAGTCCTCCGGAGCTTTTTATATTCGACAACAACTTGAAGATATTGTCCAAAGAAAACAGCGATTTAAAAATATTTTGCCACTTGTCATGTCTCTGGGTGAAATCTTTATTTTTGCCCCGATCGAAGGGTTTTTGATTATTTTATAGTGTATAGAATTTAAATTTTCTTTGTGGAGATAGCAATGCATTAAGGGATAGATTAAATCGTGTCAATTTTAGGTTTTCAGGTTAGAAGAACTTGTTATGCACACAAGCAGTAAGATTTCAAATTCTATTCTTGTTTATCTTGAGAAGCAAAACTTTAAGGGGCTTGAGTTCAATGCTCTTTCTGATGTTTCAAATGAATTTCTTAGGGATTCTTCTTTTTGGGTAGATTCTCATCAAATGGAGGATTTTCTAGAGGAGTTTGAGGATAAGACAGGGTTTAAAGTCGCAGAAGTTGGTAAAGCCAGTGTGGAACTCCAAGCCTGGGGCGTACTTAATGGGGTTTTGCAAATGATGGATAGCCCGATAGATCTTTTTATTCAACCAGAGAGATTTTTTTCTTACTTTTTCCAACCTCATCCTCAAGTTTCTGAACTTATTAGAAAAGATATAATATCATCTGAAGGTCTCCCCGGAATAGGTGTAGAGTTTCATATCTCTTCTGAGCTGGATTGTTTCCCAAAGACAAAATCTTTTATGCAGTCAGTGATAATCACTCTTCCACTTTTTATGGGACGAGGTTTGGCAACTATCGAGTGGAACAATGAAAGGGTTAAAATCTTTTGGTCTGAAAAAGGCAAGAGTCTTTTGGGGGAAGAGGGATCTGAAAAGTATATGAAGCCAGAGTTTTTACAAAAGCTTGTGAAGACTCTAGAAATCGGACAGAAAGAGTTGGAATTTAAAAATAAAATTTTCATAGATAGAAATACAGAACTCGAATCCATTAAGAAACAACTTGAGTCTTCGCTTAAGGAGAAACTGGCCAGCGTAACAGAGATGTCTTCTCAGAAGATGGATGAGCGGCTTTGGGAATTACAGCAGAAAACACAGATATTAAATGATTATTTATTGAGATCCTATCAACTTATAACACTTTTAGTAGGACAGGGGAGGCAGGATTTACAAGTTAAGGAAGCTATGAGGCGGTTGGATTGGAATCAGATACAAGAAAAATCACCTGAACTCATTGAGTCGATGTCTCGTTCACTCATTAATATGCGTCATGAATTACAGGGACAGGTCAAGGCAGATAGGGCGAAGGAAAAAACAAAGCCTTCACAAATTTCTCTTATGCCTTTTGTAAAAGATAAAAAACATCCTGTCACTTTATCTTAAAGGTATGGAACATAAATTATGTCAAAAATTATCAAGGTTTTTGCAAGGGAGATATTAGATAGTCGTGGCTGTCCAACTGTTGAAGTGGATGTTCTCACTGAAAAATACCATGTTGGGCGAGCAAGTGTTCCCTCTGGGGCATCTACAGGGCTACATGAAGCCCTTGAAATGAGAGATGGGGGAAGCAGATATGGAGGTCAGGGGGTCTGTCAGGCGACTAAATATATCAACGAAGAAATAGCGTCGCATATTAAGGGTCAGGATGTTCATCAACAAGTGGAGATTGATAAAATTCTCTTAGAATTAGATGGAACAGAAAATAAGTCGAAAATGGGAGCCAATACTTTACTTGCGGTGTCTTGGGCTGTTGCCAAAGCTGCTGCTCGGGAAAAAGATTTACCACTCTTTCAGTCATTAGGTGGACTGGGGGCCAGATTCTTACCTGTTCCTCTGATGAATATTCTTAACGGTGGTGCACATACAAATAATGGTATTGATATTCAAGAGTTCATGATCTGCCCTATTGTGGGAGAGTGCTTTGCAGAATCGTTGCGTGCAGGGGTTGAGGTTTTTCAAATGTTAAAAAAACGTCTGGATGAAAAAGGGTATTCTGTTGCCGTTGGTGATGAAGGGGGTTTTGCTCCTCGCTTGGTTAAAAATAAAGAGGCATTAGAAATTATTGCTGAAGCCGTTGAAAAGGCAGGTTATATCTTAGGGGAAGATATTTATTTGGCATTAGATGTGGCTTCAACGGAATTTTTTAAAGATGGACAGTATTCTTTTGAAGGAAAAATATTATGTGCAGAAGAATTAGGTGAAGTTTACAAGGGGTGGTGTGATAGCTTTCCTATTGTCAGTATTGAAGATGGTTTCGCCGAAGATGATTGGTCTGCATGGATGAATTTTACTGAAAATATGGGAGATCGGCTGCAATTGGTGGGGGATGATCTCTTTGTCACACACCCGAAGAGAATTCAAAGGGGTATTGAGAAGAAAGCAGCCAATGCTTTACTTGTAAAGTGCAATCAAATTGGGACGTTAACTGAGACACAGCAAGCTGTTGAAATAGCTCATAGTGCTGGTTTTAAAACAATCATGTCCCATCGAAGTGGGGAAACAGAAGACATAATAATTTCTGATCTCTCTGTGGGCCTGCAGTGTTCTCAAATTAAAACAGGAGGTTTGTGCCGAGGAGAAAGGACGGCAAAGTATAATCAACTTTTGCGTATTCAGGAGATGCTGGGTGCCCAAGCACAATATATAGGCAAACAGGCTTTTGAGGTCTTATCCTGAGATTAAGAAAGAGGTTAAGATTTGGGGTACCATCATAACAGCATGGTTCATTGAGATCAAATTGGAAAGAGGTGTTTTGAGAGCTTTATGGTTGGAGTTGTGCCAGAGAGTTGGTTTTTTAAATACTTTTAGAGTTTGACTTGGTTTTTAATTGCTGAGATACAAGGGGGGAAATACATATCATGAGACAAATAAGGGTTTAAAAAAAGAAGAGTCTTCTAGGGCTAAAGGAGAGAATCATGAGATTTATTATATTTTCTATATGTCTGACATTTGCAGGGGATGTTTTGGCAGAGGCGAAAGAAACAGCACTTGAGAAAGTGCAAATAGCTCAGGCAAAAGCGACAACTTCTACTACCATGAAAAAGGCAGCAGGAATTAAAAAAGCGGCCCAGCAGGATAAGGCTGTTAAAGTGCCAGAGACAACGGATAAAGTGTCTCCTGATTCAGAAGAGATGGAAATGGAAGAGAAAGTGACTTTGTCTCCGTGGAGCGCAGAGGTTTATGCATGGACGGAAGCTGGTGTAACAGGCTCTACTCCCTTTACAGATTGGTATTTACGATTGAAGTATAAGTTAAACGATAAATGGACACTTGCTTTCACTACTGATCTTCAAACACAGTGGGAAGATAAGCTGAATTTTGACTTTTTTGATCCTCATTTTATGTTGTCTTCGAGTAATCTAGGTGCCCTTCCTTGGGGTTTAAAGCAAAAGGGGTATGTTAGGGCTTATATTCCAATCAGTGAGGCTTCTCGTGAGTCAGATCATATTGGTATGTTACGTATTGCCTATACTTTGACTAAACCTCTTGGAAAGTTATCTTTAAGTTATTATGCTGAGCCACGCTTTTACTTTCAAAGTCGCTCTTATAGTTTAGAGAAGGATAAAGTGAGTGGTTTGGAAAAGCCCGATACTTTAGAAAATAGAACGGGTCATTCAGCGATTAGGTATAGGCATTACTTGAAGGGAGAGTATCCGCTCTCGGATACAGTTTCTATTTATTCGCTTGTTGGTCTTTGGCATAGATGGGATCATAATACTTCTTCAGAAGAGGGAAGGTATTCTCGTAAAATTGATACCATCACTGAAACAGCACTGACGTATAGTGGGATTAAGAATGTTTTTGTTGGAGCTGGTATTACACAACTCGGACCTAGTTTAGAAAATAAGGGTTTTGCGTATTTACGAGAAAATGAAGGTGGCACTAGTCCTGCAGTCTTTCTAGAGACAGCTTACTCTTTCACCTTTTAATGAAAAAAGGTAAAGGGATAAATATTGATCTTTTAGTGTGAACCGCATCGGAAGTCTCTCTTTTATTGAAGAGGGGCTTTTCGTTTTTAGTTTTAAAATAACAGTGGTAAAAATAGAAATCTATGTCCTTATGTAGGGGTGATGTCCAGTTTGAGGTTGTTTTTCTATCGGGTTCTTCCAATACGCAATAAAATGAGAATAGATGGTTCGTATTTGTAGAGAGCTTCTCCATAGACCATACCGTGTGCTCCTATTTTGTGGGGCGATATCTCTTATGACTTTAATACTTGATGGAACTCTTTATCGTTATTGGAGTTTAAATAATGAATTAATAGAGATTAATGGACGCATTAGTCAGGTAAAGTCTGCAATAGTCAAACTAGAAGGGCAAATCTTAGAGTCTAAAGATCCTAAATTTATAGAAAAGCAAGCTCTTGAGAGGTTTGATTTTGTAGAGGAGAATGATCTCGTTTTTATTTTTTCAAATGAGTGATGAGTTTTGTCTTTATAAGAAGGTATTTTTCAAAATACAAAGATTGTTACTTTAAAAGGACAAGACTTGAGACACGCTGTATTAATGTTTGTGTTTGCGATATAACTAAGATTCTGTCTTGACCAGTAGGGGCTGGATTTATACGGTTTACAACAGAGGAAGTTATATGGTTATAGGTCGGGTGAAATGGTTTAATAGCTTCAAAGGCTTTGGCTTTATTGAGCAAGATGCTGGCGGTCAGGATGTTTTCGTACATTATTCAGCTATTGAAGGTGGTGGTTTTAGGACACTTGAAGAGGGTACAGAAGTGAAGTTTGAACTTCTGGAAACAGATCGTGGCCCTCAGGCCTCGAACGTCCAGGTTTTAACTCCTGTAGAAACAACAACTGAGGGGTCTTCCGCAAAGACGTAAAATTTTATTCAAAATTATATTCATTCTCTGTTATTTTTCTATTACTAAGAAGGTCTATGAAAACGTTATATGTTGTTGATGTCAGTTCAATGTATTTTCGTGCTTATTATGCTATTCGACCTCTAAGTACTCAGAGCGGCTTACCCACAAATGCTTTGTATGGTTTTATGTCTATGACTGTAAAGTTGCTTAAAGATGTTAAACCAGACTACATTGTATATTGTAATGATGTGAAGGAACCGAGTTTTAGAAAAAAAATATATAAAGATTATAAAAGTCATCGAGTAGAAATGCCGGAGGATCTTGTACCTCAAATTCCATATATTAAAAAGCTCACTGAGTATATGGGGATTCCACAATATGAGAAGGTAGGCTTTGAAGCGGATGATGTGATTGGAACTCTTGTGAGTTTTGGGCGTAAAAATAATCTTGAAGTTATTATTGTCAGTGGTGATAAGGATTTTGCACAGCTTGTGGATTCCCATGTCTCTATGTTGGATACTATGAAAGACATCAAATATGACTCTATGGGAGTGCAGAAGAAGTGGGGTGTTCCTCCGGAGCAGATGCTAGATTATTTAGCTTTGGTGGGAGATAGTTCAGATAATATTCCGGGTGTTTACGGTATTGGTCCAAAAGGGGCGCAGAAACTTTTAACGGAATATAATGATTTGGATGGGATTTATAAAAATATTAATAACATTAAAGGGAGTGTGCAAAAAAAACTGCTAAAAGATAAGAAGATGGCCTACCTTTCTAAAGATCTTGTGACTATTAGAACTAACGTTGATCTTGGAGTCCAATTAGAAGATCTTAAAATTCGACATAGAAATAATGAGAAATTAAAATCTTTATTGAATGAATTGGAATTTCAGAGTTTTGAGCGTCGGTTATTTGAAAATAAAACGGTGAGTAAAAATGATAAATTCCAAAAGAAAGTAAAAGGACTGTCTGAAAAGATATATATTAGAGAAAATTTTATTAATGTCGACGAAATACAGAAAACGATACCAAAGTTTGCAAAGGCTTGGGTTTTAGTCAGTGATCCTGAATTAAAATTAGGTGTTAATGGCAAGGTTTTCTCTGTAAAGGGAAAACCTATGGATATAGGTCAAGCTCTCAATAAAAAGCGATTATTTTGGAAAGGGTATAAGCTAAAAGAGTTTTATAGACAGTTTCATATTAAAAATCCCAAAACTCTCTGGGATCATTTTTTAGGGGCTTATATTTTAAAGTCAGGTGAGGTGGGCTCTTTTTTAAAAATTTATGAGAGTTTTCTCGGGAAAAAACTTTCTGAAGATTTTGAAGCGAGTCAATATTATATAGCTCAGTTAGATCTAGAAGCATACTTGAAAAATGCTTTAGAGAAAGACCAATCTTTATTTATTGCTAAAGAGATTGAATTTCCGTTGATTGGAATTTTAGCAAAAATGGAAAGCCAAGGATTTCTTATCGATAAGTCTGTTCTTGAATCACAAAATAGATCCATTTCTTCTGACATTTTAAGAATAGAAGAGGAAGTTTATAAAGATACAGGAGAAAATTTTAATTTGACTAGTCCAAAGCAACTTTCTGAGGTGCTCTTTCAGAAGTTAAAGATGCCTGTTATTAAGAAAACAAAAACAGGATATAGTACAAGCTCTGATGTTTTGGAAAAATTGAATAATCCTATTTGTAAAAAGATAATAGAATTTCGTGAGTTGAGTAAGTTAAAAAGTACATATATTGAATCTTTGCCAAAGCTTATTGATTTAAAGACAGGTCGTATACATACACATTTCAATCAAGCGGTGACAACCACAGGTCGTTTATCGAGTACGAATCCAAATCTTCAAAATATTCCTATCCGTACAGATCGTGGGCGTGCCATTCGCAGAGCTTTTATAGCTGATAAGGGGAAGGTGTTAATTTCAGCAGACTATAGTCAGATAGAACTTAGAGTTTTAGCACATATTTCTAAAGACAAAGAGATGATTGAGGCTTTTAATAGAGATTTAGATATTCATTCTGCTACGGCATCTAAAATTTTTAATGTATCTTTTAAGAGTGTAACAATGGAGCAAAGGAGGATTGCAAAAGTTGTTAATTTTGGGATTGCCTATGGAATGAGTCCTTTTGGTTTATCGGAGCGTTTGCATGTATCTATTGATAAAGCCTCTTTGGTGATTAAGGATTATTTTAAAAAGTTTCCAGGGGTGCAAAAATATATGCACTCTATAGTGGAAAAAGCAAAGTTACAAGGTTATGTGACTTCGTTATTTGGTAGACGTCGTTATATTCAAGAATTAAAGTCTAAAAATGCAAATATATCTAAGTTTGGTGAGCGTGCAGCTATCAATGCTCCTATACAGGGGACGGCAAGTGATATCGTAAAAAAAGCAATGATTGAACTCGATAAAATTATAGAGGCGGATATGCTTATTCAAGTTCATGATGAATTGGTTTTTGAGTCTTCAGAGGATGGGGTTAAGAGCGTGACTCCTCAGATCATTGATATTATGGAAAATATTGTGGAGTTAAGCGTTCCTTTAAAGGTAAATGTGGTGACAGGCGAAAATTGGGAAGTGGCTCATGCCTAAAATGTAGCGATTGAGACTTGATTGTACAGTTTTCCAGAAAGTTGGTAGTGAGTTTTTATTCCATCTTTAAAGTTAACCGGTAAAGTTCCTTTTTCCAAAACAGTAGCGTGAGAAGAGTTTGGCCAGATTTATCTTCTAAATCTATATCTACACCTGCCTTTATAAATTGAACAATAGATGCGAGATCTCCTTTAGGTTATAAAGAGGAAATATCTATCTCATAAGACTTTATGCGATCATGAAGGGTGCTTTTTGCGATCCCGAGTTCTTTAGCGGCTTGTCGTTGATTTCCCTTTGTTTCAATCAGTTTTTCTCTTATCATTCTTTGTTCCATTTCCTTTAATGATCCTCTTTCTTTCTTTATCTGATCTAAAGAAGTGTGTTGAGTTCCAGGAATTTCATCAATTAAAGAGTCTATATGTTTGGGAAGAATCTCCATCTTTGGATAAAATGCAGATGCTCTGGCTACAACATTTTTTAGTTCTCTGATATTTCCTGGCCATGAATGCTGTTTTAGTTTTTGTATTGCGTTGTATGAAAAGCGTACACGCATTTCTCTAGCAAATTGAGAAAGGAGGAGGTCAAAGTCTTCCATTCTTTCTTTAAGTGATGGGATTTGTATTTTAATAACATGAAGTCTGTAAAATAAATCAGAGCGAAAGAATCCTTTAGAGATTTGTTTTTGTAGGTTTTTATGTGTAGCTGCAATAATCCGAACGTCTGTTTTAAAGTTGCGATCACTTCCAACTGGTCTTATTTCACGATTTTCTAGAGCACGGAGAAGTTTTGGTTGTAATGTAATGGGTAGATCTCCAATTTCATCAAGGAATAAAGTTCCTTTCCGAGCTGCCTCAAAGGCCCCTTGTCGATCACTGGTAGCACCTGTAAAACTTCCTTTTTTATGACCAAAAAGTTCACTTTCAATCAATGTATCACTCAGTGCTGAACAGTTCACACTGACGAATGGACCTTGAGAGCGTGTTGAATTTTCGTGAATGGCTTGGGCGACAATTTCTTTCCCTGAACCAGAGTTACCGAAAAGAAGTACAGGCAGATCTGTTCGAGCAAATTCTGGAAGTGTTTTAAGGATGTTATTCCATTTTATATTTTTACTTTCTAAAATTCTATTTTCTGTATTCTTAGGTATTTTGTTTTGAAATAGATATTCACATTTACCTATCGAAAGGCGATCTCCTGGTTTTAGAAGAGCTTCAATAATACGTGCCCCATTGAGAAATGTCCCATTACGACTTTGAAGATCACGTAACACAAATCCTTTTTTAGTACTTTCAATGCGAGCATGTCTTGCGGAAACAAAAGGATCCGAAAGAGATATTGTGTTCATAGGGTCTCTGCCAAAAGTCATAAATTCTGAAACTTTTATGGTTTGAACCCCAGAGTGTCCGGTGGAGATCAGAGCGACTTTATCATGAGTAAGGTGTTGTTTGGGTTCTAAGTTTTGAGTGGACATAGCAAAAGCCTCCTTTTTGGATAAAATAACTATACAAATAGGATGCCGTGAGATCGGACACTGTGAGTTTAATTATTTCAATGGGTTATGATGAAGATTTTGAATAACTCTAAAAAAATGTCCGATAGAGTGACTCAGAAATTCGGACATTTCGGACAAAATTCAGACAGATTTGTTTATTTTACTCAGTTGAGTAAAGGGGAAGTGGGAGTTTTTCTTAAAGATTTCAAAACGAGTTCTCTGAGGCGCAGGGCGTATTCGTGGAGAGATCGTTTTTATTCTATAGTGATAGTATCGAGCACTATCCAGCCAGGGTTTTTAGCCTGCGTTAGAAAAAGGCTTTTATTTTTCTCTTAAAGCAAGTTTTTTGAAGCGCAATGCGTATCCGTAGAGAGATCGTTTATTCTATGCTTGACTGCATGGAGCACTATCCAACTTGCGTTTTTAGCCTGCGGCAGAGACGCTTTGCGCCCTTCAAAGCTGTTTGAGCTTTAAGGGGAAGATAAAAGTCTTTTTCCTAAAGAACAGGGTATCTGAGATTTTGGAAGCCATCAGAAAAACTCTTCCCTGTTGTCTATCTTATAAATAGTCAACTCCAAAAAAAATGAGCTTGTTTTAATTCTTGGCCGCTAGAAGGATCCAATAGAGAGGTGAAATCTTCCAAACTTTTCAGTGTCATGTTTATCGAGCTTTACGCCAAACTCTGCATTGACAGGTCCTACGGGTGTAATAAAGCGTATTCCTAGTCCTGCAGCATTACGATACTTATCCTCTATGTGTAATCCCTCAATATCCAGATAGCCACCATCATAAAAAATAACCCCACCTATAGATTCGGATAAGGGAAAACGAAATTCAGATTTTAATAAAATAAAATGTGTTGATGTTTTTAATGTAAAAAGCTCATCTCCAAATCCTAAATTTGTACGACTATGTACAGATCTTGAGTTGTAACCACGTAGGGTAGACCGCCCCCCTAAGAAGAAGATTTGATTTTCTGGAATTCCACCGGTTTTCTTTAGATTTTTTAAATAACCTGTTCTCAATGAATTGGCCCAAACAATTTCAGAGTTCCCTAATTTTGTATATTTATTGTATGCTGTGTTGATCTTAATAAACTGAATATGATTTGATCCACCAAATTGTGGATCGGCATAAGAAACCATAAAGCGAATATAGGAACCCTTGGTGGGATCAAACACGTTATCTCTGTGGTCAAACTCTATGATGGGCCCCATTGATGCAATTGTCTGCTTTTCTTCTTCAATTTTATTATTAATTTCAAATACTTTTGTGCTTTCAAATTTCCAAAGAGACCATGTGACTTTAATATGACGTCCAATTTCTCTCTCTAAATTGATTTGAATTTCATTTTTATTTTGTGCCAAAACTTGTTCTACATCTTCAAGTGTATTTGTGATTTCTTGAGATCTAATGAAGTTAAGTCTTGCTCTCGTTTTGGAGAAGAATATATAAGGCTCTAGATATCCTGCAGAGATTTTATTTTCTATAAAATCAATACTTTTAATTCTTTTGATATCAATTCGCCCTGTAATCTGTCTTGCTGTTCCCTCTAAATTTCTATAGGAAGCACCTAAATAACCCCTAAGAGTCAACCCAAATTCAGTATTAAGTCCAATCCCTGATGTCAGTGTCCCAGGCTCCTTTTCAGAAACATTTATGATGATGGAACGTTGAGAAACTTGTGTTCCTTTCTCTAACATTCTAATTTCCACATTAGAAAATAATCCTAGACGTTGAAGTCGATAGCTAGAGTCATTCACTTTTTGAATAGTTAGAATATCACCTGTCTGGAACTCTAATTCGTTTAAAATAACATATTCTTCTGTTATGAAGTTACCCTCTACCTTTATAGAGCTGACTACAATAAGTGGCCCCTCGTGAATATCAAAGTTCAGTTCAGCTTGAGTACCGTCAGGATGATATTTGATAATTTCTGAAATGTCGTTTTTTAAATACATATCCAGATAACCGTTATCAAAATAGAGCTTTTCTAACTCGACTAGAGATTTTTCAAGATCTGAAATGGATAAAGGTTGATTTTCTTTTGATGGGATGTGCTTCAATAACTGAGGTTTGAAAAAAGCAGCATTTCCTTTAAAGTTTATTTTATTTATCAGTGTTACCCCTCCCTCTTCTATAAGAAAAAAAAGGTCTATTTTGTTTTTTTCTTTATTGTACTCTGTTCTTAATGATCTAAACTTTGCTCTTAAATGTCCCATATCTTGAAGCTTCTCTATCAATTTATCAACGCCTCTTTCAATATCAGAACGATTAAAAAAACCTTTTGAAACAAGTTTGCCACTATTATTTAATATATAGTTTAAGTAGAAATCTTTCTTGCGCATGTATCTACCTAGAAGTTCAACTTTATTTATTCGAACACGTTTTCCTTCATTAATATTAAAAACTATCTCTTTTAAAAATTTTTTACTTGAGATGTTTTGTTTTGCCTTAATAGAGATATGAGGGAATCCATCTTTCAAATATTTTTCCCTTATACGGGAAGTGAGTATTAATATTGGATTTGTTCCTAGATTTAATTTTTTATCAATCCTTAAGGACTTATTTAATGTTAGGTCATCATAGTAATGATTTCCTTTATAACGTATTTTAAACTTATAGGGATTTTCTATAGAAATGAGTATTGGGATTTTCTTCTGATTTCTCTGAGGTTTCCATTCTAATTCTTTCAATGAAGTTCCAAGGTATTGATTTTTAATAAGATAATTTGCTAATCTCGAGTATAATTTTTTTCTATTTTCTATTGACCAAGCCTTATCCACTAGATCCTTTGTTAATTTTTCTAATCTTCTAGAAAGTTCAGTGTTGGTAGAATCCAATGAAATAGATTGTATTTTATAGAGGTCATCTTCTTTAATATTTATATCTAATACGACTGAGTTTTGTTCATATGATGGGGTGATTGTAATTTTTGTATTGAGATAACCAAATTGTTCATACTGATCTTTCAGGTTGTCAACCCCATTAATAACTTCCAGTTTGTTATAAGGATCGCCTTTTTTTATTTTTAATATATTTTTGATGTAGCGTTGGTTAAAAATGCTGGAGCCTTGGATAGTATAATCAGAAATTGTTCTTAAGGGGATAGACTCAATAGAGTAAATATACTTTTTATTTTTTATAAAGCGAAAAATCTGAATTTTTTCATATAAACCTAAATTAAATAAGTAAATAGAGATTTCATCTAGTTTTCTCTTTGATAGTGTTCTTTTTGTAAGGCCTTTTATTTTTTTATAAAGATTGTTTTGAACTTCAGGGGCAATACCTTTAAATTGAATTTCAGCTGCGATGGCAGTATTCGTAAGAAAGAAGATGGTCAATAATAGAAGAGAGAATATGTTTTTCATTTGAAATTGACCCTATATTCTAAATCTAATCCTAATATATCTGTATTTTCTGATTCTGTATCTAAGAACTGTGCTTCTTCTGTAAATTCTTTCCCTTCCCAACTTCCAATGACAGATAGGCTGTTATTTAATTGGTATTGAACTTTTACATCTTGTTTGACCTCAGTTCCAAATGTTCTACTGGTGCTTGTATTCAAGCGAGGAGACCATTTTTTACTAACAATGATTTTAGGATTGAGAGTATTACTATCATCAATTGCAGATGAAAATTTAACTTCAACACCATACTTCTTTTTTATCTCGTTTCCCAGAGGGTTATTAGAGATCAGTGCAGAACCAATTTCGTAGGACTGCTGAGTAATCTGTTCTTCTGAATCATAAGATTCTAACTCGTCAGTGGTAATGCCTAAAGCTAATAGAGAGACAATGTCTTGTTCTGTCAATGGGGGTTGGCTGCTTAAGTTGATTTTATAATTATCTGCATACCCTTGTAAAAGAAGAGAGATATCATGATTTTTTACACGGACGTTAGCTTCAGAATAAACATAAGGATTATTTTTATTTGGATTATCAAATTTTAATTGAGAATTAACGATATCAAAGGGGATATCTTTAAAGAAAAGTTTGCCTCCGGGCTTTGTATAAACAGTTCCTAAGAGTATTGGATTAAGTGATGTTCCTTTGATTTGAATAGAGCCTCTAATGGGAGTATCTACCAGGCTATTTCGAACATAGAAATTATTATTAAATAGAGATGTGATATTTAAATTAAACATTGAGAATCGAGCTTCCATTAAAAAGTCAGGTAAAAAATCTCTTCGTCGAAGTTGAAACTCTTCATCTTGTGCCTCTTCAAGTGTTTTAGTTATGAGTCCTTTATTTATTGTATAATGAGAAGTCAGAGTGAAAGGAAACCAGCGACCAGAGATTTTAAACGAACCATCTCCAGAGGTTTCAACTTTTTCTGGAAAATTTAAATTCACATTATTAAATTCTCCCTGAATGTTTGTTGGGAAGTTTTTAAAATCTTTAATTCTAATAGATCCACTGGCATTAACAATTCCAGAGGCAAAATCAGAATTAAAAGTATTAATAATGACTTTTTTTTGGTTGAATAAAATATCAGATTGTATATTTTCAAAGGGATGAATAAGATCAGGGACTTGTACGAAGCCATTTTGTATGATTGCTAATCCTCTAAGTTTTGGATTTGATGCTGTACCGCTCATTTGAAAGTTTAATGAGAGAGTACCTCTAAGGTCACTTAGAAACGGAGTGATAAATGCGAGAAGACCTATTTCAATTTTTCCCATGGCTTTTAAGTCAAGATTATTTTGACTGCTATTGACTGATTTTATTTCTAATGAAGTATTATTTCCTTTAAAACGTAGAGAATCTATATTCATTTTCCCATTATTAAAAATAATCTTAGTGGGCTGGTTTATATAGCCTTCACTATCCCCCCTCTTTATATGAAATGAGGATAAATCAACTGTCCCTGAAGACTTCCAAAAACCTCCAGATTCACTTTGTAAATCGATAATTCCTGTAAATTCACTTTGATATTCGTTTGCATTGAGTGTTGGAGAAATTGTTGAGAATAGTGGAGTAAAATTCCATTTTTGAGCATTGAGATAGAACTTAAAAGGGTATTTGTCTGCAAAGGGAAAATCAAAAGATAGTTTAAGAGCTTGATTTTGAAGTTGTCCTGTTCCACTGATCCCCTTTGTAGTGATGCTTCCCTTGGCTTCTAAATCAGGAAAGGGCTCTAGACCAATAGATGTGTCGGTTATTTTGGCAAAAAGCTCTGTCTTTGGAGATAGGATATGGTCTGTGAGATGAAGTGCTAAGTTAGCCCTTCCATTTAAATTGGGAACTAATTTTGATATGACTTCAGAATCTTCAAGTTTAAAATTTTGGCTTGATATTTTTATATCAATACTTCCATCAGGTTTTCCCACACCTTGCAGGGTTGCCTGACTGCGCCCCTTTTTAAGGAGAATATTTTTAGGCTTAACAAGCCCATTTCTTGCTTTAATATTAAAAATAAATTCATCAAATGTTTCTAGTCCAACAGTGCCATTATAAACTGTAGAATTGATATCATAGTTTAATTTTGTAAACTCAAAAGGCCCCCAAACATGACCCTTGGTGACATATAAATTCCCATGAACATCATATGGAAGAGTGTATTTACGAGATAAAAGACTTTGTAGGTTGTGAACCTCTCCTTTTTCAATATTAAATCGAGTGTCCATAATTTCTTTGTTTAAATCGACAAGAGTTTTTCCTTTGAAATTTAAATTTCTATATTTTCCTTTAATATTTGAAAATAGTAATTTCCCTTTTTTATAAGATAAATAAGAACGGAAATTTCCTAAACCATAATCATTTAACCAAATATTTTTTGTAGATAGATTCATATTAAATGTAGCTTTATTGCTATCGCCTTTTGTTGATCCCTTTATTTGAGTTTGTCCTTCCAATTTCAATCCAGCTAAACTTTTGATATCCTTAAAGTCCAAGGATTTTGTTTCATATTTAATGTGAAATCCTTTGTCAAAATGGATTGAGCTATCAGCCTTACCCTTAGTGGATTCACCAATACTTATGTCTGATTTAATATTTACCCTATCAGAAGTTAAATTGACGGTGCCATTTAGTAAAAATGTATCTAGAGCAATTATACTTGATCCTTTATCTACCGATGTCAGGGAGAAATTATTGCCATCTAGGTTTCCGTTACAATTTATAGAAAGAGAGGGTTGTAGAATTCCATCACAAGGAATATTGGCGTTTATTTTCATTTTTAAGTTGGAGACATCTAGCCCGAGGTTATTGAGGAATGTGCCTAGCTCTATTTTTTTTAAGTTTAATATGTATTTAATGTTTTTTTGTTTGTTCCATTGTATGTCTAGATCTTTAAAATGAATTATGCCACTGTTGTTGTACACTCTTACAAGGGGGGAGTAGATATTTTTATTATTAAAAGTGATTTGAGAGTGAATATTTCCTATAAAAAATTTATCTATTTTTAAGTTTTTTGTTTCAAATTTTCCGGTGACCTCCTTTAGGTTCTCCTGGTCAAATCCATATTCAAATTCTGATTTTAATATTCCCCTTATTTTTGGGATGGAGTGCCCTGGGAAAAATGTAAGTAAGCTTTGTCTTAGAGAAGCCAATGCAAAGTGTGTTCGTACTTTGATATTCAGATTTTGAACAGTACTTCTTTTTAAATCAAAGGAGGTATCGCCCTTACTAATAATGAAAGACTTTTTGTGTTGAAATTTTAAATCACTTAAGGAGAGAATGTTATCTTTTAAACTTAATTTAAAGTCTAACCCTACATTTTTTAAAAATGTATTAACGCTCTTTCTTTTGAATAGAGTATCTTTGATATGAGCATCTAGAGAAATCCCTTGAGGATAATTTTTAATCTTAAAGTTTAATCGATTGATTTTGGAAATAAAATCAACAGAAGTATCTTCTATAGTCATTTTTCCATCGGTAACATTAAGGTTTGCAATGGGGATACTAGATATGAATTTAATTGTTTTAGGATTAATGACTGTATTTATTTTGTTTAGAAAATCTTTAACTGTTGGTAATCCTTTTGATCCAATATCTATTTGGTTATCATTTTGAATAAGAACTGCAAAATGGGGTTGGTGGATATTCACCTCTATAGATTCATGATAATTCCCCATGATTAGGCTATATATTTTTAATCGAACAGATAAGTTTTTTATCATTATCGGGGTTATGGATCGAGATAGCTCTCCTTTTATATGAATTTTGCTAGATTTCAATCTTATTTCTAGTGGCCATAAGTGAAACTCAATATCTTCTGGGATAAAAGCTATAGAAGGAATATGTTTTCTACTTAAGTCTTCAATTTTTAATATGGCCCATGTTTTTAATTGTGGGACATGGTATGTTTTTATAAATCCCAGCATTATAAATAAAAGGGTTACTAAAATGTATTTATAGAGCGTTCGGAATTGTATCATGGTTTATTGTCCCTCCTCTCCTTCCACTTCATTAAGAGAGAATGAGAAGAACGATATTGAGGTCTCACTTTCAATATAGATTCTAGTAATTGTATGGCCTCTGTTCTTTGAGAGAGCCCCCAAAGAGCTTTTGCTTTAGCGTACATTGTTGAAAAAACAGATTCTGAGTTGTCTTTTTCTCTGACTTCAAGTCTTTGGGCTAAGTCTATGACAGAAATATACTGGCGTGTGAGTAAAAGAAGCTCCAGCCTTAACCATTTGCTCTGAGGGGCCTTTTTAGAGTAAGATAGGGCTTTCAGGGCAAAATTAAATAACTCCATTTGCGTAAGAGCAATCGAGATATGATAAGAAAGTTCTGGTTGCTCTTTGCTCAGTTGAACTAATAAATTTCCAATTTTATTTTCAGCTTCTTTTAATTTTTCATTGTTTACAGATGTTTCTCTATATTTAGAGTGAGAGCTATCTCTTATACGATCTTTTATTTTATTTAACATTTCTTTAGCTTGCCTTAGAGATAACTTATCAAATTTGTTTAAAATATTAGGAGCTTCTTCATTAGATAACAGTTGCACTTCTTTAAGAATCTCTTTTTCTTTTTCAAATAATCCATCATTGTGAAAAATTGCTGCTTGAGATAGCAATTCTTTCCTTTTTTCTTTGAAGGAATTTAGCCATTTTGTATAAAATTTTTTGCGAGTTGTTTTAAATCTTATATCCAGATCATCAAATTGTGTCGAGAGAGTCATTCCTTCTAGTTGGTCCTCTTTTTTTGCTCCAGTAAATAAGAGATCTATGAGTTTAGAATCTACTTTTTCTTTTTCTGACTCTAGAAAGAGCATCAGAGTTGACCATGGAATTTTACTCTTTCTTCTCAATGAGAAAATAATACTTTCAATGAGGGAAGGGTAAAAGCCAGAATAAAATAAGAAGAAAGAGATGCTTTCTTTGTCTCTATAGGATAATTCAGAACTTCTCCACTTTTTAATGAGTTCATCAGCAATTTGGTACATGTCCTCTTTTTGTTTAAGTAGCTTATTAATTTCAATTTCAATAGAACTGGACAAAATTTACCTCGTATTTTATGTACTCTTTTTAGAATAACTTCTTTTATTATCTAAGAAAATTTAAAAAATACAGAGCTTTAGAGTTCGATTTGTCTTTAGAATTATATACTGGGAAAAATTGTGTGGAAAACTCTATACATTAGTCTGTTTTCTTTAATGTATTGAGACATATTATTCTCAAATATTGGTGGCTCAAGCCCCCCAGAGACTATCCCTTGACACGCTCAACATAGCTGCCTGTTCGAGTATCTACACGTATAGTGTCTCCTTCATTAATATGTAAGGGTACTTGAATGATAGCCCCTGTTTCTATAGTTGCAGGTTTATTTGTGTTTGTGACTGTGTTGCCTTTCAATCCGGGATCTGTTTGGGTCACCTTTAAATTAACAGCTTTAGGTAGAGCTATATCCACAGGTTTTTCATTAAACATTAAAATAACAACCTCAAGATTCTCCGTTAAATATTGAGATGCATCTCCTACTTTCTCTGCGTTCAGAAGAAATTGATCATAATTGGCTTGATCCATAAAATGGAATCCAGAATGATCTTTATAGAGAAAATTAACATTAATTGTGCGTATATCTGGCACTTGAAATTTTTCTCCAGATTTAAATGTTCTCTCTAAATTTGTGCGTGTTAATAGATTTTTTAGTTTTGTTCTGGTAAATTGGTTGCCTTTTCCGGGCTTAACGTGTTGAAAATCTATAATAATATAGGGAACTCCATCTAAGAGGATTTTTAAATTTTTACGAAAATCGGATGTTTCATACATATGACTGATCTCTAAGGGTTAAAGTTATCTTTTTTAGGGACTCTTGTCTAGAGTACTTTTTCTATTTAAAAGTCTATCTTATTCTATGATAGTTTTGGGAATATATTTTGATTTTTCTGAAAATTTGTTTTCAAAAATATTCCTAGTGCATGAGTTGATAAACTGATTTTGCTCTATATTGTAGTAGAAGAGGCAGAATATTTAGGGAGAAAGATTGATACGTCTTTCTTTTATCCTACGCAGCATGGATTGTAGGCGTTTGATTTTTTTCTTTTTGTTTTGTTCTAGATCGATTTTGAGGGGAATAATATCCTCTTCTGTCTCTATTGGAAGAGGAGAGGTATTTTGTGCATTTAAAAAGGCTTTTCTTTTGTCAATTTCGGGATGAGATCCAATTGTTGATTCTAACTGACTGAGTGTCTCTAGAGCTTTTTCAAAGTTTGATCTGACAATGAAAGCGTCGGTGAGTGATATAAAATGCTCTACAGTTGTTTGATGATTCGGCTTTGTCTCTTCGTGTGGATCGTTTGTTGTTTCATTGGATGTGGAATTTCTCGTTATAAAAAGTGCATCGTCATATTCGTCTGCCGTTAGACTCTCTAGTTTATGAATATGATGTGCCGCTGTTTTGTCGTTCGGATTTAGAAGTAAGACCATTTTGTAAGAACTCAAAGCTTTTTTGGGCTGTCGTAACTTCATATATGTCTCAGCAAGTAGTTTATGAGCTAAAATATTTTCCGGAGACAAGTCTGTAGTGCGTATAAGAGGGTCAATGGCCTTTTTAAGTTGATCTTTCTCAATAAGAATTTTGGAGAGGATGAGATGGCCACCTGGGAATTCAGGATGTAGGGGGACCCCTTTTTCGCACACCTTAAGGGCTTCATCTAAGAGCCCTATTTTTCTATAGGCTTCTGCCAAGGGGGCAAATACTTTGGACTCAGGGTTTTCATTATAAATACTTTGATAGCGAGTCAGAAACTCAGGACTTATTGACATAGATTCTTACTTTAACACATATTGAGTCTGTAGATCTTTAAATTTTTTCTAGCTCTTGTCTATGTACCTATAGACCTGTTATTTATGAGAACACATGGCAGGTCACAGTAAGTGGGCAAATATTAAGCATACTAAAAAAGCAGTGGATGCTAAAAAGGGACAACTCTTTACCAAGTTGACAAAGGAAATCATTGTTGCCGCTAAGTTAGGTGGAGGAGATCCGTCTGCTAATTCTAGATTGCGTCGGGCCATTGAGGAAGCCCGGACCATGTCTATGCCTAAAAGTAATATTGAAAGGTCTATTAAAAAAGGAACTGGAGATTTAAAGGGTGTTGTATATGATGAAATCACTTTTGAGGGCTATGGCCCATGTGGTGTGGCCTTTCTTGTGGACTGTTTGACAGATAATCGTAATCGCACAGTTTCTGAAGTCCGCTTTATCTTTCAAAAGGGAAATGGAAGTTTAGGAGAGCAGGGGTGTGTCAACTGGATGTTTCATGCACGGGCTGAATTTGTATTTGATTCAGAAAAGAATAATTTTGACCAATTACAAGAGATAGCTATTGAAGCAGGTGCCGATGATCTGAGAGTTGATGGAGATATACTGTCTATTTATGCGCCTGTGAGTCACTATGAATTTCTTAAAAAGGCTTTTAAAGAATTTATCGTAAAAAAAGAAAGTTTTGTGAAGATCCCATCAAATACTGTTCGTGTCACTGGTGAAGAAATAAAGGGAGTTGTCCATTTGATCGAATCTTTGGAGGCTAATGATGATGTACAAAATGTATTTACAAATTTTGAAGTGGACGATGAAGAATTAGAATATCTTCTTAAGGATTAAAGATGGTTAACGCAAATAAAGTGATATTAGGTATTGATCCAGGATCTATTTGTTTGGGATATGGCCTTATTGTTTTAGGTCAGCAGGGAATTTCTCATTTAAAAAATGGAGTTATAAAGATTTCTTCAAAGAAGTGTTTTTCTGATCGTCTTCTTTATATGGCTTTGGGTATAAAGGATCTTTTATCCCAACATAGTGATATACATGAGGCTGTTGTTGAGAATGTTTTTCTAGGTAAGAATCCAGATGTTGCATTTAAGTTGGGACATTTACGAGGAGTCTGTCTTTCAGAAATCCTGCAAGCAAAGTTACCTGTATTTGAATACACAGCTCGTTCTGTTAAACAGGGAGTGGTTGGATCTGGTCGGGCCTCAAAAGAAACTGTTCGATCTATCATTGTTCAAAAATTGAATTTGAAGGAAACAATTCAGATAGATGCCTCAGATGCTTTGGCTATTGCCTATTATCACGCAACACATCTTCAGGTCGACTCTCGCCTTAAGAAGTCGTGTTTTCCATAATGTTTAGGGCTTGAGATTTCTAGACGAATTTGTAAGGTATAAGGTTTTAGATGTATTAGGAGATCTGACAACATTAGGAATGCCCTTGTTGGGACATCTCACAACTTATAAGGCTGGGCATGGTGTAATGAATAAGTTAATGAAAAAAATATTAAATAATCCTGAATACTGTCGCATTACAGAGCTGTCTTCTGAAGATTCAGTTACTATTCATTTCTAGAAAAGTGGAAGAGATTAATAAAAATAACTTGTATCGGTTGATGTTAAAATGACAACAAAGTCAACCATCTAAAGTAATATGAACTAGAGCTTTTATATAAAATAAAGTTGATTTAAAAAGAGGTGAGTGTATTATCCCAGAGGATTGTACAATCTTATCTTAAGAGAGGTCAGTGTATTGATTTCGTTTTTAAGGGGTCAACCCATCGCTTTTAATGAAGGCCGAGTGACGTTGCTTGTGGGTGGTGTGGGTTATGAAGTTTTAATTTCCAGTGCGACATGGGAAAGTATAAGCGATACATTAGAAGTAGAGCTTTATATTATGACTCATGTCAGAGATGATGCCATACAACTTTTTGGTTTTCATGCCTTAGAAGAGAAAAACTTATTTTTGTCTCTCATAGGAGTTAATGGTATTGGTCCTAAATTAGGTTTGGGAATTCTTTCGGCATGTTCTTTAGAAAAATTTAAAGAATTGATTATAAATGAAGATGTGAAAGGTCTATCTCGGTTACCTAAGATTGGTAAGAAAATGGCTGAACAAATGGTACTTTCTTTGAAAGGAAAATTACCTAAGAGCCAAGTGCCTCATAAAAGTAAGACAAAAGAGCAAATTGTCTCCGGATTATCTTATTTAGGTTTTAAAATTTCTGAAATTGAAAGAGTCTTAGAGACAATCCCTGAATCTGTGACTGTTCAAGAAGGTATTCGGCAGGGCTTAGCTGCACTTACTGAATCTTAACAAAGATCTATCGAAGGTTAAAACCTTAATCTGGATTGAACTTCATTGTATCAAGTGTAGAACAAGTTCGTCTCTATTTTGGAATTGAATTTATTAAGAGGATAAGTGGGAAAGAGCTTTTCTTAAGGCTTCCAAAACCTCAGACAACTCTGAGGTCCGCAGCTCGTCTCTGCTGAAGGCTAAAAGCCTTGGCTGGATAATGCTCAATGCCATCAAGCATAGAATAAACGCTCTCTCCACGGATACGCATTGCGCTTCAAAAAACTCGCTTTAAGAGAAAAATAAAAGCCTTTTTCCAACGCCGGCTAAAAGTGCAAGCTGGAGAGTGCTCGATACGATCCAGCGTAGAAAACACCAATACTCACTGGGATAAGGACTTTTTATATTTGTGGTGGGGCATTTTTTTAGAAATTAACAGTTACTGGATCTTCAGAAGACAGCTCTGTAATACGACAGTATTCAGGGCTATTTAATATTTTTTTCATTAACTTATTCATTACACCATGCCCAGCCTTATGAAGTGTGAGATGTCCCAACAAGGGCATTCCTAATGTTGTCAGATCTCCTAATGCATCTAAAACCTTATGTCTTACAAATTCGTCTGGAAATCTTAAGCCCTCTTTATTCATAACCTCATTCTCCTTTAATACTATGGTATTGTTCAGTGACCCCCCAAGAGCCAAGCCACGGGCCCAAAGCTTTTTAGCATCTTCTAAAAAACCAAAGGTTCGTGCCGGAGCGATATCTTTGGAAAAGCTATACTGATTGATATCAAAATCTATCTTTTGTACTCCAATACATCTATGAGGGAATTCAATAGTGCATGAAATTCTCAATCCATTGTAAGGTTGAACTTTGGCAAGCTTCTCCCCATCCCTATACTCAATAGGTTTTAAAATACAGGCGTATTTTCTGATAGCATTTTGTTCTATAAGCCCTGCACTGAGCAAAGCCTCTAAGTAATGCGTAGCACTTCCGTCAATGATTGGAATTTCTGGTCCCTCCAGTTGAATATTTAAATTGTCAATACGGAGAACAGAAAGGGCTGATAGACAGTGCTCTACAGTGGCCACATGAAAATGTTTATTCCCTAATGTTGTGGCATTCTCTGTGGAAACAACATGATCGGCAGACACTTCTAAGGCGGGTTTACCAGGGAGGTCATTTCTAATAAAATGAATGCCGGAGTTTTTGGGTGCGGGACAAAATATTAATCGAGCAGGCTGGCCGGCGTGAAGACCAATGCCCTCTACATGGACTCGTTGACGAATGGTTCTTTGAAGTATCATATTCCTTTGCCTTTTAAAATGAATCCTATTTTGTCAAATAAGATGAATTTGTTGCCCTAAGTGTTTAGGTATAGGAAGACCACAATGTTCGTAGGCTCGTCCTCCTGCAATACGCCCTCTGGGAGTTTTTTTAATAAAACCCTCTTGCAGCAAATAGGGTTCGTAGACATCTTCTATGCTACCCCTCTCTTCACTTAAAGCAGAGGCCAAGGACTCAATGCCAACAGGTCCTCCATTAAACATCTCTATCATAATTTTTAATATTTTTCGATCCATCTCTTCTAATCCATATTCATCCACTTCAAGTTTTTTTAAAGCGTACTGTGTAATACTTAAATCAATTTTTCCCTGGTTCTGTACTTCGGCGTAATCTCTAACCCTTTTTAAGAGACGATTGGCGACTCGGGGGGTTCCTCGTGACCGCTTGGATATTTCAGTTGCAGCTTCAAAGGCAAGAGAGCACTTTAATTTTTTTGCATTGTTCAGAAGAATTTGTGTAAGATCTTCAGGATTATAAAAATAGAGACGTTCTACAATTCCAAATCTGTTCCTAAAGGGTGAGTTAAGTAACCCTACTCGAGTTGTGGCACCAATTAAAGTGAAGGGATTCAGTTGAAACTTCATCGATTGAGCTCCCAAACCATCCCCTGTTATAATATCGATATAATAATCTTCCATAGCACTATAAAGATACTCTTCAATATGCATATTCATTCTATGTATTTCATCGATAAATAAAATGGCATTTTCTTTCATTGCCGTTAGTAAAGCAGCAATATCACCTTTCTTATCTAAAGCGGGTCCTGATGTTGTTTTGATGGGTACTCCTAATTCATTGGCAATGATGTATGCCAGTGTGGTCTTACCCAAACCGGGGGGACCATAAAAAAGCATATGATCTAAGGGCTCTTTTCTGAGTTGAGCCGCCTTTAAAAAGATTTGAAGTTTTTCTTTAATATTGGGTTGGCCCGGAAACTCGTTAAAAGAAGAAGGGCGAAGTCCTTTTTCCCAAAACATTTCATCAGGTGATAATTTTTTCTTGAGAAGGCTTTTACCCATAATTGTTCCTTTTTTCATATTTATAAATATGTCAGCTTAAAAATTCATTGAGTTGATGCTAACTCACATACTGTTTTTTTCGTTCTGGTTATGCATCCATCTAAAAACAATATCAAATGTATTCAATGACTGGTATAGAATGTATCATCCTTTGGTCAAAGTCTATTATTTATTGACCATAGATCTTTCATTGAGGTAGATCCCATATTTTATTTTTAATATGAGAATGAGGTGCAGGGCTATGATTATTGGTGTTCCAAAAGAAATTAAAGATAGTGAAACAAGAGTGGGAATGACAGAGGCAGGAGTCAGACAATTGGTGTCCGAGGGCCATGTTGTTCTTATTGAAAAAGATGCTGGAATAGGAAGTGGTATTTCCAATGCTGTTTTTACAAAAGGCGGAGCGAAAATTATCGATACAAAAGAAGAGGTTTATAAATCTTCGGAGATGATTGTAAAAGTCAAAGAACCTCTAGCAGAGGAATATGATCTTTTAAGAGAGGGGCAAATTCTTTATGCTTATCTTCATCTGGTCGCTGAGGCAGAATTAACCCAGATTTTGTTAGAGAAAAAAGTAAAGGCTGTTGCCTATGAGACGATTGAACTATCAGATGGTAGCCTTCCCCTTTTGAAACCTATGAGCGAGGTGGCGGGAAGAATGTCAGCTCAGATTGGCGCATTTTATTCTCAGAGTAATCATGGTGGAAAGGGAATACTACTAGGAGGTGTAACAGGAGCACGGCGTGCAAAAGTGACAATTGTGGGAGCGGGTGTTGTGGGCACCAATGCAGCACAAATGGCCTTGGGCTTGGGGGCTAGTGTGACGTTGTTAGATGTTGATATGGATCGTCTGGAGTATCTTAATCATATCTTTGATGGACGGGCGACAACTCTGTATTCTAATATTCAGAATATTGAAGAAACAGTTCCTGAATCTGACATATTGATAGGGGCTGTTTTAGTAACAGGAGCTAAGGCACCCTGTTTAGTGACACGGGAGATGGTCGCTTCTATGAGTCTGGGAAGTGTTGTTGTAGATGTTGCTGTGGATCAGGGGGGCTGTATTGAAACTTGTCGTCCGACATCGCATGTCTCTCCAACATTTGATATCAATGGAGTCATTCATTATTGTGTGCCTAATATACCAGGAATTGTCGCTCAGACATCGACATATGCATTAACTAATGTGACTTTAAAGTACTGTAGCATTATTGCTCGAGCTGGAATTGAGAAATCTGTTCGTCGGTATCCAGAGTTGCTTAAAGGGTTAAATGTCTATAATGGCGGTGTTTGTTATGAGCCTGTAGCAAGAGATCTGGGCATGGAATATAGACCTTTAAATCCTTAAATAAGAAATTTGATAAAATGATGAATTAGGGGAGAGCATGTGATTTTCAATTTGTCGTATGTCGTATAATGGGCTATAAGTTTTCAATCTATGATTGATGAAATACGATTAGAGTCGCCACGAGGGGGTGTTTTTATACCCATTCAACCAGTAGACTATGTGGGTATAAATGAACGAGCCAGTTTCTTTTGTAAACGGAGCATTAAGCGTCAATCTAAACTTCAAGCTCTCTATGAAATCATTAAGATGATTGATTTGACAACTCTTGAAGGTGCCGATACCGCTGGACGTGTTCGTCAAATGTGTTACAAAGCCAAGCATCCTCTTCCCTCTTCTCTTTTTAAGCAGTTTTCTAGCACTCAAAAACCTCCTCATGTTGCAGCTGTGTGTGTTTATCCAGTGTTTATTCCAATTGCGGTTGAACAGCTCAAGGGGACGGAGATTCAAGTTGCAAGTGTTGCAGCGGGCTTTCCAAGCGGACAACTTTCTTTTGCAGAAAAAATGGAGGATGTTCGTGAGGCTGTAAAATCAGGGGCTACGGAAATTGATATGGTTATGAATAGAAATGCGTTTCTTTCAGGAAAATATCAATCTGTATTTGATGAAATTCTAGCTATAAAAGAAGTCTGTGAAAATGTTCATCTAAAAGTGATTTTAGAAACGGGAGAATTGGGTTCATATGATAAAGTCAGATTGGCTTCACATTTAGCTATACAAGCTGGAGCTGACTTTATTAAGACATCAACGGGAAAAATATCTTCTGCTGCGACACTGTCTGTGACCTTGGTGATGTTACAAACTGTAAGAGATTTTTTTGACAGAACAGGAATACGTATTGGTGTGAAACCGGCGGGAGGAATCAAGGATGCAAAAATGGCTATACAGTATCTTTGTATGGTGAAAGAGGTCGTAGGGGGCGATTGGTTAACTCCAAAACTTTTTCGCTTTGGAGCCAGTTCTTTATTGAGTGATGTGATTCGACAAATTTATAAACAAACAACAGGGAATTATCACTATACGAAGGGATTTTTATATGATTCATAGAGAGAAAGTGGCATTGATTCCTGAAGAGCGGATAGAGGAGGTCTTTGATTACGTTCCAGCACCAGAGTCCACTAAAAATGTAAATATAAAATCTCAGTACGGGCTATTTATTGATGGACAGTTTCAAGAACCATCTGAAGGTCAATACTTTGAAACTTTAAATCCTTCTACGGGAGAGTTTTTGGCCCATGTCGCAGAGGCCTCTGAAGTCGATATCGAAAGAGCTGCTCAGTCTGCACGTACTGCATATGTAAAGACATGGTCTCAGTTATCTGGAAGAGAAAGGGGGAGGTATCTCTTTCAAATAGCTAAGTGTTTGGAAGAGCGTTCTCGAGAGTTTGCTGTTTTAGAAACTATAGATAATGGGAAGCCAATTAAAGAGTCTAGGGATGTTGATGTCCCTTTAGCTGCAGCACATTTTTTCTACCATGCCGGATGGGCTGATAAGTTAGAGTACATTGTACCGGGGTATCATACCCGTCCTATTGGTGTTGTTGGTCAGATTATTCCATGGAATTTTCCTCTATTAATGGCGGCATGGAAGATTGCCCCTGCTTTAGCTATGGGGAATACAGTTGTTTTAAAACCTGCAGAGACAACACCCTTAACAGCTTTGCTTTTGTGTGAAATTTTTCAAGATATCGATTTACCACCTGGAGTGGTTAATATCTTAACAGGCGGAGCAGAAACAGGGCGAAGACTTGTGACCTGTAATGGTATGGATAAGTTAGCTTTCACTGGATCTACAGAAGTAGGGAAGCAAATTATGCAATCTGCAGGTGATAAGAAGCTGACTATGGAATTGGGTGGAAAATCCGCCCATATTATTTTTGAAGATGCAGCTATAGATCAAGCGGTCGAAGGAGTTATTAATGGAATTTTCTTTAACCAAGGACATGTGTGTTGTGCAGGTTCCAGATTGCTTCTTCAGGAATCTATAGCTGAGATGTTTGTAAAAAAAATTAAGTATCGCATGAGTCAAATCCGTATTGGGGATCCACTAGATAAAAACACCGATATTGGTGCGATTAATTCTAAGGAGCAGTTATTAAAGATTAGAAAATTTGTACAAATAGGTAGGGAAGAAGGGTGCGAGTTTTATGAACCAGAAAATATAAAATTACCAGGTATTGGTTATTTTCATAAGCCGTGTTTTTTTAATAATGTTACGGGTGCATCTTCTATTGCAAGGACAGAAATTTTTGGCCCCCTTCTGGCTATTTCGACATTTAGAACTGCAAAAGAGGCTATTCAAAAGGCAAATGATACTCCTTATGGTCTGGCAGCTGGTATTTGGAGTGAGAAGGGCTCTCAAATTCATATGGTAGCAAATCAATTGAAGGCAGGGGTGATTTGGGCAAATACCTATAATAAATTTGATCCATCAAGCCCTTTTGGTGGGTACTATGAAAGTGGATTTGGTCGTGAGGGTGGACGCCATGGTCTGTTTTCCTATGTGAGGATTATCGAATGAACCAATTTCAAAAGACAATAAAGCTCTATATGAATGGTCAATTTTTAAGAACAGAGTCGGGTCGTAGTTATAAGGCAGAGACATCTTATGGGTTTTACGCTCATATTTGTAGAGCTTCACATAAAGATTTTCGAAATGCTGTCAGTTATGCGCAAAAGGCACTTCCTCTTTGGGAATCAAAGACAGGTTTTGATAAGGGGCAAATTCTTTATCGCATGGCTGAGCTGATTGAAGGACGCAAGGATGAAATGCATTCGATGCTCATACAAGTGAGCGAGGCCAGTTCTCAAGATGCACAGGAGCAGGCTCAAGATGCTATTGATGCTCTTGTTTATTTTTCTGGGTTTGCTGATAAGTTTCAACAGGTATTGGGAGCTGTTAATCCTGTGGTAGGGCCATATCATAATTTTACAGTAACAGAACCTGTTGGGGTCAGTGTACTGGTGCCTCCAAAGGTGTTCGATCTAGAAGTGCTTTTTGGTCATATGGCTGCCTTATTGGTTGCAGGTAATACAGTGGTTGTCCTACTTCCTGAGAACTGGGGAGCTTTTATAGGAATCATTGGTGAAGCAGCTTCGGCGTCTGGTATTTCTTCTGGTGCTCTCAACCTCTTAGGGTGTCATTTTGAAGAGATATTTCCCTTTCTCATAAGACATATGGAAGTTCAGCTGGTTGATTTTCAGAGAGACGATAGTCAGGCTTTTCAGGAGATACGAAATGAGGGTGCTGAAAATATGAAGCGTATTATCGAACCGCTATCAAAAGTTCAGTCTTTGGAAACCCTATTGCGCTCTGTTGAGTTTAAAACAGTTTGGCATCCCGTGGGTATAGGTTAGGTATTTTGGGGTATCCGTGAACTAGTTGTAGCAACTTCTCTCTAAAAGAAGTTGTTTCAGTAACTTTCTTTCTCTAGGTTCAATGGCCCAATCCATTGGGCTAGAGCCATCGATATTTTTCAAATGTGGATCTGCACCTTTATTCATAAGTGCTTCAATGGATTTTATTTTTTTTGCAAATACAGCTTCATGGAGAGGTGTTTCTTTTTCAGCAGTCATGATATTGGGATCAACCCCTTTTTCTATAAGTAAATGTATAGCATCAACTATTTCTGAATAGGCCGCCCAATGGAGCGCAGACCACCCGGACCCTGTTAACGATGCTCCGTGCCTTTTCGGTACTGCTAGGTGTTTTGAGTCTATTCCAAGGTCTATGAGTCGTTTCATTGCAGATAGATGTCTTTTTTTGGTAGCTAGAATGAGGGCTGTTTCACCGTCAAGATTAATCGCATTTGTATTAGCCCCTTTTTCATGAAGTATATTGATGATATTTATATGTCCTTTTTTTGCAGCAAGAAGGAAGGGAGTTTCTAGTACATTGCTTTTTGCTTCAATATTTGCTCCATGACTCAGTAGTAATTCTACAAGTTTTACGTTTCCCAAGTGTGCAGCCCAATGTAGTGGTGTCCACTTTGTGTTGGAACGTCCTGTGTTCAAGTGTTTACCTTTTTGCAGTTTAAGCAGCTTTTCAACTTGCTCTATATTGCCTTGCCATATGGCATCAAAAAAATCTGCCGAAGGCCTCATATTTGCGTCTATTTCAGTTATTTCATTCCACCTTACATTTTTGTGGCTTGAATTTTCTGTTGGAAGAGAGCTGACATTTGGGTCTAATCTGGAGATACTTTTAGACTGTTCATTGAATCCTATTCCTGTATCTTTAATCTGTCCAAAAGACTTTTCGTTTAGACTTATAGATAAAAGTAAACATAAAATGGTTTTGAATTTCATAATGAATCCCTCTCTTTTGTTTTTATAAATTCCAAAGACATGATTGACGTATTTTTTAATGGTAAACAGTCATTGTGGCTTTTGTTTCTTTGGGGCCTTTGGTTTGATATTATTCAAATAATCCAATGAAATAAATATATAGATGAGAGGTTTATAATATTTACTATCTTGTTAAAGAAATAGATAGTGAACTTAGATATTAATGACCATATTGGCTCCTAGAATTTACTTTTTTGTATGATGCGGCCTAAGGCTTCTTTAAAGTTTTAAAATATAGTGGTGCCTCCGGGGAGAATCGAACTCCCACTCCGTTGCCGGAACTGGATTTTGAATCCAGCGCGTCTACCAATTCCGCCACAGAGGCATAAGTCAGCATATATATATTATCTATAGAGTGGCAAAGGGGAAGTTTTTTCTTAAGGCTTTCAAAATCTCAAACAACTCTGAGGTCCGCAGTTCGTCTTTGTTTGGAATACTGCCCTTCTCTAGGAAAAAGACTTTTATCTTCCCCTTAAAGCTCAAACAGCTTCAAAGGCCGCAGGCTCGTCTTTCTTCGAAATACGCCCTGCGCTTTGAAAAACTTGCTTTAAGAGAAAAATAAAAGCCTTTTTCCACTGCAGGCTAAAGGCGCAAGCTGGAGAGTGCTCGATGCATTCAGGGATAGAACAAACTGCATTTCCGCAGATACACTGTTCTTTAGGAAAAAGACTTTTATCTTCCCCTTAAAGCTCAAACAGCTTCAAAGGCCGCAGGCTCGTCTTTCTTCGAAATACGCCCTGCGCTTTGAAAAACTTGCTTTAAGAGAAAAATAAAAGCCTTTTTCCACTGCAGGCTAAAGGCGCAAGCTGGAGAGTGCTCGATGCATTCAGGGATAGAACAAACTGCATTTCCGCAGATACACTGTTCTTTAGGAAAAAGACTTTTATCTTCCCCTTCAAGCTCAAACAGCTTTGAAGGGCGCAAAGCGTCTCTGCCGAAGGCTAAAAGCCTTGGCTAGATAGTGCTCGATGCAGTCAAGCATAGAATAAACGATCTCTCCACGGATACGCATTGCGCTTCAAAAAACTCACTTTAAGAGAAAAATAAAAGCCCTTTTCCACTGCAGGCTAAAGGCGCAAGCTGGAGAGTGCTCGATGCATTCAGGGATAGAACAAACTGCATTTCCGCAGATACACTGTTCTTTAGGAAAAAGACTTTTATCTTCCCCTTAAAGCTCAAACAGCTTCAAAGGCCGCAGGCTCGTCTTTCTTCGAAATACGCCCTGCGCTTTGAAAAACTTGCTTTAAGAGAAAAATAAAAGCCTTTTTCCACTGCAGGCTAAAGGTGCCAGCTGGAGAGTGCTCGATGCAGTCAAGCATAGAATAAACGATCTCTCCACGAATACGCTCTGCGCTTTGAAAAACTCTCTTCTCCTCATATTCTCTTAGGGATTCAATAGGAGTTGGGGCTCTTAGTAATGTAAAATAAAGGATAGGGGCTATAGGGAACATCCTCCAAGAGAGGGTTTCTTTATTTGAAGAGAAAATACAAACAGAGTGTATTATTCAAGTGTCATCAACCTGTGATGAAGGGAAGAATGGGTAGAGGTGAGCGAACGACAGTGAAAGAAGTTTATTTGTATTGGTAAGATTTTCATATCTATTGTTTTTAGATGGACTATCAGTTTAACCTTTTAAAATCAATGGTGAATCTTAAAGTGAAGTGGGTCCGATAGAAGTATGCACTATCAATAAATTAGACAAGAGAATTTTAAATTCAGAGATTGGATCAGTTTATTGTTCTTTTTTAATAAAGAGTAGTTCTTTTAATTTCAATCGGTTACAATTTTTTTTCTTTTTGGCACAAGGCTTGCGAGTGATGTCTGTGTGTTGTGAAAGATACGAAAGCTGATGGTATATAAAGGGTGGCGTGAAAGGATGTGTATTCTATGGTCTTTACAAAGCTTATAATAGTGATTGGTTTTCTGGTGTGTCCATTCATTGGTTTAGCGGAAGTTCGCTCTGCACTTGAGGAGCCCTCTATACTTAAAGAGCCCCCTATACCTCAAGATGAGGTTGAAGTTACAGCACGACCCCTTGAGAGTCGTGCTGAGCACATGAGGGATGAGAGAGTCAGGGAAGAAAAGAAGACTGAGGAAAGGGTGCGTGAAAAAATTGAAGAAGATCGTCTCAAATCTGAAGAAGACCGAAGACAGAAGTTGATAGATCGGTTCAATGACAGAGATAAGGACTCATCTGCGAAACAGGAAAACAAACCACAAGAGGTGCAAACCTTTGTTATTCAGCCGCCGGCTCCAGCAGTAGAAGAAGGTACAACTCAGAGTGCAGCCGATCAGGAAGTCACCCTACTCCAAACTAATGTGGGAGTCGGTGTGAGTAACTATATCGATACGATAAATGTGAGGGGAGCTTATGCCCTATCTCTTGATTTGGGTATCTCTTTCCCTTCAGAAGACACTGTTTATCTCGGGCAATTGTCTGGGTCTCAGTTTGTTTTTAATATAGGTGGTCTATTTTCTTCTTATGATATGGAAAAGATTTCCGGCTTAGGGGGAGTTGGGCCTGGTTATATGACTTATCCGCAGGTTGTTGAATTAAGAGAGACATCTGTATCTGTGGGGCTTAAGTATTATCTTTTAAATGGTAGAGTGCGTCCGTCTATTGGAGCTATGGGTATGTATACTCAGCGTATCTATAAAGACGATACTATCTTTTTAGATAAATATGACAATACATCCCATGCCTTTGATATAGGTTTGACGACTGGTTTAGATATCGCTTTGTCTAAGGCTATTGGTATAGGAGCGGAGTTACGATATATCTTCAATTTAAGTTATAGGACGAATGATAAGTTTCGTAGAGTGATATACGATTATAATAGTCCATATGGTTCTTCACCTATCGAGTCTATAGATCGTTATTCTTTCCTCATTCGTACGGCATTTAGGTTTTAATTATTTTTCGTAAAAGTAAGAATTCAGTTTCTTAAGGTTATTGGATATAAAATAAACCTCTAGAGTGGATCCACTCTAGAGGTTTGTTTATTTTATGGATTGTGATAGAACTATAAAAGTGAAGTTCTGTATTGTTCTTGTATTGATTTCAAAGTTAGTCCTTGGAAAGGAACTCATAACTGAAGTTGTCGGAAGGACAAATTTCTCAGTTCTGACAAGCCGGCAAGTACAAATAAATACGGCCGTCGAATATCTTTTATTTGGAGAACCTTCATTTTTAAAAAAAAATCTTGTATTAAATGTGAAGTCAAAGGCTTTTAGTTCGCAAGTGTCTAGAGCATTTTTGGAAATGGTTATTTATCAAGAGGCTAAAACATCGGGTATAGTTTCTGTGCCTCAAAAAGATCTGTCTCAGGCCCATAATGAAATTAAAAGGCAGTTGAATATTGGAAAGAGATTTAGACAATGGAGGACGATGCAGCCCAGTTCGCAAGAAACCCGAGGAATTATTGAGAAGAAACTTGTTTCAAGAAAATTTATTCAATTTAAAAAGCGTGCTTTACGGGTTTCCATTACAGATTCAGAATCTTTGAGATATTTTGAAGAGAACAGATCTCAGTTTAAGGGACGCTCATTTATGAGTGTTAGAGATCAAATCAAATCAAATGTGGAAAAAGAACAGATAAAGAAAAGATTGGATGATTGGTTTGCCTTTCTCTTGAAGAAATACAAGACACAGAAAATTTAAGACCTTAAAAACCTTAAGAGAGGCATTGTCAGAGGTTGTGGAAAACTCTGTTTTCTTTATGACATTCAATTTATTTCAGGGCTCACATGGGAAGGGAAAGGTGTTAAGGGTTTTTAATAGATCGTGAAGATGGAAATGTTGGTATCAAAGATTGTGTGAAGGTTTCGCAGGGCTTGAGTCTTCTTTTAGATGTTGAGGATCTGATTTCAGGTGAGGGCTATAATTTAGAGGTCTCACGCCCTGGGTTGAATCGTCCATTAAGGCATTTGTGGCATTTTAGAAAAGTTATAGGGTCTGAAATTACTCTTCGTACAAAGATCTCTATTTTGAGAGATGAGAAGAAGTACTTTTAGTTAAAAATGGAGTTCAGAAAAGTGAAAGATATAGAGATCTCTTGCTTTTTTTAGTGGAACTTGTTAAAAATGTGCGCCTCTTGTTGTCGTCCTGTCTCCTATGAGGTTGGAGTGGTCATAGTTGTCGAGAGAGAATAGGGTAGAATGTTTTTTAAAAGACCCCTAGAGTGGGTCTTTTTTTATATGATTTTATGTGAAAAGTTTTTTGAAATGAGAAAAGAATGATTCAAAGTGGAAATATTTATTGGGAACGTTTAGAAAATATAGCCAGTCAGGTTTGTAAAAGAGAAAAATGTTTTCTTTACGACATTCAATTTATTTCGGGATCAAATGGGAAGGGAAAGGTGTTAAGGGTTTTTATAGATCGTGAAGATGAACATGTTGGTATCGAAGATTGTGTGAAGGTTTCGCAGGGCTTGAGTCTTCTTTTAGATGTTGAGGATCTGATTTCAGGTGAGGGTTATAAGTTAGAGGTCTCGAGTCCTGGATTGAATCGTCCATTAAGGCATTTGTGGCATTTCAGAAAAGTTATAGGGTCTGAAATTACTCTTCGTACAAAGACTTCTATGTTGAAAGGTGAGAAGAAGTGTTTCAATGCTAAAGGGTTGTTAGTCGATGTCAAAGATGAGGAGAGAGTTATTGTTCTTCATATTCATGGTGTGAAATGTGATGTTTCTATAGATGATATTTTAAAAGCCAAAGTTGTTTTCAATTTTGATTCACAAAAAGGGAATAAGCTCCAAGCAAGGTGAGGGAATTATGGCTGAAGGTATACTTTCAGATTTTAGTCGAATGATTGAAGTTATAGGGAAGGATAAAGGTATAGATAAACAGCTCATCATAGATGCTGTTTCTCAGGGTATGTTGCAGGCGGCTCGAAAAAAGTATGGAACATATAGAGAAATTGAGGCTTCGTTTAATGAAGAGCTTGGAGAAATTGAATTATTTGAATTTAAGGAAGTTGTCGATCCAGAAAATTATGTTGATGAGCAAATTGAAATCCCTACGGAAGAGGCACTTAAGTTGGATCCTGATGCTCAGGTTGGGGATTTTATTGGAATAAAATTAGAAGTGAAAGATTTGGGTAGAATTGCTATACAGGCAGCACGGCAAATTATTACACAAAAGGTAAGAGATGCAGAGCGAGATATTATCTTTACGGAATTTGAATCACGAAAAGGTGAAATTGCATCAGGTATTGTCAGACGTGTTGAAAGGGGGGCGATAGTTGTCGACTTGGGGCGTACAGAGTCTTATGTCCCAATGCGAGAGCAAATTCCTGGAGAAACTTTTAAACCAGGCGATCGGATTCAAGGCTATATATCTGAAGTGAGACAAACAACACGTGGTCCGCAAATTATTATGTCTAGGGCTGACAGTCGGTATTTGGTAAAGTTGTTTGAAATTGAGGTTCCAGAAATTCATGATGGCATTGTGGAAGTTATGGCGGCGGCTCGTGAGCCAGGTTCTCGTGGAAAAATTGCTGTACGAACGAAAGAGGAAAATGTAGATCCTGTGGGAGCCTGTGTAGGTATGAAGGGGAGTCGTGTTCAAAATATCGTTCAAGAGCTAAAGGGTGAAAAAATCGATATTGTCAATTGGAATGAGGATATTACTTCTTTTGCATGTAATGCTTTAGCCCCTGCAGAGGTGTCTAAGGTGTTTATTGATGAAGTGGCAAAAGAAATGGAAGTGGTTGTCCCCGATTCACAATTGAGTTTAGCTATTGGTAAGAAGGGGCAAAATGTCAGGCTGGCGGCTAAATTAACAGGTTGGAAAATTGATATATTATCAGATGTAGATGCGGCTAATAAAACGGCTGAAGCTATATTCAATCTTATGATTATTCCTTCTATGACGGACACTATGGCTCAAAATATTTATCAATCAGGCTTTGGCTCTTTTCAAAACTTAGCTGCTGCAAGTCCTTCTGAGGTGCAAAGTATTCCTGGATATGAAGATCTTAAAAAGGCAGAAAAATTAATAAAAGACTGTAAGGACTTAGTTGCAAAGTATGAAAAGGAAGGCATAGAGATACCTTCTGCTCCGAAAGACTCTGGTGATAAAGGGTCAACAACTTCTGGAGCCATGAAAACATTGGCTGATCTGAGACTACAGCAAGAATTAGCACAATTGAATCAATCAGATAGTGCTCATACAGAGGTAGAAAAAGCCAAGGAAGAGTCTTTAACAGATTCTGAACAAGAGGAAAATCAACAAGAAGATCTTTCTGCAAAAGATGAAGTCAACGATAAGGAAGAGTAGAAGGTTATTAAGGGATTAAATGAAATCGAGTTGGAAAAGAGATTGAGCGATTCATATTTAGAAGGAGAGCATATTGACTGGGCCAAAGGTATTTGAATTTGCCAAAGAATTAGGGATGTCTACCATTGATCTAATGGACAAGCTCAAGCAATGGGGCATTCCTGTTAAGAATCATATGGTTGAATTGGATAAGGCGGCTGTTTTAAAAATTCAAAATATGATGGAGGAAGAAAAGCAAGCTCCAAAGAAAAAAGCTAAAAAGAAAACGCAGGTCAAAAAGAGAGCATCTAAGAAAAAAGTATCTAAGAAAAAAGTATCCAAAAAGAAGGTTTCTAAGAAAACAGCACCTAAAAAGAAAGCAAGTCCCCGAAAAAAAGTCACTTCGAAGCCTATTTCTTCATCTTTAAAAAAGAAGGTCCGAGCTAAAACTGTTATACGGCGAAAAGCTTCTGTTATGGCGGAGGTTAAAGAAGCTGAACAGAAAGCTAAAGAAGAAAAAGTAAAAAAAGCTGAAGATGCAGCCAGTAGGGCTCAATCAACAGAGTTGAAATCTACTGAGAAGAAGCGTCCGAATATTATAGGGAAGATTGATTTAGAAAAAAGAAAGTCCCCTGTCGGAAAGGAGACTCCCGTACAGAGTCGTGGGCGTCATGTCAGAACTGGCTTTTACTCTGTTCAGCAAAATGAAATATCTATTATGGATCCCCCTACTTCTCGACCGGGGGGGCGAGAAGATAAAAAACGTCATCCATCATCTCGTGTGACGGAAGCTGAGTCAGGTGCAGCAAAAGTTTCAGAAGAAGAAAAAACTGGTTTTTCAGCGACAGAGTATCGTAAACGTGAGGTTATTTTTCAGCCCAGAAAAAAGAAAGTCATATTAAATCGTGAGTTTAAAAAGACACAAATTACGATGCCAAAAGCTAATAAGAGAGTGATTAAAATTCATGGAAATATTCAAGTTTCTGAGTTTGCACAAGCTATGGGTACGAAAGTTTCCAAAGTTATTGGTTTATTGATGAAAAATGGAGTCATGGTAAAGCAAAATGAATTTATTGATAGTGATACAGCATCTTTGATTGCTCCTGAATTTAATTTTGAAGTGAAAAATATAGGAAAATCGATAGATGATTTTATTCATGCTGCAGCTTTTGGTGATATAGATGCTCCATCTGTTTCTCGTCCTCCGATTGTTACTGTTATGGGGCATGTGGATCATGGTAAGACAACGTTGTTAGATTCTATTCGAAAAACAAATGTTGTGAAAGGAGAGGCGGGTGGAATTACTCAGCATATAGGTGCTTATCAGGTTATTCTCGGCGATCAGTCAAAAATCACTTTTTTAGATACTCCGGGCCATGAGGCATTTACTGCTATGAGGGCCAGAGGAGCTAATGTCACAGATATTGCTGTTATTGTGGTTGCTGCTGATGATGGTGTTATGCCGCAGACTCAAGAGGCGGTTAATCACGCAAAGTCTGCTGGTGTTCCTATAATTATTGCTATTAATAAAATAGATCGACAAGGAGCCAACGTTGATAAAATTAAACAGCAACTGGCGGAGTTTGATTTAGTTCCTGAAGAATGGGGTGGAACGACGATTTTCTGTGAAATTTCAGCTTTGAATGGAAAGGGTGTGAGTGAATTATTAGAGCAAATTAAATTGGTAGCAGAAATCTCTGAACTGAAGGCCAATCCGAAGCGTTCGGCAATAGGTGTTGTTATTGAAACTTTAGTGGAGAAAGGCAAGGGTGTTGTTTCTACGCTGTTGGTTCAAGAAGGAGCATTGAAAAAATCTGATATCGTAGTGGCCGGACAGTCTGTGGGACGTATAAGAGTTCTATATGACGATAGAGGTAAAGTGACTAAAGAGGCATTGCCCGGGCAGCCAGTAAAAGCTTTGGGATTTCAAACGCCTCCAGCAGCAGGTGACCTTTTCCATGTTTGCCAAACGGAAAAGGAGGCTTTAAACATTATTGAATTAAGAAAGCAAAATGAAGATAAATCTATTGTGACTCCTCATGCGGGAGTTTCATTGGATCAACTATTTTCTAAGGTACAACAGGGTGATATCAAAGAACTCCGTATTGTCTTAAAAACAGATGTTGTGGGTTCAGCAGAAGCCATTAAAGACATGTTTGATAAAATGGCCACCGAAGCTGTAAAAATTAAAGTTGTTCATAGTGCGGTTGGTGGAATTAGTAAATCAGATGTTCTTTTAGCTTCTACTTGTAATGGAATTGTTATTGGTTTTAATGTGAGGCCAGATGGTTTGGCTCAAAATATTGCTAAAAGTGATGGAGTTGAAATTAAAACCTATAATATTATTTATGAACTTATGGATGATATACAAAAGGCAATGAAGGGTCTTCTTGCTCCTAAAACTGTTGAAGTGCATGTGGGACGTGCAGAAGTGCGAGATACATTCAATGTACCCAGGATTGGAGTGGTTGCCGGTTGTATGGTTCAAGATGGAAAAATCATTCGATCTGGGCTTGTGAGGTTAGTTAGAGAGGGGCGTTCTGTTTATGAGGGTCAAATTTCAAGTTTAAAAAGATTTAAAGATGATGTGAAAGAAATTTCTTCTGGTCATGAGTGTGGTTTAGGGATTGAAAATTTCAATGATATAAAGGTGGGGGATATTATTGAAATGTATAAAATAGATGAGGTTGCACAAGAGCTATAGGCTTGTTGTTATGGAAAATTCTGTTAGCTGGAGAATCCAAAGAGTTGAAAAAGATGTTAAAGATATCCTATCTCAATTTTTAATTACAAAGTTAAGAAATCACTTTAAAAATATAGTGACAATTAATCACGTACGAATAACAAGGGATTTGAAACAGGCTCGTATCTATGTGAGCACCTTTGGTTCTGATGAAGATGTGGCTAATAATTTAGAAAAGATAAAAGAGTATAGAGGGAAGTTTCAAAAGGAGTTGAGTTTAAAACTTAAAGCTAAGTTTTGCCCAAAGATTGTTTTCTTTGAAGATCAATCTGTTGCAGAAAGTTATCGTATTCAGTCGCTTTTATCAGAGCTTTCTCAGGATAAAAGAGATGAATCAAATGCGGAGTAGAGTATTTTTTCATCTGTATTCTTTAAGTGAGATAAAGTGTAATGCCTAATGGTGTATTGTTAGTTTATAAACCTAAGGGTTTAACAAGTCATTCTGTTGTCAATAAAGTGCGCTTTTTACTCAAAGAAAAGAGAGTGGGTCATTCTGGTACACTGGACCCTTTAGCAGAGGGCTTGTTAGTGCTTTTGGTGGGGGACGCAACATTATTAAGCCGGTATTTGATGGAGGGAGATAAAAAATATAGAGTGGGAATTTATCTAGGTTATGTTACAGATACAGGAGATACAACAGGTCAAGTGATTTCCGATTCAGGATGTGTGGAGTTGAGTGAGTCTGTGATTTTAAAGGAAATGAAGAAATTAGATGGAGTATTGGAAATGGAAGTTCCTTCCTATTCAGCCATAAAAGTGAAGGGACGTAAACTGTATGAATATGTCAGAGCTGGCTTAGATGTACCAAAAGTTTATCGTAAAATGACGTTTTGGGATATAAAATATAGAGGTCGGGAATGGGTGGAATATAAAGGGGTGAAAAGAAGACAATATAATATAAGATTGTGTTGTAAAAAGGGTGGGTATGTTCGTTCTTGGATTCATGAGTTAGGTGAACGTTTGGGTGTGGGTGCAACCATGAGTTCATTGGTTAGAACAGAGTCTGCACCCTATCACTTAAGCGATGCTCTTTCTTTAGAGACCTTGTCTGCTTTGGGTTATGTGGATTCGAAGGCTTGGTTTCCTATGGATCAACTATTAAATCATGTAATGAGTATTTCTGTGGATGGGTTATGGGCTCGTCTTATGGAAAATGGGCAAATTCCACATAGGTTAAAAGAGAGATTGAATGTAGTGCATAGCAATATTAGATGGGTGAAGATCTTCAGGAAATCAGATAATCGGTGGATTTCGCTTTTAGAGAAATCTGGAAAGGCGAATGGTTGGAGGGTTGCTTGTCAATTTATGACACCGATGAAAGAGCCACTTATTCATTCATAAGATGTCAAAAATACTTAGGGAGAGATTAGAGGTATTTGAAAATTATAGCTTGAGAGTAGAAGTTCATTGTGGTTAATAGAGGGAAGATTTCTTATTTTTACCTATGGAGAGGAAGGAAAGTGTATTTTAGATTTTTAGAGGAGATAGGATGCCTTTAGCGAAGGAGATAAAGTTAGATATCATTAAGAAACATCGCACGTCAGAACTCGATACGGGAAGCTCGGAGGTTCAGGTTGCACTTCTTACACAGAGAATAAATGATTTAACAGATCATTTTAAAGTTCATAAACAGGACAATCATTCACGTCATGGATTAATAAAACTTGTAAATCAAAGGAGAAAGCTACTGGATTATCTGAAACAAAAAAATGTGCAGAAATATATTAGTCTCATTAATGATTTAGGTCTTCGTAAATAGAAAATATTATTAGCGTCTGTTTTAATTCATGTCATGAGTGACTCTATTGTTCATGAATAATAGAGTTCATTTTCAGGAGAGCAAGAGTGAGCAGGTGTTAATGCGGCAATAAGGGAAGAGGTGTTTCATGGAAACGACTGTAGTCGCTCGTGTAGGTGAAAATGAGATCACTTTAGAAACGGGCAAGTTAGCCAAACAGGCAGATGGTTCTGTCCTTACTAAGTGTGGAAATAATATGGTTTTAGTCACTGTAGTATCTTCTACAGAGGAATCAACAATGGATTTTTTTCCTCTATCTGTTGAGTATCAAGAAAAATTTTATTCATCGGGAAAAATCCCAGGAGGTTATTTCAAGAGAGAGGGGCGTCCCTCTGAAAATGCTATTTTAAATTGCCGACTCATTGATCGTCCTCTTCGTCCCATGTTTCCAGAAGGCTATAGGCAGGAAACACAAATTGTAGCGACCGTATTAAGTACAGACGGGATGTTTCCTGTGGATATGTTAGCTAGCGTTGGCGCATCAGCGGCTTTGACTATAAGTGATATTCCATTTAATGGCCCGATAGCTGCTGTTCGAGTTGTGAGAAAAGATGGAAAATTTATAGCCAATCCTACTCTATCACAATTGGAGGGTGTTGAGTTAAATCTTGTTATTGCAGGTTCTCGCAATGGAATACTGATGGTTGAAGGGGAGTCTGTTTTTGTTAAAGAAAGTGTGTTATTGGAAGCTTTAAAATTTGGACATGAGTCTATTTTGCCCCTTATAGATGCCCAAGTCGAGTTGAGAGAAAAATCAGGAGATGCGCCTAAACGTCAGTTCACAGTACATGTGCCAGATGCGGAGTTTGTAAAGTCTGTAGAGGCTTTTCTGACCCCTAAAATAAAATCAGCCCTATCTATTAAGGAGAAAAAAGAGAGATATAAGGCATTGGATGAATTGAAGAATGAAGCTAAAGAAATGTTTATTCAGGACTCTGAGAACAAAGAAGAATTGAGTAAAGATCTCTCAAATATTTTTTCTGATCTGAAATATCAAATAGCTAGAAGTAAGATTTTAAAAGATAAGGTTAGAATAGATGGACGTGATACAGTGACGGTTCGCTCTATTTCCTGTGAAGTGGGTGTTTTACCTCGGTCACATGGCTCAGCACTTTTTACACGTGGTGAGACACAAGTTTTAGGCACTGTCACTTTAGGAACAGGAGATGATGAGCAATTTATTGAGACACTTTATGGCACAAAAAAGAAACAGTTCCTGTTGCATTATAATTTTCCACCATTTAGTGTCGGCGAGACTGGGCGTTTTGGTCAAAGCCGTCGTGAAATTGGCCATGGCTTTCTTGCAGAAAAATCGTTAGCAGCTGTTCTTCCTGACTATCAGGATTTCCCCTATACGATTCGGATTGTCAGCGAAGTTCTCGAATCGAATGGATCCAGTTCTATGGGGACTGTTTGCTCTGGACTTCTGGCTTTATTGGATGCAGGTGTGCCTATAAAACACAATGTTGCAGGAATTGCGATGGGTCTCATCAAGGAGGGAAATGAGGTCGCTATATTAACAGATATTTTAGGTGATGAAGACCACTTAGGGGATATGGATTTTAAAGTTTCGGGAACACGTGAGGGTATAACAGCTTTTCAAATGGATATAAAAATTGATAGTGTGAATTTTGCGATTATGGAGCGGGCATTAAAGCAAGCAAAAGAGGGGCGCACGCACATTCTAAATGAGATGGAAAAGGTGTTGTTAAAACCACGAGAGGAGATTTCTGAACATGCACCTCGGATTGAAAGTATTCATATTAAGCCAGACAAGGTCAGAGAGGTTATTGGTGCTGGTGGAAAAACAATTAAAGATATTATTGCACAGACTGGAGTAAAAATTGATATTGAAGATAGTGGTAGGATTAATATTGCATCCAGTGATCCAAAGGCAAGTCAAAAAGCGATTGATATGATTGAGGCTATCTGTGCTGAACCCGAGGTGGGGCAAAACTATACAGGTAAAGTAAAGAAGATTTTAGATTTTGGTGCCATTGTAGAGATTTTACCGAATTCTGAAGGTTTGTTGCACATATCTGAAATTGCTCATGAGCGAGTGCGAAGTGTTGAGGACTTTGTTAAAGAGGGTGACCGTATTGATGTCAAGGTGTTGGATATTGATAGAGTGGGAAAAATCAAACTATCGCATAAAGTTTTATTAAAGAATTAAAGGAGAATACATTGGTCGAATTTCAAAGGACCAAATTCTCTAATGGAATGCGAGTGGTGACAGAACGTCATCCGCATTGTTCTGCCCTATCTGTTGGAGTTTGGGTTCAAACGGGTACACGTGATGAAAAAATAAATCAGAAGGGAATAAGCCATTTTCTTGAACATATGGTGTTTAAGGGTACAATTTCTCGCTCAGGTTATCAATTAGTTAAAGATTTAGAGGAGACTGGTGCAGAAATCAATGCCTATACGACTCGAGAATACACTTGTTATCATGCTATAGCTCTTGCCGAGTATAGAGATTTGGTATTGGATGTTTTGTCTGATTTAGTATTGAATGCCATTTTTCCAAAAGATGAATTTGAACGTGAAAGAAAAGTCATTCTGCAGGAAATTGCAATGATCACTGAAACTCCAGAGGATTTTATTTATGATTCTTTTTTTGAAAACATATTCTCAAAAAGCTCATTGGGTTGGCCTATTCTTGGGACAGAGAGTTCTTTAGGACAGATCTCTTTAAAAAGTATAAAATCTTATTATAAAGAGAAATATACCTCGAATCGAATGGTGATCAGTGCTGTAGGGAATGTGGATCATGATATGTTTATTAAGAAAGTGCAAAAATACTTTCAATCAAAAAAATTTTCAACCAAAATTTCTTCAAGGCGAAAAGCAAAGTATATTCCTTGTGTGCATTCGATAGAGAAAAATTTGGAGCAGATTCATATGACTATAGGCTTTCCTATAGCAACATTTAAAGATCCATATAGGATGGAATCTTTAATTTTTAATGCCTATTTAGGTGGTGGTATGACATCAAAACTTTATCAGAGTATAAGAGAAAGACATGGTTTAGCGTATTCTATTTATAGTTCATTAGCAACTTTTTTAGATACGGGGATTTGCTCTGTCTATGTGGCGTGTGGGAAGACAAGAGTTGAACGAGTAGTCGACTTGATCTATAGGGAAATAAAAAAGGTTGTAAAAAGAGGGAATATTTTACCGTCTGAGATACGTTTATTTAAAAAACAGGTAAAGGGTAGTTTTCTTTTGGCATCTGATGACATTGAGAACCGGATGCATTCTTTGGGTATTAATGAAATGGTTTTTAAGAAATTTAAATCTGTAGATGAGGTACTCACTGAAATAGATTCTGTAACAGAGAAATCAATGAAGAATTTTGTACAAAAATACTTGCACTTAGATCGTATCTCTTTTCTGATCTTAGGTGATATTAAAAGTATAAGATGGAGAGAATTGATTCAGAGACAATTGGAAAGATAAAAGGGGTTGTCCTATGGAGAAGAAAAAAGTTAAAGTGATGTTCAGAGAAAATTTTAAAGGGAAGTTACCAAAATATGAAAGTGCTTTAAGTAGTGGGTTTGATATTCGTGCGCAGATAGATGAGCCTATTAGACTTGCGGTCGGTGAGAGATGTTTAGTGCCTACGGGGTTGAGTTTTGAAATTCCTGAAGGTTATGAAATTCAAGTGCGTCCTAGAAGTGGATTGGCTATTCAAAAGGGGATGACATTATTAAATACTCCTGGCACTATTGATGCAGATTATAGGGGTGAAGTTAAGATTATTGTTTCCAACTTGGGAACCGAGTCCTTTGAAATTAAAGACCAAGATCGTATTGCACAATGTGTTTTATGTCCTGTTTATCAAGCGGAATTTAAAGTTTTAGATAAATTGAGTCAAACGCCTCGTGGAGAAGGTGGATTTGGTTCAACTGGGGATTAGATTTTCTATGTTAAAATAAATTATATATTACAAGTGAGTTAATCTCTATTTTGAAGTCTTTATAAACTCATGTAGAATGACCATATATTAAGGGTTAGTAGATAACTTTTAAGGTGCCCCACTCCGAAGTGGATAAAAGTGGAACAGAGATTTTATTTAAACGTTCTTTAACTTTAGGATGAGGATGTCCATATCGAGATCGCCTTGAGCTAGAAAGAGCTAATCGTAGATTTTTTAATTGATTTAATAAATATTTTGATGTGCTTGTTTGGCTTCCATGATGACCTAGAATGAGAATTTTTACTTCTAAAAGTATAGGTGAAGCCCAGATTTTTTCCATTTTAGAGGGAGAATCTCCTGGAATAAGTATGTTTTCAATTTCATAAACTTTACTCCTGTAATTACTTTTTTCGGAATAGCGTTGGGGTGTGGATCCATCATGTATAACTTTGACGTTAGAGGATCTATTTGAACAAAGGGGGAGTCGACGTATAATTCTTTTTTTCTTTTCAGAAGAATTTCCTCCAGGTCCTTCCATAAGGCATAAGTTTTTAAGAGCGTGTTTTAATTTTAAAGAAAAACTAATGTGATCGTGATCCCAATGAGATAAAAAAAGTCTATTTTTCTTATAAAGGCATTCTCTTTTAATCGATTTGATAGGTAAGAATTCTCCTCCCGCATCAAAGTGCTGACAGGTCTTTGAGGTACTAAAAGTAGCAAGCTGTCCTTGTCCTACATCCCAGATAATGAGTTTGGTTCTATGATAGAGAGAAAGGTTATGAGGTAGAAGGAAGAGTGTTATGAAGATAAGGGTGTAAATAGATGGTTGCATTGGTTTCTCTTATTTTTGATAGAAATAATATGGAAAATAAACTGAATGCTGAGGCAGTAAATCATAGGATAGGACATACGGTAGTTATCTACTTCGAGAGGAGAGAGGGGAATAGAATGTAGGACTTTAAATAAAAGGTCTAATGTGGAGTCATAGAGGGGGATGATGGGATGAATGAAGTAAGACAATAAAGTGAAGGGAAAAATAAAAAGACCAAAAAAGGGAACAAAAAGAAATTGTATAGGAAGAGAGAGGGGGGAAGGAGCTCCAAAATGAATCAAAAGTGGAGTGAGCAAGAGCATAATTAATAAAAATCTAAAGAGTTCGGATTTTATAGTAAAAGGGTGATAGATGCTCAGAGCGGCTGTCCAACTTAAATAAAGTGATAAGGAGTCTATGTAATCGGGATGTGACAGGGCAAGGATAAGAATGGAAACAAAAACAGTTTGATCGGACCTCCAACCTAAAAATGGACGAACAATTTTTAGGCACCGGTGGATAAATGCACGAAGAATGGGCAAACCAGCCCCAGAGATTAAAGTGTAAGCAAAGAGACAAGTAAGAACTGTTATATTCTGAAATCGACCTTTGAGGGGAATGTGTCTTAGGATGTTTTCTAGAAAGAGGAGATGTGCTCCGGAGACAACAAACAGGTGGATAAGACCCAAGGGGGCTAAATCTAATATGCGATGATAAGGTAAACGCTGTCCACAGAGAAGGGCTGCCATTATTTCCGGAAACTGAGTGGCGGACGGAATCGAGTTCAAACATAGGAGATGAGGTTGATGCAGCATTTTAAAACTATGAAAGCAATGAACGGGCCACAATCCTAATGCTTAAAAAAAGATGACTCGTTAGGTATATGTCTGTACAGGATTTTTCATGAATGGATAAAAGGAGCATATAATTCAATAATTTCAATAGGTTATTATTGCAAGCCGGTTCAGCAATTAGCTAAAGCTCCTACAAATAGGCTCGCCCAAGGTCTAATAAACTTGGTATTCCACAATTCGTGTGGATAAGTAGCCTTATGCATTGCATTTATATCTTGTATGGCTTGTTACTTATTTGTCTTCTTCCTGTTAATCTAAATTGTATTTAGATAGAGGGGTATGACACAATGAGACCAACACTATTTTTCTTTGTCTTTCTTTTTTTGATAAGTTGCGCAAAGGTGCAAAAGAAAACGTCCTCGGAGGCTCTCCTGGGTGAAAGGATCAATCATCAAATTTTAAAAATTAAAGATCTTAAGAGGGAGATACGTATGCTTCGTGATGAAAACTCTCTTTTAAAGTCTGGATTGAAACCTCAGGTGTCTCAACCATTATCAAAGAATGTTTCTGCTGAGCACTCTTTATATAGAAAAGTTATAGAGGCCTATGAACGTGCAGAAACAAAATCTTTAGAGAAAAGTATAAAGATATTTCTAAAGACGTATCCTAAGAGTGTACATGCAGACAATGCTTTGTATCTTCTCGCAGTATATTATTATAAAAATGGTCAGTTTTCTGATTCTTTAAAAGTCAGTGATATGATTATTCGAGATTATCCAAATAGTAATAAATTAGAATCGGCTTATTTTATAAAGGGTGTGATTTATAAGAATCTGAATTTAAATACTCAAGCTATCAATGTTTTTCAGAGAATTAAAAGGCTTTTTCCTGGGAGTTCTGAGGCTTTAAAATCAAGAGCCCATTTAGAAAATTTGTCTCATGTTGAAAGAGGAGTCGCTCATAAATGATAGCTTTGATTGCATTGTGCCTGATAGGTGACTTTGTTGATCTGCACTCATTTTCTTATGCCCAGGCCTTTTCATTAGATATTCATTCAGCAAAAATATTGGGTATAGAGTCTATTGCAAATAGACAAAAAACTTTATTGTATCCCTCAGATAAGAATCGGCCTCCTTTATCTGATTTTGGTTCGGCAAAACAAAATAATTTGAAAAGTAAGATATTAGAAAGAGTGTCTTTACCCCATCTCCGTTTAGTCCAATTAGATAGTGACTTTAACAACTGGGAGAAAAGAGACTGGGAGGACGCACTGAAAAGTTTTGAGGAAGGAGACCCTACTTTTATTGGTGAAAGTGAAGGGTTAGTCGATGGTGAAAAGGAGGATTTGGTACCTGCTGAAATAGAAGGTTTAGATGAGTTGGTGTTGCCTGGTCGGGATGAGGTGGAACCTTTGGAAAATGTTGATGTGCAAGATATGAATGAAGTTCTAGCTCAAGACCAAGAGGAAGTTAGTGCTTCAGAGGGTGAGAGTGTTTTAGACAATGAGAACACTGCAGAGCAGGATGAAAGTGTTCCTCTTTCAGAAGGAGAGAGCACTGCAGAACAGGATGAAAGTGCTCCTCTTTTAGAGGGAGAGGAAAAAGCCGTACCGATTGTTGAGGAGTCACCAGAGAAGCAGGATAGTGATGTTGAGGCCTCTTTTGTATCTGAAGAAGAAGGAGCTGGTCGTTTTTCTGATCCTATGGATGAACCCAATAGAGAAATAGAGAAGAAAATTTCGAGAATATTTTATCAATTTAATAGTCGACCAACGACAGATGAAGAGTGGTTAGAAATTGCTGGGGCCAGTGCTTCTGAGTCGTATGTTGTTCAAGTAGGTGATACTCTATGGGACATTAGTATAACGTTTTTTGGAAGTGGATTTTTTTGGCCTAAGGTTTGGCAGTTAAATAGTAGCATTACAAATCCGCATGTTATTCAACCGGGAAGACGATTAATTTTTACCCCTGGAGGGTTAAATACTCCGCCGGAAATAGACATCAAAGATGATACGACAACCACACCTGCCACACCTGCCACACCTGCCACACCTGCCATGCCAACTAATAATGAGTCGGAGGGGGGGAAAGATGGAGATGGTGAACCGTCGGAGGAGTTGACTTTTGTAGATCCTGCTACTGGGGATATTGTGTATATTGAGAAAGAGCCGGAGATTCCTCCGCCCCTAAAGGCTGTGGTTCCACCTTTAAAAGTTTTGCCACCGAGCTTGCCCGAGCTGGTGGATTCAAAACCAGGAGATGAATATGATGAAGATGGATTTGCAAGTTCTGGTCATAAGAGAGATCTTGCATCGGCCAAAGTGGCTGTTACGACATATCTGTCTGAAAATAAACCAAAAGAGATAGGTGAAGTGGTTGGTGTAGAGGCTGGAGGAGCAACGACAGCGGGAACATATCAGTACGTGTTTGTACAAGGTGAGGGCTTAAAAATTGGAGACAGTGTAACATCATATTCTAAAAAGAATTGGATAAATGGGCCAGATGGGGAAGAGGGCGGATATCCCATAGAACTAAGTGGTCGTATTCAACTGACTCATTTAGTGAATACGAGTGAGGGGGTTTATAAGGGATTAGTGATAGACGCTGTAGATAAAGTTATGGTCGGTGAAAAACTTTTTAGGGATCCAATATCTAGAGTAGATACAAGTTTGAGTGGAAATATGAAAAGTGTTAGAGCGACTATTTTAGGTGGGCATTTAGATAGGGAGAGACTTGTTTTAGGTTCAAACGCTTTTGTTTTCTTAGATCGTGGGAGAAGACAGGGTTTGAATGTTGGGGATTTACTTGAAGTGGTAGGGACACAATCTGTTCGTGGAAGATATAATAAAAGAATTAAAATAGCTCCTACTTCCAGAGTTGCTTTATTAAAGATTGCAAAGACAACTCAGAATAGAGCAACGGCTTTTGTGCTGCGTTCATCGGGTGCGATTAGGCCTGGGTATAAAACGGGTAGAATTGAACAGGTCGGTCCGACTATTGATAGCGTCATAAGAGGTAGTGTAATGGAAAGTAATGGTTTTGAAGAAGAATTTGATAAAACCCATGGAAGTGTAGAAGACGATCTTGAAAGCATGATGAGGTGAATGGTTCTGTTTTTTTACTCCTTCCATTTAATAGAGCAGCCCATGGATGGATGTTGAGTTTTTGAAACAAGGCGGTTTTGAAGAAGTGATTCGATGGCTTCTCTCATTTCTTCATGAGTGACTTTCGATGGATCTTTCCAAGAATTATCTAATCGTCCACGGTAGACCAGTTGTTTTTTGGAATTATACACAAAGAAATCAGGCGTACAGATGGCTTTGAAACACTTTGCTACTTCTTGTGATTCATCGTGGAGATAGGGAAAGGGGTATTTCTTTTTTATCCATTGTTTCTTTAGATTGGGCAAGCTATCTTCTGGATAGTCATTAGGATCATTAGAACAAATAGCAACAAAATTTGCTCCTTTAGGTTGGAGATCTCTAGCTAAAGCAATTATACGATCTTCAATGGCTTGCACATAAGGGCAATGATTACAGATAAACATAATAACTAAAGCTTTAGTACCTTTAAAGTCTTTATCGCTATATGCTTTTCCATCTACAGAAGGTAGATTGAAGTGCGGTAAATAAGAATTAAAGTCTGCTTGGGGTGTATGAAGTAAAACCATAAAATAGCCCTTTTAGGATAAAATTTGGATCACTCTTTAAATAAGGTCAAGCGATTCTCATAGATTCTATTCACAATATAGATATATTTGTTCTGGTCAGTTTAGTATAAGTGTTGACAGTTCCTCTCTGAGTTAGCAATTTTTAGTTCACATTATAAGCAATTGTCACCTCCTCTTTTTTGTAGGTGGACAATTTGAAAAAGAAGATGAGGTTTCTTTTTTCAGTAGGGGTTCACTGTCAATGATGTGATATAAAGTTATATTGATTTATAATGAAGACCACTTTGTTATCATACCAGATTCTGAAACAAGAGAACCATCGGTTTCTACAGCTTTATAGGCCCTCTCTTTATCAAATGGGTTTAGAGCTTCCAGTAGAGAAGTACAATCTGTGGGCTCTAGTTTCTTCTCAATGCATTTTCCTAATGCCCAACTGAATTCTGCTAATAAAGTATCCAGAAATTTAAACCAATTCTTCGCACTAATGGGTTGATGAAGATTTTCTTGAAGGTAACCTGCCCCATCAACTTCAGGTTGTGCGAATATATTTATTCCTAAACCTATAATAATTTTATGATAATCTCCTTGACTGACAGTTTCAATAAGTAGACCTAAAATCTTTTTACCATTTATATAAATATCATTTGGTGGCTTAAGAGTGTAATCAAGGTCTACCCAAGTAGATTTTAAAGTTTTATATAGTGCCAACCCTATTAAGGGTGATGTTATAGGTTGGGGTGGACTGTTTAAGGGAAAGCACCAAGAGGACTGAAGGGATGTTCCTGGTGGAGGGCTGGTCCATGTTGCTCCACCTCGTCCTCTGCCCTTTGTTTGATAATTAGTAAAAACTAAAAAGGGCTCCTGACTTTTTTTTAAAAGATTTTTTGCAATATCGTTAGTGCTTGTTGTCTTTTCTAAATAGCAGAAATGAAGATTGGTTGTTTTAACCCATTTTTCTGTCCACTCTTTTAACATCACTGTATCTTCCATTTCATACATACCATCTCATTCACAATCAAAATATACACCGTTATTTAAAAACCTACATTATTCAGTGCTTTTTGTTTTCTTTTTTCTGAAAACTTCTTCAAACTCTTCTATTTTTCTTCCTTCTCTTCTTTTTACTTGTTTCTCATTGCAAGATCATTCTCATTTTATTCAAAATCCATACTGATATTGGCATTGGATGCAGAGTGAGTTATAGCCCCTATGCTAATATAATCTACTCCTAATGGTGCAATGAATCGTATTCTTTCTAAGGTTATTTGGCCGCTCACTTCTGTGTTTATATGTTTTGGTATGATATTCAAACATTTTTCAAGAGTTTCATTATCCATGTTATCCAACAGTAAATGGCCAACATTAAAATATAGGGCTTCTTGGACATCAGAGAAACTTCTAACCTCTATAATAATTTCTTGAGGAGAGGGGATTTTTTCCAAGGCTTGAGTTATACTACCTACAGCTTTTATGTGATTATCTTTAATCATTATTTTTTCACTTAAGGAGAATCGATGATTAACTCCTCCTCCATCGACGACTGCACGCTTTTGTAAAGCCCTCCATCCAGGGAGCGTTTTTCGCGTATCAAGTATTTTTGTTTGAGTTCCATGAACTTGATCAACATATGTCTTTGTAAGAGTTGCAATACCAGAGAGGTGTCCCAGAAAATTTAGGGCAATACGCTCCCCCTTTAACATGGCGGTAAGAGAGCCCTTTATGGCGGCTAAATTTTGTCCAGAAAGCACAGATTCGCCGTCTTTAAAGTACCAAGAGTAATCAATATCTGGATTGAAGTATCCTATTGTCTGTTCAAAGAGGGAAGAGCCAGAGAGAACCATGTCTTGTTTGGCGATGAGTCGTGCACAGCCCTTTTTATTTTCTAGGCTTAAGGCATCTGTTGTAATGTCTCCATTGGGTAGGTCTTCCTCAATTGCAATTTCAATAAGTCTCTGAGTATCCAATATGAACCCTAGGAATTACTTGTCAGTGTCATCAAGAAGCCTATTTAACTCTTCACGAATAATATTACTCGCCATATCGGGAACGAGCTGCCATACAATTTTTTCAATAACTTCGCGACTTTGTTCGCCCAGAATTTTTCTCAATTCCTTTTCAGAAAGAGGTTTTGTTGTAGGTGAAACTTTAACATTCTTGTCAGGAGGGGTTGTTTGAGTGGTCACTTGTTCTTTTGTCTGCAATTTTTTCTCCTGAATAGGTAAAATCTCAGTTTTGTCTAAAGAGGGTGATTTTTTATCATCAGCAGGCTCGGTAAATCCAACTGTCATTTCATCAAAGTCTACATTTTCTTCGGGGACATCAATTTTATAATCTTCATCTCCATCTTCATCTTCTTTTTCTTCAGGAGAACGATGTGAAATGGGAGGTGGTTGAGGAGTATCTTGTATTGATGGTATTTCAATTTCAGGGCTATCTTTTTCAGAATTATCTTGTTCAAGAGAGAGGGGGGATTTTTCTGTTTGAAGTTTTTGAGATTCAAGCGGAGGAAGTGCATTAAGATCGCTTTGAACAAAGTCATCTTTTTCTTCTGCGAGTTCAGGTAGCTCACTCTCCTTTGTCTCTGCCTGAGGTGGTGAGGCACTTTCGCTCTCGTCTATAGACCACACAACTTCTGTGGAATCAATAACATCAGAAGAACTATTCTCATCTTTTTCAGGTGTATTTGGATCAGTGTCTGATAAAGAGGATACTTTTTTTGGCGTATGATTGTCAGGAAGTTCCACAAAATGATGGAAAGAATCTTCCTCCACCTCTTCAGATTTTATTGTGGATATAGAAATTTCCGTTGAAGGCTGTTGCTCAACATTTTGTGAATTGAGAGATTTTACATGTTCTTTAACAATTTTGAGAAGTTGCTTTTTATCAAAGGGTTTTTTTAAATGGGCTACGGCACCACTGTTTTTAGCTTTTTTATCATTGAAGTTCATGAATTCGCTCCATAAGAGCACAACAGGTAGGTCATTTTGAAGGGCTTTAAGTTCTGTGGCGACTTCATATCCTGATTTCTCTCTAAGCATAATGTCTGAAAAAACAATATCTGGTTTAAAGGATTCTACAGTATGGGCAATATCAACTCCTGTGCTCAGGGTCTTTATATCAACACCATAATCTTGAAGTGCCATTTCTATTGCTTTCTTAATAGTATTGCTATTATCAATCAATAAAATGTGTAAAGGCATACTTGAAGTAAACGCTTTTTGATAAATTGAGTCAAGTGGAGAGAAAATACGATGCTTTTTAAATGAGACCGCTTATATAATTTCTTTTATGTTTAATACTCTGGATCGATATATTTTAAAATGCTTCATTTTCTATTTCTTTGGCGTGTTAGCCCTAACTTTAGTTCTTATAGTGGTTATTGATACCCTTTCCTTGATGGCCTATAATACAGTGGATTTATTCACTGTTTTTAAGTACCAAATGTATGGCTTACCTGTTTGGAGCTATCAAATGTTCCCCTTCATTTGCCTTTTTGGTACAGTTTTAGCTTTATCTTATTTAAATAAAGAAAATGAAATTATAGCTGCTTTTTCTCTAGGTGTTTCTATTAAGAGAATTGAAAGAAGTATTGTTTTTTTGGTTTTTCTATTTTCAGTTTTGGTCTTCTTTTCCTATAATTATTTAGGGCATTTTTTTGAGCAAAAGCGTAGATATATCTACTATGTTCAAATAAAAAATCAGCCTCAATTGTATGCGACGGCAAAAAGGGGTAGAATTTGGTACCGCTCGAAAGACACCCTATTTAGCGTGCAGTCTATCGATAGGGAAAATGTATCCCTGCATGGTCTAACTATGTATAAATTTGATCCTCATTGGGGATTATCACAGATCATCACTGCTAATCGTGTCAATGTGGAGGGCGGGGTTTGGCATCTTTTTAAAGGCCAGATTCAACACATAGAAAAGACATCTGAGATATTTGAGAACACAGTGATACAAATGCCAGAGGGCAGTATAGATTTTTCTATCCGTCGAAATGTGACGGGGACCTTGCCTCTGAAGGAGTTAGGTACATTTATTGAAAAAAATAAGAACTCAGGTATAGACACAACACGTTATGAGGTGAATTATCATGCTCGTTTAGGTTTTGCCTTTACACCTTTAATTATGGTTTTACTAGGGGTTCCTTTCTCTCTGCGATTTTCTCAAGATGTTTTGAGGGGCTTTGCTCTGAGTTTTTTGTTTGCGATTTTGTATTGGTTAGCTTACCGATCAGGGCTTATTTTAGGAAAAAATGGGTATATTTCTCCCTTTTTAGCGGCATGGTCAGCCAATGGAATAGTTGTATGTGGCCTTTTGCTTTTGGGGCTTTGGAGAGTGTTAAAAGTAAAAACCTAAATCGAAGGAATATCTGCTTTGAAGGTGAAAGATTTTTTAAAAGAGAATATTTGTAAAATATAAAAAGATTGAGATGGCGTCCATTGAAGGTAGAGGTCTCATTGGGAGGTAGGAGCTGTTTTTGTCCGCTCTAAGGGAGACAGTATTTTAAAGATATGTTATCCTTAGAAAGAAGGTAAAGTGGCAATAAATGGCTTCAGTCGCCTTCTCTTTAGGGTAAAGAAGAGGGCGTTGTGTATTTAAAGAGGGACAATGGCTGTATTAGAGATTTTAAAATATCCTGATCCTAGATTGAAACAAAAATCTGTTCCCGTTGAACGGGTTACTGAGGAGTTAAGAAATTTAGCCGAAGATATGTTGGAAACCATGTATGCTTCTGGAGGGATAGGGCTAGCGGCTCCTCAAGTGGATCGAAGAATTAATTTAATTGTTATTGATACGCGTTTTAAAGATGAAAATGGAGAAATACAAGACGAACATTTAACACCTCTTGAAGCTGAGGTGGAGTTCCCTCTTATTTTATTCAATCCTGAAATTCAAGTGAAAAAGGGTCATACGTCTTTTGAAGAGGGGTGCCTTAGTGTGCCTGGCTATGTAGAACTCGTTGACCGTTGTCAATATGTTGAGGTCTCGGCTCTTAATAAAAATGGAGAATTATTGACTGTTAAAACAGATGGATTATTAGCTATCTGTCTACAGCATGAAATGGATCACCTTGCTGGAAAATTGTTTATTGATCGTATTAGCTTTATGAAATCAGATCGTGTTAAGAAGAAAATCAAAAAATTTGGATATCCAGAATCTCCTTTCCAAGATGGGGACAACAGATCTCAGATGTATTTCAATCAGGTGAGATCAGACGCTAATGAATGAAATCACGCCTTGTTTATTTAGGGACTCCTGACTTTGCTGTAACTCCATTGGAGACCCTTGCAAAGGATCCGCATTTTGATGTTGTTTATGTTATCACACAGCCGGATCGTCCAAAAGATAGGTTTATGAAAATTCAACCCTCACCTATCAAGGAATGTGCTGAACGCCTTCATTTAAGGGTTCGATCTATGGACTCTGTAAATAGGGCAGAAAATTTAGAATTTATACAACAATTGCGTGTAGATGTAGCTGTTGTTGTGGCTTTTGGGCAAATTTTATCAAGACCCTTTTTGGATATTTTTCCTCGAGGAGCTGTCAATATTCATTCAAGTTTGCTTCCCAGATGGAGAGGAGCAGCTCCTATGCAAAGGGCCTTAATGGCAGGAGATTCTGTCACGGGCGTGAGTCTTCAAAAAGTTGTAGAAAAACTAGATGCCGGAGATGTCATAGGTCAAAGAGAGGTTCCTATTGATGAGGACACAGATATATATGCCCTCTATAATTCTTTAAAGGAGAAATCGTGTGAACTTTTTTCTACTGATTTTAAAGAATATTTAAGGGGTGCTCGTTTGGCCAAACCTCAAGATCCAACGCAAGTGACAATAGCTCGAAAAATTAGTAGGACAGAAGGAGAGATTGATTGGTCTGAATCAGCAAGCGAGATTTTCAATTGCATAAGAGCCTTATTGATGTGGCCTGGGTCATGGACTTATCGACAGGGCCGGCGTTTAAAAATTTTAAAAGCTCGTCCCCTTAAAAGCTCAAGTCAGAATCCCCCAGGGGTAGTGACATCTGTTACAGATTCCAGTTTTATTGTGAGTTGCGGAGAAGGAGAACTTGAGATTTTTAGTGTTCAACCTGAAAGTCGATCTATACAAGACGTTAAGAGTTATCTTCAAGGCTATATATTAAAAAAAGGTGAGATACTCTCTAAATAAGTAAAATATAGGAGACATTATTTTATGAATCCACTTGTTATTGCTCCAAGTCTTTTATCTGCTGATTTTGCTCATTTAGGATCAGAAGTTCATCGTGTTTTAAAAGCAGGTGCTGATTGGATTCATTTAGATGTTATGGATGGTCATTTTGTTCCTAACTTGACATTCGGGGCTCCTGTTATTGCTAAATTACGGAAAGTGACAAAAGCCTATTTCGATGTTCATCTTATGATAGAATCTCCTGAGAAACAGCTGGAAGATTTTATTCAGGCTGGCTCAGATAATATAACCATTCATGTTGAAAGTACCCAGAATGTCTTTCAGTGTATTGATCAAGTAAAGAAACATAATGTGCATTGTGGAGTTACATTAAAACCAGACTCATCGATTGAGACTGTTCTTCCTTTTATTGAAAAGGTGGATCTCATTCTTGTTATGACTGTTAACCCTGGTGCTGGAGGGCAGCCATTTATGGAGGATCAAGTTCAGAAAATTAGAACTTTAAGAAAAGAGGCTAAAGTGAGACACCCTTCTTTGAGAATTCAAGTTGATGGTGGTATTAATGAACGTACAGCACAGATATCGAGAGCAGCAGGTGCTGACACTTTGGTTTCAGGAAGTTATGTCTTTGGTCAGGATTATTTCAAAGCTATAAAACAATTGCGAGGAGAGACTCAGGAAATGAAGTCAGTGACATGAGGGAAGATGTGAAAACCCTTTACCTATTGTTGATTCAACGAAAATAGATGAAGAGCTTTTGACCTTTGAAAAGAAATTGTGGAATATATGTTGAAAATGGGTCATAAGGTTGAGAGAAGAGATAGATGCTATTAAACATAGACGGATAGCACATTCTTGCTATGGATTGAAAGAAGTGTGCATATGATATCAAAAATATTTAAACAATGAGTTTTATGGTGACGAGCGATAATGTTGCGATAAGTATGTATAGTGAGTTCATTTAAAGAATGAAGGTATGGATCTTTCTGGAAAAAATTTAAATTTAGAATCTGTATGGCGTTTTATAAACAGTACAGAACCATTGGAATTGTCTTCTTGTTCTAGAGAAAAAGTGATTCAATGTAGAGAGTATATCCTTTCGAAAATAAAAAAGCCCATCTATGGTGTGAATACAGGTTTTGGAGCTTTAAGTTCGATATGTATTCCTGAAAATCAATTAGAAGAGCTACAGGTTAATATTGTCCGCTCTCATAGTGTTGGTTTAGGAAAACCTTTTTCAAAGAAGGAAACAAGGGCTATTATGCTATTGAGGGCGAATGCTCTTGCACGTGGGCACAGTGGAGTACGTGTAGAGGTTATTGAAAAAATATTGGAGTATTTAAATAGAGATATTCTTCCGGTTATTCCCCAGCAGGGGAGTGTAGGGGCCAGTGGGGATTTAGCCCCCCTTGCTCACTTGGCATTGGCGTTGATTGGAGAGGGGAGGGTTTGGTCTGAAGATATACTTGTTGAAACATCCACTGTACTTAAAGAAAAAAATATAAAACCATTGGTATTGAAGGAAAAGGAAGGTCTCAGTTTAATCAATGGATGTCAGGTGATGACAGCCATTGGACTACTTAGTGCCTATCGTATTAGGGATTTGATTTGGGTTTCAGATATTGCAGGGAGTATGTCATTAGAGGCTCTTCGTGGATCTCGAAAAGCGTTTGATCCCTTGATATCTTCAGTGCGTCCTCATTCTGGAGAAATAAAAACGGCTAAGAATCTCCTTAAGTGCCTAGGAGAAATATCACAAATTGCTAAAAGTCATGAGAGATGTAAGAAAATTCAAGATTCCTATTCCCTAAGGTGTATGCCAGCCGTACATGGTGCAGTGAAAGATTCTTTAAGGCATGCTGTACATGTTTTAGAAACAGAGGCCAATTCCAGTACAGATAACCCTTTGGTTTTTTATGAAAAAGATAAAATTTTATCCTGTGGTAATTTTCATGGTGCACCTGTGGCTTTTGTTTTGGATTACCTGAGCTTAACGATAACAGCACTTTCAAATATTTCAGAGCGTCGTATTGAAAAATTGGTGAACCCCTTGATGAGTGAACTTCCACCTTTTTTAACTCAAGAAAGTGGTCTACATAGTGGAATGATGATTGTTCAAGTAGCAGCAGCCTCTCTTGTCAATGAAAATAAGGTGCTCTCTCATCCGGCATCAGTCGATAGTATTTCTACTTCTGCGGATAAAGAGGATCATGTCAGCATGGGTACAACATCAGCAAGAAAACTCAGAAAGATTGTTGATAATATGGAAAAAGTTATTGCTATGGAATTACTCTGTGCCGCTCAAGCTCTAGATTTTTTAAAACCTAACGAGCCAACAGCAGGTGTAAAAGTAGCTTATGAGGCTATTCGTGCTCATGTCAGCTTTGCTCAGAAAGATCGGGTGTTTTCAGAAGATATAGAAATCATAAGGAACACGCTTCCAGAAATTCTTCACAATGTCACATCTTCTGTTGGAGAGTTGGAGTGGTAAGAGGTTTTTGAAAGGAGGTCCTATGCATCGTTCTGTGCGTGCCCCAAGGGGTAATAAACTGCATTGTAAGGGGTGGTTACAAGAGGCTGCGTATCGTATGCTTCAAAATAATTTGGACCAAGAGGTCGCAGAAGATCCTCAAAATCTTATTGTTTATGGAGGTAGTGGTAAAGCCGCACGTCATTGGAAAGCATTTGATAAAATATTATCCTGTTTGAAAGATTTAGAAGATGATGAGACTTTACTCGTTCAGTCAGGTAAGCCTGTTGGTTTTATTAAAACTCATAAGGACGCTCCACGTGTGTTAATGGCTAACTCTAATCTCGTGCCTCACTGGGCAAATTGGGACTATTTTCATGAGTTGGATAAAAAAGGTTTAATCATGTTTGGTCAAATGACTGCAGGAAGTTGGATTTATATTGGAACACAGGGGATTATTCAGGGGACATATGAGACTTTTGTGGAAGCGGGAAGAAAGTATTTTAATGGAAGTTTAAAAGGTAAAAGTATTTTGACAGCGGGTTTAGGAGGCATGGGGGGCGCACAGCCTCTAGCAGGTGTTTTTGCCGGAGCCTGTGTTCTAGCTGTGGAAGTGGATCCTTTGCGTGTTAAAAAGCGACTTCAGACACAGTATGTGGATGAAGTTGCTGATAATTTAGATGATGCTCTTAGTAGGATTGAAAAATATAAAAGTCTTGGAGAAGCTAAATCTGTTGCCCTCATAGGTAATATGTCTGAATTTATTCATCAAATGATAGTCAAAGGTTTTAGACCAGATATTTTAACTGATCAGACCTCAGCACATGATCCATTAAATGGTTATATTCCAGAGGGTTTTTCAATTGAGAGGGCCTCTAGATTAAGAAAAACAGATGCAACAGCTTATGTGAAAGCCTCTACATGTTCCATACGTAAACATGTTGAAGGTATGCTTAAGATGCAGAAGCAAGGGACGGTGACATTTGATTATGGAAATAATATCAGAGCTATTGCTTATAATGCGGGATTAAAAAATGCTTTTGACTTTAAAGGATTTATACCAGAATTTATTCGTCCTTTATTTTGTCGTGGTAGTGGTCCCTTTCGTTGGGTCGCTCTTTCTGGTGATCCTCAAGATATACAAGTGACAGATGATGCATTAAGAGAGTTATTTCCTCATAAAAAACATTTATTAAATTGGTTGGATATGGCAGAAGAGCGTATTTCTTTTCAGGGATTACCCGCACGTATTTGTTGGTTAGAGTATGTGGAGAGAGCTAAGGTGGGAATAAAATTCAATGAACTGGTGCGAACAGGTCAAGTGAAGGCACCTATTGTGTTAGGGAGAGATCATTTGGACTGTGGGAGTGTGGCTTCCCCAAATAGAGAGACAGAAGGTATGAAAGATGGATCGGATGCTATTTCTGATTGGCCCCTTTTAAACGCTATGTCTAATGTCGCATGTGGGGCCACATGGGTGAGTTTTCATCACGGTGGTGGAGTGGGCATAGGCTATAGTCAACATGCAGGGCAAGTTATTGTTGCTGACGGAACACAAGATGCAGAAAAAAGATTGGAGCGTGTTTTGACGGCTGATCCTGCTTTGGGACTCTACAGACATATAGATGCAGGTTATGAAGAGGCACATGCTATTGCTAAGGAATATGATCTTTTAGGTTATGAAAAGCTTTATTAAAATGAATCATCCCTTGAGTCTTGTTGATTCATTTTTTTGATATCCATATCTATAATGGATTCTATTACAATCTATTTTTTAGAATCTGTTATAACAAAGTTATAGGATTGAGGTGATGTATGTCAGAAGAAAGAGGTATGGTATTTTTAGGTATTCGTCATCTTTTAACTCTTGAGGGTGTTAAAAAGTGTGATGGAAGATCTATCGATAAATCTCACTTGAGTGTGATTAAGGACGGGGCCTTTGTGGTCAAAGATGGTCGATTTCATTGGGTGGGTCAAAGGAGCCATATTCCACAAATATTTAAGGGTTTAAAACAAATTCATCTTGAAGGTGCAGATGTCCTTCCTGGCTTTATAGACTGTCATACACATACTGTTTTTGCAGGTGATCGTTCAGATGAATTTGAAAGACGAAGATTAGGGGAGACATATCAAGATATTGCAGCAAGTGGTGGGGGGATTTGGTCTACTGTAAAATCAACTCGTTGTGCTTCACATGAAGAGCTTTTAGAGTCAGGTCAGCGGAGAGTTGATCGTTTTGTCCATCAGGGTGTGACAACTTTGGAAATAAAGTCAGGTTATGGTTTAAATACAACTGGTGAATTGAAGATATTGGACGTCATTTCAAACCTTAAACCTATAAGAATCATTCCTACATATTTAGGACCACATTTTGTACCCAAGGAATTTAAAAATGCCGATGATTACATGGATCATATTCTTTCTGAACAGGGGCCTGCTATTATACAACAGGGAATAGCAAAACGTGCGGATATCTTTATTGAAAAAGGTTATTTTGGATTAGAACAGGCTCTTCATTTTTTAAATTGGTGTCAGGCTAATGGATTGAGTATGACTGTTCATACAGAACAGTTATCTCGATTGGGTGGCCTTCATTTAGCTCTTAAAAAGGGGGCTCTTTCGGTAGATCATTGTGTAGAAATTAATGAAAGTGATATAGAGGTTCTTGTAGATTCTCAAGTCACTGTTGTTCTTTTACCGTCCTCTGATTTTTATTTAAATATATCTTACCCCCCAGCTAGAGATTTGTTGGACAGAGGGGCTCGTGTGGCATTGGCAACAGACTTCAATCCCGGTTCGTCTCCAACACAGGATCTTTCATTCATTGGTGTCTTATCTCGCTGTCAGTTAACTCTTTCTTTGCCTGAGGTTTTAGCAGGATTGACATGGAATGCGGCATCTGCTTTAGGGTTAGGTGATAGAGTGGGTTGTATTAAAGAGGGAATGAGTGCTGATTTTATTGTTTTAAAGGACAGTTGGCAAAAACTTTTTTTGGAAATTGGTACTTCGATGATTTATCAGACGTGGTTTCAAGGTCAAAAGGTTTATTAAGAACAAAAAACTCTTTGCTTTCTAGTGTCTTTTTTCTCTACGCTTAGGATAAGAGTGATAAAGGGGGTGTTTATGTGGGCTAACTTAGAAAAGGCATCCTTTGAAACAGCTATCTATCAAAGTTCTTGTTTTAGTAGTGAGTTTGATACGGCCATATTTAGTGATCCATTGAGGTTTTATTTTAATCATAATAATGAACCCGATGCACTTTTGCTTTATTTTAGAATGCAAAATTATTTAAAAGCTCGATTGCAATCGCAGGAGAACTTTAGTGGGCGTCTTTTCTTTTGTTTGTATTCTGAGTGGGAGGTTTTTAGAAAATCTTTTGGTGGAGATGTTAAGATTGGAGTCCATAAACTCAATAATGATTTTGTTGTGGGATTATGTGGTCCATTGGTGGAGGACTGGTTTCCATCGATTATAGATTGTGTTGATAATATTATAGGGAGTGTTGAAGACTAGACAGTGGTCTTGTTTTAAAAGAGAGCCGATTTTTGACGTAGAATCAAGTCCATTAGAGAGTAAGGGTTTTTACTGCGATGGGTTTATAGGGAAGTACATTGTGAGAAAAAAGTCGTCTCAATCATCAGGACAAATTATAGTAGAATATATTTTGCTCATTATTGTGGTGGTCGTTGTTGCAACGCTCTTGATGAAACAACTTGTGGATAAAGATTCTGGACTTTTAATGAAGGCTTGGAAGAGTACAGTAGAAGCCATTGCTAAAGATGATCCGAATACGCTGTAATCCTCTATAATCTTTTTGCATTATCTTAAGGGTTGTGAATTTTTTCTTTATAGATTCGTAGATGTTTTGTGAAGATAGATTTAAAGAGTAGATATGAACGGATTGTCTTATTAAAGTCGATAGATGACCTATTCTTCTGTATTTTCTTAAAAGACGTGACAGAAGATTGAGAGTTTTTTAAAGATTATTTATTGGAGAAAGTCAATTATCAAAGATTGAGTGACGGTGAGAAAAGATTATGTCTATTCTGTGTTTGGATCAGGGAACAACGGGTACAACAGCTGCCTTTCTTAATCAAAAGGGAGAGTTTTCAGAACATATTAATCAAGAGTATCGTCAAATTTATCCCCAACCAGGCTGGGTCGAATCAAACCCTGAGGACATATGGAAAAGTGTCGAGTCGACAGTCTTGCGATTGAAAAGGGTAACTGGGGCTGTGGATATTCAAGCTATTGGTATAACAAATCAAAGAGAAACGGTTATTGTATGGGATCGTCAAACGGGTCGACCTATTTATAATGCTATTAGTTGGCAGTGTCGTCGGACACAGAGTTATTGTAATAAATTAAAAGCATCAAAAAAAATTCGACACCTTATTCAGAAAAAGACAGGGCTGGTTATTGATCCTTATTTTTCTGCATCAAAAATAAGTTGGATTTTAGATCATGTTTCAGGAGCACGCCAGAGAGCCAAGATGGGAGAATTGGCAGCGGGAACAATAGATACTTTTTTAATGTGGAGACTCTCAGGAGGACAAATCCATGCGACAGATATTTCCAATGCGTCACGCACACAGTTGATGAATATAAGAACAGCTCAATGGGATGAAGAGCTTCTTGATATGTTTGATCTTCCTGCATCTATTTTGCCTGCGATTTATCCTTCAAGTGGTGTGTTTGGTATGACTGTGAAAAATTCTTTTCTTCGTTCTGGGATTCCTATTTCTGGAGTTGCAGGAGATCAACAGTCCGCTCTTTTTGGTGGATGCTGTTATACAGAAGGTGAGGCTAAGTGCACATATGGGACGGGTAGTTTCATTCTTATGAACACAGGTTCCAAAGTGATTTCTTCAAAGGCGGGACTGTTGACGACCGTGGCTTGGCAATTGAGTGGAGAGAAAAACCCCACTTATGCTTTAGAGGGTTCTGTTTTTATTTCGGGGGCTGCTGTTCAATGGCTACGTGATGGTTTAGGGATTTTAAAATCTTCTGCTGAAATAGAAGATTTAGCGAACAAGGTGTCATCCACGGAAGGAGTGGAGTTTATTCCCACCCTTTCGGGATTAGGTGCTCCCTATTGGAATCCACAGGTGCGTGGAATGATAAGGGGAATTACACGAGGAACAACAAAAGCCCATATTGCTAGAGCCACTTTAGAGGCAATGGCTTTGCAGAACGCAGAAGTTTTACAGTGTATGGAAAAAGATCTTAAGAAAAAACTAAGAGTTTTAAAAGTGGATGGGGGGGCGTGTATAAATAATCTTTTGATGCAGATACAGTCGGATTACTTGGGTATAAAATTAATTCGCCCAAAGCATGTTGAAACAACAGCTTTGGGAGCCGGACTTCTTGCAGGGTTAGGTATTGGTTTGTGGGAAAATATGAAAGACATAAAGGCTATTTGGAAAATCGAAAGAGAGTTTAAACCACATATGAAATCCACAGTTAGAAATCGTCGATTTGCAGCATGGAGGCTTGCACTCCAAAAGTTATAATACCATAGAGATTTTTTTGACTTTAAAAGGGTGTTAATAACACTCAGGCAGATCTTTTAGTGTTTTTATCCATTGGAATTGACCATTAAGTTTAAAATTTTTCAGGTGTTTTTGATTAGCTTCTGGGAGAATGAAGTTCTTAAATCCAAGTTTTTCTCCTTCTTTCAGTCTTAGTTCTGGAAAGGAGATAGGGCGGATTTCTCCAGTGAGACCAATTTCTCCAAAACATAGAGTATAGGGCGGCAGTTCTTTTTGTTTTTTTGAGGATAGCAACGAAAGAGCTACAGCTAGATCTGCAGCCGGTTCTTGGAGTCTTAATCCTCCAACAACATTTATAAAAACGTCTTGTCTATGAAAATCTGTGTCTAATTTTTTATCTAAAACAGCACAGAGTAAGTGAACCCTTTGGTTATCAAATCCTATAGCTGTACGTCTGGGCATGGACATATATGTTAATGTTGTCAGAGCCTGTACTTCACAGAGGATAGGACGTGTTCCTTCTATAGTTGCAAGCACAGAGGCTCCCATTTGAGCATGGCTACGTTCTTCTAAAAAAAACTCAGAGGGGTTAGTGACTTCATTGAGTCCTTCACTATTCATTCGAAAAACACCAATTTCTTGAGTGGCACCAAATCTATTCTTTAGAGAGCGTAGAATACGAAAGGGGTGGCCAATATTGCCTTCAAAAGAGAGCACGGTATCTACCATATGTTCTAGAACTCTTGGCCCTGCAATTTGTCCGTCCTTTGTGACATGTCCAATAATAAAGACACAGATGTTTTCACTCTTTGCAAGATTCATCAAAGCTGCGGCACATTCTCTGACTTGAGAAACACTACCAGGAGCTGCGTTCAGATCTGACAGATAAACTGTTTGAATAGAATCAATGATAACAAGAGCAGGAGATCTGCTCTTAACAAAATCTAAAATCACTTTCAGTTCACTTTCGCTGGCAATGTTTACAGTTTTGGAGCGAAGGCCTAATCGTTGTGCACGTAAGGTTGTTTGAATCGGAGACTCTTCAGCAGAAATGTAGAGAACATCTAAAGTGTTCAGTTGTGTCAGTCCTGTCGCCATTTGGAGCAAGAGTGTGCTTTTTCCTACTCCTGGGTCTCCCCCCAGTAAGATAAAGCTTCCGGGAACAATCCCGCCTCCTAAGACACGGTCTAATTCCTTATAACCTGTGTGATGACGAATAGGTTGAGAGGACTTGGTGACTTTTTCATTGAGATTAAAGGTCTCAATAGAGTGATGATCAGAAGTTTTTTTCCCAATAGTCCAACCTCGATTTTGGTCTAAGGAAGGAGGCTTTTCTTCGACAAGAGAGTTCCATGATCCACAATCAGAACAACGCCCTTCCCATTTTGGTCTTTGAGCACCGCAGCTCTGACAGACGTATTGAGATTTTAACTTTAATTTTGCCACAAAATAGAGGTACCATTGTTCCCACACAAAAGTGAATAATAAAGTGAGGAGTTTTGAGTCTTATAATAGGAAACTTCATTTTTATTGCCTTATTTTTTACAGAAATTTCATCTGTGAGTGGTTTTGATAAGGTTCATATTGAACACATCAGAGGGCTGGCTCAATTAGAGGATAAGAAACGGATTGTAGAGTTTCTGGAAAGGCTTAGAAAAGAGGGGGGACAAGAATCCGCTCATAAAGCTTCTATTTACTTTGGTATAGGGATCTATAATTTCAGGTTAGGCAGGTATGCAGAGGCAGAAAGGGCACTGAAGCGTGCTCTGCGTGAAAAAACTCTTTTAAGGGATTATGTCTATTTCTATCTAGGTAAAATCTATCGTCAAAGAGGAGATACAAGGGCAACGGGCGTTTTTAAAAAAGTTGTAGATAGACGTCCTCTAAGTCCTCTTTATTATGATGCTCGATTTGAGTTGGGCACTCTTGCCATAGAAAAAGGGCGTTTCGGACAGGCTAAACATCATATGAGATACTTGGAGCGTCGGAGACGGAGTCACTCAAGTTACCCTGAAATTCTTTGGTACCTTATGGGTATTGAAAAGCACCGTTGGCGTATGTGTAAGTGGGCACGCAAACTTTATTATCGTTACCCCACTTATGAACGTGTTAAAGATTGGAGTATTGATTTACAAACTGTTCGCTTTAAGAATAAACGGTTAAAATGTATTGTTAGTCATAACAATCAAATTCAACGTATAAAAAGACTACAGTGGGCGGGGGAATCTGATAGAGCTAGGACAGAAATTCAAAAGCTCTATAAAAGAGCGACTCCTGCGACTCGGTATCATGTCGATCAAATTTACGCCAGATTTCTTATTTCTGAAGGGGATGTTACTGATGCCTTTCGTATTTTATCTATATATTTTAGAACCAAAAATAAGGACTTTGATTATCTCATGCTTCTGGGAAGAGCAGGAGCAAAAGCTCATAAATATCGAGTAGCTGTGGAGGCCTATTATAGAGCCTATAAGGTACGACCACATTCACGTGATGGAAAAGAGGCTCTTTTTCAATCTGCTTTTTTAAGTTATCAGTTTCAAGATTATGATGGAGCTTTTAGAAGATTTACTGATTTTATTCAGCGGTTTAAAAGCTCAGGATTATCAAGAGATGCTAAGTGGTATTTGGCTTGGATTCGGTATTTGAAAGGGGATTATAAAGGGGCTTATAGAGATTTAAAAAAGTTATCCAAGATGAAATACCCTCGTCGATATCAAAGACATCATTATTATAAAAAATTGAAATATTGGATGGCGATGAGCCTTCTGCAGCAAGGGGAGCGGACTAGGGCTAAAAAGATATTTAAAGAGCTTGTAGGTGGTGATATGCAAAAAGGGTTTTATGCACACGTGGCCCGGGCTCGTTTAATGCAATTGGGAGATAAAGAGGTTTATCAACAGTATTTCGTCAAATATGGCAAGGAAAAATCTTTGCAATTAGAATCTTGGAATCCTCATATTTTGGGTAATATATTCGATTTTGAGGATCATTTAGAAAGCGTAAGGCGTTTAGCCAATGTTTCGGTAGAGGAGATGGAAAGTGAGGAATTATTGTTTTCAAATAAAGAGTTATTTGGGGACAATAATTTAGATATAGAAGAAGATATTTTTAAATTACCAAATTTTTCAAAGAGAAGTTCTCAAAACACAAGCCTGAATTTGAATTTTTCAAGAGTTCAGACTCTATGGAAATTGGGTTTAAGAATGTGGGCAAAAAATGAACTCTATGAAATTGAAAAGCAAGCTGGGAGTAAGGATGATTTACGATTGCTTATGATCCAATATGAAATCAATGGAGATTATCATAGATCGAGTTTTATTGGGGAGAATATGTTTGTGCAAGAGAGGAGGGCAGAGAGATCTCTAAATAGTAGAGTGTATTGGGAGTTCACTTACCCTAGAGCGTATAATTCTTTAGTGATGAATTATTCGGAAAGATTTGCCGTTCCCAATGAACTTATTTGGGGAATTATGAGGGCAGAAAGTCGTTATAGAATAGATGCACGTTCACCTGTTGGTGCCGTTGGACTGATGCAGTTGATGCCTTATACGGCTCAAAAGGTAGCTATTCTATTGGATTTAAAATATACGAACTTATTTGACCCAAAGACAAATATTCAAATAGGTGTTCGTTATTTGAAGAGACTCTATAATAAATGGGGGGGGCAAGTTCCTTTAGTGGCAGCTAGTTATAATGCAGGTCCACATAGGGTGACCAGGTGGATAAAGTCTTTTGGACATTTAACAATGGATGAATTTATAGAGCACATTCCCTTTTGGGAGACGCGTAATTATACTAAAAAGGTTATCTCTAATTACTTTATGTATTTTCGGCTCTACACTAGAGTGAATAGTGATTCTTTGATAGGGCTGATTGAACCTACAGGTGTCAAAGTGAGTGGGCCTCTTCCAACGAAAGAGGATTGGTCAGATTTATAAAATTAATTGGTGTACATATATGCTTGTTGTGTTAATGGGTGTTTTTTGTAAACGGAGGTATTATGACTGCTATGAATGAATATTGTATAAATGAGAAGAGAGCTGGAAATGTGACTCCAATAGTTGTTTTTTTGATAATGACTCTGCTTACTGGATGTATAAAAAAATCTTTGGAATATGACCTTGATATTAAAGAGACTATTGTTATTAACATTAATACAGAACCGCCAACTCTTGATTGGAGTAAGTCAACAGATACCACCTCTCATGAAATTCAAAAAAATATTATGGATGGGTTAGCTGATTATGACCTCTATGACCTCGATTTACCTCTTCGTCCTCTGTTGGCTGAAAAATGGGAATCAACCAATAAAGCTAAGACATGGAGAGTGACGTTACGTAAAGGAGTGAAGTGGACAGACGGTGTAGAGTTTGAAGCACAACATGTTATTGATGGTTGGAAAAGGCTTCTTCACCCTATGACAGCTTCTGAGTATGCTTATTTTATTTTTAATATTCAGGGAGCAAAGGAGTATAATTCTGGTGAATTTAAGGATTTTTCTAAAGTTGGTGTAAAAGCTGTCAATAAATATGAGCTACTGATTGAACTTAAAAAATCTATGAATTTTTTCCCCCATCTTTTAGCTCATCACTCAACTTACCCTATTCGTCTGGATATCGTAAACAAGTATGGGGAAGGGAAATGGACAGAGGCTAAAAATATTGTCACTCTAGGGCCATTTATTTTAAAAGTTTGGGAGCATGATAAGGCTATTGTTCTTGAAAGAAATGAAAACTACTGGGGAGAGAAACCTAAGGTCAAAAATGTTTTGGCTTATATGATTAATGAGGAATCAACAGCTATTTCTTTGTTTGAATCTGGGAAATTGGATTATCAAAAAGAATTACCTTCAACAGAAATTTCCATTCTTAAACAAAAGCCTGAGTTTGTTTCAAAAGGAAATCTTCTTCTTTATTACTATGGATTTAATGTGATGAAGAAACCTTTTGATGATGTCAATGTGAGAAAGGCCTTTGTACATGCTATTGATCGTGATGAAGTGACACGTATGTTAGGTGGAGGAGAGAGTCCCACTTCTAATTGGATTCCTAAGGGGATGAGTGGCTATAATCAAAGTGTTGGATTGAAATTTGATCCTAAGAAGGCTAAAGAATATCTTAAGAAGGCAGGGTATGAAAAGGTAGAGAAGATGCCTAAAGTTGTTATTGGTTTTAATACAACGGATAATCACAAAAGAATTGCAGAAAATATTCAGCAACAATTGAAAAAGCATTTAAGTATAAGTGTGGAGTTAAAAAATGAGGAATGGAAAGTTTATCTATCAACCTTAAATGCTGATCCTTACCCTATCTTTCGCTTGGGTTGGATGGCAGATTATCCACATCCTAATAATTTTATGTCCCTTATGCTATCTTATTCAGATAATAATCGAGGTCGTTGGGTCAACAAAAAATATGATGCACTTATAGAAGCGGCTGTGAGTGAAATGGACTCTCAAAAGCGTTTGAAGCTATATAATGAAGCGCAAAAGATTATGCTTGAAGAAGATGCGGCTGTGATTCCTATTTATTCAGGAGTGAGAAATCAATTGATATCCAACAGGTTGAAAGACTTCCCTGTCAATGTGATGGATCAACGTGTTTATACAAGAGTTTCTATTCAGTGAATAAAATAATTTGTCTACTTCTTCTTACTTCTCTGTTTTTCACAATTGCGACAGACTGGATGGGATATAAGGTCTCTGGTTATTTGATTTGGTTGAATGTGTCTTTATTACTTTTGGGAGGTGCTTATGTGATTGCAACCAAAAATCTTTTTGCTTATGCTATGAAACGCATCTTAGAAGCTGTATTTACAGTTTTTGTTATTGCCTCTTTAGTTTTTGGTCTTTTACGGTTATTGCCTGGAGGCCCTTTTGATTCAGAGAAAGCCTTACCTCCAGCAGTGAAGGCGAATATACAAGCCAGATATAACTTGAATGCTCCTATTTATGTTCAGTATTTGAATTACTTTAAAAATTTAGTTCGTGGTGATTTGGGGGAATCTTATAAGTATATTGGAAGGGATGTTTCTACAATTATTGCTGAAACGATTCCTGCATCTTTTAAATTGGGTTTCTATGCACTACTTATAAGTTTTTGTATTGGGATTCCTCTTGGTCTTATTGCTGCATTAAAGCACAATACCAGATGGGATGCTTGTGCGATGATTTTTGCCATTAGTGGGGTAGCTCTTCCTAATTTTGTTGTTGCCGGCATTGCTATACTTATATTTTCTATTTGGTTAGGAATTTTACCTCCAGCTCTCTGGTCAAGTCCTATTCATTATATTTTACCTGTATGTGTTTTAGGTGTACGTCCGATTGCTGTCATTGCAAGACTGACTCGATCAAGTGTTCTGGATATTATTAAAAGTGATTTTATTAGAACGGCTTATGCGAAAGGTCTTGATGTAAAAGTTGTACTTTTTAAACATGCTTTAAAAAATTCTTTGATCCCTGTTATTACAATATCAGGCCCACTCATAGTGGGCATCTTATCGGGCTCTTTTGTTATTGAATTGATTTTTGCAATTCCGGGTATGGGGAAACACTTTATACTTAGTGTAACCAATAGGGATTATCCTCTTATATTAGGACTGACATTAATGTATTCCGTGATGCTCATATTGGCAAATATGATTGTCGATTTGCTTTATGTCATTATTGATCCCAGGGTGAAACTCGAATGAGCAAGAGGTATTGGGCTTTTCTCTGGCATTGGATTTTTAAGATAATAAGTAGGCAGAGTTTTTCTTAAGGCTTCCAAAATCTCAGACAACTCTGGAGTTCACAGTTTATCTTCTTTTGGGTTTTGCTGTAAATAAGATAAAAGCAGTAAGAGTTTTTCTTAAGGCTTTCAAAATCTCAGACAACTCTGAGGTTCGCAGCTCGTCTCCGCTGAATCTTCAGATCTTTGGTTGGATAGAGTTTGATACCATTAAGCATAGAACACGTTGACTTTTTGCGGATACGCCCTGCGCCTCAGAAAACTCGTTTTGAAAACCTTAAGAAAAACTCTTCTTCCCTTTTTCTACTTCAGGGGCGCAAATCATTCTGGAGACTTCCAAAATCTGAGGCAGCTCTTAAGGTTTGCAGCTCGTCTCCGCTGAATCTTCAGATCTTTGGTTGGATAGAGTTTGATACCATTAAGCATAGAACACGTTGACTTTTTGCGGATACGCCCTGCGCTTTGAAAAACTCGCTTTAAGATAAAGATAAAAATCCTTTTCTCCCTCATTGTCCACAATTTTCAGGATGTATTCTAAAAATCATAGATCTGTTTCTGCCGAAAACTAAAGGCGTAAGCTGGAGAGTACTTGATGTGATCAAAGGTGAGAGCGATCTTTTTACGGATATATAGAATCTTATTTATCCATGTTTTGAATTTTTTTTAAAAAAAGAGAATGAGAGGCCTTTTTGTAACTCTAGTATAAAAATTGTTTCGTAAATTTGATAGGATAATGGCTTTGATTGAGATGAAGAAGATAAGTGCATTTTATTCTTCACTGCATCGAGCACTATTCAGCTTATGCTTTTAGCCTGTAGCAATGAACTAGGCTATTTTAAAAATTAGAGAAGGGTCAATATCCACATAGCTTGAGGAACTCTCTACATGAAATCAAAAAGAGGATTATTTTTAAAGTCTATATATAGAGCCAAGAGTGTCTTATTTTTTATTGTTTACTTCTTTGCTCTCTTATCGTACGGGGTTGATGAAAGGGATTATAAAAATTTAAGCCCATCTGTTGCAATGGTTTATGATAGAGATAGCCTTCGGCAAGGGAGTGGTTTCTTTATAACAGAAAACCTATTGGTCACAAATTATCATGCGGTTGAAAATTTGATTCATGACACTCATAAATCTGTATATATGGAAGTGATCACTCCAAGAAAGATGGAGGATTTCGGAAGGGTACTGGTTGTAGATCGCCAGAACGATTTGGCAATTATTAAGACAGTAACAAATGACAACTATACTCCTCTGACTTTAGGAAATGATAGGGATATTATTAGAGATCGAAGCAGTTTTACTATTGGTTATCCTTTTTTGGATCTTATTCAACAGGTCAAGGGTATCAGCTTTGAAGAACTCCCTTTTCAGACATATCCTGGTACAGAAAAGAGTATAAAAGTTGCTTTTTCTGAAGGCTTTATTGGGATGCGTGTAGGAAATGAACTGTTTTATACAACAGCTTTTACTGAAATTGGTTCTAGTGGTTCGCCTGTTTTTTCACAGGATTTAAAAGTTATTGGAGTGGTGCGTTCTATAATAGTAAATATAAATCCCCAACAGACTGTTGTTGTCCCGATTCATAAGTTAAAGACTTTAATAGAGGAGAATAAAGAGCTTTTAAAAAGGGAGGGGGTAGTTGGTCTTGGTCGTATATCTCCTGAGTCGGTAAAGAGACGTGTTCTTCATGCCGATGTCAAAACAGCAGAGGATATGTTTCTTCTGGGTATGTGGTATAACGATAATATAAGATCAAATCTTCAAGAGACTCGTTATTGGTATACAAAGGCTGCAGAGCGGGGATATAAATATGCTCAAAATGATTTAGGTTTCATGTATTCTCGAGGACTGGGGGGTGAGAGGGATTTTCAAAAGGCTCGTTATTGGTATAAGAAGGCTGCAGAGCAGGGATATAAGCTGGCTCAGAATGAGTTGGGCATCATGTATCTTGAAGGGCTAGGGGTTGAGAGGGATTTTCAAAAGGCTCGTTATTGGTATGAGAAGGCTGCAGAGCAGGGATATAAAAAAGCTCAATATAATCTGGCTTTACTTTATGCTAAAGGACAAGGCGTAAGAAAAAACCTTCTAAAAGCCCTGTACTGGAAGAGAAAATATAAACAGAGTCAACGGTGCTATTAAAAAATGTCATGAACCCAAAAAAATACAAGTCTAATAGTTTATGGATTGATTCTTGGAAACGTTTAAAAAGAAATAAACCGGCTGTTCTCTCAGGCTGGTATATTATTTTTGTTTGCTTTGTGAGTGTTTTTGCTGTCCAAATTGCCCCTTATTCTTTTGAGACTCAAAATATTGATCGTGCCCTTTTAGGACCCAATAGCATAAATCTTCTAGGCACAGATAGTTTGGGGCGAGATCTTTTTTCACGTATTATTTATGGAGCTAGAATATCTATGGCTGTAGCTATTTTAACGGCTGTCATTTCTTTAGCGATAGGTTTGATATATGGGATGGTATCAGGTTGGATAGGTGGAAAAACTGATGCCCTTATGATGAGGTTTGTAGATATTCTTTACTCTATTCCGACACTTGTTTTGTTGATTCTTGTTATGGTCATTTTTGACGCCATTGATATTTTTGAAAATCCGGAATTAAAAGCTGTAACAGGAGTGTTATTAGCACTGAGTTTAGTCGGCTGGACAACAATTGCTCGATTAGTTCGTGGTCAGGTTTTGCAAACAAAAGAAATGCTTTATGTTGAAGCGGCAAAGGCATTAGGTCAGGGCGATATAAATATACTTCTAAAACATGTCCTTCCTAATATTCTTGGTCCTATTATTATTACTTTAACATTTCAAATTCCTCTGAATGTTTTATTTGAAAGTTTTTTAAGTTTTATAGGATTGGGGTTGCAACCTCCGTTTTCCAGTTGGGGTGTTCTGTGCTCTGATGGTTGGCGTTCTCTCAAATCTTTTCCTCATCTTATATTATTTCCTGGAGGAGCTTTATTTTTAACAATGTTGGCGTTCAATCTATTCGGGGATGGTTTAAGAGATGCCTTTGATCCAAAGGCCTGATAGTTTCTCTTCAAGATTTATTTTGTAGAGGCATAAGAGGAAGAGTTTTTCTCAAGGCTTTCAAAATCTCAGACAACTCTGAGGTTCGCAGCTCGTCTCCGCCGAAGACTAAAATCTTTGGTTAGTAGAACTCGATGCACTCAGGGGTAGAACAAACTGTCTTTCTGCGGATACGCCCTGCGCCTCAGAAAACTCGTTTTAAAAGCCTTGAGAAAACTCTTTCATTTCTTGACTTGGGCTATTTTAAAAATTAGAGAAGGGTCAATGTCCAGATAGGCTAAGGAAACCTCTCACATGAAATCAGAACCAAAATCACTTAAGTTGTCTATAGACATCATCAAGGTGACTTTACTTTTTATCGCTTGTTTTTCTACTCCCTTATCTTACGGAGTTGATGAAAGGGATTATAAAAATTTAAGCCAATCCGTTGCTAGGGTCTCTGACCCTTTAAACAAGTCATTCGGGAGCGGCTTTTTTATAACAGAAAACTTGCTGGTGACTAATGATCATATAGTTCGGGGAGTTGAGAATATAACTCAATGGATGGAGGTGATTGCTCCATCATCAAAAAGAGATTATGGAAGAGTTTTGATTGCTGATCCCGAAAGTGATTTGGCGATTATTAAAACACGAAGGAGTGACTATAAGCCCTTAAGTTTGGGAAGTCAGAATAATATTATTAGAGGTAGGAGGGCTTTTACTATTGGTTATCCTAGTGATGTGAATTGGGATGAACAAGTGAAGGGTGTTACATTTAAAGAGCTATCTTTTCTAATGGATTCTAGCATACGAAGGGGTAATAAAGTTGTTCTTGTAGAGGGCTCTATTGGAATGCGTATCGGGAATGAGGCATTTCATACTATAGCTTTTTCTTCAAGCGGGAGTAGCGGATCTCCTGTTTTCTCACAGGATTTAAAAGTTATTGGTATCGTTTATGGTAGTATAACCTCAATTTCTACGGAAACTATTTCTATACCAATTAATAAACTAAAAGTTCTTATTGAAGGAAATAGAGAGTTTTTAGAAAAAGAAAGTGAAATGCGTCTTGATCATATGTCTTCTGAGCCCGTTTTAAAACGGGCTCTGGATGCCGATATTAAAACAGTAGGAGATATGTTTCGTCTGGGTGTAATTTATAAAGCTGGCATAGGAAGTGTTCTACCGGATCTTCAAGATTCTTTTTACTGGTTTCATAGGGCAGCCAGACAAAGTCATGCAGAGGCTCAATATACTGTTGCTGTTATGTATTATTATGGAGAGGGTGTTAAAAGAAATTTTCAAAAGGCTCATTATTGGTATGAGAAGGCCGCCAAACAGAGTCATGCAGAAGCTCAATATGAACTTGGTGGTATATATTATAGAGGAGGGCATGTTAAAAGAGATCTTCAAAAGGCTTTTGGATGGCTTGAGGGAGCCGCCAAGCAAGGTCATAGAAACGCTCAATACGAGCTGGCTATGATGTATTATCAAGGACTGGGGGTTGAAAGGGATTTTCAAAAGGCTTTGGAGTGGTTTAAGGCAGCAGCAGGGCAAGGTCATCCGAGTACTCAATATCATTTTGGTAAAATGTATTACCATGGAGAGACTGTCTCCAGAGATTTTCAAAAAGCTCGTTACTGGAAGAGAAAAAATAAACAGAATCGACAGTGTTATTAAAAAGTGTCATGAATTTTGTTTTTTATTATGTCATAAGTTCTTATTATATTTAAAAAGATCTCATAATATAAGCAGGGTTACAATTTCTACAGTGTTTAGAATTGTTATTGGGTCTCTGTATGTAAAATGTTCTTATATTGATAGTCGTCTTGAGTCACTGAGCGACTCTATCTTATAAAATTCCTAGAATAAGAGTTGATACACTGTAGATGTTTTTTAAAATGAGTGGACTTATTTGATTGAACTGAATGTACAAAAGATAAAGAAAGGATTATTGAAATGAGAATAATCTTTTTACTTTCGATATATTTATTTTCTACTTCATTACAAGCTAATGATAACCCATCCATACCTTTAAAGGATATTTCTGCTGAATCAAATAAGAACCAGCGAGGGCAAATAAAGGGTCAGAGTCAAACTTTGGATTCCAGAAAGCTGAAAGCACTCAATGACAAGGCTAAGAGTGGTGATATTCGTGCCCAGAGAGAGTTAGGGGACAGGTATTTTTCAGGTCTTGGCATTTCCCAAGATTATAAAAAATCTTTCTTTTGGTTTCACAAGGCGGCCAAACAAGGTGATGCAAGATCTCAAGACCAGATTGGAGAAATGTATTTTTCAGGCCACGGTGTTTCTCAAAATGAAGAGAAAGCTATTTTTTGGTTTCAGAAAGCGGCTGAACAAAATTATATAAAAGCTCAAGAAACACTTTCCGCTCTGAATTTATTAACCAAAGATACGATAAGCACTTCTCCAAAAGATTTAGTAGAGTCTTATAAATGGACGTCTTTAACAGGTGCAAGAAATATGTCGGTAGACGTGTTCAGTGAGAACGGCATCACTTTTTTAGATTATTTAGAGAGTCAAATGTCTCCTTCAGAGATTGCAGAGGCTCAGGATTGGACTAGACGTCAGTTTGAAGAGGAAATTAAAGAAGAAAGGAAAATGGAAGAAAGGAAAATCCAAATTCAAAGAGGGAAAACATCAATTCAAGAGAGTATGAATCCATATGATAATCTAAGCTCCCCTCCCAGTTTGGAGTCACTCACACAAGCTGCAAAAAAAGGCAGTGCAAGCGCACAGCACCAATTAGCAAAGTACTATTTAGAGAAAACACCGAATTATGCGGAAGGTATTTATTGGCATAAGAAGGCAGCTCAGCAGGGCTATGCTAAATCTCAGTATACACTTGGGGTATTGTTTACTGTTGGGCGAATTCTTCCTAGAAATTATATGCAGGCTATGGATTGGTTTAAAAAGGCTGCTTATCAGGGACATGTCGATGCACAGTATGCATTGGGAGAAAACTATCTTATGGGTCGAGGAGTTGATTTCAATATAGGAAAGGCTATTTTCTGGTTAGAAAAATCAGCACAGAAAGGTTATGGGCCTGCTCAATATAAATTGGGTTATCTCTATTGTTCAGGTGAGGAGGGTGTGCCTAGAAATTATATGAAAGGCTATAGGTGGACCTCTTTAGCCGGAGCACAAGGAGTGAATACCTCAGAGACCAATGCTTTGTTAGAGATAATAGAGGAGCGATTACCCCCTTCTAAAATAATGGAAGCTCAGAATGAGGCCACTAAGGATTATTTATCTTTGGCCGAAGCAAAGAAAGCAGAAAAGCTCTTAACAGATAAGTCAGACGTAGTGGTCGAAGAGCAATCCAACAAAAATTTTAATTGTGACTACTGACATATAAAAAATTTTAGATATTGAAACGAAAAAGCATAACATCCCCATCTTTGACAATGTAATCCTTTCCCTCCGATCGTAAGAGTCCAGCTTCCTTTATCGCATTCTCAGAGCCCTTTTCAAAAATATCGCTGGCCGTATATGTTTCTGCACGAATAAATCCTTTTTCAAAATCTGTATGAATCACCCCTGCGGCCTGTGGGGCTTTTGAACCTTTTTTAATAGTCCATGCCCGAACCTCTTTTTCTCCTGCTGTAAAATATGTGATGAGATCTAAAAGCTTATAGGCTTCACGTATTAGTGTGTGCAGACCGGGCTCTTTAGCCCCAATAGATTTTAAAAAATCTTTTTGATCTTGTATTGAAAGCTGCACTATTTCTGCTTCAATAGCTCCACAGAGTATAACCATACAACTGTTCTCTGAATCAATAATGGGTTTAATATCTTCAATATATTTATTTGTTCCTTTTGAAAAAGTATTTTCATCCACATTGCAGAGATACAGAACAGGCTTGTCTGTCAGGAGTTGTGAATTTTTTAAAAAAAACTCTTCTGTCTTGGTTCTTGCAAGAGAGCGAATGGGTTGCCCTTTGTCTAAAGTGAATTTTATTTTCTCCATAAAATCTAATTCTTCAGAAATACCCTTATGGCTTTTGGTTTGCTTTTTTAATTTCTCAATCCGTTTAGTTATTGATTCTAGGTCAGCTAAGCAGAGTTCTGTGTTGATAATTTCAATATCTTGCTGGGGATTAATTTCCCCATTAACATGAACAATATTTTCGTTTTCAAAGCAACGGACAACATGAATAATAGCATCTGTTTCTCGAATATTGGCGAGGAATTGATTGCCTAAGCCTTCACCTCGACTGGCTCCGGCAACAAGTCCTGCAATATCAACAAATTGAATCGATGTCAGGATGATCTTTTTTGTATTTACAATCTTTGCAAGCTTTGAAAGGCGTGAATCTGGCACAGTCACAATGCCAATATTGGGGTCGATTGTACAAAAAGGATAGTTTGCTGAATCTACCTTCGCAGCAGTGAGAGCGTTAAAAATAGTACTTTTTCCTACGTTTGGTAAACCAACAATACCACATTGCATTTTATTCGGATCTCTTTTCATTAAAGCGACTGGCTGTTTTTTCTGCTCCATTAAGGATATAAGATTCAATAGCTTGAGATGCAAGGTTCAGAAAATCAGGGATTTTTTTTTCTTCCTCAGTGGTAAAGTTGTGTAAAACAAAAGATTCTACACTTATATCTGAATCGTCATCTGGTTTTCCAATCCCTAGCTTTAAGCGAGCGTAGTCTTGAGTTTTGAGTTGCTCATTAATATTTTTGACACCATTATGTCCTGCGGGTCCTCTATTTTTTTGAATTTTCATTCTTAAAAAAGGTAAATAGACTTCGTCATGTACAACCAGTAAGTGTTCATTATTAATTTTATAGAAATGCATGATTTCTCGAATGGCTTCCCCAGAAAGGTTCATATACGTTTGGGGCTTTACAGTTAGAATTATTTCACCACTCAGATGAAACTGAAATATGAGGGATTGAAATTTGTGTTTAAAACAGGGTAGTTGGCTATGATCAGAATGTTGTTTAAGGAAGTGGTCGATCGCCAAAAAGCCTATGTTATGTCGATGGGATTGATATGTTTTTCCTGGATTGCCAAGGCCTGCTATTAACCACATATTGTTTAATTAGGATGTTTTATTTCCATCATCGTTAGAGTCAGGCGAGCCGTCTTCCTTTTTGCCTTTACTAATAACTTCAGGTTCTTTTGTTTCTTCTTCATCAATGCTAGAAGGTTTTTCTTTCTCTTCTTGAACAACTGTAACTGTTACAAGTGTTGAGTTGGGATCTGTCATGGCTTTCACATTTGATGGGAGTTTGAGGTCATTCACATGTAAAGAATCATGTATACCTAAAGAGGATACATTAACAGAAAGACTTTCTGGAATATCTGTAGGTAGGCACTCAACCTCTATATCATGACGGATAACTTGTAGTAGTCCTCCATCTTGTAGACCAATGGCTTTACCTTCAAATTTTAGGGCTACAGAGACAACAATTTTTTTCATTAGATCTACAGCGAGAAGATCTATATGAATAGGAGTTCTGGATACAGGATGAGTCACGATATCTTTCATCAAGACTTGCATACCGTTAATATCTTTATTTTCAGATTTGATTTTAAAGAGAGTATTCTCATATTTTGATGTTGCATACTTAACGACCCACTTTTCCTCTATGGAGAACACATGATTTTTTATCTTTGCACCATAGAGTACTCCGGGAGTTCTTTTCTCTCTCCGTAACTTTCGGGAGATATGTTTACCAATGGGTCTCGATTGAACTTCTAATTCAATGGCATGTCCAGTTGTCATGACAGTCCTTTCATTTTTAAAGAAATAATGAACTTACAGATTCATTATCATGTATTCTCCGTATGGCCTCAGAAATAACAGGAGCTATGGAAATCACACGGATTTTTTTACAAGCCATAGCCTCAGGTCGCAGAGGGATTGTGTCAGTTACCAGAACTTGTTCGAGTTGGCTATTGCTTAAGTGCACGATAGCTGACTCTGAAAAGACTGGGTGTGTGGCAATGGCAAACACTTGTTTTGCCCCATTTTCAACGAGACTGTCAACAGCTTGTATGAGAGTTCCTGCTGTATCGATCATGTCATCTAAAATAATGGCATATTTGTCTTTAACGGTTCCAATAAGATGAAAAGCCTTGGCTTCATTAGGGCCTGTACGACGCTTGTCAATAATAGCAATGGAAGCATCAATGCGTTTTGCAAAGGCCCGTACTCTCTCCACTCCTCCAGCATCGGGACTGACAACAACATAATTTTCCCCTATGCCGTGTTTTTGATGCCAAGCTCTTGCAAATGTAGGGATGGCAAATAAATGGTCCACAGGAACATTAAAAAAACCCTGAATTTGATCCGAGTGAAGATCAACACATAGAATGCGGTGGGCTCCGGCTGAAGTGAGTAAATCAGCAATACATTTTGCAGAGATAGGAGCTCTGGGGGCAACCTTGCGATCCTGACGTGCATATCCATAGTAAGGGATAACGGCTGTTATTCTGGCAGCAGAAGCGCGTTTTAGTGCATCCATAATGATAAATAGCTCCATATAGGACTCATTGACCGGAGGACATGTGCTTTGAATAACAAAAACATCATCACCACGGACATTTTCTTGGATTTCAATTTGTACTTCACCATCTGCAAATCGCTTCAGTGCACAATGCCCAAGGGGTGCCCCAGTGGCTTTAGCGATTTTTTCAGCTAAGTTTGGATTGGAGGATCCGGAGAATAACTTCAGTGTGCCCATTATTAAAGAGAGTCTTATCTTGAAGGGACACAGAAGTCTAGAATTTCATCAGAGGGAGAAGCTATGAAAAAATAATATTGGCCTTATTCGTTATTGCAATTATTGAGGATTTGGAGGAAATAAATTGTTGTATTTGGGGGATCGTCTATTTTGGTTTACTCCTATCTTGTCATCGAGGGTCAGAGTGGTACGAAGTATAAGCATTTTATTTATTATTTTTACACCTTATTTCATATGGGGCAAGGGGCCTCGTCTCTCTCTTTCTGAGGCCATTGAAAAGGTATTACAAAAAAATCTTGATTTACAGGTAGAACGTCAAAAGATCCTTGCTGCAGAATTAGATATTCTAAGGGCGAAAGGGGAAAGATATCCTCGGCTAAAGCTTATGGCAGGGTTGGGACCTATTGGAGGGGCAACGGGTAATGCTGTCAATGGTTCGAGTCATTCTCAATATGGTTTGGGATACTCTGCAAATATAGAGGTTCATCAACCTCTATATAGTTGGGGTCGTATTGATGAATCTATTAAGGCGGCTTACCATGGAAAGGGTGTCAAAGAACAAGAAGTAAAAATTAAAGAATTAGATGTGATTTATAAAACGAAGAGATTTTACTATGGTTATCTTTTAGCAAAATCCTTAAAAGGTTATGTGGACCGTAGTATAAAAGATGTGAAAAAGGGATTAAATCATCTTAAAAAGAGAGAAAATGTACAAGCACAACGTTATCGTTTGGGTATTTTACTTTCACAAATAGAGGGTAGACGGTCCTCCTTGGAAAGGGATATGGAATTAGCAAAAATGGGCTTTAATGAAATGATGGGAACAGAGGGTTATATTCCCAAAGAGAGTCGACTTTTGAACAGAACACATAATCTAAAGTCTCTATCTTATTACTTAGAGTTAGCTTATGCGAATCGTCCTGAGTTTCGTCAACTAAAAGAGGGTCTTTTAGCAAAAAAGGCTTTGGCCAAGGCAGAGGCCCGTGCACGATGGCCTTTGATAGGTGTATTGCTAAAATATGATTTTGCAACAACATCTATTAGGGAAGCGCAAAGTAGTCCATTTGCTTATGATCCTTTTAATAAAAGTGAAGGGACGGTGGGTATAGGATTTCAATGGGATTTGCATTTGAGTTCAGCAAAGGAGAAAAAGTTGCACGCAGAAGTTGCTGTTTTGAAAACGCAAAAGTTTAAAATGGAGTCAGGATTAAAAAGTCTTGTTAGACAGGCTTGGTTGAATATCAGTGCATTGGAAGACAGAAAGAAGGCCGCTCAAAAGGGGTATAGGATTGGTAAAAAATGGTTTGATAAGATGATGGTTGGCTTTAAGACAGATGTCATTGATGCTGAGAATGTTGTTCCAGCCTACCAAGCTCATATTGAAACACTAGTGGTTTTTTATCGGATACTTTTTGATATCGAAATGGCCTGGGGTATTTTATCTCAAGTTGTTGGGAAAGAAGTTCATCCCCACTGATGACGGGTAATGGGTTATGGACATGAGGGCTAAAATAGCTATAATAGGGTTGCTCTGTATATAATTTGAGCAGAAGAAATTGTTACCATAAGTGGTCTATTGTGCTTTATCGTGTTGTGACTAGAGTACAAATATGAGAAGGAAGATAATAAAGGTATTGAATAGATGCGTTCAAGTCAGGATCGAGTTGGGGTTCTCATACCAGGTTTAGGTGCTGTGGCCACAACATTTATATCGGGTGTTTTTGCTGTTCAAAAGAAGATGGGTCTTCCTATTGGATCTCTTTCTGAGTTGGGGGATTTAGAACTTGATGAATCCAGAGTGAGCTTAAAAGCTGCCCTACCGCTTTTACCATTGGAAAATTTTGTTTTTGGTGGTTGGGATGTTCATGGTGAAAATGCCTATCAGACGGCTCTGAGATCTGAGGTTTTAGAGAAGGAACTCATTGAGGACCTCAAGCTGGATTTAGAAAAAATTCAAGCTATGGATGCTGTTTTTGACCCTGAATTTGTGAAATACATTAAATATCCTTATCGTAAGGCGGCTGAGAATAAACTTGAGCTGGCTCAGCTTTTACGTGAAGATATTTGTCGTTTCAAATCCAAAAATCAATGTGACCGCTTGGTGATGATCTGGTGTGGGTCAACTGAATCTTTTATTCAGGAGGGAGCAGAACATCAGTCTATTGCATCCTTTGAAGAAGCAATGAAGACCAATAGTGATCAAGTCGCACCTTCAATGATTTATCTCTATGCTGCCCTTATGGAGCGAGTTCCTTTTGCTAATGGGGCTCCGAATTTAAGTGTGGAGCTTCCATGTATGCAGCAGTTGGCAAGAGAAAAGGGAGTGCCACTTGCTGGAAGTGATTTTAAGACAGGTCAAACTCTTATGAAAACAATCATTGCTCCTGGTTTGAAATCTCGAATGATTTCTATTCATGGTTGGTTTTCGACAAATATTCTTGGTAATCGTGATGGCGAAGTTTTACAAGACCCTCAAAGTTTTAAATCCAAAGAAGTTTCAAAATTAGGAGTATTGGATAGTATTTTACAACCTGAGTGTCATCCAGAACTTTATGCTGATTTAGATCATGCTGTTCGTATAAATTACTACCGTCCTCGTGGTGATTGTAAAGAAGGGTGGGATAATATTGATATAAAGGGATGGTTAGGTTATCCTATGCAAATAAAAGTTAATTTTTTATGCCGAGATTCGATTCTTGCTGCACCGATTGTTTTGGATTTAGTCCAATTTCTAGATCTTGCATTTCGTTTGGGTAGGGGAGGGATTCAAGACTGGCTCTCCTTTTATTGGAAGGATCCAGCAGTGGTTAATAAAGAGTTAATGGTTCATGCGCTACATGAGCAGTATAATATGCTTCAATTAGAGCTTAAAAATATATACATGAAGTTGTTGGAAGATCAAAAGAGCATGAGAAAATCCAATAAAGTATTACCAACTTTCGGTAAAAGATTAGCTGTTACTCCTGAAAAATATAAGAAAATTTAAAGTGTTATTATTAATATATGTTATTTAAGGACACTATGTTTTATAAAGTTGAATTTTTAAGTATTTATGGACTGATTTTTACCTTTGGATTATTTCTTATATTCTTTGTTAGGCATCGTGTTTTAAGACGTGTGTTTAGTGAACGTATTGAACAAGATGGTGGTAGTGTTTTTCTTGGTAAACATTTTATGGAGTTTGGATATTGGGTGATGAATCCTCTAACACATGTTTGTGTGAATAGGGGAATATCTCCGAATATCATTTCTTTGGTATGTTTGGTTTTTGGGTTAATTTCTGGTGTTTTTTTCGGATTGGGTTATTTTTTTGAAGCGGGTTGCATGGGGATTTTGAGTGGTTTGATGGATGCTTTAGATGGTCGTGTGGCTCGTGCTATTGGCAAGCGGACATTATCAGGTGTTGTTTTAGATTCTATAGTAGATCGCATTTGTGAAATGGCTGTAGGGTTTGGGCTTATTTATTATTATAGGGATGACGGGTTGGCCTTAATAGTGATTTTTGCAATGCTTTTAGGTGCTGTGATGACAAGTTATACAACAGCAAAGAGTGAAGCTTTACATGTTAAGGGGCTACCTCGTGGCGTGATGAGGAGAGGAGAAAGAGCGGCCTATATTAGTATTGCGGCTGTTTTTTCCCCTTTTTTTGCATTTTATACAGAGCCTTCTTTTGATGAAAAACCTCGTTTTCTATTGATGCTGGGGACTTTGATATTAATTGCTTTAGGTTCATTGTATTCATCCCTCAAGCGAAATATTTGGCTCTATAAACATCTTTCGTAATTTTATGAACAAATACTTGTCAGCTTTGGTTATTTTCATATTTGTCTTCTGGTGGGTAAGTCGGACAAATGTGCCGTCAACAGAGCCTGTATTAGAAGTTGTTGAGAAGAATAAGGATCAAGAAAAGAAGTATAATGAGGGCTATTTGCAGCAGGTGATTGTACATCAGCAAGAGGATTCTAGTTTTCCTGATGTTCCGAAAGAGGAAATTTATAGGGAGAGTAAAAGACAGCATGTGGATTATAGGGTAGTTAAGGGGCAAGCTATTGCTTTTGGTGATATTCTTTTGGGAGAAGTTAAAGGAGCTAGGGATGGACAGAGAGGTGTCTATCTGGTGAAAGAAAAAAAAGATCTTCTTTGGCCGACATCTCTGATCCCCTACGGTATTCATAGAGACTTCCCTCGACCAGAGAGAATTGATGCTGTGGTTGAGTATTTTAATTTGCACACACCTATACGACTTGTGCCTTGGGAGGGGGAAGAGGATGGAATATTTTTTGTCTCAGGAGAAGAGCATTGTTATTCCTATTTGGGGAGACGAGGGGGACATCAGCCTATTGTATTATCAGATCAGTGTGAATTTCGGGAAATTGTGCATGAAGTGATGCATGCTCTTGGTTTTATTCATGAACAATCTCGTCCAGAAAGAGATAATTGGATAGAGGTTTTATGGGATAATATTAGAGATGAGTTTAAGCCGCAGTTTTCTGTTGTGCCAGTAGAATGGGTAGAACATTATAGAGGCCCTCCTTTTGTGTTTGATTATAACTCTATTATGATTTATCGACCGAATACTTTTGCCAAAGGCTCGGATATGAATACAATGAGGTCGAAGACACACACAAAAATAGAACCCACAAGAAATGCATTGAGCCCTCTTGATATGGAACGGCTCTATCTTTTATACGGTCATCTTTAAAGTATCTCAAATGACCTTTTGGAAAAGGACCGTGAATTGAGTAGGGATAGAGGATTTTATAATTGTAGAACGCCTCCAACTTTTGGAGAGTGTCATGACTTGAATATGAATAGAGAGGAAATAGAAATTTTCCATTATAATCAATGCGCTGCGCTGATCCTCTTTGTCTTTTATTGATAGAATTTTAAAAAAGACTATATTTTTTATCTGGGATTATTAAAAAATAAAGTGATATTAGTTAGTTATATTATTAAATCTCTGTTCTAGAAATCAAAGAAACCACATGGGCTCCATGATTTTTATTTTGTAAATATTTATTTTCTTCCCTTTCTTGGCAGAATATTGGGTCGGGTTATGTTCTTTATAGTTTTTGGGAAATATTTCTTTTCTTTGATCGGGAGGGTTTTGCTAAACTTGAGAAAGATAAGATATTGGGGAGGGTATTCATGAGAGTCCAATTTGTTTTTTTGTTGTTTATTATGACTTTTGTTTGTCGAGTGGACGGTGATGAAATGCGGTCATCAGCGGTTTCATCTGAATCCACGGTTTTGAACGAAAAGGCAGAATCTTCGACTTTATCGTCTCAAGTTTATGCAGAAAATACCTATGATGGATCTTATGTAGCGGCTCCTTATGATGACATGCCAGTGGATCGGAGGACTAAAAATCATATTCATATGAGTGGATTTCTTAACAGCACGTCTCATAGTTGGGGTTCAGATGGTAGAGCTGAAGATATGGGTCGGTTTAATTTTGGTTTGACTCACTTCAGAGGGCCTAGTGAGTGGATTGGTGATGTTGCCATTCGTACGGAGTTTACAACGTATCGAGTTGGGGAACGACAGCCTGTAAAGCTAGCAGCTCTTCCTATGCTTTTTTACCCTGAGTGGACGGATGAGTTTCCCATATATTTTGGTTTGGGTGTGGGTTTAGGTATTATGTTTAATGCCCCTAAGAATGAATCAGCATTTACTTTTGAATATCAAGTCTCTCTTGGTTTGAAGTTTGATAAATTATTTTCTTCCTATGAGGGATGGGGTTTTTTTCTTGAGGGAGGGATAAAAAATCATCTGAGTCTGCTTTCGAAGGGAGAGTTTGATGGTGAGTATATTGCTGCGGGAGTATCTTTTCAGCTCTAAAAGTGAATGGGTCATTTTGTTTTAATATCTAAATGAGTGTCTCATTTGAGTGTTCATAAATCAAAAGTAGTTGCATATACACATATCTATATTAAACTTGTTTTTATCAATGGGGGGGGGTCGTTGTGTTAGTTAGAAGTTTATTTTTGTTGAGTTTTTTTCTTCTCACTTCTTGTGCTTTGCCAGCGGTCAGTCCTCATTCTGCACGGACATTAGGAAATGGAAATTGGCAGCTTCAAGGAGGGTTATTTCCACATAATTTCTCACTGACTCGAGGTTTTGGTGAAAATTTTAATTTAGGTTTAACATTGGAAGCGACAAGTGCATCTGTGGCAGGGCTTCGCACTCAGTATGCCTTTGTTAATAACAAAGAAAAGGGGTTTTCCTTTGCGGGATATTTGGAGGGCTTTAGGACTCTTGAATCTCCTTATCAACAGGGCGGGCATGGCGGCCCCGTTTTGAGTTATAAAAGTGGTGCTTTTGAGCCTTATTTGGTGGGTAGCTATCGTTTTGTATATTGGGGTAAGAATGGATGTGAAAAGGCAAAAAGGGGATCAACAAAAGTAGATAAAGATAACCCTTTTAAGAATTTTTTTGAAACTCTTATCGATGAGGTTATTGGCGATACATGTAAGAAGGGTTCTTACGACTATGGTGTGGCCACTTTAGGGCTTAATGTGTGGGTTTTAAGGGATGTTGGAATAAACCTTTTCGCACATTATATCTACCTTGATTTCTTAGATGATCCTCATCTTGTTCTTCCCGGGGCGGGTTTGTTGGTTCGGTTCTAGAGTAATACTTTTTGGTTTATAATCTTGTGATTTAACTTTTCACAAGATTTGTCTTCTTGGTCTAGAAGTCATAATAGATTTAAAAAAATAGGAGTGATGATTGATCCTATTTGTGACTGATTCTGATATAAAATGGAAAAAGCTGCTCTATTGTTATAAAAATGTTGCTTTGGCTTTATGAGATCAACATATTTCTCAAGAAATGAAAATCTTCACTGACTGTTTAAAAACAAAAATTGTCACTTAGTGAGTGACATCGAGGAAGGAAGAGCCTCATTGGCGGTTTGAAAAAGATTGGATTTGATTTTTTCTTTGTAATAGCCGATAACTTAGTTAATTCCGCATGCCTCACATGGTATGTTACAAGGTCGCTTCGGCGGCCTTTGTTTTTTAAAGGAGCATTCTTTTGAGAACCCGAGCCTATATAGACGGTTTCAACCTTTATTACGGTTCCTTGAAAGGTACAGAACTTAAATGGCTGAATCCATTGTCTCTTGTTCACCAGTACTTTGATCCATCTAAGTATGAGATTGACTTGCTTAGGTTTTTTACTGCTAGGTGCAAGCCAAGAGTAAATGATCCTTACATTGTTAAAAGGCAGTCTTTTTATTTACGTGCCTTGAGAACAGTTCCTCAGATTAAGTATCATCTAGGACACTTTATGCAGAGCAAAAAGAAAATGATGAAAGCAGACACAGACCCTGAAAACCCTAAATTTGTTAATGTGATAAAAGATGAAGAAAAAGGTTCAGATGTAAACTTTGCCTCATATTTATTAGTCGACGCTTTTAGAAATAAAATGGACTGTGCTATCATTGTTACGAATGACTCTGACTTGTATGAACCAGTGAGAATTGTAAAGGCAGAGTTAAAGAAAAAAATATGCCTTTTAAATCCACAGAAAACATTCTCTAGCCGTTTAGCGCAGTTGGCAAATCAGAAAAAACAGGTCCGAAAAGGAGCATTGGAAGTGAGTCAGTTTCCACCCATTCTTAAAGACATAAAAGGTTCCTTTAGTAAACCAGATGACTGGCTGTGATTTTTTTATCTAAAAACTTGAAAAGCATCAGACTATTTTTTCAGATGAACTCAAACTTCGAGTTGGCATACTCTGCCTTAGATCAAATTTATTAAGAGTAAACAGTTGTTAATGATTTTGAAGTTTGCTGGTTCGGTTCTAGAGTATTGTTACTTCATAGTTGAAAAATACATTTTTATGAATGTATCCATTGCGACATGATGTGCAACCATCATTTTAAAAATAATCTGTTTCATCAAATAGAATTATTAGTTTGTTGGATGGGGTGGCAGGATTCGAACCTGCGAATGACGGAATCAAAATCCGTTGACTTACCACTTGTCGACACCCCAAACAAGTTCAGAAAAAAATCTAACACTAAGAGATTGGTCAAATCAATAAGTCACTAAAAATAGGGATGGAAAAAAGTATCTCATCTCACTGACTCAACAGCCCTGTCAGGTGCAGTGTAAAAGTAGGAAAACACAGTGTTTTACACGCTCTGTCAGTGCCAGTGATGGGCCCAAAGAAATGATAGGTTCTTTTATACCTAAAGATCTACCTGTGAACAAATTGGGCTCTTAAAAATGGAATGACTGAGTGGGGGTAGACCCTCATAAAGACAGCCACACTTATAGAGAGAGATTTTAGGTTATATTGTGTATTGATAATAAAACACTAAGCGACTTTTCGCTCGTGATGATGGTATTTTTTATTCAAGGATTTTAGCTCTTTTTTATAAACTTTAAAAACGGCACTCTCAATCATATTTCGTGTTTCACTGTTGAGTGGGTGTGCAACATCTTTAAATCGTCCAGCTTTATTTTTCTTACTGGGCATAGAAACAAAAAGACCATGAGTTCCATTAATAATTTTTAAATCTCGGATGACAAAACAATCATTTAAAGTAATAGAGACATAGGCTTTTAATCGTTGCTCATTCACTGGAAATACTCTTATATCTGTGATTTTCATATTTTATAGACCTCTCCCGTAAGTTTTTAAATATGGCTAACACTACTAACGGCTAATTACAGGAAAAACTTGAGTCTTTTCAAGCCGTTTAAGCTACAGCTCACTTTGGTATTATCAAGGTTATAAATGAGTCTATAAGAGATAATTTCTAAAATATTCTTTTCATTGTATCAAGTTGGTGTCACAAGGTATAAGCTCTCGAAATCATTGGGCCCCATAGGTTGTTTTTCAAAAATCTTACTCGGATCTTTAAAATCTAATAGACTCCGCCTTCCCAGCAACAGCCCCAATCTTTCTTAATGAGGTTTAAATGGTCATAAATATTAAACTGACTCTTTTTGCGTTTTGTACCTTTAACATATTCAAGCCCTTGCGTAGTTGTTTTGAGATATGAGATACAGATTTTACAGCTTTCTTATTTACGTCTAAAATAACATCGCCTCTTCTTATTCCAGAGCGAGCCGCCGGACTGTTACTCATCACATCAATAACAATGGGCCGTCGAGGAATCGTTTTAGGGAGACGATACCTATTGGCCTCTCTATGGTTGAAATTAATAATTTTTAAGCCAGCCTGAGCTATTAGCCCATTTTTCTTTTTAGGTCTTCTGTTTTCTCGAGACTCTTTTGCAATAACTTCTATCTGATTTTCGCCCACTTTAATCCTGAGAGTTCTTTTCACACCCTCGCGGAAGATGGTAATGGGCACTTCTTTTCCAACAGGAGTGACGGCAACGGTGTTGCTGAGATCATGAAAATTTTCAATTTTTTTATTATTAAATTTTACAATAACATCATAGGGCTTTAAACCAGATTTTTCAGCAGGACTATGGGGGGAAATATCCATAATAACAGTTCCATAATCTACAGGTAATCCCAGTGCAGATTGAACTCTTGGATTAACATTATTTACAGAGACTCCTATATGACCACGTCGAACTCTACCAAATTTCTTCAGTTGAGGGATAAGCTCTTTAACATAATCAATGGGAATAGCAAATCCAATTCCTTGTGCGCGAGCATCAATGGCCGTATTCACACCAATGACTTGTCCATGTGTATTCACAAGGGGGCCACCTGAGTTACCAGGATTAATGCTCGCATCAGTTTGAAGAAAGGGAACAATATTGAGTTCATCAATATGTCGCCCTTTGGCTGATACAATGCCTTTTGACATAGAAAATGTATGACCATAGGGGTTTCCAAAGGCAGCAACCCATTCACCAACTTGGACTTTTTCACTAGATCCTAACTTCAGTGTGGGAAGATGGGTCTTTGTTTCTATTTGTATGAGGGCTACATCTGTTTTTGGATCCCGCCCAATCACCTTTGCAGAAAACGATTTGTTAGGATACTTTTGTAGTTGAACTTCAATCTCATCGGCCATTTCAATCACATGGTTGTTGGTAACAGCTAATCCATTTGACTCAATAATAAATCCTGTTCCCACAGGTCTGGCTTTTTGTTTTTTCTCATATTTCTTTATATTGGGATTAGGGCCAAAAAACTCTTCTAGAAAATAAAAGAACGGATCATTTTGAGGGTATCCCCTGCTCAGTGTGTGCTGTTGAAAAGAAATAGAGACACTGACAACAGCTGGATTGACAACTTGAGCTAACTTAATAAAGAGGTTTTGAGGGAGGGGATCACTGGAGGAGCTGGAGACATGGGTTGTTTGTTGTGTTATTAAAAGGATTAAAAAAAGAGAAATACCTATAGGGGCTAATATTTTTTTCATATATCTCCTCAATCTTTCTTTGTATTTTTCTGAACATCGATAAACTTCAATTGAAGGTCTGAAATAATTTTTTCTAATAGTTGTTTTTCATCTTCTGTTAGATTTCCTTTGGTTTTTTCATGTAATTTTATCAGGAGGTCAATATTAAATTGTGCAACAGGAATATTTTGCTCCTTTTTGCCCGTTTGAGGATTATTTTCTATTCCTAGAGCAATAGCGGCTGAGGATCCAATAGATAAAATAAGTGTTGAAAGAGAGGCTTCCATAAAAACTCCTTTTTATATAGGGAATTGACCCATTAGTTTTTGAATTCTACTTTCTACCGTAGGTTGGTGAAAAGACCAAGCAGATTGAATATTAGGGTGAATAATAAAGTAATGAGCTGCCTGAGGTAAGACGGGGAGCTTCCTCTTAACTGAATAAGATTTTAATTTCCAAAGGACTTGGGCTAATGTGTCTGGATCATCTGTTAATTTTGCAGCCAACGAGTCGGATTTGTAAAATGTGGATGGAGGGACAAATAATCTTAATAGAAGACATGATAAAGGTGAGATCAGTTTTTGGAATAGAGAGATTTTACTTTGGTTTCCCCTCTTTTGAAAAAATATTTTATAAAAGAAAATAATCTGTGTCAGGAGAGTGTCCAGTGCTGTACTCACAGAGTATAATATAAATAAGCCGAATCCTGCAAAATTAAAGGATAATGTTTTTTGTAGGCGAATACGTGCAATTTCATATGATAGAATAGCCAGAACTTCCTTCTGAGAGAAAGAGTGAAGGATACTCTGTGAAATATAAATTTGACTGGGTTTTGAAATTTGAGAAATAGAAAAAGAGGTGGGTACTTCAATATCTAAAATATATACAGAGGGTTTTTTAATCTGAGCTTTGTCCGACAGGGACTTGATTTGATCGCTGAGATTCCACGGATCTCTACCCTCCAGCAGGGTTGAGGGCAAAATCTTTGTTATATAAAGCTCTGGGAAGAAATAGACTCCGCCCATTACGATCAATGTAAAAAGGCACCCGGCAATAAGCCCTTGTCGTTCTCCCAAGACATAGCCGGTAAGAAGACAGAGAAAGGGAAAAAGTAAAAAAAAGAGGGTACAGTCCTTTATGGTCTCAAATCTCATAGGTTGCCAGATTAGTCTGCAGCGGATAGGGAGTCAAATTATCGCTTCGCATAAATTAATGCGGGAGTCTATAAGTATGAGTGTTTTCAAAGACTTGGACGTGTTATTGTGTAGGTTTTTAGGAGGGTGGTTATGTCAATAGAAGCACATGAGCTGACTGAAAGGGTGAAGCAGGAAAGTCAGTGCGTTGATCAAGTTTTAAGTGAAGTTTCTAAAGTCGTGATTGGGCAAAAAGACATGCTAGAGGGGATCTTAATAGGTCTTTTTACGGGAGGGCATATTCTCTTGGAGGGTGTTCCGGGTCTTGCTAAAACTCTGACTATTTCATCTATTTCAAAATCCATTTCTTTAGATTTTCAAAGAATTCAATTCACGCCTGATCTTTTACCTTCAGATTTAATTGGCACAATGATCTTTAACCAGAAAACAGGTGAGTTTTCCCCTAAAAAGGGTCCCATTTTTACAAATATCGTATTAGCTGATGAAATCAATAGGGCTCCTGCAAAAGTTCAGAGTGCTCTTCTAGAGGCAATGTCTGAAAAACAGGTAACTATTGGAGAGGTATCGTATTCGTTATCGTCTCCTTTTCTCGTATTGGCGACACAAAACCCATTAGAGCAGGAGGGAACATACCCTTTACCTGAAGCACAATTGGATAGATTCATGTTTAAGATTCTAGTGGACTATCCTCAAAAGGGTGAAGAAATGCAGATTTTGGCAAATATGACTCGAGGGCAAATGTATGATATTCAACCGGCACTCTCCGCAGAAGATTTAGATCGAATCAGTAAAACAATAAATGAAATCTATGTTGATGATAAAATTAGTCATTATATTGTTAATATTATTATGGCGACAAGGAAGCCAAGTGAATATGGGTTAAAGCGAATTGCTAACCTGATTCAAGTTGGAGGATCACCACGGGCTACGATTGCTTTAACCAGAGCGGCAATGGCTCATGCTTTTATCAAAAAGAGAGGCTATGTTACAGCTAATGATGTGAAGGCTATTGCCTATGAGGTTCTAAGACATCGATTGATTTTAACTTATGAAGCTGAAGCTGAAGAGATTCAATCTGATTTTATTATTTCTGAAATACTTCAAGAAATAGAGGTGTCTTAGCTTGGGTATTCCTCCAGATATTTTAAAACAAGTGCGTATGATAGAACTACGTACACGTAAGCTTGTTAATAATCTTTTTGCGGGTGAATACCATACGACTTTTTATGGTCAAGGGATGACTTTTGCTGACTTCAGAGAATATGTTCATGGGGATGATGTTCGTAATATTTCATGGACTCTATCAGCTCGATCTGAAAAACCATATATTAAACTCTATGAAGAGGAACGTGAATTAACTCTCATTCTAGCTGTGGATGTGAGTGGGTCAGGGGACTTTGGTTCTCGTGATCTTTTTAAAGGTGAAGTCATTGCCCATATCGCAGCCATATTGGGATTTAGTGCAATTAAAAATAATGATCAAGTTGGTCTATTGCTTTTCTCAGATATTGTAGAACACTATGTGTCTCCTAAAAAAGGACGAGGTCATATTCATCGTATTTTAAGAGACCTTTTGTATTTTAAGCCTGTCAGTCGAGCTACAAATATTGCGGAAGGGCTTGAGTATCTACAAGGTGTTCTTAAAAAGCGTGCTATTATTTTTGTGTTGAGTGACTTTTTTGATGAAGACTTTAGTGGCCGATTGAGGCAGGTTGCAAAGAAACATGAAGCTATTGCAGTGGTGGTTCAGGATCCCGCTGAATTAGTTATACCCAATGTAGGGCTTGTAGATCTTCAAGATGCAGAAACTGGAGATATGGTGACTGTGGATACTTCAAGCTTTTTATTTCAAAAGCATTATAAAGAAACTGTTAAAAAGAGAAATTTAGAGAGGGAAGAAGAGCTGCGGAAGTCAGGGGTAGATATTATCAACATCATTGTTGGTAAAGATTATACCCAACCTCTTATTAAGTACTTTAAGAAGAGGGTTTAAAGTGGCTAAGCGTCTTGGTCAAGAAAAATTAAATGGTGTGAATTGGACATGTGATTTTAAAGGCCCTAAAGACATTACAGTTGGTACAGTTTTTCAGCTTTTATGTAATGGCCCAGTTGTAGACCTCAATTTTAACAATTTGAATTTTATTTTACCTATAGAAGACAAGTATAAGATAAAGTTACTAGGGGCAAATCAATCAAAAGAGGGACTTGGAGAGTTTCTTGTTACCAGTTATAAAACAGGAGAGTATGAAAATGAAATTTTAATTTTGACAGATGGAGTAAATACAGTGCGGTTAGGACCTATGAGTTGGACTGTTCAATCTGTCTTGGATCCAAAAACAGAATCTAAAATGTTTCCTCCGTATGCGCCCTTAACTCTTGAATATCCTTTTTGGTTATGGGTTATTCTAGTTGCGAGTTTTCTTGTCCCCATAATTATAGGTTTAAAATCTTATAAGTATCGACGGCAAAGACGTAAAATAAGAGAGGAGCTAGAGAAAAAGAATCAATCTCAATCTCCGTTTCATGTTCTTCATAAAGAGTTTAGAAAGCTAGATCGTCAAATTTTTCACAAAGAGATATTACTGGATCAGTATGTTGCAGAGTTAAATCGTCTTTTAAGGTGTTATATTATTCATGAGTTAACCTTACCTATTGATGATTGGAAGACAGGTGATATTTTATTTGAAATAAAAAGGAATCATATGTCTTTCTTTAAAAAAGAGGGGATTAAAATAAAAAGAATGTTTAATGAAATAGAAAGGGCTTTGAATTCACAGACACCTCTTACAAATAAGGATATAGAGCAGATGAAAGGAATGTGCTTTTTAAGAGCAGAAGAAATATTTCACTTTTCCAATAAAAGGTAAAAAATAATGACATGGAGAGATCCTCTATTTTTCATTTTTATTTTATTTTTAGCTTTTTCTGTTATTTGGTTATTAATAGATCAAAAGCCAAGGCGTCCTAGTTTACAGTTTAGCCATATTGCTGTTTTTAAAAATATTGCAATGAGCTTGAGGTTACGACTTTCTCCTCTTGTTGAGATTTTGAAATTCATTAGCCTTATTTTAATGGTCATAGCTTTGGCACGTCCACAGAAATTTGAAATGAAAGTGAAGAGAAATGTTGAGGGTATTGATATTGTTATTGCGTTGGATATTTCAGATAGCATGTTGATTGAGGATATGAAGCCATTGAATCGCTTAGAGGCGGCAAAAAAGGTAGCTTATGATTTTGTTAAAGGACGTATATCTGATCGCATAGGCCTTATTTTATTTTCTGGAGAGGCATTCACTAAAGTCCCTCCTACATTAGATTACAAAGTTTTCTTACAGAGTTTAAAAGACGTTGAAGTGACTCGTAATGTAAAAATGGGAACAGCCATCGGAGTGGCTCTTGCTAATTCAGTAGCTCGGTTACGAGAGTTAGAGGCTCAGAGTCGAGTGGTTATATTTCTTACAGATGGAGAGAACAACAGTGGCACGATAGATCCTTTGACAGCACTGGAAATAGCAAAGGGTTATGGAATACGCATTTATACAATTGGTGTGGGTGTGGATGGAATGGCGCAGTTACCTATTTTTTATAGAGATATATTTGGTAATAAACGAAAACGTTATCAACCTATGCACAGTAAGGTTAATGATGAGTTACTCTCTAAAATTGCAAAAGATACTGGAGGCAAATACTATAGAGCAACAAATACAAAAATGTTAGAAAATGTTTTTGCCGATATAGATCGTCTTGAGAAAACAAAAATAGAGGCTCATCAGTATATAAAGTATACGGAACTGTTTCCAAACTATTTGAAGTGGGCGATTATTTTTTACCTGCTGGCCTTTGGATTTGAACGTATCTTGTTGAGAAGGGGTCCTTAATGTTTTTGAAATTTGCAAACCCTGAATATTTCAATGTTATTATAATAGCTATTGGGATAGCTATTCTAGCGTTTATTTTTATGAAGAAAGCCCATAAAAAAATAAGGGATGCTTTTGGGGATAATCTTTCTCAATTTTTAACTCAGTCCGTATCATTTCCTAAAAGATACTGGAAATTATCTCTAGAAATTGGTGTTGTCATTTTGGCTGTTATAGCTTGGGCTAGGCCACAATTTGGAGATTCTCAAATAGAAATAAAAAATGTTGGTATAGAGCTGATTTTAGCTCTTGATGTTTCCTCTTCTATGCTCGTTGAAGATGTGAGCCCTAACCGGTTAGAACATGCTAAGCGAGAATTGCATAGGCTTTTGACTCATTTGAAGGGGGATAAGGTAGGACTTGTGGCCTTTGCTGGATCTGCGGCATTGGTTTCTCCTATGACGAGTGATTATTCTTCTCTGCGGATGTTTTTAGATTCTTTAACAACACATTCGATCAGTACACAGGGAACAAATTTTAAAGAGGCACTACAAGTTGCTGTAACATCCTTAAAAGGAGGTGGGGGTGATCTTAATGAGGGTGAAGTGACATCAAGAGCTATTATCTTGGCTTCCGATGGAGAGGAAACAGAGTCGAGTGTTTTATCTTACGTTGATGAGTTATCTAAAAATGGGATACGTGTTTTTACTTTGGGTTTTGGAACTCGAAAAGGTGGACCTATTCCAGACAAAGACTTCCAAGGTCGCTTAAGAGGATATAAAAAAAATAAAGACGGCCAAATCGTTCTTTCAACATCAAAAAATGAAGCCTTGGTGGCCATTGCTAAAGCAGGAAGAGGGGGGTATTATCAAGCAGATTTTACTGGAGAATCTTTAAAATCAATTGTTTCAGATATTGAAAAAATGGAGAAAACAGAGTTTGATGTGCAAATGGCCACGGATTATGATGAAAAATATCAGTGGCCATTATTTTTTGCATTTTTGATAGGGTGGATTGAATTTTTATTGATTGAACGTCGAAGGGGTCAGCGACGCTGGAAAGGGCGTTTTATTAGTTGTTTTTTATTTGCTTTTTTCTTTATGAGAGTTACTGAGGGGAAGGAGAATAGAGATTGGATGTCTATATATGAGAACAATAAGGCCGTTGATTTATTAAATAAAAAGAAAAACCATCAGGCTCACAAGAGACTTATGGATGCGTTGGTCAATCAACCTCTCTCCCCTTTTTTACATTACAATTTAGGTCACGCTTTTTATCAGAATAAAAACTTTGAACAAGCTATCAAGCAGTTTGAGAGTGCTAGTCGAATGACAAGTGATAAAGAGATTCAGTTTAAATCTTTATTTAATGCAGCAGAAAGTGCTAATCAGAAAGGGGATATTGATAGAGCATTGGAGTATTATCAGCTGGCTTTGAAGCTAAAACCTGAGGCACTGGAGGTAAAAACAAATATTGAACTTCTTATGTCAAGAAGCAAAAAAAATAAGCAAAGTAAACAAGATAAAAAAAATCAGCAGCAGAGACAAGATGAACAGCCTCAAGAAAGTGAAAAGGATAAACGAAGTCAGCAAGAGCAGGGTTCACCTCGTGAGCAAAGAAAAAAAACGGAGAATAAGAATCAGTTTAAAAGCAAAGAATTGACATCTAAAGATGTTGAAAAAATCCTAGAAGAATTAAAACGGCAGGAGGAAAAAGTTCGTGGTCAGTTTATGCAAAGAGAGCAGAAGCAGAGAAAAGCAGGAAAGGAATTTATTGAAAAAGATTGGTAGTTGTTTTTTGTTGCTTCTTTTTTTTCTCCCAATAGTTTCATCTCAAGGACAGGAGAAAGATCTTAAGGTAACGGCAACGGTAGATACCACACGGGTTGGTATAGGGGAGCCTGTCACCTTAACAGTTGCTGTTGAGGCCAAAAAAAATAAAGGGATTTCAGAGCCTCAACTGCCTGACCTTAAAGATTTTGTTGTAACGGGACAATGGAATTCCCTACAAAGTCGAACTCTCTTTATACAAGGTCAATTAGAGCATGTAAGCACTCAATTTTTTCATTATAAACTAGAGCCTCAAGTGAAGGGGACATTAAAAATTGATTCAGTGGTTGTGACTGTTGGGGGACAAGATGTCAAAACAGAACCCATTCTTATTGAAGTCACAGATAAAGGGAGCAAATCTCAAGGCTCTCAACCGAAGAAGCCATCCGAGAGCCCCTTTCGTCAGGATCCCTTTTTTTCAAATATGGATGATATGTTTCAATCGTTTTTTCAATCGCCATTTGGTTTTCCACAGAGGGGACAGCAAGGGGGTGAGGATATTAATGAGAATGATTCATTTTCAGTTCATCTGGAAGTGGATAAAACAGAGGTCTATGTAGGGGAGCAAGTGACAGCTTCATGGTATCTCTATACACCTCATCAAATGAGAGATATTGATACTTTAAAATACCCTTCTCTTAAAGGCTTTTGGAAAGAGGATATTCAGTTAGTCACACAGCTGAACTTTAAAACGGACATTGTCAACGGACAAAAATATAGAAAAGCTCTTTTGGCATCCTATGCTTTATTTCCTATGAAAGCAGGATTTTCCGAGATTGATTCTTATGAAGTCAGGTCTACTGTTGTCTCAGGGACGTATTTCATGGGAATGGGAAGAGGGCAGAAATACACAAAATCATCGCGGCCATTACAAATAAAAGTAAAACCTTTACCAAAAGACGATGTGCCTTCGGATTTTGCGGGGGCTGTTGGGCAGTTTAAAATAGAAGCTCAATTGGAAAAAACAAAAGTTAAAATGAATGAGCCTTTTACTCTAAAATTGAAAATTTTTGGTAAAGGGAATGCTAAGTCCATAAAACTTCCACAATTGCTTTTGCCGTCTCATTTAGAGCTATACAGCACAAGGGATAAGTCAAAGTTTTATAAGAATGGAACCAGTTTCAAAGAATTTCATTTACTGTTAATACCTCGACGGATGGGTACAGTGCAAATACCTGCATTAAGTGTGAGTAGTTTTGATCCTCAGATAGAAAAATATGTCAAATTATCTACAAAGCCCATAACTTTGCAGGTCTTAGCTGATCAAAGTGAATCTATCTCAAATTATCCTTTGGTTGATGGGAACCAGAAAGAGAAACAAAGAATTCTTCCGCCTATTAGTGGACAATGGGAGACCGGTGAGCCTGTGAATCAATGGAAGCGTCTGGTGTTTTGGAGCATTGTTTATTTTCTACTCATTCTTGGAGTTTTATGGAAGGTGAAGACTCTAGGAGTTTTCGGAAAAAAAAAGAAATCTACACAAAGAGTATCATGTAAAATATATGGAATTAAAAAAATATCTTTTATCTGAGAATTATAAAAAATTAGGCATAGAAAGTATAAATCTAATAAACTTTACAATTGGAAATCTTATTGATGAGATCTCTGCTGATGTTCCAATAGATAAGTTGCTGGAAAAGATGCCTCCAAGTTTAAGGCATCGATTGGGAGGCGAATTATCAGAAGTTGTGTGTTATTTTGAATCTTTAGGGTTTGCACCAGAAGCAAAGGAGCAAATGCAGAGGAGGCAGGCAGAAGTTTATCTTAAAAAACTAGACATATTGCTACAAGATGCGATTAAACTAAGTGGAAGAGGTCAAGTATGAGTTTTATTTTTGTATTTTTATTTTCCCTGCCGTCTGCTTATGCAGATTTGCGTGCTTTAGTGTTGTCTGTTAACTCTCCTCCTAAAGTCACAAGGTGGCCATTTGAGAGAAATGTAAAACCTCCATCCACTCAGCTTGTTTTAGCAAAAAAGAGTTTTATGGACGGGAAGTGGCTGACTTGTCAAAGAGCTGCCCGATGGATTCCTAGAAAGACACCTATTATAGCCCCTTGGGCATTGGATTTGGAATTTCAGTGTGCGATAAAAAGATTAAATTTACAAAAGGCAGGTGAAAAGAGTCTCATTCGTCTATTTAGCAAGTTGAATAAAAACAAAGAGTGGCTTATTCACGGACCTTACTCTAAAGCACTAAGAAAAAGATATATAGAAGCCACCTTGGCCTTATCGAATTATAATTTACAGAAAGATCCCAAAGGAAGTATGAAATGGGCTGAAAAATTTATAGATTCGGAAAATTGGGGTACTTTATCTCAAAGGGCAGAGGCCTACAAAATAGTTGGATCGATATTGCTATCTCTTCAAAAGTTGGAGGCCGCCGAGCAGTTTTTAAGAAAAAGTTTGGATTATGAGTCAAGGTTAGATGTTCGTCGACTCCTGAAGACAGTTGTCACGGCCAATGGAGGAAAAGAGAAAAAGACAGAAAGGAAGAAAAAAGAAGATCGTATGAAAATTCCTGAAGAGGAGTTAAAGAATCAAGTCAGGATAGCTTTGAAGCAAAAAAAATATATAATGGCTGTCAAGACATGTATTGAAATTTTAAATGACTTTTCAGGAAGTCAAACAGCAGATTGGGCGGAAAAAACTATTTTAGAAGTCTATATGAGCTTAAGAACGAAGGAAAAGTTTAATGTTGTTAGAAAAGAAATCGTTCATCTTATGAAGAAAGCTCCAGGTGATTCACTAAAGGGTTGGTTGTGGAGCTTGTTTCGAAAGTCTTATTATAGTGATGCCAGTAAATTAGGCCAATCTGCTGTACATAAATTAGAAAATGTGAGGGAAAAGACAGAGTTGATTTATAATTTAGCAAGATCCTATATTTTTTCAGGAGAAATACAAAAGGGGACAAAATGGCTTCAGAGGATTGTGAAAGAACATGGTGGGAGCCAAGAACAACTGGCTGCCCTTTTACGTTTAGGTCTTATTGAGTATCGTAAGGGTCGTCATAATAAGTCGATTGCTTTTTTAGAAAAACTGTTAGCCTATTCCTCTGAAAATTATGATTTACAGGGACGGTATTGGCTCTGGAGGGCTCTTGAAAAATCAGGAAATAAAGAGCGTGCTAGGGCTGTGGGTAAGGCATTATATGAAAGATATCCTCTGACCTACTATGGACTGCGAGCCAAATTAGAATTAGAAGGTTCGATGAGTCTTCCGGAGTCAGATATTAAGGTCAATCCGCAAAAGATTTGGTTGACAACTAGTCAGAGGCAGAGCTGGAGACGTCTACTTATTTTACTGGAATCGGGCTGGTTCGAAGAGGCACGATTAGAATTAAAAGCATTGCCGATTTTACAGAATCCAGACGCAAAAATTTTGATGGCTAGGATGTGGGCTGCGGCACTAGGTTATTTCAAGGCTATTCGTCTTGTAAATCAAGCGTGGGATAAAAAGCGTTATTTGATGAGAAAAGATTTTTATCAGCTGGGCTTTCCTACTGAGTTTTTGGAGATCATCCAAAAGGAATCTAAGAAGTATGAACTCGATCCCCATTTAATTATAAGTGTTATAAAGCAAGAAAGTGCTTTTGAATTAGAAGCTGTCAGTCGGAGTGGGGCCTTAGGATTGATGCAAATGATACCTCCAACAGCCCGAGAAGTGGCCCAGGATCTGAGCTTTACGAAGCTCTCTTTACCTGATGATCTTTTTGATCCCCATGTAAACATTCAATTTGGTACGTATTATTTGTCTAAAGTTTTAAAGCAATTTAAGGGGCATATTCCCCTGGCTTTGGCCGCTTATAATGCTGGGCCTACTCGTCTAAAGAGGTGGTTAAAGGCCAGAGATTTGAACCCTGAGAAAAATTCTACTCCAGTCAATGAAATATGGATAGATGAATTACCTTGGGGAGAAACTCAATTCTATATAAAGGCTATTTTAAGAAATTATTTTATATATAAACTTTTAGACGTTGGTCAGATTAAAAAAAATTCTCCTTTATGGGAACAATCTTATAAAGAGGTCAGTTTATAGTTTAAAGTGTGTTAAGATATTGGTGATACAAGTCGATCAAAAATGAATGGCTGTGTTTTTAATTAGGGTATTGTGTTGTTATGAGAAAAGGTAAGGAGAATCTATGAAATTATTGTTCATTTTATTTTTATTACCTTTTTCTATGGCTTGTACTCATCTTGGTCGGGATAATTCTCAAAAATATACAGTCCCTCAGAGCAAAATAACGGATGAGAATGCGCCACTAAAGACCGAAGTGGCATCAAAAAAATTGCCGTCATCTTTAACAAAGGAGTCAAACTCTAGGGAATTAAATTCTAAGGAGTCAGACTCGGTAGATACAGCTTATGGAAAAATTCCTTCAGCTTATAATGAGAAGGTTAAAGAGTGGCTCAATTATTTCCAAAATCGTGGCAGAAAGCATATGGAGCGTTATCTCTCCAGAATGCCCAGATATGAAAACTTGATGAAGAAAGTTTTGAGAGATCATAAATTACCAGAGGATTTATTATATATAGCTCTTATTGAATCAGGATTTAATTCGCGAGCAACGAGTCGTGCTGGAGCTGTGGGGTACTGGCAATTTATTCGTGGGACAGGAAGACGTTATGATTTAAAAATTAATCCCTATGTTGATGAACGACGTGACCCTATTTACTCCACAGTTGCTGCTTCTAGATATTTAAGCGGATTATATAATTTGTTCGGTTCTTGGTATTTAGCTATTGCTTCTTATAATGTAGGGGAGAATAGAATTAAAAATCTTGTTATGAAGTATCATACAAGGGATTTTTGGACACTAGCAAAGTCTAAACGACTTCCTAGAGAAACAGCAGATTATGTACCTAAATTTATTGCTGCAACTCTGATAGCTAAGAACCCTGATAAATACGGGTTTGGTTATGTTGAATTTCAAACCCCATTTGAGTTTGACAAGGTTATTTCTAAAAAGCCCGTAAATATGAAAGTTTTTGCGAGGAACTTGGGAGTTTCGTATTCTGACTTTAAGGCTTTGAATCCCATATTTAAAGGCACATACGCACCTAATTATAAAAATGGACAAGTGGTGATCCGTGTTCCTAAGGGAAAGGGGCCAATTGCCTACGCAGCTTTGGAAAAAAGTTATGCTCAAAAAATGCGTTTTATAGTGAGTCGGGGTTCTAAAACATATAGGGTGCGGCGTGGAGATACACTTTACGGTATAGCGCGAAGGTTTGGAACATCTATTAATGCCTTAAGGCAAGCGAATAATATGGGGAGACGAAGTCTTATTCGTTATGGTCAGAGATTAAAGATTCCAGGAAAAATTCTTCAACAGGTGAATAGAAGGAGACCTCAACGGTCAACAACATCAGCGTCTAGGACACATGTTGTACGGCGTGGAGATACGTTAATCTATATTGCAAAGAGATATAAAACAACAATCTCTCAGCTGGTAAAAGTAAACAATATCCGTTATCAAGGCCGTATTTTAATTGGTCAAAGATTGATTATTCCAGACTGATGTTTATGCTGCAGCCTAAAAGCCTTGGCTGAGTAGAGCTTGATACAATCAAGGATAGAATAAGTTTGTTTTTCTTTGAAATTTGCTTTGTAAGAGGATAAGTACGAAAGAGTTTTTCTTAAGGATTCCAAAAGCTCAAACAACTCTGAGGTCCGCAGCTCGTCTTTCTTCGAAATACGCCCTGCGCCTCAGAAAACTCGTTTTGAAATCCTTAAGAAAAACTCTTTCTACCATTCTCTCTCAATGGTGCAAATCATTCTTAAGGGATTCCAAAATCTCAAACAGCTCTGAGGGTCCGCAGCTCGTGGCGCAGCCTAAAAGCCTTGGCTAGATAATGCTCGATGCAGTCAAGTATAGAATAAACGATCTCTCCACGAATACGCCCTGTGCCTCAGAGAACTCGTTTTGAAATCCTTAAGAAAAACTCTGTCCTCCCCCGATCCCCTTCTTGTAGATATAAAGTGTTAAAGTTCAAATGAGGGCGAGGTCTTATTGTGGGCTAGTTTTTAAACAGACATTTTCTATGATCTCTGAGGCTATTTTTGAAAGAGGTTTTACTTCATGACTATCGGGTTCAGTTATGGATAAAGGAATACCGCATTCTGAAGAATGGGCTATTTTTATAGAAAAGGGAAGACTGGCTAGTTTTTTAATTTTTTCTTTTTGTAGGTACTTATTCAGGTCCCCCTTTGGAAATAGAGGGTGTATTTTCCCATCTTCTGATTGAAAACAAGACATATTTTCAATAATGCCAAGAATTGAAATATTTAAACGCTGGAACATATCAATGGATTTTTGAACGTCAATAAGAGAAAGATTTTGAGGGGTTGTAATGACCAAGGCCCCAGAAAGAGGGACCTTTTGGGCAATTGTTAATTGTACATCACCAGTTCCCGGAGGAAGATCAATAAGCAATATATCCAATTCACCCCACATAACGTCTCTTAAAAACTGTTCAATGGCTTTAAAGAGCATGGGGCCGCGCCAAATAAGAGCTGTGTCTTCGTTTATCAGATAACCCATGGACATTGTTACCACTCCATATTTTCTTATAGGTTCGAGTTTGCGAAACTCATTGAACTCGGGTTTTTGATTCGAAATTCCAAATAGACGAGGGATGCTCGGGCCGTAGATATCACAGTCTAAAACTCCAATGCTCAGTCCCTTTTGCTGAAGAGCTGTGGCTAATTGCGTAGTGATTGTGCTTTTGCCCACACCACCCTTTCCTGAGCTGACAGCAATAATGTTTTTCACCCCATCAATAGGATAAGATTGGTGTCCAGGGTGATTTATATTTTCCATAATGATACCCTTTTCTTGAAATCAAGAAACTTTCTATGGATAATGCATTCGTGACGGCAAAACAGTTCATACTTCTTAATTTAGGGATTGTCACGTTGCTTGTTATTTACTTTATGGCATTGAGGAGGAGAGAAAGACCAACACGTCTTCATCTTTCACAGCCTTCATCAGCACGGCAACGCTCTGATAATGATGTTATCTTAAGTGACACAAAATCTTCTGCAACGGGAAATGTTCGCGATGTGAATCTTGTCTTTCGTTACAATAATTGTCATTGGGACGCTTATGAAGTACTGGGAGTGCCAGCCGGAGCTTCCTTTGAAGATGTTCAAGTGGCTTTTAATAGATTACATACATCCGCAGAGAAAGGCTCTCGAGCATTTTATCAACAGGCCTATCAAGCTATTAAAGATCAAAGGAAAAAAACGGATGAAAATTGAAAGACTTAAAAATTTACAAACACTTATTTCTCTTTGTAAGCAAAGGGGATTTATTTTTCAAAGCAGTGAGATCTATGGTGGATTGAATGCGTGTTGGGACTATGGACCGTTAGGTGTAGACTTGAAATTAAATGTAAAGACATGTTGGTGGAAAGCAATGACATGTCGACATGATATTGTGGGCTTAGACGCTGCTATATTAATGGATCCTGTTGTTTGGAAGGCCTCGGGTCATTTAGAGAGTTTTTCAGATCCCCTTGTCGAATGTTTGAAGTGTCACTTGAGATTTAGAGAAGATGAAAGGGATGCAAAGACTCCTTGTGAAGGCTGTGGAGGACTTGAATTTTCTGAACCCAGACAGTTTAATTTAATGTTTAAAACATTTATGGGAGCTGTTGAAGATTCTGCAAATACCGTTTATTTGCGCCCTGAAACAGCTCAAGGTATTTTTGTTAACTATGAAAATGTGCAATCCTCTATGCGAAAGAAAATTCCATTTGGAATTGCTCAAGTGGGCAAGAGTTTTAGAAATGAAATTACTCCTGGAAATTTTATTTTTAGAACACGTGAATTTGAGCAAATGGAGATGCAATACTTTGTTAAACCAGGTGAAGATGAAGTATATATGGAACAGTGGAAAGAGGCACGTAAAGCGTATTACTCTAAATTGGGTTTTCGTTCTGAGAATTTAAAATTTTATGAACATGGATCAGACGAAAAAGCACATTATGCAAAATTGGCTTTTGATATTCAATATCGATTTCCTATTGGATGGCTTGAGATTGAAGGAATTCATAATAGAACAGACTTTGATTTAAAACAGCACCAAAAGTTTTCTGGAAAAAAGTTAGAATATTTTGAAAGTGCCACACAGGAGAGATTTACTCCCTATGTTATCGAAACAGCGGCAGGTTGTGATAGAACTGTCTTAGCTGCATTATGTGATGCTTATCGTGTAGAGATTTTAAATAAGGAGAAAGAGGACAGACGAGTGGTCTTGGGACTACATCCCGATCTTTCTCCTCTCAAAGTGGCTGTATTACCATTATCAAAAAAGCCACAATTGATGACCTTGGCAATGAATATTCATGATGATTTGAGAGAATCTTTCAGCGTTCAATATGATGAGACAGGAAGTATTGGTAAGCGATATAGAAGACAGGATGAGATTGGAACACCTTTTTGTGTCACTGTGGACTTTGATTCTTTAGAAGATCAAAGTGTCACTATAAGACATAGGGATACGATGGCGCAAGATCGGATTACTGTCAGTCGGTTAAAAAGTTATATAGACGATCATTTAAAAACTTTTGAAATGTTCAAAGGATAAATTGTGGAGAGAATGAGTTTAGGATATGGATAAGAAGTCGGTTTATTTTTTTGGGGCTAAAGAAGCTGAAGGTCATCAGGAGATGAGGAATGAGTTAGGTAGTAAAGGGGCTTCTCTTGCAGAGATGTCGATGCTGGGGATACCTGTTCCTCCGGGATTTACCATTACAACGGATATCTGCTCTCTTTATTATAGAGAGGGCTGTCAATTACCTGAGAGCGTGAAAACAGATATTTTAAATGCCTTAAAAAAGATGGAGAATATATTAGAAAAAAAATTTGGAGATCCATCAAATCCATTGTTGGTGAGTGTGCGCTCTGGTGCCAGAGTGAGTATGCCGGGAATGATGGATACTATTTTAAATTTGGGACTCAATGAAGACATTTCTGAGGGGCTAGCAGAGAAAACTAAAAATGAATCTTTTGCTTGGGATACATACCGTCGATTTATTCAAATGTATTCCAGTATTGTTTTGGGTATGAATGGATCTCTTCTTGGGGTGACACTGGAAGATTTTAAAGATGCAGAAAATGTTAAATCAGATTCTGATTTAACGGCAGATCAGCTGAAAGTTCTTGTTGGAAAATTTAAAAAACAGATATTGAGATCTTTGGGTATAAAATTTCCAACAGATCCTATGGAACAACTTTGGGGAGCTATTTCTGCTGTTTTTAAAAGTTGGAATACTCCTAGGGCGAAAATGTACCGGCAAGTTCATGGAATTTCCAGTGATTGGGGTACGGCTGTGAATGTACAATCTATGGTTTTCGGGAATATGGGAGAGGATTGCGCTACAGGTGTGGCTTTTACACGTGATCCATCTACTGGAGAGAAAACATTTTTTGGGGAGTTTCTTATAAATGCTCAAGGAGAAGATATTGTTTCTGGTGTCCGAACCCCACACCCGATTATGAGGAATGGAAAAAGTCCTTCTCTTGAGGATATACTCCCTCAATCCTATAGTGATCTTATAGATATTTATAAGAAACTTGAAGCTCACTATAGAGATATGCAGGATATTGAATTTACTATTGAGCAAGGGCGTTTATGGATGCTTCAAACACGAAGTGGTCAGCGTACAGCTCAAGCGGCTGTTAAAATAGCCTGTGATATGTTGGACGAGGGTTTAATTACTAAAGAAGAGGCTATTATGAGAGTTGATCCATCGTCTTTGGACCAATTATTACATCCGTGTTTAGATCCAAATGTTGAAAAAACGGTTTTAGTTAAAGGATTGCCGGCCAGTCCGGGAGCTGCTGTAGGACAGGTTGTTTTCAGCAATGAGCAGGCAAAAATTTATAAAGAAAAAAATAAAAATATTATTCTTGTTCGGATGGAGACCTCGCCAGAGGATATTAGTGGAATGGTTGTTGCTTCTGGTATTCTTACAACTCGTGGGGGTATGACATCTCATGCTGCTGTTGTGGCTCGAGGTATGGGAAAGTGCTGTGTCGTGGGTTGTTCTGATATTCATGTGGAATATGGGAAAAAAGAATTTACGGTAAAAGGATATGTTATTAGAGAGGGTGATATTATTACTTTGGATGGTACAACGGGAGAAGTTCTCTATGGGGAGGTGAAGACAGTAGAGCCAAATTTGAATAACTATTTTGAACGTCTTATGCAATTAGCAGATGAATTTAAAAGATTAAGTGTGCGAGCTAATGCAGATAACTCTCGAGATGTATTGGTGGCTAAAAATTTTGGAGCAGAGGGAATTGGGCTTTGTCGTACGGAACATATGTTTTTTGATCCGAAACGTGTGGATGTTGTTCGTAAAATGATTATTGCAGAATCAAAGATAGAAAGAGTTAAAGTTCTTAATGAATTATTGCCCATGCAAAGGAAGGATTTTTTTGAAATTTTTGAAGTCATGAATGATTTACCTGTTACGATTCGTCTTTTTGATCCTCCACTTCATGAATTTCTGCCTCAAACAGAGAGAGAAATGGAAGAGCTGGCAGATCGTTTAGGGTTATCTTTAGCAAAAATGAAGTCAATAGTGAGTCAATTATTTGAATTTAATCCTATGTTGGGTCATAGAGGGTGTCGTTTAGCGATCACATATCCGGAGATTTATATGATGCAGACTCGAGCTATTGCAGAAGCGGCATGTGAGATTATAAGAAGTGGAAAAAAAATAATACCTGAAATTATGATTCCCCTTGTGAGTTATAAAAAGGAATTGGAGTTGTTACGGGGACAGATTGAAGAAAATATGAGAACTGTTCAGAAAGAGAGGGGTCAGAGTTTTAAATATCTTGTTGGGACTATGATTGAGCTTCCTAGAGCAGCTGTGCGAGCAGATGAAATAGCAGAGGTGGCTGACTTTTTTAGTTTTGGAACAAATGATCTGACACAGACGACTCTGGGCATTTCTCGTGATGATGCAGGGAAATTTTTGCGAGATTATATTATTGAGGGTATTTATGATAAAGACCCCTTTGTCAGCTTGGATCAATCTGGAGTGGGTCAGCTCATTCAGATGGGTTCTGAGCTAGGTAGAAAGAAAAAACAAGCTTTGAAGCTGGGAATTTGCGGAGAACATGGTGGTGATCCAGCAAGTGTTGAGTTTTTCCATAAAGTTGGTCTAGACTATGTGAGTTGTTCTCCTTACCGTGTTCCTATTGCGCGATTAGCAGCGGCCCAGGCTTCTCTTTCAAAACAGGAAGTATATTGAGAGCTAAAAAACTGGATTATTTATTGAGCCCGAGGATTGGAGTCATAGATTGAGAATTAAAAAAATAGAACTTATTGGTTTTAAATCTTTTAAAGACAGAACTGTTATCCATTTTGACTCAGGAATAACTGGTATAGTGGGGCCTAATGGTTGTGGTAAGTCCAATATTGTGGATGCTCTTCAATGGGTTATGGGAGAGCAATCGGCAAAGCATCTTCGTGGATCTTCTATGGAGGATGTTATTTTTGGAGGAACTGAAACCTATGCTCCATCGGGGATGACGGAAGTTTCACTTGTTTTAGAAAATAATAGTGGCCCATTTCCTGTAAAATATATGAACTGTTCTGAGCTGATGGTGACTCGTCGATTACATAGGCATGGAGAATCAGAATATTTAATAAACAAACAACCCTCTCGTTTAAAAGATATTCAAGAGATATTTATGGATACAGGGGCAGGATCAAAGGGCTTTAGTATTATTGAACAAGGAGCTATTGAAAAAATTATTACAGCTAAACCTGAAGACCGTCGTGTACTTATTGAAGAAGCTGCAGGTATTACAAAATTTAAAGTGCGTAAAAAAGAGTCTCAGAGAAAGTTAATTGCGACAGATGAAAACTTAGTTCGATTGAATGATATCATTGGAGAATTAAAATCTCAGTTAGAGAGTTTGCAAAGGCAAGCAAAGCGGGCACAAAGGTATCGTGAACTCAAAAATCGTGTGGAAGATTTAGATCTATGGTTAATGAGCCAAAAGTATTTGGAATTGAAAAAGAAATTAGATGAGGCCATTCAGATCATGTCGGACATTAAGGAAAATGAGACTTCGAGTCTTGCTGAGTTGAAAAAGATGGAAGCTTTAGTAGAGGCTAGTCAATTACAAATAGTTGAAAAGGAATCACTTGTAACAGAAAGACAAAGAGCGTGTGAATTGGCTCGTACAGAAGTCCTTAAAAAGGAAGCTGAAATACAGGATTTAAATTTTAAGATCAAAGAGGTCCAATCTCATGAAGAAATATATGGGGGTAATGTCCAGAAGATAAAAAATAAAAAGGATCTTCTGAAGAAAAAGCAATCTTCCATCTCTGAAAAATTAAAAGAGGCGCGAAATGTACTGGAAGATATCAAACGAGACTATGATAAGTCACAGGGAGAGGTTGAGGCAGTTCAAACGGACCTGAATTCAAATCAAGAGAATTTAATTCAGCTACATCAGAAGATTTCAAACTTTAATGAGCATGAAACGCGATGTCTTCAAGATGAAGCAGCCTACACAACACGTATTGAAGAATGTGAAATAGAGATATCTAAGGCATATAAATCCTTAGAGACAGCAGAATCCGAGAAAAAGAAATGTGTAGCGAGCAGAAAAAAAATATACACAGATTTAGAGAGAGAGAGACAGTTACATCTGAGTTTAATGGGGGATATGAATGTTTTTGAAAGTAATGTCAAAACTTTGAAAGAGAAATTGCGAGAAAAAAAACAAGCTCTGGAGGGGGCTAAAGATGAATTCAACAAAATCTCTTCACGTCTTTATAGCCTTAAAACTTTACGCAATAGTTTTGAAGGTTTTGAAGAAGGTGTTAAAAGCATCATGCTTTGGCAGCGTGAAAAGTCGATGTCTGCTCTTACACCCATAGTGGAGATTATCGATGTACCCAAGGAATTTGAAATTGCTACAGAGGCTGTTTTGGGAGTGAAATTAAAACAGCTTTTACTTACAGAGTCTAAAGATCAAATTATAGAGGCTATTGAATATTTAAAGAAGAATAAAGCGGGTCGATCTGGCTTTGTCTTTGAATCTTCTCCAATTTCTTCAACTTCTTGTCCTAAAGAGGTGGAGATTGTGCTTTCAGATGTTTTGATTATTTCAGATAAGTACAAGCCTTTTATTTTACAGTTGGTGCGTAATGTTGGTGTTGTGGATTCCATAGAAACAGCCTTGCATTTAAGGTCGCAGTATAGAGAGTGGATGTTTGTAACACGTGATGGGGAGACTTTGAGCGCAGAAGGCGTTTTAACAGGTGGGGCTGTAGATAGTGCAGGGCAGGGAGTTTTTAAACGTCGCCGAGAAATAAATGAACTTTCTGAAAAACAAAAAGAATGGAAAGCCAAATTATCTGTTTTAGAAAGGGAGTATAAAAAAATAGAAGAGAGGGAAAGGGGTGTTCAAAAGGACTTTGAGTCTTCACAGAAAAAACAATCAGTGAAAGAAATGTCCATTATTTCATTAAATAAAGATTTGGAGCGTGCAGATATAGAACTGAAAAATGCGAAAGAGTTTTTTAACAAAACATCTGAAGATTTAAAATCTGTTAAAGAAAAAAGGGCGCAATTTCAAGAAAAGGCTTTAAGAAATAAAAATGATATTCAGGAATTGAAAATAAAAAAAGAGAATTATGAGGGACAAGTCAATAATCTTACGGAAGATTTAGAGAGTAAAAGGTCAGATTTGGAAGTATGTAGGGAACGCTATACAGCTTTAAAGGTAAAATTGGCTGCAAAGGAAGAAGAAATTAAAGGGATGGGGAATCAAGAAAAGATGATTCACATTGATTTAAATGAAACTATAGAAGATTTGGAAAAAGTATCAGGAGAAATAATAAAAGCAGATAAGTCTCTATCTGAGAATCAAGTTTTGTTAGAGAAGCGACAGTTGGAGTTAGAAGACTTGATGAAAAAGTCTGAGGACGTACAGACAGTGTATATGGAGATCAAAAATGAATTTGAACAGCTTTCTCATAATATTCATGAGAAGCAAGAGCGATTGGCTAAAATGCGGAAAGTACAAAGCCATTTTATTAGCGAAAAGAGTGAATCAGATTTAAAAGTTGAAAAATTAAAAATAGAAGAGTCCTATCTTATAGAGCAAGCTCGTGAGCGGTATATGAAAGATCTTCCCAGTGTTGCGGTCACATATATTGACCGCAAAGGGGGGGCTGATGAGTCAATGAAAGAATTAGAGGCTCTGAAATCAAAACTAAATGGGATTGGCGAAGTTAACTTAACGGCTATTCAAGAGTATGATGAATTGCGAGAGCGTTATGATTTCTTATCCAAACAACAAGAAGATTTAATTATGGCAAAGGACCAGTTAAGAAAAGTTATTGATCGTATCAATAGGATTTGCTCAAGGCGATTTAGAGATACATTTGCACAAGTGAATGAGAGGTTTCAAAAAGTTTTCCCTATCTTGTTTGGAGGAGGAGATGCTCGCCTTATTCTCGTGGAGAATGAGGGAAAGGAGGAGGGAATTGATATTGTGGCCAAACCTCCAGGGAAGAAATTGCAATTGGTGACTTTACTTTCAGGTGGAGAAAAGGCTTTGTCTTCTGTGGCCTTGATATTTTCTATTTTTTTAGTGAAACCTTCACCTTTTTGTTTGCTGGATGAGGTAGATGCCCCTTTAGATGATGTGAATGTTATGAGGTTTAATAATCTTATTAAGGAAATGGCTAAACGTTCACAGATTATACTAGTCACTCATAATAAAAATACAATGGAGATAAATGAAAAACTTTATGGTGTGACTATGCAAGAGCATGGTATTTCAAAAATGGTTTCTGTTTCTTTGGATACGGTTCAAGAAATGACACTCTGAATGAAAAATATCATTATAAAATAAATACACTTATTAATACTCAGATAGCTATGATATTTTTAATTTGAGGAAGTTCGGTTTGAAGGCGTTTCATAACACCCTCTTTTAATGTTGCTGTTGAGGAGGGGCAGCCAGAACAAGCTCCTCGTAGCTTAACATATACAATGTCATTTTCAAATTTTTGAAAAAGAATATCCCCTCCATCTTGTGCCACAGCAGGGCGAATCTCCTTTTCGATAATTGTAAAAATTTTTTGAGCTTCAGGGCTATCAAGTAAAGAGGGAATTTCTTCAGGGGGTGGGGTTTCAATAGCTGGTCGTCCTTTTTTTACAAATTCTGTTAAAATTTCTAAGAGAGGCTCCTTTAAAATATCCCACTCTATCCAGTCATGTTTTGTGATTGAAACAGAATGGGGTGTGATATAGATTTTTAATGTCCAAGGAAAGCCAAATAATTGCATAGCAAGGGGAGCATTTTCTGTTTCCATGGGACTGGCATATTCGGCCCTAAATTCACAGATGGGATTCTTAAAGGTAAATTTTAATGTTTGTGGATGAGGTGTTTCTTCCCAACTAACTTCATTCATATTGTCATTCCTCTTATGGATTTAAAGTTTCTCTTTTCAACTGACTTATTTTATAGAGTATGTCAACCTTTAACGAGTTCCTTTTCTGCTAATGAACTTGCTTTGAACTTATTGGCGGCTTATATTTTAAATAAGAATTTTCGTAATTTAAGAGGTAGTCATGAAGTCTGTATTTACATCTGATGCTCCTAAACCCATAGGCCCTTATTCACAGGCGATGTTAGTTGGTCCGTTTCTATTTTGTTCAGGTCAAGTGCCAATTGATCCAAAAACCCATAAAGTTAATGCGGGAAGTATTGTAGAGCAAACGCATTTGGTGATGAAAAATATTGGAGCTATTCTTCACAGAGCTGATTTTAAATATAAACATATTATAAAAACATCAATTTTCCTTTCTAGTATGGATATATTTGCAGAAGTGAATGAAGTTTATAGCTCTTATCTTTTGGAACCTTTCCCTGCACGTTCTTGTGTTGCAGTGAAAGAGTTACCTAAGGGAGTTGATGTGGAAATTGAAGTTTTAGCTTATCAACAGAGAGGTCTGTAAAAGTTTACCAATTTTGAATTTATTATGAAGTCAGAAATAAAATTTTGGAAAAAAATAGTTCTCTCTGTAGGAGTGATGGCTTTCTTATTTGCCGTCTTTTTTTATTTAGAGGTACAAAATATTTTAAGTAATGGTATTACGGAATGGACAGAGGACATAGAGGGAGATTGTGCTGTTGTCTTAACAGGAAGCTCAGGGAGAGTAAGGGCGGGAGTGGATCTTTTGGTAAGAGGTCATGTAAAAAGATTGATTTTGTCAGGGGTTCATCCGACATCGACCCTACGAGAAATTATTCCAGAGCTTCCCTTTTATGGGGATCTTTCTTCTGATAAAATTTATTTAGAACGTCATTCGTCAACGACCTATGGGAATGTAAAACAGTCCTTGGCATTGGTTCAGCGTTTAGGGTGTGAAGATGTGATTATTGTGACATCACATCTACATATGTATAGAGCTACAAAGATTTTCAAAAAAGTTTTTCCAAAAAATTTTCCATTAAAGAGTCTTTCTATAAAACATGGCTCAGGTCCTGTGAAATTAAGCTCGATTTTTTTAGAGTCTTATAAATCTTTATTTTACGCCCTATGGGCTTATTGATGTGATTTTTTAAAATTATAAATATATGTCTCGCATACATGATTCTTTTTATTTTTTAAAAGGTTTTCAGCCCTCTGTATCAGATATTCATAGAGTGCATTATATTTTAATATCGTTATGATTTTTCATGAAGTAAAGTTTAGAGGTATCCATATTCTTTAAATTAGGGTACGTTATATTTTATGACCTTCTTATTTTTTAAACATTATATGTTTTCACGCCAAGCAGGATCTCTTATTCGAACTATAGCATGGACAAGCTTTTTAGGTATTTTTATTAGTGTTATGGCTATGGTGGTCGTATTAAGTATCATGACAGGATTTGCTGAGGCTATTCGTCACCGTATTATTTCAGTAGAGCCTCATATTGTTATATCTCTTGAAGAAAAAGAAATAGGAGATCTAGAGCAAAGGATAAAAAGTTTGGATAAAGAGGTCAGTGTTTTTGAATATGAAATTCAGGACGTTATTGTTAGAACTCTTGATGGACTTTATAAGGGAGCTGTGGCTATGGGTATGACAAAGGCAGCCTTTCGAGAGATGATGATGGGCATATCTTCTTTAGAGATCCAACAGCATGGTGCTTCTTCTGAGTCTTTAAGTATGTTGTTTGGAAAAGTTATAAAAACAGATTCAGAATTTTTAAATTTAAAGTCTAAAGATGTAGTGATGGGCTCTGATCTTGCCTATAACTTAATGGTTGTTCCTGGGGATGAGATTACAATTATACCTCCTGAAACTTTACTTTTACCTCCGGGGGAAGTGCCAATCTATGAAAAGGTAAGAGTTAAAAACGTGATTCGTACAAATGTGCCTAATGTCGATAAGTACAGATTGTATTATACTTTCAATAGAACATTAACACGTTTCAAAGATGCTATGAGTTTACAGAAAAAAGTAGAAGTGCGAATGGATGACCCTGAATCTCCAGAGTTCATTGCAAGAACTTTAAAAAGTGAAGGTTACTCTGTTGAAACGTGGAAGGAGAGGAATTCATCTTTACTTTATTCTTTGAGAATGGAAAAGATATTGATGACACTTTTTTTAATGTCTACATTATTAATAGGTTGTTTTTCAATTGTGACAGTATTGGCTCTATTGGGGACTCAAAAACGTAGGGATCTTGGACTGCTTATGGCATTGGGATTAAAGAAATCGCATGTTAAGCATTTGTTTACACAATTGGGATTGTTGTTGACGGGATTTGGAGTTGTTTTTGGATTACTAGGGGGGCTTGCTATCTGTTGGTGGTTAGAGACGTTTAAAATTTTTAGGCTGCCTGATATTTACCAAGACACATCTTTACCTATTGAAATAGATTATATGAGTATTTCTGGTTTACTTTTTATCACAATGGTTGTTTCTTATATTGCTTCATGGATTCCTGCTCAATTCAATGCACAACTCACACCCATTGAAGCTTTACGTTCTCTATCTAAGTAGGGCTTTCTATCTAGATTTTAAAGTGTATCTAGGGTTGATTTTATTCTATCTGAGAGACGCAATATGTCAGTGTTGATATAAAGTCCTATTTTAAATAGGGATAAGCTAAAATAAAAGGAGAGTTAGCCTTTATATATTTGGCATAAAAAATGCTTTATAGGGAGGCAAGATGTATATTCGAGTCTTTTTATTAGCGAGTCTTTTTTTGCACTGTACATATAGTGTTGCTAATCCTTGTTGGCCATTGAGTGCAGAAGGGAAGCAGGAGAAAAAAACCCGTTATGTCAGTACTTATGAAGAGATTCTTGAATCAGCGACTCCGTTACCGGAAAATCTTCGTGATCTTGAGGGGCATGTTAATTCCCTGATGCTTAAAGATTTTGTAAAAAAAGGAGAGGTCACAGCCTCATTTCCTCCTCGTTATTTTAGGAATAGAAACTCTGTGCAGGGCATTCAGTTGGCTCCCCCTAGTCATAAAGTTTCCGGTAAAAAAATGAAAAGCATAGAGATGGATCATGTATCTACAGTGATTCCCACAGATCCTCTTTCTTCGGGAATTCAATCACTTTTAGTTTATGCTAAAGGGAGTGATGGTCAGGTTTATCTTTTGAAAAGAAACTTTAATGAGAAAGCCCATCGGGAAGAATTAAATAATGCATCTATTTTAGTTGAATTAGGTCTTATGCCTAAAGGTACTGGGCGTACTGTTGTCAATAATAAAACCTATCTTGCTATTCCCTTGGTAGGTGGGCGAGTGGTTGTTAATACATTTAAAGATCCTGTTAAGAATTTAAACTTACATTCTTTAAGAGATTTAGAAGTTATTTTGTATCGACTTTATAAATCTAAGATGAGAAATCCTGAAGCTATTAATGAAATGGATCTCATTGCCACTCGGGAAGGACGTTTGCTTTTAATTGATGCAGGTTATTTGGAATTGAAATCAGAAGTATCCATTAGTAGATTAAATGGTTCTGATGCATCATCCTATGCTGCATTTACTGAAAAACGCTTTGAAGTACTGATGAGTATGGATCCCAAGCCAGTAGAAGTTCTATCGGGTCAAATGCAAAATCCTGGTCTTTTTTATCTTGAACAGATATTAAAACCACAATCTCAATCGACACATCAGAGTTCTCGTTTAGGAGCTTGGCATGGTTTGGTGTATAAAATTTATCATGCAGAAGGACAGTCTCCTATGTTGCTTTCTCTAAAAAGATATGCCAAGAAAAATATTGCTGAAGCCACCGTATTATTTAAGGAAGGTTATTTATATAGGGATTAGAGGGGATTGATTCTATTTGTTTTAAGATAACAGAGGGGGAGAGTTTTTCTTAAGTCTTCCAAAAGTTCAAGCAACTCTGAGGTCTGTAGGCTTATCTCTCTTGGGGATTTATTTTGTAAGAGAATAAGAGGAAGAGTTTTTCTTAAACCTTCCAAAATCTCAGACAGTTCTGAGGTCCGCAGCTCGTCTTCGCTGAAGACTAAAGATGTAATCCGTATAGTGCTCGATATGGTTTAGCCTAGAAAAACTTGTCTTTCCACAAATACGCCCTGCGCCTCAGAGAACTCGTTTTGAAAGGTTTAAGAAAAACTCTTCCGCTCTTATATTCTCATTAGTAGCAACAAATAATTTTTAAACTTTCCAAAATCTCAGACAGTTCTGAGGTCCGCAGCTCGTCTTCGCTGAAGACTAAAGATGTAATCCGTATAGTGCTCGATATGGTTTAGCCTAGAAAAACTTGTCTTTCCACGAATACGCCCTGCGCCTCAGAGAACTCGTTTTGAAAGGTTTAAGAAAAACTCTTCCGCTCTTAATATTCTCATTAGTAGCAACAAATAATTTTTAAACCTTCCAAAATCTCAGACAATTTTCTTAAAGACTTTGGATAGACTTTAAAGGTGAGAGATATTATTTTTAAGGATTAAAGATTATGACACCTCCAGAATTGAGGTTATTTGTTCATGAATGATGGAATAGTTGCATCCTGTCCTGAGTTGAAAGAAATTGAAAAATCCAAAAGACGTTTAATTGATCTTGGTTTACTCCATCACGAAGCCTCTCTTGCAGGTTGTTCTGAAAGATATCGCCGAGGTGAGACTTCACATACTATTCATGTTTGGTGGGCAAGAAGACCTCATATAGCTATGAGATCTTTAATTTATGCAACAGTTTGTAAGGATCTCTCTCAAGAAAGTCTAGAAATCATGAATAATCTATCCTTGTTATATAATGACGAGGCTATAGTGAATAAAGCCAGAGATTCAGTGCTTAAGGGATATACATATATTCCTAAGGTACTTGATATGTTTGGGGGTGGTGGAACTATTCCTTATGAATCTTTGAATTTAGGTTTAGATAGTTATTCTATTGATTCAAATGAACTTTCCATTTTTATTCAAAAATCCAATTTAGAATATCTTAATGACATTTACGTGGATGATTTAATAAGTCTTTTAGAAGGCTCTGGACAACGAGTACTCAAAAAACTTAAAGAGTGGACGAGTCCAATCTTTCCCAAAAGAAATCTAAAGGATGGACGACAAACTACAAATTATTTATGGACGTATTCTTATCCATGTAATAGTTGTGGAAAGTATTTTTCTTTAACAAAACGATATTGGATCTCAAAAAAGAAGAAGACAAATTTATTTCTGAAAATTAATGAAACACCCAATGGTCCACAATTTAAAATAACAAGGGGTGGTTTGATTCCTGAGCAAACAAATTGGTCCAAACGATCACATAAAGTCAAGTGCCCACATTGCAAATATGAATTTTCTGGTATTTCTATAAAGAAGGCCAAAGAGATATTAACTGTAGAGGTTGTTAAAGGTAAAAAAGGCAAAGAGTTTTATATTGCAGATCAATTAAGTGGCTCTCTTATTCAAGATATAAGGAGATTTGAAAAATCTTTATTAAAGGATTTAGATACAAATCTTCCTCATTCTACCTTGCCCAAATGGTCTGGAATTGTGAATCCAGCTCTCTATGGGGTCGAGACTCATGCAGATATTTTTAACTTAAGGCAAAGAGTTTCCTGTTTAGCACTATTGAAGGCGTTAAAAGATGAATATGTTTATATTTTCAATAAAGAGGGGGAATCCACTGCTAAGTACACAATATCTGTTTTATCAGGTCTGGTTGATCAAATGGTGGATTGGAATTGTAGATTGTCTATGTGGATTTCTCAAAATGAACAAGTTGGAAGAGCTTTTTGTGGACCTGGAATTTCGATGTATTGGGACTTTAGTGAAACAGATCCGGTAGCTAGTGGCCCGTCAAATTTAAATTCTAAATTAAAAAGAATTATTCAGGGGGTTAAAGCTATAAAAAAACTTTCTCATAAAGGGCACGTGAGACATGCAGCGGCTCAGTCTCTCCCGTTTCAGGACGAAATGTTTGATGCGATTGTGACGGATCCTCCTTATTATGACAATATCTTTTATACAATTTTAGCAGATAACTTTTATGCTTGGAAAAGACTTTTACTAAAGGATATTGAACCCGATTTATTTAAAAATGAAAATACAAATTTTAACCAAGAGCTAGTGGCATCAATACAGAGGAGTGGATATCGGGATAAAGCTCACTTGGATTATTGTGATAACCTCAATAAGGCTATTCTTGAGGCGGCTAGAGTTCTTAAAAAAGCAGGAGCAATGTCTTTTATCTATTCTCATAGCTCTGTTCTAGGTTGGGAGGCAATAATAAAAGCATTTAGATATTCACCTTTGACTATCACAAGTGTTCAGCCATTATCTATTGAAAGAAGACAAAGGCCACGGGCTGTAAAGTCTGAGGCGGTAAATACTTGTATTGCATTTATTGCTAGAAAGTTACATGCGCCTAAAAAGCCAATGACTGTACTTCGTATAGTGTCTTCTTTTGATAAGATACTGAATAGTCAGTTGACTCAATTCTTGAAAGAGGCAGGATGGTGTAGTGAAGATATTGCTATAGGGCTTATGGCTCATGGAGTGGCCTTGATTTCAAATTCTCAATATATAGAAGGTGCAAGTGATAGGTTCGCTCTTTTAAGAATTGAAGCAGAAGTTCAAAAGATATTTCCTAAATTCAAATTAACTAAACGACAGCCAATATAATTCTATCTAATGGATAACAGAGTTTTTCAAAAGCCTAGAGAGAAATATATATTTGATAACCTCTACATTTTATCGAGCATTATCTAGCCAAGGCTTTTAGCCTTTGCCACGAGCCTGCGTTGGAGAAAGGCTTTTATCTTCCCCTTAAAGCTCAAACAGCTTTGAAGGACGCAAAGCGTCTCTTCCCTATGAAGAAGATACGCATTGCGCTTCAAAAAACTCGCTTTAAGAGAAAAATAAAAGCCTTTCTCCTAAAGAAGAGCGTATCTGCGAAAAATACAGTTTGTTCTATCTCACCGAATATATCGAGCACTACACAGCCAAGGTTTTTAGCCTTGGGCGGATACGCCCTGCGGACCTCAGAGTTGTCTGAGAGTTTGGAAGCCTTTAGAAAAACTCTTTCTGATTTTATGTCTTATTCAAAGCAAAACTCAGAAAAAGACGAGCTGCGGAGCTCAGAGCTGTCTGAGTTTTAAGAGAAAGATAACAGTTCTTTTCTTATAGATTGCGTGTAAAAACTGAGTCTACAGGTTGCACGTGTAAAAACTCAATCTATGTCAAACAGTGACATTGTAATCTCGAAGGACTTGTCTTAACGATGTTTTTGTATCCGTGCTTTCAGACCGCTGCCCTATAATAAGTGCACAGGGGACGCCGTAATCCCCAGAGGGAAAACTCTTGGTTCTTGTACCAGGAATAACAACACTATTTTTAGGGACTCGGCCACGATATATTTTTTCTTTAGACTCAGTCACATCAATAATCTTCGTGCTTGCCGTAAGAGTCACTCCAGCACCCAAAACAGCCCCCTCTTCCACATGGACACCCTCTACAATAATACATCGACTCCCTACAAAAACATTTTTTTCAATAATAACAGGATGAGCTTGTACAGGCTCTAATACTCCTCCTAATCCTACACCACCTGAAAGATGAACATTCTCCCCAACCTGTGCGCAAGATCCCACCGTAGCCCATGTATCAACTAAAGTTCCCGAGCTAACATAGGCACCAATGTTTATATAACAGGGCATTAAAATAACCCCCTTTTCTATACCCGAACCCCTACGAGCTACAGCATGAGGGACCACTCGCACACCTTCTTTTCCTGTCCATTTCTTTAAAGGGATTTTGTCTACAAAACTTAAAATACCAGACTCTGTAGGCACCATCTTCTCCACTCGGAAATAAAGTAAAATAGCCTCTTTCATCCAGTGATGTGTTTGCCATTGACCTTGCTCATCTTTTGAACAAACTCGAAGTTGACAAGAATCTAAGCCCTCTAAGGTTTCTTCAATACTCTTTTTAACTTCTGGAGAGTGAATGTCTATATCACCCGTATAGGCTTTGTGAATAATCTCCTCTCGGTTCATTTTTTACCTTTCTGTTTTGTATTTTTCACTCTACTTTTATAAAATTACCTCTCTTATCACTATTTCTGTTTCCTTAAAATAAATTTTATAAAAGCTAAAACTCTTTTTCTAATTTTCTATCCCCTCATTTTTCTTTAAGAAGGAGGCTATTGGGTTTTCTATGGATTTGAATTGTTGCCTCTTTTAGGATTGCTCTGCATTGACTTATGACTTCTTTCTTTGGCTGTGACTTTTAAAGCCTCACATAGGGCCGGAATATGACATTTCAAAATGCTTTTGGAATCCAGTCCACGTTCGATTTCATATGTTAAAGTCGGAATATTGCGCTCTAAACCACAATATGTTCCTAAAGACCCAGGTGTGGGATATCCAATAAAATCCTTGATTTCATAATTGGTCAGTTTTTGAATGGCTTTTGCCTCCAAAAGGCAATCACCGTTGGTATTGAGCATGGGCTTCCATGAATGTAAGCTGAAAACGATATCAGGAGGATCTTTGGATAAGAATTTGACGAGAGCTTTATTTTCAGGCTCACTACAGGGCTCAGGGCCTGGTGTGTATCTTGGACTGTGAGCCTCAGCCGTCCAATCTTTTGTGGGTAAATTACGATTCAGATCTACACCCCTGGAATTGACCCGTGATTGATTTAAAATACCGTCAATATTGAATAAAGGAACTATTGTTAGTCTTATATCTGGAAAAGGACATTTCTTAAGAAGTCCCTGGGCTAAAATAACTCCTTCAGGTTCATCCCCGTGAACCCCTCCTAAAATCAATACCCTTGGTCCACGATTCTCAAATTGAAATGCAGTTATTGGAAGTCCATTGGCTGATTCTCCAAATACAAAGCTTTCCACGTGATGCTCCCTTATGTATGATGACTTTCTCTATGGATCGTCAAAGTATGAAAACTCAAACAAAGATTGTGGTCAAGAAATTCGGTGGAACATCTGTCGGTTCTATTGAGAAAATTGAAAATGTAGCCGCTCGTGTTCTGGAAGATATAGCTCAAGGACAAAGTCCTATAATTGTCGCATCAGCTATGCAGGGGGAAACAAACCGTTTAGTCAACTTAGCACATGAGATGAATGGGAAGTACCATGGACCAGCTTATGATATGCTTTTGGCCTCAGGAGAACAGGTCTCCATTGCCCTTCTCGTTATGGCCTTTGCAAAGAAGGGAAAAGAAGCCAAAGCTTTTTTAGCCCATCAATTGGGAATTTATACAGATTCTATTGTATCACAGGCTCGTATTCAAAAAATCAATACTGAACCTTTAAAATCCTGTCTTAATCAGGGGATCATTCCAGTGATTGCTGGATTTCAGGGGGTAGATAAGCATCATAATATAACAACTCTAGGACGTGGAGGAACAGATACTTCTGCTGTGGCCATAGCAGTAGCTCTAAAACTAGATCAGTGTGAGATATATACAGATGTCGCTTCCGTTTTTTCAGCAGATCCGCATTTAGTTTGTCGAGCAAAAGAAATTGAAGCATTATCCTATCATGAAATGATGGAGATGGCGTCCTTGGGATCTAAGGTTCTACATATAAGAAGTGTAGAACTAGGAGCGAAATATGGAGTCAAAATACATGTGCGTTCATCTTTTCAAAAAAGAAAGGGCACTTGGATTTTACCAGAAGGAGAAAATATGGAACGACCACTTGTCTCTGCAGTGACTCATGAAACTCATATTGCCATTATTAAGTTATTCCCTATGGAAAGAGGATCAGAAAGTCTGTCTTATATTTTTGAACAGCTCTCTGAAAAAGGAATTGTTGTGGATGTCATTACGCAAAGTTATAATGATGAAGGACAACGCTTAGCCTTCTCTCTTTCAAAAAATGATGTCTATTTAGCAACAGAAGTTGTTCGAGAAATTTTTCCCCGTACAAATGTCACCGTTTTAGATGGTGTTTCTAAGGTCAGTATCGTTGGGGTCGGGATGAAAAATCACTCAGGTGTAGCCGCTAGATTTTTTCGCACACTCTCGGAGAAAAAAATAGATGTAGAGATTGTAACAACTTCTGAAATCAAAATAAGTGCAATTATAAATCAGGAGCATTTATCCTTAGCCGCACAAGCCCTTCATACGGAGTTTGGGTTAGATGTCTCAATCTAAACGAGATATGATAAAAAAACATCTATCTTATAAATCAAATATTTTGCACTTTGCAGACAGAAACCTAAAAGGACTTTCTAAAAAATATGGAACACCAATTTACGTCTATGATTTAGATGAAATTGCTACAACTGTCGATCGCTTCAAACGGGCACTGGGTTCACAATCTGAAATTCATTATGCCTTAAAATCTAATGCTCACCCTGCAATTTTAAAACTTATGAAACAAAAGGGGGTGGGGATAGATGCTGTTTCTTCTGGCGAAATAAAAGCGGCTTTGGATGCAGGCATCCCTGCAAGAGATATTATTTTTTCAGGGGTAGGCAAAAAAATCTCTGAACTACAGTTAGCTCTTTCTAAAAATATTAAGTCTATTAATGTGGAGAGTATAGGGGAACTAAAAAGAATTGCCAAGTTAGCACGAGAGAAAAAAAAATCTGTTGCCATAGCTATACGTTTTAATCCTGATGTAGATGCCAAAACACACCCTTATATTACAACAGGATTTCGAGAAAATAAATTTGGTATGGATAAGAGTTTCATACCTGAGATCAAACGCATTTTAAAAAGAAATCGTCTTATTCAACTCAAAGGTATGACCATTCACATCGGCTCACAGTTAACAAATTTATCTTCCTTTCAAGAGGCTATTCGAAAGACAATTCCTTACTATAAAGCGTTTCAAGCTGAGGGTTTTCCTCTCGAGTTTTTTAATGTCGGTGGAGGTCTGGGTATCCCCTACCACTCTGAATATATACCCCCCCTAGAAGATTATGGGACTATGATACAAAATGAGTTAAAGGATTTGGGAGTGAAAATTCTTTGTGAGCCTGGCCGCATATTGGTGGGTCCATCGGGGCTTCTTTTAACAGAGCTACAATATATTAAATCAACACCAAGTAAAAATTTTTTGATTGTAGATGCAGGTATGCACCATCTTCTGAGACCAGCACTTTATAATGCTTATCACAATATTTTACCTATTACACGACGTGAAGGAAGAGTGAAGACTTATGATGTTGTAGGGCCGATTTGTGAAAGCTCTGATTTTTTAGGAAAAGATAGGAAATTTAAAACTGTAAAAGAAGGAGACGTCTTTGCTATTTTAGATGTAGGGGCTTATGGCTATTCAATGGCCAGTCTGTATAATGCTCACCCCCTACCAAGAGAAATTTGTCTCAAGGGGAAAAGAGTTTTATCAATAACTTAACTGGTCATGAACCTTTATTTTTATACTCTACGTCTTTTCTTTCTGTCTTTAAGGGCTTCTATTTCAAGAGCCGTTAGTGTGATGGTGTTGACAATGTCTGTCACGCTGCATGAGCGTTGTAGTACATTTGCAGGTTTTGCAATTCCCATAAGGAAGGGGCCTAAGACTTCCCCCTTTCCAAGTTGTTGAACAAGTTTATATGCAATATTTCCAGCATCTAAATTGGGAAAAAGAAGGATATTGGCTCGCTTCTTGATGTTGCTGAAAGGAAAAATCTCTTTAACAATATTTGTGTTTGTAGCTGTGTCAGCTTGCATTTCACCATCTACAATTAAATCGGGATAATTTTTTTTGACAATATCAGCCGCAGCTTGCATTTTTTGAGGTGTATCAAAGCGTCCCGTAAAATTAGAAAAACTCAACATAGCAATACGCGGCTGAATATTAAAATATTTTGCCACTTTCGCAGCATGGACAGCAATTTTTGCAATCTCTTCTTTTGTGGGATCAATATTGATTGTAACATCGGCAAAGAATAAAACCCAATTCTTCACAATCATAATAATTAAACCAGAGGCAACACTGTCTTTGGCTGTCCCAATGATTTGTAATATGGGGAGTACACAATCGGCATAATTTTGTGAAGCTCCGCTAACAAGCCCATCAGCGTCTCCATTCTCTACCATCATTGCAGCATAATAATAGGGATCTCGAATCAATCTTTCGGCCTCACTCTGTGAGACGCCTTTTCGCATTCGTTTTTTCCAAAGAATATCGGCATATTCTTGAAAATTTTCAGTGCGAGAGGGGTGCAGTATCGGAAGATCTATGAGATTTTCCAGTTGCAGTTCTTGAATACGAGGACGTACAACATCTTCGTAACCTAATAAAATGGGTTGAGCAATTCCTTCGTCTACAACAATTTGCATAGCCTTTAGAATTTTTTCATTACTTGCTTCGGGAATGACAATTTTAGGAAGATGAGACTGTTTGGACTGCACACGTTTTTTGACACGATTAATGGCAGATCGAATAAATTCTTTCGAAGCTCCTAATTGAGACTCTAACTTATCTTTGTAGGCATCAAAATCTTTTATATCACGTTGTGCTACACCCGAGTCCATTGCTGCTTTTGCAACAGTGGGGGCAACACGGAGAAGAACTCTTGGGTCAAAAGGCTTCGGAATAATATAATCCGGTCCAAATTGGAATAATCGCCCTCCATAAGCTCTTGATACACTTTCCGGAACATCTTCTTGTGCCAACTGGGCAAGAGCATGAACAGCAGCCAGCTTCATATCTTCATTAATAGATGTGGCTCGAACATCAAGTGCTCCGCGGAAAATAAAAGGAAAACCCAAAACATTATTCACTTGATTGGGAAAATCAGATCTTCCCGTGGCCATAATCACATCGGGTCTAACATGTTTAGCTTCTTCAGGCATAATTTCAGGTATGGGATTGGCCATTGCAAAAACAATGGGTTTTTCATTCATAGATTGAATCATTTTTTGTGTGACAGCCCCTGAAACACTCAGACCAATAAATACATCGCTATCTTTCATGGCATCAGCTAATGTTCGAGCCTTTGTTTCAGTAGCAAATTCAGATTTATAAATATTCATTCCATCGGTGCGTCCCCTGTAGATCACTCCTCGTGAATCACACATGACTATATTTTTTGCCCCTAAACTTTTAAAAAGACGAGCGCAAGCAATGGCTGAAGCCCCAGCACCATTTATGACCAGATGAATATCTTCAATTTTCTTCTGAGAGAGTTCAAGAGCATTGATTAATGCAGCTCCAGAGATAATGGCTGTTCCATGTTGGTCATCATGAAATACAGGGATATTCATTTCTTTCTTTAATGTTTGTTCTATGGTGAAGCATTCTGGAGCTTTTATATCTTCCAAGTTGATCCCACCAAATGTGGGCTCTAAAGATTTGACAGTTTTGATAAACTCTTGAGGGTCTTTCGTATTGATTTCAATGTCAAAGACATCAATATCAGCAAACTTTTTAAAAAGAACTCCCTTGCCTTCCATAACGGGTTTTGAAGCCTCAGGTCCGATATTACCTAAACCCAAGACGGCACTTCCATTAGAAATAACAGCGACGAGATTGCCTTTAACTGTATAGTCGTAAACTTTTTTAATATCTTTTGCTATTTCTAAACAAGGTTCTGCAACCCCGGGGGAATAGGCCAAGCTGAGATCACGCTCTGTATTACAGGGTTTTGTTGCAATGACCTCCAGCTTTCCTTCACGCTTTCGAGAATGATATTCAAGAGCCTCCTTATTCTTTTTCACCGCTCCTCCAGAGGGAAATGATTATATTTTACCTTAAGCTTTATAGAATGCACTATTATGGGAACCAGCGCAATGAGTCAATGCCTTATTAGAAGACCGTTGGATTTTTCTTCTTATAGGGAGTTTGAAGTATGTCATTATGAGATATTGGTTTTTACAACTGGACTTTAAACTAAGAGGAAAAATGGAGTTGTTGATTACAGGATGAAGTGATGCATTTCTTGGAAACTTCACTTACGATAAACAGAATGATTAAGACGCATACGTTATGATGTTTTATTAAGAGGAGGCAATAAAAGTGTCTGATCTAAAAGATGTTGTGATTGTTGAAGGAACACGAACGCCCTTTGTTAAGTCAGGTTTAAAATTTGATACAGTTTCTGCTGTTGAGCTGGGACAAGTGGCTCTTAAGGAATTGTTGATAAAGACAGGGCTTCATAGTCAAGAGATTGATGAGGTCATTATTGGTAATACGGGGAATCCATCAACTGCTGCTAACATTTCACGTGTTGTGGCTTTAAATGCAGGTCTTCCTCAAAAAGTTTCAGCACATACGGTTCATCGTAATTGTGCATCAGCATTAGAAAGTATTGCTGCGGGTTTTGATAAAATTTGCGCAGGTCAAGCTGATACCGTGATTGCCGGAGGCACAGAAAGTATGTCGAATATGCCACTTTTGTTTACAAAGTCTTTTGTAAACATCTTTCGTAAAGTTATGGGTGCAAAAACAATAGGGCAGAAGTTGATGTGGTTAAAAAAGTTTAAACTCAGAGATTTAAAACCTCGAGTGGCTCTTATTGAAGGCTTAACAGACCCTTTTTCAGGATTAAATATGGGACAGACGGCAGAGGTGTTAGCTAAGGAATTTAACATTTCTAGAGAAGAGCAGGATGAATATGCTTTAAACAGTCATCGAAGGACTGTGTTGCACAAAGAGCGTTTAAGAGAAGAGATTTCACCTTTTTTTATTCCTCACAAGGAAGTGATCGAAGATGATATTGGCCCTCGAGAAAATCAAAGTGTAGAGCAATTGCAGAAATTAAGACCTTATTTTGACCGTAAGTATGGAACGGTGACGGTCGGAAACTCTTGCCCTATTACCGATGGTGCAGCAATGGTCCTTATGATGAGTCGTAAAAAAGCTGAAGCCTTGGGGCAATGTCCTTTGGTGAGAATAAAATCATATGCCTTTGTAGGATTAGAGCCTGAACGTATGGGTTTGGGCCCTGTATATGCAACGGCCTTAGCTTTAAATCGAGCAGGACTCGAATTAAAAGATATAGGGCTTATCGAACTCAATGAAGCTTTTGCTGCACAAGTTTTAGCCTGCTTGAAGGCCTTTGAATCTGAGGAGTTTGCTAGGGAAAAGTTGGGACGAAGGCAGGCTCTTGGTCAAATTCCTTTGGAGATATTAAATGTCAATGGTGGGGCCATTGCTTTAGGACATCCTGTAGGTGCTACCGGCACACGATTAGTTTTAACTTTAATGAAAGAGATGGCTAGAAAGGGTGTGCAATATGGATTGGCCACATTGTGTATTGGTGGAGGACAGGGTGGAGCTATGATTTTGGAAAGAGAGGCCTAAATTGGAAAATAGAACAACAGGAGAGAGAGGTACTCAAGAGAGTTTAAGACTTGTTTCTCATGGTGATATTGGCCTTTTAGAATTTATTGGCGAAAAGGTGAATACACTTTCCAGCCCTGTGATGAAACGTATAGAAGAAATTTTGGGAGAAATTCGCAACTCTCATTTTAAGGCAATTATTTTAATATCTAGAACACCAAACATATTCATTGCAGGTGCTGACATTGCAGAAATAAAGGGCCTTCATAAAAAAGAAGATGCTATAAACGTTGTTCGTGCAGGTCAGAAAATTATCAATATGTTAGAAGATTTACCTATACCTGTCATTGCCGCTATTCATGGTGCAGCTTTAGGAGGAGGTTGTGAACTGGCATTGGCTTGTGATTATCGCATTTGTTCAAATGACAAAAAGACACGTATTGGTTTGCCAGAGGTGAAGCTAGGGGTCATTCCAGGATTTGGGGGGTGTATACGATTACCTCGGATTGTGGGCCTAGGGTTGTCTTTAGATATTATTCTGGTCGGTAAGTCTGTCAGCGGCGAAAAGGCATTGAAAATGGGATTAGTGGACCGCTGTGTTCCTTCGGTTATTTTGGAAAAAGAGACTTTTAAGATGGCTCAGGAGGTGATGGCTAGGGGATCTAAGAAAAGGCGCAAAAGATTTTCCTCAAAGGGGATGATGCAACACTTTTTAGAAAGTACAGTGGGGCGTCTTATTGTGTTTTCAAAAGCCCGTAAGGTTTTATTGAAGAAAACAAAAGGGCATTATCCAGCTCCTTTAAAAGCTTTGGAAGTGATTCAGCGAACCTATGATGTTAAGGATCGTGGTAAGTGTTTAGAGGTAGAAGCTCAGGGTTTTAGTGAAGTTTGTATTACAAATGTGAGTAAGAATTTAATTGATTTGTTCTATCTTACAGAGGGGATAAAGAAAAAAACGGGGATTTCTGATAGAAGTGTTCAGCCTCGGAAATTAAAAAAAATAGGTGTATTAGGGGCAGGAACGATGGGGGGAGGGATTGCACAGCTCTTTGCTGATAAGGGTTTTGAGGTGCGCTTGAAGGATATTAATACCAAAGCTATAGCTCTTGGATTGAATACAGCTCGAAAGATTTGGGAGAGGGTTTTAAAGCGTCGACGTATAAATCAGTATGAGATGCAACAGAAGTTGAGTCGTATCAGTGGAGGGACGGACTTTGATGGTTTTCAAAGCTTGGATTTAGTTGTTGAGGCTATTGTTGAGGATATGGAAATTAAGAAAAAAGTCATTGGAGAAATTGAAGGGTATTGTCATGAGGAGTGTATTATAGCGACCAATACTTCATCCTTGAGCGTGACCGAGATGGCAAAAGGGTGTCTGCGACCAGAGAATTTTGCAGGGATGCACTTTTTTAACCCTGTTCATAAAATGCCTTTAGTTGAAATTATTCGTGGTGAAAAAACAAGTGATAAAGTGTGTGCAACAGTTTTTGATTTGGCTAAGCGATCGGGAAAGTTTCCAGTTGTGGTTAAAGATGGACCAGGTTTTTTAGTGAATAGATTGCTTTTGCCTTACTTAAATGAGGCGATATATCTTTTGGAAGAAGGCTTGAGTATAGATGAGATAGATAATGCTTACCTTAGGTTTGGAATGCCAATGGGCCCTCTACACCTGATTGATGAAATCGGTATTGATGTTGCTTCTAAAGTTGCAAGTGTTTTTGAAACTGCTTTTGGAAAGAGAGCAAAACCTTCGTCTTTGATGTCAGAAATTATTCAGATGGGAAGGCTAGGAAAGAAAAATAAAAAAGGCTTTTATAAATATGATGAAAATGGAGTTAAGGGTGCTGTGGATATAGGAGCCTATAGTCACTCTTCAAAAAATTTAGATGAAAAAGTTGTCGTTCATCGAGGTATTTTTGCGATGATTAATGAAGCGGCCCTTGCTCTCTTTGAGGATCAGATCATTGACACTGCAGAGCAAGTGGATTTGGCAATGATTATGGGAATAGGATTTCCCCCTTTTCGTGGTGGGCTTTTAAAATATGCAGATATAATGACAGTTAAGGAGATTGTCAGGTCATTAAGGGAATGGTCGGATAATATGGGTGATCGCTTTCAGCCTTCTCGCCCTTTGTTAAAAATGGCAGAGAAAGAGGCACATTTTTATTCATAATTATTATTTGTGTATCTCACCTCAGAGCCAAATTAGGGTTTTGTTAAAACTTCGAAGGGGTAGGTATCGATCAATAAGGCATTCTGGATTCTAAAGGTGATTTGTAATTTCTTATATTTTTGAAATCCATAGGTGTGTTTCCATTAATGTTTTTCGCCCTTGTACTGGCACCGGCCTGAATCAGTAATTCAGCAAATTCAATCTGGTTGTGGAAATAGGCATAGTGGAGAGGGGTCCAACCATAGTGGTCTCGAATGTTGAGATTTAGTGTCGGCAATGAGGGGTCAAAATTATTATTATAGTCGTTGTCATAGGTAGTAGAAGATAGATTATAATAACCAAAATCGCTGTAAAGGGATTCCTTGGGCAACACAGATCTTAAGAATTTTGTATCTCCTCTGCGAGCAGCTATGTGCAAAGGGGTAACTCCACGTAGATTGGCATATCTTTCTGTAGCTGTTCCTCCATTTATTTTTTTTGCCGCCTGTTTCAGAGTGGCTTTAACAAAATTTAGAATATTTTTTTGTGCTTCTCCTTTTTCCGCACCATGTTCAATCAGTGCATTTACCGTATTGAGATTTCCAATTTGCCATGCGATATCTAGATCACTTTTTCCTGTTTTGTATTGGGTATTAACTTCAGCATTGGCTTGGAGCAGAAGAAGTACAATACTTTCTCGATCATTGATTATAGCCAGTCGTAGAGGGGTAAATCCGTCAATGTCTTTTGCATTGACATCAGCACCTGCCTCGATAAGCCATTGTGTTACTTGCAAAAACCCACGAGAACTCGACCAGTGAAGGGGAGTGTATTGACGAAAATCTTTGGCATTGATGAGTTCTGGTTGAGTGGCAATAAGGTATCTCATTTTTTTTCTATCATTGGCTATAATTGCTGTAGAAAGGGCATCTCTTTTTATCTCTAAGCTCTTTGAAGTTTCTGTATTTGAGGCCTGTGTTGTGAATAGAAATAAATTGGCTTCTAAAGAGAGGGAGAAAAGTAAAACGAGTGCTACTGAAGAATTGATGCATCTTAAGGATTTCATTTTATAAGACCTCTTTCATTAAGATTTAAACTTGTTGCCTTGTTTTTATACCATTATTGAGTGATAAAACTGAGTCATTTTATTTTAAGTGAATAAATTTCAAGGGTGTCTAATCTATTTATAGGTCTGAGTAGGAAAAAGACTTTTATCTTCCCCTTCAGCAACCAGATTAAATTTGCTTTTGATAAGATGACATAAGATGACAAGAGAAACAGTTTTTCTTAAGGCTTCCAAAATCTCAGACAACTCTGAGGTCCGCAGCTCGTCTCTGCCGAAGGCTAAAAGCCTTGGCTGGATAGAACTCGATATATTCAGGGATAGAACAAACTGTATTTCTGCAGATACGCCCTGCGCCTCAGAGAACTCGTTTTGAAAGCCTTAAGAAAAACTGTTTCTCTATTTCGTTATCAGAGTGGTGCAAATTCTTTTAAGGCTTCGAAAATCTCAGACAACTCTGAGGTCCGCAGCTCGTCTCTGCCGAAGGCTAAAAGCCTTGGCTAGAGCTTGCTCTAAAGTGTCTATTTACTTTTTAATATTTTATAAATGATGTAATCTTCGCAGAGGAAAATTTTTGCTTATATTAAGTCATTAATAAATTTGGGTTGTATTTTTTATGAAGAAGAACTTGAAAATCATTGCAGAGACTATTCAATTCGATAGAGATTTATTTTTTTATGCCTTACCTATTTCAGAGGAATTAAAATCATCTCCATTTTATAGAATGAAACAATTTTCTTTGGAACAAAGACGGTTGTCTTGGGCGGCTGGCAGGGAGTGTCTCTATCGGGTTCTTTTGGACTGCGGAGAGAGTGTCTCTGTTGAAGATATAAGGTGGCCACATCGACAGTATTCTCTGTCACACACTGATGATATAGCAATAGCTGTAGGCACCTTATCCCCCTCTTTTGGAATAGGAATTGATATAGAGAAAAGAAGGGATTTAAACTCTAATATAAAGAAATTTTTTATTAATAGAGATGAAGAGTGTTATCTATCAAAAATAGATCTTCTGACTTTTTGGGTTATAAAAGAGTCTTGTTATAAAGCTGATCTCAAAAATTCTTATCACAGATTGAAATCATATTGTATTAAAGATATTCAGGATCATTTTGCCCTTTTGATGTGTAAAGGAGGTAAAGGGGAATCAGATGGTTTTTATGAAGTCCGATGGAGGAGGTGGCAAGATTATTTTCTCAGTGTAGCTATAAAGAAAGAAATATAGAGGTATTTTGGTTGCACTGTGTCCATTCCTCTTATTGATCCCCTATAAAACTTATGACATCTCTGAATAAAGGGGTGGATCTTATGCAAGTCCAAAACTCTATTCTTGAAACCATTGGCCAAACTCCACTTGTTAGGCTTCATAGGGTGGTTCGACAACTGGAGTGCACTGTTTATGCAAAGTGTGAATTTTTTAATCCTGCAGGTTCTGTCAAAGACCGTATTGCTTTAAAGATGATTGAAGAGGCAGAAGACCAGGGTCAGATTAAGCCTGGAGACACATTGATTGAACCCAGTAGTGGGAATACAGGTTTAGGGCTTGCTCTAGCTGGGGCAGTGAAGGGTTATAAAGTCATCATTACTATGCCGGAAAAAATGAGCCGAGAAAAACAAGTTGTTTTAGAGGCATTGGGAGCAATGATTATTCGTACTCCAACGGAGGCGGCTTGGGATGCTCCCGATAGTCACATTAGTGTGGCCAAAAAAATGCAAAAGGAATTACCCAATGCGCACATACTTAACCAGTATGCCAACCCTTATAATCCAAGAGCACACTATGAAAGTACAGCTTTGGAAATATTAGAGGCTTTAGATAATAAGGTGGATATGGTTGTAATGGGGGCTGGAACAGGAGGGACGGTAACAGGGATCTCCAAAAGGATAAAAGAAGTGAATCCAAATTGTCGTATCATTGGAGTGGACCCTGTAGGATCTGTATTGGGGGGTGGAGATTTTGTGGCTCCCTATAAAGTGGAAGGGATTGGGTATGATTTTGTCCCTGATGTTTTAGATAGGTCGTGTGTTGATAAGTGGGTGAAAATTAATGATCGCCAATCTTTTATGTTAGCTCGCCTCTTAATTAGAGCAGAGGGGATTCTCTGTGGTGGTTCTTCGGGGGCTGCACTCTATGGTGTCTTACAAGAAGCAGGAAGTCTGAGTAAGGATCAAAACTGTGTTGTGATCTTACCGGATGGTATTCGAAATTATATGACAAAATTTATTGATGATAAATGGATGGAGGAAAATCGATTTACAAAATTAGCGAGTTTAAAGGGGAAAGTGTCTGAGTTAAAACGGCCTCAAGGGGAGTTATTTTGTTTGAAATCAGATGACTCTTGTGCTTCTGCTATTCAAATTATGAAAGAGAGAGGTTTTTCACAAATTCCTGTTATACAAAGTGGACAATTAGTGGGGATGTTAAGAGAACAAAATCTTTTAGAGGGTTTATTATCAGGTCAAGATATTACTCCTGTTGAAAGAGTTGAGCAGGTTATGGACAGAAATGTCACTAGCGTTCATTTGGAAACTCCTCTTTCATCAGTTGAGGAGTTGCTATTGGATAAACCGAGTATTGTTGTTGTGGATCGGAAAATGAGTCCTCAATATATTTTAACAAAAATTGACCTTATAGATTATCTGTCATCAATCAATAAGAAACCCTAACAATAAAGTAGTTTAGCCTTACTTAATCCATGTTTTGAGTTTCTAGTGAAAGACTTTTTTATAATTTGATATATACATTGTCTCCGAGATTTGATAGGCCATTGAAGTCACCTTATTAGAGATATAGATTGGTGATTTTTAAAATAAGAATATGGGTCCCACAATGTCCACGTACACAAAGGAGCCTTTAACATGAAACCAAAATCATTTCTAAAGACTATAGTATTCGCCCATATGGCCTTACTCTTTGCTATTTGTTTTTCTGCTCCATTAGCGTATGGGGCCAATGAAAAATCAGAAGATTTTAAACAACTTGAAGTCCAAGCAAAACAAGGTTATGCAGATGCTCAATTTGAGCTGGCGAAAAGGTATTTCTTTGGAGGGGGTATTGAAAGAAGTTATCAGAAAAATAAAGTAAAGAATAAAGTCATTTTAAATGAGATCGATGCTCAAAATTATCGGAAGGCTGAGGAAAGAGATTATAAAGTAGCTTTGGAGTGGTTTAAAGCGGCAGCAAAGCAGGGTCATGCAGAAGCCCAGTTGATCCTTTCTAGAATATACTTTAGTGGGCGGCCTGCTTCATTCCCTCTTGATTACAACAAGGGTTTAAAATGGCTTAAAGTGGCAGCGGAGCAAGGTTATGCAGAGGCTCAATATCAGCTTGCTGAAAGGTATTATTATGGAGAGCATAGCAAGAATGGTGAAAGAGATTGGCCAACAGCTGTGGAGTGGCATGAAGCAGCGGCAAGACAAGGTCATGCAAAAGCTCAATATAAGCTGGGTGAGATGTATGAATTTGGACATGGGGTCAAAAAAGATCCTCAAAAAGCTTTTGAATGGTTTAAAGCTGCAGTAGAGCAGGGGCATAAGGAGGCTCAAACTAGTTTGAGAACAACAGCTGAGGCAGCAGCAAAACAGGGTTATGTATGGGCTCAATTTGAACTTGGTGAGATATATTATAAAGGAAGGGGTGTCACAAAAGATTATAAATTGGCTGCGGAATGGTTTAAAGCGGCAGCAGAGCAGGGTCATGCAGAAGCTCAAAATAGGCTTGATAAAATATATTCTAAAGTGAAGGGTTTAAAAGAAAGTTTTCAAAACGTTGAGTATTGGAAGAGAATACGAGATTCATTGATTAAACAATGTTACTAAGTTACAGAGAGACTTTGGATAGAGTTTAAGAGAAAAGAGTATATTTTATCTATTCAAGGATTTTAGAATCTCAATGAAATGAGTCTTCCTCTTAGAAGGGATTTGTAGGTTGATAAGCTTGGAGAGGACAAACAAACAGAGCTAATGTGTGCTATTAAAGTGTTACCTTTTAAAAAACAGACCATAAAGAATATTTATATGAGCAAGGAAATTCTGTGAGATCAGGAGTAAAATCATTTTTAGAGTCTTTAGCTTTAGCCAAGGTTGTCTTATCTTTCACTATTTGTTTTTCTGCTCCCTTATCTTATGGGGCCAATGAAAAGGACTATAGAAATCTCAATTTATCTATTGCAAGTGTTTATAGAAGTAATGCCTGGGCGACTGGCTTCTTTGTGACCGAAAACTTATTGGTCACAAATTATCATGTGGTTAAGCATTTAAATCCCCTCAATGATCCATCTGTCTATGCAGAATATGTAAAAGTGATAACGCCATGGAGAACAGATTACGGAAAAACTGTGCTTATAGATCGTAAAAATGATTTAGCAATTATTAGGACATCAAGAAGCGACCATCAACCTCTGACTCTAGGAAGTGATAGAGATATTATTAGAGGTCAGGGCAGTTTTACGATGGGTTATCCATGGGGTGAGTTGGATCTTATTCGACAGAGGAGCGATACTCGCTTTATTGAAGCACTCCCTTTTCTGACTTATGATAAAAATGAATTTTTATCTTCTGATTTAAAAGAGAATGTGAAAGTGGTTTTGGCTAAAGGTTTTATTGGTATGCGGATAGGAAATAGACTATTTCATACAACATCCTTTGCTGAATATGGTTCTAGTGGTTCGCCTGTTTTTTCACAGGACTTAAAAGTCATTGGAGTGGTTGTAAGTGGGACAGAGTATACCAATTCTTCACAAATTATTGCTCTAGCTATTCATAAGTTAAAGACTCTTATTGAGAGGAATAAAGAGCTTTTACAAAGAGAAGGAGGATTTGGTCTGGATCGTATATCTCCTGAGTCAGTGAAGAGTCGTGCTTTTGAGGCCGATGTCAAAACAGCGGAAGATATGTTGATTATGGGTGAGATTTATCACTCAAGGTTTCATGCAAGGAATAAACAACCAAATCCTCAAAAGGCTCGTTATTGGTATGAGAAGGCAGGAAAGAGAGGTCATTTAAATGCTCAATATCGTCTTGGTAAAATGTATTATACCGGAGAGGAGGGTGTTGAAAGGGATTACAAGAAGGCTTTGGAATGGTTTGAAGCCGCAGCAAAACAGGGTCATATGAATGCTCAATATCATCTTGGTAAAATGTATTATAAAGGAAAGGGTGTCAGAAAAGATTATAAAGTGGCTTTGGAATGGTTTGAAGCCGCAGCAAAGCAGGGGCATAAAGATGCTGAAAATAGGCTTGATAAAATATATTCTAAAGTGAAGGGTTTAAAAGAAAGTTTTCAAAAAGTCCAGTACTGGGAGAGCAGACGAGATTTACTGATTAAACAGTGTTATTAAAATCACAGGCAATGGCCACAAAGACAAATAGGTTTTTACATGAAATCAAAGCTAAAATCATTTATGAAATCTATCAGTAGAGTTAAGATCGTTTTATTTTTTGCCATTTGCTTTTCTACTCCCTTGTCGTATGGAGTGGTGAATCCATTTCGGAAACCTCAATTCACTCCTTACACGATTCCCCCCTCTTATACTGTGTACGGAGTTGATAAAAGGGATTATGAAAATCTAGAGAGGACTCAACTCGCAGCCAAATACGGTCATCCAGAGGCGCAATATAGACTTGGTGAATTGTATTATAAAGGACGTTATGTTGAAAAGGATTACAGGAAGGCTTTGGAATGGTTTGAAGCCGCAGCGGAGCAAGGTCACGCAGAGGCTGAAGGCCGACTTGTTGAAATATATTCTAAAGTGAAGGGTTTAAAAGAAAGTTTTAAAAACGCTGAGTACTGGGAGAAAAGATTAGATTCACTGATTAAACAGTGTTATTAAAATCACAGGCCATATTTTTGTCTTTATTTTGGAATAGGATATCGCTTTAGATATAATTGTTTAGAGCTTGCATTTATATCACTAAAGTCTATGTGATGTATTAAAGAATCAGGACTTTCTGAGCTAAAAATAATCTCCTAATCAGTTGTTTTCAACCATTTTTTAATAATTGATAATGAAAAAATGTAAAAGAAATTATATAGAGATAAAGTTTTTCTTCAGTTTTTAATTTGAATTATAACAATAACTTAACCCCTTTTTAGTGTCCATTCAAGGCTCTTATTTTTTAAAACAAAAGTGAGCGAGAGGGTTTTTCTTATATAACATAGAAATTGTCTGGCATATTTGAGAGGGAATTTGACGAACCCATAATCTTTAAGATGAGGAGTTGACTATTATGAATCATTTAAAATTTATTTTAACCGTAGCCCTTTGTGTAACATTATCGACAGCATCTTTTTCTCAAACGACTCTCCTTCGTGAAAGACAACAAAGCAATGTTAGAAATCAACTCATTTCTAAATGGCTTGAGATTAGAAAAATCCCAATCAATGTCAATTTCAGAGATGAAGAAAATACCGAAGAAGGCATTGTGGTTTATAAATGTTATCAAGGAGAGGGCTGCGCACCTTTGGTCGATGAGATTCTTACTATAACAGAATTAAGAAGTCTTTTAATAAAAACTAACCGCAATGGGGGAATAGGTAGTGGTATTGCATTAAGCCTATTAATAGCTGGGTCCGTTATAATAGTTCCAATAGTATTAACAGGAACCACTTTGCAAGCGATATTAGCAGGAGGCGTAGCTGCAGTAGGTCTTGTGGGCTCTGCAGAAATCCTTCCACCATTTATTAAAAATGGTTCTCTTTTGAGAAAACTTTTAAGTCAAAAGGACGTTTTGGTTGTTAGGAATCTTGATAAACTTGAAGAGGATTTAAAAGATATTATGAACAAGATAGTGGCTAAAAGAGATAGTTTGAACCACTACAGTAAGTAGCCCTTAGTTTAGTTTGTAGTCACTCCAACTATTCGACCTATGTTTTTATCAATAATAATAAAGGGCCTTTTCTTTTTATGACGAGAGAGGGATCGTGAAGGGCGGACAACCCACTCATCCTTAATCAGCTCTGCATTAAACGGCTTCTTTTGGCTCACCTCATTTCCAAATACATTCTGAATGACTTTTTCTGCTATGGAGATTGCCTTTTCTTTATTATTAATGACTCCAAAGACTTCATCATTTAGATCTTTGAAAGAGGTTTTTTCTTCTCGGGCTTTTTCAAGAATTTTTTTATCTAAGGGATCTTTTAACGCCACTTTCAAATAATTTTGTTCCCATGTAGAAAGTCGTTTTTCCAAATGTGTGATATAGGATTTATGCCTTTCTTTATCAATGGGGATTTGCTCTTTAGCGTATTTTAGTGACCTATCAAGTATATGAAAAATTTTTTTAGGACTCTGATAATCAAAAGAAAGTTTGTTTAATTGAGTATCAAAGATCGTATTCAATATATTTAAAACCTTTGTTTCTCCTTTGATATAGTTCTTATATAGGAATAAAGGGAACTCATCCATTATAATAAGTGTAGCTTCTGCAAGGGGTGCCTCAGTCTTTGAAGTGGCAGAGCATTGATATTGAAATATCTTTGCCCACTCAATGGAAGAAGGGGTGAGCAGCATTTTCTTATATGTTTTGATAAGTTCAGATTTTGTATACTCCGTAGGGCGTAAAAGAATATAAGCTCCTATTGTCCCAAAGCTACTTCCGGTAAAGAAGATTAAAAGTATTATCAAGATTTTTTTCATGACTCCATCATATTGTCACCAGTCCAAAGGTAAAGTGGCTTTTCTGCTGAATAGACTAAGGTCGTGCTACGATGTGCTAAATAGATGGAGAGGGGTCGATAGCCTTGTTACGATATAAGGCTAAATATCATTCTTTTTCTTTATGAGTATCGTTATTTTTGTAAAATAAAAATAGCCTTTTTGAGTTATGGTTCTTTTTTTGTTTTCTACTTGTGTTGGCAGAGGAGAAGATCTTTTCAAAAGATGGTTGGTTCTATTTGTGATTGAACCTCTGATAGTACTATAAAGTGAAACAAACAAGAGACTGAGATGGGTAGATATTAAGTCAGTGTTTGTAGTTCAGTTTTGAAAAGTAAGAAATGAGAGGGGTTATGAGAGTTTTTCTTTTATTTATGAGTTTGGCTATTCATGTAGAGGCGGCAATTTTAACAGTTCCCTATGATATTCAAGATACATCTGTTTTGCCTTCTGATATAAGGAGTCCAAGGTTTAAATCTCTCTTTCTTTCGGCAACAGATCTTTATAATCAGCAGGGTCAGCGTTTCTCCTTAGGTGCTGATTTTCATAAGGCCATTGGTTGGAATGATGTTGTGGATTCACAATCTGGAATGGTCAAGATTTTATTAGAAGGATCTATAAAAGCATTAAACTTTAAAGAAGACTCAATTGTAGGAAAGCTCCAAGGGGCAGCCAATATCCATATGAGAGTAGAGGTGCCTATGTTGAGTTGGGGCTTAACGGATAATTTCACATTTGTATTGGCTGCGCCCATTTATCATATTGGTGTAAATATTGATACAGGATTTTTACTGAGCGATGATGGGCGATCTTGGTTGGAGACTTTACCACCTAGTTTTCAGGAGTCGGCTCAAAAGCTTTTAAGTGATCCTATCAATGTTCAGGCGAAGGTCTCTGGGTTAGATCCTATTGAGAGTTATAAGACAACTTCATTAGGAGATATTCTACTTATTGGTCGATGGCAATTTTATAAAAATGAAAAAAATACGTTTTTAATATCTCCTTCTATTGTCTTACCTACAGGTGAGTATCCCAATTCGGATCGTGTTGTGGATGTCTCTTCTGGTGATGGCCAAGCTGATGTCTCTCTTACATTGTCATGGGATACTCTATTAAGGGAGAATGTCAGATGGAATGTTCATACCGGTTATACCCTTCAACTTGCAGATAAGTTAGAACGCCGTATTCCTCGATTTGAAGGAGATAGACTCTCTCCAGATTCAGAGTTTGTTTATAGAAATTTAGGGGATCAAATGGAAGTTGGAGCATCTATTTATATTGGCAATGAAGATAAAAATATAAGTTTTGGAGCCGGCTACTCTTATCGATATATGTTTAAAACAAGGTTTAAAGGTGATAAGTATGACTCTGAGAGATATGGATATTTAAATGATATGAATCCTGAACAAGAGATACATGCTGCAACCTTGCAATTAAAATATTCAACGATTAAGTATTATAGGGATAAAGTCTTTTCTGTTCCATTCAACGTGACAATGACATATAGTCAACCGCTTTCAGGAAGAAATGTTGTTATTGCTCCACTTGTTGGCGCAGAATTAGTCATGTTTTTTTAAGAAAATTCAAGGGAAAGAGGCAGTGACTTATCGAATATATCAATTTGATTTTGCAGTATCTATCGTCGTGAGAGATGATCTTTTCATAAGGTTTTTAGTCAAAAATAGCTATGATGAACAGAAATTTGGAGAGAGATAATGAAAAAGAGTATTTTATTTATTTTATTTTTAAGTTTGGGTTGTGAAAACAATAAAGTTGCACATGTTAAAAAAGAGGTCTTTAAAAGTGTTTTAGAGACGAGATCAATAGACCACTTGGCTCAGGAGTATTGTTTTACAGCTTTTTTGTGGAAGGAAGGGGTGACGTCTGATGATGTAGCTACCGTTAGTCAAATTTCTCGTCAGCTTAAAACTCTGTCTATGGAGCGGTCCAAAGCAGGTGGTGGAAAATCTTGTTCTATATTGTCTCTTTTAGGATGGCCTACGTTACCTTCTGAACCATTAAATAGTGATGATAAGTCGGCCTCTCTTAAGGAGTTCGATGAAAGTATTAAAGAGCTAAAAGAGGCCTTGAAGTCAAAAGTGGACTGGATTGGAGAGGGAGGAGTTGTGTTTGACTTCAGTCAAAATGTAGAGGACAGGAGTTATGTTATGGGGGTGACTCTTATAGGTTTTAATCCCTCTCAAAGGAGAGCTATATTTACAACACAGAAGTATCCAGATGATTTTGAGAAAAAGAATTCAGATATCATAGTCTATGAAGGTATTCGGGAGGTGAGCTATAAGCCTAAAGGGGGACGTATTCAATTTGTTGTTCATCTTGGTGATCGTAGGGAAACAACTTATGAGTTTCATTTAGAGACAGTGGACGTTTTAAAAGGAAAGCCATTACTTTCTGGTCAGTTGGTCATGTATCAAAATGAAAAACCGATTAGATACGGTGTTGTAAGACTTAACTAGATCTATAAAAGATCCGTTAAATATGGTGTCAGAAGACTGAACCAGCTTTAAAATTTCAAGGAGGCATCATGATTTTAGCTGTAAAAAAAAGATACTTTCTCTTTCTTTTGCTTTTGGTAGGGTTTTCTGGGTGTTCTGAGAAACGTCGCTCTCAAGATTTTAGAAAATTTCGGGGGATTCAAAGATTAGATAACCAAGGGAATTATAGTAACCCTGTCCGTGGATCAAGCGCAGGAAAGTTTTTTCGTTTTAGCTCTTTGCCTCATCAAGAAGATATTAAACTCTTTTTAAGTTATGCTTATGATGTGCCACAAGACAGTGTGATTTCAGATGTGGCTTTAGTTGGAGATATTTATCCTCTCAATGGGAGCCAGTTTTCTCTGGATTCTTGGTTTGAAGTTGTTGTAGAAGATAATTTATCTCATGAATATGGGGCATTTCAGGTCGGTTTTTCTCCACAGCGTTCAGGAGCATCTATAAGAGGGTCGGTGAGCAATAATCACTTTAATGTAGAATTTCAAGATCCTTCTATGGGTTCAATGAATCTCAATGGTCAGATTATTGTGTCGACGGGTACAAATCGCACAATTCAAGGTCAAGTCGTTTTTACTCCAATACAGAGGTATGATTTTTTCTCTAATCGTAGGATAGTGTTGGGTAACTTTGTTGGTGTCAATTATTGTTGGCTTTTTCGATGTTGATTTCATATATACCTGAGTCACAGAGAAAGCCTACTGGTAAAGAGAAGGGAGTCAGTCTATGGGCTTATGAGCCCAGTCAAGGACTGTGGGTGCCTATAAGTCTTTTGGGGGCCTTTTTGTATAACCTAGACTTTCAAATAAACCCATAGTTTTCTTGAGGGGTTTATAAGTCTTTTGAGGGCCTTATAACCTAGACAGTTTTGTTATGTCATGTGGTATTTTTATCGAGTTTTTGTCAGCCTATGGGTTTTGTTGCTAACAGCAGTTGGTATTTTTTGCGTCCTTCTTTTACCCACTTCTTGTAAGAGGCTTGTCAATGGCCTTATTTACTGGTGGGGTTATGGTATTGCTCGAGCCTGTCGAATGGATATAGAAATAAATGGTCATATTCCTTTAGAGGGAGGGCATTTGTTCCTCATTAACCATTTAAGCCTTTTAGATATTCCTGTTTTTCAAGGTTTTGTGAGTTCCAGTGCACGCTTTGGAGCTAAAATAGAACTTTTTCGTATTCCCTTTTTTGGTTGGGCAATAAAGAGACATGGCGTTTTTCCTATATCTCGCACTCAGTTAAAGTCAGTAATGAAGATATATGAGGGTGTAAAACCAAGAATTAAAAGTGGGAATGATTTTGTGCTGGCCGTAGAAGGAACAAGACAACAAAAATTTGATGATTTAGGATCATTTAAAAGTGGCCCATTTTATCTGGCTCTACAATCCAAAGCCACTATCGTGCCTGTTGTTATTGTTGGTACAGAATCTATACTTCCGAAAGGAAAATTGATTTTTAATATAAAGAACAGAACAAAAGTCACAATAGATGTTTTAAATCCTGTTGATACAACCCAGTATAGCAAAGGGGAAGAGGCTTTATTAAAAGAAAAGGTTAGATCTCAAATGCGTCTGGTGTTTCAAAATCGGATGAACTCCAAGTCTTCCCTGAGTTTTTAGTTTCCAAGGAAAAGACCTTATTGCTTCCTGCATCGACTAAGATTTTTAGATGTGAACCTTTTTCATCTAATATTTTTATATCTTTGAGCTTTAAGTATTTAGGATTTTCAGAGATTTCTTTGATCACATGATCCCACCTAATGTAGCTATTAAAAGTTTTCCCATGATTAATACTACGATAGTGTCCAATATAAAGGATACCTTCTTTAGAAAACTCGATGGGATAGTTCATGTCTCCAAAGAGTTCAATTTTTTTCCACGATAAACCGTTTTGACTACTAAATATGCCATTTGCAGAGACAAACATTTTTGTTGGATCAATAGGGGATGTTGCCATATCAAAGACTTTACGTGAGAGGAGGTCAGTATTTTTTAATAGAAAAGGTTTTTTTTGTTTTTTTAGATGAGATGTTTTCCACCAAACTGAACCATGATGGGGAATTTGACTTCTATGCCATTTGTTTTCGAGGACTTTAATCTGTCGAGCACGTGTAAGATACTTTAAGTGTGTAGTGATTTTGCTGTCTGTACTTGGTCTTTTATATATGGGAGTATTATCATTCTTTATAACTATAATTTCAAAATTTTTAAATCCATCAATTTTATGTATTGGGATGAATCTTTGATTGTGGAGTTCTACAGCACTAGGAAGTAAATACATCCATGTGTACCATGAGTTTTTATATTTAATTTTTTTGGAAAAATCAAAGTGTGAGATGACTTCACTAATACGAATATATCCCTTTTTTCTTTGATGATTGACATAAAGCCAGCCATTGGGGAGGCGATCGAGAAGTTTTATTTTTTCTTTGTTTTCAATAAATCCATGTAATGCACTTTTTGAAGTAGGGAGCTGACGTAGTGGGGTGGACTGACGGGTGATAAGAGTGCCCCAATCTTTTGAATGCAGACTGTACACATCCCAAATGTTTTTACTTTGTACCCATCCAGAACCACTGGCTTTAGATGTCCATTTTATAGAAATCCATTTTTCATTTTTTGTTTCAATGCGGCTATCATTGAGTTCTGGTTCTGAGGCATATCCTGAAATGAGGAGGCTATCTGTATTTCTATAAAATGGTATACTAGCTTGGCTTTTTGAAATAAATATCACTACTGTTATTATAGGAAGCATTATTATAGATTTCTTAAACAATAAATGATTCATTTTTCCTCTGTTCAGGCGCATTTTAACAACTATTTCTATGCTGACGCTTATAATAAATAACGTATTGATTGTACCAGTGGACTTATCTCTGGTCTATAATATATGAAATAACTTTCTATAGAGAATAATGAGATCTTTTTTGAGTATGATTTAAGAATAGGAGAATCAATTTTATTTTTATCTGAAGTTGGACTTATTTACAGGGGGTTGGAAGTGAGTTGTTATAGGGTTTCTATTTTCAGACATGGAAGCTTTAGTTGAATCTGGTTCGTATCTCATGTAAAAAGAAAAAAATAGGAATTAAAAATGAATAGGTTAATATATGCTATTTTGTTTCTATCAGGATTTTTTGGAGAGCTATCCTTTGCTCTGGAGAATCAAAAGGAAAACTATGGAAAGGTATATCTTTTAGATCTCTATGTTCAACCCTCTTTAAAGTGGTCCTCTTTGTTAAAGTTTGATGTCAATGAAGCCTATGTTGGTTTTGGTGTTTCAGCGACAAAGAGTTTCAGTGTTAAAACGAAAATTGGAACTTCAGGTCTAATAGGAATTCCAATTTGGACTCAATCTTTCACATCAGAACAAGAGGTCTCAGAGAGAGTGTATGGTAATGGATTAAAGAGTTCGTTATCAAAGTTAGATTTTATAGAGGCCTATGGTCAATTTAAAAGTGTCTTTGGAACGTTTCAGTTTGGTAAAATCCCTATACATTTTGGATCTGAATTGATGACATCAGAGTCTTCCCATATTTTTCCTAAATCTCTTATTTATAGTAAACGGCTTTTTGCGCAAAGAGACTATGGCCTTCGTTATCATCTGGCTTATCGTCCCTTTTCAAATTCTTTTTCTATACACCATGGTGAAGGATTATCTGAAAATAAAGATGATCGGTTTCTTTACACTATGTCATTGGTTTGGAATAAGGTGGATTATTTTAAAATAGGACTTTCTGCTTCAACGGGGGTGGTTGTTACAGAACAAGGGGAACAGTCTATTCGATTGGGTGGATTATTTGTACGTTTTGATCTCTATGGGATATATGCACTTATAGAAGGGTTTTATGGCAAGACCGTATTGCCTGATGGCTTATCATCGCCTTTGTTGCTTTGGCATGTGGATTTGCAGCACCCTGTGGGGGCACATTGGGGAATACAGGCTAGATATGATATATGGAATCCCTATGAACATGCGTCTATGGGGAAAGAATCTCAGGGCATTTTTGGAATTTATTTTGCCTCAGAGAATAAAAAATCAAAGATTTATTTACAATTTATCAAGAATTGGGAAACGTTACATTCAATAAAAAATGATGAAGTTCGTTTGAGTTGGGCTTTATTACAGAATTGAGGTCAATATGGAGTGTATTGGTGTTGTTGGGTCAGGTCAAATGGGTGGTGGTATTGCGCAGGTTGCAGCTCATCATGGTTTAAGGGTTATTCTTTATGATATCAATAAAAAGGCCTTAGATCGTTCTTTAGAAAATATTTCTAAAAGTTGTGAGAAGCTGATTAAAAAGGAGAAAATAAGTGTTTCTGAGAAAACACAACTTTTAGATCGTATATCGACGACACTCTCTATAGAAGATCTATCTCAGGTATCCTTTCTTATTGAAGCAGCTACTGAAAGTGTCGATTTGAAGTTAAAGATTTTTAAAAAACTGTCTCAAGTGATAAATAAGGACGCTTTGTTATGTACAAATACGTCTTCTATTTCTATTACCAAAATTGCTTCTGTATCAGATAGGCCGGATAAAGTTGCAGGAATGCATTTTATGAATCCCGTTCCTGTGATGAAACTTGTAGAGGGTGTGCGAGGACTACAAACATCTGATGAAACATTTGAAGCTGTAAAAGATTTGGCAAAAAAAATGGGGAAAACTTTTGTTGAAAGTCGTGATATGCCGGGGTTTATTGTGAATCGTATTTTAATGCCAATGTTAAATGAGGCTATTTATGCTTTATATGAGGGAATCGCAGAAGCTCGGTCCATAGATATGTCTATGAGATTAGGTACTCATCAACCTATGGGTCCTTTAGAACTTGCCGATTTTATTGGATTAGATACATGTTTAGCGATTATGAATGTTCTTCATGAAGGTTTAGGGGATTCCAAGTATAGACCTTGTCCATTACTTATTAAGTATGTTGAAGCCGGTTGGTTAGGGCGTAAGACAGGGAAGGGTTTTTATGAATATTCATAAGATGAGAGGGGTAAGGTGAAGTACCCTATTCGTATCGTGACAGCCACTAGTCTTTTTGATGGTCATGATGTTTCTATTAATATTATTAGAAGGATGCTTCAGGATGCAGGGGCAGAAGTTATACACCTAGGTCACAATCGATCTGTCATGGATGTGGTTAGAGCTGTTGTTCAAGAACATGCACAGGGTGTGTGTGTCAGCTCTTATCAAGGTGGTCATATGCAATATTTCAAATACATGAAGGATCTTCTTATTTCTTATGGACGGCCGGAAGTTAAAATCTATGGAGGTGGTGGGGGTGTCATTATACATTCTGAGCAGAAAGAACTAGAAGATTATGGTATTGACCGTATTTTTCATTCGGATGATGGGCGGCGTTTAGGGCTAGACGGAATGGTCAGTGAAATTATGAGGGGCTGTGACTACCATCCTTTGAGCTGTTATCAACCTAATGCTTTTAAGAGTGAGGACTCAAGTATGAGGTGGGCACGTGAGTTGGGTGTAGTGCTCAGTGCATTAGATCTTAAGGAAAATATTCCTAAAGCAGCTGATGCGTATTTGAAAAACACCTCCGTGCAAGCCCCTATTTTGGGCATTACAGGTACGGGAGGGTCAGGCAAGTCTAGTTTAATTGATGAATTGATGCACAGATTTCATTTGGTTTTTCCCAGTCGAAAGATAGGTATTGTCTGTGTCGATCCTTCTAAACGTAAAACAGGAGGGGCCCTTTTGGGGGATCGTATCCGGATGAATGCTCTCTCACACTCTGGATTTTTTATGAGATCCTTGGCTTCACGTGAAAGCGGAAAAGAAATTTCTAGTACACTTCCCATCGTTTTAGAGGATGTAAAGCGACGGGGGTTTGACCTAATTATTGCAGAAACCTCGGGTATTGGGCAATCGGGTTCGGCGATTACAGAGATTTCAGATTTTAGTCTTTATGTGATGACATCTGAATTTGGGGCTCAAAGTCAGTTAGAAAAAATAGATATGATTGATTATGCTGATTTTATCTCAATAAATAAAGCTGACCGAAGAGGTTCTAAAGATGCTTTAAGGGATGTGAAAAAACAATATCGTCGTTCTCATAAGACTTCTGAGCCCCCGGTCTTTTTAACTCAAGCTTCTCACTTTAATGACGATGGAGTGAATCAACTCTTTTTTGGAATTTGTAAGAAATTATCTGATAAGTATCCATCTCATTGGAAAACAAATGAAGATCAGAGACTGAGAAGTTCAACAGAGCAAAGAATAATACCTCCGGAGAGAGAAAATTACCTTTCAGAAATAGTGAACGTAGTGAGGAAATATAAGCAAGAGACTCGGGAGTTGGCTGTAAAGGTGGATCAATTAGAGGCTTTTGAAAAGGTGAAAGGACAACTTAAAACATCTAACGAAGAGGTGGATCAGTGGACTTCATTATTAAAAGAGAAAATACCTCAAGAGACTTTAAAGTCTTTAGATGATTGGGAACAACTTGAAAAGCAGTATAAAGGTGACGCATTAACGTATCGGGTTCGGGAGAAAGATATTCAACAATCTCTTGCAACAGAGAGTTTAAGTGGATTAAGGATTTCAAAAATTTCTTTTCCAAAGCTAAAGAGTTGGGCTGATCGTTTAAGATTTTTAAGACTAGAAAATCTTCCGGGAAAGTTTCCATTTACAGCAGGTGTTTTCCCTTTAAGAAGGCAGGGGGAAGATCCAAGGCGTCAGTTTGCAGGTGAAGGAACTCCTGAAAAGACAAATAAAAGATTTCATTACTTATCTAAAAATGATGAAGCTAAACGCCTTTCTACTGCGTTTGATAGTGTGACTTTATATGGTGAAGATCCTGATAGAAGACCTGATATTTATGGAAAGATTGGCGAAAGTGGGGTCAATGTTTGTGTATTGGAGGATGTTAAAAAGCTTTATGAGGATTTTGATCTCTGTGATTTTAAAACCAGTGTAAGTATGACAATTAATGGCCCTGCCCCTATTATTCTAGCATTTTACTTAAATGTGGCCATTGATCAACAGGTTGAGAAAAAGGAGAAAGAGTTAGAACGTCCATTAAAACCCAATGAGTTTCAAGAGTGTCGCAAGTTGGCTTTAAAACATGTGAGGGGAACAGTACAAGCTGATATATTGAAAGAGGATCAGGCTCAGAACACCTGTATTTTTTCAACAGATTTTGCTTTAAAGCTCATGGGGGATGTTCAATCTTATTTTATTCAAGAAGACATTCGTAATTTTTATGCTGTGAGTATTTCTGGTTATCATATTGCTGAAGCGGGTGCGAATCCCATCTCTCAATTGGCTTTTACGTTAAGCAATGGCTTTACATATGTAGAGTATTATCTTTCTCGAGGAATGAAGGTTGAGGATTTTGCACCTCATCTTTCTTTCTTTTTTAGCAACGGATTAGATCCAGAGTATACTGTGATTGGAAGGGTGGCACGAAGGATTTGGGCTATTGCAATGAGGGATTTATATGGAGGGGATGAGAGATCGCAGAAGTTAAAATATCACATTCAGACAAGTGGACGCTCTTTACATGCACAAGAGATTGCCTTTAATGATATACGTACAACATTACAGGCTCTAATTGCTATTCATGATAATTGTAACTCTCTTCATACAAATGCCTATGATGAGGCAATAACAACACCGACTAAGGAATCTGTTCGGCGAGCTATGGCTATTCAAATGATAATTAATAAAGAGTTTGGGTTGGGGAAAAATGAAAATGTATACCAAGGGAGTTACTTTATTGAAGAGTTGACAGATTTAGTTGAAGAGGCTGTTTTAGATGAGTTTATGAAGTTAAATGAAAGAGGTGGAGTCTTAGGGGCTATGGAGACACAATATCAGAGAGGTCGAATTCAAGAGGACTCTATGTATTATGAACACTTAAAGCATAATGGAAAAATTCCTATTATTGGGGTGAATTCTTATGTTGATCCTGAAACTTTAAAAGAAGGGTATGTGCCTCCGACTATTGAAATGGCACGAGCAACTTCTGAAGAAAAAGAGTTTCAAATTCATCACTTAAATGAATGTATGGCTAAAAATAAAAAGAGTGTTGAAAAAGAGATTCAAAATCTTAAGAGTGTAGCTCTTAAGGGGGGAAATGTCTTTTCAGCACTTATGTCTGCTGCACGAGTTTGCTCATTGGGGCAAATGTCTCAAGCTCTTTATGAAGTCGGTGGACAGTATAGAAGGTCTTTATGAGGAAGGGTGCAGATACAACAGTTGGTCAGTAGAGAAAAAATAAAGGCGACATTAGAAATTTGATGAAATGTTTAACTTGTAGTCTAAATAAAAAATTTAGGGCTAAGATGAAAAGCTGTAAAAAGTAGAATAACTATTTATAATCATTAATAAATATAATTAGTCTCAAGTTTATCTAGATTTTGTTGTGATTAGTAAATAGCTGCATTTGCGTATAAAATATTAATAGTATTGAGATGTACAAATATCGAGGGTGATAAGGGGTATTAAATTTATTATGTTGCATTTAAGCATTTAAAAAATTATTTTGTATCCAATTGTCATATCATTAGTATGTCAGTTAGGGGGGGGTAGTTTTGAAATTTCAGACAAAAAGATTGCCTAGAAAGATTTTTCCATGTGCTATACAAGAAGCTGTAGTTGAGTTTCGTTTTGAATCAAAACTCCCTAGAGAAATCACTGTTGGAGTGATCTCTAATGAATTCAAGGATGATTACCCCAAGGTTGAAAGATTGCCAGCCATGGAAATACCTATGGTTATTCGATCGAATGATCCTCAATTCAAATTCTCTCCTGAGCTGAGATTAAAAAATCCAGACTTTCAAATTCAAGTGGGGCCACAAACGGTATCAGTTATTTGTCCGAAAGATTATAAGGGGTGGTCAAAATATTTTAAAAAGATAGAAGAGGTATTCGATAAAGTTGAGAGTTTAAAATTAATCAAAAAATATAAACGGATAGGGTTAAGATATATTGCTTTTTTTAAGCAAGTAAATATATTTGAAAATATTAATGTTAAATTAGAATTGGTAGGCAATTCTTTAGATCGAGAGCAAAATATTTTGAGAAGTGAGTTTGACTACAATAATTTTAAATGTATTATTCAAATATGTAACAAAGTATCAATTGGCCCTCAAGAGGATGAGTCTGGTTCTAGTGTTGATATTGATATAATTAAAGAAGATGAAGAGGCTCACTTGGATAAGTATAAATCTTATATTAAAGAGGCTCACAAAACACAAAAAGAGATTTTTTTTAGTATACTTAATAATGACTTTTTAAAAGGACTTAATCCGGAGTATGAATGATGAACAATGCCTTAGAACTTTCTTGTAAGCCATCCTCTTTATCTTCGACAAATAAAAGTCAAGTTATATTGCCGATATCTCAACATGCTCCAATATATGAAGTAAAGTGGGAGGGTGCTCTTGATGATGCCAACAGTACAGGTTGCACAAAACAAGTTTCAAATATGGTTTGTCTTGAAAATCGTAGTACTAATCGTATGAGGTATATAACAAGTGATATTAAAGCCTATTATGCTATCAGTTCTTTTGCATCCTACTTATTAAAAGAGCAAGAACTTTTACCTGTCGAATTAGAGTCAACTTTTCAAAAAAGATTTTGGGATATTCTTGCTTAATGTCCAATTTTGATCTTTTTAATGATTTAAAAATTTTTCTTCCTAAATACTTGTCAGAAGAACAGTTGGAGAAGTTATTTAGTGAATTAGAGGATTTTCCTAAAAATATAGATAAAAGATTTTATTCTCGGGTTTTAAAAAGACAACCTGTATTTTTTCAAGGAGATGGGTTTAGTGAAGTTCCAATTGCAGACTATGTATCTTGTACTTTTAGACAGACAAAGGGTTTCCTTTTAAGTAATTCGTGTGATATCTCACCTGATAATAAACGCATTTATAATACATATTTATCATTCGTTCCATTATTTGATCTCATAAAATGGAAAGAAGTTTTACTCGAAGAGGGGCATGAAGAGAACAGAATTAATAATCATATCCGAGCGATTAAAGAACAAAAAGTAACTTCTTTTTTCTTTTTACCCAAAACGGATGGTCTTGTTAATGACTGTTTTGCTCGTTTTGATTGTGTTTTTAGCATAGGTTCTTCAAAAAAACTCAATGAGAAGTTATTTAAAGGAAAATTTTTTACATTAAGCAACTATGGATTTTATATGTTATTGTTTAAAATTTCCGTTCACTTTACACGAGTCCAAGAGAGATTTGATAGAGATCAAGAATAAGCGAAACAATATATTTCTAAAATTAGATATAAAAGTAAATGTATTGAAGTTTTATTAAGAAGTGCAAGTTGTTTTGGACTGTACCTATAAACCTTCAATCTCCTGTCGAAATTCTTCTTCAAATTCTTTATTGAATGGTTCTAATTCATTATCTTTTTCCGAATTGCTTTTTTTTCCAGTGAAATCTTCAATTGTATGAATGGCCTTTTTCACATTGGTTTTAATTTTATGGCCAAATTCAAGAATATTTATAGAAGAGCCTCCTAGAGACTTATCTTGAATAAGTGTTTTTGGTAAACCCACTTCACTCATGTGTAGAATGTTGGGAAATAATCCAGCGTAATCTCTATTGTCTTTTGTACGAAACCATCCTATTTTTCTTAAAGCTTTCACGAAGTCTAAACCTATACTGAAAGAATAGTTTTTATAATTTTTGGCGAAATCTATACCGATATCTACAACAAAAATCCATGGGCGAATTTCTGTTGCTAAAGTTTTGTGAAGACGTTTTTTCCCTTCAGGTGTTCTCAAGTTTTCAAGATAAAGTCCTATGCTTGAGTCAATTTCAAAATCTCTATATTCTACAAGTTTGTAATAGGCTCCTATCCGAGGCTGAAAGCTTATTCGTTCTCCGATCGTTCGTTTTTCATCAGAGATGGCAGCGATATTTTTTGTTTTTCCAATGAGAATGAGATCTGTAGATAGTTTAAAAAATCGATTTGGAATATGAGATAGACCCATTCCTATTTGTAAGGGACTTTTAACAGTGTTAAAGAAACCTGGGATCTTTGTAGATGGACTTGGATGTGCTTTATAAGTCACAGGGAACACAACACTTGTTCCAATGAGCCAGCGTTTAGGTAATTGAAAAAGTGAACCCAGAACCACTGTTGATCCAAATGTTGATTTACTGAGAGAGGAGCTTTGAGAAAGGGAGATGAGCTGGCGTTTGGCCCAACCCAATCTGTAGCCAGCTCCTAGAGCCATTCGTCCTTCTAAAAAATGTATCCCTGTTGAAAGTTGAACTTGTGAAACATGCACTTGAAGATTGACATGTTCGCCGTTATTTAAAATAAAGTTTCCAGCTTCGTTACGAGGGGAGAAAGTACTTAAGCTAAAGCCCCATGGGTGTAGAGGGCCGCCAATGGCAAAGAGAGTATTTTTAAGGGGTTCAGGGAAGTTTTGGAATTCGTAATCTTGGATACGATTTTTTGTCAGCTTTGCAGAAGATGTGGGGAGAGTCATTGCCAAACCTGCTGGATTGTCTAGGGAAGATAAGAGACTACTTGCTAGTCCAATATTTAATCCGGGCATATTTGTTGTTGTGAGGTTTCCGTGAAAGGCAGTGGACCATCCCGAGTAGCCTTTTGTGCGGACTTGATAGGGTAAAGGTTCTGCTGAGTGAGAGAGATAAGGAATAATGCTTAAAATAATAACAAATAGTAGGTATTGAATTTTTTATTCCCCTTTTGATTCATCTTAAAGTCGTTTAGATTTTTTTGTCTAGGTCCTGTTCAAGGTTTTATCTGTTTATTCTTATCTTTGTCCCTTTTAAAATAATGTAAAAAAATACAATATGTTTCTCAAGAGGAGTACGATTTTCAAAGTGTTTGGTTTTTTGATAGAGAGTTTTACAGGGGTGACAAGAGATGCTAACGCAATATATAATAAGTATCTCAAAAGGTTCCCTTTCTTTAAACTGTCCTGCTCAGTAAAGGTAGAGCATAGAAAGATGAGCGACTTATGGTGCGTATTCGAAAAGGACTAAATTTACCTATAAAAGGAGAGCCGGATCTTTTACGGGAAACATCTATAGACACTCAGAGAGTGGCTGTTGTGGGTATAGATCATATAGGAATGAAACCAACCATGAAGGTAAAAGAAGGGGATACAGTTCTAAAGGGTCAACCTCTTTTTGAAGATAAGAAAAACAAAGGCATTGTCTATACGGCTCCAGCATCTGGGACTGTGGAGCAGATCAATAGGGGAGATAAGCGTCTCTTCTTATCAGTTGTGATTTCTGTACATGGAGATTCACAAAAGACTTTTATGAATTACTCAGGCAGGGATTTTAAAAGTCTGGGGTCAGAAAAGGTGAGAAATTTATTGATAGATTCTGGGGAATGGATCACCTTAAGGACTCGGCCCTTTAGTCTTACGCCTCAGCTAGATCAAGTTCCTCATTCTATTTTTATTACTGCAGTTGACTCCAATCCATTAGCTTTAAATCCACAAATGATTATAAACAAAAATAAAAGTTCTTTTGAAGATGGTGTGGATATCCTTTCTAATTTAACAGAGGGTAAGATTTTTATTTGTCAAGGAGCAGATGGACAAGAGTTTTCGGCATCTAACTCTAAGGTTTCTAATCAAAATTTTAAAGGGCCACATCCTTCAGGTCTGGTGGGGACGCATATTCATTTTTTAGATCCTGTACATAGGAATAAGACAGTCTGGCATATTAGTTATCAAGATGTGATAGCTATTGGAGAGCTTTTTCATTCAGGTCGTTTATTTACAGAGAGATATGTTGCTTTGGGAGGGCCTGTGGTGAGAGATCCTCACGTGATAAGGACACATTTGGGAGCTGATCTTTCAGAGTTAACTTATGGGTTGTTGCAAGAGGGTGAATCTCGAATTATTTCAGGGAGTGTTTTGTCTGGAAGAAAAGCCAATAAAGGGCCGTTGGGTTTTCTAGGTCGATATCATTATCAAGTTTCTGTTCTTAAGGAGGGTCGGAAGAGAGATTTTTTAGGTTGGCAGATGCCTGGGTTGAATAGGTTTTCGATTCGCAATGTTTTTGCGTCTCATCTTTTGCCAAAGAAGAAATTTGCTTTTACAACAAATACCAATGGCAGCCCTAGGGGTATGATTCCAATTGGAATGTTTGAAGATGTTATGCCTTTAGATATTCAACCTACTTTTTTATTGAGAAGTTTGCTTACAAGAGATACAGAGCAAGCACAAGATTTAGGTATTTTGGAATTAGACGAAGAGGATTTAGGTTTATGTACATTTGTCTGTCCAGGAAAATCCGAATATGCTCCCTTATTGCGTGATCTTTTGAATCAAATAGAAAGAGATGGTTAATGTGAAACCCTTAAGACGTTTACTGGATAGGGCAGAGCCTCTTTTTCAAAAAGGGGGGAAATTGGAAAAACTCTATCCCCTTTATGAAGCGGTGGATACATTTCTCTATACTCCAAGTACTGTCACATCTTCGGCATCTCATGTTCGAGATGCACTTGATCAGAAGCGACTTATGATAACTGTTGTTATGGCTCTAGTTCCCTGTATTTTTATGGCATTTTATAATACGGGCTTGCAAGCGAATTTGGCATTACAAAGCCTTGGTCTTGAGAGCACAACAGGTTGGAGAGCTGAGGTATTCAGTCTATTGGGTTTAGAATATGATCCCACAAATGTTATAGCTAATGTTATTCATGGGGGGCTTTATTTTATACCTATTTTTCTAGTTGCAAATATTGCAGGAGGCCTATGTGAATTTCTATTTGCTGTTATTCGTAAGCATGAGATTAATGAAGGATTTTTGGTAACAGGTGTTCTTTATCCTTTAACATTGCCGCCAACACTTCCTCTTTGGCAAGTGGCTGTGGGCATTATTTTTGGCGTGGTTATTGGAAAGGAAATTTTTGGTGGGACAAGTAAGAATTTTCTTAACGTGGCTTTAACGGCGAGGGCGTTTCTTTATTTTGCCTACCCTTCTGAAATTTCTGGAAATGCAGTATGGACAGCCGTCGACGGGTATACGGGAGCTACGGCATTAGCGATTGGTGCAGAGTTTGGAATGGAGGCTGTTCAGAGTGCCTTTACATGGCAAGATGCTTTTTTAGGATTTATTCCTGGTTCTATGGGGGAAACATCCACTTTGGCCTGTTTATTTGGAGCACTGGTTCTTATTGTCTCTAAAGTTGGATCCTGGAGAATCATGTTGAGTTGCTCTTTGGGAGCCTACTTGACAGCCCTTCTTTTTTATTCTGTAGGAAGTTCTACAAATCCTATGTTTGAGATGTCTCCTATTTGGCACTTCCTTGTTGGAGGACTGTCCTTTGGTGTTGTTTTTATGGCAACTGATCCTGTGTCTGCAGCGATGACATCTATGGGTAAATATATTTATGGTCTTTTAATTGGATTTATGGCCATTTTTATTCGTGTTCTTAATCCTGGTTTTCCTGAGGGTATTATGCTGGCCATACTTTTTGGTAATATATTTGCTCCTCTGATTGATTACTATGTTGTATCTGCAAATATAAGAAGGAGGAGGTTACGAAGTGTTCAATAATGTTTTTCAAAAAACACTTTTTATGTCTGTCTCACTTTGCCTTGTTTGCTCGATCCTTGTGTCCTCTGCTGCTGTGTTATTCAGACCAAAGCAAGCAGAAAATAAATTAAGAGATAAACAAAAAAATATTTTAGAGGCTGCCGGTCTTCCTACAGATAATATTGAGGAGTCTTTTTCTAAAATTGAATCTGTTATTGTGGAATTGAAAACAGGGGAAGTCAGAGAAGATATTGAGGTCAGTACATTTGATCAGAGGAAAGCTGCTAAGGATCCTCAAACTCAACGCATTTTATCTGAAGAGGAAAGTTTTGATGGAATAAAACACATTTCTAAATTTGCACCCGTGTATTTGTTAAGAGATGATAATAATGAGTTGGTAAAATTAATTTTACCAATTAAAGGTAAGGGGCTTTGGTCAACCCTCTACGGCTTCATTAGTTTAGGGCGTGATTTGAATACTGTAGAGGGCATTGCATTTTATGAACATGGGGAGACGCCGGGCTTAGGAGGAGAAGTTGATAATGTAAAGTGGAAGTCCAGTTGGGTGGGAAAGGAAATTTTTTCAGAGGGGAAGGTTGCTCTTAAAGTGCTTAGAGGTAAGGTGGAAGAGGGAAATCCTTTAGAAAAATATCAAATTGATGGATTATCTGGAGCAACCATTACTTCGCAGGGTGTAAGTCGTACTATTGAATTTTGGTTAGGAGAGGGTGGGTTTCGGCCATATTTGGAGAAACTAAAAAGAGAAATAGGAGGGAGCACTTATGGGGAAAGTTAGAAAAGTACTTTTTGATCCTATTTTTAATGATAACCCGATTGCTCTACAAGTCTTGGGTATTTGCTCTGCTCTAGCTGTAACAACACAAATGGAGACAGTGATTGTTATGAGTTTGGCTGTTCTATTTGTGGCTTCTTTTTCAAATGCATCTGTGAGTCTCATACGAAATCATATACCTTCGAGCATTCGTATTATTGTTCAAATGACGATTATTGCATCTTTGGTGATTATTGTAGATCAAGTGTTAAAAGCCTATGCTTTTGAGGTTTCTAAACAGTTATCTGTCTTTGTAGGACTTATTATTACAAATTGTATTATTATGGGAAGGGCTGAAGCTTATGCAATGAAGAATTCTATTGGAATGAGCTTTCTTGATGGGCTTGGAAATGGTCTGGGTTACAGTATTATTCTTATTTTTGTGGGTGTATTTAGAGAATTATTTGGGAGTGGAAGTCTTTTTGGGGTCCAAGTTCTCCCTCTTTTGAATGAAGGAGGGTGGTATAGTAGCAATGGTTTAATGTTACTTTCTCCCAGTGCCTTTTTCTTAATAGGTCTATTTATTTGGATATTGAGAGTATTTAAACCAGATCAAGTCGAAAAAGAGGGTTAAGTGTATGGAATATTATTTGAGCTTGTTTATAAAATCTGTCTTTGTAGAAAATATGGCTTTGTCTTTCTTTTTAGGTATGTGTACCTTTTTAGCTGTTTCTAAAAAGGTATCAACGGCGACAGGGCTGGGTATCGCTGTCATTGTGGTTCAAACGATTACGGTGCCTTTAAATAATATTATCTATCAAGAGCTTTTAAAAGAGAATGCATTAGTGTGGATGGGACTAGAAGGAGTGGACCTGTCCTTTATTGGTTTAATTTGTTACATAGGAGTTATTGCTGCTTTAATACAGATTTTAGAGATAGTACTCGATAAGTTTGTTCCTTCACTATACAATGCTCTTGGTATTTTCCTACCTCTCATTACGGTTAACTGTGCTATTTTAGGTGGAACATTATTTATGGTAGAGAGGGAATACAATTTTACAGAGAGTGTTGTCTTTGGCTTTGGTAGTGGTGTGGGTTGGGCTCTTGCTATTATGGCCTTAGCGGGAATTAGGGAGAAGTTAAAATACAGTGATATTCCTGATGGTTTAAAGGGACTGGGTTCGACATTTATTATTGTTGGACTGATGTCATTAGCTTTTATGAGTTTTTCTGGTGTAAAATTATAAAATGATATGTCTATTAAAATAGACTTCTCTTTTTTTAAGGAAATTTATTTATAAATTAAATAAGGAGATTTCTTCAGATCGAATAGAAGAGGAATGAAAAGTGATTGAGATTTTTTTAGGTGTCATTTTTTTTACAGGGATAGTTCTTATTCTTGTTCTTGCTATTCTTTTTGTAAGATCTAAGTTGGTTGCTTCAGGAAACATTCAACTTGTGATTAATGATAAAAAGACAGTTGAAGTTCCAACAGGGGGAAAACTCTTGGGGACTTTGGCAGATCAAAAACTGTTTGTTTCTTCAGCTTGTGGAGGAGGGGGCACATGTGCTCAATGTAAAGTTCATGTTTATGAAGGAGGGGGAGACATTCTTCCAACAGAAAAATCGGTAATCACTCCAAGAGAGGTTCGTGAAGGGGTTCGTTTGTCATGTCAGGTCCCAGTGAAGCAAAATATGAGAATTGCAGTAGAAGATGAGGTATTTGGTGTTAAGAAATGGCATTGTAAAGTGCAATCCAATCATAATGTGGCCACTTTTATTAAAGAGTTGATTTTAGAGTTGCCTGAAGGAGAGGATGTAAACTTTAGAGCTGGTGGTTACATACAAATTGAGGCCCCACCACATGCTGTCGATTATAAAGATTTTGCCATTGAAAAAGAATATAGAGATGTTTGGGATAAATTTAATGTGTGGCAATATCAATCTGTTGTAAAAGAAGAAGTTATCAGAGCGTATTCAATGGCAAATTATCCCGAGGAAAAGGGGATTATTATGTTAAATGTGAGAGTGGCTACTCCCCCTCCAAATACAGATTTTCCCCCTGGTAAGATGTCGAGTTTTATTTTTAACCTTAAACCAGGAGATGATGTTGTTATTTCCGGGCCCTATGGTGAGTTTTATGCACGAGATACTGATACTGAAATGATTTTTGTGGGTGGGGGGGCCGGTATGGCCCCTATGAGATCCCATATATTTGATCAATTTTCGAGATTAAGGACAAACAGAAAAGTGTCTTTTTGGTATGGGGCGAGAAGTTTAAGGGAGGCATTTTACAGAGATCATTTTGATACTATACAGAAAGATAATAAGAATTTTAAATGGATATTGGCTTTGTCAGAGCCTTTGCCGGACGATCATTGGACGGGACCAACGGGTTTTATTCATCAAGTGTTGTATGATATGTATCTCAAAGATCATCCTGCACCTGAAGATTGTGAATATTATATTTGTGGGCCACCAATGATGAATAATGCTGTTTTTGATATGTTAGAGGACCTTGGAGTAGAGAAAGAAAGCATCCTCTTTGATGATTTTGGTGGCTAAAAAGATCCTTGTTTTTATATTTGGTGTTTTTCTAGATGTTTCATAAACTAAAGCCTTATTTTCGTGTGGATTTATTTCTCTTAATAGTTAAGAGGAGATATCTTTTTTTACTATTGTCATTTTTTTTATATAGTTGCAGCAGTCAGAATAAAAAGTATGTTTTCTCTGGGACATCAATGGGGATGCATTACAATGTGACTCTCTATGCATATGGAGGTGATAAAGAAATTTTTTTTAGAAATTTCATTGATAAGACTTTTAATAGAATGGGTCAGGTCTTATCTCACTTTATTCAAAACTCGGAAGTTTCAAGGTTTAATAGATTGTCATCTGGTGTACGTTTTAAAATTTCTGAAGATTTGATGAGAGTTTTAGAAAGATCTAAGGAGATATCAAAAGTTACAGATGGGCGTTTTGATATTACAGTGGGACCGTTAGTTGATCTTTGGGGATTTGGTGTTAATGGTTTTCCTAATAAGTTACCAAAGCAAAAAGAGGTAGAGAAAATTTTAAAAAAAGTAGGGTATAAAAAACTAATACTTCATAGAAAAACCAGTGAAATTGAAAAGAAATTATCCGGTCTTCAAGTGAATGTTTCTGCGATAGGGAAAGGGTATATGATTGATAGTTTGGGAGAGGGTTTTGAGAAAATGGGTGTCAAAAGTTATCTTATCGAGATGGGTGGTGAAATTAGAGCAAAGAGATCTTTTAGGGATAAAAAGCCATGGCAAGTAGGTGTGGAGGTTCCAGCTCAAAGAGTCACTCGTGGAATACTTGAATTGATCCCTATCTATAATGGAGCTATAGCTACAAGTGGGTCATATAGGAATTACTACATTAAGGAAGGGAGTGTTTATTCTCATACGATAGACACAAAAACAGGTTATCCTGTTAAGCAGGGACCGATTTCTGTAACTGTTGTAGATAATGAATGTTGGAAAGCAGATGCGCTGGCCACGGTATTGATGTCTATGCCTTTAGAAATAGCTAAGAGGTGGGCAGAAGTCCAGAGTATTGCGGCATTAATCCTACAGGTGAAGTCCAATGGGGAATTGTCCCACTATAGAACGAAAGCTTTTCAATCTAGGGTATCAAAGGAATAATGAGAGATGAGATTATAGGGAGAATCATGATGATTCGAAGAGTTTTTCATTACTAAAAGAAGTAAAGGGTTTGAGTAGGATGATTTATTTTATAGTATTTCTGATTTTTGCTTTAGTTATTTTAATGATGTCTGTGGGAGTGATTTTTTCTGGAAAATGTATAAAGGGGAGTTGTGGAGGACTCAATATTCAAACGGGGGGTGATGAGAGTAAAGATGGTAGGTGCAATTTGTGTGGAGCTACTTTTGAAAAGAAATCGTGAAAAAGTAAAATCCTTTGTCTTCTGTCTAAAAAACCGCCAATAGAACTCTTTGTTTTTGTAGAGCCTTGAGCGTTTTGAAATACTATTTTACTTATTTTTTAGCTAACCTCCTTTATTTGCTACCTCATTAGTGAGATCATAAAGCGATTGTGTGGCTGTTCATATCCTAACTTCTCTTTTATCCTCTACCTCATTAATAAGATCTTTTAAGCCTATTTATTTGCATAAATATCCTCTAAGTTTTCTCCCTGAGCTTTTCTAAATTTTAATATAGAGAGTCGAAGATTGAGTTTGGATTGTAAAAGAGCAAGTTCTGCTTGCTCCCAAATCTTTTGAATTTGAATCACTTCAGAAATAGAAAGTGTTCCTTGTCTATAACTCTTTAAGGAAAGATCTATAGATTTTTTGGCAGATTTGACCCATGCTTGATTATGTTTGTAGGATTTACGAAATCCTCTTATATTTTTTAAGGCTAGCGTGACGTTGTTTATAACACGATCCTTTTGGCTTTGAAGAGAGTATTGAGCTGCATAAATATTTTGAACTCCTTTCTTATATCGCTGGGGGAGTCCAAAAGAAAGAGGGATAGATAATTGCAGAGTGAGGGATGTATATTTTTGAGCATCTTTTAAAGTTGAAGATCTATATCCAAGGGATCCTATGATACTCGCTTTTGGAAGATCTTCAGATAGGTTGAGCCACTTTTCTTCATGAGCTATTTCTTTAAAAATTTTAGAAATACGAAGATCAGGTTGGTTTTCTTTAGCCTTTTTCACACTTTCTTTTTGAGAATATTTTTGTGTTGAGAGATAAGCATATGGTGGGAGTTTGATTTTAATCATATTACTTTGCTCACTCTTTTTCTCATCTGCTGTATTAGGAAAAATATCTTTTCCTAATGAGGTGATAAGGGACTTGTGGGACTCTTGGTACTGTCTTCGATTTTCATCTATACGGGAAGCATAGGACAGAAAGTTGGCTTGAGATTGATAATATTCAAAGTCTTGTGCTGCTCCTGAGCGTCTTTTAGTTTTTGTGATTTGGAAAAAGCGACGTTGGTAGGACTGGGAGTTTAATAGAACTTTGTATTGATTTTCTATGTTGTCAATCAAGAACACTTTTGTGATAAGCTCTTCAAGAAGAGTTTGTTTTACTTTTAGATATTCCCATTCTTTAAGCTTTTTATTTAATCTTTTGATATTATAGTTTCTCCAAAGAGCTCCTCCTTGGAAAAGACTTTGTTCAAGATCAAGAGTGGCTTGATATATCTTAGAGGGCTCGTTCATAGTCTGAATAGAGTATCTGGATATTTGATAAGAGCCATTTAATCTGAGCTTTGGAAAGAAATTAGAAATGGCTTCTTTGTATTTATAGTGCGCAGATAAGGACTGAGCTTTTGCTGCTTTGAGTGCAGGACTATAGGAAAGATATTCGCTGATCACTTTATTCATAGTCAACTCTTCGCTAAAGCCTTGAGTTGAAAAGATCATAAAAATAAGAAAAGTTTTGATTTTTTTTATATTTCACCTCTTTAGAGACAGCTTTAGGATAGACACTTTATTAAGTCTGTCTTTTTTAATAGGGCATTACATATATTTTTACTAACTCTTTTTGTTCTCTTTTAGTTTTTTTCTGTAGGATTCTCAATAGTTCCTCGGCATTTTTCCTTCTCATTGGAATATATCTTAAGGAGAGTTCGTTGAGACTGACTTCTGTGGCTGTTAACTCAGCAGAGGGCAATCCAAATTTTGCCGCAGATTGAGTTGCTTTTTTAAAGAAATTCCTTTTAGTTTCTATAAATTCTCCATTTTCCACCTCTATGGTTTCCCATGCGTTAAGGGGTAGGGTGTCTTCATTGATTATACGGTTAATAACCAAAACTGCAACAGTAGCCAGAGGGACAGAAACCATTACCTCTTTATTTGGATAAAACTTCTGACCTTCGTTAAAAAGAACAATAGCACTCTCTATGGTATCTTTACTATTTGTTAATAGACTATATTTTAGAACACGGCACATGTGGTTTTCGCTAGCAACTTCTTCAATATCTTGTGCTGTTTGGATTCCTTCATGGAATTCAACTATCGTTTTAGCAACGTTCATTTGCCCTGCTATTTCCTCAGAAGCGTTGGAATTCTTTGTGGTTTGTAGAAGAGAGGTTTCATTTGAAAAGTCTTTTCTGGAAGAGGCCACATCTCGTTTTGAAACGTTCGAACAACCTAGAAGAGTTACAAAGAATATGAGATAGAACTTTATAAAAATAAATTTCACAATAAACTCTTCATTTTTATGTGTAATGCTAAAAGGTTAAACAGGCATCCCGAAATCAGAAATAGTATATAACTAAATACTCATTATATCAATGAGTTCTTTGTTTTGGATTTTACACTTATTCGGGGATGGCTTTTAGAAATGAAGGCTTGTTATAGATAATGCCCTTTTATATTGCATTAAGAGCTTTATATATAGAAAAATCCTCCGATAAGAATGAGAAGCGTTGTTAACAAAGACTTTGGTTGAGTATAAGAATTAAGAGGTGTCCTAAATGAGTGAAGATCTTAAGAAAGAGATTGAAAAGTTAAAGGCTGAAAATAAGAAGTTAAAAGCGAATAAATCGTCCAAAGGGATTTTTTTTAAAGTGAGTCAAAAAGGAGCTATTTCAGCGTACGGGTTGGGGCGATTTCCAGTCACTTTATACAAAGAACAGTGGGAAAAGCTATTGGATAAAAAGTCTGAACTTATAGAGTTTATTTCAGAAAATGAAGATCATTTGAAAACAAAATTATGATTCTAGGTGAGTGATTCAACTATATGAGGTGCGGCGAGATGACTTTATAGGGCCAGCTTGATTCAGTTTGAGCAGTCTGTTTCTCATAATATGAGTTTTTTCTTTTCATAGGATCTGTTTATTTATGGTTCTGTCTGGTGTGTGATAAATTAACGTTGCTAATTTATTGACATTATAATACGTTTCTCGAAATCATTGGACTGTAGATTTTATTTGAAGTGATACATATTAGTATGAAGAGATAGAGCAAAGGTCAGGGAGATTAAGGGGTAAAATAAAATGGCTAAAAAGAAAAAAGTATCCAATCAAAAGAAGACGGCAAAGAAAAAAGCGTCCAGTCAGAAAAAGGTCGCAAAGAAAAAAGCGTCTAGTCAAAAAAAGGCGGTAAAGAAAAAAACATCCAGTCAGAAAAAGACGGCAAAGAAGAAAGTTGCCAGTCAGAAAAAGGTGGCCACTCAGAAGAAGGATACGAAGAAAGCCATAAAAAAAAGGGGGACATCGGAGAAAACTTCTAAAAAAGAAGCAATAGTTACAGAATCCAAGGCTGCGGGTCAAAAGAAAGCGAATGTGAAGGTTGCGGCTACGGGAGTTAAAAAAACTGCTGAAAAAAAGAAAAAAACGACCAAGAAAACATTAAAAGTTGATGGGAAAAAAACAAAGTCTAGAAAAAAGAGAAGTCGAAAGAAAACAGCTGAGGAAGCTGCGATTTTAGAGTGGGAAAACTTAAAAGATAAAAGATCCTCATTGCCCGTGAAGCCTTATAAGTTAAATGAAAATTTCACTGATAAAGAGAATATTGATCACCCTCAATTTGGAATGGGGTATATTTTACATGTGACTCCAAATCGTCTTAAGGTTGTATTTAAAGAGGGTACAAAAAACTTAGTTCACAATTATTCATAGATGAATCATCGAAGTTCATGACTCCTTGAGTTGAGTTTTATAGGGGTGAATTTATGAGTCAAGTGGGTGTATTATTGGTCAACTTGGGAACCCCTAAGTCGCTCAGCCAACAAGCGGTATCTGAGTATTTAAGAACCTTTTTGATGGATCCCTATGTTATAGATATTCCGTGGATTTTTAGATGGCCACTTGTCAATTTACTTATTGTCCCTCGAAGAACTCATCAGACGTTGGCCAATTATAAAAAAATTTGGACAACAGAAGGATCACCTCTATTGATATATACTCGGGCTTTAACTCAGAAGCTTCAAGATAAAATGGTAGAAAAGATAGAGGAGAGAAAAGGCTCTCATGTGAGTGTGGAATTTGGGATGACTTATGGTGAGCCCTCTTTAGACACTGGGATAAAAAACTTAATAGATAGAGGGTGTCATCAAATTATAGTGTTTCCCCTCTACCCTCAGTTTGCCAATGCGACAACAGGAACAGCTTTTAAAGGGCTTAGGCGTCTTTTTAGAAAAGGAGTCCAGATGTCTTTTGTGCCTCATTATTTTTCAAATCCTCGTTATATTCAGTCAATGATCTCTAGAATTCGTAAGGAAAAGCCCTATAAAAATATTGTGTGTTCTTTTCATGGACTTCCAATAAGGCAATTGCGGAAAATGCATCCTGTATGTCTTTCTTCATCGACATGTTGTGATGAGATAAATGAAGGTAACTCGAGATGTTATAAAGCTCATTGTTTCCATACTGTTAGGGCGTTAGAAAAAGAATTAGGAAACGAATATAATCTTCATATAGCTTTTCAATCTCGGTTGGGACCTGAAAAGTGGACGGGGCCGTCTATTAATGATGTTGTGGAACGTCTGGCTCAGTCACAGATTACAGAAATAAGTGTTGTTTCTCCAAGCTTCATTACAGATTGTTTAGAAACTCTTGAAGAGATAAATATTCGAACAAGGGAATATTACTTTTCAAAAGGAGGGAAGTCTTTTCAGTATATTCCTTGTTTGAATGACTCAGAAACTTGGGTGGAAAACTTGACCCATATGATACTAAAGGAATAAGAGGTTTATATGTTGAAAGTGCCAGAGTATCTGTAGTTCTTATTTTTTGTGAACGCATTGGGGAGTTTCTCTGAAAGAAGAGTTGATGTCCCATTCTTCAGGTGTTTTGGCTATGATAGTTAGGGCATGTAATTTATCTGCAAAGATTTTTTTAAGATGGGTTTGTATCATTCGATGTCTTTCAAGGTGTGGAAGCCCTGCGAAATAGCGAGAGACAATGAGAACTTTAAGATGTGATTCGGGTCCTCTTGGAGTGGAGTGTTTGGCACTTTCATCTACGACTTTAAGATAAAGGGGTTTCAAATTGGTATTGAGTATTTGAATAATTTCGTCTTTGCGATTGATAGAATACCACACCTTTTTAGCCTGAGATGGCGTTTGTTTCTTTATCTTATATATCTTAAGTGGTCTGAAAAATAAAATATATCTATAAGAAAGCCGAGGGGGGAACAGCACTTTTCATTAGAAAAGAGCTATGGGAGGCTCTTGCATGGCCTATGTTTCATCAAATAAAGAGGCTTTATTCTTTCAATAGGCTGATTTTCATCTGAGTAGCGTCATAAAGTATGAGGGTGGTATTTTCTATGAAACTGGTTCCTCTAATTGTAGAGGACAGGTCTTCTTTGGAGAAAGGTTTTTCGAACCGAAAAAGAGGGATTTTGAACGGTTTAAATAGCTTGAATGCCTTGAAAATAGTAGGCTTCAGGATATTTGTATAAGGAAGATAATCGTCGGTTTTATATGTTCTATCGATGGAGAAAAATGGAGAGAGAGGGGGTTATGGGGTGTTGGGAATAGGGGTGGGATTGTCTTCCTTTGAATAGAAAAAATAAAAAAATAAAAAAAATCTTTGGACAAAGAAAATCTCTTAGATATCATTACGATGAAATTGTCTAAAGAGAAAAGGGAGGACAATCACGATGGCAAAGAAAAGAAAAAAAACTAAAAAGAAAAAAACAACAGCCCGTAAGCCGGCGAGAAAAAAAACTGGAAAGAGAAAAGTAGGAAAAAAGAAAGTAAAGAAGAAGTCAGCAAGTAAGGGAAAGAAGGCGACGAAAAAAAAGACTAGGAAGTCTGTTAAAAGAAAAGCGACAAAAAAGAAAACAGCAAAGAAAAAAGTAAAGAAGAAGCCAGCTAAGAAAAAGTCCCGTAAGAAGAGAAAACCAAATGCTGCCTTTATGAAGAGCTTGACTCCAAGTGATCATCTTGCTGAGGTTGTTGGAAAGTCACCTCTTCCAAGAACTGAGGTGACAAAAAAACTATGGGCTTACATCAAGAAAAATAAGCTTCAGGATACCAAAGACCGTCGAAACATCCGCACTGGAAATGATGCAAAATTGAAGGTTATTTTCAGAAAAGATGTTGTGACTATGTTTGAAATTCCAAAGCTTCTTTCTAAGCATTTGAGTTAAATGTTTAAGTCGTAGCTCCATCTTTGTATAAGGTGGGGCTACGGTTTTTTATCCTTATTTAATTCTTCGTTTTTATTTGAATAGTATGTCAGAGAAAAATTATATCACTCGTGTTGGAATAGAGAAGCTGCGAGCTGAGTACCGGACACTTTTTCATAAAGAGAGACCAGCTTTAGTTCAGATGGTGGCTTGGGCTGCAAGTAATGGGGATCGTTCCGAAAATGCTGATTATATCTATGGAAAACGTCGGTTAAGGGAGATAGATCGTCGTTTACAGTATCTTAATAAGCAGATCCACAATGCTGAAATTATAGATATAGAAAAAGTGCAGAGTAAAAATATTGTTTTTGGTGCAAGGGTGACATTGAGAACTTTTGATGGAAACTCTATTAGGGTACATATTGTTGGTGAAAATGAAATACAACCAGAGAAAGAACGTATTAGTTGGCGTTCACCTTTAGCTAAAGCCCTCCTTGGTAAAACTATTGATGATAGGGTTATTGTAAAAAAACCAAGAGGGAATGAGACTTTTACTGTATTAAAAATTGAATATCAGAACTATGAGGGATAGAGGTTTAAAGAGAGTTATTCTATGTAGTGGTGCTATTACGAAGGGAATCTGACGGTCTAATGACCAAGCGACTTTATCAGTATCGGTGCGTTAATCACTTATCTAAAAAATTTCTTTGGTGTTAATAGTTATTCTATGTAGTGGTTGGTAGTGGTTGAGACTTGGTTGTACAGCTTCCCAAAAAGTGGGTAGTGAGTTTTTTAGCTGTCTGTCAGATGAAGTCTTAACTGGTATAGAAAATGGTTTTGGTAGGGATTCTTTTTCTTCATAACGTTTTTAATAGAGAGTTGGACTTAAAGTGACTCTGTGATGACGTTGACTCTCCATTTTTTGGGTATTAAATTGACTTTTGTGATTCCAAAAACAGCAAGTGATGTTCGGGGAATGGAAAAGGCAGGTCGGCTAGGGGCCCAGACTCTGGAGTATGCAGGCTCCTTAGTTCAATCTGGAGTGACGACTGAATGGATTGATAAAGCTGTACATGATTATATTTTAAGTCATAATGCTGTCCCAGCACCCCTGGGTTACAAGGGTTTTCCAAAGTCTATTTGTACCTCACTGAATGATGTGATTTGCCATGGTGTTCCCGATAAGACAGTTTTACAAGAAGGCGACCTTATTAATGTAGATATCACAGTCAAATTGAATGGCTTTCATGGAGATACATCTAAAACTTTTCTCGTTGGTTCTGTGAGTAAGGAAAAGGAAAGGCTGACGGAAGTGGCTTTACGTGCAATGGAAAAGGGGATAGAGTCTATTAGGCCAAATGGAACGACAGGTGACATAGGGTTTGCAATTAACAAATATGTTACAAAGCAAGGTTATTATGTGGTTAAGGAAATAGGGGGGCACGGTATTGGAAGGGCTTTTCATGAAGAACCCTTTGTTCCCTCTTTTGGTAAAAAGGGTCGAGGTGATCCATTGATCCCGTTTGGTTGTATTACTGTAGAACCCATGATTAATATAAATACATTGGCTATTAAAGAGTTTCCTATTCCAAATTCAGAAATTATGTATTACAAGACATTTGATGGTTCGCCCTCAGCACAATTTGAACATACAGTATTGATTACAGATTCAGGATATAAGATTCTGACTCTTCCATAATTGACCTTTAAGGGGCATTCTATTAGTCTTTCTTAAGAGAACAAATTGAGGTAAAAAAGTTTGGAAAGAAAAAATGAAATATTGTCTGATAGACCGCTAAAAACTCATTCGCTAACTTTTTAGCTGTCTGTATAAATGTTAAAGGATTGTAAAACATGGAAGGAGAGAAAAGCCAGTGACACCAGAATCCGCCTTATATCTTAAGCCAGATTTTAAAGTTTGCGAAATAGCTATGGAGAGCCCTGAGCGATTTAAAGAACTTGCTGAATGGGGCCGTAAAGAAATAGCTATTGCGGAAACGGAAATGCCAGGTCTGATGGCTTTACGTAGTGAATATGGAAAACCCCTTCAGGGGGCACGTATAGCAGGTTGTTTACATATGACTATTCAAACGGCTGTTCTCATTGAAACTCTTATAAAACTCGGTGCTGAGGTCCGATGGTCTTCGTGCAATATCTTTTCAACGCAAGATCACGCAGCTGTGGCTATGGCAGCAGTGGGTGTTCCTGTCTTTGCATGGAAGGGGGAGACAGAAGAAGAGTTCAATTGGTGTATCGAACAAACAATTACAGGTTGGGGGTCAAAGGGTTGTAATTTGATTTTAGATGATGGTGGAGACTTGACAAATATGATTCATGAAGAGCGTTTTTCAGGATTTCTATCTGAGGTGATTGGGCTTTCAGAGGAGACAACAACGGGAGTTCACAATTTGGAAAAGCGTCATCAAAGAGGAGAATTAAAAGTTCCAGCTATTAATGTGAATGATGCGGTTACAAAATCTAAATTTGATAATCTCTATGGGTGTCGCGAATCTTTGGCTGATGGGATTAAGAGAGCGACAGATGTTATGATTGCTGGAAAAGTAGTGGTGGTTGCAGGTTACGGTGATGTAGGGAAGGGATGTGCTCAATCTGCTCGTTCCTATGGGGCAAGGGTGCTTGTGACAGAAATAGATCCTATTTGTGCACTTCAAGCTGCTATGGAAGGTTACGAAGTAACGACTATGGAAAAGGCTGTCAAGGAGGGTGATATCTTTGTTACAGCAACAGGTTGTTGCGATATTATTACAGAGGAAATTTTTAATGAGATGAAAACTGGAGCTATTGTTTGCAATATTGGTCATTTTGATATTGAGATTGATATGGATTGGCTTAATCAGAATTCTGAGATAGATGAGGTCAAACCTCAAGTGGATTGTCATACTTTTAAAGATGGTAGAAAAATTATTGTTCTTGCAAAGGGACGTTTAGTGAATTTAGGGTGTGCAACAGGCCATTCTTCTTTTGTTATGAGCCATTCATTTACAAATCAAGTGATGGCTCAGATTGATCTTTTCCAAAATAGAGAAAAATATAAAGATGTGGGTGTTTATTTTCTTCCTAAGGAATTGGATGAAAAAGTGGCCCGGTTACATTTAAAGAAGTTAGGTGTAGATTTAACTGTTCTTACAGAAAAGCAAGCTAGCTATTTGAATATTTCTAAAGAGGGCCCCTTAAAGCCTGAGCATTATCGGTATTAAAGGGATTAAATGATTGTGTGATCGCTAAATTCCGTTGGGGCTTAAGATATAACAAAATTGCTTGGTGCTAATAATCTTTGGTCAGTGTAGCTGCTGGCAGTTTTTCTATGAGTTAGCAGTTTTTAGTTCAAATTATAAGCAGTTATCCACCTCTTTTTTTGTAGATTGGTAGGTTTAAAAAAGAAGTGTTGGTTTCTTTTGGGTAGAAGTTCACTGTTGATGACATATCGCTCACAAAGTTTGTAAGCGATCTGTAGTGTCTGATAGTGTGCTCTTCCTTGATAGTGCTTATCTTGGTTGGTATGTTCTGTAGTAGTTCATAAACTTATCTAGGTCCTCTTTAATTATATCAAGACTCGTATAAACTGCTAGTAGTTTGAAAAGCGTTTTTATTGAAGGTTTTTCAGTTTATGTTTATAAAACTTGAGTTCCTCAATGCTTTCTCGAATGTCATCAAGGGCGCGATGATTATTTTTCTTAGTGGGGAAGTGGATATTGAGTGATTCAAAGACAATCTTGAGTGCTGTAACATCTAGCATACGGTAATGAAGGTATTGTTTGAGCTTTTTAAAGTATCGATCGATAAAAAGTTTGTCCTGATGTATAGAGTTTCCTGCTAAAATTGGTCTTTCCTGAAGGGGGCCAGTACATTGGGGATAGTGTTTTTTTAGAAGGTCAATGACTTCATTTTCAACAGTTTCTGCTGAAGGAGCATGAGATATTTTTTCTATGAGTCCACTTTTCGTATGTGTTGTGCGATTCCATTCATCCATATTATCGATATAGTTTTGAGGTTGTCTGACAACACTTTGATAGACAGCTAACTCTTCTAGGTCTTTTGATGTTATAATACAGGCCACTTCAATAATGCGCTCTTTTTCAACATCTAATCCTGACATTTCAAGATCTATCCAAACTAAATTCTTCATACCTCTTCATTATTGGATGGAAACAATAAAAAAATCAATTTTTGTTTAAGGTATAGAGAGTTCTTTAGTTCGTTTTTTGCTTCTGAAGTCCCTTAAGTGATTTCCAATAGTGAAAATCCATGAGCTTGTTCTTATAGCCAACTTGTCTGACCTTATTAAAGTTTACAAGAGCACTGCTGTGTTGATTTAATCGGGATTGTGAAATAGCAAGGTTCATCCTATAGATTGTATTATGTGGATTTATAGATAGCAAATGTTCATAGGATTGTTTCTCACATGTTGTTTTTTCTAATTTCTTACAAATCGTTGCTAAAATTTGATAATCTGTTTCTGTGAGTTTAAAAAAGACTTTACGGATTTGTAGACTCAAGTAGGGATTTGTGTAGGGAGCCCAATAAAACCATGTTGCAACATAAAGCAATAAGCCTATTATAAGAAACGAGAAAATGGCTTTTAAAGGGTATGTTTTAGGGAGGGGTTTTCTTTTTTCCCATCCACAATTGCAGAAGTAGGACTGTTGTGTTTGGTTTTCACAAGGAATAAGTTGATTACAACGTTCACAAATCATAAATTCAGCCCCCCTTTTTAAACCCAAAATTGTAACATACTCTTTATAAATCTGACAGATGTCTAAAAACTATGCATTCTTTCTAAAAAAACAAATCTAACACCTTCGCCCTTTTGATATATTAAAAGCCCCTCAAAATAGGGAAACTGTTTAGATTTTCTGTTCCTTATCCTATCTAAAGTTTTTAAAATAGGGAAACTGTTGAGGAGTTTATTCATGTTGGTCCAGATTCCTTTCCCTGATTACTATTTAAAAATAGAAATGCACCCTAACTCTATTATTTTAAAGCGAAAAGCGTGCCAAAGTTGAGGATAAATAGAGAGAGCTAGATCTTAGTTAAAGGGTGAATCCCACTTTTCATTTTGATGACATGAGAGAGGGATAGATTGTAGAAGACAAGATTCATCTTTCTTCAAGGTTTGCTTTTGAAGATGAGTCAGTGGAAAGAGTTTTTCTTAAGGCTTCCAAAATCTCAGACAGCTCTGAGGTCGGCAGGCTCGTCTTCGCCGAAGGCTAAAGGCGTAAGCTAGATAATGCTCGATGCCATCAAGCATAGAATAAGCGATCTCTCTGCGAATACGCCCTGCGCCTCAGAGAACTCGTTTTGAAAGCCTTAAGAAAAACTCTTTTTCCCACTTATGATCTGAGTGGCGCAAATGATTTTAAAAGCTTCCAAAATCTCAGACAGCTCTGAGGTCCGCAGGCTCGTCTTCGCCGAAGGCTAAAGGCGTAAGCTAGATAATGCTCGATGCCATCAAGCATAGAATAAGCGATCTCTCTGCGAATACGCCCTGCGCCTCAGAGAACTCGTTTTGAAAGCCTTAAGAAAAACTCTTTCCTTCCATTTTTTAGAGGCTCAATATCAGCTGATGGTTATATATATACTGAAAAGGGTATAAGAAAAAATCCTCTAAGAGGACTTTTTATTGGAAAAGAAAATGCAAACAGAGTCAGCGGTCTTATTAAAAAGTGTCATAAATCTGAATTTTTCTAAGTCAATTGACTTGGTTTTTTATTTTATTCAAAATGGTCTTCGAGGGTGAAAGAACTGTTATTTTAAATAGTTATAATTGTTCATTCAAACCCATTTAGGCTCTCTTTGAGTAAGGGTCCATAGGCCTTGAGGATTTTCTCAAGCCCTATGGTGACAAAGTACTTGCTATCGTTCTTGTAAGATAAGATTCTATGTTTTAAATGGATTGTAGTTTTGGAGGGGTCTTATGAAGTTTTTATTTTCGATTTTGTTGGGTTTGATTTTTTGGGGAGGACAGGTTGAAGCGAACAAGGAGAAAACATTTGTTGTCTGTCTTGAGGGCAGCCCCAGTGTATTTAACCCACAATTAGCAACGGATGGTCCCACATTTAAAAATACTCATCATGTCTACAATGGCCTTGTAGAATTCAAGTATGGGGAAACTTCTATTACGCCGGGGTTGGCAAAATCATGGAAGGTCTCTAAGGATGAGTTAAAGTTCACATTTTACCTTCGTAAAGGTGTCAAATGGCACACAACGAAGAGATTTAAACCATCTAGAGATTTCAATGCTGACGATGTGATATGGACATTTAAGAGACCAATGGATAAATCTCATCCCTACCATAAAGTGAGTGGAGGCACATATGAATACTTTCAGTCTATGGGCATGGGTGGAATTATTAAAGATGTTAGAAAGAAAGATGATTATACGGTAGAGTTTATTTTAAATCGAAAGGAGGCTCCTTTCTTAGCTAATCTTGCTATGGATTTTGCGGTTATTCTATCAAAAGAATATGGCGAAAAAATGTTAGCGGCTAAAACTCCTGATCATGTAGATAATTTTCCAGTGGGTACAGGTCCATTTATCTTTCAAAGGTATCAAAAGGATACTATTGTTCGTTATAAAAAAAATAAGGACTATTTCTTGGGGCCAGCAAAGATTGATAACCTTGTCATGTTAATTACACCAGATCCCTCTGTACGTTTTCAAAAGTTAAAAGTGGGAGAATGTCATTTGAGTGTTGAGCCTGCTCCAGCAGATATTGCCTTAATGAAAAAACATAAATCTCTTAAGGTTTTAAAAAGATCAGGGCTCAATGTTGGATATTTAGCTTTTAATACTGAAAAGAAGCCTTTTGATAACGTCAAAGTCCGTCGGGCCATTAACTATGCTCTTAATAAGCCGTCTTATATTGATGCCATTTACTTAGGTCATGCTCAAGTGGCTAAAAATCCTATACCTCCTACTATTTGGTCCTACAATGACTCAGTGAAAGATTATCCTTACAATCTTAAAAAGGCTAAAAAGTTGTTAAAGGAAGCGGGTTACCCCAAGGGGTTTAAAACTGACCTTTGGGTTATGGATATCTCTCGCCCCTATAACCCTAATGGAAAAAAATTAGGAGAAATGATGCAAGCGGATCTTGCAAAGGTAGGTATTCAAGCGAAGATTGTCACTTATGATTGGCCAACGTATTTGTCCAAAACGGCAAAGGGTGAGCATCAAATGTTGCAATTAGGATGGAGTGGAGATAATGGTGATCCAGATAACTTTTTAAATGTTTTATTAAGTTGTGGAGCTGTTAAGGCAGGAAGTAATCGTGCTCGTTGGTGCCATAAACCATTTGATAACCTCATTAAAAGAGCTAAAGAAACAACGATTTTAAAAAAGAGAATTTCTTATTATAAGAAGGCTCAAAAGGTATTTAAAGATCAAGCTCCTTGGGTCACAATAGCTCATGCTATGATTTACCGTGGATTGAGGAAGAATGTTAAGGGCTTTAAAATCAACCCCTTTGGTGTTGATTATATTAATAATGAGGTGGATTTAAAATAGAATATAGGTATTTTTAATTATGATACGCTATGTTCTGTATCGTCTCATACAACTCATACCTACCTTTATTGGTGTCTCTGTTATTGCCTTTGGCTTGATCCGCCTTGTACCTGGAGACCCTGTATTATTACTACTTGGTGAACGGGGTGCCTCTCCAGAAGTTTATGCAGAAATGCAGGCTCAATTGGGTTTAGATAAATCTATTTTTCAACAATATTTTCAATTTGTCAGTCAGGCTTTTCAAGGAGATCTGGGTTTATCTATCGTCTCTCGAAGACCTATATTGGAAGAGTTCTTTGCTCGATTTCCTGCGACTCTAGAGCTAGGACTTTTAAGTTTATTCTGGGCGACTTTACTGGGAATTCCTCTCGGTGTTCTGGCTGCTATCAAACGGAATAGTGTGTTGGATTATACAATTATGGGTGGGTCGCTCGTAGGTTATTCTATGCCTATATTTTGGTGGGGATTATTGCTCATTATGTTTTTTTCTTCTGGTTTAGGCTGGACTCCTGTTTCTGGAAGAATAAGTCCACTTTTTGATATCCCTCATTTGACAGGTTTTTTATTGATAGACTCTTTAATGAGTGAATATGGACTTTCAGCTTTTTACAATACTCTTCATCATTTGATTCTACCTGTTTTGGTATTGGGCACTATTCCTCTGGCTGTTATTGCCAGAATGACCCGTTCAAGTATGTTGGAAGTGATTCGTGAGGACTATATTCGTACAGCAAAAGCTAAGGGTATGGATGCGTTTCGAGTTATTTTTATTCATGCGCTAAGAAATGCATTGATACCAGTAATAACTGTTATAGGGCTATTACTTGGTACTCTTGTAACAGGAGCTATTCTGACGGAGACAATATTTTCTTGGCCAGGTATAGGAAAGTGGATGGTCGCTAGTGTATCAGCTCGGGATTACCCTGTTATACAGGGTGGAATTTTAATCATTGCGACATTTATTATAGTTATTAATCTTTGTGTAGATCTTCTCTATGCGGTGACCAACCCCAGAATAAGGAAATAAAAAAAGGATGATAGAAAATTGAGTGAAGTCAAAAAGCCATCCTCATTAAATAAAGACAAAGAGAGTCCATCTTTGATGTTGCAGTTTAAAGAGTTTTGGTATTTTTTTAGTCAAAATACAGGAGCTGTTATTGGACTTTTTGTCATTATCTTTTTCATACTCATAGCTCTTTGTGCTTCGCTTATTGCTCCGTTTTCTCCAGATATTATTCATGAGGACGCCCTGAGAAAGACTCCTTTTTGGACGGCAAACAGTGATCCCAGGTTTCTTTTGGGGACTGATGATGTGGGTAGGGATTTATTCTCGCGATTGATTTATGGGGCGCAGATTTCTTTAGGTATAGGATTTCTTGTGGTTATTTTTTCAGCCAGTATTGGGACAATCTTCGGCTTAATCAGCGGGTACTTTGGTGGCTTTTTAGATAAGGTTATTATGCGTTGTGTGGATATTCTTATGTCACTTCCAAGTATATTATTGGCTATTGTTGTTGTTTCTGTTCTGGGGCCCAGTTTGTTTAATGCAATTATAGCGGTCAGCTTAGTGGCTATCCCTGCATTTGTTAGGCTTGTGCGAGCGGCTGTGCTTTCTGAAAAGAAAAAACAATATGTTATTGCCGCAAGAAGTTTTGGGGCTTCTCACTTTAGAGTTTTATTTCTTAACATTTTTCCCAATTGTCTTGCTCCATTAGTGGTTCAAGCGACATTGGGATTTAGTGATGGAATTTTAAATGCTGCAGCTTTGGGATTTTTGGGATTAGGTGCTCAAGCTCCTCAGGCGGAATGGGGTACGATGTTGGCTGATGCTAGGCAATTTATAGAAACATTACCGTGGCTGGTGACGTTGCCAGGTCTTTGTATTTTAATTGTTGTGTTGTCATTTAATTTATTTGGTGACGGTTTAAGAGATGCTTTTGATCCACGTTTAAAAAAATAAAAAATCAATTTAGAGTGGGGGCATTTGTTAAAAAAGTTTAGAAAAGAAATAAAAAAGAAGAGGTTTAATAAATATCTAAGAGTGTAAAATATGGATTTTAAATGAATTTGTTAGAGATTAAAGATCTATCTATTGAGTTTGAAACACGACGAGGAAGAGTTCGTCCTGTTGAGCAGCTTTCATTCAGTCTTAATGCAGGAGAGACTCTTGGGCTTGTTGGGGAATCAGGTTGTGGCAAGAGCCTAACGAGTTTAGCTATTATGGGGCTTTTACCGTCTAATGCAAGACAATGTGCAAATGTATTAAAATTTAATGGACAAGATTTAGATCAGCTTTCTAAAAAAGATCGTCGTCAGTTACGTGGAAAAAGTATGGCGATGATTTTTCAAGATCCTATGACAAGTTTAAATCCCAGCTTTACGGTTGGTTTTCAAATTATGGAGGCTTTGAAAATTCATAAAGGAGGGCGTCTTAGAGATTATAGAGAGCCGTCTATCAGCCTTTTGAAATCGGTTGGAATATCGGATCCTGAAAGAAATTTAGAAAGATACCCCTATGAGTTATCAGGAGGTATGTGCCAACGTATAATGATAGCAATGAGTGTAGCCTGTTGTGAGGGTTTGTTAATTGCTGATGAACCCACAACAGCTCTAGACGTGACCATTCAAGCTCAAATACTTCAATTGCTGACTCATCTTCAGAAAGAAAAAAATATAGCTCTTTTATTGATTACTCATGATATAGGAGTGGTGGCTGAAATGACAGACCGTATCGGAGTTATGTATGCTGGTCGAATTGTAGAAATGGGTCAGACAGAAGAAATCATAAATAATCCTAAACATCCTTATACGAAAGGACTTTTAGAGAGTCTGCCCAGTATGCATAAAGGAAAATCAAGACAGCATTTGCCAAGTATTTCAGGTTTAGTTCCTGATTTGTTGGCAAGGCCTCAGGGTTGTCAATTTCATCCAAGATGTAAATATATGAAAGAAAAGTGTAAAGGCATAGAGCCAGATCTTTTGGGTTCATCAAGCAAAGTCAGATGTTACTACCCTCTTGAGAAGAAATTATGAAGCCTATTTTAAATGTTCAAAGTTTGAAGAAGTATTACGAACTGAAAGGAGTTTTTGCAACAAAAGGTATTGTCAAAGCTTTGGAAGATATCAGCTTTCAGCTTTTTAAGAAGAAAACCCTTGCTGTAGTTGGAGAATCGGGCTGTGGAAAAAGCACTCTGGCTAAAACTATTATGCAAATAGAAGAGTGTACAAGTGGTCAGATTGAAATTCAGGGGAAGTCTGTTTCTAGACCTGTGAAAAGTGATTTTTATAAAAAAATACAAATGATTTTTCAAGATCCATACAGTTCCATCAATCCTAGAAAAAAGGCTTGGGAAATTATAGCGGAACCTCTGAGAGTCAATACAAATTTGTCAAGGAAGGAGTGTTACAATGAAGCTCTAAAAGTGATGAGCATGGTGGGATTGCGTCCGGAGATGGGTGAGCGTTTTCCTCATATGTTTAGTGGGGGACAAAGACAAAGAATTGGTATTGCTAGGGCACTTGTTTTAAAGCCGGAAATTATGATTCTTGATGAGCCTGTCTCGGCTTTGGATGTTTCTATTCAAGCTCAAATTATAAATTTATTATTGGATTTACAAGATCAGTTGGATTTGAGTTATATTATTATTTCTCATGACTTGTCTGTTGTAGAGCATATTTGTGATGATATTATGGTGATGTATTTGGGAAGAGTTGTAGAGCAAGGAGGAAGAGATCAAATTTTTTCAAATCCTCAACATCCATATACAAAGGCCTTATTAGAGAGTACGCCTCATATTTTTCGTGGTAAGATTCACAATAGAAAAATTCCAAAAGGTGAGATGCCTTCTGCATTAAATCCTCCGGTAGGTTGTGCATTTCATAGTCGCTGTGAATGGGCGAAAGAGGACTGCAAAAAAGCTGTACCTCCATTAGAGGACAAGTTTGGTAGGAAAGTCGCCTGTTATGAAGTCAAGAAGAGAGTTTAATCGGGATTTATGATGAGTTGACTTAATTTAATGAATTCAGTACTTAATAGATGATCTGAAATATGTCATTTTTATTGAGTAGCACTCTATGAAAGATTGTCGTATAAAGTGTAGATTATGATTTGGTTTAAGATACTGGTAGGATTTTTTTAAAAGGAGATTAGAGATGGCCATTTTACAACCTGATTTACCGTATTCAAAAAAAGCATTGGAACCCTATATTTCAGAAGAGACATTAGAATTTCACTATGGAAAACACCATAGCACTTATGTATCCAAGTTAAATGATTTGATTAAAGGAACTGAGTTTTCTGAAAGTTCTTTGGAGGATATTATTTTAAAATCAAGTGGTGGTGTTTTTAATAATGCGGCTCAGGTTTGGAATCACTCATTTTATTGGAAATGTATGGGGCCTGATTGTGGTGGGCCACCTAGTGGAGCATTAGCTGAAGCGATCGACAAGTCTTTTGGTTCTTTTGATATCTTCAAAGAGCAATTTTCTAAAACGGCAGCAACGGTTTTTGGATCGGGTTGGGCTTGGCTTGTTAAAATGGATAATGGAGATTTAAAGATTATTCCCACATCTAATGCGGGTAACCCAATGACAGAAGGTTTGATTCCCTTATTGACATGTGATGTGTGGGAACATGCTTATTATGTGGATTATAGAAATGCTCGTCCCAAGTATATCGAGTCATTTTGGAATCTTATCAATTGGGATTTTGTAGCAGAAAATTATAAGGCATAATAAGTCGGGATATTTCATTCTTTTAAAATAGGTATACCCTTAATGTCTTCGTATAAATTCTGAGAATCGTTTTTGTTCAGAATTTTCTATTCTAAGGTCTGTGATTTATGTTGTTGAGTATTGGGTTTGTTTTTTTCTGTTAATGTGAATGTGTAAGAGTCTCTTTAAGCTCTGGTTTTAGTTTAAAGTTTTTTGTATGATTTGACGATACTATAGCCTAGAGTTTTTTATTTTAACAGAGTCTTATGGAGTTTTTATTCTCTTAACAGAGGTCACATTTTGAAAAAGCGAAGCAATTGGTTTCGAGTTTCAAGTCTTCTATTAGTTTTGCTAACTGTTCTAACGGTCCCTCTTTTATATCAAAACTGTGGTTTAATAGATGGTGAAGTTGGTTTTCGGAGGTTACCATCAGAAATAGGTATTCAGATTCGAAATGGAAAAGGTACAGTGATTGCCAATGGAGGTGATCTTTGCTTAGGTGCTGCTACTGATGAGGAATCGAGTTCGGTTGTTCTTTCAATAACTACATCTCCGTTAACAGAAGTTTATTATTGTCGTCGTCCGTATTTGGACAATGGTGTTTGGAATTGTAATGAGGCAAGGAGTTTAGTCAGTGGTGGTTCTGAGGGTGTGTTTAGGGTTTTGGCTGCTGGTGATGATGGTGATAGGGTTTTAGAGCTGAGTTATGAGAATCTTCCTGCTGGTCGTTATGAGTTGGAGATTTCGGCGGAGGGGGGCAGTGAGGGTGAGACTCCTTGGACGAGTGTTCCTGTTCCGGTGAGTTTTATTGTTAAAGACTGTACGATAGCAACTTGTGCTGATACAGATCCCTCACAGAATGGTCCTCAGCAGTTTTCTTGTCCAGAGGGTTGGAGTTATAAAACATCGGCGAATAGTTTAACACATCCGAGCCAGGATAGATGTTGTGCACCACCAGCAACATGTTTGGACACAGATCCGCTGCAAAATGGCAATCAGAAGTTTCCTTGCAGAGGTGCTTCGGTTTATAATCAATCAGCAGCTACAAAAACAAATCCGAGTGACTTGGTTTGTTGTGTGTGTCGTCCAACTTATGAACGTAGATCTCAAAATTATTGTCGATGTCCAGCGGGCAAAGAAGAACACGATGGTCGATGTGTGAACGAATGCCGTGGTGATCAGACGCGTAATCTTAGTAATGGGCAGTGTGAATGTCGAGATGATGGTAAAGAAGAATTTAAAGATCGATGCGTACCTGCATGTCGTGATGGTTGGGTTCGCAACTTAAGAGGGGAGTGTGAATGTCCATCTGGCAAAGAAGAGGTTCTTGGTCAGTGCGAACCAGAGTGTCCCGAGGGTCAGGAGCGCAATAACAGTTGGGAGTGTGCATGTCCTCCTCCGGAAAAAGAGGTTAGAGGGCGGTGCGTGCTTCCGTGTCCCGAGGGTGGGGGTCATGACCAGTGGCCTGCTGGAGGGTGTTACTGTCCTGAAAATAAAGTTGAATTTAAAGGTCGGTGCGTGCCGAAATGCCGTGGTGATCAGGAGCGTAATTCTGAAGGACAGTGTGCCTGTCCTGATGGTCAGGTGGCTCATGAAAACCGCTGTATAGCTAAATCCAATTGTGAATCGAATGAAAAGGAGAATGGCAAGGGGGGGTGCGAGGCATGTCCTGATGGTCAGATGCGTAACTTTTCAAAATCTACAGAATGTACGACAATAACTGGGCCATCTATAGATTGGAGAGGTATATACCGCTAGCCGATTGTTATGATTTTAAGGTTCATGACCAGTTAAGAGGTTTTCGACGCAACATAAAAAGTAGCCATCTATAGAGGTCTTGATTTCTATAATTAAACCTCAACTCACATTCTTTTAAGTGCAAATAAAAAGTATTCTTATAAAATACCTGTTTTTTCACAATTATTACAGTAACTCATTCCTCTAAAAGTCAATTGAACGAGCTATGAACCTAAAGTTTTTTTTTATTATTTGACGATAAGTGAATGATGGATTTGATAGTGTATTTAGGCATTTAAGGGTGAAGTTACAGTTTTTTATTATTCTGACGATAAGGCTTTAGAGACTTTTTGTACTGAGGCTATCAACAAAGGTAGGAGTTTTTGAAGAGACAAAGAAAATGGCTTGGAGCTTCAAATTTTATGCTTGTTCTTGTAACTGTTCTAATGGCTCCTCTATATCAAAATTGTAGTGATGGTGATAATGGTGGCGATGTGCCGCCAACAGATTTACCACCAAAAATTGATATCAAGATGCAAAATGGAAAAGGTACAGTGATTTCTAATGGAGGTGATCTTTGTACAGGAGCTGATAATGAGGAGCAGTCCCGGTCCGTTGTTCTTTCAATAACTACATCTCCGTTAACAGAAATTTATTATTGTCGTCGTCCCTCTTTAGATAATAGTGCTTGGAATTGTAATGAGGAAAGGCGTTTAGTCAGTGGTGGCTCTGAGGGTGTGTTTAGGGTTTTAGATGCTAGTGTTCATTCCGATACGGTTGTAGAGCTGAGTTATGAGAGTCTTTCTGATGGTCATTATGAGTTAGAGATTTCAGCGGAGGGCGGCCGTGATGGTGAAAATCATTGGACGACGTCTACTGTTTCTGTGAGTTTTGTTGTGAAAGACTGTATGATAGCAACTTGTGCTGATACAGATCCTTCAAAATCCAGTCCTCAGCCGTTTGTTTGCACAGGTGATTCGGTTTATAATCAATCAGCAGCTAAGAGCACAAATCCGAGTGATTCTGTGTGTTGTGAGTGTCGTTCCGGTTATGTGGGAACGCCTCCGAATTGTCGATGCCCTAGTGGCAAAGAAAAATACGGTAATAGCTGTGTGAACGAATGCCGTGCTGATCAGGAGCGTAATTCTGAAGGACAGTGTACATGTCCACCTGGCCAAATAGAACAAGGTGGTCAATGTCGACCTCCTACTCGCACCTGCTCAGACGCTGATGGTGATGGTGTGACAGGAGATTGGTATGATTGTCGTGAGCTTCATGGATTTGGCAACAACTTTTCAAATGGACATTTAAGCATAAGCAGAGAGAATTGTTGTCTTGCTCGCACTTGCTCAGACATTAATGCTGATGGACGCAGAGGAGATTGGTATGCTTGTGATCGTCTTCATGGACTTAGAAACAACTTTTCAAATGGACATTTAAGTATGAGCAGAGGGAATTGTTGTCAGGGTATTATTTGTGAAGGCTATAATTGCTCTCAGCACAATAGTCCAAGTTGGGCCTACACACTTAAAAATCCTCTTCCGACTTCTGGAACAAATACTAAAGCGAATTGTTGTGATGGACGTTTAAAAGGGACATGTGGTGATGCCGATCTAGCAAAATCTGGCAATCAGCCGTATAATTGCAGCAAACATGGTTGGATTTATAAGAGTTCATCAAGTCAGAGTAGAAATCCGAGCCGGGACAGATGTTGTACACCCCCTGCGCAATGACCTGTTCTGATATAAATCCTTGAAAATTTGGCCCTCTAGATTCAGTTTTTTAACTGTGAATGACTATGATAATTTTTTCTGACAATGATGTTGTGTGTAGGGTGTTAGTTATTATAAATGATTTTTAGTAAGATTTAACGATCGGTCTTATTCTTTACGAGTTAAAATAATTTAGATTTATGGGACATGGTTGTGAGGGCAGATTTTTTTTAATTCCTCACAACTCAGATAACTGTAAAGGTCTGTGATTTGTTAGTGGAGTATGAGGTTCTTAATTGGAAGTTCTGTAAAGGTCTGTGGTTGAGCTGAAAGATGGTTCTTTTCTGTTAGAGTGCTATTGGTCAATATGTAAGTCGTGCTATCTCTGTTGTAGTGGACTCCAAGTGCTGACTCTATGGATGAGAGTCAATATGTAGGTTGTGTTGTCTATGTTCTAGTGGACAGTTGGGCTCGCTATTGTTGAGATAAAGGAAGGGGTAAGAATAAGGTTCATAGCTAGTTAAGAGTGACAGGAGTGAAGTTAAAAGTTTTTTATTATTTGACGATAAGTGAATGGTGGATTTGACAGTGTATTTAGGTATTTAGGTATTTAGGTATTTAGGTATTTAGGTATTTAGGTATTTAGGTATTTAGGTATTTAGGTATTTAGGTATTTAGGTATTTAGGTATTTAGGTATTTAGGGGTGAAGTTACAGTTTTTTATTATTCTGAACGATAAGTCTTTACAGACTTTTTGTACTGAGGCTATCAACAAAGGTAGGAGTTTTTGAAGAGACGAAGAAAATGGCTTGGGGTTTCAAATTTTATACTTGTTCTCGTAACTGTTCTAACGGTTCCTCTTTTATATCAAAATTGTGGTGATATAGACGGTAGTGGTCATTTGTCGAGTTTATCACCAGGAATTGATATCAAGATTCAAAATGGAAAAGGCACAGTGATTCCTAATGGAGGTGATCTTTGTACAGGAGCTGATAATGAGGCGCAGTCCCGGTCCGTTGTTCTTTCAATAACTACATCTTCCTTAGCAGAGACTTATTATTGTCGTCGTCCGTCTTTAGACAATAGTGTCTGGAATTGTAATGAGGCAAGGAGTTTAGTTGAAACAACAACGATAACAACAGGTACAATCATGACAGTAATGTCTACAAGTACGACTAGAACGATTGGATCTGAAGGTGAGTTTACTATTTTGGATAGTGCAAGCAATGATGATACCGGTGTAGAGCTGAGTTATGAGAGTCTTCCCGATGGTCGTTATAAGTTAGAGATTTCAGCGGAGGGTGGCAGTGATGGTGAGAATCCTTGGACAACTATTAGTAAACCGGTGAGTTTTGTTGTTAAAGACTGCTTAACCACGAGCAGCACATCTTCGACAACAACTTCTACAAGCACGACGACCGGAAGAGCGTCCACTTGTGCTGACACGAACCCCTCACAAGATGGCAATCAGCCCTATAACTGCTCTCAGCACGATGTTCCCAACAATACATTCAAACGTAAAAACCCTCTTCCCACAACAGGTCCAGTCAGCGCAAAAAATTGTTGTAATCATATGATAACAGATCCTCGCTGGTGGGCTATATGTGCTGATACAAATCCTTCAAAGTCTGGTTCTCAGCCGTTTCCTTGTTCGAGTGGTTGGAGTTATAAAACTTCAGCCAATAGTTTTAGAAATCCGAGCCGGGAAAGATGTTGTACACCCCCTCCTACTGCAACCTGCTCTGATACAGATCCTTCAAAGTCTGGTTCTCAGCCGTTTCCTTGTCCGAGTGGTTGGAGTTATAAGACATCGGCCAATAGTTTAACAAGTCCGAGTCAGGAAAGATGTTGTGCACCCCCTGCTACTGCGACCTGCTCTGATAGAGATCCGCTGCAAAATGGCAATCAGAAGTTTTCTTGCACAGGTTCTTCGGTTTACAAGAAATCAGCAGCTAAGAGCACAAATCCGAGTGAATCTGTGTGTTGTGAGTGTCGTTCCGGTTATGTGGGAACGCCTCCGAATTGTCGATGTCCAGCGGGCAAAGAAGAATACGGTAATAGCTGTGTGAACGAATGCCGTGCTGATCAGGAGCGTAATTCGAGTAACGGAGAGTGTGGTTGTCCATCTGGCGAAATAGAACAAGGTGGTCGATGTATAACTCGTCCTACTCGCACCTGCGCAGATATGAATAGTGATGGTGTGACAGGAGATTGGTATGATTGTCGTGATCTTCATGGAGTGAATAACAACTTTTCAAATGGACATTTACGTGCAAGCCGAGAGAATTGTTGTCAGGGTATTTGTGAAGGCTATAATTGCTCTCAGCACAATAGTCCAAGCTGGTCCTATGCGCTTAAAAATCCTCTTCCGGCTTCTGGGAAAAATAATAAGGCGAATTGTTGTGATGGAAGTTTAAAAGGGACATGTGGTGATGCGGATCTAGCAAAATCTGGCCCTCAGCCGTTTATTTGTAGAAGTGCTCATTCGGTTTATAAGAGTTCATCAAGTCAGAGTAAAAATCCGAGTGAATCTGTGTGTTGTCAGTGCGGTCCTGGTTATGTGGGAACGCCTCCGGATTGTAGAGGATGTCCTCCAGGTCAGATAAGTGTTCAAGGTCGTTGTGTACCAATTCCTCGTATAAATCCTGGAGTCGGTGGTGGCGGCGGCTCTCTTTAATTGAGGCGAGTGAATTTGTTTGAAGGGTAATACGTTCTTCTAAATTTAAAGTATAAATGTATAGTGGCTATCCACCATGCTACAAGTTTGAAGAGTAATAGGTTTTCCTAATAGACCCTAGACAGGATGAAGTCTAAGCTTGGAGAAAGATTTTCTGTGTGTCAGTAACACCTATTCCTTCTATAGACCCAGTTTTTTAACTAAAATGACTATGATAATTTTTTCTGTTGTGTAGGTTTAGTTATTATTAAATGATCTTGAGTAAGATTTAGCGATCGGGTTTATTCTTTACGAGTTACAATAATCTTGTTTTAGGTTTAGGTTCAGAACGAGGAGATTTTGTTAAATTCCTCACAACTCAGACAACTGTAAAGGTCTGTGATTTGTTAGTGGTGTATGAGATTCTTAATTCGAAGGTCTGTCAAAGTGTGATTGATCTGAGAAATGGTTTTTTCTATTAGAGTGCTATTGGTTAATATGTAAGTCGTGCTGTCTATGTTGTAGTGGACTCTAAGTGGTGATTCTGTGGGTGAGAGTCAATATGTAGGTTGTGTTGTCTATGCTCTAGTGGACAGTTGGGCTCGCTATTGTTCAAGATAAAGGAAGGATTAGGGTTTATAGGTAGTTAAAGAGTGACAGGGTTGAAGTTAAAGTTTTTTCTGTGATTTGACGATAGGGTTTAGAGTGTTTTTGGACTGAGTTTATCAACAAGGGTGAGAAGTTTTTGAAAAGACGAAGAAAATGGATTCGAGTTTCAAGTCTTATATTAGTTCTTCTAACTGTATTAACGGTTCCTTTTTTGTATCAGAACTGTGGTGAAGTTGATTTTCAGAGTAGGAAGCCAGACTCTGGTATTGCTGTTGAGATTCGAAATGGTAAAGGTCGTGTGATTGCAAATGGTGGTGATCTTTGTTTAGGTGCTGATAATGAGGAGCAATCTCGATCGGTTGCTATTACGATAGCGACGTCTTCTGCGGCGGAGACTTATTATTGTCGTAGGGTTCGTCCGTCTTCGGACAATAGTGTATGGGATTGCAATGAGTCTAAGAGTTTAAGTAGTGGGTCTGAGGGTCAGTTTGGTCGTGTTGCCAACAGTGATGATACTCGTGCATTGTTGATTTATCATAGTCTTAGTAATGGTCGTTATGAGCTGGAGGTTTCAGCGGAGGGTGGCACTGAGGGTGATAGTCCTTGGACGAGTGTTAGTGTTCCTGTGAGTTTTGTTGTTAAGGACTGCTCAAGTGCGACGACCACGTCTTCGACGACAACTTCTACCAGCACGACGAGGAGAAGCTCGCCGACGTGTGGTGATAGGGATCCTTCACAAGATGGCAATCAGCGGTATCCTTGTCCAGAGGGTTGGAGTTATAAAACATCGGCCAATAGTTTAACAAGTCCGAGTCGCACGCGTTGTTGCACTCCTCCTGCTGCTGCAACTTGCTCTGATACAGAGCCTTCAAAGTCAGGTCTTGAGCGTTTTGTTTGCACGGGAGCTTTGGTTTATAAAAGCTCTGCAAGTAAGAGTCGAAATCCGAGTGAATCTGTGTGTTGTCAGTGTCGCTCAGGTTATGAGGGCAGATCTCCAAATTGCAGATGTCCTAGGGGTCAAGTGAGTGTTGGAAATCGTTGTGTTGCGCCGACGTGTTTAGACAGAAAGCCGTCACAAAACGGCAATCAGCGGTATCCTTGTCCAGAGGGTTGGAGTTATAAAACATCGGCCAATAGTTTAACAAGTCCGAGTCGCACACGTTGTTGCACACCTCCTGCTGCTGCAACTTGTGGTGACACGAACTCTTCAAAGTCTGGCCCTCAGCAGTTTGATTGCAGGGGAGCTTTGGTTTATAAAAGCTCTGCAAGTAAGAGTCGAAATCCGAGTGAATCTGTGTGTTGTGAGTGTCGCTCAGGTTATGAGGGCAGATCTCCCAATTGTAGATGTCCAGCGGGTCAAGTGAGTGTTGGAAATCGTTGTGTTGCGCCGACGTGTTTAGACAGAAGCCCCTCACAAAACGGCAATCAGCGGTATCCTTGTCCAGAGGGTTGGAGTTATAAAACATCGGCCAATAGTTTAACAAGTCCGAGTCGCACACGTTGTTGCACTCCTCCTGCTGCTGCAACTTGTGGTGACACAAATCCTTCAAAGTCTGGTCTTGAGCGTTTTGTTTGCAGGGGAGCTTTGGTTTATAAAAGCTCTGCAAGTAAGAGTCGAAATCCGAGTGAATCTGTGTGTTGTGAGTGTCGCTCAGGTTATGAGGGCAGATCTCCCAATTGCAGATGTCCATCTGGCAAAGAAGAGGTTAATGGTCGGTGCGAGTCCATATGCCGTGTTGATCAGGTTCGCAATTCGAGAGGAGAGTGTGAATGCCCAGCTGGTCAACAAGAAGAAAGTGGTCGATGTGTGGTTATACCAGGTGGGGGCGGTGGTGGTGGTGAGAACTGCACTTGTACAGGAGCAAGTAATGTGTGCTCTGGTGAGACCTTTAATGACTCCTGCGGTAGAGCTAGATGTACGGGGACAAAGACAGGGACTTGTACTGGAGCGAGTAATGTGTGCTCTGGTCAATCGTTTACCGGAACTTGTGGAAGATCGTGTACGGGGACAAAAGTAGGAACTTGTACTGGAGCGAGTAATGTGTGCTCTGGTCAATCGTTTACTGGAAGTTGTGGAAGATCGTGTACGGGGACAAAGACGACTGGTGAATGTGTCACGTGCTCGGATGCTAATGGTGATGGCGTGAGAGGAGATTGGTATCAGGATGGGGATTGTGGTGATGGATATGAACTTGACTTCAGCAAGGGAAACAAGACACCTGCTAATAAGGCCAATTGTTGTAAGCTGTCGCCTCGTACGTGTCTGTCTCCATCTCGTTTTGAACGAAAGTGGTGTGACTCTGGCGATATTCTCAAAGACCCACTACCAAATACTGGACCCAGAACTAAAGAAAATTGCTGTAGAAAGCCATGTCCTTCGAGTTATGTGGGAACGCCTCCAAATTGCAGATGTCCTAGTGGTCAGGAAGAATATGGTGGTCGTTGTGTGAATGAATGCCGTGCTGATCAGGTTCGCAATTCGAGAGGATCGTGTGTATGCCCAACTGGTGAACAAGAGTTTGAGGGTCAGTGTTGTGAGAGAGTATCAGTTTGTTATAGATTTCAAGCAGGTACTGCGTGCAGAGGTAGCAACTACCTTCGTGATGGCGATACGTTTAAGGCCGGAGGTGCTGATTTTACTTGGTGTTACAGTGAATGTACTTGGCGTGGAAGAGATCATGGACCAGAGGGGATAAATTGCGGAGGACCAGGTTCTGAGGAAGATTTTCGCTCGAGCTGTGTGGGGAACATTCATGGATTCCCTGATCGTTATGGTTACTGTTCAGACATGAGGCCAAGAACGACAAAAAACCAGCCCCCAGTGACAAAGACAAGAACGACAAGAGCACCAACCCCAACAACAAAAAGGCCAACTGCAACCACCAGTACAACACGAAAAATTAATCATCCAGATTTGGGTGATGTGTCTTCAATGTGAAACAAAGCTAAAAAATAGGATAGGTCTGTGATTTATGTTGTTGAGTATTGGGTTTGTTTTTTTCTGTTAATGTGAATGTGTAAGAGTCTCTTTAAGCTCTGGTTTTAGTTTAAAGTTTTTTGTATGATTTGACGATACTATAGCCTAGAGTTTTTTATTTTAACAGAGTCTTATGGAGTTTTTATTCTCTTAACAGAGGTCACATTTTGAAAAAGCGAAGCAATTGGTTTCGAGTTTCAAGTCTTCTATTAGTTTTGCTAACTGTTCTAACGGTCCCTCTTTTATATCAAAACTGTGGTTTAATAGATGGTGAAGTTGGTTTTCGGAGGTTACCATCAGAAATAGGTATTCAGATTCGAAATGGAAAAGGTACAGTGATTGCCAATGGAGGTGATCTTTGCTTAGGTGCTGCTACTGATGAGGAATCGAGTTCGGTTGTTCTTTCAATAACTACATCTCCGTTAACAGAAGTTTATTATTGTCGTCGTCCGTATTTGGACAATGGTGTTTGGAATTGTAATGAGGCAAGGAGTTTAGTCAGTGGTGGTTCTGAGGGTGTGTTTAGGGTTTTGGCTGCTGGTGATGATGGTGATAGGGTTTTAGAGCTGAGTTATGAGAATCTTCCTGCTGGTCGTTATGAGTTGGAGATTTCGGCGGAGGGGGGCAGTGAGGGTGAGACTCCTTGGACGAGTGTTCCTGTTCCGGTGAGTTTTGTTGTTAAAGACTGTACGATAGCAACTTGTGCTGATACAAATCCTTCACAGGATGGTCCTCAGCAGTTTTCTTGTCCAGAGGGTTGGAGTTATAAAACATCGGCGAATAGTTTAACACATCCGAGCCAGGATAGATGTTGTACACCCCCTGCTACTGCAACCTGCTCTGATACAGAGTCTTCAAAATCCAGTCCTCAGCCGTTTGTTTGCAAAGGTGCTTCGGTTTATAATCAATCAGCAGCTACAAAAACAAACCCGAGTGATTCGGTCTGTTGTGAGTGTCGTTCCGGCTATGTGGGAACGCCTCCGAATTGTCGATGCCCTAGTGGCAAAGAAAAATACGGTAATAGCTGTCTGAACGAATGCCGTGCTGATCAGGAGCGTAATTCTGAAGGACAGTGTATCTGTCCGGAGGGTAAAGCAGATAATGGTATTCGATGTGATGGACAACCTCTATGTAGTGAACAAATCACTGAACGCCATTGCTATGCCAAGAGTAGAGCTTTGCTGTCCGACAAAAGGTGCAGTTCTCAGAGGTGTACTTTAGATGAATGTTGCAGTCAAAATTGTGAGACGCTTGGGATCGAGTGTGACGGAAATGGTTGGGTTAAAAGAGGACATTGGCCTTGGGCTCAGTCTGGATATTCTGAGACGGTGACTTTTACTAATATCAGTAAAAGCACATGTTGTTTTCGGCCAAGATGTCTACAAAACATACATTGCAATAAAGTTCCTAATTCCATCCCACCGAGATGGGAGTGTGATAAGTCTCCGAAAAGTACCCTTCGTCGGTACTTTAGTTGTCCTTCTGGCTGGATTTTTAAAAAATCACAGGGTATCTGTGATACAATAGGTAATGAGAATACACTTAAAAATATTAATTGCACACAAGAAAACTGTTGCGCCCCACCTGCGACATGTTTGGATACAAAGCCACTGGAAGATGGTAATCAGAAGTTTCCCTGTCCCGATCGTTGGAGTTATAAAACATCAGCAAATCATTTAACAAGTCCGAGTCGAGATAATTGTTGTACACCTCCTGCTGCAACTTGTGGTGATAGGGATCCTTCACAAGATGGTAATCAGCGGTATCCTTGTCCAGAGGGTTGGAGTTATAAAAAGGGGGCAGATGATCTAACAAGTCCTAGTAATAACAAATGTTGTAGGAGTCCATAAAATCCCATATATCAAAGAAAGATAAGTCTGCCAACCTCAGAGTAATTTGGACTTTAACGGGGCAAAGAAAAACTCTTTTTCTACTTCAACTTTTATGAACCTAGATTCTTATGTTCTTTTGATTGACCTAACCAAAAGATCAATAGAAGAGTAGCAATAGCCAAGTATTGTAAAATATGATGAACTATTGCTACAGATAGAGCTGTCGGTAGGGGGACTCCAATAGAAACCAATACGACGGCTATGGCTGTCTCATAGAATCCAATATTTCCAAAAGTTATAGGCACCAAAAGACTTAAATTTAAAAGAAGAAGAACCATTATTCCTTCTTTTAACCCCAAATAGATATCAAAGGGAATAAGTAAAAAATAAAGAGCAAGATATTCAGCTATCCATGAACCTATAGATATAATAAAACTTAATATGATTCTTTTAGTATTTAATGTAGGGAAAAAACCTTTCCCCAAGTTTATTAAAAAACCCCATAGCTTTTTTGATATCAAAAAAACTATGGTTATTACTAATAATAATACAATACCCCAGATTATGTGTGCAAAAGGGAGGTCATGAGAAAATATGCCCTTCTGTAACTGATTTATAATTTCTTTTCTCGCAATAAATCCTAATAAGATGAGAGAAAGGATGGTAATGATTCTTTCAACAGCGACAGTGGCAAAAGCTTCATAGCCGCTTAATCTTTGACGCTTTTCTTTATAGAATTTTAAAGAAAGAATTTTATAAACTTCTCCTGCTCGAACAATAAGGAGCTGATTTAAAAGTTGACTTTTATAAAAAATAAAATGCAGGGAGTGTCTTGATAGGCCATGATTTCTCTTCCCTAAAACTGTAAAACGTTCACCTTGAAATAAACATTGCAGAATACTGAACAGAAATGCTGAAAAAAAAGCTACATATCCAATAGCTTTTAAGTTCTCAATAATTTTTTCTATTAAAATTTTATCAATTTGAAAAATACCATAAACCAATAGTAAAAAGATAATGGTGGCAATACTAATATGTAGACGTTTACTTTTTATCACAATCAGTGACCAAAATGTCGTTCAGAGATTCTTTTACTTATCCAAATGGCGAATATTCCAAAAGCTAAACCGACGATTGTGTCAGTAAGATAGTGGAAACGTCCCCACACAGTACCAATAATCAAAGCTATATAAAATGGAAGTGAAACTTTTCCTATTTTTCGATTGAGAGAGAATAAACTCCATGTATATACAGTGGAAATTGCAGCATGGGTACTGGGCATGGCACCTCCATGTGCTGCACAACAATGGATGAGCTTATAGACTGTATCGACAAAGAATCCACTTGGTAGTGGACCCTTATAATGAGATAATTGATGCCATCTAGGACCCTCTACAGGGATCAGAAAATAAAGGGGTAGTGAAATGGAGAACGTTAAAACATAAGAGAAAACAATTCTAAAATATTGCTTGGAAGAGGCTATAATATAGGAAAATATAGGAGTAAAAATAATCAAAGGAAAATAGTAAAAATAGCCTAATAGGAAAATTTCTGTTAACAAGGAGTTTGAAAATGTCTCTGTCCAAAGAGTTAATTCTATTCCAAATACAGTATTTTCAAAGGCTATAATTTGCGGGTCAAACCACTTTTCGTAGATCAAGTGAATCATACTTCCCGCTTGTTTATAATAAAATGCAGTCAGAAAGAAAGGGTATGTCATTCGGATAAATCGTATAAAACGGTAAGAGTAGAGTCGGTACAGTTTTACGATTAAGATTATACTTATAATAATGATAAGATTGGCTGAACTTTTTAAAATCCAATTGAAATCACGAAAAATGATTAAAGAAAAGATAATAAGGGCATTGTATATAATTCCGATATAATCCCATATGCACAGCTTGCTCTCATCTTTCATAGTTTTCCTCCGTATAGAGAAAAATTAGATTTTTTTAATCTTTTGTATAAATGATCTCTATGAGATATATTATATCCTAATTAACATCTTTGTTACCTTAGCATTAAAATCTCTAACTTTCATATTCTTATTTTTGAAGGGTTGATCTTTTTAAGATATAAATAAAAAAGAGAATATATTTGTCATATTTTAGTGGGATTATTTTTAATGTTTTATATTTCATGATTCTTTTTTGCGTTTAAATAGGGCACTAAAAACTTGAGAAAGGTCATCATTAAAAATATCAATATTTTTACCACCGTGTTTTTTTGAAATTTTCAGCATATTCAATTCCCTTTGTGCTTCAATATGATTGCGTTGAAGGGCTAAGCAATGCTCGAAACTGTGCTTGGCAAGACGAGATTGGCCAATATACTTCTGAAAGAGGCCTTTTACAAAATAATATATAGCGGTATGCCTATGTTCATGAGGGATATTATTGATTTCGGTTTCAATTTTCACAATTTCGCTAGATTCATTCTGTAACTTATTAATATTAATGAGTTTTGCCCAAAGGGAATGGAGGGCCAGTTCTGCTGTTGGTTCAGTAAGTTTTATGGCCTCTTGAAACAGTTTCAGTGCTTTTTCGCCTTGATTTTTTCTTAATAAGATTTTTCCCTCTTCAAATAAAGCTTTTGATCTTAGAATTTTTTCTGCATCACTTTGATGTATTTGCTTTAAATATTCAGATTTGAGTTGTTCTGAAATAAGAGTTTTATATGCCTCTGTCATTTTGGAAAAGATGTTGCATTTCAGTTCTTTTACTTCTTTTGTATCCGATGGTGAAATTTTATCAGGGTGGAAATTTTTTGCATGATTATGATAGGCTTTCTTAATTTCAGAGGCTTGTGAATGTTTATTTAAACCTAGTATTTCAAAATGATTTTGCCCCTTCATTTCTGTAGTAATACGTTTTAGTTTTTGTAGTTCAGATCGCATGTGTGTATGTTTGTGAGATCTATCAAAGGCAATTTGACCAGCAAGTTGCATTAAATATAATCCTCTGCAAACATCTTCCTCACTCACTTTCTTCTCTGCTAAGAGAGAGTCAAATGTTTTGCCAAGGATATTGTTAAAATATTTTTGCATATCTTTAAGAGGTTTTAAAAAGTATACACTATGGGTTTGTTCATATTTGCTAGATTTTGTAATTGTGTTGTCTGACCATGTCCTATAAAAGTGTTTAATCCATGTGGCTGGGATTTTTGAATGCAGCCAATTTGAACATAAAGTGTAGAAGGTATTTCGTTCAATACCATATTCTGAACTTGGGATATTTTTTTCGGTAAATTGTATTTGATAACGTGTATTAATAATGAGTTTACTCAAACGGATAGTTATTTGTTCTACATTAATAATAGAGATAATATGGGGAGAGATGAGATTGGCATTAATTAGTTTTTCTCCTATAAGTGTTTCATTTGATGTGAGTAGTTCTTCTTGTAATTCAAGAGGGTCCAAAAGGTTTTTTTCTACAAGTAATTTTCCAAAAAAAGACTCTTCATCATCTAAGTCTACTTGTAAAATTTTTGAGTCTTTAAAGTCAATTTTAGATTGCTTTTTTTGAGAATCTTTAAGCGTTAATGTGCCGGAGACTCCGTGAACCATGAGAAGGGAGATAATTCTAGGAAGTTCATAACCATGAATGACAGATGTCGCTTTTACAGCTTTTAGTTTTTCAAAAGCAGTTAAAAGGGGGTTTATCATAACTTTGTCCAGAGGCTCAAGGGGATCATCTATCAAATGGCCTAAACTTTTTTGAAGTTGAGCCTCTAGTTCTTTTAGGTTAATGGGTTTAGTTAGAAATTTTACAGCTTTTGTATCTTTTAGGCTTTGGTTAACAAAGACTTTATCTTTATATATACCGCTTATAAGTATGATAGGGACATCTTCATAATTTTTTCTTAACGATAATGCGAGTTCTGTACCAGGTTTTAAGGGTAATAGGCAATCTATGATATAAGCATTGATGTTTTGAAGTCGAGCTCCAGAAATAGCATCTTCAGCGTGTTGGAATTCTAATGGGCTAAATCCCATTTCTTTAACGGCTCGGGCTAGAGACTTGAGACTCGTAGAGTCGTCATCTACAATGGCTATTTTTATAGAACTTTTATCCATGACTGTATTTTATCATAAGGTTCTTTCTCAAGGAAACTGTTGTTTATTAAGATATTTTGCAATAAATAAGAGAGGTGATATTGATAGGAGAGGTCTTGAAACCTGTCCTTTAGAAAATTTCTCTTTTAATAAATGAGATAAAACAGGTATATAAAAGATTAGAAAATAACACCTAAATAGTGAGGAGAGAGTTATGCAGGTCAAGACAGTGATAGATGCTCGCTTTGAGGTAGAGGTTCTCAATTCACCTCAATTGACGCTTGTTGATTTTTGGGCTAAATGGTGTGGCCCTTGTCAGTCCCTCCTGCCCAAATTGGATGAAATTGCACAGGAATTAGGAGAAACTGTACAGGTGGTAAAAATGAATATTGATGAAAATCCAGAAACACCACGTCGGTTTGGTGTCCAAGGAATACCCACCCTTATTGTTTTTAAAGATGGAAGTCCTGTCGAGCAAATTACAGGGAACTGCCCTAAAGAAGAGATTTTAAATATGATAAGAAAGCACTTTTAAAAGAGAAATTTTCTAAAGGAGACACTGGAAACTAAACCCAATCCAAACATGGTGGTTAACATATTTGAACCTCCATAGGAGATCAGAGGAAGGGGTATTCCTACAATGGGTAAAAGACCAGAAACCATTCCAATGTTAATACATGTATGCCAAAAAATAGTAGATAGAATACCAATTGTTAGCAGTGCTCCTATTTTGTCTCGAGCTTGTTGTGCGATATGAATTCCTAAGGCCAATAAGAGGGCAAATAGTCCAATAAGAGATATACTGCCTATAAAGCCATTCTCTTCGCTAAGAACACTGAAAATAAAATCAGTGTGTTGTTCAGGTAAAAACTCTAACTGTGATTGAGAGCCTTTTCTGAACCCTTTTCCAAATAGACCACCGCTCCCTACTGCAATTTTAGATTGGATACTGTTGTAACCGGCCCCCCTGGGGTCTTTTGACGGATCTAGGAAGGTTAAAATTCTCTGCTTTTGATAAGATTTTAATCCATAACTCCAGGTGATGGGTACAGTAATACTAGCTAAAATTATTGAAGCAATAATAATTCGCTTCTGTACTCCCACAAATAAAATCATAGAGGCTGCGATGGCTAGTAAAGTCATGGCTGTTCCTAGGTCGGGCTGTTTCACTGTGAGCCCAAAGGGAATAGCCGTTAGAATCAGAGGTGTTATTAACTCTTTTAGACTTAAGTCCTTCCCCTCTTTGCTTTTACGAACAAGAAGTGTTGTAAGGAGAAGGATAAGGGTGATTTTCATTGTTTCAGAGGGTTGGAATCTAAAGAGTTTTAAATCAAGCCATCTCTGTGCACCATAGAATGATTTTCCAATAAATTGGACGAGAAGAAGAAGTCCTAAATTGATAAAATATAAAAAGTAAGAAATCCGGACAAAGAATTTATAATCAATAAAAGTGCAAATGAAATAGACAAGCCATCCTCCTGTAACCCAAAAAACTTGAGAGATGAAAATCTTATTATTGATAAGGTCGGAATGTGTTGCGCTGTAAACATTAATGACTCCCACAATATTTAAGGCTAAAATGACAGACATAAATGTGAGATCAAATTTTTTAAGTGTATTTCTTTGTTCAATTTGCATCTATGTTCCTTATATTTTTCTTTTTAAAAAATACATAAATTTTTGTTGTTTTGATATGAATCCTTTACGAGTGTTGCCCTTCTTTGAAAGAATAAACAAAGTTTTGTTATTTTAATGGTTTTTTTTAATTTTAAAATATTATTTAAAGGTAAACACGTTCTCTTCATTTTTTCTTTTTAAGATTCTCCCTTTTTAATATATAAGACCATTTTTACATTTTTTTTCAGTAATTGAGGAAAGTGTTTTTCAAAGTAAGCTTTAATAACGTTACGAACAACAGGGGCTCCCCCTGAAGATCCCGAGCAGGAGTGTTGAGCAAGAGTGGCAACAACAATTTTGGGATTTTGTGGTGGAGCAAATCCAACAAACCAACCATCGTGTCTTTTTTGAATGGGACGTTTTTTACACTGTCCAAAGAGTTCATCTACAGATAGTGAAAAATGTTGTCCTGTTCCGGATTTTCCAGACAATTCCACTCCAGGGAGTTTGTACCACCGTGCTGTGCCGTTTTGTCCGTTATTGACGAGCCAAAGTCCCTTTTTAACAGTTTTATAGGATTGTTGACTTATGACAACATCGGTATTTTTAGTCTTTGAGGGGTCAGCAATCAGTTCGGGCTCTTGTAGAGAGAGCACATCTCCCATGGGGTCTAATATTTTTTTAACTAAAAAGGGTTTATAATATGGTCCTTGGTTTGCAATTCCTGAAAAGACAACAGCTAATTGCAGAGGAGTTGTAAGTAAAAACCCCTGTCCAATAGCACTACTGAGGTTTTCACCAGGTTGCCAATCCTCCCCCTTGGCTAGCTTTTTCCATTTGGAGTCAGGCATCAGTCCTGAAACTTCATATTTCATAGCAATATTCGTTTTTTTTCCAAAACCTAACGCCTTTGCATAGCGAGCTATTTTATCAATGCCGAGTTGCATTCCCAGCTTGTAGAAAAACACATTGCAAGATCTCTCTAGTGCTTCAAGAATAGTGATGTGACCATGGCCAGATCTTGCGTTGCAATGATAACGTCGCCGTCCCAAGCGTATAAAACCAGAACAGTAGTGTTTGGATTTTTTTGTTATGACTTTCTCTTCTAAAGCGGCTAAAGCAACAATGGGTTTAAATGTAGATCCTGGAGGTGAGTGGTCTTGAATGGCCTTATTAATTAATGGCTTAAAGGGGTCATTAATAAGTTTCTTCCAAAGTTTTTGAGATAGACCAGTTGAAAAATCATTGGGATTATATGATGGGGAATTCATCCATGCTAGAATTTCTCCAGAACCAGGGTCAAGAGCAACAACGGCACCAATGCGACCAGTTTCATTAAAGACCTTATGTGTTGCTACCTGAAGATCGGCATCTATTGTTAACTGTAGACTATTTCCAGGAATAGGTTCTTGTTTTTGAGTAATGCTGGAGAATAAATTTTCTTGAAGATGGGAAATTTCTCTACCGTGGGCATTCACTTGAACAAAGAACTGTCCATCTTGACCTCTTAAAATATCATCATAATATTGCTCTATTCCAGCCTTTCCAATCAGATCCCCCTGTTCAAATCGTTTAGATTTTTTATTCAATTTGGGAAGTTCTCGTTTTGAAATTTCAGCAATATATCCGAGTAATTGAGCACCGATTTCAGAATAAAGGTAACTTCTTTGTATTTCTAATCTGACAGCAAAACCGGGATGGTCTATTTTTATCCTCTCCATTCGGGAGACATGGTCGCGACTGAGGTTTTCTGCTATCTTGACGGCTCTAAAAGATCCATTTTTTTTTCTACTGTCCTCTACGAGTTTTATTATTTTTTCAGGAGATTTATTGAGAATAGAACCTAATGCTTCTGCTGTTTCCTGTAGTTTAGATACATATTGTGGAGTAATGGTAACAATAAAACCTGGTTTGTTATCTACAAGTATTTTTCCTTCACGATCTAAGATCATGCCTCGAGGGGCAAAGAGTTTTTCTTGTTTTATTCTATTATTTTCAGAGAATTGACGGAGTTCTCGTCCCTTGAATATTTGTAAGTACCAGAGTCTCATTGAAAAAATAATTACAAAGATGATAAGAATTCGATATAAATATTTGTATTTAAGTGAATAGTTTTTAGTTTGTTCTTCTCTAGAGATATATTGGCTCATAATGTATCTAAATCCACTCTATGGGTTCTTCTGTTTTCCTATCTATATATTGACAGAGAAAGAGAATAAAAGGTGCAAAAACAGGGATCCAGAGAATTTCAATAAGGGTCCTGAAAAATGGCACTTCACCATAATTTAAAATCAGACTAACCACTATTTGATTCAGAAGATGAGAGATAGATAATAATCCAGTGAGCATTAGGAAGTAGGACGTTGTTTCCCAGAAAAATCTTGCCCTAATAACCTTTGCATAAATAAAAATAAGAAGTTGAAAAATAAGGAATAGAACAATATTCATTCCAGTAAAGGGATGTAATAGTAGAGTGCTGATATAAATGTAAATAATAGCGTCATGTGTTTTCCTATAGACTGCAAAATAAGTCAGAAGAGGAAGCCAAAGATTCAGAGGGGAATAAAATGGAAAAATATGAGGCCAAAAACTTGTTTGAAATCCAACAAATAATAAGGCTAATAAAGAGTAAATAAAAAAGTTAAGTATAAGATATTTATTTGCTCTCATAAATGTATTCGCTTCTTAGGGCCTGATGGATTGTGATGTAATAATTGATAATTCATAGAAAGGATTTTCTTCTTTGTCTTTGGGTTTTTGGGGTCGATAACAACAAAAATATTTTCCACGTGATGAGGTTTTATATAAGGTTTGATTTCAACATATTGAGAGATGCCATAAGTTTTTTTTTCCACTTTTGAAATAATCCCTATAGGATAGCCTTTAGGGAAAATATTATCTAAACCACTTGTGACAACCCTATCTCCTATATGAACCTCATCTGTTCTTTGAAGATATTTTATATGTGCATAAGTTCCTGAACGACCCTCAACAATACCTCTAGCCCTTGAGTTTTGAATAATAGCATCTACAACAAAGTGGTGGTCAGTCATCACTAAAACTTGTGAGGTATAGGACTGTACCGACAGTACAGTTCCGACAATTCCTTTTGGAGAGAGAATAGCTTGTCCCTTTTTTATATCATGTTTTGCCCCTTTGTTAATACGGATCGTAGAGTATTGACCAAAAAGATCGTATCCAATAACTCTGGCAGGAAGTAGAGACATATCGCTCTTCTGTTTGAAATCGAATAGGGATTTAAGTCGTTTATTTTCTATTTCTATTTCTTTTTGTTTTGATAGTCTTATTTTTAATTCAGTCAGTTCAAGTTTGAGTTGCCTGTTGTGTTTTTTTATATCAACTAGATTTAAATAAAGACCTATGGTTTCTTTAATGTTGATCCTAAAAAAGGAATAACCACTTTGAATATGACCGGCTATGGATCTTATAGGGGAAAAATACCAAGGAGCGTTTTCTTGTTGAACGCTGATTGAAAGAATAGGAAGGATGAGAATAAATAAGACAAGACATATTCTTTTAAGATCCATAGGAAAGAACACTGATGTCTCCTGTGCTGCGTTAAACTTTACACTTTACGGTAAGGACTTTATCCTAGCAGAGTTCAGGGATCGGTTCCAATAAAACTCTTTGGCATAGGAAGTATTTGACTGAGGACTTGTCTATTATTCATATCAATTGCAAGATTGGATATGGAGGTGATGTCAGCACGTAAAACTGTTGCGTCTATTATTTATATCAATTGCAAGATTAGGTATGGAGAATTGGAATTAAAAAACCTCACAGGGAGTTACTTGTGTTTTTGATAGGTAGGGGTGGCTTCAATTTGAAAAGGGAGATGGTAGGGTAAAAAATGTTTGCTTTTTGGAAAAGGCCTGGTGCGGTCAGAAATCTTACAACCTATGTCGTTTTTGGTGGAATTATTATTGTCTTTATCTTCTTAGGTGATGTGGGTCTTTTGGGTCCAATGGGGACAGGGTATGCTGTGCGTGTGAATCATCAAGTCATTACCGTTTCACAATATCGTCAAGCTTATCAAAGAATGGTCGATTTTTATTCTCAATATATGGGGGCTGATTTTGATATTAAAAGGCAAAGACAACTGGGTATACATCAGCAGGTTTTAGCGGAACTTATCAATATGGCTGTTGTCTATCAAGAGGCGTATAGAATGGGAATGCGAACAACAGATGCAGAGATTAAAGATGTTATCTTAAGTATTGATAGCTTTAAAGAGGATGGAGTTTTTCGTAGAGAGTATTATGACAGGTGGTTAGAAAGTCAGAGAAAATCGCCCATACATTTTGAGAAAGAATTAAAACAGCAAATTTTGTTTCAAAAAATAGAGCAAATATTTAAAGACTCTCTTGTTCTCAGTTCGTTAGAGAAGGAAAAGAAACAGATGGCTCAGAGTATAAAGTTGAAGATGGATTACGTACAATTGAAAGGTGTAGCAGATGTTTTGGATCAAGAAGTTTCCGATTATCTGTCAACTACAGAGGGACAACAAGATGTGGTTGCTCATTATAGAGAAAATTTGAGTGAATATGCGGAGGAGAATTCTTTGTTAGAAGTCAAGTCTGATGACTTGTCTGAAAAGAAATCGTTGACTCAGAGCACGCCATCTGAAGATCTAAAAGTTTTAATTGCAGAAAAGCTTCTAAAAGAAAGAAAAAGACGTGAAGTGAAAGAGGTTTTCAATCAAGCTTTGGCCGAGGGTGATAAAAAGCAGATCAATCAGTTATTAAATCGATATAAGGGTCAGTGGAAGACCAGCAAAGAGCTTTCTATAAGTGACTCTGTTAGTCCTATATTTGGCCCTTTGGGTCCTATTTTTGAAGTGATTCTTCCTTTGAAAAAAAAGGGGCAAATAGCAGGATCACTTGTTGATATCGATGGTCAGTTATATCTTTTTCGGAGACATTCTTTTTGGACAGTTAAGAAAGAGAAGCCTTCCTCATTTGATAGATCTTCATTACAAAGATTTAGATTACTTTTTAATCAGTGGTCTGAAGAGTTAGTCAGCGTTGCAGATATAGATCGCAATCCCTCTTTGCTTGAAAATAATTAATCGAGATGGTGTTAAAATATCTATAAATTGGTTTTTATGTAAAATTATGATCATTTCAGAGTCTCAATGAAATTTTAATGGCATCGGGGAGAAAGATAAGATTATCTCCTTTTGGGATTTACTTTTTAAGAAAACAACAGGGAAGAGTTTTTCTTAAAGTTTCCAAATGTTCAGAAAATTTTGAAGTTCGCAGCTCGTTTCTGCGGTGTTTTGATAATCTATTTCTAAAAAGTCCAACAGCGAATGTATTCCGAATCTTGTGTCTCAGGGTTTTGTGCAAATTCAGAAATGCCATATGAAAATCGGCTCTCAATCATAAAGGCCATCGTGTCTTTATATAATTGGGGCTCTAGAGTTTCAGAGACTCCTTCACAGTAGGCTTTTGTATCTGGTCCATGGGGCACCATAGAATTATGTAAACTAGCAGATCCGGGGAGAAAACCTTGTGTCTTAGCATCATAAGCCCCTTGGATTAATCCCATATACTCACTCATAATATTTCGATGATAATAGGGAGGGCGAAAGGTATTATTGGCCACCATCCAGCGGGGAGGGAAAATAACAAAATCAATATTGGCAAGACCTCTGACTTCAGAGGGAGATGTTAATACAGTGAAAATAGATGGATCTGGATGATCAAAGCTGACAGTGTTCATTGTATTAAATTTTCTTAAATCATATTTGTAGGGAACATAGTTACCATGCCATCCCACGACGTCTAAGGGGTGTGTTTTCATTTGAGCACGATAAAATCGAGCGGCATATTTATAGATAAGCTCAAACTCTCCCTCTTCATCTTCAAAATGAGCCTTTGGTGTTAAAAAATGCCGAGGATGGGCCAACCCATTACTCCCTATAGGTCCCAGATCGGGAAGCACAAAGGGTGAACCGTAGTTAGCACACAGATAACCCCGAGCTGGTCCCTTGCTATTCACTTGAAACTTAATGCCCTTGGGAATAACGGCAATTTCTAGAGGCTCTATATCAATAATTCCGAGTTCTGTTTTTAATGTGATAGTTCCCTCTTGTGGAATAAAAAGTAATTCGCCATCAATAACCAGCAAGAAACGGTTTCCCATTGATTGTGTAAAGGAGTAGACGTAATTTGTGCACCCTGTATGGGTACGAGGATGGCCTGATGCTGTAAAAGCACGAATACTATCAATAAAATCAGTATCAGAATCCTTTACGGGGTGCCATCTCATGGGTTGAGCGGGGATATATTCAAATGGAGGACTCTCCCAATGTTTCACCGTTATAGGTTCTAGCTGGGAATGAACAACAGAGGGGCGTTTGCGATACATCCATGTTCTTCGATTTTTTTCTCGAGGTGTTGTAAAAGAAGATCCAGATATTTGTTCTGCAAATAAACCATGGGGAACTTTTTGTGGACTATTGCCAAGAGGAGGCAGAACACCGTGAAGGGCTTCTGTAGAAAACTCATTACCAAAACCCGACATATAAGACATAGCTAGACCTCCATCGAGCACTTTAGACTTTAAAATATTTTGCTTCAAATAGAGAAGAGAATCAAGAGGTCTCATATTTATTTTAAGCTCTTTTTTGACGATAATAAGATATATGTTTATAGGGGTCTTTTTAGTTTTTTTTAGTTTTTTAGGAATATGTCAGAGTGTCCCTTTTCCAGAAGATATTCATGAGCGGATTAGAGCTGAAGATGACCCCTTATATTTTAAATATATTCAATCTAAAGAAAAGAAGGAAAGGAATAGGCGGAGATATCGATCGAGGGCAAAAAGAGAGCGAGAGAAAAGGGAAGAGGCGAGAGAGAGTCTGCGCAGGGCATTTGTAAAAAATCGAAAAAAATCAGATAGAGATCTCGAGTCTCAAAGGCATTATTTCAAGGAACAGGTAGAAAAAAGTAAGAAAAGGCGGAAAGCACTTCGAGCTAAATATATAAAGAGTTATCGAGAAAAAAGAGAGAGAATTCGAGTTCAAAAACAAAGGCGTTTAGAGAAGGCCTATCCAGATTATGATCCTCGAAACTTTGTCACTTATACTGGCGATCGCTAGCATTTTGCGTCACAAACACTACTATTTTACATGCTATAAAAGATGAGAGGGATTTAAAAATCGTTTTCATTCATTCTGTTGGATTGAGTCAAGAAGACTAAAAAATGCGGCTTTTCCTTTTTCTATAAATTCATTTATGTCTTCTTGATTTAAAATCTGATTGTAATCTCTTTTTTCATCAATTGGAACTTTTTTATCTTTGATGGCCTTACTTGATGGTCTGAAAGAAACTTTATAGTGGTGTTCTTCTAGGCGTATTGTTAAAACTGCCTTCATACTAAAGGGCTCCGTTGAGTCGATATCACCTCTCTTTAAAGCAGATATCGTGTGCAGCAACGGCAGTTCCCTTTTTACAAAAGATTGTCTTCTACCTCTATAGAGATTGTATAAAAACTTTATATGCACTTCAAAAAGAGAGGATTTTTTTGATAGTGATTCTCCGTGTGATTCTATTTCTTCTTTTATATCTTTTTTATTCTCAATTTTTTTTTCTATTTTATCTGGATCTGGAGAGTAAAACTTTAGATTGTTATCTATTAGAATGGATACTTGTTCTGTTTTTATAGAGTCAAATAATTCGTTAAATTGTTTAAATTGTTTTTTAAATGTTTCAAAAAGAGGGTCATATAAATTGTCAATGAGATGTATTGCAGATTCTTTGGAAAGATATCGACGCAATCCTTTAGTTCTCTCTTCCTGAACAAAGAGATCTACTCTCTTGTGTATATCCCCTGGCTCACTGATATCCTCACCCTTTGCTGCCCTAATGCCCATTTTTAACCAAACCATTAAAGCCTTTCCCAAATAGATTGTTAAGGGATTGATATCACCATGATCTGCTTTTTGCAGTGCTGTAAAATAATTTCTTTTATCTTCAGATGGGATAATCAAAGGAGGATAATCCCATCGTAATAAAATATAATTGATCCACAAACGAGCTATCCGACCATTGCCATCATCAAAGGGGTGAATCACAATAAATTTATGATGTAATTCAGCGATAAAAGATGCAATGGAAAGAGTGGGAGATTCCATTTCTCTATTGAACCAGTCTATCAATTCGGACATCTTTATAGGGACATCATAAGGTTTTACAAATTCAAAAATTTTCCCCTCCTCTGTTTTGACACAATTAGGTTGTTTTTTATATTCACCGGGAATAATTTCTTTTTGAGTTTTTTGTCCAGAGGAAGTTATAGCCTCTTTCCAAAAAGGTTCTTTAAGAAGGATTTTATTTAATTCTCTGATTGTGACTTCATTCCATTTTCTCTCATCTTTAGAATGCTCTTTAATCTTCTCTATTGCTAAATCATGAGCTTTCATTTCTTTATAATCACGAGGTGGATTGCCTCCTTCTTCTTTATTGCTGATAAGTAAAGCTTCTGTTTGATTATAAGTTAATGTATTACCCTCTATATGATTTGAATTGTAGTTCCAGTCTAATCTTATCTTTTTATCAAATCTTTTTTGATCTTCTTTTTTTAGAGGTTGTAGATTTTGCCATTCTTTGAAAAGGTTTTCAATATGAGAATTTATTTTTTTAATGTCTGGAGTAGTTATTGTCACTAATGAATCCTTTTATGTTATGGATTTCTTTGATATGAGTACTATCTTAATATATCTTTATATTAAAGAGCAAGATTTCATTAATGGGAAGACACTCAATCAAAATATGTTATAAATATATTTTAAAGTCTATTTATCTAAATAAGGGATCTGACTCAAATTAGAATTTGTTATAAAAGCAAATTATAAAAATTTTTTTGTATTCTATTCACTTGTTGAACATGTTATAAATGAACATAGAAAATAGGTCTTTTTCTCTTTTAATTTGTTGATTGATATAAAGGTAAAAACAATTGAATATAGAGAAAAACTTTTTCAACAAATGGGTGGAGAGCGTTGTATCGAATTTCATTGAGTCTATAATAAGGGACTCTATAAAAACAAATGGTCGTATTGAATCTGTTTTATGTCTTTACCGAAATATGTACGGTGAATCTATAATGGTGACAAATCCCTGAAAAATGGCTTAAAAGAAGGAGAGGCTCAATAAATATTTTATTTAAAGAAACTGAAAAGTTGAAATTTTATGAGAGAATGGGTAAATAATTCTGAATCTCAAGATTGAGAGAAAAAAGCAATATGGGAGAGAGATGAAAACTCTGTTTTTCTATTATGTTTGAAGAAATAAAAAACAAAGCAAAATCGTATTATAAAGAATTACAAAATGTGATCTGTGATGCTCTGATGACCTATGATAAAAAATCATATGTTAGAGACTTTTGGCAACGTGAAGGCGGAGGAGGAGGAGAAACTCGTATTTTCACGGAAGGATGTTTTTTAGAAAAAGGTGGTGTCAATTTTTCTGAGGTTTATGGCGAGTCTGATGCCCTAGATGCTTTTTATGATACTGAAAAGAAGAATTTTTATGCCACAGGAATTTCCCTTGTCTTGCATCCAATAAATCCCTATGTCCCAACAGTTCATGCCAATTATCGATTGGTGCAAAGGGGGGATAAAGCTTGGCTTGGAGGAGGTTGTGATTTAACACCATTTTATCCTGAAAGAGAAGATATTATTCACTTTCACCAAACCTATTCTGATTGTCTTCACCCCTTTGGTAAAGATCTCTACTCGGAGTTTAAAAAAAATTGTGATGAGTATTTTTATTTAAAACATAGAAAAGAAACAAGAGGTGTTGGGGGGATTTTTTTTGACTATCAAAGTGTTACTGAGAGTCAAAATTTTGAAATGGTTAAAAGTTGTGGAAATGTTTTTTTAAAATCGTATCTTCCTATTGTTGATCGACATAAAGATAAAGAATTTACTGACAAAGAAAAATCCTTTCAACAAATGCGTAGAGGGCGTTATGTGGAGTTTAATTTACTCTATGATAGGGGAACTCTATTTGGCTTAAAAACAAATGGTCGTATTGAATCTATATTTATGTCTTTACCAAAACATGTACAATGGATCTATAATTACAGACCAGAAAAGGGCTCAAAGGAGGAGAGACTCAATGAATATCTTAAACCTCGTGATTGGTTAAAGTGAGGATAAAATAAACTCTTTTGTTAGAACAAACTTTTCCCAAATACATGCGTTGAGACTGGACTTTTTAGAAAAAATATTTCTTTTTAATTATCAAAAAAGGAACACAAAGTTTATTGAATGTATAATTTTTATTAGTTTTTATATTTAGTTTAGTTTAGTTTAGTTTAGTTTAGTTTAGTTTAGTTTAGTTTAGTTTAGTTTAGTTTAGTTTAGTTTAGTTTAGTTTAGTTTAGTTTAGTTTAGTTTAGTTTAGTTTAGTTTAGTTTAGTTTAGTTTAGTTTAGTTTAGTTTAGTTTAGTTTAGTTTAGTTTAGTTTAGTTATAATAATAATTTAGGATCATTTAATCCATATTATGAATTTTTTTTAAAAAGAAAAGCGAGAGACTTTTTTATAAGTTTGATATATACATTGTCTCCGATATTTGATAGGCCATTCAAGTCACCTTGTTAGAGAGAATAGGTTGGTGGTTTTTAAAACGAGAACATGGGTAATGTTCCGTTGAGGCCAAGGAGTTTCTAAATGAAGTCAGATCCAAAACCATTTCAAAAGTCTTTAGATATCATCAAGGTTGTCTTATTTTTTGCTGTTTGCTTTTCTGCTCCTTTATCTTATGGAGATAGTTTTAAATGGTATTATAAAGCCAGAGCGAAAGTATATGGAGGGGCTCAATATAGGCTGGCTGAAATGTATTATCACAGAAGAGCATTGCCTCGACTATGGAAAAGAGGATATGCAAATAGTAGCTGGAGGGGTAAGGGCCGCTATAGTGTTGAGTGGTATAGGAAGGCTGCAGAGCAGGGTCATGCAGGGGCTCAATATAGGCTGGCTAAAATGTATCATAACGGAGTCTACGGGTTTTCAACAGATCATAAAAAGTCTTTGAAGTGGCTTAGAAAAGCCGCAGCAGGGGGTCATGTAGAGGCTCAGAAGTGGCTTGGTTCAATTTATTTGAATGGATACATGGTTCCACAACAAGATTTTCAGAGGGCTCGTTATTGGTTTGAAGCTGCAGCACAACAGGGGCATAAAGGGGCTCAATTTATACTTGAAAACTCTACTTGGATGATTAAAGGCCGAGCAGAGCAGGGGGATAGAGATGCTCAATTTCGATTTGGTGACATATATTATAGAGGAGAAGAGGGTGTGGAAAGGGATCCTCAAAAGGCTCGTTATTGGTTTGAAGCTGCGGCAGTGCAGGGGCATCGAGAAGCTCAATATGAGCTGGCTATCATGTATCATTTGGGAGAGGGTGGCTTAACAAACGATTCAAAAGAGGCTCGTTCTTGGTTTGAGAAGGCAGCAAAGCAGGGGCATGTAGAGGCTCGAAAAAGACTAAAACTGATGGACAGGTGTTACTGAGTTCACAGAAAAACTTGGATTGAGATAGAGTTTATTAAGAATAAGGGGGTCAAAAATATTTTATCTCTTCAAGGATTTTAGAATCTCAATGAAGTGAGTTTTTTCCTCAGAAAATCGGATTTATAAGAGTATAAGTTGGAGAGGAAAAACAAATAGAGTTAATAATGTTATCACAGTGTCATAAATTTTAAATTTATTTGATTGTTAATCATTTAAAAGAGATTGGAGAGAATTCGATCCAATTAAGAGCTAAAATATCATCTTTCTTCGAAGTTTGCTTTGTAGGATAATAAAGAGCGGAAGAGTTTTTCTTAAGCCTTTCAAAAGCTCAAACAGCTCTTAAGGTTCGCCAGCTCGTCTCCGCAGAAGGCTAAAATCTTGGCTGGATAATGCTTGGTATATTCAGGGATAGAACAAACTGTATTTCCGCAGATACGCTCTTCTTTAGGAAAAAGACTTTTATCTTCCCCTTAAAGCTCAAACAGCTTTGAAGGGCGCAAAGCGTCTCTGCCGCAGGCTAAAAACTTTGGCTAGATAATGCTTCATGCAGTCAAGCAGAGAATAAATGATCTCTCTACGGATACGCATTGCGCTTCAAAAAACTCGCTTTAAGAGAAAAATAAAAGTCTTTTTCTAAAGCAGGCTCGTGGTGAAGGCTAAAAACCTTGGCGAGATAATGCTCGATGCAGTCAAGCACAGAATAAACGATTTTTTCCAAAATACGCCCTGCGCTTTGAAAAACTCTCTTTAAGAGGGAGATAAAAATTCTTTTCTCCCATTGTCTACAAAGTCCAAGATGTAATCTAAAAATCATAGATCCATTTTTGCCGAAGGCTAAAAGCGTAAGCTAGATAGTACTTGATACCATCAAAGATAGAATAAACAATCTTTTTATGGATACCTCTTACGCCTTAAGAGAACTCACATATTTTATTTACAATTGCAGTCATTTGTAACACAATAAATTGGTTTAAAAAACAGCAAACGTAGCTGACATCCACATAGACAGAGAGGTCTTTACATGAAATCAAAGCCCAAAGCATTTATAAGGTCTATGGTGTTAGGAAATATTGTGTTTCTTTTCACTGTTTGTTTTTTTGCTCCTTTATCGTATGGCACTAATGAAAAGAATGGGAAGTCAGAATATTTTGAATCACTTAAAGTAGGAGCAAAGCAGGGAGATAGCAGTGCTCAATATTTACTTGGTCTAAGGCACTATTTAGGAGAGGGAATTAAGATCGATTATAAAATAGCTTTGGAGTGGTTTGAAGCCGCAGCAAAGCAGGAGCATAGAATTGCTCAATATAATCTTGGTATTATGTATTATTACGGACAGGGAATTCATGAAGATTACAAAAACGCTGCTAAATGGTTTAAAGCCGCAGCCAAACAGGGTTATTTATTAGCTCAATATCAGCTTGCTGTCATGTACAGCAGGGGAGAGGGGATAGCAAAAGATCTTCAAAAAGCTGCTAAATGGTTTGCAGTTGCAGCAAGGCAGAATTATGTAGGGGCGCAATATGAGCTGGGTTTAATGTATTATGAAGGACTGGGGGTTGAAAGAGATTTTCGAAAGGCTTTTAAATGGTTTAAAACCGCAGCAGAGCAGGGGCATAGAGATGCTCAAATTGAGCTAGTTTCAATGTATTATTTAGGAAAGGGAGTTGAGAGAAATGTTCAAAAGGCTATTGAATGGTTTGATAAAGCTGAAGCTCAAGATAACTGTTACTAGTTTCTTTTATAAATGTATATATCCTTAATGAATAAAGAGCATTCAGAGAAATTTATTTTGAAAGATGATGAGAAAGACTTTTTTGTCTTATCGCCTTAAAGATGAGTTGGATAAACTGTAACATTAATCAGTAGTGTAAATTGTTTTTAAGGCTTCCAAAATCTCAGACAATTCTGAGGTCCGCAGCTCGTCTCCGCCGAAGGCTAAAAGTCTTGGCTGGATAATGCTTGGTATATTCAGGGGTAAAATAAACGATCTTTCTACGGATATGCCCTTCTGTAGGAAGAAGACTTTTATTTTTCTCTTAAAGTGAGTTTTTTGAAGCGCAAAGCGTATCTTCTTCATAGGGAAGAGACGCTTTGCGCCCTTCAAAGCTGTTTGAGCTTTAAGGGGAAGATAAAAGTCTTTTCCCAACGCAGGTCGTGGCGAAACCTAAAAGTCTTGGCTGGAGAGTGCTCGATGCAGTCAAGGATAGAATAAACGATCTCTCTATGGATACACTCTGCGCCTTAAGAAAACTCACTTTAAGAGAAAGATAAAAATCCTTTTCTTCCATTGTCCACAAACTTCAAGATGTATCCTAGAAATGATAGATTCAGGAGATAGAATACATAAATAGAGTTGTATTATTCTCAAGTGTTGATAAGTCAAGATCATATCTCTATAGCAGGTATTTATTGAGTCGTGTGAGTCATGTTTTGAAACCTGAGGTTGTATACTAGCAAAAAGAGCAATAGTTTCAAAAGGTCACTTTAAAATTATTTAAAAAAGGGATATGAACACTTTATGAGTATATTGGGTGAAAAAATTGTTTCTTGCAAGCAATGTCCTCGCTTGATAAGTCACTGTCAAAATATTTCTAGAAAGAAAAGAAAGTCTTTCTCGGATTGGGAGTACTGGGGAAGACCTGTTCCAAATTTTGGCGAAGAGAATTCGGCAGAGCTTTTGATTGTTGGATTAGCCCCTGGGGCACATGGAGCAAATAGAACGGGACGAATGTTTACAGGTGACCGTAGTGGTGATTGGCTTTACAGAGCCCTATATAAGTTTGGTTTCAGTACTCAAGCTGAGAGTACAGATGCTAACGATGGTTTGATTTTAAAAAGAACTCTTATTACTGCAGTCGTACACTGTGCACCGCCAGATAATAAGCCGACGAGAGAAGAGATCTTAGCCTGTCAACCTTATTTACAAGAGACTATGAAGAGGACAAAAGCAAAAGTGTATTTGGCTTTAGGGCATTTAGCTTGGAGAGCTTTAAATACAGAGTTTAAAGTTCTTGGGCTCTGGAATGGAGCTTGTCCTCGTTTTCATCATCTGAGTTGGTATAAGATTAAATCTGGAGAGGATGTGATTGGATCTTATCATCCGAGTCAGCAAAATACATTTACAGGACGCCTTACAGAGGACATGTTTCATCGTGTTTTTTTAAAAATTAAAAAAATTCTTCAGAAGAAAACTAACAAATAGGTTCTTTTTATAATTCTCCTCATTCTCATAGGGGCTTTACTTTTATGTTGTTTCCCAATGTGAAAATAAGAAAAAGAGAGATCATTTTTAGAAATTTTAATGTATTTTTTATGGTTTTAAAAATATCTTATCTTTGGATGACGATTTAGGGTATATGAGGACATGGGCTGTGATTTAAGACATATTGAATTATTTAACCTACCCAAAGAAGGTAAAGGTTTTAAATACATGAATAAAGTGTCACCCTTAGGCTCTGTTATTGAAGAGTTCATTGGAAAGGGAAAACCTTATCAAATTGAAGTCTTTATTCAGCCGATCAATAGGAATGTTTATCAAGCTACAGGATTTATTAAATCTTATCTCAATCGCATGTGTTCAAAATGTGGTTGGGATATTGATCTTGATTTTTATCAAAAGATTCAGGAAATACTGTTATCAAAAGACTTGGCTGGATCTTATAAAAAGAACAAAACTTCAAACTCTTGTCACAAAAAAGCAACTTCCAAAGGACAAGCTCATAAAGCCTCCTGTAGAACTGAAGAAATACGTGTACAGCAGGTTTTAGAAGATTATATAGGAAAAAAAGACGCTATGACGTCTGACTGGAATGATTATATTTTTTCTGATGGCGTTCTGGATATGGTGGACTTTGTAAGGGAAGTTATAGGGTTTAGTGAACCATCCTATCCTTATTGTGGAGATTCTCAATGTGAACATAAAAAAGAAGCATTAAAAAAGATAGGGGAACTCAATTCTTATTCTCCCTTTTCAATACTTAAAGATTTTTCTGTATAGATCTTTGGTTAATAAGTGAATGTAAAAATGCGCTATAAACCTTCTATAGATAACGAGAGAATGAACTCTTATTCTTCAAAACCTAGGATATACGATAATTAATGGTCTAGTCTTAAGTTATAGTACGTCATTAAAGACCCCTCCCTCTATTGACGATAAACTATTTATAGTGATTTCTCTTAAGGGGGGGTCTTTGGTACAGTGGATTTTACGTCATAAAGAGAATATCTTACTTTCTATAATTGTTCTGGTGACAGTGCCTTTGTTCTATCAAAACTGTGGAAATGTCAGCTTTGAAAAAATTAAGAGATTGGGTCCAGATGATCCTCTTGGGGGTGGGGCTTCTGGTATTAGGATAGAGGTACGTAATGGAGCGGGAGTGTTAATTCCTCATGGGCGCAGCCTCTGTGCCGGCGAACCCAATAGGACAGAGTCAAGAACAGCAACGATTTCCATAAATACGAATTTAGCTACAAATACCTACCACTGTAGACGGATACGGCCCTCTACAGATAACAGTTTTTGGAAGTGTCGGGAAGCTAGAAGTTTAGGGGGCTCATCTTCTGGTGCTTTGACTAAGATCTCTGGAAGTGATGGTACTCGGGCGAATTTAAGTTATCAAAATCTGGATAATGGAACATACGAGTTAGAACTTTCGGCTGAAGGGGTCGTGGAAGGAACAGCTTGGACATCGCCAACTGTCCCTGTTCGTTTTGTTGTTGAAACCTGTTCAGGCAATTCGGATGACTCGGATGACTCTGTTAGAACATGTGGAGACATTAATGTGTCAAAATCTGGAAACCAACGTTTTGATTGTAGAGGTGCGGTCTACAATACATATGCAAGCAACAGAGAGAGCCCCAGTTATGAGAAATGTTGTCTTTGCCGGTCGGATCAAATTGGAAGACCTCCAGCTTGTAAATGTCCGAGTGGAGAGACAGATGTCAATGGTCAATGTGTTTGTCAGTGTGATGCTTCAGAAGGGCAATCTTATTGTCGGAATGAAAACTTTGTCAATAAGTGTGGAAAAACATGTCGTGGAACAAGTCAAGGGACATGTGATGGATCCTATGTGTGTGTTGGGCAAACAGCAAAGGGAACATGTGGTCAGACTTGCCCGGGAACAAAGACAGATGGTCAATGTCAATCACCTCCATCACAGATAGCCTGTTCTTTTAATATTCTGGGAGTAGCCACTACTGCATCAAGCAGTTCTTTGCCTTGGGAGGATGATGTCTATGATAGTGTTTATTGGGGGCCAAAAGGATCGCAATTACATTTTAAAGTTTCTAATACGGAGTCTTCTGCTACAGGGTTAACTTATAGTTGGCAGGTCTCTAATTGTCAGGGTGTAACGAGGGGACAGGCCGGAAGAGCTGCGACTATAAATACTAAGTGTCATTTAACAAGATCTTCATCTGAGCAGCTTCGCGTGACTTTGAGTGGTACAGGTTGTAGATCTCATACGCAACTTTTTGATTTTGGTGTTCGTATTCCCAAATTGATTTCTTTGCGTAATACTCCAATAGCCCCAGGAAGTAACGCTTATAATTCCGGCAATCGCTATCATTTGATGATAGAGCGACCTAGTCCTTATGGTAAGACACCGATAAGTATAACTTCAGGAGGTTATGGTTTTCAATGGGCGACATTTAATAATGTGATCCCTCAGGATCCAGATATTGAGGGTGTTTCCTCTTACCAACTGGAGTACATGTTTGAATGGACACGTAACAGTTTACCAAAGATACCTTGTGGCCCTATGGGTTGGATGAAAGCTCGATATTTTAATATTGAAAAAAGAGGAAATTTTGGATTGTCGCCATATGATGTTTCCGAAAATTCTTGTTCAGATGTGCATAGCCCTGTGGGGACGGTTCATGTTTCAGGAACCAGAGTCTACGGAACTGTTTCTGATGGAGATGTGTTGAAAACAGCTCCTCTCTATATTGGTATTTATGTTGTTGGTGAAGGGGGTTCTACGGTTTGGGGAGGAGGACATCCTCTTGGGGGCGAGGAGGGGTATGATAATTTTTGGCCGGCTTCGCCAGACTGTACAAATTGTGGATCCTACAGTATTGATGTCTCTGGATTGACGTATGATAATGAAAAAAATATTTGTGATGGAAGGGATCACAAGCTGGCTGTTTGGGCCATTAATGAGCCAATACCGGGGCGTTGGTTTCAAGGTAAATATCAATATTTATCGGGAAGTCGACATAAAAACCAACACTTGGGAACAGTGACGATAAATTGTGGAAATCAAAGAAGCAGAACAGGGCCGACGACGACATCTTCAACAATGCGTACAACGAGAAGAACAACAACGACAATGAGAAGGGTAACGACGACAACGAGACAAACCACAACAAGTACAACACGAAAGATGAATAGCCCAGACCCAGATAAGATTGGTCCACTTTTATACTGAACTCAGATTTTGGAAAAATATTTCATTCATCTGTTTAATTTTTATACATATGTTGGAAATCTCATCAAAATTTATAAGTGCTTCAAACGAGACAATTGAAAAGAAGGGTGGAGAGAGAGGATTTCAAGGTGATAAAGCCGCAAATCCACAGAGCCTCTAAAAGGGCAGATGATTTATTATTTAAGGCTCTATTAGAATTTATTGATATATAGTTTGTGATCTACAGCCGTGAGGTATAAATTTCATAGTTGGATAGCGTAGATAGTCAAAAGGTATGAGGAGACAATTTTTACTGGCCTATTATTTGCTTTTGTTATACAAGTCTAGGTTGAAAAGTAGGAGGTTTAGAATGTTTAAAAATACTCTATTAATAATGGCACTTAGTGTGGGATTTGTAGGAGAGGCTTTTTCGCAAGTGGCGGTAAGGGCGACTAAGTTGCAGTCAGCGTCAAAGTTTCGTGACGTTTCTCGAGATAAACAGCTTGAGTTCCTCAGAAGGGCAAATGAAGTCACGAATATGAATTCTCCATTTTTACCTCAGAGGTTACAAAAAGTAAGACAAGAGGTTGGGGATATATCCATGAGGCTTCTCAATTTATATGTGAACAGATTAGGTGTGAGTTATAAAACGCTGGTAGCAAGTCCAAAATTAAGGCAGGCTCTTTTGACGGCAACTGAATTGGGACCTCCTGCTATTAGTGCTGTTGGCCATATTGGAGTCGCAGCTTCAAAGGCCAGTAGAGGGTTACAAGAGAAGGGTTATCTTACGGATAAAATGACCGAGCTTCTTGTTGAAGTACGAAATCGTCATCTGGAATTAGTGACTTCACTGAGAAATTCCGAACAAATAAAGGCGGTTTCTTCAGAAAATATTAACACCTTTTTTAAAGAACTTTTTGAAGCTCCTGTGGTTGACCAAGCCAATATGTCTCGTAGTAGCATTCAGAACGCAATCGTAGAGCGTTTGCAAAGAGGCAGTGAGATGCAAATTGCATTTTTAAGTGAAATAAAAGCTGGTAAGCCTCTTGCTGAGGCTAGAGATGCCGCTATTGAGAGGGTTATGGCTAATAATAGTGAATTAGCACAGCGTTTGAAAAGTTTAACTCGAGAAGAGTTTGAAGCTTTTAGGAGAAGATGCGTAGGGGCTTAATTTTTTATATACTGCATTTTAAGCCTTATTAATGAGTAATGGAAAATAGGGATGTTTAAACATCCCTATTTTTGTATTTGCAGTCGTTATAAATATTTTTTGAGATTCATTTTTATTCAATGAGGACAGGGTTTTTTATAATTCTAGAAGTCGTAATGTTTTCTGAGGGTCCATTTTTATTATAAAATTTGTACATGGTTTTTACATGTGTATGCACTTAAAACAAAGGTGAGATGGACAGGATAAAGACTGAAAACATTGGCTGGATAAGTTGAATGTGATTAAAGATAAATAAGCTTTTGTTTCTCTTCAGAATACACCCTGCGCTTTGTAAGACTTTTAAAGAGAAAGATAAAACTCTTTTTCCTATAGGGTGTGTAGGCAGTGGTAAAGATGGGTTGTTTTGCTCTTGATGACATTGAACTCTATCTAGCTTATGTTTTTTAGGTTTTACTAGGAGCTGCCGTGTCTTTGGAGCTGTTTGAGCTTTTGGAAGACTTAAGAAAAACTCTTCTCTTTATCAATTTCATGTTCAATTTATTGAATTTGACTTCTAAGAGGCATGATTTATGCATAATCATAAGGGAGAACTGTGTTGTTCTATGGTTATAATATTTCACTAAGAAACAGAGACGTTGGGAATAGTCAGTTGAGTTTCTTATGACTGAGTGGTGAAGGAGGTTTGACAGCATGAAGTTTCAATTGGGAGTTATTCTGCTGTTATTGCTTTCAGGTTCTATTCATGCTGCTGACAACAAGAGTTCACCAAATAAAATACCAGCTCATCTAGAGCGAGCGATTGTTGAGCAAGCACAAGCTGCTGTAGCAAGAGGTTTTTCCAATTATTATGAAGTTCTTGGTGTCTCTAGATATGACTCACATGAGGATATTATTAAAAAGGGGCGAAGAAAATTAGCGAGGATAGAGGCACAGATAGCAGCTAGTCGGAAATCAGGTGAACAAACACAGATGCAGTTTCTCTTGGCGGCTAAGTATAATCTTATCAAAGAAGCTGTAGATATTATTGCAAATGAAAATCACAAAATTAGAAAATGGATGTATGATAAACAGTTAGACGAGATAAAGCGCATTCGGAAAGAAGGGAATAGAAGAGTTAAAAGGTATATTCCCAAAAAAGGGGAACTCATTCGAGATCCTAAATACAATCCTCTTCATGGTCCTGATCTATCTACAGTCAATGAACATGACAGACAGCTTAAGAGTCAGAAACGGTCTGCTAGGTTGGCTCATATTACAAGCTTAGGAACAGGAACTTTGGGATTTATGGGGGCTATGTTGTTTCATGGTATGTTAAGGGGTTTGGCTACAGATAATCCGTATATGAGATATGCCACTTGGGATAGTCTTGCAGATCCTCGAGGGGCGGGTTTACTTTTATCGTTTGGTGTGATTGCAGGTATAAGCAATCAATATATCAATAAATTTTTGCTTAGCCGTCGCATCCTTCGCAAGCCAACTAATGGAGCGGGAATGGCTATCGCTGTGGTGGGAAATCACTTTTTAGAAAAAGTCTTTTATAGTCAGGGTTGGAATGTTTCAAAATTATATGCAACAGAGTATTGGGATCGGACAAAAGAATTTTTTGAGAAAAAGACAAGAAGAGATCTTAATTTGCGAGAATTGGGAATAAAAATAAAACGTGCTCATGACATAGAAGAAGAATTATTAAAACTCAAAGAGTTTAAGCGTTTATCAGATGCTGAACAACAAACCATTGAAAAAGTTAAAGAACTGACTTTAGAACTTAAAAATATTAATGAGGAATATCGTCATCCATATTGGAATGCCTCGTGGGAGGCCTTAGCTCAAGTCGCTGTAGACGCTCAACGTATGCACCCAGGCGAGTGGAAAGAACTCAGTGGCCAAATCGCTCGTCTACTTATTGTTATAGCAGCTGTGGATAAGATTTTTCATAAGGTCGGTGATTCAATAAAAAAGGTCAAAGGCAATAAAAAAACTGGAGAGAAAAAAATCGAATATATGAGAAAGTTGAGATCTTTTGTTAGACAAGTGAAAACAAAAGATCTTCCAAAGTGGGTTAATATATCCCCCTTGATTAATTCTAGAGAGCAGTTTGCCAATTTACAATTCGTTGGAAAGGGGGGGCAGGCTTTTAGAGGATTACTCAGAACAATTTCTCAGAAAATAGGGTTACGACTCTCTAGGTTGAGTTCTCGAGCTCCTTTATATCTCACTCGATCAATTAAAGCTATGCCTTTGCAAGTCCTTCATGGGATGGCTTTTTTAGAAGGTGAAACGCAACTTAAGAAAATTCAAGATCACTTATTTAAACCATCGGCATTAAGAAAAAAGGAAAATGATTACCGTAAAAATATGTATCAAAATGTAATGGAGTTTGTTCAATTTGGGAGAGAAGAAGATCTTGAGAAAATAAATGATTTGAGAAAAGACTGGATGGAGCATTGGTATAAATATGAGGAATTTCTTTTTCTTGATTTTTACAACAGATACATTCCCTGGGTTCAAAACTTTGAAAAGTTAAGTACAGATTATACTAAGAAAGAGTATTATCTGAATTGGTTGTTGGGAGGCGGTGAGTTTTCTAGCATTGTATACTCTGATACAAGTCTTGGGTTTAGTTGGCATCAAAATAGAATTCATAGGGTGGCTTTCCAAAAAGAGGTTGAAGAATATGAAACTTTCTTGAGAAAATCTTCTCCTAATGTATCTCTTACCATTACAGAAGAGGGTGTTGAAATATCTGGACATAATGTAGAGGCTATTAAGCGTCTTTTGGCTCAAGAGAAGCGTTCTTTGGAAACGCGATTAACGGGAGAGAGAGTTGAATTCTTAAAACATGCACAGAAATTTTTAGAAAAATCTTATTTTGATGGAAAAATGCCACCTCTTTTAAACTTCGGTCATCATGTTGGTGCTTTTTTTGATTCTATTCAAAAAAAGATAGGGATCTATTATCCCAACGCTCCCTATAATAAAGTGAGAAGTTATCAAGTGCAACTTGATAATCTATTTCGTATTTATAAAGATTTTTTAAATATGTCATTTGATTTTTCAAAATCTATATATAATGAACAAGCATCATGCAAAGAGACATTTGATATTGAGAACCTTACAAGGCAGAAGAAATCTTCTTTAAGAATTATAAATATAGAAGATAGAGGTCAGCGTGCCTCAGCTATATATAATCTTGCCTCAGAAGAGTACAATAGTAACTTATCATTGTTTTACTCTCATATGTATTCTGCGGAAGGAGAAGATCGAGCATGTGTTTTATCCAAACCTGAGTTAAGAGTGGCTCTTATTCGTGATCTACTCATCTTAGATATGTACAATACCGGTTTGTCGTATAAGATGATGCCACAAGAGATTCTTCAGATGCTTCAAGTAGACATACGCCATGAACCTGTTATTGCTAATAATATTTATTCAGATATTATTGTGAAAAGTAGGGAAAGAGACCAATTAATAGATAGTGATAGAGATTACTTTTGGTCTCTTGAGGAGATTCAAGAGGAAATAGAGAAAAGAGCTCAAGTACAAGCTATTAGGGCACAATTCACTAGAGATGAAGACTCTGAACAGAAAACTCCAGAGACTGAGTTGGGACATCAGGATTTACAGAAAAGACTTGATAAGAAGTATTTTCCTCAAAGTGTACAAGATCATTCTCAGTCCCCCTTTATTTATGATGAAGAAACACTCGAGGAGTTGTTAAGGAGTCTTGAGGCATCAGAGGATCTTTTCGACGATGTTCCTGATAGAGAAGTTCAGTGAATTGAATAAGTAGGTCTTCAATAGAATATGAATGAACTGCTTATTTTTTATTTATCTCATGAAGGGAATCTGTTGTGCTGTATAAGTGTATTTTTTCTCTTATTTTATTTATATTTTTATTTTCACAGCAGAGTTCTGCAGGCCTATTATCCACAACTAAGAGTCTCAATTTTATCCCTCGCCCTCCTCATAAAATAATCAAGAAATTTTTAAAGGTAAGTGTTTATAAAACGACTGTACTTGAGCGAGCTACTTATCCTATTATGCTTCCCTATCTGTTTTTTGAGAGAGCTACATCGCAAATGTCTCAGGAATATAATGTTCTTCAAGAAGCCTATATACAAAGACTTTGGGGTTATTATATTTTTGATGAAGATTTATTTTCTAAGGCTGAAGCTGTTCTTGAGGAGGCTCGGCTTTTGGCTAATCGTATAGCCTACGAAAAATTTGGAGTAAGAAAAAAGAGCAAAGGGGGTAAAAATATTTATTATGGAATACCAAAGGGGCATATCAAGTTCAATACCAGATATCATGTTGAAGCCAGAGTATTTAATGGAAAAGGCTATTATTTACTTCCTGTGGACTTTTTGATCTTAGAAAATAATGTTGAAAATATAGCTTGGGCTCTTCTCAATCTTATAATAAAGGATCAGTTAAGAGATTCAGTTGTACAAAAACATTATAATTTAGACATGTACGGCAGAAAAAATGCTTGGTATAGAGGGCCTCCAGTAGCTCATACAAATTTTCAAGATCTTCCAAAAGATACAGATAAAGATGGTGTGCGAGAATATCATGAGGGTCGGTTGTATATGACAGATTATCGTAATCAGTATGTTGCATTGCTTATGGGTAAAGGGGAACTGGATTATCCTAGACTTCGTACATTGCATAAAGGTCATGAGCAATATAAAGAGACAGTATGGCCCTATGGAGAATCTCATGAAAAATGGATGAGGGCTTTTAAGCAATTTTATATGGTTAATGGGTCTATTCTCTATCGTTCTGTAGAGACTCATTTGCAAAAATCTTTTCAAAGTGTTGATCTTTTTGTTCCCTGTGGTGTGCCACAGATAAACGCCTTATTTTTGAATTTAGATGAGTGCCAAGCTCTTCCTATCTCTGAAAACCTTAAGGGGTTTATAGATTGGACATCTCAAAAAGTGGAGAAGATAAATACAAAAATAACAGGATTGAAGGGATTAGCTTTTACAAATACTTTGGCTAGCTTTGTCTTAGCTAGTTATGTTGTATCTAAAGTTCCATTTTTAAAAAGTATAAGGGTTAAAGGAAAGGGGTTTTTGCAAGCTGTTAAGAGGCGTCGTGTAGGAAAGGCTACAAAAAGTGTTCTTATGAAAGGGATTTTTGGAACTGTATTTGTTGGATCTATTGTAGGCTCATCAATGGCTATTGAAATGCCTGGGTTGGAATTGATCCTTCTCAGTGAGGGACAATTGAAACAACACTTAGCATTTTATGAGGAGATACGTACGATTTTTAACATTGTTAATGATATGGATCCAAAAGAAAATCCCGAAGAGTACCTATTGGGAGAAATGCAAAGGGTTATGGAACAATTTGGAAGTCAGACCACTCGTTTTATCAAGAATGTAACAGTAGATATAAACCCATAAATAGGTTTTGTTAAAGTCATCCAACCCTATGGCTTTGTAGAGATGAACTCATGGTTTTGTTAAAGTTTTTCGCTCAAAAAGAGATGATATGAAAAAAATCTTTAGATCTTTTCATTAGAGAAGCGATGCGTCTGAATTTATCTTCCATTCTTACAAATTCAACAGTACAAAGGTAAAAATCATTTGCATAGAATGACAAATTATTAGAGACGGTGTTTCTATCTTCTGATAACGTTGAAAGATGTGCATTATTTCTTAGAAAAAAGTGGTCCTTTAGTGGGTATGAAAAATTTTAGTCATTTGACAGCAGAAAATGCAGTATATCTTGATGAACTTCAGAGTCGATATAAGACGCATCCAGAGTCAGTTCCCCAAGAATGGCAATATTTTTTTGAAGGCGTTGAGTTTTCTAAAAAACTCAACGGAGAAGTTTCTTTCGAAAGTCCTATTGAGTCTTCAAATTTTTCTTCTGAATATAAAGTTTTACAATTAATTCAAGCTTATCGAGAGTTTGGTCATTTAAAAGCACAGATAGACCCTCTTGGACAAATTCCGAAGAAAGTTTCTATGTTGGAACTTGATTTTTATGGTCTTTCGGAAGCCGATCTAGATACTGTTTATCAATCTACAGCTATTGTATTGGGGAAGCCAAAAACTTTAAGATCTCTTATAGAGTCTTTAAATACGATTTATTGTAAGACTTTTGTAGTTCAAACGGCTGATCTTCCTTTTGATATACGTCACTGGATTTATCAAAAATTTGAAAAACAAAAACCCTATAAAATACCAGAAAAGAAAAAAAAAGAAGTATTTGATTTATTGAATCGCGCTGAGTGTCTGGAGAGGTTTCTTCACACACGGTTTGTGGGAACAAAGCGTTTTTCCCTTGAAGGCTCTGAGTCTTTGATTCCTATGTTGCATGAATTGGTTAAGCGTGGAGCTAAATCAGAGGTGACGGATCTAGTATTAGGGATGGCACATAGGGGACGTCTTAATGTTTTATCTAATTTTATGGGCAAAGCGTTTTCTGTGATGTTAGCTGAGTTTGAGGGCCTAGAACATGAAGGTCATAGTTCTTTTACAGGAGATGTAAAATATCATCTTGGTTATTCAGCAGATAAAAAGTTTGGTGAAGAGCATAAGGTTCATCTTTCGTTGGCGTTTAATCCTAGCCATTTAGAGGCTGTTAATTCTGTTGTAGAAGGTATGAGTTGGGCAAAACAAAGAAAGAATGGAGATGGAAAAAGTAAAGTTATTCCCGTACTTATTCATGGAGATGCTGCTTTTATTGGGCAGGGTGTGGTGAGCGAAACTCTTCAGATGTCAAAGTTAAGAGCCTATGATACAGGGGGAACCATTCATATTGTTGTAGATAATCAAGTCGGTTTTACCACAAATCCACATGATATATGCTCATCTCTTTATTCTTCAGATGTTGCCAAGCCATTGAGTATTCCTATTTTTCATGTGAATGGCGATGATGTTGAATCTTGTATTAAGGCTGCTCGTATAGCTCTTGAGTTTCGTCAGATATTTCATTTTGATGTTGTTATACGACTTGTGAGTTATCGTCGTCATGGTCATAACGAGGGTGATGAGCCATCCTTTACTCAGCCCATTCTTTATAAAAAAATTAAATCTCATCCATCTGTGAGAGAAATTTATGCTAAAAAACTGGAATCACAGGGAGTTGTTTCTTCTGAGGAGATTCAAAAAATATGGGATCTAGAGCTACAGCGTCTTCAAGGGCATCTTGATCAGATTAGAAAAAGTCCTCCAAATTTGAAGCTTCCGGTTATGGATGGATTCTGGAAAGAATTTAAACAAGTGGGGTTAGATAAATTTAGAGAACCAGTTAAAACATCGATTTCAAAGTCAGATTTAGATAAATTATTATCGAAGATTTTTGAAGAGCCTAAGAGTATAAATATTCATGTAAAATTAAAAACACTTTTGAGTAAAAAATTAAAAAACTTTAGAGACCATCATATTCTTGATTGGGGAACGGCTGAGTTGCTAGCTTATGCCTCTTTGCTCAATGAGGGAACACATGTGAGATTGACAGGGCAGGATACATGCCGAGGGACTTTCTCACACCGTCATGCTGTTTATCATGATATGGAGACGGGAGAAGAGTTTTCTTTTTTAAAAATGATAAATCCCAAGGCACAATTTGATGTCAATAATAGTCATCTTTCTGAATTTGCAGCATTGGGTTTTGAATATGGAGTTTCTACTGCGGATCCACATCGATTGACTATTTGGGAAGCTCAATTTGGAGATTTTGTTAATGGAGCCCAAATTATTATTGATCAATTTATATCAAGTGGAGAGCAAAAATGGCAGCGTTTAAGTGGACTTGTTATGTTTTTACCTCATGGTTATGAGGGGCAAGGGCCTGAGCATTCGAGTGCTCGTCTAGAGAGGTTTTTGCAACTTTGTGCACAAGCCAATATGCAGATTTGTAACTTAACAACTCCAAGTCAGATTTTTCATGTTTTGCGTAGACAGATCAAAAGATCTTTTCGAAAACCTTTAATCATTATGTCGCCAAAATCTTTATTAAGACATCCTAAAGTTGTATCCCACTTTAAGCAATTTACAGAAGATCAGTTTTATGAAGCATTTAATGATTCAAATATTAAAGATCTTCATAAAGTCCAAAGGGCCTTATTGTGTTCAGGGAAGATTTATTATGAGTTGTTACAAAAACAGATGGAAGATTCCAATGGACAACGTATTGCCCTTTTAAGAGTTGAACAGATTTACCCTTTTCCATATGATCAATTGGCTCATTATTTAAAAATGTATAAAAACTTAAAGGAATTATTTTGGGTTCAAGAGGAGCCAGAAAATATGGGGGCTTTGAGTTTTTTGAGATTGAAGCTCACGAAACTCAAAAGGAAGATCAATAAACCTCACTTGAATTTGGGTTATGTGGCTCGACCTGAGCGTTCAAGTCCTGCTGAGGGTTCTTTAGAACGACATATAATAGAGCAAGAAGAGGTTTTAAGAAAAGGTTTTATTTTTAAGGAGTGAAGATAGATGAAATCTGAAGTAAAAATTCCATCAGTTGGTGAATCAATAACAGAGGTCACGATTTCAGAGTGGTTAAAGGCTGATGGTCAACATGTTGAGATGAATGAAAATCTTTTGATAGTAGAAACAGAAAAGGCAACTGTAGAGGTAGTCGCTGAGGTGGCAGGGGTGTTAAAAATCAAAACGCAGTCAGGTCAAGTGGCTAAGGTCGGACAATCTGTTGGCAGTATTGATACATCAAAAACCACATCATTTAGTGATAAATCTGGTAAATCGGTAAAGCCTGCAGCAAGAGATAAAAGTGAAAAAACAGTTCAAACTCTTCCTTTAGAAAGTTCTTCATCGGAATCCTCTCAGGATTCTATGAAAGAATTGAGTCCAGCGGTTCGTCGTATGGCTGAAGAAGAAAATATAAATATTAAAGATGTAAGGGGAAGTGGGCGTAGTGGTCGTGTCACAAAATCTGATCTTATAAATTATATTTCGAGACAGGTGACCGAAGAGGACCCTTTCATTGAAAAAGCGGCTGTTTCAAAAAATGGAAGTCAACGTCGTGTAAAGATGTCGACTCTAAGGAAAAGTATTGCGCAGCACTTAGTTTCAGCACAACGTACAGCTGCTATATTAACAACGTTTAACGAAGTAGATATGACTCAATATTTTGAGTTAAAAAAAGTTTATGGTGAATTATTCAAAGAGAGATATGGTGTACGTCTGGGATTTTTGGGTCTATTTGCAAAGGCCTGTATAGAAGGGTTTAGGGGTTTTCCAGAAATTAATGCTTTTATTGAAGGGGATGAATTTGTCTATAATGATTTTTTCAATTTTGGAATTGCTGTTTCTACAGATGCAGGGCTTGTTGTTCCTGTTATAAGAAATGTTGAGTCTTTAAGTCTTGCAGAGGTGGAAGTAAAGATAAAGGAAGTAGCTATTAAGGCAAGAGATAGGAAATTGACGATTGATGAAATGAAGGGAGGCACGTTTACTATTAGCAATGGTGGTGTTTTTGGTTCATTGATGTCGACTCCTATATTAAATCCACCTCAAAGTGGAATACTGGGCTTGCATAAAATTGAACAACGACCTATTGCAGTTCAAGGCCAAGTCCAAATCCACCCTATGATGTACATTGCTCTTTCCTACGATCATAGAATTGTAGATGGTAAGGGAGCTGTAAGTTTTCTTCAAAAAGTGAAGGAATCTATAGAAGATCCCCGTCGTCTGGTACTAGAAGTTTAGGGTAAAAATATGAGTCAAATGTTTGATGTTATTGTTGTTGGTGCAGGCCCGGGAGGCTATGTTTGTGCTATTCGAGCTGCACAGTTAGGGTTAAAGACGGCTGTTGTAGAAAAGAAGAAATTAGGTGGAACTTGTCTTAATATTGGTTGTATTCCTTCAAAAGCACTTTTGGAGTCATCTGAATTATTTCATTCTTCAAAGACGGACTTTAAAAAGCACGGTATTGAAGTAAATCAAGTGAAGGTCAATCTTTTAAATATGATGAAGAGAAAAGAGAGTATAGTTTCTGATTTTGTTCAAGGTATCGGTTTTCTTTTTAAAAAAAATAAAATAACTCATATTCAGGGTATAGGTGAAATTGCCTCCGGTAAAGTGACTGTTCGTACAGCTAGAGGACAAGCTAAAACATATCGGGCTCAATCTATTGTTATAGCAACGGGTAGTGTTCCGAGAGAGCTTTCTGGTTTAGAGTTTGATAAAGAGCAGGTGATTTCATCAACAGAGGCTTTGAGTTTAACTCGTGTTCCAAAAAATTTACTGGTTGTCGGGGCCGGTTTTATTGGAGTGGAAATTGGCTCCATTTGGGCTAGATTGGGTTCAAATGTCACCGTTGTAGATCAATTAGCTTCCGTGTGTTCAACATTAGATGATGAAGTTTCTGTTGCTCTTCAAAAGGTATTAGAAAATCAAGGTCTTAAATTCCTTCTGGAAAGAGAAATTGTAGAATTCAATAAAAATCAATCTCAACTCACTCTTCTTTCTAAAGGGGGAAAAAAGCAAAAACTCAAGGCAGATAAACTTCTTGTAGCCGCTGGTCGTATTCCTTTTACAAATGGTTTTGGAGATTTAAAAAAAGATGCAAAGGGATTTATTTGTGTTGATAAAAACTATCAGACAAATCTTCCTGGAGTTTATGCCATTGGTGATGTCATTTCCTCTGGTCCTATGTTGGCTCATAAGGCAGAAGAAGAAGGTGTTGCTGTGGCTGAAATTTTAGCGGGGAAGTCAGGGCATGTTAACTATAGGGCATTGCCTGGAATTGTTTATACTTATCCCGAGGCAGCGAGTTTGGGTTATACAGAGAAGGAACTTAAAAAACAGGGGATTTCTTATAATAAGGGACAGTATCCTTTTCAATCCAATGGGAGAGCTAAGGCACTTGGTCAAACTGAAGGTTTTGTAAAGATTTTAGCCGATAAAAAAACAGATGCCCTCTTGGGGGCTCATATTTTGGGACCAAGGGCTTCAGATATTATTTCTGAATTAGTTATTGGAATGGAGTTTTATGGTTCGAGTGAAGACATTGCTCGTAGTTTTCATGCCCATCCCACTCTTTCAGAGGTGATTCGTGAAGCGGCCTTGGATGTGAGAGGTCTTTCTCGACAAAAATAAAAAGCAAAAGTTTTCAATAAATTAAAAACGATTTCGAATGGTCCAAAGATCTTTAAATAAAGGGGTAAAAAGTGTTGTTTTAAGATATTCTACTCCTGCTGAGCCTCCTGTTCCTATTTTAGCTCCAATGGTTCTTTCCACCATTTTCACATGACGATATCGCCATTCTTGTAATCCTTCATCAAGATCAGTTAGTAACTCACAAAGAATATGAAGTGTGGGATTATTTTTATAGATTTTAATAAGTTCATTTTGCACGTCTTTATTTTCAATATAAGGCTTTCTAAAATCTCTTTTTAATACTTCACTGGGGATATTATAGCTCTGTTTTGAGAGACATAATAAAAAATAATCGTAAAGTGTGGGATTATTATATCGCTTTTTAAGTTTGTCTTGAAATTCAGAATTATCTTTATGAATCATAATAGTATCTTTGGATTTTTTTCCTAACAGAAACTCAAGCTCTCTAAATTGTACAGACTGGAAGCCACTGGCAGATTGTAATCGATCTCGAAAAGAGGCAAACGAAAGAGGTGACATTGTCTCAAGTACATCTATTTGCGTAACCATTATTTTTAATATCGTGAGTACACGTTTTAGATGAGATATGGATTTTGAAATATGATTCTGAGAAAGAAAAGAGTTAATAGCATCTAGCTCATGTAGTATCTGCTTGAACCAAAGCTCGTAGACTTGATGGATAATAATAAAAAGGGTCTCATCATGTTCTTCAGGATCTGAAGATAGGGGTCTTTGAAGATTAAGAAGTTCTGAAATCTTTAAGTATGTACTATATGTTAATTTATTATCCATATATTTAGCTATTTTATTTATTAAATTAAAAATGTTTGTTGAGTCGAAAATAAGAGAACATGTTAATACCTTCGTAGAGGGTTGTTAGGTCTAAAAATAGAGGTTGGACTGGATTCTTTCTGTTCATTTTTATACCTTTTTTTAAAAATGACTGTTTCGTTGATACCATCATAGGAACAAAGGAGATAGAAGCAGCATAAGTACAGCTAGTGGAGTTATAATTCGAACTGTAAAGAGGAGTCCCTTTGCAAAAGGAGAGTTTTCATCTCCTATAATATGTTTTAAGGATTTAGGCCCAATAACCCATCCAAAGAAAAGTGCAATGAGTAATCCACCAATAGGCAGTAAAATATTAGTTGTGAATTTGTCAAAAAGATCTAGGAAGCTCAAGTCCATGATTTTAACATCGCTTAACTTATTATATGAAAAGACACTGAGAAATCCTAAAACATAGATTGCCAATCCAGAAACAAGAGTTGCTTTCTTACGAGACCATTTTAATGCATCTATTGCATAGGCGACAACCACCTCTAGGATAGAGACAGCAGATGTCATGGCTGCAAATGTGACGAGGATGAAAAAAGCTGAAGATATAAAATAGGCTCCAGGCATTTGAGAGAGAAGTTTAGGGAGAGTGACAAAGATCAATCCGGGTCCACCTTCAGGCTCTTTGCCATAAGAGAAGACGATAGAGAAAATAATAATACCTGCTATAAGTGCAATAACTGTATCTAGTAAAGCAGCTATACCGGCAGATTTGACAAGGCTTTCTTTTTTAGACAGGTATCCCCCATATGTTATCATTGTCCCCATACCCAGACTGAGGGTAAAGAAGGAGTGTCCAACGGCGGAGAGGATAGCATCAGGCTTAGAGAAAAGTTGATCCATATTGGGCTTGAATAAAAAAGCGAGAGCTTGAGTAAAACCGTCTAGAAATAGGGAGTGAATAAATAAAATAATAAGGAGAACCATAAGAGTTGGCATGAGAATCTTACTCCAACGTTCGAGTCCATTTTTCACACCATTTGCAACAATCAATATGGTGAGTCCCATAAAGATTGTATGGAAGAAAAATTGGCGAGGGCCATTGGCTAACAGGTTGTTAAATATTTTACCAATAGATGCTTCTGATGTGCTGCTTTGAAAGTGTCCCAAGAGAGATTGAACCGCATAGTCCAGGACCCATCCACCAACAACACTATAAAAGGAGAGGATAAGGAAGGCACTGAGCAGACCTATCCATCCGGGAAGCCTCCATAGGGTTTTTGGTTTGTGATTGACTTCAAAAGCAGAAACGGTATTTGTCTGCCCCTGTTGACCGATATATAGCTCTGCAATAAAAATGGGAAGACCGACAGCTAAAATACAGATCAAATAGACAAGAACAAAGGCACCACCACCATATTCTCCGGTGATGTAGGGAAACTTCCATATATTACCCAGCCCAATAGCAGAGCCGGACGCTGCCAATATAAAAGCGAGTCGGTGACTCCAATGTGCGCGCATAAATCCCCCCTTTGACATAAAAAGCGTAGAACTCTCTAGTAGGGGAGTCAGCTAATAATGCATAGCGAAGTCTTTTAATAGAGCTTTTTTATGTGTGATTGTTGGCTTTTGTTGTTTGGATTTTTTTCTTAAGGGCTGTAATGGTTTTTTCTTTGAGCTTTGAATATTTACCGCTATAGAAAGCCCCTGCGGTATAGAGATGTCCACCTCCACCAAGGGATTCTGCTATGCTTAAGACTTCTATACGTCCTTTACTGCGTAGTGAGACTTTATATTTATCGAGACTGTCTTCTCTTAGAAGTGCAGCAGCTTCTAAGGATTCAATATTCATGACCATGTCTATGAGATCCCTAGAGTCCTCTGCTGTTAATTGATGATTGTCTAATTCACTTTTTTTTATCTTTATCAAAGCAAAGTGGCCTTCGGAGAAATATTCAATATTTTTAAGAGCTTCAGATAGAAATTGAAACTTCTGAATGGATTGATGTCCAAACAGTTGCCTATGTATTTCGTCAGGGTGGTGTTCATATTTTAATAGATCTACAGCAATGTGATGTGATTTGGGAGAATTTCTAACATAACGGAAAACCTGAGTGTCAAAAGCAATACTTGTGTAAAGAGCTTTTGCGATATTCTTATCTAGCGGGATGTTTAATTTTTTAATAATATCGTAGACGATTTCTCCTGTGCTGGCAGCTTCGGTGTCTATTATTGAACTGTGTGTTGGTTTAGGGCCCTTATTCAATATAGGGTGATGGTCAATAAAAATAATTTCCTTGCATTGTTGTTTGAGAACTTCATAGAGTGTTCCAAGCATTCGTGAGTCATTTGTATCAAAAATGAGTGCAAGATCTGTTTTTTCAATAGGATCATGGGGGGCTTCAAAAACATCGACATATTGATGTGGATTTAAAAAGTTATATTTTGCTGCTGTATGGTCCAGATTGAGAATTCGAGTTGGTTTTCCTATTTTTATCAATGCATGATAAAGTCCAATTTCGGAACCTAGTCCATCACCGTCACATTCTCGGTGTGTACTGAGAATAAGTGATTGGGCCTCTTTAATTTTTCGAATGATATGATCCACAATCGTATATCTTTCTTCTGAGTTCATATATTCATCGGAAACTCTTTATTTTTTCTATACGTTATTATCATTGCCCTTTGTCTAGTTGAAGGTTTTTAGAGCTAGGGTGGCAATACCTAGAAAGGAGAAAAACCCAAAAACATCGGTAATTGTTGTCACAATGACCCCACTTCCGGATGTCGGGTCCCAGTTCAATCGTTTTAAGAATATGGGGATAAGTGTCCCAAAGGAGGTAGCAATTAGAGAGTTTATAAGCATAGCTATACTTATAACAATAGATACGAGTAGGTTATTTTTCCAAAAATAAACAAGAAAGCCTGAGGAGATGCCAATGATTAAACCTAAACTGAGACCAACGATGACTTCTTTTAACCAAGCTTTTGAGATGGTGGTCAATTGGAGATCTCCAATGGCTAAACCTCTTGTCATAACTGTGAGTGATTGAATAGCTGTGTTACCACCAACACCTGCAACGATATTATTAAGGGTGGCCAATATAATGAGTTCACTCATTGTCTGTTCAAATTGTGCAACAACCAAACTGACAAGGGCCGCTAAAAATAAATTAATAAACATCCATGGGAGGCGGTTTTTAAATGAAAAAAGAGGGGAACTACAAATGCGATCTCCTTCTTGGAGTCCAGCAGAAGCATAGGCGTCTGCTGTGGCTTGTTCTTGAATAATGTCTAAGACGTCGTCTACTGTAATTAAGCCAATCAGTGTCCCATCAGATTCAATAACAGGAAGAGCGACAAAATCATAGTGACTTACAAGTTGAGCTACTTTTTGTGAACTAAAGGAAGGCTCTATAGTGATAACTTCTTTTTTCATAATTTCAGAAATAGGTCTATCAGCTGGAGCAGTAACAAGGTCTCTGAGTGAGAGGACACCTTTTAGTCGAGACTCATTATCTGTACAGTAAACATAATACAGAGATTCTTCCAGTTGACGTTCACGTATACTTTCAATAGCAGATTGTGCATTGAGGTTTTCATTCAAGGTAAATACTCTTGTTGTCATGTTTCGGCCGGCAGTATTTTCAGGGTAATTCAGAATCTGTTGGAGACGTCGTCTTTGAGGTTGAGGAATATGTTCTAAGAGATAAGTCCTCTTCTCTTTATCTATAAGGCTTAAAAAATAGCTGCCTTGGTCAGGGGAAACACTTGTAAAAAAATGGAGCTGATGCTTTGGAGAGAGGAGATCAAAAATCCATAAAATACGATCTTTTGGGAGTTGATACAGAGCATCATGTATTTTATGGACGCTCATAAGGGCTTCTGTAAAGATACGGGACTCATGGGTGTTGAGGTGGCTATAGAGACGTGATAGGTCTTGGGGTTCGAATTTTCGTAAGATGGCTCTTAGGGGTCTATTGTTACGGCTTGCAAGTAATCTTTTGATGATTGAAATGTTAGATGCGTTGAGCTTCATAGAGAGTACCACCAGTTATTCTGCTAAACTTTCTAAGCTATCATGTCTATAAGAATTTTGTGGGCTGAGGAAAGATTGAGGTTAATGAGAGAAAGATGGGAAGTAAGGATAAAGTTTTGCCTATTACATTGAATGGCAAAAAGAAATTGGAAGCCGAATTAAAGGTGTTGTTGCATGAAGAACGTCCCAAGGTGATTCTTGCTATTGAGGAGGCTAGAACTCATGGGGATTTGAGTGAAAATGCAGATTATGATGCAGCTAAGGAGCGTCAAGCCTGGATTGAAGCAAGGGTACAGGATATTCAAGGTCAATTGGCAGGGGCGGAGGTTATTGATACGTCTAAATTGGAATCAGATACTGTTATATTTGGAGCATTTGTAAAAGTGAGAACTCATGAAGATCAGATTTTGGATTACCAGATTGTGGGTTCGGGTGAGTCTGATGTCGGTGAAGGAAAAGTTTCTATTGTCTCTCCGTTGGGAAAAGCCCTTGTGGGAAAAAGAGTGGGTGATGAGCTTATTGTTCACGCTCCAAATGGGGAGAAAGAATATGAAATTTTAGAAATATATTTTAAGTAGTAGATTGTGGTTTTACATATTTTTTTAAAATAAAGGGACCTACGAGAGTTGTTGTAATACTCATAAGTATGAGTATTGAAAAGAGGGATTGATTAATAAAACCTCTTGAATAGGCAATATCGGCAGCCACCAAATCCATACCTCCTCGACTATTCAGAATAACACCAATAGCTATAGAATCATTGTTTTTCATGTGTTGTAATTGACTACCAAACCACCCTCCCAGTGCTTTTGAAAAGAAAGAAAGGGTAATGATAACAAAGAGGAGGCCCGTTTGCTCAAAAGCCCGAGAGGTAAATTGTAATCCAAGATAGCCAAAAAATAGAGGTGCTAAAAATCCTTGTGATAGGGCATTGATTGTTTTTTCTAATTCTGAAAAACGAGATTTTAGGAAGAGTTGTCGATCAATGAGTAGGGCACCAAAGAAGGCTCCAATAATAAAATGAAACCCTAAGAGTTCACTAATGGAGCTAAATACCAATACGAATAAAATAACTATGCCAAAAAAAGCCTCGTTTCCAAAGACATCTATGATTTTTTCAAAAGCAAGTTTTAGGTGAACTCCACGGTTTTGCATTTCTTGTATAGCCCAGTTGACGAGAATAATAAATCCAGTTAAGAGAACGAGTTTCATTCCTATTGAGGACATGGATATAATTAAAGATTTAAAAGATCTTTCGGCGGGCATATTGATAAGAATACCCAGTAGTAGGAGTGCAACAATGTCGTTTAAAACAGCCGTTGCCACAGAATAACGTCCAATTTTTGTATTTAAGAGGTTAAAGCTATTGAGTAGCTTTAAGCACACGGGAAGGGCTGTAATGGAAATACATAAACCTAGGAAAATAGACCGTACAAGATCAAAAGAATAGATAATGCCTATTAAAATTCCTGCCATAAAAGGAAGAATAAAACTGACAATGGCTATTTTAAGAGCTTTTCCTTTAATGGCATTGATAACATCTTTGAAGTTCATCTCAAGTCCTGCAGAAAGGACGATCATAAAGACAGCAAGATCTGCAATAGCATGGAGGTACGAATTAGGCTCAATGAAATTGAGAACAGCTGGGCCGAGTAGGATACCTGCTAACATATCTCCTGCAATAGGGGGTTGTCCTATGCGATTAAAGAATTCACCGAGAAGTCGTGAAGCAACCAGTAATAAGAGAATACTTGTTAGAAGTGGCGGTGAATGAGTTGCAATATCCATATTTGAAAGATTAGCATTTTCAGAAATAAAAACACACAAAATTTCGTGTTGATCGTTTTCATATGGATTGAAAAATCTAGACGATAACGGATCATTTTATTGACTCCATGGCTTTTTAATGGTGGGTCTCTTTTTAGAGATGAGATAGTTTACACATGTCTTAAGATATAGAGATAGGATTTTATGTTGCAGCTGGGTTTTGGGTATGCCGGAGTCGTCTCCAATTTTATAGATCAAAATAAGCAAACATATGATGAAAAATGGATGTATGAAGCTTTAAAGGAGGCCACTTTATGTCAAGGCCATCCTAACCCGAATCCTTCAGTAGGTTGTGTAATTGTGAAAAAGGGGCGATGTATAGGGCGTGGTCATACACAGAGTTATAGATCTAAACATGCAGAGCGCAAAGCTTTTGAAAGTGTTAAAAATTCTGAAGATCTTAATGGGGCCACAGTCTATGTGACTCTTGAGCCGTGTTCTGTACAGGGTCATCAACCACCCTGTTTGGATTTATTAAAACCTGTCTCTAAGGTTGTTATTGGTTGTAAAGACCCAAATCTAGAGGTCTCTTCTATAGAAAAATTAAAGAATATGGGAAAAGAGGTTCTTGTGGGTGTTCTCAAATCAGAATGTGAGATGATGATTACTGCATTTACCCATCAGGTGCAAAAGAAGGAGGTCTTTTTAGGTGTCAAATGGGCTCAAAGTCTGGATGGTATGGTGGCCGATCATTGGGGACAGTCCAAATGGATTTCATCCGAGATATCTAGAAAGTATGGCCATAGTTTGAGGCAAAGGTATGATGCTATAGGGGTGGGAGTAAAGACAGTTTTAAAAGATATCCCATTGTTGAATGTACGAAATGAGACTATTATTGAAAAACGTCACCCCATCAAATTGATTTTTGATCCCAATGGAGATCTGTTTCGTGTGACAGATGAACAGCTCACTTTGTTAAGACAGAAAACATTGGATTCTAATATTAATGTTTTTATCTATACAAAGAGAAGATGTTGCTGTTCTGGTCCTTTAGCTTCTTGGATAAAGAGTGTAAAGCATGTTCAAATTATTCCCTTAGAAGATCGTAAGGACCCATTTCATGAATTTGTTGAAAGTTTTAAGTTAGAGTGGATTTCAGAAAAATTGCAAAGGCCACTTCAGAGTGTGCTTATTGAAGGTGGCCCAAGATTTATTCAGGGTTTAATGGAGAGAGAGTTGGTTCATTTTGCTCATGTGTTTATTTCACCTAAATGGATTGGTGGGGAACAATATAAAATGGGATTAAGAAAGCCATATCCTCTTGAAAAGGCTGTAGTGTTCAAACCTCAGACCTATTTACCTTTGGGGGAAGATATTTTGATGGAATTTAAAGTGTCATAAGATGTCATGAGTCAGAGGTTGTTTGGTCAAGTTATAGTCGGTTATAATGAGAGTCTATAGGCTTTTTTCTTTTTTGTATGATTGTCAATTTGTCTTTGTAACTTATTTTTGACGTCATTGAGAGCCACATGGAAATCTCTATTTTCAGATGTGGCAACGAAGTTTGCTTTTCGATGTGTGTATTGCATTTGAATATGAAAGATATCCCCTGTCATCTGTAGACGGACTCGAATATCAGCTTTATGAGATAAATGCGACTCAATCTGTTCTATTTTTTGGTGGATTTCTTTTTTAATAGCCTCAGTGATTTTAAAATCATCACCTACAAGTATTTCCATATTTCACCTCTATATATAAAGATACCATAAATAGTCACAGATAAAGAATTTTCAGTTTCTCCGAAGACATATCAAATTTAGTAGAAGGAATTTCATCTATCCCCTTTCTATTAAGCAAAGAAAAGCTCAGGATAATTTAATTATATGTCTATCTCTTTGTTTTTATTATATTTTTTAAAAAATTGTCTAGAAGTTAAACTATTTAATGAAAATATCCGTTAGGGTTATTGTGGGTTTATCAAAATATCTAACAACAATAATAGAGGGGTTACTTTCCAATGAAAAACGATAGCATGATTCAATGTAAATGGTATCAGTATTTGTTTATACCCATATTTTTCATTGGCATTGGTTGTAGTGATGACGATCCTGACCCTCCCCCTGCTTCAAGAAATCCCATAGGTCTTTATGATGTCTATACAAGTCCTCGAAATACGGATAAAGCAACTGATATTCTACAGGGCTTTAAATGGGTGTGCCCTGAAGACAAAGGTAAGGTAACAACAGCAGTTAAGGTCTGTCAATACAGATACATTGTCAATAGATCAGAAACACATACATTTGGGGCGTCTGGAAGTAAGAATACATATGCATCTAATAAGACTAATCTTTCTGCAGACGATATTGAGGATATAGAAGATGGAGATGTCTATCTTCATGTGCAATACCGTACTTGTAGGAATGCGAATATGTCTTCAACCTGTGCACAACAATCCAATGTTTTTACAAGCCAATGGAAGCTAGATAACACTGCACCGATAGTGACTGTGGATTCTGATATCGCAGATGTGAATGCCTCAACTAAAACACGTTATGTTGTTTCAGGCACATGCACTGTAAAAGAGGGTCAGGTTACAGTTCAGGTCTTTGATAGCCGCTACGACTCAGATTCCGATTCAGAAGTAGGATTAAAGGAAATTCAGGTAGGGTGTTCTGTTTCGAGTTCGACATCTAATGTGGGTACGTGGACAACAGGGCCTAGTGCTAGTTCTCGGCTGGATGTCTCTGATTTACAAGATGGAGAGTTAACAGTCTCTGCCACTCAGACAGATAGTGCTGGTAACAAAGGTTCAGCTCAAAGAACTGTGGACAAAAATACAGGATCTCCTATTGTCAGAATTAACGATACAGTGGGCAATATAACCTCTGCAAATGAACGTAGCTATTCTGTTTCAGGCACATGTACTTCAGGTGATGGTGATGTGACTGTAGAAGTGGGAACTTTAGAAAGGACAGCGTCTTGTAGTGCGACGGGGACATGGTCAGTGACTGGGTGGAATGTTTCAAGTTTAAGTGACGGCAGTGTGGTGATTTCTGCAACTCAAGAAGATGATGATGGTTTAACAGGTTCTGATACTAAAACTGTGCAAAAAAATTCAGGATCTCCTGTTGTTAGAATTTCCAGTACGGTGGGCAATATAACCTCTGCAAATGAACGTAGCTATTCTGTTTCAGGCACATGTACTTCAGGTGATGGTGATGTGACTGTAGAAGTGGGAACTTTAGAAAGGACAGCGTCTTGTAGTGCGACGGGGACATGGTCAGTGACTGGGTGGAATGTTTCAAGTTTAAGTGACGGCAGTGTGGTGATTTCTGCAACTCAAGAAGATGATGATGGTTTAACAGGTTCTGATACTAAAACTGTGCAAAAAAATGATGGAGATGACGGAGAAACGAGTCAGCAGCCAACGATTACAACTCCTAGTGATATCAATTCTGCAAATGTTAGCAGTTATTCTGTCTCAGGAACATGTGTGGCAAGTGGTGCTAATCTGACTGTTCGTCTAACGAATGAAGGTGATGGAACAAGCACTCTACAAAAAGGAGGAGTGTCTTGTAGTGCAACTGGGACATGGTCAGTGAGTGGATGGAATGTTTCAAGTTTAAGTGATGGTGATGTGGTGATTTCTGCAACTCAAGCTACAGCCACTTCAGTAACAAGCACTGTGGAAAAAGATACAGATTCTCCTGAAGTGACGATCACTAATGCTAGTAGCTATATCAATGCTGGGAATGAAAGTAGCTACTCTGTTTCTGGAGCGTGCACTTCAGGTGATGGTGATATCACTGTACAAGTGGGCACTTTAAAAAAGACAGGAGTGTCTTGTACTGAGAGTGAGAGTGAGAGTGAGAGTGAGAGTGGAGAATGGGAGCTGACTGAATGGGATGTTTCTGATTTAGACGATGGAGAATTAACAGTCTCTGCCGCTCAGACAGATGATGCTGGTAACACCGCCTCCGCCGAAAAAACTGTCGAAAAGGATACGGAAGCTCCGGAAGTCACAATTGCCGATACGGTAGAAAATATAAAATCTGCAAATGAAAGTAGCTACTCTGTTTCTGGAGCGTGCACTTCAGGTGATGGTGATATCACTGTACAAGTGGGCACTTTAAAAAAGACAGGAGTGTCTTGTACTGAGAGTGAGAGTGAGAGTGAGAGTGGAGAATGGGAGCTGACTGAATGGGATGTTTCTGATTTAGCTGATGATGTTGTTGATTTTTCTATTTCTGCAACTCAAGCAGATAGTGCTGGCAATACAGACACTGTTACTAAAGCTATTAAAAAGATAAACTATTTTGTTTTGGTATGGAAAATAAGTGACGATGATAAAACACTTCAACTCCCTCTAGTGAATATAACAGGAGGTTATAATTTTATTGTGGACTGGGGAGATGATTTTGACTGTGGGAATAATAATAATAAATGTCTTGTGAAAAGCTATAATGACAAAGATGCAAGTCATACATATAAAAAAGCGGGTACATATACAATGGTTATAAAACCTAATAAGAAGTCCAAAGATAAGAAGGGTAAAGTATACTTATCTCACTGGAATTTTAGCAGCAGTGCTATAGGCAATGAAAAAGAAAATAAAAAACATTCGAGTAAATTGATTCATGTTAAAGCTCTGGGAGAGATGGGATGGAAGGATTTACGTTACGCATTCTATAAATGTGAGAATTTAGAGAGCGGTTTTTTAGGGGGAGGTGTTGCATTAGATAATAAGGAAAGCCAGCTAGCATATATGCAGTATATGTTTCAAGGAGCCTCTTCTCTCAGAGCATTGGATCTGTCTGGCCTTGATACTTCTAAGGTCGTACAGATGCAGTATATGTTTCAAGGAGCCTCTTCTCTAACAGAATTAGATTTGTCAGATTTTGATACGTCCAGTGTCGTGAATATGAGTTTTATGTTTTCTGCAGCTTCTTCTCTCAGAACATTGAATCTGACTGACCTTGATACTTCTGCCGTCACAACTATGGAGGGTATGTTTCAAGGAGCTTCCAGCTTAGCTACATTGACGGGTATTGAAAATTTTAAAACTGGCAGAGTTACAAATATGAGTTCTATGTTTAATGGAGCTGCTGCTCTGACAGAATTGAATTTGGCGACAGGTGAAGGAGATAATAGTTCAATTTGGAATGTCGGACAAGTGGAGCAGATGGGTAATATGTTTAGAGCAGCTTCTTCTCTCAGAACATTGGATCTGACTGGTTTTGATACTGCTCGAGTTAGAAATATGAGTGGTATGTTTAAAGGAGCTTCCAGCTTAGCCACATTGACAGGTGTTAATCTTTTTAAAACTGGTAGAGTTACAAATATGAGTTCTATGTTTGATGGAGCTGCTGCTCTGACAGAATTAGATCTGAATACTGGCAAGTTGGGAGAATGGGATGTTTCATCTGTCACAAATATGAACTCTATGTTTGAGACCTTCTCCTATGATGTAAAACTGACACTTAAGATAAAAGGTTGGACTTTAAATAGTGGATTAAGCATTTTGAATATCTTTGAAGGGCGTGATAATAGGAATATATATATTGAATGTACTTCTGGCAGTACTTCTAATACGCCTGATACTGTATTTCCAGTAAACTGTGTCGACTAGGCAACAAATGGACTGTCAATACAAAAGAGAATTTACTGTGTTTCTCTTCGATGTCTTTATTTGCGGCCCAGCTCAAAAAGTTAAAAGTGTGAGCTAGATAGAGTTGGATTCGATCAGGAATAGAATTACACTCATCTTTCTTTGAGATTTGCTTTTTAAAATAATAAGAGAAAGAGTTTTTCTTAAGGCTTCCAAAAGCTCAAACAACTCTGAGGTCCGCAGCCCGTCTCTGCCGAAGACTAAAGTCCTTGGCTGGATAGTGCTCGATGCCATTAAGCATAGAATAAACGATTTCTCCACAGATACGCCCTGCGCCTCAGAAAACTCGTTTTGAAAGCCTTAAGAAAAACTCTTCACCCTCTGCAATTTTCTCAGTAACAGAAATAATTTTTAAAGCTTTAAAAAGCTCAAACAACTCTGAGGTCCGCAAGCTCGTGGCGAAGCCTAAAAGCCTTGGCTAGATAAAGCTTAACTTCATCGAGCATTGTCAAAACAAGATCTTCCATCCAAATTTGTGCCGAAGGCTAAAGGCGTAAACTGGGTCATCTAGCGCAGATCGCACAGTTTTTAAAATAGAATCCATTGAAAACTTGACGTTTTTTTCATGAAGATAAATACTTTTCTTAAAGGTATTTTGGGGATCTTCTTTATATTTCTTATCAAGCTATAAAATGAGGGATTGGACTCAATAAAGAAGATTTCAAGATAGGAAAAAGGTTTTTGCATTGTCGAGGAGATAGGGCTTTGATAAATTGGTATCTGTCATTTTTTATACTTATAACAAGCCTGTCCTTAAACGCTTCTATTCCACAAAACACAGAGACTATGGTCAATATGCTGGAGAAGCCTTTGAGTGAGAGGGCACTTCAGCTTAAGAGATACGGTAAGGCAGGTATTCAGAGACTGTATCACATGGCTTTTGATAAGAATCGGACTGTGAAAGTACGATGGAAGGCACTTATGACTTTGGCCTATATTGGACAGAAAGAGAGCCTACCTGTTATTTTGCGGGCTTTGAGTCGTTCTGAATGGTTTATGAGAGATGCTGGACTAAAGGCTATCAGTAAAATATCTAGATCTGATGCTTTGATTTGGGCACGTCGTCTATTAACTGATCCTTCGCTCATTGTTCGTACTTCTGCTGTAGCGGTTATTAAAAAATTTAATGATAGGCAAAGTGCTCGAGTATTATGGCAGAGGCTATACGCTCCTCAAAATTACAGAGGGAGTCAAAGTCTTTGGATTAGACGGCATATAGTGGAGGCTTTGGCATACATGGATCTTAAGGGACAAGAGGCTCAATTTCTTCGTGTTCTAGAAGATCCAGATAAGAGTCTTCATAAAGTTGCAATTAAAGCTTTAGAGAAGCTCACAGGGTTTACTTTTTCCAAGAAGTATGAGTCTCTCTCGTTACAAAAGAAGGCGTGGAAAAAATGGTGGGCTGAGTCCTCTTCATCTCAGCAGAGGACTCTTTAAGTCTAAAGAGCAGCACTCACAGAAAAAAGAAAAATTCAAACAAAGAAGACAGAGCTTGATACCATCAGGAATAGAATAGGCTCGTTGCCCTTTCGGTTTTGCTTTTTAAGATGACAAGTAGAAAGAGTTTTTCTTAAGTCTTCCAAAAGCTCAAACAACTCTGAGGTCCGCAGGCTCGTGGCGAAGCCTAAAAACCTTGGCTGGATAGTGCTCGATATATTCGGGGATAAAATCATATTCGGGGATAAAATCGTAGATACGCCCTTCTGTAGGAAAAAGACTTTTATCTTCCCCTTAAAGCTCAAACAGCTTTGAAGGGCGCAAAGCGTCTCTGCCGCAGGCTAAAAGCCTTGGCTAGATAATGCTCCATGCAGTCAAGCAGAGAATAAATGATCTCTCTACGGATACGCATTGCGCTTCAAAAAACTCGCTTTAAGAGAAAAATAAAAGCCTTTTTCCAATGTAGGCTCGTGGCACAACCTAAAAGCCTTGGCTGTGTAGTGCTCGATATGGTCAAGAATAGAACATATCTTTTTTTCAAAAGGAGGAAAAGGATCACATAGCTAGTAGGTAGATTGTATATATTTTTCATTTTGTTTTTTAAATAGAGATTTCATCGTTTGTTATTTTAGAATACTTCTTTTAAACACTGAACTTAAATATTGAAGAGAGATTTCGGAAGTTATGTAAGTTATAATTATTTATTTTAAAAACTCCTGTAAAAAATGAAACTTATATAACAATTAGCTCTATATTACAGATAGGTGGATCTCATATCAGAGGAAAGTAAAAGTAAAAATGGGCAATCTTTTTCTCTTTAAATCAATGTCTTCAGAAAATCTTATGAATAAGATACAGATAAAAATACAAAATCCTTTTTTTGAATTGAGAGATGGGACTAAAATAAAATGCCGATTTTTTATAAAAAATTAAAACCCTATTTTTTGATTTTTATTTTATTATTTTCTTTTTTAGCACATGCTACAGATGACAGGGACTTTTATAATAATGAGTTGTTTTGGGCTATAAGTACAGGTTACTTTGATAAAGTTAAGAGACTTATTATGAATGAAAATATTGATATCAATGCTGAGGTGAGTATTACAGGGAAGAATGATAAACAGATATTTCTCCACCAAGCTGTGAGCAGAAATGATGAACGCATCGTAGAAGCTCTTCTAAGGCACCCTAATATTGAAGTTAGTATAGAGGGGGCGGCAAAAAATATACTCCATTTAGGCGCAGAGTACGCAAGAAATGAGAGAATTATAAAATTACTTCTTAACCATAAACATGTCACTGTTGATATGATTAATGCAAAAAATCAAAATGGATTTACACCTTTACAAGTGGCATTGTATATTTCTCGGGGGGTTCATCGTAAAAATAGAGATCTAGGTCAGATAGGTCAGAGCATTGTAGATGCCTTTTTATCAGATCCTAGGGTTCATGTTGATGATTTTGAACTTTTTAAATTTGCAATAGATGCTAATGACTTAAAAAAAGTCGAAAAACTTCTAGCCGATGAGAGAGTCAATAACAATGTAAGACAAAGAGCGTTTGGGTCAGGGGGCCTGACAGTATTGCATTATGCTGTAGGTAGTAAAAGTAATGTGAAAATCATAGAGGCTCTTCTTAGATATGTTGATGTCAATGCAGAGTCTGGAGGAATGACACCCTTAGAGTATGGTATTCATTTGAGAAAAATAGATGGCAAGGTGGTCAAAGCATTTTTAAGTCATCCCAATATTGATCTTAAAAGGAAAGAAGTAACTGGCTATAATAGAGTACTTTATGAATTTTTTTTGCAGCAGCGTTGGAAACCTGACAACAAACAAGTTGTGGAAATATTGTTTCAGGATCCAAGAATTGATATCAATGAAATACGTGCAGATGGGAAAACAATAATTGAAGATGTGGCCTCTCGTTCTCATAATTATTTCTTATAGCAGAGCCTTATTTCCGTAATCCGCAACAAACCCTCAGTTTAGAAACAGTCCAGGCATTTTTAAATCATCCGGACATCACTACTGAGATAATCAATCTTGCAGATAAGAAAGGTGATACAATAATGCATTATGCAGCTGTAAATCCACTCTATAAAAACTTAAAGATTATAAAATTTCTCTTAAATCATCCAAAGGTGAATCTTAATGCAAAAGACTCTTATGGTAGGACATTTCTTCATATTTTTGCGATGAATGTAAAATCAATAAAACTTATGAAAACAGTTCTTAATCACCCTAGAGTTATTAAAAATCCAAGAGATAAAAGCGGTCGGACCCCATTTCATTATTTTATTTTGGATTCAGAAATCAATCCAAAGATTTTAGAACTATTTCTTAATCATCCAGAAGTGAAAATTGATATAAAAGATGGTAAAGGTCAGACGCCAGAGCAGGATGCTCAGAGAAGGCCTCCCTATCCGGCTTTATTTATTAAACATTCAGCAGATGCCAATTCAGAAAAAACTCAGAAAAAATCATCAGCAAGAGAAAAAGCATCAGAAAATGTTATACGTGGTTTTTTCCCAAATGAAATCGGTGATAATAATGTCTCTGAAAACAATGTGCAGATAGATAGAAAAGAAAAAAATGGGAAGTCTCATGGAGAGACATCTCAAGATTTAGAGAAATCAAATGTTATAAAGGGAGAGTTTTCTAAAAAAGACCCTCCTAAATGCTTTTAGTTGACTAGCACTTTATGAGACCATATCAGATGGGTTACAAACCTTTTCAGCGATATGTCATTAAAAGTGAACTTCTGCCGAGAAAAAGAAATTTCATCTTCTTTTTCAAATCTAAAAAAGAGGTGACGTTTGTTTATAATTTTGAACTAAAAAATGCTGACTTCAGAGAGAAACACTTATACCTATTGCCAGAGCGTGAATTATTTTAGCAATATGGCCATTGCTCCAAGAGCAATCGTCAGTAGAGTACCTAGTTTTATCACTATTCTTTGTTCAAGTTCTTTAAGATCTCGTTTTGTAGCCAGTTTTAATTCTTCAATATCTCGCTTGACTTCTGCAATATCTCGTTTTGTAGCTTGTCTTAATTCCTCAAGATCTCGTTTTGTAGCTTGTCTTAATTCCTCGATATCTCGTTTTATTTCTGCAAGATCTCGTTTTGTAGCCAGTTTTAATTCTTCAATATCTCGCTTGACTTCTGCAATATCTCGTTTTGTAGCTTGTCTTAATTCTTCAATATCTTGTTTTGTAGCCAGTCTTAATTCTTGAATATCTCGCTTGACTTCTGCAATATCCTGTTTTGTTGCCAGGTTAGATTCTAAGACTTCATTAAGAATGCGTACCTGAGCCTGAGCTTGTTTATCAGGAACACCTGCATCTTTTAAGACTTCAACATATTTAAAGGCATTAAAGACCATTATGATATCTACTCTAGCACATAAGCTTTCATCTGTAAAGATTTGATTTTATAGAGAAACTTAGATATATTTTGATTTATAACATTTTAATAGTACGGTCCTATTTATATTTTCTCCTACAGTCATAAAGGGTTTTTAGAAGTTTTTTTATCCTCTGTCTTTTTAGTAAATATTCCATCCTGAATCTTTGGAAAAGTGAGAGAAGGGTACTTTTTCTTAAGGACGATTATTAAGAGTTTTTGTTTTTCTTATAAATCCTTTTTTACTCAAGTTTTGTATACATTTTAAGGAGTTTTTTATTTCTGAATGCGGTTTAATTTTTTTTCAATATCTAGTTCTCTTTCAATACGATAAAGAAGACTGAGTTCTTCCAACCCATCAGAGGATATGGATTTTAAAGGTTCAAAAAAGTTTTTTTTCTGAGAGATATTTTTATGGATTAAAACTTGGGTAGCGTTCTTATGCTGACTGGATCGACCCTTTAGAACAATGATTTTAATTTGATTTCTTAGTCGATTTTTATTTTTTTGTTGTCTATGTGGGGGTAACCATATGTTTTCTCTGAGAATGTAGCTAGTTTGTAGAATTCCTGACTCATAGTCATCTACAGCAAGGCGATATTTTGAAAGTGCTATTCGTGCAGCCTTAAAGACATTATCATAGTTGTCTGGAAAAGTTTTACGTATAGCCTCTTTATGATCTTCCATTTCAGGTTTGGGTGCTGAAAATAAACTGCATCCTGTGATCCAAATAAAACCAATAATATATAGATATTTTAAAATTTTTATTAATTTTTTGCTTCTTGTAAGCCAAATAAAATTAAGGTTCATGATACTTTAAGCGGTTTATTTCATATTATTTTTAAAATTAACCTATATGAGGTTACTATCTCTATAATTGAATCTAAACTCACATTTTTTTAAATGCAAATAAAAAGTATTTTTATTTATCCAATGAAATTGAGATAATTTGACCTTTCCCTCTTTTTCTATAGATCCTATCCGTAAAAAGATCACTTGTTCTATCTTTGATGGTATCGAGCACTATCTGCTTACACTTTTAGCCTTCGGCGAAGACGAGCTGCGAACCTCAGAGCTGTCTGAGCTTTTGGAAGTTTTTAAAATTATTTGCGTCACTGAGACAGAGAATGAAAGAAAGAGTTTTTCTTAAGGTTTTCAAAACGAGTTTTCTGAGGCGCAGGGCGTATTCGTGGAAAGACAAGTTTGCTCTAGGCTAGATCATATCAAGCTCTATCCAGCTTACACTTTTAGCCTTCGGCGAAGACGAGCTGCGAACCTCAGAGCTGTCTGAGCTTTTGGAAGCCTTAAGAAAAATTCTTTTTCTTGTTATTTTAAAAAGTAAATCTCAAAGGAGGACGAGTATATTCTATTCCTGATCGAATCCAAATCTGTCTAGCTTATACTTTTAGCCTACAGAAGGGCATATCCGCAAAAAGATCGCTTGTTCTATCTTTGATGGCATTGGACTCTATCTAGTAGCGCACATTTTTAGGCCGTGTTACGAACAAAGGACTCCTAAGGTAAAACCAATATCACATCTCACACTTTTAATTTTTTGGCTTGGTCACTTAAAATTATGATTTAGGAAATACGGTCTCTAACAAAAGTCCGGAATCTTCAATTCCAGCTATTGTATGAAAAGATTGAACTCGTCGAACACCTGTAGATTTATCTTGTTCTAGAAGAATTAAAATATCTACGGAAAGCATAATTAAACGTCGAATAGATTGAAGATTCCACTCAGGAGCCCCCATTTGGATAAGCATTTCTAACCTTAAAAGGGCTTCTTTTGCAGATTGAGAGTGGATAGAGAAAAGGCTGCCTTTATGACCGGTGGATAATGCCATTAAAAAGTCTTTTGTTTCTGTACCACGGGCCTCACCTAAAACAAGGGAATCTGGTCTCATGCGGAGAGCATGATAAATAAGCTCTGAATATCCTATATTTTTTTGATCTGTTATCAATCGAATAGCCTTTGGATGGGATAGTAGAATTTCTTGAGTATCTTCTAGAATAATAAAACGTCTTTCGGTATCTTCTTTTAAAAGGGCAGAAATAAAAGTTGTTTTCCCCGATCCCGTAGGACCAATAATAAGAAAATTTTTTCTCTGATGAAAGCTATCCAGAATCAGGGGATATATAGGATTGTCTTTTAATAGATCTTTTAGAGATAAATTATGTGTTACGGACTTTCTGAAACTCATCACAAAGTGATGGGAAATAGGAGGGCCTATAATCTGAACACGCCACTCTTTCCAATGAGATGAGACAAATGGTTCAGCCTGTGAAATGTCCATATTGATATCTGATAATATTTTAAAAACAAATCTATGATAGGTTTTTTTTGATAAGAAGTTTTGTGAATGTCTATGAAATTTTCCATGAATTTCATAAAAAATCTGTGATTCATTGTTACATAAAATTTCTGTAATTTCAGGTTCAAATAAAAGATCAGTCAGAGGTCCAAATTCAAAGAAGTCTTTTTCAATTTTTTTCTTTTCACTTTGAGGAATATGTTTAATTTTATCTTTAATGTATTTTTCTATTTGAAGAACTTCGTTATTCTCATGCGCTTTATCAGATTCATCTCTGAAGTCGTTAAGAAGCTTGTCTATGGAAATATTTGATGATGATGTCATTTAGTAGTTCTTAGCAATGAAGGAGTTACAGTGATAACAAGTTCCGATTTATTTCTTTGGAATTCATGACTTTTAAATATTTCTCCTAAAATGGGTAGGGAAGAAAGAAGGCTAAACCCTGTTTTAGATTTTCCTTGAACTTCACGAAAAAGACCAGTGAGAAAAAGAGTTTCTTTAGAAAAAAGATCAAAATATGATGAGACTCGATTTGTTTTAAATGCAGGTATACCCTTTATGGCATTTCCATAATCTGGACTAGAAATTTCAGTATCTACCCATAATCGAATAAGTTTTTTATGAATTTCTGGTTTAAACTTTAAAAGAACACCAAATTTTTTCCAACTGATATTTCTTGTCCCATAGTTTATAATCTGTAATGGAATTTCTCCTCCGGCGAGAAATTCTGCAGTTTTTCCATTTCGACAAACTAATTTTGGGTTGGCGATAGTTTTTCCCTTGGTATTTGATAGAAAATCAGTCAAAGAAATTTCTAAAGGATGAAATTGAATATTTTGAGATACAATTTTTCCAGAAATAGTTGTCGGCCAAGACAGACCTAATTTATTTATTCTATTATGAGAGATCTCTAAAATATGTAGATTGATGACTACTTGTTTTGATGGATGGAGAATAGCTTGGGATTCTATAATAGTCATTCCCAACTTTTTAACTTGATTCATCAATTCAGATTTATTCTTTATGTCAGGATGAATAAGAGCTCTTAATTTGGGGGAGAATTCAAATATGGGTTTTATATCTGAATTTTTAAATCTGTGTTGTAGATTTTCTAAAATGGGACTTTGTAATCCTTTTGGAATACGAGCAGAGAAAATAAAATGAACGTCTTGTAATATGTTTATAATATTTATCCAATCTCTAATTTTTAAAAGTCTGCCAGAGATTTCAATAATTCCATTATCTTTTACTTTCCAATTAAGGCCACGTATATTGTTTAAATAAGAATCAAGATTCATAATGTTTTTTCGTGTTCCTAAAGGTAAAACATGGATTGTTTTTTGCAAGTTATTACAACGTAAGGTAGCTGTTCCAAGTTTTGATCCAGTGATGATAATATGATTCTCAGTAGCACGAACTTTAATGATTTTTGCATTAGAATTATGAACAGAACCACAGGTATTCCATTTGAGAGTTATAGACTGGTGGATTTCTAAAATCTCTGCGGAAAAAGCTATTTTTGAAAGTAATAATAGTTTAAGAAAAGACATAACTTCAATAATGGAATGCAAAAGACATATGACCTTTATATGAGAGTATAATTTATTTAGAAGAAAGTGATGTCCGAAATAAGTACGGACATATATGTTATATTGACTCGATAATTTTTTGCGGTAAATGTAAATGGTTTTTATCTTAAGACCATTTAAGGAGTTTATCTACTTATAAATCTTGAAGCTTTAACAAGTGGTTTTTTTATTCTGTAGTTTCAAATGTGTTTAATATGTCTTTATTTTTCATGTCCTTTATTTCATTAGAAAAAGACTTTAGGAATATTGTCGATAAAAAAGGAGTTGTGCTCCCTTTTTGTAAACTCGGAAGGCCGCTTGAGTCCTCATTTAGGCAAAATGCCTCTCGCAAAGATAGGTTTTCGGCAATAAAAAAGGCTTCGGGGCTTGGGACTTACACCCTCTGCCACGATAGCCTTTTAATGGTCGCGCTGGTTCGTCCAGCATTGGGGTTGGTAGCGAGGGAGGGATTTGAACCCCCGACACGCGGATTATGATTCCGCTGCTCTAACCAACTGAGCTACCCCGCCAAGAATTTATAATTAAAAGCCGCTATTTATCCAATTTGTCAAAACATTTTATCCTTTTACAGGATAGACTGTAGTCGAGTGATGAAATATTTAATAATATTGATATATCTTTAATATTTGATAATTGCGATTATTGCCCAATAACTTCAATATAAGCACCTTGTTCAGAAAGATCTGAAGTATGGACTATAAAGTTCAGATGAGGATCTGGCATTTCTTCATAAGGGGGAAACCAAAAAAGTCTCAAATTTTTTTGTGAACTAAGATAAGAATGATTATTAATTATTCTTTTGTAAATTTTTGTGTCTTCTATCGGAATATCAATTTGAATAGCATTTAAGATTGTATAACCATTGATATATTCTCCAATATAGGCAGTCACACGATGGCTGAGGGAGTTATTAATAGCTTTGTGATGAATGACTTTATTTATAGGTATTATTATTTTTTCATGACTGTAATGAGATCTATAATAAGGTAAGTTATTCTTTAAAAAATCTAAATCTAAATATTTTGTATTGTTGGTGACCATCTCAATGGTTTTTGCTGTAAATAGGGCCGCTGCCACAGAACTTCCTCCGATTTCTTGACCATCTGAAAATTTCACCCTATGAATGGGAATACGAATATCAATAGATTCATCTATAGCTGAGGTTTTACCAAAGTGTCCGACAGCAATAACATCTTTATGATCCGCAGGAATAAGGATCTCTTTCCTACCAACGATTCCAGCTTGATTATTATTAATTATTTGAAGAGATTGTAATTTATCAGACCGGATAATAACACGGAAATCTTTGGCTGTAATCGCCGTACCTTTTTTGTAGATTTTAATTTTATAATCTCCGCGATCTAATGAAATAGCAGCAGATTCTACGGCATATGAAGAATACTTTATCGCCTTTTCCTTTGCCGCACTCCGTGTGAGAGTTGTGATCTCTTGCTGAAAAATTTCTTCTCGAGAAGTTCCAGATTGAATTTTATCGACAACTGCAATCTTTTGATTGTCTGAGTTAAAAATTTCAAAACCTAAATCATCAGTTGTTATATAATTGAGATCATTTTTAAAATCAGTCCATGTTAATATAATATTTACCGTATTATTATCCAATTTATTATTAAATTTGATTGTGGTGCTTAAGTTGTGTGTTTTACCTATATATATTAAATTATGAGGGTCTCCTGTTGCATTAATCCAAATAACCCCTGAATTTATAGCTTTAGAAATTTCATGATTTATAAAACCTGTACCATTGAAGTTTCCCCCCCATTCCCAAACTTGGGGGTAGAGGACAATGTCGATATCAAGTTGGATAACTTTTTGAATAGCTGCTTGAAAATTAGTAAATCCATTTGTGTTTATAAGATAAAATTGTGGTCCCTCTTCATTTTTTCCAGTTAACTCCCAAATAATATTAGCTATACGTAATCCGTGATCAGAATTTTTTTGAGGATTTTTTATGCCTTCTATTAACTTTGTATTTTTTGGTACAATTTTCCCGTCAGGTTGAAATCCTAAAAAACCATTGTCTAAGATGGCAATCTTAATATTCTTAATATTTTTAGAATGAATTTGATTTATTTTTAACTGTCTTTGTAGTTCATCAACGTCAATTAAGATAGCTGCTTGAGAGGTTAAAGAATAAATAGAAATAAATAAAAATGCTGTTATCAGTTTTAGATTTTTCATTTTCCTTCTTTTTCCTTTTAATTAAAAACAAAACTTGTTTGTGAATATCTATTTGTTACTCAATGGACTTAGTTATTGTTTTTAATCAACTGTTTTTACAGCTTTTGGTCTTACAACAAATTATTTCAGATTTGTTTGTTTTTAATCACTTTTCTATAAGACATAAACTGAGAGCAAGAAGTGAAAATAGGGACTTCTCTCTATGTCCTATTTTCACTTTTTTACCAATAGCAATAAGCCCTGTAGCCATATCCACTGTAACTATAACGTGGATAGAACCAATATCCAGAGTAACCCCACCAACCACGATATCTCCAGTGGCTTGAGTTCCAGCCATTCCAACCGTACCAATAATAGTAATAGGAATCGACTGAGGACGTTTCATCTAGTTCTGACATGAGTTTGTGAGAACGAACAAATTTTGTATCTGTTACTGAGGCTAAGGTTGATCTTTGAAGTTCTGCATCTGGTTGATGGATTTCCAATTGTTCAGCAATATATTGGGCACGATAGAGTTCTGGAATGTTTTCTAGTCCTTTTCGATTGATTTTAAAAATTTGGAGTCTATCTATATTTTCAATTTCTTTGACAACAATCATGTCTTGAGTTTGTGGTGTGGGAAATGTCTGATGTGTCATGTATTCAATCGGAGCATCTAGCTCGGACATAATCTGAGCAAATGGAGTTTGAATGAATACAAAATAAGAAAAAAGGCTGTTGTTATTGGTTTTATGAATTTCATATGCTCTTCCTCCTTGTGCATAAAAATGTCTTTTATACTGTTTCACGAGGTATAGTATATAATCTGTAAAATCTCATTGGATAATGCTCTATATTGAAATTCTTACAAAATCCTTTTATTCATATGTTTTTATTCTTAGTGTGGTGAAATTTACAACTTTGAAAATGTTCTCGAAGGGGTATTTAGTCTATGGTATGTAGATAGGATGATTCGGTGGATTTTAATAGTAGTTTTAACAATGCCTTTATTCTCATTGGAAGCCAGTGAAGCTGTTCAGAATATCTATTGTCATGAAAATGTGCCTCATCCATCTGTATGGATAGATGTTCAACTCAATAAACCGATTAATCCCATTTCAAGATATGAGTCGACAGATATTTCCGCAAAAGTCACTGTTTTATTAGATAATAAAAATAAATTTTATCGGAAGCGGTTTGAAAATGATGTTCATATTATTAAACGGGGTAGGAAACTTGGTTATAAAATGAGAGTTGTTTGGGGAGCTGATGCTCAAAATAAAGTGAATATTTTAGATATTGCCCCAGTTATAAGGCGATCTTTTATTTTAAGGGTGGAAACATATTCTGGTGAATACTCTGGCACTATGATTATCTCTAATCTTGGGCAAGAAGAGAATAATCATTTTGCAGGCTCTGTTACTTGTGTAACCGATGATGGTCAGGTAGAAGAATAAAAATAAATAATCATGTGTATAGAAAGTGTATACAAAAAAGGCGACAATTTCTTGTCGCCTTTTTAATGTTATAAGAATTGTATTATTAAAAAGTGATAAGCCACTCGCCTTTACTATTTAATTTCTGGTGAATGACAATAAGCCCTAAAGCGACTTTATCCTCTGCAGAGTTCCATGCATTACCAGTGTTTCTGTCTGAAATAAGAGCAACATATAAACGATCTTTGCAGTCTGTAAGCATTGCAGAATCAAATGTTTCATCCAGACAGTAAACACGACCGTCCCCTGGGCGATGTTCAGGAAGATATTGTGCAACTTCATCCTGATCAAGTCTCCAGTGAGTACAGGGTAATTGCGATTCACTTGGATCAGGATTCTCATTTAAAGTACGAACTGAGTATTGTGAGCGGAATTTTAGAGGCTTTTTAACATCTCTGAGTGAGATAGATCCCAATACAGCTTTATATCTTTCTCCAAAGTAGATTCTTCTATGTTTTTTAGTTTTTAAATTAACATTTTCAATACTTTTTTGAGCTGCAATAGAGTTAGCTAAGATTTCATCAAAGTCAGAATGAGGAAACAAATCTAGAATGGCATTGGTTTGCATTTTCCTGATGAATTCAGGATTATTTACAACTCTAAAATCTTCTTTGCAATTATTTTCATCAAGTACGGTGGCGGATGATGATGTATCTTCTTTGCACTCACTAATTACGGTGACTGATGATGTGTCATCTTTCACCTTACCCGCTATGGGTACGTGATTTACTGATGATAGTGTATCATCTTTCGTCTTATCAACTAGTGACGGAGTATTGTTATTTGTCACATTAGGGGAACTCAATGGAGTATTTTCTTTTCCATTATCCTTTGTAGTTCCGGTTGAAGCTAAAGGCACATTACTTCTTCCCTTTTTTGAATCTCCTCCACAGGATACTAAAAAAGTAAGTGAACTCATTAACATTGATATAACTAGTAGTCTCATTAAGACCCCTCCTTTATAAATATTTTCTTATTTGTCATAATTTTATCAAACAAATAATATTTTAGCTGAAGGGTTTTACTTTCCCAATCTAAAGTTATTAAGTCGTCTTATAACTAGACTTAGATTAACTGGACTTAAATATAAATGGCGATAGGTAATAATTAGCTAGATTGAATGACTCCAGACTAAGTGAGTCGTTCGTCTTATTTTAAATTTTCTATATCTTGTTTTTCAAGATATATGCTTCGAGAAGGGAACGCAAAGGAGACGTTTAAATTTTCTGCTAGTTTTAGAATTTCAATATTGATATTTTTTTTCTGAATGAGTTCTTCACCCCAATCAGGAACTTTTAAAAAATAATAGACAAGTATATTCAAACTAGAATCTCCATAATCTGTAAAGCTAACATGAAATCCTTCTTTGCGAGCAAAAGTATTGTTCATGATAATATTTTTTATACCTTTAAGGAAATCTTCAATTTTTTGGGGAGAAGTATCATAAGTTAATCCAAGAACCATGCGTACTCTTCGAAAAGCTCTTTTTCCCATATTATCAACATTAGCATTAACTATCTGAGCATTGGGAACGCTGACGAGAGAGTTATAAAATGTACGTACACGAGTTGAACGAAACCCTATGTCTTCTACAGTTCCTTCGACAGAATCGATAATAATCCAATCACCGACTTCAAAAGGACGATCAAATAAAATCATTAATGAGCCAAAAAAATTGGCTGCTGTATCTTTAGCAGCTAAGGCGAAAGCTAGCCCCCCTAAACCTAAACCAGCCATTAAAGAGAGAACATTAATGCCCATATTTTGCATTATAACTAAAGAACCAACAATAATAATGGCCAGTTTAAGAGTCCTTACAGCTAAAGGAATCAGTTGGTCATCTAGTGTTGTCTCTGTTTTTTCTGCTTTGCTTTTTAGGAAATTTTCCAAGACGTTAGAAATAGAATAAAGAGCCCAAATAGTTGAAATACCAAAAAGGATTTGTATTACTCCATTGAGTAATCGACCTGTAAGACCATCTAAGTTTAAGAAGATAATAGAAGTTGCCCAAAATGATGAAGCGACCAGTAGTCCAAAAGCATTTTCCAGAGAATTAATAAATTCACGAATCCAGTAATTATCTCTTTTATCCCAAAAGTATTTGATACGAATAAAGAAAAATTCACTGATTTTCTTTATAAAGAGGCCTAGAAGTAGGGCCAGTACAATACCTAACCATTGCCAGTTCTGAAGATGTAGGGTTTCTCCCGAAATCCATCGAGGAAAAACTCTATTAATGAAAGGTTCTGTGTATTTTGCACCCTGTCCGGAGTTTTTTAGATAGGGGAGATGTTTGACACGTTCATAAAATATCTTTGCACGAGACCAAGAGCCATGAGTGATAAGCCATTCATCTTTACGTTCTCCGTCTAGAACAGGGCGCACAGTAATTTCTGTGTCTTTTAATCGCCAGCGGTGAAGTTCAGGGTTGTCAGGGATCTTTTCATAATCAATGATAATAATACGATCAATAACTTCCTTTAAAAAGATAGCCGCTTCTTTTTTCTTTTCGAGAGATAGAGGTTGGGGAGGCTGAGCAAAAGTTTGAATAGCATCATTGATACGTAATATTTTATTCTTATCTCCCTTTTCTACTCCTTCTCTATAGGCATTCATTGCCTGAATAAATGTTGTCATTGTATCTCGTGGATGGTCTGTCTTTATGGGATAAAGACCACTGCTAGAGTGAGCAAGGAGAGGGAGGAAAGCAATGAATACAGAAATAATCATTTGAAACATAGATTAGCTCCTATTTTTCTCTCCTGTCTTAATTTAAGGTCAATACCCAGTCAGTCAGAGATTAGTGGCGTCAAAATGTATTTGCCAATAGACAGATTATGAAAAACTTGAAAAAATTTAAAGCTATATATGAGAGAAAGTCAATTAAAGTAGAAGAAAGGTGAAGATGATTCTTACAGATTCTGAAGTTCTTGAGGAGATGAAGCAGGGCCATATTGTTATAGATCCCTTCCGTAGGGAGTGCCTGGGAACAAATAGTTATGATATTCATCTGGGAAATATTTTAGCAACCTATAATGACAGAGAGTTGGATGTCAGAAAGCATAATCAGATCAGCTATTTTGAAATTCCAGAAGAGGGCTATGTTTTACAACAGTCAGAGTTTTATTTAGGGGTGACTGAAGAATATACAGAAACACATACTCATGTGCCCTTTTTAGAGGGTAAATCAAGTATAGGACGCCTTGGAATTGATATTCATGCTACAGCAGGAAAGGGAGATATTGGCTTTTCTAATCATTGGACGCTTGAAATCTCAGTTAAAAAACCGGTGCGAATTTATAGAAAAATGCCAATAGGTCAGCTGATCTATTTTAAAGTCAATGGACAGGTTTTGACCCCTTACAATAAAAAGAGTTCTGCTAAGTATACAAAACGTTTAAACATTCCAATGGAGAGTCAGATGTGGAAGAATTTTTCTTCTCAGTGAAGCTACTTATAGAGTTGAAGAGAAAAATTTTGACTTTCTTCTAAAAGTTCTGATACTTATATGTCAGTTTGAGGTGTATTTTAGAGATGGCTAAGTCAAAGAAAAAAAGAATTATTACATTAGAGTGTACAGAGGCCCGAAAAGAGGGAAAAACACCATCTCGATATACAACAACAAAAAATATTCAGAAACATCCAGAACGTCTGGAGAAAAAGAAATATAATAACTTTTTAAGGCGTCATACTCTTCATCGTGAGATTAAATAAAATTCTAGTGATGGAATAAACCAGATTAAGTCTAAACTTCTACACTTATATTATTGTGTTGTATTTGAAAAAACGAGGTGTTCATTTTTTTCAGATATTTTTAAGATTTGTCCAGGAGTAATACTTCTAGAGAGTATACCTTGAGCAATATGATTTTCTACGTGTTTTTGTAAGTAGCGTTTTAGCGGTCGCGCACCATATAAGGGGTCATAAGCTGATTTTGCGATAAAAGACTTGGCTTGATCTGTAAACTCTATTTTTATGTCCTGAAGACGGTTCTTTATAAGGTGCATCTGTATATCAACGATCTTTTCCATATCATTCTTATTGAGAGGTTTAAAGAAAATAATGTCATCAATACGATTTAAAAATTCTGGTCTAAAATGATGTTGAAGTTCCTTATCAACAGATTTTTTAGCTATTTCATTCATATTCCCCTTATCATCCAGTCCATTAATAAGATGCTCTGACCCTATGTTCGATGTCATAATAATTACGGTATTTTTAAAGTTAACAGTCCGACCATGTGAGTCTGTACATACTCCATCATCGAGTATTTGAAGTAAAATATTAAATACCTCAGAGTGGGCTTTTTCAATTTCATCAAAGAGAATAACACAATAGGGTTGGCGTCTAACGGCTTCTGTTAACTGCCCCCCTTCATCGTATCCAACATACCCTGGCGGTGCTCCAATTAGTTTTGAAACAGAATGTTTTTCCATATATTCACTCATATCAATACGAATGATATTGTCTTCGGAATCAAAAAGAGCTTGAGCCAATGTTTTGGCGAGTTCTGTTTTACCAACACCTGTTGGACCTAAGAATATAAATGAGCCTATTGGTTTTTTAGGATCATTTATTCCTGTTCGAGCTCTTAATATTGCATTTGAAACCAATTGTGTCGCTTCATTTTGTCCAATAACTCTTTTCTGTAGAGTTGTTTCAAGTTTTAAAAGCTTTTGTTTTTCACTCTCCATAAGTTTGCTGACAGGAACTCCTGTCCATAAGGAGACAATCTCTGTAATTTCAGATTCAGTTACAGCTTCACTTAATATTTTTTGTTCTGTATTACGGAGTTGATTTTCTGCCTCTTGAAGTTCTTTTTCAATTTTAGGGAGTGTTCCAAATTTTAATTCTGCTACTTTATTTAAATCATATTCTCGTTCGTATTTTTCTATTTCTTTTTTAACATCTTCTCTTTTCTGTCTAAAATTTCTTACTTTTGTGACGGCCAAGTTTTCAGATTCCCATTGAGCTTTCATAGCAAGTGTTTTTTCTTTTAAATTCATTATTTCTTTTTGAACATTTTTTAACCGTTTCTGACTTGATTTATCATCTTCTTTCTTAAGAGCGGTTTCTTCAATTTCAAGCTGCATCATTCTTCGTGTGGCTTGATCGAGTTCAGAGGGCATAGAGTCCAGTTCGGTTCTGATCTTTGCGCAGGCTTCATCAACTAGATCTATGGCTTTGTCAGGTAAAAACCTATCAGTAATATATCGATCAGAGAGAACGGCAGCAGAGACCAGGGCATTATCATGGATTTTGACTCCATGATGAAGTTCGAAGGGCTCTTTTAATCCTCTTAGGATAGAAATAGTGTCTTCAACTGTAGGGGGGGTAATCATAACTTTTTGAAAACGTCTTTCAAGAGCGGCATCTTTTTCTATATACTTTCTGTATTCATTAAGTGTTGTTGCACCAATACAGTGAAGTTCTCCACGTGCGAGCATGGGTTTTAATAAATTACCAGCATCCATGGCTCCTTCTGTTTTTCCAGCTCCAACAATTGTATGTAATTCATCAATAAATAATAAGATTTTGCCGTTTGAAGATTTAATTTCTTTGAGAACAGCTTTTAAACGTTCTTCAAATTCCCCCCTGTATTTTGCACCAGCTATAAGAGATCCCATATCTAGAGCAAAAATGGTTTTATCTTTTAATCCTTCAGGGACATCACCTTTAACAATTCTCTGGGCAAGGCCTTCTGCGATAGCTGTTTTCCCAACTCCGGGTTCGCCTATAAGTACTGGATTATTTTTAGTTTTTCTGGATAAAATGCGGACAACTCTCCTAATTTCAAAATCCCGTCCAATGACAGGATCCATTGTTCCTGTGAGAGCTTCCTGAACAAGATCTCGTCCATATTTTTCTAAAACTTCATATTTTTCTTCAGGATTTTGAGAATGGACATTTTGTGATCCACGGACTTTCTTAAGAGCTTCTAGGAATTTTTTTGTTTCAATATCATGAGATTTGAATACACTTTTAAGTTGAGAATCATTGAGTAAAGCAAGAGCTAGGTGTTCGACAGAAATATATTCATCTTTCATTTTTTTAGAATATTTTTCTGCTTCCATTAAAAGTTTATCGAGTCGAGGAGCGATAGTGATGGAATCAGCTGGGACTTTAGATCCAGAAAAAGAGGGTTTTTTTTCAATTTCGGATTGAAGTTCTATTTTTAATCTATTTAAAGAGCCATTGATCTTTTGAATGAGAGAGCAAATAAGTCCATCTTTTTGTGTGATAAGGGCTAAGGCTAAATGTTCTGCATCGACATTGGGATTTTGGTATTGAGCAGCTAACCTTTGAGCTTCTTCTAAGGCTAAGACACTTTTTTCTGTTAGTTGTTCTGCTCGTATCACAATTCTTCCTTTATTAGTATAAGATGATAAAATGTATTTATATGTTAATCTGTTTCTATTAGAAAAAATGTCAAGGGGGGTACAGTGAAGAAGGGTTTTATCCATTTGTATAGAAAGATTTCTTGAAATAGATAAAAATCTATTTTGCATTAATATAAAATAGATTTTAATAATGTTTAGCATAGGACAGTCAGGAGTTGATATTTTGAATATTTATTTTTTACTAGTGGTTTTAAGCCTTTTTCTATTTCTTCTTTTTGCTTTTGTTTTTATAAGTAAAAAAAATCAGAGAAAAAGAAAACAGCCAGAAGTCTACGTTTCATTAAAGGATGCATTAAAAACAACGAGAAAGGGGCTGCTAGAGCGATTAAAGAGTGCATTTTCTAACTTGTCCTCTGATTTTAATAAAGATTTAGAAACATTTGAAGAGATTCTTTATACAAGTGATATGGGACCAAAAACAGTGCAGAGGTTAGTTCGCTCTTTGGAGCAGAGCCCTATGAACTTTGAAGGTCTTTGTCATGCCTTACAATCTGAAGTTCTTCATATTTTTCGCTCAGTTGAGAATCAGAGTATGGTTGAAGCTGTCTATGGGAAGAGGGCTCTTCAGTCTAGACCTGAAGTTTGGATGATTGTTGGTGTGAACGGAGTTGGTAAAACGACGACACTTGGTAAGTTAGCGCATAAGTTTGCACAAAAGGGGAGAAAAGTTCTTATTGCAGCAGGCGATACTTTTCGTGCAGCGGCAGGTGAACAACTCAGTGTCTGGGCAAAAAGAGCTGGTGTTGAAATTTTTTGGCCCAAAAATATTAAGAGTCCAAGTGCTATCGCCTTTGATGCCTGTCAACAGGCTAGGGATTTTGATATTTTATTAATGGATACAGCTGGGCGTTTACATACTCAAGATCCACTAATGGAAGAATTAAAGAAGGTTAAACGTGTTATGAATAAGAGTTTACCCCAAAGTCCTCATGAAGTGCTTTTAGTTTTGGATGCTAATTCTGGCCAGAATGCAATTCAGCAGGCTCAGAAATTTAATGAGGCTTTAAAAGTTTCAGGTGTTGCTTTAACAAAAATGGATGGAACAGCGAAAGGAGGAATGGCTGTCAGTATCGCTTATGATGCAAGACTACCCATTCAATGGGTAGGGGTGGGGGAAAATGTTGAACATTTAAGTCCCTTTTCTCCAAAAGATTTTGTTGAGGCTCTTTTTTCAAAGGAGCAGGGACCTTAAGTGGTTTTATATCTTTTTCCCTTAACAAATTTACTTTTTGGTTTCAGAAATGATGAAAAACTTAGAGTTATTAAGACTCTTGGGCTTATCTGTTTATTAAGATAGATTAGGGATTCATGAAGTCTAGTTACGTCATGACTTTTAGCCCCTAAACGATCTATAAAGTAGAATAATCAAGAATTTATTCTCTGATATGAAGATTGTAAATTGTAATTAGTTAAAAGGTTATAGTGTGGAATTTATAGAACGTCATTCATCATTAATGTTCCTCCTAGGAGGAATGTCCTTTTTTTTATATGGGATGACAAAAGCAAGCGAGAGCATGCAGAATTTGGGTGCAAATCATATTCGTACACTTTTAAATACCTTATCAGATAAAAAGATTTTCTCTATTGTTATAGGTATTGCTTTAACGGTGATTTTACAAAGCTCAGGGGCTGTTACAAGTGTACTTGTCGGTTTGGGGACAGCTAGGATTATTGCTCTCTCGCAGGTTATGGGTGTGATTTTAGGAACGGCAATTGGTTCAACACTAACAGTTCAACTTCTCAGTTTTAAAGTGGCAGAGTATGGGCTTGTTATTTTTATCATTGCCTTTCTTGTACATTTTGTATCTCAAAAAAGAAAGATTAAGGAACTCTCTGGTATTTGTATGGGGTTTGGTCTTTTGTTTTTTGGTCTAGAGCTTATGAACCATGGTACAGCGTCTCTCAGAGAGCACAGCTTTTTTGTTGAAGCACTTAAAGAATTGGATCCCCTCATGACAGTGATTCTTTCAGCACTATTTACAGGTCTCATTCATAGTAGTGCGGCAACAATTGGATTGGCGATGAGTTTGGCGGCATCTGGAATGATGGATTTATATACAGCTATGTTTTGGGTTTATGGAGCTAATATTGGTACCACCTCAACAGCTTTGATAGCCTCTATTGGAGGAAACCATGTCGGTAGACAGGTGGCATGGGCTCATTTTTTCTTTAAATTTAGTAGTGTTCTTATTTTTTATTTATTCACTCAGGAGTTTGTCGATGTTTTAGGGGCGACAATAAGCTCAAGTAGTATTAGAGACATTGCCAATGCTCATACTCTTTTTAATGTGGTATCAGCGTTGGTATTTCTTCCATTTATAGGAGTTGGCGTGAAGTGGGTTGAGAGGATTTTCCCCCCTCTACCTGGTGATGAAAAATTTCAGACACAGTTTCTTACAAGTGAATACGAAAATGTAGCTCTAGTTGAGGCCCAAGCAAAGCGTGAAACCATGAGAATGGGAGATATTGTTATGTCTATGGTTGAGGATTCTATAGATCTTTTTCGGGGGAATGATCTGGAATTGGAGTCTAGTATTATAGAACGAGATAACCAGGTCGATCTGCTGCATAGGGAAATTAAAATGCATGTTGTTAATGCTAATAGGAAGGGAATGTTAGATACATCTATGCTGAGTTTGATTGACTATATTAGTGATTTAGAAAGTGCTGCAGATGTGATTGATAGTGGAATTATGGAGCTTTCTCGTAAAAAAGAAAATCTAAAGTTAAACTTTAGTGCTCAGGGTTGGAAAGAGATTCAAGATGTTCATAAACTCACAGTAGATATCATTAAAATTTCACTGGGATCTTTTCAATTAAGAGATGAGAAACTCGCCAAGCAGGCTATTGATAAAAAACGTCGACTGAGGAAACTTGAGAGAGAATTTCGTGAGAGTCATATCGATAGGCTAAATAAGGGGCTAAAGGAAAGTGTGAATACGAGTTCAATACACTTAGATTTGTTAGGTGATTATCGCCGTATAGCTGGATTGGTTTGTAATCACTGCTATGAGATAGCAGGTCTAAGATAAGAATATACACTTGCCAAGTCTATTGTATTGTGTCATTAATAGGTGAGGAAGATTCTACTAGGAGAAATGATGACAGATTTGCGTTCTACTCAGGATTTTATGCAACCTACAGAAAATCAGCTATCTATGAAAAGTTATGAGGTTGTTTTAGGAGGAGTGTCACTCAAATTACTCTCTTCTCATGATGAAGAATTTGTAAATGAGTTAATTTCTTATTTAGATGGAAAGATTAAAGATGCTTTAGCACAGGTGAAATCGGGTTCTTTACAAACGGCGGCTTTATTGGCCGCCCTTAATGTATCAGAAGAGCTTGTTTTATTAAAAAGAGAGGCCAGAGAAGAGTTAAAGAGAGTTGAATCTCGTGCTCAGAAAATCATATCCGGCTTAGAGTCTTCCAAAATCCCTAAAGTGGATTTGAACCAGTAGTAGATATTGAGCTGAAGGTTTTTCAGCGTGTGGTTTTATGAAGAAGGTTGGGAAGACGTGGATAAATCAACCTTACGTTTTGAATATTTAGAAAAGAGAAAAAGTTTTATCCAAATGGATAAGCACAGTAGTGACTTATTAATTGCAAGGAGGGCTTTGGAGTTTTTTCGAGAAAAAATTCCAAAAATTTGGGGTTTATATTTTCCTTTAAAAGATGAGGTCAATATTTCGAGCTATCTTGAGGAAAAGGAGCCTTTGGCAGTTTGGACTTACCCTGCTGTCTGTCATGGGAAAATTTCTTTTTACTATTCCAAGAGTAAAGAAGATTTTCAAAAATCTAATATTGGAGTTATGGAGCCCATTCCAGAGAGATGTGATGCCGTTGATATATCTCAAATACAAGGGTGTTTTATACCTGGAATTGTCTTTGATAAGAGGGGTTATCGTATAGGACGAGGTCGAGGTCATTACGATAGATTTTTAAAATCTTTTAATGGGCAGAAAGTTGGTATCGCATATTCTATCCAGATTCATAGAGGAAATATTGCAATAGAAGATCATGATGTACCTGTAGACAATGTCATTACAGAAAAGCGGACTTTGTCTTTTAATGAAAGGAATTGAAAGTGTCGATGGATTCAATAGTTATGATGGTTATAGGAAGTGTGGCGGGTTTTATTTTTGCTGTTGGGAGTATTATTCTGATAAGAAAAATAAAACAAGGTAAAAGACGGCGTCGGGCGAGAAGTGAAGCTGATCGTATTATTTCTAAAGCAAAGAGCGAAGGACGTAGAATTGAGTCTCAAGCTAAAAAAGAATCAGAGAGGTTGAAGAGAAATATTGAAAAAGAGTTAAAGAGTCAGAGATCTCATTTAGATGTACAACACCGTCAATTAAAAAACCAAGAGAGTGAAATGGAAAGGAGCTATAAAAATAAAGAGGAAGATCTTATTAAAAGAGAAAATAGTCTCAAATCTCAAGCTCAAAAGACTCGTATTGCTGAAGAGAGATTACAATCTATTGAACAAAATTTAGAAAAACAGCAAAAAGAATTCACTGAAAAGTTAGAAAAATCTTCTCATTATACGGTAGATCAAGCTAAAGAAGAACTTATTAATCAGATTAAAAAACAAGCTAAATATGATGCTGCAAAGGAGATTATAGAGGTTGAAAAGAATGCAAAAGATAATGCTGAGAGAAAGGCTAAGCGAATTATTAGTTTAGCTATTTCTCGATATGCGGGAGAGTATGTCAATGAGCGTACAGTGACCCAAATAGAAACTCCTGGAGATGAGGCTAAGGGTAAAATTATTGGTAAAGAAGGAAGAAATATTAGAGCTCTTGAAGCCGCCTGTGGGGTTGATCTTATTGTGGATGAAACACCAGAAATGGTTATTATTTCTGGATTTGATCCTGTACGTAGAGAAGTTGCCAAATTAAGCATTGAGAAATTATTAGATGATGGGCGTATACATCCTACTCGAATTCAAGAAGTTGTTCATAAAACTAAGAGTGATCTTTTTAAGAAAATTAAACAAGATGGAGAAAAAGCTTGTTATGAATTAGGGATCAATGGGGTTGACAATGAGATATTAAAATTAATTGGTAGTTTAAGATATCGAATGTCTTATTTGCAGAATAATTATTTTCACTCTATTGAGGTGGGTCATTTATGTGGGCTTATGGCGGCAGAATTGGGAGAGGATATTAAAGTGGCTCGTCGAGCGGGGCTTATGCATGATATTGGAAAGGCCTTGGACCATAGTATTGAAGGAAGTCATGCTGTTATAGGAGCAGATTTTGCTAAATCTCATGGTGAATCAGAAGCTGTTTGTCATGCCATTCGTTCACATCATGATGATGAAAAACCTCGTACTGTTATTGCTCACTTGACATCGGCTGCTGATGCACTTTCTGGAGCACGTCCTGGAGCTAGAAGGCAAGTGATGGAGTCTTATGTGAAACGCTTAGAGGATCTTGAAAGTATAGGGAATAGCTTTGATGGTGTGATCCGTACGTTTGCACTTCAAGCGGGTCGTGAAGTTCGTATCTTAGTTGAGGGGGCTAAGGTTACAGATGAACAATCATTAATGTTATCGCGAGACATTGCACGTAAAATTGAAAAAGAAATGAATTACCCGGGTCAAATTAAAGTTACAGTGATTCGTGAGACACGAGCTATTGATTTTGCAAGATAGGTGTTGTGGTGTTTAAAACTCCAGAAGAACAATTAGATATCTTGTTAATTGGAACTCAAGATCTTGTTTCTAAGGAAGAGTTATTCAAAAAATTGAAAAAATCTTATGAAACAAAAATACCAATGAGGGTGAAAGTGGGTTTTGACCCCTCCAGACCAGATCTGCATTTAGGACATACAGTTCTTATAAATAAGATGAAGCAGTTTCAAGATCTTAACCATACGGTTCTTTTTTTGATAGGTGACTTTACAGCATTAATAGGTGATCCTACAGGAAGGGATGAAACACGCCCTTCTTTGACAAAAGATGAAGTGATTGAGAATGCAAAAACATATTCTACACAGATTTATAAAATCTTAGATAAAGAGAAGACAGAAGTTCGATATAACTCTGAGTGGATGGATCATTTTTCGGCGTCTGATTTTATAGAGCTATCTGGAAAGTATACTGTAGCTCGAATGATAGAACGAGATGATTTTTCAAAACGATTTAAAAAAGGCCATTCCATTTCAATTCATGAATTTATGTATCCACTTGTACAAGGCTATGATTCTGTGAGTCTGAAGTCTGATATTGAGTTGGGTGGGACAGATCAGAAGTTTAACCTTCTTGTGGGAAGAGATATTCAAAAATCATATGGGATGGAACCTCAGTGTATTTTAACTCTTCCTATTCTTGAGGGGCTTGATGGCGTTCGAAAAATGTCTAAAAGTTTAGACAATTATATTGCTTTAGATGAAAATCCTCGAAGTATGTTCGGAAAAACAATGAAGATTTCTGATGAGTTGATGATACGTTACTATGAGCTACTTACAGACCTTTCCGATAAAGATTTTGATACTTTAAAATCAGATCTTGCATCCGGAAAAAAGCATCCTAGAGATGTAAAGGTTCATCTTGCAAAATTTTTAGTTCATAGATTTCATGGGAAAGCATCAGCAGAAAATGCAGCAAAAGAATTTTCTAAAATTTTTGTACATAAAGGCCTACCAGATGAAATTCCTGAATTTTTAAGGAATCCTGAAAACAATGTATGGATTTGTCACTTATTATATCAATCTCATCTTGTGAAATCAGCAAGTGAAGCTCGGAGATTGATTAAAGCTAATGCCATTTGGGTGAATGGAAATAGAATTGAAGATGAAACATTAAAAATGGATCTTATTTCAGGAGAAAATCTTATTTTAAAGGTAGGTAAGAAGCGATTTGCTAGGATTATTGTTAAATGAAAAAGTTTAAACTTAAATTTTTTCCTATCAATAAAGAGGTGGAAATTCATCCGACAGAGTCTGTGTTGAAGGTAGCTCAGAATAATGATATCTATATTAAATCTGTATGTAAAGGTGTTCCTTCGTGTTCTGAGTGCCGTGTTCAAATTAAAGAAGGGGAATACAATCTTATACCACCAAATGAAAAGGAAATTAGTTTAATTGGTTCTGCTCATTTTGTGGACCACAGTCGATTGTCATGCCAGTTATATTGTTTTGGAGATGTAACTATTGATTTAACTGAACAGATAGAAAAAGAAAGTCGACAATTGACTTCAAAGCGTCCTAGAGGAAGTAAGGAGGGTTTTGACGAGAAAGAATCAAAGGCTGTTATGGGAACAATGATTCTTGAAGAGGATAATATGATATCGGAGAAGCAAGAGGCTTCTAAAAGATCTATGAAGAAAAATAGAAAGAAGGGAAAAAAGTCTTATAGTAGTAAGAAACGTTGGATGGGGCGTCGTGATTTTAATGAATAATACTTAGATAGTAAAAGAAGATCCGCATCCACAGGAACTTTTTGCATTTGGATTTTCAAATGTAAAACCTTTTCCATTAAGTCCTCCCGAGAAATCTAAGTGTGTACCTAAAAGATGAAGATAGCTTTTGGGGTCAACAATGATTGAAATACCATGATCGTTAAAGAGTTTGTCATTTTTATTTTTTTGGGTTGAGAATTCCATTTTGTAAGATAGGCCAGAGCATCCACCCCCTATAACTTTTATTCGCAGATGAGCCTTTGGATTTTCTGTGGCTTTCAATTTTTGGATTTGATCGGCAGCATTTTTAGATATCTGTATCATTTCTTTTAAGGTTATCATAATTTATATTCTATTGATATTTATATTTTTATGAAAGCAATTGTCATTTTGTTGAGAAATGGGAATACAAATAAGTATAGAGTGGGAGGGGATTGGAGCAGGGCTTATTGTCGTATTGCAAATAAAGTGAAATATAAATGAAATTATGCGGATAGAGAAGAGATAAAATGACACTATTGTTCAAATTTATTTTTTACAGACAAATGAAAAAGGAAGTGACAATATATTATTTAAAAAGCGGGAGGGAGCGTGCCCAAGGCCAAAAAAGCTTCAAAAAAGAAAGTCAAATCGTCTTCATCCCACCAAAAAGTCAAAAGCTCTTCGAGTCATAAGAACTTGCTTTTTCAAAAGGTGGCTATATTTGTAGATGCAGAAAATATTGAATTGTCTGGATTAAAATATCATGAAGGTAGAACAGACTATAACATGATTTTAGATCGTATTGGGGATCGAGAGATCACCCGTATTTTATATTATAAACCAGCCTATAAAGAAATATCGCAAAGCTTTGCAAAATATTGGGCCAGTTTGGGTGGTGAAATTAAGAGACCTCAGAAAAATGCAGATAGTTTTCTAATCATAGATGCTGTGACTTTAGCAGATAAAATTGATGTAGCTATCATTCTTGCAGGAGATAAGGACTTTTTACCTTTACTTTGGTATCTGAAATCACGGGGTTGTCGTTGTGAAATTTGGTCATGGCCAGAATCGACTTCTCCTGAAGTGAAAGAGGCAGCCGATTTATATTTTCCATTGACAAAAAATTATGTCATTGTTGATTGAGGTGCTATGTCCTATAGATTTCTAGGTTATAAGAGGTACTTATAGCCTATTTTTTGTTAATAAAGGAATATAAACTTTATGCCATTTTCTAGTGAAAGACTGAAAATACACATGGAAAGTGACTTCTATTAATATAAGACCGGGCCTGTTGATTTCTATTTGTTTAAAGAGCGACGGTGGCTTCTACAGGTATTTTCTAGCCCTATCAATTGTTTATAGGAAGATGTTTTTCTTGAGAAGGGGTAATAGTTTAAAAAAATTTGGTGCGCCGGGGAAGATTTGAACTCCCAACCCCCAGATCCGAAGTCTGGTGCTCTATCCAGTTGAGCTACCGGCGCACTTTCCAATAATTATATAAAATAGATGATATGGAGCTTTAAGTCGACATTTTCATTTTTTGTTTTTGGATAAAAAGACTTTTTTTAGAAAAACAAAGTCTTAGTGCCCTTAAACACTACTGATTTTTGTAGATAGTGAGGGGCTTCCAAAAGCTGTACTTCTTAGTACTCTTAAAACTACTGATCTTTGTGGATAGTGAGTCTCACTATAACACTGGTTGAGGATCCCGTAGAGTCCAATCAGAAGTTGCACCGTACTTTTTTTAAAATAATAAAAAAAAGAACATATTTTTAAAATCGCAGAACAGATGGGAGAATATGACTGTTCTCCAAAGGTAAAATCTATTTTAATCTATTAAAGACGTGTTTTTATTTTATTTTCTTTTTTTGATTTTTTGATTTCTCTATTTGAAGGTATAGGTTGACTTATTAGTTTGATAAATCCTGCCTTTCCATTTATTTTGACAGCAGCTAATCCCTCGTTCAAGTGAAAGGTTTCAGCAAATTGTGGTCTGATAATATATTGTCCTTTTTTATTAATGAGACCCCATTTGTTACCTTCTTTAACAGTTGCTAGCTCTCCAGTAAAGTCAAAGACTTGATCAAATTTTAATGGGAGAACAATTTTGCCTTTTTTATTTATAGCTCCCCATTTTCCCTTCTTTTTGATAGCTGCTATTTTTTCATGAAAGTAAGAGGCGTCATCAAATTGAGGTGGAATAACAAATTTTCCTTTTTTATTAATAAATCCTAATTTTCCATTTTTTTTCACTTTAGCCAAGTTTAAATAGAAGTTGAAGGCGTCATCAAATTGAGGTGGAATAACAAATTTTCCTTTTTTATTAATAAATCCTGATTTTCCTTTCTTTTTGACGACAGTTAATCCATCACGAAAATTTAAAGCACTGTCAAATATTGGTGGAATGACAAATTCCCCTTTGCCATTGATAAAACCCCACTTCCCATTGTCTTTGACAGCAGCTAAATCTTCATGAAAGACAGAGGCTTCATCAAATTTTGCAGGGATAACAAATTTTCCTTTTTCATTAATAAAACCTGATTTTTTATTAATGGTAGCAATTGCTAACTTATCATTTAAAAAACTTAAACTTTTATCAAATTTAGGTGGAATAACAAATTTCCCCTTTTTATTTATAACTCCCCATTTCTGATCCAACTTCACAGTGGCAAGTTCTTTGTTAAAATTAAAAGCTTTTTTAAATTTTGGTTTAATAACAAATTTTCCATCTTGTTTAATAAATCCCCATTTTTTGCCTTTTTTAGCAGCTGCTAATTCCTTATGAAAGCCTAAAACACCATCAAATTTTGGTTTAATAACAAATTTTCCATCTTGTTTAATAAATCCCCATTTTCCATTTTTTTTAACAGGTGCTAAGCCTTCATAGAAGTTATAGGCATCTTCAAACTTTGGATCTATAACAAATTTATAGACACAGTTGTAGCGAATTCCACATTGGTTGTAATCCATTAGTTTTCTTTTGTTATCAGTTTGTCCTCTATTTGGAATAAAAAGGGAAATTATCATAAGAAGTAGAAACGGGGGCAGTTGAGAAATTTTAAAGCTTTTGCACTTAGAAACCTTAAAGATTTTAACGGCGAAAATAGAGTCAGTCTTCATAAAGGTAATGGTATCATAGGTTTCTTATTTGAATTGATAATTTATTGGAAAAATAGTAAATAAAGTGAATATATTTATCCTAAAAGATTGGTATTGTGTTTCATTTTGAGAAAAATAGGAATAAATAATTTGAGGATGGATTTAATAGTCACTAGATTCAAAATGAATTTTTTGCATATCGTCAAGTATATTTGAAGACTTAAAGTGCGTCTGATCAAATTTGTATTGTATTAAAGATTTTGAAACCCTCTCATCATCCTCTTATATATCTTAGTGTTTAAAAGTTTTGATGTGCAGGTACTTTTATATTTTATCAAATAAAGAATGTTGAATAAATGATTTGGAAAACTGGTGATTTAAGTGAATTTTCAATGTTGAAAAGACCCTATCTTGAGTTGACACAGAAGGGTATATTAAAAATTGAGCGTAGATTTTTATCCGAAAAGAGATTACCCTAATACACTATATCATTTCAATTTGCTAAGTTTTGTAAATAGAATAGATTTTATATTAAGAAAGTTATAAGGAGAGCTTATATGGAAAACAATATTTCAATAAGTAAAAGATTTTTTAAAGGTATAGGAAAAATTAAGAGAGGCAATAATAAAGGATATTTTAGTTTATTTGCTCTTTTTCTGGTTTTATGGTCTCCGCTTCTTGTTGCAAAAAAAGAATTTGTGACAATAGGTACTGGTGGTGTAACAGGTATATACTATCCTACAGGTGGAGCTATTGCTAAGCTTGTGAATGAAAAAAAGAATATTCATAATGTTAGAGCTAGTGTGGAGTCAACAGGGGGATCTGTCTTTAATGTTAATGCATTACTGTCAAGAGATATAGAATTTGGTATTGTACAATCTGATACACAATATAGAGCTTTAAATGGTTTAAAAGAATGGGAAAAACAGGGGCCTCAAAAAACTTTAAGGTCTGTTTTTAGTATTCATTCTGAAGCTGTGACATTAGTAGCATCTAAAAAATCTAAAATTAAGCGATTGAAAGATATTAAGGGGAAAGTGATCAATATTGGTAATCATGGGAGTGGTCATAGAAATAATGCTTTGGATATTTTTTCAGTTTTAGGGATGAATTGGAAAAAAGACTTTCAAGCGGAGGCTTTGAAGGCAGCAGAGGCTCCAAAGATGTTACAGGATGGTCGTATAGACGCTTTTTTTTATACTGTTGGGCATCCCAGTGGGGCAATTACTGAGGCGACATCTGGTCGACAAAAAGTCAGATTTATTCCTATAAAAAATATGAAAGCCTTATTAAAGAAATATCCTTACTATGCAAAAACGAAAATTCCTAAGAATGTTTACCCTATGGCCATTAATGGAAAAAAAGATATTCCTACAATCGGCGTTAAAGCCACTTTTCTGACGTCTTCCAAGGTCTCAGATAATGTTGTCTATGCTGTGACAAAAGAGGTATTTGAAAATATAGAAAAGTTTAAACGATTGCATCCGGCTTTTAGTCATTTGACTAAGAAAGATATGTTAAAGGGGCTATCAGCTCCTCTTCATCCTGGTGCAGTCAAGTACTATAAGGAATCCAAACTCATTAAGAAAGTGAATCCATCGCTGCTTTGATGGATTGGGTGAAGGTTAGGGCTTTGAGAGAGGCTTTTATCATTTTTAATTCTCTAAACGATAGAGTTTATAAACTCTATCGTTTTATATGAGATAAAAAATGAGTTCCTTATCATCTGAAGAAATTGTAGCTTCTTCCTCTGAACATGGTTCTAGGAAATTAATTGGTTTTTCTGCTGGACTTGTTTCTATTATAGCTGCTTCTTGGTCCCTTTTTCAATTAGCTCTCCCTAAGTTTTTACTCTTAAACTCTGAGATTGTACGTTGTATTCATTTGGCTTTTGCCATTACCCTTGTGTATTTCTGCTATCCAATCATAAAGAATCCATTTTTAAGAGAAAAAATTTATAGGGGAGGGAAATTCAGTTCCCTTTTCATTCGTCAATCAGGAATACCTTTTTTTGATTATATTTTTGCTATTGTTTCTGCAGGTGCAGCACTGTATTTGGCCTTTGATTATGAGGGCGTTGGTGCACGAGCTGGAGCACCCATATTAAGGGATATGGTCGTTGGCTCGATTCTTATCTTATTTTTATTAGAGGCCGCACGAAGATCACTAGGTCCTGCTTTAGCAGTTATAGCCTCTATTTTTATAATTTATAGTTTTTTTAGTGAGTCGATGCCAGATATTATAGCTTTCAAAAATGCTTCTCTTTCTAAAGTTGTCGGTAAACTAGCACTTGGAGGAGAGGGTATATTTGGTGTGCCCTTAGATGTATCTGCACAAACTGTATTTTTATTTGTGCTTTTTGGAGCTATGTTAGATAGATCAGGTGGTGGGCAGTATTTTATTCAATTGGCTTTTAGTTTATTGGGGCGTTTTCGTGGAGGACCAGCTAAAGCTGCTGTTCTAGCTAGTGGATTAACAGGGATGGTCTCAGGATCAAGTATTGCTAATACGGTGACCACAGGTACTTTTACGATCCCATTAATGAAGCGAACGGGATTTCCAGGTTTTAAAGCAGCGGCTGTAGAAGTTGCAGCTAGTACAAATGGTCAGCTTATGCCCCCCATAATGGGCGCAGCTGCTTTTATTATTGCTGAATATTGTAATTTAACCTATTTTGAGGTAATTAAGGCGGCATTTGTTCCTGCTGTAGCTAGTTATATTGCTTTGATTTATGTTGTCCATATTGAAGCGTTAAAAATAGGTATTAAGGGTTTATCAAAAAAAGAGCTTCCCCAGTTTTGGAACACATTTCTTTCGGGTATACATTACATTATTCCTATAGGTTTTCTTCTTTATCAATTAGTGATTGAGAGAAGATCTGCAATGTTATCGGCGTATTATGCCATTATATCGCTTGCTGCACTCATTATTCTTCATCAACTTTGGGATACACATAAAAAAGAAAAAGATTATAAAGGGGCTCTTAAAGCTTCTTGTTCTGATATTTGGAATAGTTTGGTCATGGGCGGAAAAAATATGATGTCTATTGGAGTTGCTGTTGCAGCAGCAGGTATTATTGTTGGCATTGTTACTTTGGGGTTGGGAGGAGTAATTACCGATTTAATAGATTTACTTTCAGGTGGAAATATATTTTTACTTTTAATTATTACAGCTGTTGTTAGTTTACTTTTGGGCATGGGGCTTCCAACAACGGCTAATTATATAGTTATGGCTTCTTTGACAGTTCCTGCAGTTCTTGAATTAAGTGAAGGTGCAGGTTTGACAGTGCCTTTAGTGGCAGCTCATCTATTTTGTTTTTATTTTGGTATATTAGCTGACGATACTCCACCAGTGGGCTTAGCAGCTTATGCTGCTGGGGCTATTGCAAAGGAAAATCCTATTAAAGTCGGAGTTCAGGGATTTAGATATGATATGAGAACAGCGATTCTTCCTTTCATGTTTATATTTAATACAAACATTCTTCTTATAGATGTTCACTCATGGTTAGATATAGCCATTATATTTTTATCAACTGTTATTGCTATGTTTGCTTTTGTGGGTATTCTACAGAACTTCTTAAATCGAAAGAATAGGTGGTATGAAATAGTTTTATTAGTACTATCAGCCGTTATTCTTTTTAGAACAGATTATATAAATCAGATATTTGATCTTGGAGTCTGGGGTTGGAATATAATGGGGATGGGATTGTTTATGGTTGTCTACCTTTTCCAATTGAGAAGTCCTAATTCATTTATAAAAACTTAAGGTAGTGTGGAGAATTAATACTTCATATAAAGAGTTTTTTATTAAAGTATTAAAGGGTTCGATGCGATTGGGAATAGAATAATCTTGTTTCCTTTCTGGATTTACTTTTTTAAGTATAAACAACAGAGAAAAGTTTTTCTTTGAGCTTCCAAAAGCTCAACCAGCTCTGAGGTCCGCAGGCTCGTCTCTGCCACAGCCTAAAAGCGTAAGCTGGATAGTGCTCGATGCAGTCAAGTATAGAATTGTCTTCCTGCAGATACGCCCTGCGCCTCAGAAAACTCATTTTGGAAGCCCAAAGAAAAACTCTTTCTTCTTCTCATTCTCTAGGTGGCGTAAATAATTCTTAATATTCGCAGCTCATGGTAAAGTCTAACCTCATTTTTTGCCTGTGGTACGAACCTCAGAGCAAATATGTCCTGCGCTTGTAAGAGAACTTGTTTTAGAATCCTGAAAAAATCCTCCACCTGAGAATAAATGTTCTAAGAGGGGGATGTGTTAATGGAAGAGGAAATACAAATACCAGCTATAGAGGTTTACTCAAAAGTGTTATTGACTCAGTTCTTTTTGGTTAGAATTTTATAACTCTATGAAAATACTATGAAAAATAAACATATCGGGTATAGAATTTTTTTGTGTTCTATTTTAATTGCGACAGATAGTTTTAAAAATAGGAAAAGTGTGATAGATCTAGGCGTAAAGATCATGAGGAGAGAATTCTGTGAGAGAGACAAGTGAAATTCATGCTGAAAAAGTGAATAAAACATCTGATAGAGTCGTTAAAAAAACGAAAGAATGGGGAAGAGCTTATCAGTCAAAATGGGGAGAAAAATGGGAAACTGAAAATATATTGACTTTGGATGAATCTTCTTATCCAGAGTTTACATTGGCAAAAAATAAAGCTCGCTTTCTGAGAATGGTTAACTGGTATAAGAGTAAGCATGAATGGCTTGACGTTGCCCCTTTAAGTGGAGTTATGAGACTTTTTAAGCAACAGTCTAAAGAACTTGAGGGTATACGTGCTAATAAAATGGATTACGAAATGGAGTTAGAGCTAGGAACTCTAACACCAAGTCAGCAGTCTTATCGTCGAGATGAGTTAAAAATGTGTGAGGTTCAAGAGCGGATGGCTGTTAGTTTAATTGCTCGGATGCAGGTCAAAATCAAGTCAGGCCGTCGATAGAAAGTCCTTCTATTTGTTATTTTAAATGTATGGCCTCTAACCCTTCTTTTAACCTTTTATCTATTTTCACTATCGACTACAAATATTTGAACATATAATCAGTATTTTTGCTTTCTAATAAAATCAAAGCTGTCCACGTTCAAGTGAGTTATATCATTCTGTTTTTGCTCAAGACTTAATATCTAAAAGTATATTCTGAAGATATAGTTATGAAGTAAGCAAAAAAAGAGCCAAAATGACTAAGTTCTTCCTTTATTTTAGAAGAATGTGAAGAATTTAGATCTTTGTATCTACTTATTCAAAAGTAGGTTGTCTGAAATCAAAAAATTTTTAAAGGAAAGAGGCAAAAGCGACGATAATTTAATAGAAGGCAGATTTATTGTTTATTTAAATCGGTGATAAAATGATAAAAAGCTAAATAAAATAATAGGGGAGGGAGAGTTTATGTCCTATTCAAAATTGTATTTAATAAGTGACAGTTTTTCAGTAGATGAAAAGACTAAAATCTGGGCTGAAGAAATGAATATAGATCTCAAAATTTTTTCAATTGAAGAATGGAATAAAAAATTAAGCAATCCCTTTGAAGTTTCACATCTAAAATTAGATGATGAGAAAGAAAATGTAGTATTGCCTTTCACTAGAAATTATAGAAAGTTTAATAAAAATAGAAATGTTTTGCCAATGAATGAAGTGGAAGCTCAGGCTATAAGAAATGCTATCTTAGAATATAAAGGAAATTTGACAGAAGCCGCTAAAGTTTTAGGGATTGGCCGAGCTACTCTTTATAGAAAGATAAAACAGTATAATATTGATCCTGATCAGGTTAGAACAAATAAATATACGGTTGCATAAATGATTACAAATTATTATTTAGTATGTTTTAAATATAAAATAATTTGGGCTTTGAGTATTTTCTTTTTTAGTTTTAATATTTTTGCTGACTCCTGGCATATTAAATCAAGTCGAGATAACTTTGTTCTTAAGAGGGTTAATGATCAATATGTTATTGGAGATAAATCTGTAACAAAAGAATCAGTGAATCGATTATTATCTCTTTTAGATCGTAAGATAGTAGGAGTTTGTCCAGAAATACGTAAAGGACCTTTAGTTGTTATAACAAAAAATAAAAAAACTAAATGGGATTTTTTTTTAGATGGACTTATTGTGCGTAATGGTGATAATTGTCTTCGTTTAAATAATTCTTGGTTTTACTCTGTTCCACTTCATAGAATTTGGTTTACAGGATCTAATAAATTTAGTTTTAATATTAAGAATCATTTAAAAATTCATTATGCAAAAGAGAAGTTAACTCTTAAGAAAAAAAAGGGATGGTGGGAGATAGAGGGAAGAGAACATTCTCTTTTGAATCATGATTTTCTAGAAAGAATAGAAAAAAATTTAAATAATATAGAAATTACAGGACGTTATCATCCTGATATTGTTTCTTCAAAGGTGCCTCCTTTCTCTGTTATTGTCGATAAAAAAAAATATAAAATTGTGAGTTTACAAGATAATAGATGGGGCTTTATTTATCCTCGAAAAAATTGGATTATTTCATCTCCTCATTTACAAATTTTTAATGGTTTTAGCCTTAAAAAAATATTCGAACCAAATGCTGATGATTTTCGAAATATTATAGATATAAACAACAATCTTCAAGAGCGTGTAGATCTTATGCGAAAGTATAGATTGAAGTGGAGTCCAAATATTATTAAAATTTATAAAACAATACTCATGAATCGAGAGGATAACGATCTTATCCGTCTTGAATCTTCTGATAGACTGATTGAACATCCCACTGATAGAGTTTTAGGTATTCTTTTTAAGTCTTTAAAGAAGAGTGATCGTCGTGAAATCCAAGTACGTCTTGTTAAGCATCTTAGGGCTATACATCCAAAGGGAGTTGCCATCACCCCTGATGACTCTGATTCTAGTGTGGCAAAAAAAATTAATACATGGAAAAAATGGTGGAAATCAAAAAATAAAAAGTAGTGTAATGATAAGGTTAGATAAAAATTGAATCTTTTCAAAGGGTTTATTGCATTTGTTTTTGGAGGATTGAGTTTTTATTATTTTTTTGTAACTCCAATGTCTTCAGTTTTTTTGAAGACTTCTTATATAGAAATTTGTGATTTTATTTTTATAAATTATTACAAAGAGATTAAGGGATTCACTAAATGGCATGAAGAATGTCGAGATAAAGGTAAAAAACTGCCTAGAGGGTTTCGTATACGGGAATTTATAGAAAGTGTAGAATCAATGTTTTCAAGATTTCAAACTTCACATCTTTCACTCTGGGTACCAAATGATATACGCTTTTTTTGGAAAGGTATATCTAAAGATACAGGTCTTCGTGTTAGGAATATAAAAGATTTTTATATTGTTTATGAAGTTATAGATGGTAGTTCAGGAAAGTTTGCAGGTTTTCAAATAGGTGATGAGGTTTTAGAGATTAATGGAAATATTGTTGAAAATGAACAGAGTGTTCGGAATCAAAAGGGAACATATTTTATTGTAAGAAATGGAGAATCATTGGAGCTTCAAGTTGTACCTAGAGAATTATTTTTTGATAAGCGTCCAATCTATTTCCTAATTGATAATGAAACAGGTTATTTAAAAATTTCTAGTTTTATGGCTTTTTCATTTAGAGATGAGTATTATATAAGTGAGACAATGAGTAAAATAAATAAAGTATCACAATTAATTATAGATATTCGTGGTAATACAGGTGGAGATTTTGGTGCTATGTTGAGAGCATTGAGTTTTATACTTTGTGATAATCAGTCTATTGGTGTAATTAGACAACCTCGCTATAAACCTAGAGGTAGAAAGCAGTTTCCTGATTCTTTAAATTCTTTTAAACAGTTGAGATTAATGGAAGAGCGAGTAGAAATAGATTTAGTTCCCTTTGAAGGTTATGGATGTTTTAAAAAGCCTATTGTTTTATTAATGGATAGATATTCAGCTTCTGTCGCTGAAATTTTTGCATATGCTTTAAAACAAAGAGCTAAAACTACAATTATAGGAGAAAATTCTGCTGGAGAAGTTGTTCTTGCTATTTTAAAAGGATTAAAGCTAGGTACTGGGTACTCTCTTTCAATACCCCATGCAACATTTATGGATCGTGGAGAACGTCAAATTGAAGGCATAGGGATAGTTCCTCATAAAGAAAGTGTTTATCGTATAGATGAAGCTCGTTCTGGAGTGGACTCATATGTGAAAGATGCACTTGAGGTTTTTAAATCTAAAAATTTTTGATTTATTTTTTCAGACAGCCTTTGTCTTGATAATGAATAAACAACTGTCTACAATATAGACAGTTTTATAATATGCATTGTTCCTAAGAATGGCATGATTCTAGCAGCTTATAGCTTTAAAGAATAAGGGGGAGCAGGTGCAAAAAAAGGGGAAAAATATAAAAGTATTTTGGTATCTAACTTTTATGATTGCTATTTTTACTCTTGTTTTGAGTTTTAATACTTTTATATCTTCTGAAAAACTGAAGCCAAATACTTTGGCCAATAGACTTTCTCCAGTACGTAGCATGGCAAGTGTTCGAGACGATAGAAAATCTATGAAAATTAAAAAGAAATTAATAAATCACCTATCAAATCGTAAAATAGCTTCTTTTTCTGAAAGTCCATCATCTTTTGATAAATTTCGATTTGGTTTTTTAGAAGGTAAGTATTCTGTACGCTTAGATAAAGGTCAATTATCAGAAATTGAGTTTGCTTTAAGTGTTATTCATGGAGATCATCCAAAATCTATTGTAGATAAAGGAGAATTTTTCATGAAATACAAAGATTTATTTAATTTAAAAGACTATGAGCATCTAGTTAAGAAAAATACTATATCTACAACAGATGCAATCACTGAAACATATGAATTATTTAACTCGACTTCTGTCTCATTAGCAGAAGTGCAATTTCAAACAGATATTTTCGGTCGACTGCTAAAAATGCAAATAAGACACCTCTAAGATTTATATTGCTATTTTCCGATGAGAAAATAGCAATGGTAAAAGAAAATTTTGAAAAATTCGAAGAGGCTTCTAAAGATCAATTTTTAAAAACAAAATCTTTTCGTTTGGCAGATCCCATAGATAGGTTAGCTGCATTTATTATAGATGTTGGGATTATATTTTTTATATCTATTTTGATTCTTGCTCCCATACAGAAAAAAATACAAGAAGCCTACCTTATTAATGATTTTCAGGGAGCTATTTTTAATATTTTTTTGTCATGGGGTATAGCATCTTTAATTTTAATATTTTATTGGAGTTTTTTTATATTTTATAGTGGTTCAACAATTGGTAAAAGAATATTTCAAATTAAAGTCATCTCTTTATGGCCTCAGTATACATTAAATTTATTAGATGCTTTTACACGATCTATAATTCATTTTTTTGAGTTATTTTTTATTGGAGTTTTTCATTTATCTATTTTTTCTGACCCTAGAAGAAGATTATTACATGATCGACTTTCAAATACAATTGTTGTGAGTACAAGTTATAGAAAATCAAATCACCCTAGCTATAAGGAAGCAATCTTTGCAAAGTTACTGTTTATTTTTATCTTTATAATTTTTCTTGGAGGTATTGCTTTAAAAATTTACAAAGGAATAGAATATATAAATCTTAGTGAAAATAAAATTTTTAAAATTAAAAAATGTGAAATTATAGAGAATGCTTCAAAAGATTGGCCTAATGATAAAAATTCTCGTTTGTCAGTGGCTTTAGGACTTTATGCTGCTGGAGTTATTCAAGAAGATTGTTTGAAAAGAGAAACGCATTATAGTTTTGGGAATGAAGAAGAGATGTCAAATGCTTATTTGGCAAAAACTTTTTTAACATATAGCCATGCAGAATTATCTAATTCATACATTAGATATATTTGTGAAAAATATGAAACATCTGAAGCATGTCAGTTTACTCAATTTATGAGTCTATTGGCAGAAGAAGATTGGGAGAGAGCTAAAGAAAAGCTAGAATTGATACTCCCTAATGCCTCAGCTCATGTTATTATTTGGGGGATTAAATATTTTGAAAAAGTTAAAGATTATAATAAAGTATTAGAGTTAATTAAAAAATTATGGCCTGAGAAATATTTATCAGAATTTTTGGGATCTCATCGTATTATAGCTCTTTCGGGAATTGAGAAATATAGTGAATCAGAAGTTGCATTTAAATCTATATCTGAATATCTAGATAGGACACAAAAATATAAAATTGCTAGTTGGTTATGTTATAAACAATTGAATAAATCCTGTAATAATTTAACAAATGCAAGTTGTTCTCTTGTTCAAAAAAATAAAATTCAGTCATTTTCAAATTCAAATGATTTATATTTCCTTTTAAATTTAAGATTAAAATCCTGTATGGGATACAATAAAGATTATAAAGATTTACTATCAAAATCATTTCCATCTTCTATTAAAGATTATTTATCCTCATTGGTTTTTGAATCTGAAGGAAAAATGAAACAGGCCAAAAAGAAACTGAGAGTTGTTATTCAAAATGAACCTAACAATAGTATTATTTCTTATGCTGCAAAAATTAAACTATTAGATTTAATAACAGAGATACCTGAATTAGAAAGATACCAGCATGAATGGATAAAATCGTGGTCAATTATTTCTTGGGATTGGAAATTTATTGGGCAGAAGTTGATGAAGAAATTAAATAAGAACGGCTTATATAAATCTTCTTTAAAAGTAGGAAAATTTTTATTTAAAAAAGACCCTTATTATCAGAGTACAAATCAGGAACTGGTTACTGCTTATTGTGAGTCTGGGTCCTTTAAAATATGTGAACGCCTTTTTAATAAGAGAGATTTTAGAAGTCCAGCCTCCAGTCAAAAGGAATATAAAAGATTATTACTAAGAATAGGAACAGTAGAGTGATTTTATTTTTTATGATAATACCTTATTTAAAGGGCTTTCCTACACTTAAACAAGCACCTACAACATGGATGATTATTTTATTAAATCTTTTTTTATTTTTTTCTTTTCAAGAACAACAGAATAGAATTCAAGTAGCCTTTAAGAATTTTTATAAAAATGAGAAACTAGAAGAGACGCAAGGTTTGTTATATGCGCAGTATATAGAAATGAAATCTGAATATTACTCCTCTATTTTTAATGAAATGTCTTCTTTGGCATTATCTGGAAATCCAGAATTTATTAAAAGAATGTCTTATTTTTCATTAAGAGATAGTCAGTTTTTGTCTAAAGGTATTTATACAGATTATTATGGAGATCAAGTTATACTTAATTATTGGAGATTAAAATTTATTTCATTTCTAAAATTTTTTTTAAAAGACCCTAGTCGAAAATGGGGACTTCAAAAAGATCATGAGGAGTTTTTTCGTTGGATAAGCTATCAGTTTATACATTCTGGATATTTACATATTATTTTTAATATATTTTTCTTACTTATTTTTGGAAAAGTTTTAGAAAGTTATATGGGAAGTTTTTTATTTTTATTATTTTATTTAAGCTCTGGAGCTTTTTCGGCTTTATCATTTAAATTTTTATCAGGACTTTCTAGTGCTCCTCTGATTGGTGCAAGTGGTTCTATAGCAGGATTGATTGGTTTTTATTGTTTTCTCAATTGGAAAAGACCTATACGTTTTATGTATTGGTTATTGCCTATAAAAGGTTATACTGGGTTTGTGAATTTGTCAGCTTGGGTGATGTTAGTATGTTGGTTTGTTATAAATCTCTCTGGGTATCTATCGACGGTTGAGGGATTGAATAATATTGCCCATACAGCTCATCTTGGAGGGTTGAGCTTTGGTATGCTTTTAGCTTCCTTGGTTCAACTCTTCACTTGGAGCAAATCCGCGTCTAAGAGTATTTTCAGTTACACATTTCGAATCTAAAAACTGTAAAAGGTAATCAGGCCCTCCAGCTTTATAACCAATACCTGATAATTTGAGTCCTCCAAAAGGATGTCTTTGTACAATAGCTCCTGTATTTGGTCTGTTGATGTAGAGGTTGCCAACATGGAAATATTTTTTAACATTTTGAATATTATGAGGGCTACGTGAATAAAACCCTCCAGTTAATCCAAAGGGAGAATCATTTGCAATATCGATAGCGTGATTTAGATTTTTTGCTTTAAAGAGTGCAATAATAGGAGCAAAAATTTCTTCTCTGGCTAGCTTTGAGTTTTGATCAACATCAGTAAAAATAGTTGGGGGTATAAAGTAACCTTCAGTTGGTATTTTGCTTTGAAAAAGAAGGTTATGTTTATTTTTAGCCTCTTCAATATATGAAAATGCTTTTCTTCTTGCTTTTTCATCTATAAGTGGTCCGATGTAACATGAGGGTTTTTCTGCATATTCAACATAAATGCTACGAGTTGCTTCTATAAGTCGTGTCACAAACTTATTGTAAATAGGTGTAAGGATAATAACTCGACTACAGGCAGAACATTTCTGACCTTGAAATCCAAAGGCTGAGTAAATGACTCCTGAAACAGCTTCGTCAAGGTCAGCATCTGAATCTATTATTATTGCATTTTTGCCTCCCATTTCTATTATACAACGTTTGACGGACGAGCCTTTTACTTTTGAAGACTCTTGATGAATTTTAAGTCCAACCTCCTTAGATCCCGTAAATGCGATTAATGGAACATCAGGATGTTTTACTAAATAAGAACCAATTTCCTCCCCCTTGCCTGGTAGGTAAGAAACGACACCCCTTGGAAGGTGAATATCTTTAAAGAGTTGGTAGAGATGAGCCGCAATGATAGAGCTTTGCTCTGCAGGTTTCATAATAACGGTATTACCAGTTATGAGAGCAGCAGATACCATACCTGTTAAGATAGCTAGTGGAAAATTCCATGGAGCAATGACCGCACAGACTCCTCTGGGAATATATTCTTGAACTCCCAACTCGCCGGGCACTATTTGAGTGCGAGTTCTTTTATTTAATTTTGTACGGGCTAGCCAAGAGTAGTATTTGCAAAAGTCAATGGCTTCACAAATATCTGCATCAGCCTCACTCCAAGGCTTACCAACCTCATAAACCTCAAGGGCCGATAATTTATAGCGATTTTCTTTAATTTTTTCAGATAATTTATCAATGTATCTTGCACGTTCCATAATGGGAGTTTTGGACCAATTTTGAAATGCCTTTTTTCCAAAAAATATTGCTTTTTCTGCATGATCAATTGTTGCAAAATACACTGTTCCTACAGAGGTATTAGGGTGAGAGGGATTGAGACTTTTAACTTTTAATTTAGATATCTTTTTTTCTCCATTAATGTAAATGGGATAATTAACATCTGTTTTTATTGAATTTAAAGCTTTTATAAAATTTTGACGTTCTTTTAATTTTGTGAAATCTAGAGGGGCTTCATTTTGAAATCCAGGTGTTATGGATGCAATAGGCTCATCAGTCCATTGAGGTTGCTTTAATAAAATTTTTTGTTTTGTGTCTTCAACAAATTTAGATCGTAAAAAACTTTCATTAGAAGTGTTCTCTAATAACCTGCGGACTAGATAAGACATACCAGGAAGTAGTTCTCCTATAGGAACGTATTCACGAATTCTATATCCCAGATTTACCAAAGCTTTTTTAATGGGATCTGCCATACCATAGAGCATTTGAATTTCATATGCATTGGGTGGAATACCTTTTTCTTTTGCATAGACTTGGGCTGCAGCTATTGATCTTATATTATGAGATCCTAGGGCTAATTTAATACTTTGAATATGGTCTAATAATAGGAAGGCACAGCGTTCGTAGTTGGCATCAGAATTTTGTTTTGATGTATAAACAGGAATAGGCCAATTCACTTGTTGAGCATGAGTTGTTTCATAGTCCCAATAAGCCCCTTTCACTAATCGGACTGTAAAGGGAACTCCACGAAGTTGTGCAAATTTGATGAGATATTTAATATCTTCGTAGGAATCTTTAAGATAAGATTGAATAACTATTCCAAAATGTGGGTATTTATTAAATTCAGGATCCATCAGGAGAGTTTTAAAGATATCAAGAGTTAAATTTTTAAGACTGTAGCTTTCCATATCTATATTTAAAAAAATATTTTTTTCTACAGCATTTTTAAAAAGAGGCTTAAGTTTTTCAATAACTTTTTGTTTTGAATTCTCCCAATCGATACCTTTTATTTGTGAATATAAACTTGTAATTTTAATAGAAATATTAGATTTGGGAATGGGTCCAAAAGAGTCTGTGTCTAGAATGGAGATATCTTTCCATTTTTTTGATTCTTTAAATAAATCTAAAATAATATTTAAATATTGTTTCTGATAATGAAGAGCTTCTTTTTCGCTAAGGGTTGCTTCACCTAATAAGTCAACTGTAAATGCAATATTCTTATTTGTTCGTAATTTGTAAAGCTTTGGTAGGGATTCTTTTAAGTCTTCTCCCCCAATAAACATTCTTGCCATTTCAGTAATATTTTTTTTGATAACCCCAGCAAGAAGATGAGGCGTCAGGACGCCTACACGAGATCCTATATGAAAAATTTTTGGTAATTCTTCATTTTCATTACTGAAATATTCTTTAAGGTGACGAGCTATCTCTGCATTAGATGTGAGTGAGGGAAGGACATCTATAAAACGAAACATTTGAACTTTAAAGGTTTCATTTTTCATACTCCAGTCCATGACCTTGCCATACCACCAATTTTTATTAAAAAGTGACATGTTTTCATCTTCCATAGATGAAAATATAAGTTCACCTTGTTTTTCTATTTGAGATTGAAAATGAGGAGACATCGCCTAAATCCTTGCAAAAGGGTATGCCTTAAAAAGGTCTGGATCTTCAAGTATTTCATGGAACTTTGGAGGAAAAGTCATCTGAATTAAACAGATTTTTATATTCTAAAGTTCTCTATCAAAACATGGTCTCTGTGTTTCTCCTGTACAAAATATTGCGGCGCAATATATTTGAATCAGAGAGGATCAAAGGAAAAAAATACAGTAACCTTATATAAATGAGATTTTTTGTTCAGAAAATAATTAGATATTTACCATATTGGATATTACTTGCTCTTATTACAATGATCAGTTTTTTGGTGTACCACAAGTTCCCATGGTCTACTCAGTTAGATAGGGAACTTTTAGACAAGTTTGGTTCTATTTATTATTTAAAGGGTCGTGGGGGCAGTACTTTAAGGGGGTCTAGAAATTTTTTAAAAATCTATGAATCCAATCCTATCTATTATGGCGATCAGGTACTCACAGGACCAGACTCTCATATGATGATTCTTGCTCATCATTCAAATGATAGGTTTGAATTGGGTGAGAGAACATCTATTCGTATTTCAAAAACCAAGGAAGATATTCGCTTTTTTTATTATATGGGTGAGTTTTATATTTCTAGTCATGGGGAGAAAAAAGATATTCGTTATGAGGTGAATTTAGGAGAGTCTTATTTGGAAATTTGGAATGCAGATGTTCTGATTCGAGGAAAGGTAGGCGGAAAATTACAAGTGGAAGTTTATCGTGGACAAGTTCAGCTTAAGTTATTTGAAAAAGAGTTGAGTGTAGAAACAGATGAAGTTATTAAATACTCAAAGGGTCAATGGAATTTAGAACAAAAAGATATACATATAATAACACCTAAAGCCTACGATCGTGTTTACTATAAATATAATCGAAGTCGTCCAACACGATTTAGTTGGTCCGGCATCAAAGATGCAGAAGAGGTTCAACTTTATATTGGAAGAAAATCTGAATCTTTAAAACTTTTCCCTATATCCCATATAGATATAAATAATTCTGAATTTGCAGCATATATTCCTAATGGGAATTATTATTGGCAACTAAAGTTAGTGACTCAATATCGTGAATTTTATTCTTGGATTTATAAAATTTTTGTATCAGAGGAACTCCCAGTACAACTTATAGAGCCAAGGAATAATAAGATTGTTAATTTTTATAAAGGAACAGATAAAATTCGATTTCGTTGGGAGAATCCATCTCGTTTAGATAGACTTGTCCTTGAAATTTCTCAAACAAAAGATTTTAAAAATATTATTTTAAATGAGCTTGTAGAAAGAGAAGGTATTGTCTTCTATGAATTTCCATGGAGAGGAACTTTTTATTGGCGAGTTAATGGTTACAGATTTGATACATCAGAAATTGTATTAGGACAACCTGAAAAATTCAGAGTTCAAGATATATCTTTTTCTATTCTATCTGTTTTACCTAATCATGAAGATGTTCTTTCTTTTGATGAAATCAGAAAAGGAAAAATTTCATTAAGGTGGAATGATAAATTAGCTTTTAAAAGATATGCAGTACTATTAAAAGGTCCCGATGGTTATAATAAAAGATTTTATACTCATTTTTCAGCACTTTTTTTGCCAGCTTTGAAAACTGGGGAATACAGTTGGCAAGTTGTTTCATATGATATAAATGATAATGCAAATATAAGTAAAAAGTTTAAGTTTAGAGTAAAGGATTTAGAAAAAATTATCTGGAAAGGGTTTGATGAAAATTTAAAGGAAAATAAAATATTAATTAGTCCACAAAAAGTAAAAAAGATTATTCAATGGTATAGGGGGCCAAAGGAGACAGATTTTTATATTTTTGAATTTCTAGAATCTGATAAAATTGAAGAGGTAAAAAAGATTAAAACAAAAAATCCTTATGTTGTTTTTTCAGAAGATATAAATGGATTTTATAAAATTAGAGTGAAAGCTTATTCTCTATCCGGTGATCTTATCGCTTTTTCTGAAGAAACAAAAGTACAACTTATTCATTAGTCCTATGTTGTTAATGATGTATGCTTTATTTCTGTAATTGTTTTTAATCAGTATCTTTGATAAGGATTGAGTATATTTCCTCATTGTTCTTATTCTCTTGTTTTAGATTAAAATTGTTTTTGGCTTCTTTAGAAAGATTTTTCCCTAAAAGGATATTATAATTTTTTGAAGATGAAAGTGACATAAGTTTGTAGGAGGATTCAATAGATTTGCCAATAGCAGAGTATTCTTCGTGCTCTTGGCTATCAAAGCGGCCCATTATAACTTGTCCCTTTTCAATTCCAATAGCTAATTTTATTGAAATTTTGAAACGTTGGTTTATAGGTTTTAAACTTTTATGCAATTCGATAGCTGCTGTAATTGCATGAATATGATCTTGATTGGATTCATATGGAAGTCCCCATAATATAAGAATTTGATTATTTTGAATGCCATTAATAATCCCATTATTTTTTTCAACTGTTGAACGGATAATATAGATTATATCATTAAATAATTCTCTAAATTGTTTAGGCGATCTGTCATATATAAGATTATCTATTTTTATAGACATTGATATTACAGTTTTAGATTTACTGAGTTTAAACGAAGAATGTATGTCATGGAGATCATGTTTTAAATTGGAAAACTTTCGAAGAGATCCTGAGTAGAGAGATTGTTTTTCGAGTTGATTTCCTAAGGTATCTAAAGCAAATTCTAAATCTTGAAATTCATCCTCTTTAAAAATTTGAGGTCGTGCTTTAAAATTATTATTTATAAATGCAGAGAGAGTATCTTTGATTTTATTGATATTTTTTGATAATCTTTTAGATTGTATAAACATAAGATATATACTCATTATAGAGAAAATACAAATAAGGAAGAGTATAATCTTTTGAAGTGACCTTTTTACTTCTCCTACTTTTTGCAATAATGGGAGTGCAATAAAAAGTATTCCATCATGGCTTTTTTTGTAAACAATATTTGCAGAGTCAAAAGTTTTTTCTATTAGTTGAGGATTTTTTTCTATTTGAGAAAAATTAGTGATTAAGTTTTGAATATCTTTTTTTGTTAGAGATTTTGAAGTCACTGGTGAAATAATCTCTCCAAGGGAATTAACAACAACAATATCACAATTTTTTCTTTCAACACCGTTCGGCCATAGTTTTAATGCATCAATATGAACTGCTGTTAGTGTCGTTTTATTTCTTAAAAAGAGTGTCCAAATTTGTCTTTGATCAAAGAATTTTCTTGAAATGATGAGTGGTTTTCTAATCTTTGAAAGATTTTGTATAATAGGAGAATATGTTTCTAAATTTTCTAAAGTTGTTGTTTTAAATCCTGAATTATTTAAATTTTTAGGTGAAAAAAATTCATTTTTTAAGATATATTTTCCTGATCTATTTATTTCATATTGTGCAACACCGTAAAGGTCGTGAGATGTAAAGAGTAATTCGAGAGATTTTTCAAATATTTTAGACCCTAAAGGTTTTGTAAGATAGGGTTTGAGTTCTTGGATAAGTTCTTCTTGTGCTAATTCAAAGCTGGATTGTATAGACTCTAATGTTTGCAGGCATAGGTATTTATTTTGATTTTCATAATAAGAACTAAACCATATTGGAATTATAATAAAGGTTGGTATAAGTATGCTAAGAGTTATAAATAGCCCAGTACATATGAGGCGTATATAAAGAAAAAGATTCGCTTTTTTTATTTTCATATAGTCTTTCATCGGATATTTTTTGATTCATCTCAATAGCTTAGAAAAAACCCTACCTATGGAGAGAAGGAAATCATGCCTAAAGATAAGAACTAATGATTGACTCATAAAATAAGGATTTTTATAGATAGTTATTCCGATGGAAAAAATTAAACAGCTTTCTACAGAAGTCATTCATCAAATTGCTGCAGGAGAGGTTCTTGAACGGCCATCCCATCTTGTTAAGGAATTAATAGAAAATTCTATAGATGCTGGAGCTGATTCTATTGAATTGTCTTATGAAGATGGGGGAATGTCTTTAAGTGTTAAGGATAATGGGTGTGGAATTTCCAGGGATGATTTGCCGTTATCTATTGCAAGACATGCAACAAGTAAACTCAGTTTGTCATCAGATATTTGGAGATTGAAGAGTTTTGGTTTTAGGGGAGAAGCATTAGCAAGTATGGCAGCCGTTAGTGAAATGGATATTATATCTAGGGAAAAAACAAATGATGAGGCTAATAAGTTGTCTATTCATTTTGGAGACTCTTATCTACTGGATTCCATTGGTGGAGAAGTAGGGACATCAATATCTGTTAAATCTTTATTTAAAAATCTTCCAGCAAGAAAGAAATTTTTAAAATCTCAATCGGCAGAATCTGCACATATAAAGAAGACATTTAAGGCCCTAGCCCTTGTACATCCTCATATTTCTTTTAAATTAAAACAATCGGGAAAACTTGTATATCATTGGGTAAAACAAAAGCAATTTGTTCATCGAGTAGAGGATGTTCTTAATATTAATGGACTTCATAGCATTGCAAAAGAGGACAATGGGTATAAATTAAGACTGACTTTTAGTAGTCCCAATGTAACAATAGGGACACGTCAACAAATATGGATATTTGTTCAGAAACGTTGGATTCAGAATGCGACTATTATAGCAGCTATACTTGAATCCTATAGAAATTTACTTATGCATGGGGAATATCCTTATGCTATTTTAGATTTAGAAGTTCCCACTGAGGAAATTGATGTTAATATACATCCTTCTAAATCTCAAGTGAAGTTTCAGGATAATTCTAAAGTTTTTAGATTTATTCATTTAGCATTGCGAGAGGCCTTAGAGTCTGCTCCTTGGGTAGATAAAATGTTGGGTGCTAGATCAGTCCCAAGAAGAAATCATGTTAATACGAATCCGAGTTTAAAATTCGAATCTTCTGACTTTGAGAAAATAAAATTTAGAAATAAAGATTTTATATCAGAAGAAAAAAAAGAAACGAATCCTTTAAATAAACATTTTGAAAATAAAAATATGTTTGTACAATTTGGTAAAATGCATAATATCTTTGAAGATACGATTAGCCCTATATCACAATCTGATACTCATGAAGGTACAAAAATAACAAATCAGTGGAAAAATATAGATATTATTGGTCAAGTCCATCAGACTTATATAGTTGGACAGACTAGTGATGCTTTATTAATGATTGATCAACATGCTGCTCATGAACGTGTGGTTTTTGAAAAATTGATGGAGAGATTTAAAAAACAAAAAATGGATATGCAACAATTTTTTCTCATTCCACTTTATTATGAGAATGATGAGGGTACTATAGAGTTGTTGTTTGAAATCCAGAAAGATCTCTTAAATATAGGTCTTAAGATTGAAAGATCAGGCCCTACAACTTTGAGTTTAACTTCAGCTCCACTATTGATAAAAGAAAAGGCTTTGATTAAAGTATTAGATCAAGTTGCTCAGGATATAAGTATTCAAGGAAAGTCCTTTGCTTTAGAAAAGTATTTAGGTGATATTTTTGCAACAATGGCATGTCATAGTGTTATTAGGGCGGGACAGTCAATGAGTTATGAAGAGATGAAGAGTCTCTTAAAACAGATGGATGAATATCCATTTTCAAGTTTTTGTCCTCATGGTCGACCTGTGTTTGTTGAATATCCTTGGGGTCGTATTGAGAGAGAGTTTGGACGAATTGTATAATGAAAGTATGTTTTTTGTTAGGTCCTACGGGCACAGGTAAATCACATTTAGCGGATTTAATTGCTCAATCTAAGTATGTGCCTATTCTAAATTCTGATAGTTTACAGGTGTATAAATATTTAGATATTGGAACGGCGAAGCCGAGTAGAGAGAATTTACAAAGGCATCAGTATTATCTTTATGGCTATATTGATATAGGTGAGGAGTGTACAGCTGGGCAATATAGAAAATCTGCAATAGAGTGTTTGTCTCATATTGAGAAAGCATCTCAAATGGCTCTTATTGTTGGAGGAAGTGGTTTTTATATTCAAGCTCTTGAAAAAGGAATGTTTCATCCAGGAAGTGTATGTGGCAAGATTCATAGTGTTGTTCGAAAGCAGGCAGAGAGTAAGGAAGGCTTAGAAGAATTATATAGGGAACTCAAAAGAGTAGATCCTGAATATGCCAACAAAATTAATGTTAATGATAGATATAGACTTCAAAGGGCTGTAGAGCTTGTTCGAGAATATAAGAAGCCTTTGAGTCAATTATGGTTGGAGCCCATGTCGGAAAAACTACCCTATACTTATATTAAGATTGGATTGTATCTTGAAAAGGAAAGATTAGAAATACGAATTAAGGATAGAATTCAGAAAATGTTAAATAGAGGATTTATTGATGAAGTCAGAGATTTATTAAAAAGAGCCCCTAGGAAATGGAGCCCTTTTCGTAGTATTGGATATAAAGAGATTATTAAGTATCTTGATGGTGAGATTACAAGTTCTGAATTACCTCAAATTATTTTACAAAATACAATGAAGTTAGTCAAAAAACAAAGAACTTGGTTTAGAAGGGATAAAAACATAAAGTGGTTTCACTCTGAAGAGCAATTAAAGGAGGCCTTAGATTATGTGGTGCAATGGGGGGTGAAAGCATGAAAAGTATGACGGGATATGGCTCAGCCATTCTGTCGATTGAAGATGTATCTATTGAGATAGTTATAAAGTCAATAAATGGAAGATTTTTAGAAATGCATTTTTCTTCACCACAGATATACCTGCCTTTAGAAAATGAACTTAAAAAAAGACTCAAGAAAAAGATCAATAGAGGATCTGTTAGTGTTTACTTGAATCGCCATGTTCGCAAAAAAGGTAAAAATATAAGATTTAAAGCAAATATAGAATTAGCTAAAAAGTATATTTCTTCTTATAAACAATTAAGTAAACATTTAAAAATAGATTTTCATCCTGATTTAAAATTTATTACTCAACAGATGGATGTTATTTCGGTGAGTGAAAAATCAGGGTTGTCTGTAGGTGAGAAAAAAGCCTTATTTAAAGGATTTGAAAAGGCCTTACAAATTTTAGATAGAGAAAGAGATAGAGAGGGGGGGTTTCTTTATAAGGAAATTGAACTTTTTATGAATATATTAGAGGAGAGTTTGAAGTCCATTGAGAAATTTCAGGCTAAATCTCATGAGGTTTTAAAAGAGAAATATACTAAAAAGTTAAAAAAATTAATGAAGGGAATAGATGTAGAGCAGGGGCGATTGATACAAGAAGTTGCTATTCTTGTGGACAAAGCAGATATTACTGAGGAGATTGCACGATTAAAGGAACATTTTGTCCATTTTCAGAGATTTTTAAATATTTCAGGATTCAAAGGTAAAAAACTTGATTTTTATATACAAGAGCTGTTACGTGAACTCAATACGATAGGATCTAAGTCATATACCCCTAAGTTGACAAAATGTGTGGTGGATGCAAAATCAATGATTGAGAAAATCAGAGAACAGGTGCAAAATATCGAATGACCAAAACCCCTATGATTGTTGTTTCAGGCCCAAGTGGTGCAGGTAAGTCGACACTGTGTCGGGCTATGCTTAAACGATTTCCACAACTTGTTAGTAGTGTCAGCTATACAACTCGTCAAATGAGAGAAAATGAAGAGGATGGCGAAACCTACTATTTTGTGACAAAAGAGAAGTTTTTTAACCTTATTGATAAGGATTTTTTTATAGAATGGGAAAAGGTACATAATAAATACTATGGGACACCAAGAGATCTTATTGAAAAAACATGGAAAAATAAGAGATGGGTCATTATGGACGTCAATGTTCAAGGTGCTAAAACCCTTAAAAGATTATTCCTTCAGTCTAAAAGTGTGTTTATCAGTGGTCCATCTATTGATGAGTTGCGTCGAAGAATTCAGAAAGATACGGACCGGGGACATATGCCAGACCTTGAACTTCGTATGGAAAATGCAAAAAGGGAGTTGGCGGAGGTTCAACTTTTTGATTGGCATATAGTCAATGATGACTTTGAAAGAGCTGTAAAAGAATTTGAAAAAATTATTAAAAATATTTTAAAAGATTAATAATTTCAATATATTATGGAGGTTTTTTTATGGCTAGAATTACAGTTGAAGATTGTTTAGATCGTGTTCCTAATCGTTTCTCTCTTGTTATGATTGTGGCTAAACGTGCTAAGGAGTTAATTAAGGGGGCTCAACCTACGTTGAAGAGGCATAAGGAGAATAAACTTGTTGTTTCTGCTCTCAGGGAAGTTTCACAGGGGTATGTGCGTTTTGTTCGGGAAGTAACGGCAGATAAGGTTCTTAAGGATATAGAGAAAGATTTAAAACGCTAGCATCACAAGCAAGAGAAGGACAATATAAAATCTAGACATTACCTTAATGTACTGTTTAAGGGTGTCTTATATTTTATTTTTGATTCAGCTTGTTCATTGATGAGTCTAGCTCCGTGGGTTATTCAGTTGTTTGCAGGATATTAGAAATTTTTAGGCTTTAGTATGAAGTGGGCTATAGAGTCTAGAGTCTTGTGATAAATTTTGAGTATAATAGGGTTATAGACAGAGACTTAATGGGTTTCTCATTGTAAAAGGAAAAATCTTGTTGATAATAAAGAACTCATGAAATCAACTGCTCAAGGAATTGATGCATTATTGAGTCAGATCTCTAAAATTTATGGAGAGAAGAACGCTTCCTTTATTAAAGAGATTTATCATTTTTCAGAAAAAGCTCATAAAGGACAATTTCGTAGAAGTGGAGAAGGTTATATTCATCATCCTGTTTCCGTAGCTTCTATATTAACTGATCTAAAACTGGATATTAATACTATTGCAACAGGGTTGCTGCATGACACTGTTGAAGATACAGATATCACTTTAGAAGATATTAAGAATACATTTGGTGAAGATCTCTCTCATCTTGTTGATGGAGTAACTAAGATTTCTCAAATAAATTTTCGTAATACAAATGAAAAGCAAGGTGAAAATTTTAGAAAGATCATGATTGCTATGGGCAAGGATATTCGTGTGATTCTTGTAAAGATAGCAGATCGTCTTCATAATATGAGAACTTTAAATCATATGCCCTATTATAAACAGGAAGGAATAGCCCAAGAGACAAAAGATATTTATGCCCCCTTAGCTGGGAGATTAGGGATAAATGAGTGGAAAATAGAACTTGAAGATTTAAGTTTTAGATATCTAAAACCAGATTGTTATTATGATCTTGTTCAAAAAGTTTCTAAGAAACAAAAAGGAAGTGAAAAGTATATTCAAGAATTTAAATCTTTATTAAAACAGAATATGAAAAATACAGGAATAGACTGTGAAGTTTATGGTCGCTCAAAACATCTGTATTCGATATATAAAAAAATGACTCGTCAAAATATTGCCTATGAGCAAGTCTATGATCTTCTGGGTTTTCGCATTTTAGTGGATAATGTGTCCAATTGTTATGAGGTACTTGGAGTTGTACACTCTTTATATAAACCTATTCCTGGGCGTTTTAAAGATTTTATCGCAATGGCTAAGGTTAATAATTATCAAAGTTTACATACAACAGTAGTAGGTCCTAGTGGCGAGCAAGTTGAGATTCAGATTCGCACTCATAGAATGCATCTTGTTGCAGAAAAGGGGATTGCAGCTCATTGGAAATACAAAGAGGGAGCACTTGATAAGAGTACCATAGATAAGTTTGATTGGCTTCGTGATTTATTGCAATGGGACCAGGAGGTTCGTGACCCTGGTGAGTTTTTAGAAACAGTAAAAACAGATTTGTTTGAAACAGAAATTTATGTTTTTACACCTCAAGGTGATGTCAAAGAACTTCCTGATGGAGCAACACCTATAGATTTTTCTTTTTCTATTCATACTGATGTAGGATTAAAAACTATTGGGGCAAAAGTTAATGGGAAAATGGTATCTTTGAAATATAAATTACAGAGCGGAGATACTGTTGAGATTCTCACATCTTCTCATCAAACACCCAGTAAGGATTGGTTAAACTTTTGTGTGACGTCAAGGGCACGGTCTAAAATACGTTCTTTTGTTAAGATTGAAGAAAATAAACGATCTACTGAGTTAGGGCAAGAAATTTTGGAAAAAGCATTTCGTAAACACGGCGTAAATATATTGAAGGTTTTAAAGGGTCCTATATATGAAAAATTCATTAAGGATATTGGTGCTAATTCTATTAATGATATTTATCTTCAAGTGGGATACGGTAAAATAACATCTGAAAAAGTAGTTGAACGACTGGCACCGCAATCTTTCAAGACTGAAGAAAGAAAACCGGAAACTTTTTTAGATAAAGTATTTAAAGGGGCTAAGAAGAGAACAGGTCGATTAATATCTGTGAGTGGTCTTTCAGATATTATCGTCAGATATGCAAAGTGTTGTCATCCTATTCCAGGGGATGAGATTATGGGATTTATCTCTAGAGGTCGAGGGGTGACTATTCATCAGAGTTCATGTCCGAAGGTTTTTGAAATTGATAGTGCTAGAAGGGTAGATGTGGAGTGGAAGAGTTCTGGTGAAGTAAGGAGAATGACAAAAATTCGTGTTGTATCAATGGATGAGCCTGGTTTATTAAAATTAATTAGTGAGGTCTTTACAAATCAAGGTGTCAATATACAAAATGCTCAAATCCGAACAAATAAAGATCATAAGGCAATTTGTCTTTTTGATGTTATGGTGAACAATAAAAAACAAGTAGTGCAAGTGATTCAAAAGCTTCAAAAAATTGACCATGTCCTACATGTTGATCGTATCAATTTTTCTTAGAATATTTGTATGTGGAAAAATTTTAGGCAATTCAATCAATGAAGTTTGTTTATTAGAACAGAACACTGTGCGGATCAAGTTATAGTTACTGCTCATCTGATTAAAATTTATAACAAATTTTATCCATACTATTGAACAGAGTTCATTTTTATTTTATGCAAAGCATAATTAGTTCTAATGGGGACTAAAAACTTTTTGAAGGCACTAAAGAAGGATATTTCATTTAGTTTATTGAAATCATTTTCTTTAAGGTAAAGTCATTTGAGGAAATAGACGAAGAGTTTATGAGACTTTTGTATGCCAAAAGATGGTTGGGAATAGGAATGCAGACTATGGAGAATTTATCTATTTATTTTAGACGTTGTCATATCTGTGAAACTGTCATTGTACAAAATAAAAAGATAGAGCGGTGTCAACACTGTCAAAAGTTTTTAGCCCCCTTTTACTATTTTGATGACCAACAGTCCGTCATATTTTCTGAGGATCAACTCAGACCAAAAGTAAAAGAAGGTCAAGTTAAGTCACTGATTGGCTTGACGGTCTATTGGTCATAAGGTGATGGTATTTCCATGGTTATAGGTTTAAAAGATATTCAAAGGGCTCAACAGCGTATTTCTAAAGTTGTTTCACAAACTGAGTTAGCATATTCCAGAAGCTGTACAGAACGAGTGGGTTCAAAAGTTTATTTAAAATTTGAAAATGAGCAATTAACAGGTAGTTTTAAAATTCGAGGGGCTCTTAATAAAGTTGCCAATCTTTCAGATGATAAACGTGCAAAGGGCGTCATAGCTAGTTCTGCTGGGAATCATGCCCAAGGTGTTGCATATAGTGCACGTGAATTTCATATTCCATCATATATTGTTATGCCAGTAAATGCGCCTGTTGTGAAAGTATTGGCTACTCAAGGTTATGGTGCTCATGTTATTTTTCATGGGGATTTTTATGATGAGGCCTATCAATATGCCAGAGTTTTAGAAGAGGAGAGGAATTATACTTTTATTCATCCATTTAATGATCCTGATATTATTGCAGGACAAGGTACGGTTGGTTTAGATCTCTATGAGCAATCTCAAGACTTAGATTCTATTGTCGTTCCTGTAGGAGGTGGGGGACTTATTTCTGGAATAGCTATAGCATTAAAGTCTCTAAATCCAAAAATAAAAATCTATGGTGTTCAACCTCAAAACGCATGTGCAATGACAGAGTTATTTCGAGAAGGTTTTTTAACTGAATTTAAAGATATTGTATCTACAATGGCGGATGGAGTAGCTGTTAAAATCCCTGATGAAAGTATGTATAGAAAATATATTGTCAAATATATAGATGATATGGTGACCGTTAATGAAGATGAAATTGCTGAGTCTATTGTTTTTTTAATGGAAAGAGCTAAGACAATTGTTGAAGGAGCAGGTGCTTTATCGTTGGCAGGAGCCAGTAAAGGTTTAAACTTAGGAGAAAAAACATGTCTTCTTTTAAGTGGGGGTAATATTGATCTGAATGTGATTGCAAAGGTTGTTGATCGTGGTTTAATTCAAAGTGGGCGTCGACAATCTTATTTTCTTGTTGTAGAAGATAGTCCTGGAATTTTAGGCCAACTGGCTAATATTTTTGCTAAAAATAGAATGAATATTTTAGACGTCCATCATCATAGAGGAAAAGAAAAATTACTTATTGGTGAAACATGTATTCATTTTGTTGTTGAAAGTCCGGGGGATAAAGCTGCAAGTCATGTCATAAGACAATTTAAGGAAATGGGTGTGAGGGTGAATAAAGGGGACATGCTGTGAGGGTTTCTGAGGGAATTAAGACTTTAGTCCCCTATTCTAGTGGAAAGCCAATTGAAGAAACTCAACGTGAATTAGGTCTTGGTAGGGTCACTAAACTTGCAAGTAATGAAAATCCTTTGGGCCCGAGTCAGATTGTTCAAAAAGCTATTTCCAAAGCCTGTTCACATATTCATAGATATCCAGATGCAAAGGCTTTTCAGTTAAAACAGGCTTATTCTCAATTTATCAATGTATACCCAGATCAATTACTTTTTGGTAATGGTTCTAATGAAATTATAAATTTGCTTATTCAAACATATTGTTTACCAGGAGATGCCATCTTGGTATCTGAGTCGTCATTTATTGCCTATAAAATAGGTGCAAGGGCTTTAAATATCGATGTGGATGAAATTCCTCTTCGAAAAGACTTAAGTATAGATATTCAAAAAATAGGGAAGCACTGGACTCCTCGGCATAAGCTTATATTTTTACCCAATCCTAATAACCCAGTAGGGACTATTTTCTCAAAAAATGAACTTGTGCTTTTATTGGAGTACTTAAGGGATAATAAAGATGTTTTGATTGTTTTAGATGAGGCCTACTTTGAATATGTGAGATCAGGGGAGTATCCTAATGGGATTGAGTTATTAAAGACATATCCCAATATTATAGTTTTACGAACTTTTTCTAAAGTTTATGGACTGGCAGGGCTTCGATTAGGAGTTGCTATTAGTTCTCGTGAGAATTTAACCTATGTCAACAGAGTTCGGCAGCCTTTTAGTGTTAATAGACTTGCTCTAGAGGCTGGTATTGCCGCTCTTGGAGATCAAGATTATATTGAACGATCTAAGCAAGTCGTTTGGGAAGGATTGGATTATTTTTATAAGCAACTTGAACATTTACAAATAACCTACTGGAAATCACAGGGAAATTTTATTTTACTTGATGTAAAAGAGGATTCTCAAGTCATTTTTGAAAAGTTATTAAAAGAAGGGTTAATTTTAAGACCTGTTAAAATCTATGGTTTAGAAACTCATTTAAGGTTATCTGTTGGTACGCAAGAAGAAAACCAACGAGCTATAGCTATCTTAGAAAAGGTGTTAGCCGATTGAAAAAAATAAGAATTGTTACTATTGATGGACCTGTTGCCTCTGGTAAGACTTCAGTGAGTCGGGAGGTCGCTAAAAATTTAGGGTGGTCTTGGGTATCAACAGGTATTTTTTATAGAGGCGTTGCTTTTATGGCTTATGATACAGGTTTGGATTTAAAGGATGAAGAGGGGCTTATTCAACTCATATCTTCTAAAGACTGGTCTATTCAAATGGGAAGTGAAATGACCCACTTTTATTATAAGACAGTCGATAGGACTGAGGATGTGCGCACAGAAAATATTGGAGATATAGCAAGTCAAATCAGTCAGTTACCTAAAGTTCGTCAAGGTCTTCTTAAACCTCAAAGAGAATGTGCAGATTTTGCAAAGAATGGACTTCTGGCGGAGGGGAGAGATTGTGGAACTGTTGTCTTTCCTCATGCTCAAGTAAAGATATTTATTACAGCTCGTGGCCATAGTCGTGCAAAGCGTCGGGCTGAGGAACAGGGAGGCGATGAAAAAGAGGCGTTGAAACAGCAACAGAGGAGGGATGCCTTTGATATGGGGAGAAAGGAAGCTCCTCTAAGAACACCTGAAAATGCTTTTGTGATAGATACAAGCGATTTGAGCTTTTTGGATGTGGTTGATCGGGTAGAATTATATATTCGATCAAATAGGTCTTTATTTTTAGATATTGAGTCTCAGTGAAATGAAATCTATAAAAATCCCTTTGACTTGTGAAAATGAGTATTTATAAAAAGAGATCATTAAAAATAATTTAGGAATTAAATATTTTTATCAATAAATATATTTGGGAGGATTAGTTTTTAAAGATGTCATTGAATCATCAAAAGAGGGCTATGGGTAAAATCAGTAAATCAAAGAAAAATCATCAGGAGGTTTTAAAAGCATTAGATGCAGAAGATGACAGTATTGCTCCTAATCCAGGAGTTTTTTCTGCCTTAAAAACATCAGAATCTTTTGAAAGTCTTTTTGAATCAGATATTAAAAATAGTATACAGTCGGGCGATGTTGTTAAGGGGAAGATTGTTTCCATTCATAAAGATTTTGTTCTTATTGACATTAATTACAAATCAGAGGGAATGATTGATATCAGTGAATTTTTGACTGTTGAGGGACGTAAGCCAATAGAAGTTGGTCAAGAAGTCGAAGTTTATATTGATAAAGTTGAAAATGAAAATGGGATGGTTGTTCTTTCAAAAGATAAAGCAGATATGCTTCAAGCTTGGAATGATATTTCAAAAGCTGCAGAAAGTGGTGAGCTTGTTGAGGGAACAGTTGTATCTAAGGTCAAGGGAGGTCTAAGTATAGACATTGGGGTAAAGGCCTTTTTACCAGGAAGCCAAATTGATCTTCGTCCTGTGCGAAATTTAGATACTTATATTGGTAAGACATTCAAATTTAAAGTGATTAAATTTAATAAAAAGCGCGGCAACATTGTTCTTTCACGTCGAGCGACTTTGGAAGCTGAGAGAGAGACAATGAAGGCAAAAACTTTAGATATGGTAAAAAGTGGAGAAGTTGTTACGGGTCTTATAAAGAATATTACAGATTATGGAGCCTTTGTTGACCTTGGGGGAATGGATGGTCTACTTCACATTACTGATATGAGTTGGGGGCGTGTGAAGCATCCATCAGAGCTTCTTCAAGTGGGTCAGAAGGTTGAAGTTAAAATTTTAAGATATGATGAAGATAAGGAGCGTGTGAGCTTAGGTTTAAAACAATTAGAGCCTAATCCTTGGAGTGACGTTGTCGAAAAATATCCGATTGGTCAAAAATTAAAAGGAAAAATTGTGAATCTAACGGAATATGGAGCTTTTGTTGAACTGAATGAAGGTGTTGAGGGGCTCATTCATGTTAGTGAAATGAGTTGGACTAAACGTGTGAAACATCCTTCTCAAATTCTTAATGAGGGTGATACAGTGGATGTTCAAGTTTTAGAGGTGGATACCGAAAACCGCCGTATAAGTCTAGGGATGAAACAATTGCAACCTAATCCTTGGGTTGAATTAAAAGAAAACTATCCTCCAGGTACAATTATTGAAGGTGAAGTCAAGTCTATTACAGAATTTGGCATTTTTATTAGTGTCGAACAAGGTGTTGATGGACTGGTTCATATCTCTGATTTCTCTTGGACAAAGCGAATCAATCATCCTTCTGAAATGTTTAAAAAGGGAGATCAAATTAAAGCTGTTGTTTTGGGTGTGGATATTGAAAATGAAAAATTCAGTTTGGGCATAAAGCAATTGGAAACAGATCCTTGGAATGATGTTGAGACTAAGTATGCTATTGGGACTCAACATGATGTTAAAGTTATCAAATTAACTGATTTTGGTGTCTTTGTTGAATTGGATTTAGGGGTTGAAGGGTTAATTCATATTAGTGAACTCACCACGGGGAGAGTAGAAAAAACAGAAGATTTTTGCAAAGAAGATAGCATTCTAAGGGCTGAAGTTGTCACAATTGATACAAAGGCACGAAAGATTGGTCTAAGTTCTAAACTTGTTAAAATCCGTGAACAGAAGGGGGATGTAGAAGATTATGTGAAGAAAGCTGCAACAACATCTAAAACAAGTTTAGGAGAGCTTTTTGGAAAGACGCTTCAAAAATCCGCTGCTAAGATTGAAACAAAGGCCACTGAGAATTCCGAATCATGATATAAGCTTTTTTTTACTGATATTTAATATGGAGAAGATAATATGAGTTCATTATTTCGAGATTTTTTTAAAAGTATTGGGATTTTTTTCTGTATTTTATTTGTTTTAGGACTCTTAGTTAGTTTTTTCTTTGTTAAGAACTTTGATTCTGTAAAGTCCAATCCTAAAAAAGATGCCATTTTACATATGAAATTTAGAGGGATTGTCTTTGAACCATATAAGTTTCTTAAGGACTTAAGAAAATATTCTCGTGATGATGATATTAGGGGGGTTATTGTTGAAATCAATTCTCCAGGAGGGGCAGTTGGTCCGAGTCAGGAAATTTATCAAGAATTAGAATACATATCTAAAGATTTAAAAAAACCAGTTGTTGTCGTTTCATCTGATTTATTAGCTAGTGGGGCTTATTATATTGCAGTAGGAGCGGATCATATTTTTGTTAACCCTGGAACTCTAGTAGGTTCAATTGGTGTTATTATGGAGTTTTTGGATTTACAGGAACTCTATAAGTGGAGTCGAATTAGCCGATTTAGCATCAAGACAGGGGAATATAAGGACACGGGATCTTCATATAGGAAAATGAGAGAAAATGAGAAAGCTCTCTTGCAGGCTCTTCTTGATGATGTTTTAGATCAATTTGTTGATGCTGTAACAAAAGGAAGAAAATTAAAATCTGAATTTGTACGGGAGCAAGCTGATGGAAGGATTTTTACTGGGCGACAGGCCTTAGAGTTAGGCTTAGTGGATGAATTAGGTGGATTTACAGATGCAGTTAAGGTGGCAGGTGAGATGACAAACTTAGGTGATGACCCTCCTTTATTTGTTCCACCTAGAGAGATAAGATCTACACTTGAATTGTTGGGTTATATAGATTCTTCGACAAGAGATTTTTTTGATTTTAAAAAAGAGTTAAAAAAATTTTTGAGATTAAATACTATAGGGCAACCGCTCTATCTTATGCCAGGGGTATCTTTAGGAAATTATTAAAAAAGGGAGATTTAAGAAATTCATCAAAAGAAAGACTTAAAATGGCCTATGAGAAGGAAAGTTTTATTTCGTTCTCATAGAGCACAGTATATTAAATCGAAATCAAAGATGAAAGAATGTGTATTTTGTTCTGCCCTTCAGAAAGGACCCTCCTATGAGAGTCTTCTAGTTTTTGTAAATGACAGTTCTATGGTTATTTTAAATAAGTATCCATATAATAGTGGACATTTATTAATTCTTCCTAAGAGACATGAGGGGCAGTTATTAAAATTATCAATTGAAGAATTTGATTCTCTTAATAAACTTTTAAGATTTTCAGTACAAGTGCTTGAAAAGGAGTACATGCCGAGGGCTATGAATATTGGTTTAAACTTAGGAAAGTATTCTGGTGCAGGAATTCCAGATCATATGCATTATCATATTATTCCAAGATGGAAAGGTGATCTCAATTTTTTTCCAATAATGACTGAGACCAAAGTTATTTCTGAAGAGCTTAAGGAAACCTATTATAGATTATTGCCTTATTTTGAGAAATATAGCGAGAGGTGAAGTGTGTACGAATTGGATCATATAGGGGTAGCTGTTCATCATATTCAAGATGTATTAAAAATCTATAATGCTATAGGGTGGAAAAAAGTAGAGATAGAAGAGGTCTTGAGTGAAAAAGTCCGTGTGGGTTTTTTACCTTTTAAAAATGATGTTAATATAGAGCTTATAGAGCCTACCGATGAAACAAGTGTTATTGCAAAGTTTTTAAAAAAACGAGGTCCGGGAATTCATCATATTTGTTTTCGTGTAGAGAATTTAAAATCTCATTTAAATCATCTAAAAAAAAGTGGTGTGCAACTTGTGGATGAATCTCCTCGTCGTGGTGCGAAGGGATGTCAAATTGCATTTATTCATCCTCGCTCAACAGGTGGAGTTTTGATAGAATTGAGTGAAAAGTTGGAGAAAGTACTTTGAGTTATAATAATGCTCCTCAGTTTCAAAGAATGTCTTTAACTAAAGTTGTTAAATACTTAATGATTATTAATGTTACAATTTGGTTGGTTTTACAGGTTCTTTTAGAGCAATTAATTTTAGATGGGCGTCCTATTACTCAAACTTTTGGGTTAGTTCCCTATGATATTCTCAAACTCTTTCTTTGGCAGCCAATAACATATATGTTTCTTCATGATTTAGGACCATTTCATATACTTATTAATCTAATGATTCTTTGGTGGGTTGGAAGCGAATTAGAGATGAATTGGGGGGCTCGCTTTTTTGCTCTTTATTATTTTGTTTGTGGCATAGGTGCTGCCATTCTTTATCTCATAGGGTGTTTTATAGCATTTAGGATTTGGGGGGCTGTTCACACTATGGTGATTCCTGTCATTGGTTCCAGCGGAGCTATTTTTGGGCTTTTACTGGCATTCGGTATTGTTTACAGTGAAAGGATTATTTATTTCATGTTTGTATTTCCTATGAAGGCAAAATATTTTGTTATGATTATTGGTGGTTTAGAAATGGTTTATCTTATTAATAATGGAATTGGCGGGAGTCAGGTAGCTAATCTGGCACATTTGGGAGGTCTTGTTTCAGGATTTCTCTTTTTAATTTTTTGGACAAAATATAAAAGGCGACCCAAAAAGATGACTCAGAGAGGATATAGGCGTCGCTTGAAATTGGTTGTGGATAATGATAAAGATTCTCCAAGGTATTGGAATTAATCTCTTTAGGAGGTGTACTTATGGGCCTTAAACAGAAGATATATGATATTAAATTTGATAAGCGTCTTATAGAGTTTAATTTAAAAAATAGCCATATTTCTCCATCAGAATATAAGCAATTTCTCAAAGAATTAGAGGATTTATCTCAAAATTCAAATTCTGTTACTCTTGATGAAGATGAAGAGTTGATGCAGAGTTGATGCAGAGAAAAACCTCTCAGTAAGAAGAGATGTCTTTGGGGAAGTAAGTGACAATGGATAGACCCACTCACTAGAATTAGAGAACCATCTGTTGGATTTTAATACAATATATAAATTAATCAATGATTATAAATAGTTATAATATTTTTTGAGTAAAAAGAGAAGGGGGCAGATAGAGAAAAAATCATCGTTTGTTTTAAATGAATGTATATATTTTTCTTTTCAACTCTCTGTTTCAGCGATTTTTTTAAAAGATAACAACGATAACTGAACCTTGCTCCCTGTCATTTTTTTAAATAACTACTAAGCATTTTAATGTCTTTCCTTTAAACTGAAAGGGGTTTTCTGCAAACATAAGGATCTAGGACAATGATAAGAACAATTACTATCTTTTTAATGGTACCTTTATTTCTTCAAGCGAATATCAAAGAAAAAGTCTTCCATGTACCCAAGAAGGATATGACTCTTGTTAGGACTCGTGAATCAGATCTCAGTTCTCAAGTTTGGTTTTCTGTAGATAAATATAAATTAAACAATGGGATAACTGTTCTTTTACATGAAGATCATAGCGTTCCGTTAATAAGTTTTAATATTTGGTATAAGGTGGGGTCTAAAGATGAAGAGGAAGGATATACTGGTATAGCACATCTTTTTGAACATATGATGTTTAGAGGTTCGAAGAAATATCCAGGAAAGAGCTTGCACCGCACAATTCAGAAAAATGGTGGATCATATAATGCATTTACGACTCACGATTATACGGGGTATTATATGCAATTTCCTAGTGAAAAGTTAGAATTGTTTATGGATATTGAAGCAGACCGGATGAAATTTCTCAACCTCAATGAAAAAAAACTTTTAAATGAAAAACAAGTTGTTAAGGAAGAGCGTCGTTATCGTGTAGATAATAATGTCAATGGAATGTTATTTGAAAAACTTTTTAGCACTGTATTTAAAACTCATCCATACAGATGGCCTATTATAGGGTGGATGCATGATATTGAGAATATAACAATTGAAAAGTGTCAAGATTTCTACAAAAGTTACTATGCCCCCAATAATGCTGTTATTGCTTTAACTGGCGATTTTAATATAGGTCGCGCACAAAAATTGATAGATAAATATTTTGGTTATATAAAGCCGAGTCAAATTAATAGACCGAGCTACTCACGAGAATCAATACAAAAAAATAGTAGAACTGTTCGAATTGAAAAAAAAGTACAAAATGACACTTTAGCTATCGCTTTTCAGGCACCAAGTGCTGGAGACGAAGATGGATATGCATTGGATATTTTGGCTAATATATTAGGTGAAGGGACATCCTCAATTTTACAGAAGAAATTGAAAATAAAAAATCAATGGGTTGATTCCCTTTCAGTTTTTAATTACACATTAGAAGACTCAGGGCTTTTCACAATTTATGTTTCATTAAAAACAGGTGTAGGCTCGAATGAAAAAAATAAAGTTCGTGATATTTTATATAATGAGATTTGGAGAAGTCGTAATTATTTATATACTAAAAAACAAGTGCAACGTGCGAAAAACCAATTGATATTAGATTATGTCAACTCATTAAAAACGATTTCTGGTAAAGCACGGTTACTAGCTCTTAATGAGACTGTATTTGGTGATTATAAGCGGCTTTTTACAGATTTAAATTTATACCAACGACTAACTTCTGAACAAATTCGATCTGTTGCAAAAAAATATCTTCAACCACAGCAAAGGTCAGTCATTTGGCTCAAAAGGAAGGGAGGGTAAGTGAATAAGGTCTTATCTTTTTTGTGTTTATTTTTAATAAGTTGTTCAACAGGAAAGTTACAATTATCTGAATTTAAGTTACGACCTTATTCAGAGGCAAAGCTTTCAAATGGTTTAAAAGTATTATTTATCCCAGATAAATCTTTGCCCTCTGTAACATTTGCTATGATGTTTAAAGTTGGGAGAATAGCTGATCCTATAGGGAAAGAAGGACTAACGTCGTTAACAGCGCATTCTATTGGAGAAGGAACTCGAAATAAGTCATTGATACAATATGATGAAGCTTTATCACAATTTGGGTCATCTTTGAATGTTTCCGTGACTCAAGATTATACATATCTATCAGTGAATTCACTATCATCGAATCAAAATGATGTTTTAGATTTATTCGTAGAGGCTTTACTTCAACCAGCATTTCGTACAAAAGATGTTTCGAGAAGGAAGAAAAAAATGATTTCAGAGTTTAAAAAAAGAGTTGATAAACCTTCTCTTTTTGCTTCATTGCTTTTCAAAGATTATATTTATGATGGCCATCCTTATGGTATGCCTATAGGAGGTACTCTGAAATCTTTAAAAGCCGTTAGGAAGAAAGATGTTATTAAGCATTTTATTAAATATTTTAGACCAAATAATGCTGTTTTAGCAGTTACAGGTAGATATACATCTGATATTTTTTCTCTTTTAGAAAATAAATTGGGAAAGTGGAAAAGTGGTGATACTGTTTCAAAGATACTGGCAAATGATTTAAAAGTTTTTAATGGGACTCATATACGGATTGTAAATAAGTCTGATCTCGTTCAGGCTCAAATTCGTTTGGGACATTTGGGAATAGCAAGGAAAAATCCAGATTATTTAAAATTAAAATTAGCTAATACCATACTTGGAAGTGGTTTTTCAAGTCGTCTTGTGGATCATTTAAGACAAGATTTGGGCTTAACATATTCTATTTCTTCTCTTTTTCATTCTTTAAAAGAAATGGGAACTTTTCAAATTTATACATTTACGAAAAATGAAACAGTAGGGGCTGTTGTTTATGAAATCCTTAAAGTTTTAAAAGCCTTTCAAAAAGAGGGTGTGACTTCTAAGGAGGTTGTTGCTGCTCGAGCGCAATTGATTGGTGAGTTTCCGGAAATAGTAGAGACGGCAGAGAATTTAGCTAATAATATTATGATTTTAAATTTTTATGGAGTACGTTCTGATTACTTATTAAATTATCAACGTAATTTAGAAGAGATTTCAGTCAGTGATATTAATACTGTGATTCAAAAATATTTTAATCCTAAAAATATGAAGATTCTTATTTATTCAAGTGATGGAAAGGTTGTTCAAAGGCAGTTAAAAAATATTGATGCTCATTTAGAGATTAAGTCTTATAAGGATTATTTGAAATAGGATTTATTGAATTTTATTTTGCTGTGGATTGAAAAGTGTTTACAGTCATTAGTTAAGTGATTCACATGACCAAAGGGTCAGTTATTTTAATATATATAACTGAATGTCACTAAAAATAAAAGCAGCAGAGCTAACTCAGAATTAAACATTAAGCTACAATATCAAATTCTTTTAAAAGATTATTCAACTCTTCTATTGTCGATTCTTCAACCTCTTGCTGTAATAGATAAGTATGTAGATTTTGAAATAACGATTTAAAGTCAAAATTGGGGTGTGAAAGCATAAATACATTATTCAAAAAAGCATCATAGCTATTGTATATAAAAAATGGGATTAACATCTGATTATTTATATCTTCGTTAAAGTTAGTCACATCTGATCCAACTAAGCATATAATTCCACCTCTATGTATATCAAATTTATAAAGCTTCTTTATAAATATTTGTATGTCACTGATACTTACCGTCTTGTCTCTTACTTCAAATGCGCAAATCAGTTTTTTACCAGCGTATAACCCCAAATCCCCAGGCATATTTCTGTCGGGATCATTAATTTTACCTAAATTGAGATTTCTGTTTGGGAAGGCAACTTTTAAAGCAGCTGCACAGGCAGCCTGTGCACGTTTCCCCCCTTCAGACTTGATTAAGAACCTTTTAATAACCTTTTTAACTTGTGGGAAAGTAAATGAAGTACCAGCAGTTCTGATAATTTCTGAGTGATTAGGTAAATAATCTGACCTTACTTTTATAAATGATGCCAAGATTTTTAGAGCTACAGTTTGTGGCTTGTTATTTAATTCTGTAAGGAAGTTTATAAGTAGGTCTAGTATCTCTTTTTGGCGAGTGGGAATATCAGAAGTCACTCTTAAAATTCTGAAATATGGCTGATTGTTCAATGGCTCCCTTCCCCTCCGGCCAAGATCGAAATTAAGATTCACTGCTTGAGGTACAAGTACATCATGTGCTAGAGATCTTGCTGAGTATGCTCCTTCTGAATCATCTTTTGCTTTGACAGAAAAAACATCTACACTAGGATTCATTGCCTTTGCTAAAATTGCCGTACCTAAAAAAGTTATATGAGTATATACGGATTTCTTTTTGGAAAGCTCAGAAAACTTCCTAATTTTCAGTTCCCACTCCCTATGATAGTTTTCAGTCATTGCTAACTGGTTAGCTTTATCTAAAGTCTTGATTCCATGTTGTTTGTTCAGTTTTATTCCCACACATATATATCGGAAATTATTTGCTATTCTTTTGTAACAGGTATGTCGTTTGCCCAGGAAAGTGCATCTATTGGATTGACATCCAATGTGGAGCAAATAGATGAAATTATGCTTAGCGTTGTATTGTATGATTTACGACTTGCAAGTGATTTGATTGTATCCACAGATATTCCAGTGATTTTAGACAGATTTTCGTAATTCATGTGAATACCTGTTCGAGCCTCGTACAAATCAAGTGTTTTTTTTAAATCAAATCGCAGATTTTTCATGTAGTAAAAGTGTATTGACAATACACAATAAAATCAATGTAATAGAATATGCACCGAAAAAGGGGATCATCTGGATAACTCATTAAAAGTAATTAGCTTATATACGGGAGCTGGTGGTTTTGATTATGGCATTGAGCAAGCGAGATTTAATATATCTATTGCAATTGAAATGGACAAATCGTGTTGTAAAACTCTAAGTCACAATAGACCTGAGTGGGCTTTAATTAATGACAAAATTGAAAATATAGAATCAAAATTCATAAAACAATCTAGTGGTCTCAAAATTCGAGAAGCTAGTTTACTTATTGGTGGACCGCCTTGCCAACCATTCTCAAAATCTGGCTATTGGGTGAATGGTGATGCGAAACGATTAGACGACCCAAGAGCTAATACACTTCATGAATATTTGAGAGTCCTAGAAGACTTCTTGCCGGAAGCGTTTATTTTAGAAAATGTATTTGGCCTTGCATATAAAGGAAAAGATGAGGGCCTTGAGTTTTTACGAACCTCAATTGCAGAAATCAATAAAAGAAAAAAAGTAAAATACAGTTTTAATTGGCAGGTCCTAAACGCAGCAAATTTTGGTGTACCACAGATCAGGGAGAGGGTTTTCATTGTTGGTTCTCGCAATGGGATTAACTTTAAGTTCCCAGAACCTCGTTTTTTTAATCCCCTGAAGGTTGGCCAGGATGGCAGTGTTGATTTATTTACTACAAAGTTAGATCCATATCGAACAGCATGGGATGCAATTGGTGATCTGGATGAAGTGAAAACTATGAGTATGAAATCCAAGGTTGGAGGAAAATGGGGAGAGCTACTTCCGACAATACCTCCTGGGGAAAATTACCTTTGGCACACTGAAAGAGGAGGTGGTCACCCTTTATTTAAGTGGCGATCAAGGTATTGGAATTTCTTATTAAAGTTACATCCAGAAAGACCTAGTTGGACAATTCAAGCTCAACCAGGCACTGCTGTCGGTCCATTTCATTGGAATAACAGACGACTTACCATGAGAGAAATGGCAAGATTACAAACCTTTCCAGATGATGTTGAGATTCTAGGGGGGAGTTCTAATGTACAGAAGCAAATTGGAAATGCTGTACCTTCTGTTATTGGAGAACTGCTTGGAAAGGAGATAAGAAAGCAGTTCTATGAGCAGAAAGTATCATCTATAGATTTAAAACTACTTCCTCCAAAAAGAGATATAAAAAAGAAAATTAAATTTATTAAAAACCTTCCCAAAGAATATAGAGATATATCGCTGTGACAGTTTCAAGTAGAGATAAGACAATTATGACAATTTTGGAATCTGGATTTTATAAGATTCCAAGATTTCAAAGACCTTACTCTTGGGAAAAAGAAAATGTAACTGACTTTTGGTCTGATCTCATTGGCGATGAAGGGGAAGATTACTTCATTGGCTCAATGGTTGTATATAAAGATGGCTCATCTATTTTTGGTGTTGTAGATGGTCAGCAAAGACTAACTACAGTAACAATTATGCTCTCTGTGCTAAGGGATAAAGTTAAAATCTTAGGTGAAAAAGGTTTAGCTGATGGAATGCAGAGATTAATTGCAAGACCTGACATTGAATCCAAAAAGCAAAATATTATCCAGCCGGAAACCTCGTATCCTTACTTTCAAGTTAAGATTCAAAGTTATTGCTCAAAGGAAGATTTGCCGGATGCTACTCAGGAAGAAGTAGCCATAAAAGAGGCATTTGAAATTCTAGATAAAGCGGTAGAGGGGTACTTATCTAGTAAAAAAAAAGATGAGGAGAAAGTTGAACTAATCAAGTTAATTAGGGATAGACTACTGAATCTAAAAGTCATATTTATTGAGATGGAAAATGAAGAAGATGCTTATGTGATCTTTGAAACCTTAAATACCAGAGGAAAAGATCTCGAAATAGCAGATCTTTTAAAAAGTCATTTAACAAGGAATATTAAAGGTGAGATTAAAGATGTTGATAGAGCAAAAGATAAATGGGTAACAATAACGAGAAATATTGATGGTGCAAAAGGAGATATTAAGATTGAGGATTACATTCATCATTTTTGGGTTTCCTCTATAAGCTACATCCCAAAGAAAAAGGTTTATAAAGATATAAAGACTAAAATACACCCTAAAAATGCAAATAGTTATTTGGATGCATTCTTAAGTGAATCAGAGTATTATTGTGCGATCTATGATCCGACTTTTATTGCATGGGATAAACAAGAGGTTTCTATTCAAGATTCACTTTTTGCATTTGTTGCCTTTAATATTCGACAGCCGATACCATTGATCTTATCAGTTCTTTCATCTTATAAATCTAAGAGTCTGAAGCTAAAAAAGGCAAAACAGTTTTTAGATGTTATTGAAAAGTTTCATTTTTTTCATACGGCAATAACTTCTCAGCGCAGTTCTGGAGGACTTTCTAGATTTTATTCGGTAATGGCACAATCTCTTAGAAAAGCTGGCGGTGACACAAATAAAACAGAAGAACTTTTAACTGAACTTAAAGAGAAGTTGGAAAAGCGATTGCCAAATTTTAGTGAGTTTTATTTAGGATTTCAGACTGTAAAGTATACAAGAAAAAACTCTAAAAGAAAGAAGCTTGTACAGTACATTTTAAGAAAACTGGACAACCACATGAGAGGATTGACTCCAATTGATTACGGCTTGATGACAATTGAGCACGTAGCTTCCGAATCAGATCAATTTGCATCGGAGTTTATTGGGCAGATAGGTAATTTGATATATGTATCTTCTAATGATAACAATAGAAAACTTAAAGACAGAACCTTTAATGACAAGGTCAAATTTTTTCGTGAAAATTATAAACATTTAGATAATACATTATTAAATGAAAGTAAGTGGGGCCCAGATCAAATCAAAAAAAGGACAAAATTTCTTGCTAAAATTTCTTATGAAACAATTTGGAAAATCTAATTTTTTTCAATACATTTGATTAATACCACTTTTCAATCTACTAGGACTTAATCGAATTGGGCTTTAAGGGGAAGATAAAATCCTTTTCCTACATTATGTACCCATGGAAAGACAGTCTAGTCTACGCTCGATTGTATCGAGTTCTATCCAGCTTACACCTTTAGCCTTTTAGCGGAGACGAGCCTGCAGACCTCAGAATTGTTTGAGCTTTTGGAAGTCTTCAGAAAAACTCTTTTACTTTTATTTATTTTTCTTACGGCGGCGGAAAAAGGCAAAGTAGGCTCCTATGAGAACAAGTAGAATAGCTAGAATAAGGATTTTTTGACCTATTCCAGATGAGCCGTGAGGTTCCTCTGGGAAATCCTCTTCTAGCGCATCTAAACCCAGCCCACCAAACCCAGAACCTAAAGCTCCTCCCCCATCAATAGAGCCCTGTAGAAGACTTCCTGACGCAGTAATGCGAAGGCTTTCAATAGATCGTATAAAATCATTAACGTATTTTGTATAATATCTTTGGTGTGCACTAAATGTGACTAGAATAGCAATTCTTTGCTTTATAGTGGCAAGATATCTGGTGTAGTACATTGGAACTTCGCTATTTAGATGAAGTCCATCCACCCATGAATGGTTATTCATCTTTCTTTCTGTAACATGTTTTACCGTTGAAGAGATGGGCTTGCCTTTAAGGTCTGAAATCATTTTTATTTTTTTTAAGTGTGATTTATAATTGGACATAGTATCTGCAACACCGACTTCCTTAGCAGTAAAAATAATAACAGCCTGTTTTTTAACTTCTTTTTTAACAATGCTATTTCGACAGATCCATTCTGTGTGTTCAGGTTGGCAATCCCACTTAGGAGGTAATTCAAATTCTATATAACTATTTTTGAATTTTTTTGCATGAGCAAAAGAACTAAGTAAGCAGAATCCAATAATAAGCGTTTTTTTCATTTTGGTCTATTCTCTTAATTGAGTCTTTAGCATAAAAAGTTAGTAGATATTATTCAAATAAATTATAGTTTTTGACGCTTTTTAAATCTTATATACCCTATATAGCCTAGAAAAGCCAATGTAACAAATATGATAAAATCAACCATTCCCCACAAAGGATCGTCATGTTTATGATCGTCTAAGGAGGATGCTATAATAATAGATTCTGTTTCAGGGTTATTTTCCCAAAGTTTACCTTTTATCTCAAGGGTTTGAATAGCATGTAAAAATATGTAAACATATTCAGAATAGACACTTTGATGTGCTGATAATGACAAGGAGATAAGTTGATTATTTTGTTGAGTAATAAGGTATCGTGTATAGTGTTCAAGGGCTTCTCTATTTAGGTGTAGACTATCAATCCATTCGATATTGTTAATTATAGACTTTTTTATATTTTTAATTTCAGAAGTATATTTTTTCCCATTGAAAATTCTTATTTTTGTTTTTTCTAAGTAATCTCTATATTCTGTAAAAAAATTTGTTAAAAAATCTTTTTGTGTTTTATTTTTCATTTCAAGGGTAATTTGAGGTTTAAATTTTGTTCTGTTTTTATCCTGACAAATCCATCTTGTCTCTATCTCTTGACAAGTCCAAGAATTTGGTAATTCCATTTTTATAAATTGATTTTCAAGGGATATTGAGGCCTGTAAATGAAGAGTTATGGCAAGGGTACTCAATATAAAGGGGCCCATCAGATTTCCTTCTCTCTCTATATATAAAGGAAATCGGCGTAATATAGGGTAAACTTTAAAATCTTAAAAAGATCTTTAACAATTTGAAATCACTGACTTTTCAATAAATTTTTACACTCTTAAAAATACTGTTTTGAAAACCTTGCTAGGAGAGGGTCTGGCGACTCTATTTTTCTGGTTTTCTTAATATATTTATCCTGTTTACTTCTTTTTTTTAAACTGTGTTTTTTCAATATAATGTAGATTTTGTAGGGTTTATATTTAATGTCCAACAATAAGTATTAATTATGGTATAAGATTTCTATGAATTTTCAGCAACTTAATACATTCTGTACGATTTTAGATGAGGGGAGTATGACGGCTGCAGCTCAGAAATTATTTTTAACACAACCGGCTGTTAGTCAGCAGATAAGGGCTTTAGAGAGTGATATAGGGGTAGATCTTTTTGTGAGAGGAAGTCGACATATGAAACCGACTCTTCAGGGTCAGGTGTTATATGACTATGCTCAGAGAATTATTAAAATTGTAGATCAAGCACGTGTTGCCATTCAGACGGTGGGAGTAGAGGTTAGAGGGCGAATAAGGATTGGAACAATTAATTCTATTGGGCTTCATTTAATTGGGCCTGTTTTTAACATGTTTATGAAAAATAACTCTAATGTGCGAGTTCAGCTTCATTATAAGCAGGGTTTTGAAATTATACGTCTATTGGAAGAGGGGGGGTTAGATATTGCAGTTATACCTGATGCGGAGAAGGAATATGGAAGGGCTGTCAAAAATCAAAATAAACAAGTTATATCTAGAGATCAGATGTGCCTTGTTGTCTCAGGGACGAATATAAAGGCTCCAGAAGAGATAGAGCTAAGGCAATTGGTTCAAATACCATTGATTTTTTTAATTGATCAATATAAGGGCTTTGAAAATATTTTGTTTAAAGAATTGAAACGAAGAGGCATATCTTGCTCTCCGACTTTTGAAAGTTCAAATGTAGGGACTTTAAAGCGAGTCATTGAATCTGGTATGGGTTGGGGCTTTCTGCCAAGGCACTCTATAAAAAAACAACTTCGGCATGGACGTTTAAAACAAGTGCGTATTGTTGATTTTGAGTACTTTGTAGATCTTTGCTCATATTGGCCTCGACAAGGTATAACATCAAAGGTTATAGACGTTTTTATAAAAACACTAGAAAACAATAACAGTTAAACAGCTTTATAAACATAACATCATTTGTTTATTCATTCTCTTCAATAATCAATAAATTAAATTACATTTTTCATTTTAAAAATGAATTTTTATTAACTGAAATGAGGAACAAAAAGAATATCTATTCACTTAAATCTTAATGAATTCGAATAAAGATTGAGATGAATTATACTAGTAGGGGAGTGCATGATAGATATCATTAGGGTATCTATAAAAAAGCCTTTTTGGAGAGGATTGACCTTGAACCATTGTGAGCCATATCTCCAAAAAGGCTTACTGGAGAAGTAGACTTGGTCCCCCCATTTTGCCAGCTACTTCTATATGAACAGAAAGCTGTATCTTAGGTGAACGAACATAACGTATTTTTCTTCTTGTTAACAATTTAATTATTTTTAATTTATATATAAGACATTTATATAGAGCAGAAATCTCGTTTAATCTAGAGGTCTAGAGGGTTTTCACTTTTTAGACCTGTTCTTGAGGATATAAGACGTGTAATTTCTGCGGCGGTCTCCTCTAATGCTAATTCTGTGACATCAAAGATGGGCCACTTTTTATTTTGAGAAAATAATGAATGAGCGTATTCTAGTTCCCTTTGAATATGTGAAAGACTGGCATATTCTCCTATAGAACTTCCCATTTTTTCTAATCTCTTTTTACGAATTCGTAGAAGTTTTTCAGGATCAATGGTGAGGGCTACTATTTTTTTTTGATCTATAACACTGAGTTCATGAGGAAGGGGAGTTGAGAGAATAAGAGGTACGTTTGCAACTTTCCAACCCTTATGACTAAGAAAAATAGAAAGAGGTGTTTTACTTGTGCGACTGATTCCTATCAGAATAATATCAGCTTCATTAAGATCTCTAACCTCTTTACCATCGTCATGCTTTACTGTAAATTCAATAGCTTCTATTCTTTTATAATACATTTCATTGACAGAACGAAAGAGTCCTGCCTCTTGACTTTTGGAATTTGCTCCGAAATAGAGGTCCATTTTAGAAAGCATAGGGCCAAGCAGATCAACACAAGGAATATTGTTGAGACCACAGCTTTCAGCAATTGTTTTTCTAAGATTTGGGCTCACAACGGTATAAACAATAAAACCATTATTTTCTTTAGCTTCTTCAATAACTGAAGAGACTTTTTCTTCTGTACGGACATTTTTGCATCTTATGATATTGACATCTTTTTGGTATTGGACAAGAGCTGCACAAGTCATAGTACTTGCTGTTTCTCCAGTCCCATCACTTATAATATAAATGTTACCAATAGTCATATTTTAAAGTCTTTAAATGAAATCGACAACTATAGAGCATTTCATGTCTTTTGTTATCTTTAGCTTTTGACATTCTATTTTAAATATTTCTGTTTTTATATTCTTCGGTAAAAAAATACGAGGAGAAAGAGTTTTTAGTTTATCCCATATTTTGGAAATTGTAAGCGTCCATAAAGATATATTATTTTCAAAGTGGATACAAATTGTAGACTTATTGTTTAAGAAATTTTGTGTAGGAATGAATAAAGGTATATTTTTAGGCATTAAATTATTTTTTGACTTTAAAGTTGAACGATATTCAGATTTTGCTATTTGATAATTAAGATACCAGTCAATTTGAGAGGACCACACTGAGGCTTCTGGATTTGGAATGAACCAAGTATCGCTACCAGTTGCAAGAGCTTTATTTTGAGTAAGGTGCTCAAATACCATGTCTATAATAAATCGTGAAATTTATGAAAGGTCAACTAAAGAGGTGCTTTGATTTAATAATACTATCTAGAACACCATTGATAAATGCACTTGAATTCTCTGTTCCAAAGCATTTAGCTAATTCTATAGCTTCGTTGATAGCAATGCGAACAGGTACATGAAAATATATTATTTCAAATGTAGCAATACGAAGAATATTTCTATCAATATAACTCATTCTTTTAAGAGTCCAATTATTTGACTTTGACTCTAATAGTTGATTTATAGCCTCTTTATTTTTATGAATTCCCTTATAGAGCAAAATAATATATTCACGAATTTTATCATCTGATTTATAAAGCTGAAGATATGTTTTAAGTTGTTGTTCAGGAGATACTTTAGAAAATTCATTTTGGTAAAGCAGTTTTAAAGTCATTTTTCTAGCTTGTGTTTTAGGATTCATATAATTTTTAGATCAGTCTGTAAGAGATATTTAGAATTTAAGTAGTTTTCATGAGCCTTAATACATTTTTTAGATCTATAAATAAATTCTTTATTTTTTTGCACTTTTAAAACATGGTATCTTTTCTGTGGGCAGAAAGGGCATTTCATAGAGATGATTTCCTCCTAATAAGGAATTGAAAGTTAAAGAAGAAAAGAAGTGATCGTCAAGGAAGAGATATATGTTTCGCCTTGCAATATAATTAGAATGTATTGTACTGTACAGTTATGGTCTATTTTTTACTCCTTATATGGTCTCATATTTTATTCGCTGATGTGAAGGATACAGATCAAACACGTCTTCTTCCAACTATTGAGGAAAAAACGGGTAAAGAAGAGGCTAGAAAATATTTTAATCAAAAAAATAATGAATATCCTAGAAGCTCTAGAGATCATTTTATGATGTTTCATTTTGGTTCTTTTTTAAATGATGTAACTTATAATTGGGGAGGAAATGAAAAAAAGAATAATATTGCCCATTTTAATATGGGAGTGACGTATAAATTTAATGAATGGCATGATCTAGTGGATATTTTATTTCGTGGTGAATTAATAGAATATTCTATCCAAAATGTATCCCCTCTAAAGTTTTCTCTTCTTCCGGTATTCATGTTTCCTGAAATTGAGAGTCGGTTTCCTATTTATTTTGGAGTAGGTTTGGGGTTAGGTACTTTTTTAAAAAATGTTGATGGTGAGTCCATATTTTCTCTAGATTATCAACTATTGACTGGGATTAGAATTTTTGATGTTTTAGGTCGAGTTGGCTTTTTTTTAGAAGGAGGAATAAAAAATCATCTGCATCTTTTTACAAAAGGTCAATTCAATGGTGTTTTTCTATCTGCGGGAACAGTATTTATTTTTTAAAATAATATATTAAAATAGAAATTGATCAAAAATTTGTCCAAAAAATCTTGCCAGCAATGATGGTGAGGAGAGAGGCAAAAAGATATTGGAGATATACTTGTGAAATTTTTTGAGAGATTTTAACTCCCCAAGGTGAAGAGATAAAACAACCTATAACAGTGATTAAAGAGATACCTATATTTAATTGTCCAACTTGAAAGAAATCTAGAAAGGAATAACTTATAATAGGCCGAGGCATAACTAAGAAAGTCAACACTCCCATGCTAGCTGAGATGGACATGATACAATTTGAATAAACAGAGACTTTTTGCATTGGAATATTATACCAATTGATAAGAAGTGGCACCATTACTGATCCACCTCCTAATCCAGTTAAACCGGAGGTCAATCCTCCTAGTAATCCGATGCCTGCACCGCGAAGGGGGTGAGTGGCTCTTAGCTTTTTTTGACTAGGGGAGTATTTTTTGTAGGCTTGAATGAAGATACGTAGAGCAATTACTGAAATAATAGTAGCAAAAATCAATTGAATTGCAGATGTATGTAGATAACCTGTAAACCCTCCTCCGGCAACGACTCCAACAATGGCCATTGTTAAAACTGGAATGAGTCGTTTAAAGCTAGGGCGTATTCCAGAATGCCAAAAGTTATGTAGATTAATAAGAGAGTTTAGAGTGATGAAGAGTAGAGAGGATCCGATGACGGTCTGTGCTGGTAAGGGAGGAAAGAGGAAGAAGAGAGAGGGAATGATGATGATACCTCCTCCTACCCCAAACAATGAGGAGAGAAAACCTGCTATTAAACCCAAAATGATAAGACTGACAAATACTTCCAATTTTACCTTCTACAAAAAAGTGTGTTGTGGCTATAGTAGTTGACAAACAAACTTTGGGGAAGTCTTTAACTCTATAAATCAAATGACTTTAATGATATTTATTTTAAAAACCGATAAAATCATGGAGCGGGAGACGGGGCTCAAACCCGCGACCTTTGCCTTGGCAAGGCAACGCTCTATCAACTGAGCTACTCCCGCAACTAAAATCAAAAAATACGATTGCATGAAAAGAGAGTCAACTAAGTTGTTATAGACTTAGATTTTTAATGATTTCTTATATTTCAAATAATATATAAAAGCAGATATTAAACTGAGGATAACACTGATCCAAAGTAAACTATGGCCGACTTCAGATAGGGGTAAAGAGGGAATTTTTATCAAAATACAAAAAATGGCAATCATTTGGAGAACCGTCTTCCATTTTCCAATTTGACCTGCGCTAATAATTATATTGTGTGAGGCTGCAATAGCACGAAGTCCTGCAACTAAAGTATCTCTTCCCAATAATATAATAACTAAAATAGGACTTAGTTTTTCAAGAGGGATCATAATAATAAGAATACTTGTAATGAGAATTTTATCGGCCAAAGGATCCATAAATTTCCCAAAAATACTTTGAGCCTGAAGTCTTCTGGCTAGTTCACCATCAAGGTAGTCTGTTAGTGAAGCTAAAATAAAAAGACCGGCTGCATACCAATGACGATAAAGAGAGTCAGAATACAAAACTATAATAATGAAGGGAACAAATCCAATTCTTGAAAGAGTAATAATGTTGGGTAAATTGGATTTCTGAATAGACATAAAGTGATTTCACCTCAAATAAGTTTTGAAGTCACTTTAAAAAAGTTCTACTAATTTCTTGAAAAACAGAAAAAAATACGAGACAAGTTATTTCCTATAAAAAATTAAAGAAATATTTCCTTTGAAAATGAGGAATTGAAAAATTATGGATCGTAATTTAGCACTAGAATTTGTGCGTATAACTGAAGCAACTGCTTTGGCTTCAGCTCGTTTTATGGGGCGTGGGGATGAAAAGGCTGCAGATCGAGCAGCTGTTGACGCTATGAGAAAAGCTTTTAGTACTGTCAGGATTGATGGAGTGGTTGTGATAGGGGAGGGTGAGCGAGATAAAGCTCCAATGCTCTATATTGGTGAAAAAGTTGGAAAAGGCTTTGATGATTCACCCAAAGTGGATATTGCCTTAGATCCTCTTGAGGGAACGACAATTTGTGCCACAGGAGGCTCAGGGGCTATATCAGTTATTGCAGTTGCAGAAAGAGGTCGTTTTCTACATGCGCCTGATACATATATGGATAAAATCTCCGTCGGTCCTAGGGCTAAAGGGGTTATAAGTTTAAATAAAAGTGTGAGTGAGAATATTGGTTCTGTAGCAGAGGCATTAAAAAAGCCTATTTTAGAAGTCACAGTTGTTATTTTGAATCGACCGAGACATAAAGATCTTTTAGAGGAAGTTAGAACTACAGGAGCTCGTGTTTGTCTTATTGGGGATGGAGATGTGTCTGCTGCAATAGCTACAGGTTGGGAGAATTCAGGTATTGATATATTAATGGGAATAGGGGGGGCACCCGAAGGAGTGATCTCTGCGGCTGCGATGAAGTGTTTGGATGGAGATTTTTGTGGACGATTACATTTTCGAAATGATGAGGAAAAAAAACGTGCGCAAAAAATGGGAGTAACAGATTTTGATAAAATATACTCAATAGATGAATTGGCCTCTGGGGATGATGTGATGTTTGTTGCTAGTGGTGTGACAGATGGTCCTTTACTGAATGGGGTTAAATTTATAGGTTATCAAAAGGCGACTTCTCATTCTGTTGTTATGAGATCTAAAACAGGAACAATTCGTTTTATTCAATCTTCACATAAATTGTAATTACCATTTTTTGAAAATTTTGATATTATTTAAATATGACTCAGTTTATATGTTTTTCTTGTAATAAAAAACTGGAATTTGAAAAAGTTTTTCGTAGTAGTGAATGTCATCATTGTGGAGCCGATGTTCGTGTTTGTAAAAACTGTGAATTTTATAATAAGAACCTATATAATGAGTGCAGTGAGACTGCTGCTGAGCCTGTTAAAGAGAAAGAAAGAAGTAATTTCTGTGATTTTTTTAAAATAGGAACAACAACAAGAGAAATAACAAGTTCTCAAAAAGATCAATTCTCTGCTGCTGAGGCCCTTTTTAAAAAATAAAATGGACTTTTAAGAGGGCATCTTTATATTGAAGAGTTATAAAAATTTAAGGATCATTCATTATGTTTCTACTTTTATATTTAAAGATTCAGTATAAAAAATATTTAAAAAAAAGGAGCAGAGTATTCCATGAAGTAAGTATCAAGATTTGAGCACCTTACTTTTTGGATTTTAAAAATGATTTTTAAGTGAAAAAAACAATGAGCTTCAATTTCATTAATAAAATAGAAAAGATTTTTTGAATTTTTCTATGTTGCGTCAAAGATAACTTATGCTAATGGATATAATAAAAGAATTCCGAATTGGTATAGTGCTATGGATAAATTTTTGTTATGAAATCTAAGTAAGGAGTTGGATGTGCCAAAGGCTGAGACAGTTGAAGTTTTTAATTGTAGTGTAGATCAATTCTTTCAAATTATCTCTGATTATGAGAGTTATCCGAAGTTTTTATCCGAAGTTAAAAGTTGTTCTGTTTTACAGAGAGATGGGTCACGTAAACTTGTGGAATATGGAATAAGTATTATAAAGAATTTTACATATAATCTTTGGATGATAGAGGAAAAAAACAAAAGAATTGAATGGGAATTTGCCGGTGGTGATCTTTTTAAGATGAGTACGGGATCATGGAACCTTGAGGATGAAGCTGGAAAAACACGAGCTGCTTATGAGATAGAAACACAGTTTAGAACTTTTGTTCCAGGCCCAGTAGCTAAAGCTCTCATTGAGGTGAATCTTCCTAACATGATGAGTGCCTATCATAAACGGGTGAGTGAGTTATATGAAGGATAATGAAAAGCCCTTTGAGGATTCGTCTGATGAGACTAAAGATGATGAAACTTCAGGTGTTGGAGGAAAAGCTAAAGATGTTATAAAAAAACTTTTTATGGTGGGTACAGCAGCTGCTTTTATGACAGAAGAAAGTATTCGTCATTATTTAAGGGAAGTGACATTGCCAAAAGATGTTTTGAATTCATTGCTTCAAGGAGCAAATAAATCGAAAGAAGAACTTATGAAGCGTGTCAGTAAAGAAATTATAATAATTGTTCGAAAAATTAATTTTGTAAAAGAAGCCTCTCACTTTATTGAGAATCACAAATTTAAAATAAACGCTGAGATTGAAATTTCAAAAAAAAATAAAAATGATTCTCCTTAGGGCCTATTCTTCAGTAAAAGGATTTTGTTTTTTATGGCGATTTATTTTGATACACCTGTTCAATATCTTAAAGGTGTGGGACCACGAGTTGCTCAAATATTATCCAGAAAAAATATTCATATCGTTGAAGATTTATTAAATTGGTATCCTCGGAGTTATGAAGACCGAAGAGCTGTTAGAACTCTATCTAGTCTTTCTTCAGGAGATAGAGTTTCAGTTGTTGCTGAAATTTTTCATATTTCCTCCTTAAAAATGGGAAGATCCCAAAGACGGATATATAATATTAGAATTAAAGATTCTTCTGGTTATATGTCATGTAAGTTTTTTCGTATTCCCTTTAGAGGTTACTTTGATCGTTTTCATAAAGGTAAGCGTGTTCGCATTATTGGTAAAGTTACAAACTATAATGGACAGATTGAATTTCATCATCCAGATATATTAGATATTGAAGAGCACGAAGAAAATAAAGATGAGATTATACCTCTATACACAGAAATAGAGGGTTTATCTCAGAAACGTATTTTAAAAATACTTAAAACAGCATTTTCATTGATTGAAGATATTCCAGAAACACTTCCAGAGAGGGTTCTGAAAGCAAATAATTTAGTTTCTAGAAAGGAAGCTATTTTTCAAATACATTTTCCGAAATTAAGTGATGCTGATAAAATTTTTAAAATGAAAACTTCGGCATATCAGAGATTGATTTTTGAAGAGTTTTTTTGGCTAGAGTTACTTTTAGCAAAGAGAAGATCACAGTTTGTAAAAGAAAAAGGGGTTCTTATAAAAGGAGATAAGACATTATTTAACAAAGTGAGATTAGAATATGAACTGACAGATTCACAGAAACGTACATTGAGTGAGGTTATCAAAGATATAACATCAGGATATCCTATGTTGCGTTTAATTCAAGGAGATGTCGGGAGTGGAAAGACTGTTGTGGCTCTTTTAGCTGCTTCAATCATTATTCAAAATGGGTTTCAAGTTGCACTAATGGCTCCCACTGAAATTTTAGTTGAGCAACATTTTAAAACAGCACTTGCATTATTTAAAGGTTGTGGAATTGAAATTGATCAATTGGTGGGGTCATTGAGTCTAAAGGGAAAAAAAGATCGTATAGCAAAACTTGAGAATGGAACAACAGATTTAATCATTGGCACACATGCCCTCATTCAAGATGAAGTCAAATTTAAAAACTTAGGATTTGTCATAGTTGATGAGCAACATCGTTTTGGAGTTAAACAAAGAAATCTTTTAAAACTTAAGGGAAAATCTCCTCACTTCTTAATCATGACAGCAACACCTATTCCTAGGACATTGGCTATGACTGTCTATGGAGATTTAGAAGTTTCAGTTATTGATAAATTACCCCCAGGGCGAATTCCTGTTTTTACTCGTCTAGTTTATCCTTCATCCTATGAAAAAATGTGGAATTTTCTTAAACAAGAAGTTCAAAGTGGAAGGCAAGCCTATATTATATATCCTCTTGTAGAAGTTAGTGAAAAGATAGATTTAAAGGCTGCCGAAACAGGTTACTCTGAACTTAAAAGAAAACTACCAAACTTAAAAATTGGATTATTACATGGTCAGATGAAGTTCTTAGAAAAAGATGAAATTATGAAACAATTTCGTAAAGGGGATATACAAGTACTTGTGTCGACTTCTGTTATTGAAGTTGGAGTGGATGTGCCTAATGCGACTATTATGATTGTAGAACATGCAGAACGATTTGGGTTATCGCAACTTCATCAATTACGGGGTCGCATAGGCAGAGGATCTGCAAAAGGTTATTGTTTCCTTTTGCCAGGATATGCTCTCTCTGAAGAATCTCGAGAGAGACTGAGTATTATGACAAGCTCAAATAATGGTTTTGAAATCGCTGAAGCTGATTTAAAAATTCGTGGCCCAGGTGAGTTTTTAGGCTCGAGACAGTCTGGATTGCCAGGATTTCGTATAGGTCACCTTATTCGAGATATAGATCTTTTGAAAAAAGCCAGAAAAGTCGCTTTTGAAATTATTACTAAAGATCCTGATCTAGTTTTTCCAGAACATATAAAATTGAAAAAAAAACTAGAAAAAAATTCATTGTTGTTTAACAGTGCTTAAAACTTTAAAATAGAAGCCCCCTTTTACTTTGAGAGCAAAAATACTTATTCAAGATTAAAAAGTTGAAATGAAGATAAAAAGGTTACTTTGAAAATATACTGAATAGTTTTACGAGATCAAAGTTTCTTTTTTATGTGATTAAAGGAGAGGCTTTTGCGTCAAATTTTGTCTTTTGTATTAATATTAAACTTAACTTTGTCTCTGCCCGTTTATTCCGAAAATACAGATAGAAAAGATGCTCTTTCTGTTGAGCTTGCCTTTCAGCTATCTCGTCTAAAAACTTATCACCAACAGCCTTTAGGGAAATCTCCCGTATTTGAAATGTTATCTGCTTATGAAGAAAATAAAGATATACGAGATATTCTTTTAAAAAAAGAAACTTTTTTTACTCAATTTAATCCACAAATTATTAATGACTTTACATTGAAATCAAAAAATAAACCTCGTGAAAAGTTTATTCAGATCGCACGCCGGATGGCCTTAACGAAAGCTATTGATTCGCTTTTTCTTTATCAATCTTTGGTTCACGGTTTTAAGAGAAGAGAGTTTATATTAGAAGAATTAAAGGATAAAATTTCTGAACAGTATCCAGGATTGAGTACATTTTTAGAGGCTCATATTGAAATTTATAAAGATTTTAATGAGTCAGAATGGAAGACACTTCAAGATGCTGTTGTTAAATCTATTATTTTAAAGGGAATGAGTATAGGGGCTCTTGAGGAAAAAGTTCTTGAATTAGATAAAGAGCTAGAGGTTCTTCATATTAGCCTTAAAGAGGCTCCTATATCTGAACGTGAAAAAATAGATATTGATATCCTAGAAAAGCAAAAAATGAGATATGCTTTATTAATAGAGATTGACTCTCAATTAGCTGACTCTCCCTTTTATTCTTTGCTGACTGAAAAGGTTCAAGTCTTTGGGGATCATACTAGTCAATCTAAAAAATCACTTTCTTTATTTTTAAGAGAATTTCATGATATTCAAATATATTATTTAGGAGTTTTAGATTTTAAACATCAATCCTATGCGAAAATAAAAGAACAGATGTTAGCTTTTATAGAGAAAAAAATACCGCATTATATTGCTGATATTGAATCTTTTATTAAAGCTCTTTTTGATAGAGAAGGAGAAGCTCTAGCACCTCTAATAGCTTTACGTCAATCAACTGTTCAAAAGATTGATGAAACAATAAAACAATTAAAAGCAGAAAATCTTTATAAAAAAAATCTACCCACTATAGAAGATTATGATCATATTAGTAATCATTTAGGTCGTCGATATGGATTTGATATTGATCGATATAATACAATGACAACCAAAGAAATGATGCATGTTTTTTTAACAAGTTTTGGATTGGCTCAGGCAGCAAAATGGACCACAAAACATGTGAGTTGGGGTAAGTCATGGCGGGGATTGGTAGGAAATAAATCTCGTATGGTATTTGGTCAATTGGGGCGTAAAGGGGCAACTTGGTTAGCTTCATGGGTTGGAACACCACTTGTAACGTTGGGATTTACAGCTGTTGAACTCAATAGTTTAAGAAATTGGATAAAGAAAACAAATTACCGTCAATTTTTAAAAGGATATTTAACTTCAGGTAATAAAGCAGGGGTTGTTCCCCATGAATATGCAAAGTTTGCTAGTGAATATGATAATAGAGATATAACTTGGATGGCAGTGGCTAGTACTATTGCAATATATGCCTTATTTCGAAGATATAAGAATTTTTCAATAACTAATAAATTTAGACCTGTCGGTAAATGGGGAAGGAGTTGCTTTCGTTTAGGAAGAGGGTTTTTAAGAGGACATAGGCAGGCTGTTCGTCAAATTGTTATGAGTCGATCTAAAAATGTTTTGGCTGATGGAACTCTACGATTAAAGGAGGGATTGAGATTAAGAATGAATGGAGTTTGGTTAGGTAAACAACTGACTAATTTGAGTATCGTTGCTGCAAGTGTGGGAATTATGATGAGTGTTCATTATAAACGTGCAGGATTCGGTCATCTAACGTCTGCAATTTCTAGATCTGCTAGAAATGCATTTCTCACTGAAAGTACTTTTATGAATGAGATGTGGGATACCTTTTCTCGAGTTTATTTTGATAATAGACAAGCTTATATGGATTTAATTTCAGTATCTGTAGCAGATACAATTATTACTATGGGATCAAATGGTCCTATTATTAATTCTTCAAGTGTTTTAGCACAGAGTGGCTCTGCTGTAACCCGTTTATCTAGTGCTAATGGAAAAATTTTGTCTCATCGTTATGGATCTGTTGGATTCTTAGGAGAAATTTTTTCTCAGTATTTTGCAAAACAGAAAATGGATCCATTTGATAGTTCATCTTATAAGCAGAAGCAACGTTGGGGAGTTTTGGATGAGATTACTTGGGAGAGACCTTTATTTCATTATGCTTTTTCTGCGTCTTTTGGGTATTTAAAGTATATGCATGCCTTTGTTCCCATTAGAAATCGTATGTTACGCCCATATATGCAAAAAATTATTAATCGTCACAGTTCTTATCGCTTAGATAATTTACCTAATAAACTTTTACCTTTTGCAGCTTTGCATTTAAGTGAAAATAAACTAAAGTCCTACGGGATTTGGTCTTTGAGTAATTTTGTATTGTCTCTAGGAAGTAGTTCTATTGGGAATACTAGTTTTGTCTGGTCTATAAATGATCTTAGGGAGGTCTTAAATAATAATCGTGCTTTAAAAAAGAGTTTGATTGAGAGGGTTGAAGAGGGGTTAGCTGAACAAAATTTAGAATACACCGAAGATGTCTTGGAAGACTTGGTCAATCAAGTAAAAATTGTTGCTGATGAAATAGAAGAGAATCTTCCTTTTTTTCAAGATTACCTTGAAACAGAGATGGAAAACGCAATAGAAGAAAATGTTCAATAGAAGTTCTTCTTTCTCCATTTGATTCTATAAATATGATAAAGAAGAGTATCCTGGACTCTTAAAGAGATTATAATTGGAAAACAATCTATGTTTTTAGAGATAGCTACGAGAGGGTCCAATTATTTTCTGACCTTTTATTGAATTTCAGAAATAGATCTCTTAGGGTTTTGTTCATTCTATGTCATTTATACTCTATTGAGCTAATTAGAGGAAAGTATTTAAAGTCGAGATATATTGGGGTAGTGAATAATAGTTATAGCTATAGGCAAATTTTGCATACTTGTTATTTCTATCAGGAGCTTTTTAAGAACTTTCATAACAATATGACTCTATTTTTGTTCTATAAAATGAACGGAGTAGGAGCTTTAAGAGTTTATTTAGAAGTATTCTTGAGAAGAAGTATTACCGGGATATACATTTGATAAATTGTGTCAAAAATGGTATACCTAGCGAGATCTTAATTCAGTGGTTTTGAGATAAAAAGAGAGAAATTTTAATATTTTTAGGGCAATAAGGAGAATACATGGCTTTATTTAAAGTTGGGGATATGGCTGTTTATCCAAGCCATGGTGTTGGTAAGATTATTTCAATTGAGACCAAGGAAATTATGGGTAATAAGCAGGTCTTTTATTCCATTAAAATCTCTGAGACGGGAATGAGAATCATGGTTCCAGAGGAAAAATTTAAAGCCATTGGAGTGCGTCCCATCATCACAAAGGATGAGGCCAATACAGTTTTAGATATTCTCAATAAAAAGAATGTAAGGATTGATAATCAAACATGGAATAGACGTTATAGGGAATATATGGAAAAGATTAAAACAGGATCAGTTTTTGAAATTGCAGAAGTATTAAGAGATCTATTTCTTCTAAAAGTTGATAAAGAATTAAGCTTTGGTGAGAGGAAAATGTTAGATACAGCTCGTAATCTTCTTGTTACGGAGTTAGCTTTGGCTACTAAGCAAAATGAAACTATTATGGAAAAACAGGTTCGTCGTATTTTTAATGTCTAGATTTTTTAGAGAAGATCACTTTTTTAACTCTCTTTTGTTTTAAGTTTTAAGATTTTATATCCTGTTTTTTTAAAAAAACTCTTTTATAATCTATGAAATTATTTAGATGGTGTTCAGGATCTTATTTTTCTTTAATAATCTAAAACTGTACGAGTTTAAGTAGACAAAAAAAAATATTTCTTGCACATTTATATCTGTGATTGTGGAGTTTTTATGAATGTTCGTACACGATTTGCCCCTAGTCCAACAGGCTATCTTCATGTGGGAGGAGCGCGTACAGCTCTTTATAATTGGGCTTATGCAAAAAAAATGAAGGGGACCTTTATTTTAAGGATTGAAGATACGGATCAAATAAGGTCCAATAAGGAGGCATTAGAACTTCAGTTATCTGATTTAGAAAGATTGGGTCTGGATTGGGATGAGGGACCCCATATGAGCGGGGCCTATGGTCCGTATAAGCAAAGTGAGCGTTTAGAAATTTACAATACATATGCTCAAAAGCTAATTCAATCGAATCAGGCTTTTTACTGTTTTTGTTCAGATGAAGAACTTCAAAGAAAGAGACAATATGCCTTAAACGAAGGCCGTGCTCCACACTATGATGGTCATTGTCGCTATATAAATAATGCTCAAGAGCGACTGGCTTCCGGTGAGAAGGCTGCTGTGAGACTTAAAGTTTCTGAACAAAAACAATATGTATTTAAGGATCTTATTCGTTCTAAAATTACGTTTTCTTCAGATATGGTTGGCGATTTTATAATTTTAAGATCAGATGGAATGCCGGTTTATAATTTTTGTTGTGCTGTAGATGATGCGTTGATGAGAATTACACATGTTTTAAGATCAGAAGAGCATTTAAGTAACACGTTAAGACAAATTATGGTTTTTGAGTCCTTAGGTTTTGAGACCCCTGAATTTGGTCACCTTTCTATTATTTTAGGGGAAGATAAGCAGAAATTAAGTAAGCGGCATGGGGCTACTAGTTGTTATGAATACATCAATGAGGGATTTTTACCGGAAGCAATAAAAAATTATCTCTCTCTTTTAGGATGGAGTCATCCAGAAGGCATGGAGATATTCTCTCAAGAGGAATTCATTGAAAAATTTGGACTCAACCGTATCATTTCATCACCTGCTGTCTTTGACAAAGAAAAACTAAAATGGATTAATTCTTGCTATTTGAGAAATCTAGATCATAAAGATTTATGGAAAAAGATTTTACCCTTTTTAAAAGAGGATGATATCATATTACCTAAAGATTTAAAATGGATTAATAACTCCTTAGATCTATTTAAAACTTCTATGAGAACCCTTAAGGATGCTATTGAACTTTATCGTCCATTAAGTGATTCTTTTGTGATTCTTAAAGAAGGTAGAGAGGTTTTAGATTGGAAGTCTTCAAGATATGTTATTGAAAAATGGAGAGAAAAGTTAGAACAACAGAAAGCGACATATATTACAGAAAATCAATTTATAGAGATACAAAATGTTCTAAAAACAGAACTTGATGTTAAAGGTAAGGAACTGTTTATGCCTATAAGAGTTGCTATTATAGGTAAGCCTCAGGGTACAGAGTTAAAGCAATTAGTTCCTTTGATAAAAACAAATGATCTTATATTAAGAGCTAATATGTGTCTGGAGTAAAAATTGGCTCAGTTTATTTATAATACACGATCTAAGAAAAAAGAAAAATTTATTCCAATTGAACCTGGGAAAGTTAAAATATATGTTTGTGGTCCTACTGTTTATGATTTTCTTCATGTTGGTAATTTTAGGGGAGCTATATTCTTTAACCTTGTAGCTAATTGGTTTCGAGAATGTCAGTTGGATGTTACTTATGTTTATAATTATACGGATATTGATGATAAAATTATTAACAGAGCTAATAAAGAAGGATTCAAACCTTCAGAAATTGCTAAACGTTATATAGAAGAATTTGAAAAAGATTTTAACCAACTTGGTCTTTCTCCTCATGATTATAATCCTCGAGCTACAGAATATATAGATGCTATTAAGAATCTTGTGAATCGGCTTTTAAAGAATAAAAAAGCATATATTATAAATGGTGAAGTATTTTATTCTGTAAAGAGTTTTAAAGATTATGGGAAATTGAGTGGAAAAAATATTGATGAACTTATAGCTGGTATTCGTGTAGAGATAGATTCTAAAAAGAAAAATCCCTTAGATTTTGTACTTTGGAAACCTTCTAAGGAGGGAGAAGTTTATTGGGATTCTGATTGGGGAAAGGGTAGGCCGGGTTGGCATATTGAATGTTCGGCAATGAGTTTATCTCTTTTAGGTGAGAGTATTGATATTCATGGAGGAGGGAAAGATTTAATATTTCCTCATCATGAAAATGAAATAGCTCAGAGCGAGGGGGCATCTTGTAAACCTTTTGTAAAATATTGGATGCATCATGAGTTTTTAAATATGGGTCTAGAAAAAATGTCTAAAAGTTTAGGTAACTTGCAGACCGCAAGGTCATTTCTAGAATATTATCACCCAGAAGTTATGAAGTCTTTATATTTATCAGTACACTATCGTAGCGAGCTTGATTTCTCAGATACAACTATACATCAGTCTATAGCTAAGCTGGCTAGAATATATTCTGCCCTTGCATTGGCTAACAATATTGGAAAAAAGGGAACACCAGAGAGAGATTTTGAAAATGCTATTTTTGACATAGAAAGAAAAATGAAAGCTGCACTCTATGATGACTTTAATACGCCTGATGTATTTGCAAGATTTTTTGAACTTGTTCGCTTATTTAATAGAAAATATAAAAAAGGACAGATTCCTTCTGAGGCAATGGCTGCAAATGCTCACCTTTTAGTTTTATTTTTTAAGAAATATGGATCTCTTATGTCTTTATTTCAAGAGCCACCAAAACACTTTCTTAAAACTTTAGATAATATGCTTTTAAGACATAAAAAGTTAAAACGTGAAGATATTGATCAATTAGTTTTTGAAAGAGAAAAATCTAGAAAAAATAAAGATTTTAATCGTGCGGATGAATTGAGAGATCAATTAAATGCAATAGGTATTGAACTTCATGACTTGCCTCAGGGGACAGAATGGGAAGTGAAAAAGTAGGAAAGTTTAAAATCTATTCTAAATTTCGACCCTCTGGAGATCAGCCAAAAGCAATCTCTGAATTAATAGAAAATTTTGATTCTCATGCGAAAAACCAAGTCCTTTTAGGCGTAACTGGTTCAGGGAAAACATTTACTATGGCGCATATTATTGAAAAGTTGAATGAACCGACTCTTGTGTTGGCTCCTAATAAGACACTTGCTGCTCAGCTTTTTCAAGAATTTAAGGACTTGTTTCCAGAAAATGCTGTTGAGTATTTTGTAAGTTATTATGATTACTATCAACCAGAAGCCTATATTCCTTCAACAAATACATTTATAGAAAAAGACTCTGCAATAAATGATCAAATTGATCGTATGAGACATTCAGCCACAAGGTCACTTTTTGATCGTAATGATGTTTTAATTGTAAGTAGTGTATCTTGTATTTATGGTTTAGGAAGTCCTGAAGCCTATGAAGGAATGATGATTCATTTACGAGTGAATGATGAACTAAAAAGAGAGCATCTTATCTCTGAATTAGTTCGTGTTTTATATACACGTAATGATATTGATTTTAGTCGAGGGAGCTTTAGAGTAAGAGGAGATACAGTTGAAATTCATCCACCTTATGAAGAAGAACGATCTATACGGGTAGAGTTTTTTGGTGATTTTATTGATCGTATGTCATGGGTTGATCCAATTAGGGGAGTTATTCTTAGTGAGATGGATACTATAGGTATATATCCAGGGAGCCATTATGCTAATACAGAAGAGAGAATGAAGAAATCTATTCAGACAATTCGAAAAGAATTACAGGAGTATATTACCGACCAAAAAAAAAATATGAAGATTCTTGAAGCCCAAAGAATAGAACAAAGAACGTATTATGATATTGAAATGATGGAAGAACTTGGCTTTTGTCATGGAATAGAAAATTATTCGAGACATTTTTCAGGACGTACTGCAGGCCAGCCACCACCTACTTTGCTGGAGTATTTCCCTAGGGATTTTTTATGTATTGTTGATGAAAGCCATATTACAATTCCACAAATTGGAGCTATGTATAGAGGAGATCGTGCACGTAAACTCACTTTAGTTGAGCATGGTTTTAGACTGCCATCAGCTTTAGATAATCGACCATTAAACTTTCAAGAATTTGAAAATTGTATAGACAAAGCCATATATGTTTCAGCAACTCCAGGAACTTATGAATTGGATAAATCTAAAGGTTTAGTAGTGGAACAAATTATACGTCCGACAGGTTTAGTTGATCCAATAATAAAAATAAAACCAGCTGCATATCAGGTTGATGATTTGGTTAAAGAGTTAAAAATAGTAATACAGAGAAAAGAACGTGCCTTAATTACAACTTTAACGAAAAAGAGTGCAGAAGATTTAACGGAGTATTTGGAAACCCTTGGTTTGAAAGTGCGTTATTTACATAGTGATTTAAAAACAGTTGAGAGGACTCAAATTATTAAGGATTTACGATTGGGTTTATTTGATGTTTTAATAGGTATTAATCTATTACGAGAAGGTTTAGATATTCCAGAAGTGAGTCTTGTAGCCATAACAGATGCTGATAAGGAAGGTTTTTTACGTTCAGAGCGTTCATTAATTCAAACTATAGGGCGAGCTGCTAGAAATCAAAATGGGCAAGTGATACTTTATGCTGATATCGAAACACATTCTATTAAAAAAGCTCTTCAAGAGACAGAAAGGCGACGTAAGATTCAGTCAGATCATAATAAAAAATATGGAATTACACCTCAAACGATAACTAAGCGTATCCAAGAAGGTTTAGATGAGATAGTATCTTTATCTTCAAATGAAAACATAAAAAAAAGAGGAGATAATGAGTTAAAATTTTTAATAGGAAAACCAAAGATATTACATAAGAAAATTAAAAGTTTAAAGAAGAAAATGAAGTTACATGCTGAAAATTTAGAATTTGAAGAAGCCGTAAAAATACGTGATGAGATTAAAAGATGGGAAATGTTAGAACTTGAAAGTTTAGGAGGGGAAGAGTTTATAAAAAAGGTAAAAAACGAATGATATCAAAAGATCAAAGTCATAATAGTTCTTCGTTAATTATTCAGGATAAAAATTCTAACCAAGACGTCTCAGTTATTGACCGACTTAAATTAGAAACCAAAAAATTTCCTAATGATCCTGGTGTTTATATAATGAAGAATAGTAGTAATAAAATCATTTATGTTGGAAAAGCTAAAAATATTAAATCAAGAGTTAGAACATATTTAGGTAAAAATTTAGATAGTCCAAAGACTATATTTTTGGTTAAGCATATTCATAGTATTGAATATATTGTTACAAAGACAGAAGTGGAGGCTTTTTTAGTTGAGGCATCTTTAATAAAAAAGTATAAACCACGTTACAATATTCGATTAAAGGATGACAAAGCCTATCCTTATATTCGTGTTAGTTTATCTGATTCTTTTCCTCGTATTTATTTAAGTCGAAGAGTTTTTAAGGATGGATCACTTTATTTTGGTCCTTTTTCAAGTGGTTGGATTGTTAGAGAGACAATTCGTTTTTTAAATCAGATGTTTAAAATTCGTGATTGTACAGATGCCTTTATGAATTCTAGAAAGCGTCCATGTATAACTTATCAGATAGGAAGATGTAAGGCTCCATGTGTTCATTTAGTGAGTGCACAAGAATATGCTCATGATATTAAAGGTGCCTTAGAATTTTTAAGAGGAAATAATAAATCGTTGATAAAAAAACTAAAAAAAGAAATGGATATAGCTTCTAGGGAAGAGCGTTTTGAAGCTGCTGCAAAGCTAAGAGATAGTTTGTATTCTGTAAAACAGGTTCTTGAAAAACAGTCAGTGGTCAGTCATAGGGTAAGTATAAATCAAGATGTTGTCAATTTTTGTACTGATGATCGAGGAACCCTTTTTGAAATGCTTCATATTAGAAAAGGACGCATGATTGGATCAAGGGCTCATTTTTTATCTAAAGTCTATTTTAATAAAGTTAATGAGCAATCTGATCTGCTTATTAATTTTCTAAATCAATATTATCTTGATAACTTTGTACCAGATGAAATTTTGATACCTTTAGATTTATCAGAGAATTTAAAAAAACTTTTTGAAAGAGTTCTTTTGGAACGCTCTGAACGTTCTGTTAAGGTCAAATTTCCAACAGATAGACAAGGTCAAAGTTTATTAGAAATAGCAGATAAAAATGCACAAGGACATTTTAAAGAATATGTTCAAAAAATAAATATAAAGAGACAAGGTCTTAGGATAATAAAAGAGAAACTTAAATTACCAAAGTTACCTTTAAGAATTGAGTGTTATGATATATCACATTTTCAAGGCCAAGAAACCGTAGCTAGTCAAGTTGTGTTTGAAGAGGGGGTAGCTTCTAAAGAACATTATCGCAGATATAAAATAAGAACTGTAAAAGGAAATGACGATTTTGCATCAATGAAAGAGGTCTTAATACGGAGACTTCATCATAATGAATATGATGATCCTCATTTAATACTTATTGATGGTGGTAAAGGACAACTGAATAAAGTGATGAAAGTTTTAAAAGATTTAAAGCGAGAAGATATCCCTGTTGCAAGTCTTGCCAAATCTAGAATTATAGGAGACTTTAAGCATTCAGAGGTGAAAAAATCTAAGGAAAGAGTTTTTTTGCCGGGAAGAGTTAATCCTATTACTCTTCCCTCCAATACAGAAGCTATGCACATACTTGTGGGGATACGTGATGAGGCTCATAGGTTTGCTCTTTCGTACCATAGAAAATTAAGACATTCTTCCAGTTTGGAAAGCCTTTTAGATTCAGTAATCGGTCTTGGAAAAAATCGTAAGCGTAAACTTTTAAAAAAATTTTCTTCTATAGAAGCTATTAAATCCAGTTCAGTAGATGAAATTTCTGAAATATCTGGTTTTAACAAAATCCTTGCTGAACGTATACTCTTTCAATTAAATGGATGAGTCTAGAAAATGATGATTATTGTTACAATCTATTTTTTCTTGCATTTCTTTTTTTAATTTCAAATTGAATCATATCTATAGTATATATTATGAGAGCTAACCAAATAAATCCAAATGACATTTTATGACTTTTGGAAAAATCTTCATTAAAGAGTAGGATAGCACTTAAGAACTGTAGTGTGGGGGCAATATATTGGAAAAGACCAATGGTACTTAGTGGTAATCTCTTGGCTCCATGAGAAAACCAAAGAAGGGGTAGTCCCGTAGCAAGTCCTGCTCCGATAAGTAGTAATTGAGTGCCAAAACTAGAAGTGAAGGTTAAAGATTGGCCTGTGTTAATAAGATAACCAAAGGCTATAATAGTTAATGGAGCGACAAATAAAGTTTCTAATGTTAAACCCATTAGGGAATCAACGGGTGCTTTTTTCCTAAGAAGTCCATAAGTTGTAAATGTGAAGGCTAATGTCAGGGCGATCCAAGGAAAACTTTTAAATTGGATGGTGACTAGAGTAACAGCAAAAAATGTGATTCCTACTGCAATCTTTTGAAATTTTCTGAGTTTTTCTTTTAAAAAAAACATACCCATAAAAATATAAATTAATGGGCTAATAAAATAACCTAAGCTTGTTTCAAGGACGTAACCACTATTGACTGCCCATATATAAAGCCCCCAATTTCCTGTCATAAGAAGTCCACAAATTATGCTGATTATTAATACTTTTGGATGATGAAGGTGGCGTTTGAATTCTGGAAAGCGTTTTCTATGATAAAGGAGTAAAAACATAAAAATAAAAGACCAGAATATTCTATGTAAAAGAATTTCCTCAGAGGGAATAGAAATGAGTGTTTTCCAATATAAAGGAAGTACACCCCATGCAAAGAACGCTAAAAGAGCATAAATTCTGCCAATGTTTACTTCACTCATCATTCTCCTCTAAAAATATAATCATTTTGGAGTTATAAAGTTATATTATATGGAATTATATATCTTTTGGGAATGAAGACTATTTAGCAAGAGAAGGTTCTTTTTGTGAGTTTTTTCTTTGCTATTATAATAGTCTTCAATAATTATAAATAATAATTGACTTGTAAGGGGTATAGATTTTGAGGAAAGCTATTCTTAGTAGATATTTTAAGGATGTTTTGGGTTTACACTCTATAGTTTTAAGTAGGGGAGCATCGAAAGATGTTCAGAAGAAAATAAAACCCTTAATATTATTTATTCTGGGTAGGGATGGCTTTGTCTCTGAGGACTCCAGACATCTTTTCCAGAAAATGGTAGAAGCTATGCGTTTAAGTGATAAAGAATGGAAGATTTCATATGAGTATGATGGATCTTTATCGGAAGTCTATGTATTTTTTTGTAAAAAAGAATATGAGAGAGCTTGTTTTAAGAAATGGAGTATGTTGACATATGGTCCAAATGATTTGCTTCTGAATCCTAAGTATAAGAAACAGACGTGGGCTGACTTGAGGGAGGTTATGGAATGGGTTGGAAAGCTATAAAACTTATAATATGCGCATTAGTAGCTTTGTTTTTTCTCCGAGTCGCTTATTCAAATGAAAATATTCAAATAGGATCTGCTTCCGGTTGTACAATGAATTTTAAAATGAGTGGCCCTATTATGAGTCCAGTCCTTCGTTATCTTAAAAAGGGTATAGAGAAAAATACGAAGGAAGATCACTGTTCTGCCTTATTATTAGAAATTAACACTCCAGGTGGAGACCTTAGCATGACGCGAAAAATTGTTGAAGTTATAATGAATTCAGAGATTCCTGTTTTGTGTTTGGTGGCTCCAGCAGGGGGACAGGCAGGAAGTGCTGGAGCCATTATACTACAAGCCTGTCATGTTTCTGGAGCTATTCTGGCGACTAATATTGGAGCGGCTACACCAGTTTTAGGTACTGGTAAAGATATGTCAGAAGATCTGAGACGGAAAGTGGTCAATGATACTATCAGTTGGCTTGAAAGCTTGACTCAGTTTAGGGGACGTAATCAACAATTTAGTAGGGATATTGTTAAGACAGCTAGGTCAATCAGTGCTAAAGAGGCTGCAAAAATTGGTGCTATTGATGTACTTGTTGAACGTGTTGAGGACTTTTTGAATTTTGCAAATGGGAGAGAAGTCAAATTATCACAAGGAAGGACAACAAAGGTACAAACTGGAGATCAAATGATTTTATTTACACCTCCAGACATTGTGATTAATCCTCAAAATACATATCTCTTATTTATGGGTAGTTTAGCTCTTTTATATTTTGAATTCACTCATCCGGGTCTTATTGTTCCAGGAGCCTTAGGTGTTATCGGTATACTGTTTTCTTTAGCTAATTTTTATATGCTTGAGATTAATTGGGGAGCTTTCGCTTTAATTTTATTAGGTATTGCTCTTATTGTTGCTGAGGTCTTTTTACCGCTTTTTGGACTTTTAGGTTTGATGGGAATTGGTTTTATTATTGTGGGAGGGACTCTTTTGTATGATATAGACGTTACGGGTTATGAAATCCCTTTAGAAATGTTGATTCCGACAGCTGTTTTATTGGGTTTACTGGTTATGTTCATAGGCAAATTGGCTGTAAAGGCACAGAGGAGAAAGAAACTGACAGGTAAGGCTGACTTATACAACGTTATTGTGGAGGTGGAATCGGTGACTAAAAATAATATTGGAACTTTGCAAGTGTTTGGTGAAATTTGGAAATTTGAGTCAAATGTTAAGGTCAAAGTAGGGGATAAAGTGAAAATTAAAGCTGTTCAGGGTTTAAAATTAATGGTAGAAAAAGTTTAACGTCAAATAAGGAGTTATAAATATGACTATGGCATCATGGATTCTTTTTGGAATTATTGGGTTAAGTATTCTAGGGTCCTCTATTCGTATTCTCACGGAATATGAGAGAGGGGTTGTTTTTAGACTGGGTAGATTAATTGGAATTAAGGGGCCTGGTTTAATTATTCTCATTCCTTACTTTGATAAAATGATAAAAATAGGAATGAGAACCATCACTATGGATATTCAACCTCAGGATATTATTACTAAAGACAATGTGAGCTTGAAGGTGAACGCTGTTATTTATTTTCGAGTCTTAGAGGCTGATAAATCTGTTATTCAAATTGAAGATTACTACTTTGCAACAAGTCAACTAGCGCAGACGACTTTGCGTTCAGTTCTTGGGCAGTTTCCTTTGGATGAACTTTTAACCAATCGTGACTCTATAAATCATAAGTTACAAGAAATCTTAGATAGTCAAACAGAGCCATGGGGTATTAAGGTCAGCATGGTGGAAGTAAAGCACATTGACCTTCCCAAGGAAATGCAAAGAGCTATGGCTAAGGAAGCTGAAGCAGAAAGGGAAAGGCGAGCTAAGGTGATCAGTGCAGATGGTGAATTGCAAAGAGCTTCTAGATTAGCTGAAGCTTCTAATACATTAGCCAGTTCACCTTCGGCTTTACAATTAGCTTATTTACAAGCACTGCAAGAAGTGGCAGGAGATAAGACATCAACTATTGTTTTTCCTATGCCTATTGATATGTTAAAACCTTTTTCCAATGAAGTCAGTAGAGAAAAAATAAAGGCGACATTAGAAACTTGATGAAATGTTTAAGGTGTTTCAAATAGGTGTAAAAAATAGAATCTTCTTAAGTGAATGTAGATAAACAGATAGCTGTTCACTTTAAGAACTAAGTATTATTGTATAAACATTTATTTAAAAAGCCATGTTGTAAGAGTGTCTAAGTTAATCATTAAAAATGGTAAGCTTTTGTGAAACTTTCTGAATTGGATTATACTTTTCCAGATCATCTTGTTGCTCTAAAACCAAAATATCCTCCTCGTGTTTTGATTTCTGAAAAGCTAGGGAAATTTTCAGAAATTCATTTCTCAGATTTAAAGACTGAATTTAATGAAAAAGATCTTCTTGTTGTGAATAATACTCGTGTTGAAAAAAGGCGACTTTTTATTGAAGATTTAGAGATCCTTTGTGTCAGTCCTTTGGATAAAACACTTATGCTATGGAATGTTCTTTGTCCTTCTCAAAAATGGAAGAATGGGTGGGTTTTAAAATGCGGGGAGGTGGAGTTCGAATTGGTAAAGAGAGGATATCCTCATGTTGTGAGGACATCTCATCCATTGACAGAACTTTTTTTTATTCAAAATGGAGATATTCCAATACCTCCATATATTCAAAATTTACGAAAACAAAGGAAAAGCCTTGAAGATGATAAAAAATGGTATCAAACGTCTTGGTCAAAACTCTCAGGAAGTTCTGCAGCTCCAACAGCGAGTTTACATTTTAAAAAAAGAGATTTGAAAGAATTAGGATCTGTTTGTCAGGGAGTGGAAGAGATCACATTACATATAGGGTTTGGAACATATTTACCTATCAAATCTAAAATATTAGAGGAGCATGAAATGCACTCTGAAGAGGTGAGTATTTCACATAAAACTTGGCAAAATATTGAAAATGTTAAGGCTTCTGGTGGAAAGATATGGGCTATGGGAACAACTGCAGTCAGAGCTTTGGAATCACAGGCTCAAGGTCTTTTATCCATACAAGATGACTTTTACAAGGGGACTTCAAATCTGTTTATAAAGCCAGGGTATAAATTTTTAATTGTCGATCGTATAATGACAAACTTTCATCAGCCCAGATCTACACTTTTGGCTATGATCATGGCTTTTGCAGGGAAAGAAAGAGTTATGGATGTTTATACATGGTCTATTAAAAATGAGTTCAGACTTTTTAGTTATGGAGATTTAACAGTTTGGAAAATATAGGGCATTTTAATATACAATCGCTTTCGGGAGAGGCCAGAGCTTGTAAACTTCATACAGCTCATGGTGTGATTCATACGCCTGTTTTCATGCCTGTGGGAACAAAAGCCACAGTAAAGACTATGTTACCTGAAGAGCTAGAGGATATGGGAGCAGAAGTTATTTTAGGAAATACGTATCATTTACATCTACGCCCAGGGGAGGAAATTATTCATGAGCTTGGAGGACTTCATCAATTTATGAATTGGAAAAAGCCTATCTTAACAGATAGTGGCGGTTTTCAAGTTTTTTCATTGAGTTTACTAAGAAAGATTTGTGAAGATGGTGTTGAATTTAGAAACCACATTGATGGTAAGAAATGCTTTTTATCACCTGAGAAAAGTATTCAAATTCAAATGTCTTTAGGGGCAGATATTATTATGGCATTTGATGAATGTCCTCCTTTTTTAGCAACAGAAGGGGAGGTTAGAAAATCTATGGATTTAACACATAGATGGTTAGTGCGGAGCAAACAGGCTATGAATAGAAAAGAGAGCCTATTATTTGGTATTATTCAAGGTGGTGTATTTTCCAAATTGAGAAAAGACAGTTTGAATTTTCAAGTTGATGAAGATTTATCGGGTTATGCTCTTGGGGGGTTGAGTGTAGGGGAGCCTATTTCTCAAATGTATGATTTAGTGCACGAGTTTGCTCCGCAGATGCCAACTAAAAAGCCTAGATATCTTATGGGTGTGGGAACTCCAGTTGATTTACTAACATGTATAGATGCAGGTATTGATATGTTTGATTGTGTAATGCCGACGCGCGTTGCTAGAAATGGAATTCTTTTTACGTCTACAGGTAGGCTGAGTATCAAGAAAGAAGAGCATAAAAGATCTTCTTTACCTGTGGATGAAAAGTGCTTCTGTTATACATGTCAACGGTATTCAAGAGCTTACCTACGCCATCTCTTTTTATCTGGAGAAATTCTTTCTTCACGTTTAAATACTATCCATAATCTTCATTTTTATTTAGAACTCATGAAAGGAGCCCGTCGAGCTATTCTTTCTGGTAAATGGGCGGCTTATAAGAACCTCTGGTTGTCTCGCCTTGCGGCATCTCAATTTTAAATTGATTGCCTTTTTAAAATAGCTAAGATTGGTTAGGTTTTTTATATTTTTTACGCTTGTTTTAAAATAGTTAGACCGTGTTAGACTTTTATACCTTTGGCTTTTTGTTATAAGGGTCATACTTGAGGAGTACTTAATAACCTACTGAAATTTATTTATTATTGGAGGATAAAATGTTTATTTCAACAGCATGGGCTCAGGCTGCTTCAGAAGCAAAGCCCAGCTTTTTGGAAACTATGTTTCCTATGATTCTTATTTTTATGGTTTTTTATTTTTTATTTATTGTTCCGCAGAGAAGACAAAAAAAGAGACATTCTGAGTTTTTGGACAAATTAAAGCGAGGAGATGAGGTTCTAACAAATAGTGGTATTTTTGGTCGAGTAGAGGGGATTACAGATCAATTTGTTACTCTAGAGGTTGCTGATGAAGTAAGGATTAAAATTCTAAAATCACAAGTTGCTGGTTTGCCTAAGGAGCAAATAAAATGACGGGACGAAACCTGAGATGGCGTTTTTTGTTTATTATCGGTGTTCTTATTTTTGTCATTGTTACCATTCTTCCCAATTTTATAAACTTAGATGAAAAGAGTTGGATATTTTCTACGGAGAAGATCAATTATGGTCTTGATATTCAAGGTGGTCTTCATTTGGTAATGGGTGTGGATATTGAGGATGTTATTGAAACGCAAGCTCAGCGTTTAGGATCAACTCTCCAAGAAGAATTAAAGAGTATTGAATTAAACATAAGTGAATATAATATCACTCAAGAGGGTCGTCAAATTTGGCTAAATCTTGTTTTTGATTCTATAAATAGCATTGAAGGAGCTAATAGTTACTTAGAAAAGGAATATGGTACTACACTGCAGATTATTAATACTATAGGAAATAAATTGGTTGTCCGTTATCTTGATTCTTACCTTAAGCAATTAAAAGAGGATACACTGAATCAAGCTATTGAAACGATTAGAAATCGTATTGATGAATTTGGAGTCTCTGAACCGAGTATTACAGCGCAAGGGGGGGAGCGTATTCTTATACAATTGCCAGGCTTAAAAGAAGCTGAAAAGGCTAAGGCTCTTATTAACAAAACAGCTCAATTGCAGTTTATGATGGTTTCTAGCGAGAAAGATATCTCAGAGGTGAGTGATTGGATTCAGAAAGCTGAAGAGTCTGGGGGATATAGTGCGGAATCACTGAAATATTCTGAATATATTAAAAGAATTAATAATGATTTAAGAGATCTCTTACCAAAAGGGACAACATTACGTTTTGGTAAAGCTGAAAATGTTGAAGATATTAAAATGGCAAAAGTTCCATATCTACTAGAAACGACAACAAACTTAGGTGGTGAGAGTTTAAAGGATGCCTTTGTCTCTATGGGAGAGTTTAATGAACCAGTAGTGTCTGTTCATTTTAATCCTCAGGGTGGAAAGAAATTTGCTGATCTTACAGCTAAAAGTGTAGGGCGAAATATGGCTATTGTTTTAGATGATGTTGTGTATTCAGCTCCGCGAATTAATGAAAGAATACCTGGAGGGCAGGCAACTATTACAATGGGTGGGGGACGTGATTACGAAGCTATAATGGAAGAGTCTCGTATGATCTCTATGGCTCTTAGGGCGGGTGCTTTACCTGCAAAATTAGAGCAATTGGAAGAGCGTACGGTAGGTCCATCATTGGGAGCTGATTCTATTGAGAGAGGGAAGCGTGCTGGAATTTTGGGTGCTATATTGGTATTGGCCTTTATGCTTTTTTGGTATAAATCATTTGGATTTATTGCTAATTTAGCTCTTTTATTTAATGTAGGTCTAGTTTTAGCTATATTAACTTCATTAGAAGCTACCCTTACGCTTCCGGGTATTGCAGGTATTGCCTTAACAATTGGTATGGCTGTTGATGCTAATGTTATTGTTTTTGAAAGAATAAAAGAAGAGCTTAAGAGGGGGACTTCTTTGGCTGGATCTATTAGAGAAGGGTATGCTAAGGCTTTTTCGGCTATTTTTGATGCTAATCTTACAACAGCAGCAACAAGTGTCATTCTTATGTATTATGGCACCGGCCCTGTAAGAGGATTTGCTGTCACACTTTTAATTGGGATTGTGACATCTATGTTTACAGCACTTTTTGTAACTCATACGGTATTAGATCTTCTTGTCGGTAAATTTAAGAGAATAAATTTAACTCTAAAGTAGAGAGGACAGATGAAAAGTAAAAAAGGATTTGATATTGGAAAAATAGATTTTGTTGGAAAGACTTCTTTTTTTGCCTGGCTTTCAGTTATTCTTATGGTCAGTTCTATTTTTCTTATTTTTATTAAAGGTTTTAATTATGGAATTGACTTTTCTGGTGGAACAGAGGTGCAAGTACAATTTAAAAAAGATATTAATAATATAAGTGATATTCGTGATCTTTTAATAAGGATGGAAGTGGGATCTTTTCAAGTTCAGAAATTTGGTGAAGCCAATGAATACCTTATTCGGTTTGAAACGCTGTTGGGGAAAACAGATCAAGAGACAAATCAACTATTACAACAGAGAATCTCTAAAGTCACAGATGGGTTAAGTTCTAAGTTTGTACAAAATGAGCCTGAGATTCGTAAGGTGGATTCTGTTGGTCCACAAATAGGTGAACAACTCAAGCGTAATGGCTTATTGGCTGTTTTTTATAGTCTATTATTAATTATGATATATGTAGGCCTTCGTTTTGACTATAATTTTGCACCAGGTGCTGTTATTTGCTTATTTCATGATAGTCTTATCACTTTAGGTATTTTTGTTTTGTTAGATAAAGAAATTAATATTCAGATTCTTGCGGCTATTCTTACTATTATTGGATACTCATTAAATGATACAATTATTGTTTTTGATAGAATACGTGAAAATCTTTTAAAATATAAAAAAGGAAGTTTATTACAAGTTATTAATATCTCAATTAATGAGATATTAAGTCGAACTCTTGTTACAAGTTTAACAACTCTTTTAGCTATTGGTTCTCTTTATTTTTTAGCAGGAGGTGTGATTATAGATTTTGCCTTAGCAATGGGTATAGGTGTTCTTGTGGGAACATACTCTTCGGTTTATGTAGCATCACCCCTTGTAGCTTATTTTGAAAGATTTAAATCAAAACAGCGAGCTATGGCTTAAAAAGAAAAAAATATTTATGTGCGTGTTTATATACAATTCAAATTTAAAATATTTTCACTAAGTTAAGAGTGGCCAGTAGATTAAAAAATAAATGAACAAAGGGGTGGGGATGTTAGAGTGCCAATGGGTTAAAAGAGGCAAACAGCATTCTATGAATACTCCTTTATCTTCTATGCCACTTCCTATTTGGGAGATGTTGTCTTCAAGGGGTTATGGATCACGTGATCTCATTGAGTCTCTATATACTCCTACATTAAGACACTTAACACCTCCAGAAAAATTAAGAGATATTAAAAAGGCGGCATTTCGAATTGTGGATGCTATTTATAAAGATGAAAGAATTGGGATTTATGCTGATTTTGATATGGATGGAACTCCTGCTTTAGCTATGCTTAATACAGCACTTAAAGATTTTGGTGCCCAGAACATCACTCTTTATCAACCAGATCGTATTCGAGAGGGATACGGACTTCACTCAGAGGCCATTAAAAAATTAAAAGCAGAAAGTCATATAACTTTACTTATTACTTTAGATGTAGGAACAACAGCTATTCAAGCTGCAAAAGCCTGTAAAAAGTTCGATATAGATCTTATTATTACAGATCATCATTTAGAGCAAAACGAGAAACCAGATGCATTTGCTCTGGTAAATCCAAATCAAAAATCATGTGATTCGGAATTAGGATATCTTTCTGGAACAGGTGTTGCTTTTTATCTTATTATACAAATTAAAAGAGAAATCGAAAAAAGATCTGCTCGTTCTTTATCTATCAATTTAAAATCCTATTTAGATTGTTTTGTTTTAGGAACTCTGTCAGATCTGGTTCCTTTAGTTCAAGAGAATCGAATTCTTATAAAATATGGGCTTAAAATATTTCAAGAAACTAGAAGACCTGGATTACAGATGTTAATGAAAAAATTTGGTTTATTAAATCGAGATTTGACAAGTTCTGATATAGTTATTGGATTAGTCCCCAAATTAAATGCATTATCTCGAATGAATAGCGATTTAAAACCATTAGATGTACTTATTGAAGAAGATGCTTCAAAAGTACATCTAATGATTGATGAAATTATATCTTGTCAGGAAAAAAGAAAAGATTCACAAAGAGTTGCTGAAGAGTTAGTTTTAGAAGAAATAAAAAAAGAATCACAAAAGAATATTTATTTTGTTTATTCAAAAGATTTTCATAAAGGAGTTATTGGTCTCATAGCGACAAAAATGTCTAGTTTAAAACCTGCTTTTATCGGGCATTTAGATTCTACGGGTGTTGTTCACTGTAGTGCAAGGCTACCTAAAGGGCATTCTGGAAATTTAGTTAATATTTTAAATGAAGTTGCGGATTTATTAATAGAATATGGGGGCCATGCTATGGCAGCAGGTTTTCAATGTTCTGTGATTCATATTCATCAATTAATAGATAGACTTGATGAGATTATTCGAAGAGATTACCCACTTATGGTACCTGAATTGGAATATGACGCCCATTTAAGATTAAAGGATTTAACTGATGAGTTTATGGGTTGGCTTACTGGATTAGAACCTTTTGGAACTGACTTTCCATTACCGATATTTAAAATTAATTGTGTATATATTGATAGTATTAAAATTCTTCGTGGAGGACATAGAAAGTTTAAAGTGAGTCAAGAGGGAAAGAAAGAAGATATATTATTTTTTTCTCCACCAGAGGAGATTAAACGTTTTAAGGAAAATGATACAGTAGATATTTTGACGGAAATTTCATGGAGCTATTATAACGGATCAAAAAGTATACAATTAAAAGGTTGTTCTATAAAAGAATCTAACATATAGAGATTTTTATTTTACTTGGTGTTTATTTTTTCCATCCCAAATATATATTTGAGTAGATATATCATACATATGTTTTGGATTTTTATTTAATTTTTCATATTGTATATGAAGTTTATGCTTTTCCTTCCAAAAAATAATTTCTCCGAAAGATGAAATTTTAAGTAATATAGGTCGTTTATTTTTTTTTAAATTAAAAACAATTAGACTTTGAGCGTTAACACCTGTTTGCCAAGTTGTTACCAATACAGATTTTCTCTTTATTTTATAAGTTTCGATATCTATAATAGTAATACCAGTTCCTTCATTCTGAAAAGTATAATAGATTTTATTTTTTTTAAAAAAATTAATTTTATGAGATGAAGTTATATTATCAAAAATAACTTCATATGAGATATTTGAATTTTTTCTTTTTTCATCTAATGAGAATGAGTAGGAAGGGACACTGATTGCTATTAAAAGATGGATTATATATTTCATTTTAATAACCTTTCTTTATTATTTATAAATTATCAATTTGTATATCTTTGTCCTCACAATACCTTCTTCTATATATATTAAATTGTTTTCTTACAGTTGTTCCAAGCGGCATGACATGATCTAAGCAGTCTACCATATCTTCAGAATAATAAGGGTAAAGACCATATTTTTCTTTGTTTCTATTTTTTTTATTGATATTTTTCTTTTCTAATAAGCATCTTCTGCACTTATTGACTGACTTTGCATAGACTTCTTTTATTGGTTTCTTAGTTCTAGGGTCCTTTGTATCGTTGCCATTATAATCCATAAAGATACGTGAGTAACTATGAATGTGTCTCATTGATTCATTGTCCTTAAGATTTTTCCAAGACATAGTGCATTTCTTATTTCCTCCATGTAGATGTCCATAGGCTTTGTTTGATAAGGTATAAGCCATTAATTCCAATTGGAGATCAGGAGATACAGCTAAAGCATCATATAATAATTCCCTTCCTTCTAGTATGGTATAAGGTGGATCATTAAAAGGTGGAATGTTGCTTATAAAGCTTTCTTGAATAACTTTTCCATTTTTTTTAACATAGGGGATACAGAGTTTTTGACGACTTCCGTTAATATGTTGACATTTTTTATTGGACTCACCTCCATTGAAGAAGTACCAATCAAATGTTTGTCTTTTTATAATTTGACCTAGACCACGATAAGGTGGAGATTGTTTCTTTCGTTTTGTCCAATATGTGATATCAATAGCAAGAGGTTCTAGGGTTGTTGTTTCTCTTCCTGCAATACAGAGCATGGATTCGGGATCCACATCATATTTTTTAGCATGTGGTGTTGAGAGTTCAAGAATCGTTCGAACCCTTTCAGACAGATTTAAATCTTTCCATGGAGATTTTTTGCACGAGAGTATTTTATATTCGTTTTCTGTTTTTGCTTGTTGAATAAGGGTATTAAACCCACATTCATCATGTTTGATTGAGAGGTGTGGTCTGTTATAGTCTAGTTGTTGATGTATTCTTTCGTTTAACCATAGGTCAAAGGGTATGCTTTCATTTTGCATTTCTTCATCGGTGTAATTGTAGGATATTGGATAGGATATACGGTAACAAGGACTTTTGGCTTCTAAAGCTCTTATAGATAGATTAGCTAGGCTTTCAATTTGAGATTCACTGTAGCACGATGGCTGGTGGTTTTCGCAGCTTTCTGAAGGTGTTAAATGGGAGTTATTTGGTATTTCATTCTTAGTATTGGCAGAAGCTATTCTCGCTCGGATAAGCATTTTAGGTATATTTAGTCTTTTTTGTATGTTTGTAAGTATTTTGGGTATATTTAGCCTTTCCCTTATATCTATTTTTTTCTTGTCAGTATTGGAAGAAGCAAAAGCAGAGTGGGTTATTCCACTTTGATGCATCATTTGATAGGGTCCAAAGGAAAGGAGAATAAAAAAAAACAATGGCATAACGTAATTATCGGTATTATCACAGAGGAATCTTAAAGAATAGAGCTGAGCTAGAGCATGTCGTCTTTTAGAAGATTTTACTAAGTGGAAAGTGCCGTAAAAGGCTCTTTATGACGTATTTTGGCACTCTCAGACGTTATTAAGCAATATAGGCCTTCTCAGGGGTGGTTTTGAGTTTGCTCCTTAATGTATGTATTGAGGAGGATTTATGTATTTTCGAATGATTATAAGTTTAACATCTTTGACACCAGCCATTATCGCAGGGACATTAACTGCTTGTGGGATTAAATCTGAATATCGACCACGGTTGCCAGTCACTCCTTCCTCCCCTCAAAATTCTCAGAAAACGGCTTTGATTAAAGGGTTGGTTGATTCTTCTATTTCCAAAACATTTGTTGAAGAGGCTCTGATGGCCATTAATAATCCCATTAGATATAGGGCAAACACTACTTCTTTTAAACTGCAATCTTCTCCATTTTCTCATGGTTATTTTTGTTCGGAGGAACAAACTCCTTTTGACTATTTAGATGTAACAAGTCGTATGGATGAAAAACAGAGATTATCATTTTCTATAAAAACTCGTTGTGAAGGGGAATCTATAGAACAAACTTTGGAAGAAAAAAAGACTGGAACTCAATTAGGAGATTCTCCCTTTCATATAAAAGTCGCCTGTCAAAAAAATTGTACTCAAAGTAAAGAAATCCTACATATTTTAATGATGAATGGGGAGTCGAAGATTTTACTGACGGCAAAGACAGCGTATATGACTCCTGTCCGTCTTAATGGAGATAAAAAAGAAGATCTTTCAGGTTTAGAACAAATGTTCAATCGGGACAGTTTTGCAAAGGTACAAATTATTAGCAATACAGTCGACTTTAAACCGATAGGGGCAAAGATCAATGTTATTTTTAAGGATAAGGGTGGTCAAGAGCAAAGTTTGCTTTTTCATGCCGGTTATGCTGGCAGTTATGTTGCTAAAGATTCTAGAAAAGTTACTGATTATATTCAATTTTTAAAATTTTCTGGAATCTTTGCTGAAGATATTGAAGATGCATACTTGCTGAATCTTATTTTTACCGAACAAGAGGGATATTCTGTACTCTTTTTAAAAAGTGCTATTTTAAGATTAAAGATTAAAGGACGAGAGGATAGAGTTGATTTTCCGTTGCATCTTATGGATAACATTCAAGTGCAATCAACTCAATAAACAATTGTTAAAAAGAGTTTTCCAAAAGGTAGAATTAGAGATTGACGACAACGAGGTTTTTAGAGGAAATTTATTGAAAATCTATTAATGATAAAAAAGGAATAGTAAATAAAGGAAAAATAACGAGCTTTTAGTATGAGTCTTTGTCTTTTAAAAATTTGTAGTTTGTATATTTTTGCATCTCTTATAATGATTTTTTAAATCTAAGTAAGTGTGCCGGATTATTTCTCTATAAATCCTTTGTCTTTAAGTATCTCTTGAATTTCTAAGATAATATCTTCTACAAAGTCTTTATGAAGAGCTGTAGGTACAAGAACTCCCTGTTGGGAAAGCAGAGTCATATATCTGGCAACAACAGATTCAAAAAAATCTGTTGTTTTTGGAGTCCCCTGAAGATGAAGTTCTTTTTCTAAGGCATAATCTAATAAATCAAAGTTTTCCATATATCTTTATCTCGGATATACTTATAGAGAGTCTTGAGGTGGATGGAGTTTGAAACAGTTAAACGTCCAGGAAATACGGTCTCTTGTCGCAGAAGCTCAAGAATTGGTAGGGTCTCAATTACAAGGGGTTTATTCGAGTACTGATCAGCTGGCCTTAAAATTTTGGCATAAACAGTCTTGTATTTGGTTACTTATAGGAATGAAACCTTCTATGCCTTATATTGTAGTTTCTAATACAATATTAAAGACTCAAAAGAAACAAAAGCCTGTAGGACTTTTTTTAAAAGCGCATGCACTAAATAAACGTCTTAAGGGGATTTGTCTCTCAGAAGATCAAGAATCTGAAATACGGGAAAACAGAAACGATAGACAAGTTTTTATAGATTTTTGGGATGTTCAAATCAGAGTGATATTAGTTCCACATAGGAATAATATTTTAGTAGAAAAAGGGAATAAAAGTATTTCGTGGAATAAACCGCAATATTTATCTGTTAATAAAACAGATTACAGAGTTCAAAGTTGTCGTTCACCCAATCAAATTAGAAAAGAGCTTTTTAAAACTCCTGTTTTAAAAAAGAAAACAGATAGGATGAGTAAAAAGGATAAGCTTATAAATGTTAAAGAAAAACTTCTCAGACGTTATAGGGTTTCAAAAAATCATTGGAGAGATGTCTCATTATGGCTTAAGGAAAATTGGTCATTGAATGTACCAGAGGCATGGGAAGAATATATTGATCAAAAATTAAGTATAGAAGAGAACTTTAAAATATGTGTAAAGAGAGCAAAGAGAGAATCTGAGAAAAAAGAAAATCTATTATTAAGGATAAAAGAAATAGAAAGGGATTTACTTTTGATGCCTGAAAAGAGGCCCTTAGATTTTAAAAAGGCCTTTTATTTTAAATATAAGGATTTACGGGTATTTATAGGAAAAAATGCAAAGGAAAATTTAAGAATTTTAAGACAGGCAAAACCCTGGCACTATTGGTTTCATGTTAGAGATTTTCCGGGTGCTTATGGGGTGATTGCCTGTGAAAGGCATCGTGTATTGACGGTCAACGAAATAAATCTATTATCCCAACCCTTATTCCGTGCGACATTTCGCAGCAGAAAACATTTACCTTATGGGGAACATTTTGATGTGATTGTGACCTATGTGAAATATGTAAAACCAATAAAGAGAGGTAAAATAGGGCAAGTGGCCTATACTCATGATAAAAATTACCGATTTGCCTTTTTGGATAACGCAGGGAATGAAGATTTTCTCCAGAAGTTGACTTAAATTCTGTAATGGTGACTATTTAGTTTTCTAGCAAGGAGTTCTGAAGTGATTCAGATTCAAGATTTAACAAAATCTTATGGAGATATTCAAGCGATTAAATCACTGAGCTTTGAAGTGAATAAAGGTGAAGTGGTTGGGTTTTTAGGACCTAATGGCGCAGGAAAATCCACAACAATGAGAATTATAACGGGACATATGGCTCCTACAGAGGGTAAAGTTTCTGTAGCTGGGTTTGATGTTTTTGAAAATCCTTTGGAGGTTAAGCGGCGCATTGGATATTTACCGGAGACTCCACCTATTTATGGGGAGATGAGAGTCAGGAGCTATCTTATCTACGTCTCTCAACTAAAAGACGTTCCGAGTGGTCAAATACAGAAGAATGTTGCAGATGCCATTCAAGCCGCCGGCCTTGAGTCCGTTAAAAATAGATTAATTCAAAATTTGTCAAAGGGGTATAAACAGAGAGTGGGTATAGCTCAGGCACTGGTTTCTAAACCAGAGATTTTAATTTTGGATGAACCTACGGTGGGTTTAGACCCTAAGCAAGTTACAGAAATTCGAAAGCTTATTCAAAGTCTTAAGGGCAAACATACAATTATTCTTTCAACTCATATTCTTTCTGAAGTTCAAGCAAACTGTGAAAGAATTATTATTATCGATAATGGGACCATTGTTGCTCAAGATACTCTTGTAGAGTTAAACCAAAGAATTCAAGGTGGAGGTGGGATTGTTATTGTAAGGGTTCGACATTTTAAACCTGAATTGGAAAATTCTTTATTGGCTTTAGAAGGTGTAAACTCTGTAGAGGGCAATGTGAATGAAAGTATTTTTCGCATATCTATATCTGGCTCAGAGGAAGTTCAAGAACGTATTGCAGATGAAGTGGCCAGAAGCGGAGTGGGTTTGGTTGAGATAAAAACAGAATTAATGACTCTAGAAGAAATCTTTTTAAAAATTATAGCAGGAGATAAACCCTTATGAAGAAAGTCATGGCGATAACAATAAAAGAGTTTCGCAGCTATTTATCTGGACCTGGTATATATGTTTTAGCTGGACTACTTATGGCATTGCTTGGATGGACATATTTTGTGTTAATTCAAAGATTTTCAAGACAGTCTATGATGATGTTAATGCAGACACGAGGACAAGGGGGGGGGTTAGATATTCATCAAGAAGTATTTTATAGTCTTTTAAGCAATGTCAATCTTTTCTTTTTATTTTTAGCTCCTGTTTTAACAATGAAGTTACTTTCAGAGGAAAAGAAAATGAGAACAATGGACTTATTACTCACCAGCCCTATTACTTCACTACAAATTGTATTAGGGAAATTTTTAGCAGCGATGCTTATAGTTATTTTGTTAACAAGTTTAAGTCTTATTTATCCATTGATTACTTCTTATTACTCTGAAGTTCATTGGGGTTATTTGCTTTCTGGTTATTTAGGTGTCTTCTTAATAACGCTTATGTATATTGCTATTGGCTTATTTGCTTCAAGTTTAACAGAATCTTTAATTATTTCTATGGTTATAGGAATTGTTCTTTCATTGGGTGTTTGGTTTATAGCATGGGGAACAACTTTTGTAGAAAATCCGATGTTAACAGCTATTTTAGAACATATTTCTACTCCAAAACATTTTGGAGATATGTTGAAGGGTTCTATAGAAATATCTGGGGTTACCTTTCTATTAAGTACTATTGCTCTTTTTGTTTTTATGGCTGACCGTGTTGTTGAATCAACAAGGTGGAGGTAGAAAATGAGTGGTAAGGGTAAAGTTCTTTTAATTCTATCTATTATTTCTCTCATCTCAGGTGCTTTTTATTCTTGGGTTTCAGAGGATGCTGATTATCTTTGGATTCCTTTTGGTACAAGTATAGTATTTTTTATTATTGAATTTATTTTGGACTTTAAATTCTATAGAGAGTTTTTTACTTTGCGGACAACTAAGCATGGGATGAATATGGGGATGATGATCCTTTTATTTATAACCCTTTTAGTGTGTTTTAATTTTATTGCTTTTAGGAATAATATAAAATGGGATGTTTCACCAAATAGGATTCATTCTTTATCAGATCAGTCTATAAAGGTTATAGATGGATTAAAAAATGACTTGGAAATGATTGCTTTTTTTACTAAAGATTCCCCACAAGAGGAGCAAATTGTTGCTGAGTTTAGACGAATTGCTGATTTATATGTGGATTACTCTAAAGCAATTAAAGTACAAGTTATCAATCCTATTAAAAGACCAGAGCTAGCAAAAAAATATAATATTAAAGAAGCTGGCTCTATCATATTTAAATCTAATGAAAATCAAACAACTATTACAGAATTAGGAGAGCAGGCGTTTACAAATGCCATTGTTAAAGTAACTCGTGAGAGGAAAAAAACAGTCTATTTTTTAAAAGGGCATGGAGAACCTTCCATTGATGAATCAGGTCCTAATGGACTAGAAACCTTTAAAAAGGATCTTATAGATTATAGCTATCAAGTCTCTTCACTAAACTTAATCACAGAGAAAGCTATGCCAAAGGATTTAGATGTACTTGTTATAGCTGGGCCAAAGTTCTCTCTTTTTGATAATGAGCTTGATCTTATTAGGAAATTTTTAGAACAAGGGGGAAACTTATTTATAGCTGCAGATCCTGGAGAGAAACATGGTTTGAAATCACTTTTAAAAGAGTTAGGGGTGGATTATAAAAATTCTTATATTCTAGACGGAAAGGGGCAAATGGTTAGATTAGGTCTTGCAACAGCCTTAGGTGAAACGTATTCTTCAACACATGAAATAACAAAATCATTTTCTAATCCAAATTTAGGAATGATATCAGCTTACCATTTAGCAAGTCCTGTTGTGCAGAGCAAAGATTCTCCTGAAGATTTTATTTTTGATACTTTAGTGTTTTCATCTAATGCAAGTTTTGAAAGAAAAGATATTTCTGAGAAAATTAAAATAGATCCCAATGATAAGTTTGGTAAGCTATCTCTTGCTATGTCTGTTAAGGGATCTTTTAATAAAGTCGGGAAAAATAAAGAGATAACAAAGACAGATAGTCAGAAAAATGAAACAAAAGTTAATGATCAGGAAATAATTCCCAAAAAAGAGGATTTAGATAATAAAACTGAATTTAATACTATTATATTTGGTGATAGTGACTTTTTAAGAAATAAGTTTTATGGGTTACAGCTCAATAGAAATATAGCCCTAAATGTTATTTCTTTTTTAGCAAGTGATGATGACCTTATTAGTATTAGACCTAAAGATAGATTAAGTACGCAATTAACTATGACAAATACTCAAGCAAAAATAATTTTCATCGCTTTAGCTGTATTAGTCTTTATTCCTTTTATTTTTGGATTTTTTGTTTGGTGGAGGCGGAGAGGAGCATGAAGATGTTTAAATCCTCTTCTATACTTTTTTTCTTTGTTATTTTCACTATTGGGTATATCTATTTTTTTGAATATAAAAAAAAAATAGATAAAGAGGCTCAAGAAAAAGAAGCCTTTCGAATTATTAAATGGAATTCAAATAAAATTAATTCTTTTGTTATCAAAACAGAAGATAGAGTACTTCAATTAGATCTTTTAGAAAAAAACTGGTATATTCAACACCCAATACAAGATCGTGCTGAGAACTCTATTGTTGAGAACTTTCTTTCTAGTTTAACAGAGAGACAGGCAGAAGATGTTGTCAGAGAAGGAGAGGATATTGATTATTCTATTTATGGTCTAGAAGATCCTAGTAGAGATATAACTTTGGTGGGTGAAAAGGATGAAGAACTGAAGGTTTATATAGGTGATATACAGGCTTTTAATAGAAAATTGTATGTTAGAGTTGGAGATGAAAAAAAGATTTTTTTGGTTGGTGTAGATTTTGAATCTGATATAGAAAAGAAAGCAGATGATCTTCGAATGAAATCTATTCTCAGGGAAACAACAAATAAATATTCTGGTTTTAAGATAGAACAACAGTCTGAGGGCCAATTAAAATCATTTATTTTAAATAAGAAAAATACAGGTTGGGAGTTTTCCAAAAAAAAGTGGGAGGTTGATGAATCTGCTGTTAGATCTTATCTAAAGGATGTACAGGCTGTCTCTGCCGTTAAATATCTTTTTGAAGATAAGAAAAATTCTATAGCTAAACAGGACTTTATGACTGAAAGGGAGCTATTTAAACTGACTTTTTTAATGGGTGAGAATAAAGGACCAAGTTTAATAATCCATGAATTTAATAAAGAAAGAGCCTATATAACTCATAGTAAAAGGCCAACTGTTTATGAGATTTCTAATAGTATGGCTAAAAAAATTATGGCAGATGTTTTTTATTTTAGAAATAAAAAGGTGCCCTTTCAATTTAAGACTGACAATATCAATGAAATACAGATTAAAAATGAATTAACAGAAATTCATCTTATTAAAGGGGAAGAAAAAAAATGGATAGATGCTTTAGAAAGGGGACAAAATGTAGATCAATCCAAAGTAGATGAGTTTATAAATCAAATTAAAACTTGGAAAGCAGTTTCTTTTTTAGGAAAAGAAAATAGCATAAAGAAACAAAAAGGGCGAATTTCTTTAAAGGATAAGGAAAAAAATATTCTTATTGATATTAACTGGGGTAGTGAAATAAAAGAATTAGATCAAAGAAAAGTAAAAACAAATTTATACCCTGAATATGTAACTCTTAAAAATAGTGATATAATGAATCTTCCTTTTCAAACTCTTTTAAAAAAGAAAGATGATAAATCACAAGAAGAATATACAGAAGAAGAGAAAGAAGAGAAAAAAACTTCATTTATTGAAAACTTTGAAAGGATTTTTTCGTAGTGTCTCTACGAAAAATTATATCTTGTTCTCCAACTCGAGTTGATTTGTCAGGTGGGACTTTAGATATTTGGCCTATTTCAGTTATCACTTCTAATGCAAAAACAGTTAATTTTGCTATTAATATTAAAACAGAAGCTATTTTAGAAGAATTAAATGGAAAAACTATTTTAATTAATATAGAGGGATTAGATTTTAGAAAAAAATATGAAGATAGGGAAGAATTATTAAAAGAAACTGACCCTCGTGCTCAGTTTGCAGTTGGTTTATTTCAAATGTTTCCATTGAATTCAGGTCTTTCTTTAACTTTAAAATCAGAAACTTTAGTCGGTAGTGGACTTGGTGGAAGTTCGAGTCTAGCTATTTCTGCAATACAAGGATTTAAAAAATTGATGAATTTAGATTGGACGGACATAGAAACTATTTTAATGGCTAGAGATTTTGAGACTCGACTTTTAGGAGCACCCACAGGAATTCAAGATTATATTCCAGCTCTTACAGGTGGTCTTTGCGAAATTCATTATAAATTTGCTGGATTTACATTTAAAAATATTGATATTGATATAACTGAATTCAACAAGAGAAGTTTTTTAATTTATACAGGAAAATCACATCATTCGGGACTTAGCAATTGGCAAATTTTTAAATTATTTATAGAAGGAGATAAAAAAATTAAAAAAGATATAGAGGAGATTCGTGATAAAACATTAAGGGTTATAAATCTTTTGAAGGAAAAGAAATTTTCTGAGATTTCAAAAGAATTTAAAAAATCTTTTCAAATTCGTTCGAATTTTTTTGAGACATCAAAAAATATAGAAAAAATAAAGGATGATATTTTAGATATTGGTGCAGAAGCAGTTAAAATTTGTGGTGCTGGAAATGGTGGATGTCTTTATATCTGGTCGGATCCAATCAATAAAGAGAATCTGTTTGAAATATGTAATAAAAAGTATAGAACTTTTAGAGTTTCTGCTGAAAGGGAAGGAAATATTGTTATTGAAAATTAATAAGTAGACTATACTTTTTATAAAAGATGCTCCCATCTCATTTATTAAAAATAAGATTTCTTAAAGAGCTAGTAAAATAAAGGCTAAAATATTTCCAATGGTAAGTAGATTGCTCAGTGATTTCTTTATTTCTTTGTTTTTTGAACTTACAGGTTTGAGATCTTTATTTATAATTTGATTTAAAGTTCTATTTTTAGAATTCAAAGCAAAATATTTAATAAGTCTTTCATGTTCTTTTGGGAAAGATATAAGAGTATATTTTTTTAATAAATTAATATTTCTTGCTTGGTTTATTTTTAAAATAGCGATTTCATTTATGACTTTGATAATATGTCCCTTTGCGATAATATTAATTTTAGATCCTCCTTGATAGAGAGGTTTGGAATTTACTCTTTTGATCTCTATCCATTGTACGGAATCACCTTTTTTAATATGATGAAAATGTCCAATGTCTGCTTTAGTTAATTTTGCCTCTCCTTCATCATAAGTTATTTGTCCAATAAGTGGATCTAAAATTTGAAAACCTTGAAAAGGAATAGATGATGAAAAATCATTAATGAGTTTCTGAATTGAAGATATAAAATTTGATGATTTCAATGATGAAGAGGAAAGCGTTGTTTGAGACCAAAGTAATTGACCATCATTTTTAGAATAAGCCTTCATTATTAGATTTTTATTTTTTAAATTTGCTATTATTATAACATCAGTATTTATTTCTTTTAAAATTGAAATAATTTTTAAGGGTTTTTTTTTAACTTTATATAAATAAGAAATATTTTTTTTTGATATATCTTCTAAGGGGATTATTGAAAATCTTCTATCGTAGATAAGATTTTCTTTTATTTTTTTCCATGAAGATTGAGGTATTGGCTTATATTTTGTATTTATCATAATAGGAAGAATACTTATTTTTTTTATCAAATGGGTATTATTATACGCTGAAGATTTAAGGCTAAATAATAATAGATATAGAAGGATCATTGTTCTTTTTAAAAAAATAAAAGAAGAAAAAGTCGTAGACTTCAATAAGGTAAAAATCATCATATCTTTAAATAATATAAGAGAAATAATAGGCTTTTGTATATGATTTAGTTATAAAATTCAGTATATTTTTAGAGGATAAAATTTTTATGAGAAAATATTGAGCTTTAAACATTTTTCGTTTACATATACTATATGTCTGACTGGAGAAAGAGAGGTTGTCTTAGAGCCAATAGTGTCTTCTTTAGATATGTTCAACCTCAATTAGAGAAACAGGCTCATATGATTTATATATGGGATATAGATAAGACTTATTTGGATACTCATTTTGAGTCTTTAAGAGGGCTTATTAAGACTATAAGAGAGAAAGCCTTTCAGAAGAAAAATATACCTGGCACACATGTTTTACTAAAATCTCTGATGGCAATATATGAAAGAGAAGATGCTTTTCCTATATATTTTGTATCTGCATCTCCCCCACAATTAGAGAAGAAAATTCGAATTAAGTTAGAGTTGGATGGAATAAAACCTTATGGAGCCTACTTTAAGGAAAGTTTAAAGGATTTAAATCCAAAATACTTTAGAAGACTTAATCGACAAGTTGGATATAAATTGCAAAGTCTATTAGATTTAAGAACACGCTTGAAAGATAGTGTAAATCAGATTTTATGGGGAGATGACAGTGAATCAGATGCTGTTGTATACTCTTTATATTCTGATATTTGTGCTAAGCGATTAACAGAGTCTGAAATTAGAAAAGTCTTAGATAATTTAGATGTAGAGGCTTTTCAAATAGACATTATCCTTGAGTTACAAAAAAAGATACTTAAAGAGGATCCTGTTAAAAAAATATATATTAACCTCATTAATGATACAGATCCTGATTATTATTTAAAATTTGGTAGACGAATGCTTCCTACATCTAATACTCTTCAGCTTGCTTTAGATTTGTATCAGGATAAAAGAATAAATAAAAATCAACTTATACAAGTTGCTCAGGATATGATGAGTAACTATGGATTTATTCAAGATGAAATGTCACAAACTTTTGATGACTTCATAGAAAGAGGTGTTTTAGAAAGAGAAACTGTTATTACAGCATATAATATTTTGATGGAAAGTGAAATTTTTCCTCCTTATTATAAACACTATCCTTTATCAGATAGTTATACTGTTCCCCAATCTGAGACAAAAGGATGGATTCCAGATTATATTGATTATTTTAATGATTTTAGATAATTAAGACTTATAGGGTAATTAATAATAATAGGATGGCCTTTAAAGGCTTTAAATACCGTGCGTTCGACAACGTCCATAATACATTGTTGGAGTTTTAAATCTGCTATTGTACCTTTAATGAATCGCACAGAAGATGTGTGACCATTTGGACGAATTGTGAAATTTAAGTGAACCTGCCATTTTTCTATGGGATTGACCTTAAGAGATTTTGTAGAACATTTTTTAAGAAGAGGTTCTCGTGTTTTAAGTATTTTTTTTATGTATTCATTTGATAGAGACATTTTAGATTTATTATTCTTTTTTTGTAAATTTATATTGATCTGTTTGGACTTTTCTACAATTGGGGATTTGGGTTGAATATTTTGAATTTTTCCAGACTTTGAGACCATAAGTCGTCCAGAAGAGCCAGAAGATAAAATTTTAAATTCACCTTCATAAAAAGTTATCAATGAGAAGTTTTGTTTTTTTTCAAAAATTAAGTTTGAATTTTCTAAAATTTCTAATTGAAAATTAGGAAAGATATGCAGAGTGGCTTTTGAATTTTTTGAAGTTATAAGTTTATCAAAATGTTTTATTTTAAAATTCTTTTCTATCTTATTATATGAGAGACTTTTTGATTCTTTAATATAAACACTACCTTTATATGATTGCAGTACACCTAAGACAGGACGTAAATCTTCTTCTTTGAGATATTTTTTTATGATATGAGAGATTTCTCTGTTAAAAAATATAAGAATCAAAGCAAATATAAGAGCACTCATAATCTTTATAGATTTCATCAAATTAGTCCCTACCTTAAAATGAAAAGGAGTTTTACAAATCTATATATTATGAATGATAAAGAGAATGTCTTTTTTCTTTATCTAATAACTTTTCAATTTTTTTGATATTTTTTTCTATTTTAAGGGCCATTTATTCAGTTTTGGGCTGTTCATTAATAGGGGCTTCTGTTTTTTGAGGTGTTGTTTCAGGTAAGGTATCAAGGGCACTTTTTGAGGTTGTAGCTGTTAACTTTGAAAGCATAATACATGTTATTGCAAAGATTATAATAATAACTCGTGTTGTTTTCGTTAGAACATTTGCGGCACCTGTTGCTCCCAAAACAGAATTTGAACTGGATCCTCCACCAAAAGCTCCTAAACTTCCACCTTTAGCGTCCTGCATGAGAACAACAAGAATTAATAGAATAGCAATAATAATGTGAAGAATACCTAAAAATTCCATACGTTCTCCAAGCTAAATAGAAAGTATCAGAACCTACATATGAAAAGTCCATCTTTTGATAAAAATTATTCTATGCGTTATACAGAGTTCTTAATAATACGACTGAATTCTTGTGGGCTGAGAGATGCACTTCCAACTAAAAACCCATCAACATTTTCTATTTTTGCAATGTCTGAACAATTTTCAGGCTTAATACTTCCACCATATAAAATAGGTGTATGCTCTGCTAATAGTTCTCCACCAATTGTATTTAGATAATCTCTGATGATTTTATGTGCTTCAGAAATATATTCTGGCTTAGCCGTACTCCCTGTACCAATAGCCCAAATGGGTTCGTAGGCAATAATAAGATTTTTTCCTTCATTAAGATAGGTCAAATCTGCTTCTAGTTGCTCAAGTAAGATCTTTTGAGTCTTTCCACTTTTCCTTTCTTCTACTGTTTCTCCTATACAGAGGAGGGGTGTCATAAAATATTTTTGTATAGCGTGTATTTTTTTTGAAATAGCCTTGTCTGTTTCAGAAAATAATTTACGACGTTCACTATGGCCAACAAGAACATACTCTGCTCCATATTCTGCTAAGATTTTAGGAGAGGTTTCTCCTGTAAATGGACCTGATTCTTCAAAATGGGAATTTTGAGCCCCCCATTTCATGTGAGAACCACTCAGTGCCTTTCGGACAGAAGATAAACAAATAGTACTGGGTAATAAGATAATATTTTTATGTAATCTTCGATCTATAAGACCAAAAAAATCTTCTATGAATTTTTCAGTCTCTCTTGGGCTTTTATTCATCTTCCAATTTGCTGTGAATAAGAATTGTCTTTTCATATATAATCTCCCATTAGCCATTTCTTTTTAATGCTTCTAGGCCAGGAAGAGATTTTCCTTGAAGGTACTCAAGACTTGCTCCTCCCCCTGTAGAGATATGAGTGAATTTTGAAGATAGACCAAATGTATTAATAGCAGCAGCGGAATCCCCACCACCAACAATAACAGTCCCACCACTTTGAGCCAAAGATTTAATAATAGATAATGTTCCTTGAGCTAGCTCTTCTGTTTCAAATATTCCCATTGGACCATTCCAAAATACCGTTTTTGCATCTGCAAGTATATTAGAAAAATACTCTTGAGTCTTAGGGCCAATATCAACACCTATCCAATTTTTAGGAATTGATCTGTCAGTGGTTATTTTTCTATTATTTAATATCTTAGGATGTTCAACAACAATATGATCTTTGGGTAAGTGCAGAGATTTACCACGTACTTTAAGTCTTTCAATAAGAATTTTCACAAGGTTTATGTTTTCTTTATCAACCAGAGAACGTCCTATAGATACCCCTTGTGCTTGTAGGAATGTATAGGACATAGCACCTCCAATAATCAATCCATCAATTTTATCAATTAAATGTTCAATAACAGTTATTTTATCATTTATTTTTGAACCACCTAATACAATATAATATGGAGTCTTTGAAGTCGTCATAAGATGATTTAAATACTTTAATTCCTGTAAGATTAAAAAACCTGCAGCTTTAATGGGCATCATTTTAGGTAAACTTTCAACAGAAGCGTGGGATCTATGGCAAACGCCAAAGGCATCATTAATATAAATATCAGAATAATCAGACCAAATCTTCGCTAAAGTTTCTGAATTTTTCGTTTCTCCTTCTAAAAATCGTAGATTTTCCAATAATATAATTTTATTTTCTTTTAAAGATGGGATTAAAACTTTTGGGATATTTGAATCAGGGTTTTCAATGAGATGGATATCATATTTTTTACTTAAGAAATGTCCAATAGGCTCCAGACTTAATTTTTTTTGATCTTCTTTTGTTTTAGGTCTTCCTAAATGAGAACCTATAATGAGTTTAACTTTTTGAGATAAGAGATATTCAATTGTAGGAAGAGATTTTTGAATTCGAGTATTATCCGTAATCTTTCCATTTTTTAATGGGACATTTAGATCTAATCTTAGAAAAACAACCTTCTGGTTAAATTCTATATCCTCAAGAATGGGTAGATCTATAAGGCTCAAGAGCTTTGTGCCTCAATATATTTTGTCATATCTACCATACGGCAAGAGAAACCTACTTCATTGTCATACCAAGCAACAACTTTGACTAAATGTTTTCCACTAACTAATGTAGATAGTAAATCAATTGTAGCACTAGCTGATGATCCCATATAGTCTATACTCACAAGTGGTGTTTTTTCTACTTCAAGAATTCCTTTCAATGATCCTTCTGAGGCTTTTGTTAATATTGAGTTAACATGATCTACAGTAGTTGCTTTTTGAGTATAGGCTACAAAGTCGACAAGACTGACATTAGGAGTTGGCACTCTAACAGAAAAGCCATCAATTTTACCACGAAGTTGTGGAAGAATATTGCCTATACTACGAGCAGCTCCTGTTGTTGTTGGAATCATTGATATGGCTGCTGAACGGGCTCGTCTAAGATCTTTGTGGTTCCCATCTAAAATCTTTTGATCGTTTGTATAACTATGGATTGTTGTCATCATACCGTTTAAAATTCCAAATTCTTTATGTAGAATATGCGCTATAGGAGCTAAGCAATTTGTTGTACATGAGGCATTACTGATAATTGAGTGTTTTTTGGAATTATATTCTGTGTGATTTATTCCATAGACTAAAGCTGTATCTACACCATTTGCTGGTGCAGAAACGATGACTTTTTGAGCACCTGCTATAATATGTTTTTCTAAATCTTCTTTTTCTTTGAAAACGCCTGTACACTCTAAAACGATATCAGCTCCCCACTTTTTCCACGGTATATGTAGGGGATTTTTTTCCGATGAGACTGGGATTTTTTGGTCATTTATTAAGATATTAGAATCATCATATTTTATATTATCACGAAATTTTCTATGAGAGCTGTCATATTTTAACAAATGAGCTATTGTCTGTGGAGTGGATGTGTCATTGACTCCTACGATATTTAAATGATCCCATCCACATCTAAGAATAAGACGTCCAATGCGACCCAATCCATTGATACCAACTTTAGGGCGATTCATTAGAAAGACTCCTTTATTTGGCTCATCATTATGCCTTATAGGACTTAAAAATCAACCAACAACTTAAAAAGTCGTTTTGTATTTTGATCAGTTTGTTTCATTAATTCACTAGTGTTTATTTTTAAAAGTTCTGCTACCCTCTGCGCTGTATGTATTAGAAAAGCAGGCTCATTCTTCTTCCCTCTCATAGGTACTGGGGCCAAAAAGGGGGCATCAGTTTCTATATGGATACGATCTTTTGGTAGTCGCTGCACAGTATTGCAAAGCTCATTAGAGTTTTTAAAAGTCACAACACCACTTATAGAAATATTAAAACCCATATCTAAGGCATATTTTGCAAGATCATAACTTCCTGTGAAGCAGTGCAAGAGACCCGATACTTTTCCTTGAAATTCTTTTAAGACTTTTTTGGTTTCAGATTCAGCTTCTCTGGTATGAATTTCTACAGGTAACTTTAAATCATGTGCCAATTGCATTTGCTTTATAAACACTTCATTTTGAATAGATCTAGGTGAGTGTTCATAATAGAAATCAAGCCCTATTTCACCAATGGCTATAACTTCTTTTTGATGAGCACTTGTTTTTTTAATAAAATTTTCAACCTCTTGATCATATTCCTTGGCATGGTGAGGGTGGATTCCCAAAGCACAGGTCATTTTTGGATAATACTTTTTAGTCATACTAAGAACTTTTTGAAGATCATCTGGACAAGTTCCTATATTTATAAATCTTTCGACTTTGGCTAATTGAGCATGAGATAAGGCTGTTTCAATATCGATGTCCAACATATGAAAATGTGTGTGTACATCAGTCCAAGGCATAAGAATCACTCCTTATAATACCTTTAGATTTTAGCCAAAGATTTTCAAAGGCTAATTGACGGTTCGTCGTTTGTTGAAGAGATTTTTCTGTTTCAAGAGCTAAGAGTTCTAAATCTTCTAGTTGTTTTTTATCAATTTTTAAAAATTTTTTAATTTCTGATATGGCATCATTATGGTAAAGATATTTTCCAGATGGCAATACATAAATATCTCTTAAAAATTCCATCCATATTTGAATAAAAAAAAATGCATTCTCTTTATCTTTTGCATATTCTCTTAATATCTCTAGGGGTTTTAAAAGTTCATCGCTAAATAGAAGTGATATAAGTTTTTGAGTAGATTTTCGAATTTTACTTTTTTGAGGATCATTTAAGGCATTTGCTAAATCTAGTCGTCCTTGGCAACTTTTAACTATCCAATCGGGTAATTTTATAATTTGTTTTAATTCATTAAATTTGAGTGGAGAAAAATATGTCATTTGAGATCGTGAACGAAGAGTGGGTAAAATAGAATCTGGGTTTGAGGTGACAAAGAAAAAATATGTCTGACTAGGCGGTTCTTCTAAAAGTTTTAGAATCTTATTAGTACTTTGAGGATTGAGTTTATGTGCATCATTAATAATAATCCCTCGAGCACGACTGATATTTTTATATGCTGTGAATTTGTGAACAGTTTGAATATGTTTAACTTTTATCTGTAGATCTTCACTTTGGATTTCTAAAAGAGATTCGCTTTGATGAAGAGCAATTCTTTGACACTCAGGACACTTTCCACAAGGTTGTTTTTTAACTTTACAAACAAGAGCTTGAACTAGAGCATGAGCTAATAGACGCTTCCCAACACCAGATGGTCCTACAAAGAGATGCACTGCTGCTAATCTGTTTTCTGAAATAGCCTTTAAAAAAGATTTTTTGATCTGAGAGTGTCCTACAATACTGTTTAAAAGAGAATCCATTTTCTCCTTTCGAACTCGGAGAGAACAGAATTTAAAACAATCTCTTTTGAAAATTCTGCGTTTACAATAAACCATGAGTCTTTATTTTTTTCTGCTTGTTTCTCATAACTTTTTAGAATTTTTTGATGAAAAAAGAGATGTTCTTTTTCAAAACGATCTTCCTTACGATTTTGACGTCTTTTCTTACTTTCTTCAGGATTTAGCTTCAACAGAATTGTTAAATCAGGAATTAAGTTATTAGTGGCAAATGTATTGAGCCATTGGACGTCTTTTTCATTTAGATTTCGACCGGCGGATTGAAAGGCTAGACTACTGGCTGTGAATCGATCGCAGAGAACCCATAGACCTTGTTTTAATTGAGGGCGAATAAAGGTTTCCACATGTTGAGAGCGTATGGCTTCATATAGAAGTAATTCTGCTCGAGGTGTAGGAATTTCTCCATCTGTTTTTAATAAAAAATAACGAAGTTGTTCGCCTAACTTTGTTCCACCAGGTTCTCTTGTTATGCAAAAGGGAGTGCCCTTCTGTTTTAATTTATGTGCAATACCCTGAATCAGAGTTGATTTACCGGAACCGTCTAGACCTTCGAAAACTATAAAGCGCATAGGGGTTAGCATACTTCTAGGTTAAAAATTGTGTCACGCTATTTTACTGATCAAGGAAAAGTCTAAAATAATAATTTTTCCTATCCTTCAATTTACTCTTTTAGAGCTTGAAAAGTTATTTTTTCCAAGTAAAAAATTTATAAACAGAGTAACCTTGATTTCATACTGGGATTCTATTAAAGTTTTTGAAAACTAAGAATTCTAAGAACGGAAGTGGGATAAAATAGAAAGATTTTTTTAATACTCTTCCTTTTAAGGTACTAAAATGACGCCAAATATTAAGACAATTTTAAGTCACTATGAGTCGGACTCTCCAGGTGTTTTAAGTCACTTGGCAAGAATTTTAAATCATGGGCGTCTTGGAGGCACAGGCAAGGTTGTCATTCTCCCTGTAGATCAGGGGTTTGAACATGGTCCTGCAAGGAGCTTTGCAAAAAATACAGAAGCCTACGATCCCTATTATCATTTTAAATTAGCTATAGAAGCCGGTTGTAATGCTTATGCTGCACCTTTGGGATTTCTTGAAGCAGGGGCAAAGACCTTTGCAGGTGAAATTCCTCTGATATTAAAATTAAATAATTCAGATTCTCTTTTTAGTCCCTCAGGGCCCATTCCTGCTGTGACGTCTTCTATAGATGCGGCCCTTAGATTGGGCTGTTCCGCAATTGGTTTCACAATTTACCCTGGCAGTTCTCATCGAAAACATATGTATGAAGAGTTTCAAAAGATAGCAGAAGATGCAAAAAAAGCAGGTTTGGCTGTCATCTGTTGGTCTTATCCTAGAGGAGAGGGCCTTTCAAAGGAATCTGAGACATCTATAGATGTTGTCTCTTATGCTGCACAAATTGCAGCACAGCTTGGGGCTCATATTATCAAAGTTAAACCACCGTCTAGTCGTTTTCACGACAGTCGAATCCGTGATGATATCTATAAGACTATTCCTACACGTTCATTGGATCAGAGAGTTGCTCATGTTCTGCAGTCTTGCTTTGAAGGAAAGCGTATTGTTATTTTTAGTGGAGGAGAGGCCAAGAGTAGAGAAGAAATTATTCAAGAGATTAAAAGTATAGCAAAAGGTGGAGGATATGGAAGCATTATTGGAAGAAATGCTTTTCAACGTCCTTTTAAAGAGGCTGTTCAACTTTTGAAAGAGGTTATGGATATTTATAAGGAAGTTTATGACCAATCCTCTTAAAATAGAAAAAAAAAAGAAACTTCTTTCTTTAAAAAGAAAGGGGATTAATCCCTTTCCTTATACATTTACCCCTACCCACTTTAGCAAACAGCTTCGTGAAAAATTTAAAGATTTAAAAACGCAAAATGATCAAATAATTCAAATGGCCGGTAGAGTTTTAACCAAACGACCGATGGGAAAGGCCGCATTTTTTACGTTTCAAGATCAGGAAGGAAAGTTTCAAGGATATCTTAAAAAAGAAGATCTTTCTGAAAATGATTATATATCTTTTGAGCATTTAGATATTGGAGATATTGTAGGATTAGAGGGTTTTATTTTTAGGACAAAAAAGGGGGAGTTGAGTTTAAGAGTTAAAGTATTTAAGATTTTATGTAAGTCCTTAGAGGTTTTACCAGAAAAATTTCATGGTTTAACAGATATCGAGCTAAGATATAGGTATAGACATCTTGATATGGTGATGAATCCTGAGATAAGAGAGATTTTTATCACTCGTCATAAAATCTTTAAAGAAATTAGATGCTTTTTAGATAATCGAGGTTTTATTGAAATAGATATTCCTATTTTACAACCTATCTATGGAGGAGCTTTTGCGCAGCCTTTTATAACACATCATAGTACTTTAGATATGCAACTCTATTTGAAGATTAGCCCTGAACTTTATTTGAAACGATTGATTGTTGGGGGTTTTGACAAAGTTTACGATTTAAATCGTAATTTTAGAAATGAAGGAATTGATCGTTCTCATAATCCAGAATTTACGATGTTAGAGTGGTATGAAGCCTATACTGATTATAATGACCAAATGAAGCAGTTTGAAGATTTAGTTTCTACTGTCGCAGAGAAAGTGACTGGAAGTATGAAAATCAACTATCAAGGAAAAAGTATTGATTTTACACCACCATGGGAGAGACTTTCCGTCTATGAAGCTATTCAAAAATATATGAATATTGATGTGACGTCACTCTCTGATGAAACTCTTTGGGAGTGTGCTCAGACGAACGGCACGCTTTTAAAAACTCCCCCTTCTCGTGGTGAGATTATTTTAGAAATATTTGAATTGGGTTGTGAACAATACCTTTGGAATCCTGTTTTTATAAAGGATCATCCTATTGAAAGTTCACCTTTGACAAAACACCATAGAGCGAAAAAGGGTTTAGTGGAGAGATTTGAACCTTTTATAGCCTGTATGGAGTTGGGCAATTCCTATTCTGAACTTAATGACCCTATTGAACAGAGGGAAAGATTAGTTCAACAAAAAAAAGAGCAGGCCCAAGGTGACTTTTTACCTCCTTTAGACGAAGATTTTCTTCATGCTCTTGAAATAGGAATGCCTCCAACAGGTGGTGTGGGTTTAGGTGTAGAACGGCTGATTATGTTATTGACAGATTCGGTTAGTATTCGTGATGTTATTCCTTTTCCTACAATGAAGATAAAGTGATTTATGAGTTTAGAGGCTCGGGTTTATAAGCGTTTAAAATCTTTAAAAAATAAATCAGTTCTTATAGCTGTCTCTGGTGGTCGTGATTCGATAACCTTGTTTGATTTGTTACTTCGTATTCAAAAAAGACTAGGGTTAAAACCTTCTGTTTTACATTGTCACCATGGATTTAGTTCTGATAAAAAAATAAATGAATATCGAAATGAGGTGAGTGCTTTTGTTCAGGAAACATGCCTTTTTCATAAAACCCCCTTTTTTCTTGTAAAAAATAAAGAAAAAGAATTGAAATCAGAAGCCGAGATGCGTATCTTTCGTAGAAAATCATATGAAGACATTTTAAAAAATGAGAGCATAGATTATGCTTGTCTAGCCCATCACTGGGACGATCAATTGGAAACACGTTTAATTCAACTTATTCGAGGAACAGGAAATTTAAATGGTATGAGGTTATTTTCACCTCCGTATATTCGGCCTTTTCTTTTTGAAAGAGGAGCTTCTATAAGAGCTTATTGTCAACATCATGATATTCAATGGATGGAAGATCCAACAAACAAGAATATGCGGTTTTTAAGAAATTGGATAAGACATAAGTGGTTAAGAGACTTGGAAAATAAAAGAGCTGGGGGAATTGAAGCCTTTAGTCGATCTTTAGAACTCATTGCCAAGAAACCCTCTATAGATGGAGAAAAAAATGAAATTCTGGAGGTTCAAGATCGCAGCTTAGATAGAAGAAAATTTATGTCATTAGGATGGGATAGGAGAAGGGCTATTTTACATAAATGGCTGAAAGAGCAAGGGCTTAGCTCATTTTCTTTTTCTCAAATTGAGGAAGCTTTGAAACGTTTAAATCGCCCAATAAAAGATAGTCAATTTTGTATTGGAGGGTGTTGCTGGACTATTGATACTCAATATATTAGAGTGGAGCGAACTGAAAATGAGTCACATGGGTTTAAAGCTGATATTCTAAAATAAGAGAATTTATTTCTTTGAAAGGGTAGTATTGAAATGCGGACAAATCAAAAAACATTAGCTCTTTGGGCATTTATTTTCGTTGTTGTCATAGTTCTTTATCAAAAATATGGTCGAGAAATGAAAACAATGGTTCGAGATTTTAGTCACTCTAAGTTTATGTCTGCCGTAGCTCAAGGTCATATAGATAAAGTGACTTTCAATACTGAAACAGGAGAGATTTCTGGGGAAATAAAAGATGAGTATGCTAAAGAGCATTATCAAGGAGCAAAGAACTTTAAAATAGAAGGAAATACAGGGGATGAGGTTTATAAAGAGCTAAAACAATATGGAATTATTCCCGACTATATACATTCTGATAATAAATCAATGTTATCCACACTTTTCTTAAATATACTGCCATTTTTATTTATTTTCATTATTATTTTGCTTTTTATGAGACAGATTCAAATTGGTGGCGGAAGAGCTATGGGGTTTGGCAAGAGTCGAGCTAAACTTCTTACTGAAAATAAAAACAAAAAAACATTTAAAGATGTTGCTGGAGTGAATGAAGCTAAAGAAGAACTAGAAGAAATAATTCAATTTTTAAAAGATCCTAAAAAGTTTACCCGATTGGGCGGAAGGATTCCAAAAGGGGTCCTGTTGGTAGGACCTCCAGGGACGGGAAAAACATTGTTAGCTAGAGCTGTTGCTGGTGAGGCAGGAGTGCCTTTTTTTAGTATATCAGGGTCTGATTTTGTTGAGATGTTTGTTGGAGTTGGAGCTTCTCGAGTTAGAGATTTATTTGAACAAGGTAAAAAAAATGCACCATGTCTTATTTTTATAGATGAGATTGATGCTGTAGGAAGACATCGTGGAGCGGGAATGGGTGGTGGACATGATGAAAGAGAACAAACTTTAAATCAATTACTTGTAGAGATGGATGGATTTGAAAGTAATGATGGGGTTATTTTAATCGCAGCAACAAATAGGCCAGATGTTTTGGATCCAGCTTTGTTAAGACCAGGTCGATTTGATCGTAGAGTCATGGTAGGAAAACCTGATCTTAAAGGGCGCAGTATGATTTTAGATGTTCATACTCGTAAAACACCATTATCTAAAGAGGTCAATTTAGAAAAAATAGCTAGAGGAACTCCTGGTTTTTCGGGTGCAGATCTTGAAAACCTTGTCAATGAAGCTGCATTGTTAGCCGCTCGAAAAAATAAAAAAATGCTTGATATAGATGATTTAGAACAAGCTAAGGATAAAGTTCTTATGGGAAGTGAAAGACGTTCCATGGTTATTAGCGATGAAGATAAGAAAATTACTGCTTACCATGAGGCCGGTCATACTTTAGTTGGAAAAAAAATAAAAGGGATGGATCCTATTCACAAAGTGACAATTATCCCACGTGGAATGGCTCTTGGGGTGACACAAACCCTTCCTGAAGAAGATCGCTTGAATATGTCTAAACAGAAGGCGACCAATATGATTGCTTTTCTATTTGGTGGAAGAGCTGCTGAAGAATTAATTTTTGAGGATTTTACAACAGGTGCAGGTAATGATATTGAAAGAGCCACTGAGATAGCACGTCGTATGGTCTGTGAATGGGGTATGAGCGATAAATTAGGTCCGTTGACTTATGAAAAACGTGATGGACCTGTATTCGTAGGAATGCAAGCACAGGACTCTAAAGAGTATTCAGATGAGACAGCCCGTGAGATTGATAAAGAGGTCAGGGATCTTATTCATAAGGGTCATAATCTTGCTATTCAAATATTAAAAGACAATCTAGATGTCTTAAAAAATCTTGCAGAAGCTTTATTAGAAAAAGAAACTATTGATGGTGAAGAAGTCAATATGATTTGTGAGGGTAAAACTTTAAAGGATGTTGAGGAATTAAGAGAACAGAGGATGAAAAATCTTGCAGAAGAATCAAAGGTTAAAGAAAAAGAAGAAGAAAAGCGATTGCAAGAAGAAGCTCAGAAAGCTTCTACAAATCAAAAGGATGAGAAAGATTCAGGACCTGTTGGGGATCCCGGGCCTGTCACAGCATAACTCTATTCTACCTGTTTGGAGATATAGTGTTTCAAAGGTTCTTAAATAATCTTGATTTAGTAAGTGAAGTTTTTCATCTTGGAGATATTATAGATATTTTTCTTGTATGGCTTATTATCTATAAGGTTCTTCTTTTAATTAAAGAAACACGTGTTGTTCAAGTATTATCAGGACTTGGTATCCTATCTTTAATATATATAGTGAGCATATGGTTTGAGTTGTTTACTTTGAATTGGCTTCTTGAAATATTATTTAATAATTTATTTGTTATTGTTGTTGTTCTTTTTCAAAATGAAATAAGAAAAGGATTAGCTCATATTGGTAGAAGTCCATTTTTTTTAAAAGTATCAGTAATAGAAGAAACTCAAATTATTGAAGATATAACTAAAGCAGCTTTTCAACTTGCAAAAAAAGGATGTGGAGCTCTTATTGTTATTGAGAGAGAAATTAATCTTGATGAATTTATAGATGGTGGAACAAATTTAGATGCGCATGTTTCTGTAGAATTGATGAGTTCTATTTTTCAATTGACAAGCCCTTTACATGACGGAGGACTTCTTATTCGAGAGGGGCGTATATGTAGGGCAGGGTGTATATTACCTCTTACAAAAAATACTTCGATAGATAAAAATTTAGGATTAAGACATCGAGCAGGAATTGGTCTATCTGAAGAAACAGATGCTGTTGTTATTATTGTCAGTGAAGAAAATAATAATGTCGCACTCTCAGAAGGAGGACGTTTACAATTAAAACTAGATCACAGCTCTTTAAGAACACAACTCTATAAACTATTTCAATTGGAACAAAGTATTAAGGAACCTTATGGATTGGCATAAATGGATTCGTACCAATAATAGTTATAAGATTGTTGCTTTATTTATTACTCTTGTTTTATGGATAAGCGTTTTAGGTCGGAAAGAGGAAACAGTAGAGAAATACATAGATATAAAATATAAATTAAAAAATAATAGAGCTATTAAAAATAATATGATTCATCAAGTTGTATATACAGTTACTGGGTCACGTCGATCATTAGCAAGATATAGAAAAGAAGATTCTGATCCTATTATCATTGATCTTACTGATGCAACGTTAGGTCGTCGAGTTATACAGATACCGACTGAGGGAATTTCAATCCCTTTTGGTACTCAAATTATATCTGTTATTCCTAAAAGTATTGTTGTGGATATTGAGGAATTGATCATAAAAAAAATTCCAGTTAAATTAGTATGGTCTGATATTTCTCCTAAAGAAATAGGTTATGATGTAGTCAGCATAAGTCCTGAGAGAGTAAAAGTGGCAGGAGTAAGAGATTCACTTTCATTATTACAATATGTTTTTACAGAGCCTATTCAGTTAGATATTTTAGAACAAAACAAGAATGATGAGGACATATTGACAATTGACGTAAGGATTAGAGAAATAAATAAACCAGGAATAAAAGAATTAAAGGAAAACCAAGTTCAAATATTTTTAAAGAGGATTTTTTAGTGAAAAAATTATTTGGGACTGATGGTATAAGGGGTGTAGCTAATCAGTTTCCCATAACAGTGGATATTGTTACAAAAGTAGGACAGGCTTTAGCATCCATTCTTTTAAAGTCATCTGTGGAATCAAACAACACAGGTTTTGTACTTATTGGTAAGGATACACGGCTTTCTAGTTATATGGTAGAAATGGCATTAGCCAGTGGATTAAATTCCATGGGGATTCATGTCCAACTTGTAGGCCCTCTTCCTACGCCAGGTATTAGTTATTTAGCTCGAAATATGAGAGCTGATGCAGGTATAGTGATTTCAGCTTCTCATAATTCTTATGAGTATAATGGTATTAAAATTTTTGGATCCAATGGTTTTAAAATTACTAAAGAGATAGAAAATCAAATTGAAAATTTAGTCTTTAATGGCCCTCTATCTCTTTCAAAATCTCAAAATATAGGAAGATCTAGAAGAATAGAGGATTCTGCAGGAAGGTATATTGTTTTTGTGAAGAATTCATTTCCTTTAGAGCAATCGTTGGTTAACATGCGTATTGTTTTAGATACAGCTAATGGGGCTGCTTATAAAGTAGGTCCTGCCATTTTTGAAGAACTTGGAGCTGAAGTCATTAAAATAGGTAGAGAACCAAATGGAAGAAATATTAATCATAAGTGTGGAACTCTTTATCCAGAAAAAATGGCTGAGGCAGTCAAAAGATATAAAGCTGATGTTGGCATTAGTTTAGATGGAGATGCAGATAGAGTTATTATGGCAGATGAAAATGGCTCTATAGTGAGAGGCGATCATATTTTAGCTATTTGTGCAATTCATTTAAAAGAGCGAGGAGAGTTAAAAAGAAATACTATTGTTACAACAGAAATGAGCAATTTGGGTTTAGATTTAATTATGAAAAAATATGGAATTAAAGTAACAAAAACAGAAGTTGGAGATAAATATGTTATAGAAGAGATGAAATTAAATGGATATTGTTTAGGAGGGGAATCATCTGGGCATATTGTTTTTTTAAATAAAACGACAACGGGTGATGGATTGGTCGCAGCTTTAAATGTTTTAGGGGTTATGAAAGAAAAGAGTAAAAAGCTTTCAGAAGTAAAATCTGAGTTCATTGATATTCCACAAGTTATTAGAAATATTAGTATCAGTAAAAAGTTACCTATAAATCAAATTCCAGGTTTACATCAAAAAATTTCTAAAATTAAAAATCTTCTAGAAGATCAGGGACGTATTTTTATTCGATATTCAGGAACTGAACCTCTTATGAGAATACTTATTGAGGGTTCTGATCTTAAATTGATAACAGAATATGCTGATGAACTTACAAAACATGTTCAAAATAAAATAGGTTAGTTGATGATTCGAAAGAAAATTCGTTTAGGTGTCAATCTAGATCATATTGTAACTCTACGTCAAGTTAGAGGTCGACAGACAACTTATCCAGATCTTATATATTATATGAAAGAGGCTATTAAGGGGGGAGCTGATCAGATTACAATTCATTTACGTGAAGATAGAAGGCATGTGAATGATAAAGATGCAAGGGAAGTTATAAAAAAATCTTCTGTTCCTGTTAATCTTGAAATAGCTATTACAGATGAAATGTCTCGTTTTGCTTTGAGGTGGAAGCCGCAGTTTGTCTGTTTAGTACCTGAAAAGCGTGAAGAATTAACAACTGAGGGCGGACTCAATGTTAAGAAAAAAGATAAAGCTATTGGTTTCTTAGGTGAAAAATTAAGAAAAAAAGGAATAGGATTAACCACTTTTATTGCTCCTAATAGAAATCAAGTTCGAGCTTCTGCTCTTTGTGGTGCTTCTGCTATTGAACTTCATACTGGGCACTGGGTATCTTTTTCTGGAGAGAAAAAGAGGAGTGAATGGAAAAAATTAAAAGAAGCGGCTCTTATGGCCCATGATATGGGTTTAGAGGTTCATGCAGGTCATGGCTTAGATGATAAAACATCTTTATTAATAAAAAAAATACCCTTTTTAGAGGAAGTCAATATAGGACATTTTTTAGTTTGTGATGCTTTTCAAAAGGGCTTGCGATCGAGCGTCAAAGAGATGGTAAGAATACTTAGCTTCTAAGAAGAGATTCTTTTTTTAAAAACAATCAAGTCATTATATTGTGAACTAGTCTTAGTGCTAATTTTTTGTATAAAGTTTTAAGGGAAGGGGATCCTTACCGAAAGATTTATAGTTCATTTGAGATGGATAAATGTAACTATGAATCTATTAAAAACTATAGCTTTTATATTTATTGTTTTAATTTCTAATTCTGCAACGGCACAGAATTATTATTTTGATAGAAAATTTTCTCACCTTCTATATACGGTAGGTCAGTCTTATAATGTAAAACTGTTTATTCCTGATTTAGGACTAAGAGGTCAAAAGTTAAATAAAAAAATATATTCTTTTATTTTTAATAGATTAGAAATTCTTTTTAGATCTTCATTTTATGAAAGAGGTGAAACTTTAATTATAGATAGAAAATGGAGTGAAAGGTGGGCAAGTGCTTACAGTGAAAAAGAAAATGGTAATATTCACATCCATATTACTGGAGCTCTTGCTCGTCATCACGAAATGACACCTTTAGGTTTCACTTTAGTAGGTTGTCATGAGTTGGGACATTATATTGGGGGAGTTCCATATAAATCATCTATTGATAGAATATCTACTGAAGGACAAGCAGATTACTTTGCAACTTTAAAATGTTTACGTATTTTTTTAAAATCATTGTCTATACAAGAGATGCAACTATTAAATTTAGATGAATTATATGTTACTACTGAAGTTAAAAATCGTTGTAAAAATAATTTTCTTAAAGTTATAGATCAAGAGATCTGTCAGTTAAGTAGTATGGCAGCAATGAGTTTAACAAATGTTTTTGCAGATATTAGAGGAGAGAAATTTCCTCAATTGACAACACCAGAATCTAGCATTGTTGAATCTATGCTGACATCTCACCCGGATACTCAGTGTCGTTTAGATACTTTTTTTCAAGGAGCTATTTGCTATATAAATGAATCTATTCTTTTAGACGACAAAGATCCTAATATAGGAACATGTAATCGTTTTAATGGAGATAAAGAAGGATTACGACCTCTTTGCTGGTATAAACCGTAGAATTCTGTTATGTCCTATTAGTGTATGGAACAGATAACTTTAAACCATATAGAGGATCTTTGGAGTTGGAGTGAAGAATTTATAAATCGCTTAGGAACTAGAGATCTCATATTATTATCTGGTCCAATGGGTGTTGGAAAATCCGAATTTGTTAAATCTTGTTTAAAATTGTGGGATGTACAAAACACGTGTTCACCGACTTTTTCTATTCATAATGTATATATGACTTCTAATAGAGGTGAAGTGGATCATATAGATCTTTATAGATTAAAAAACGAAGAAGACTTAAATTCCACAGGCTTTTGGGACATCTTTGAAAAGTCTAAGGGTATTGTTTTTATAGAGTGGGCCAATCGTTTACAAAAAGGATGGTGTCCTAAAAATTGGAGAATTTGGAACATATACCTTGAGTTTCAAAATAGAAATAAAAGAATTTTAATTTTAAAATAAAATAAGATGTCTTTCCGCAGATACGCTCTTCTTTAGGAAAAAGACTTTTATTTTTCTCTTAAAGCGAGTTTTTTGAAGCGCAATGCGTATCTTCTTCATAGGGAAGAGACGCTTTGCGCCCTTCAAAGCTGTTTGAGCTTTAAGGGAAAGATAAAAGTCTTTTTCCAACGCAGGCTTGTGGCGAAGTCTAAAAGACTTGGCTGGATAATGCTCGATGCAGTCAAGCAGAGAATAAACAATCTTCTTATGGAGATTCCCTACACCTTAAGAGAATTCATATATTTTATAGACAATTGCAATCATTTATGACAGAATAAATTGGTTTTAAAAAAACAGCATGTAGCCAACATTCACATAGACAAGGAGGTCTTATATGCAATCGAAGTCAAAATCATTTATGAAGTCTATAATGTTCGCTCATATCGTCTTACTCTTCGCTGTTTGTTTTTTTGCTCCTTTATCGTACGGGACCAATGAAAAGTCAGAAGGTTTGAAGCTGCTTGAAGTCCAAGCAAAACAAGGAGATAGAGAGGCTCAATATGAGCTTGGTGACATGTATTATACAAGAGCAGCAGGTGAAAGTGCTGAAAGAGATTGGAAAAGGGCTTTTGAGTTGTTTAAAGCCGCAGCAGAGCAGGGTCACGTAGAGGCTCAACATCATCTTGCTGTCATGTACAGCAATGGATTGGGTGTTCCTAAAGATCCTCAAAAGGCTTTGGAGTTGTATGAAGCCCTAGCAAAACAGGGAGATAGAGACGCTCAATTTCGACTTGGTTACATGTATTATTACGGGGAGGGAATCCATGAAGATCCCAAAAAAGCTGCTAAGTGGTATAAAGCTGCAGCGAAACAAGGGGATATGGATGCTCAACTTAGACTTGGTAGCATGTATTATTATGGGCAGGGAATCCATAAAGACCGCAAAAAAGCTATTAAATGGTTTAAGAAGGCGGCAAAACAGGGAAATAAAGAAACTCAACTTAGACTTGCTGTTATGTATTATAGAGGAGATGGGGTTGAAAGAAATTTTCAAAAAGCCGTTCGATGGCATGAGAAAGCCGCAGAGCAGGGGGATGCAAGTGTTCAATTTGGACTTGGTATCAGGTATTATTACGGATATGGTGTTTCAGCAGATTTTAAAAGGGCTTTTAAGTGGTTTGAAGCTGCAGCAGAGCAGGGGCATAAAAGGGCTCAATATGAGCTTGGTCTTATGTATTATAGAGGAGAGGGTGTTGAAAGAGATCTTCACAAGGCTTTTGAGTGGCTTAAAGCCGCAGCCAAAGCATTGAGATGGAATGTTGCAGATTTTCAATTTAATCTTGTCAGCAATTATTATAACGGAGGTGAGCTTGAATTAGATTTTAAGGCTTTTGAGTGGCTTAAAGCAGGGGCAAAAAAGGGCTATCAGTATTCTCAATATCAACTTGGTCTGATGTATTATAGCGGAGAGGGTGGGGAAAGAGACTTTCAAAAAGCTTTGGAATGGTTTGAAGCTGCAGCAAGACAGGGATATAGATACGCTCAATATCGACTTGGTGACATGTATTATTACGGGCAGGGAATCCATGAAGATCCCAAAAAAGCTGCTAAATGGTATGGAAGGGCAGCAAAGCAGGGTCATCCAGATGCTCAATATAGACTTGGGAGAATGTATTATACGGGAGAAGGGGTTGAAAGAGATCTTAAAAGGGCTTTTGAATGGTTTGAGAAGGCAGCAGAGTGGGGTCACCCAGTAGCTCAATATCAACTTGGTCTGATGTATTATCACGGAGAGGGTATGAAAAGAGACTTTCAAAAAGCTTTGGAATGGTTTGAAGCAGCACAAAGACAGCTTCCGTCTTCTTACCACAACAAGAAGGAGGCTTTTAAATATCTTGAAGCAGCAGCAAAGCAAAGTATCTCAGATATATAATCTAGATTTAGAAACTGAAAAAATTGCATATTAGAAATAATTTCTCTGAGAAATTGAAGTCAATGCCACAATGTTATTAAGCTGCCATGAAACTTTTTATTTAATTGACCATCTTTAATATAATAATTTTTTTTCCAACTTGTTGAGCTAAACTTTCAACATGTTTGAGTTGGAATTTTGTAGCACGTATCTTAGACGTACACCCTAAGAGGATCCCATAGATTTTTTGTTCAATAAATATAGGAACAAGTGTGACATGTTCAGGATAGACTCCTTTTGTCCAATCTTGAAAGAATTTATCATTAGAGGCACTCGGCCGAGGTTTTCCATGGAATGGATATTTTGTTTGCATAACAATTTTAAAAATACAAGGTGAAGAGTAATCTATGGGTTTTATTGTAGAAGGTTTTGCCCAGTCTCCATTCCAATAGGAAGGGATGATTTTTTTATCACGACATATAAGAATCATAGAGCTATAGAAATAATTTTGAGTTCTTACAAGAGCTATATCAAATACTGATTCTGCAGAAGATTTAAGTTTAGGTTCTAGTGGTAAAACATTTGAATTGGATGGAGGAAGAGGTGGTGTTGTTGGTACTTTGTTTTGAGTCGTTCTTTTTTTATTTTGCAAAGTGATTGGAAGTGGAGGAGTAGGCTTGAGTGGAGGAGGTTGAGTTTTTTTATTTGCTAATTTCAAAGAAGGTGGAGCTATTGATCTTTGAAGTTCTGGTCGCCATTGCGCCATAAGTGTTAAAGGACACAAAATAAATTTAGCGGCTTGAGGAGGTTTAAAGTGCTTTGGAGGTTCTAAACATGCAATAAAGAGAATATCTTTTCGTATGATAATAGGTAGGATATGGATAGGCCAAATAGATGAGTACTTTTTAAAGAGCTGTATTGGAGGTTTATTTTTTTCAAAGAAATTCTTTTTAAGTATAGGAAGTTGATAATAATTTTTAGCCCATAAAAGATATTGATCTTCATTGATTTTTTTATTTTGAAGAATCCATAGAATAAATGGCATCTCTGGAGGACATTCTTTTCTCCAAGATTTTATATGCTCAGACCTAATGCCCAGTGGACTAGCCCATGGATAAACAGATTTCATCATAATCTTCATCGGAAAAAAGACGGGATTTATTGAGAAAATACACTGTGTGTAGGCTGTATGGGTTTTGCCTATTTTGGACAAATAAGAAATAACTACTATTTAATAATAGTAGTTTTTTTTCAAAGAGGTTTTTTTTCCAGAGAAAAATAACTCTCTATTGTATTCTCTGGGAGGGGTGGATTATTCAATCATGATATTTGATATTGAATCTAGAAGGAAGGGGCTTATGTATAAGAAGGTTTATAAAGGAACTGCTATTCTTTTATTTCTTTTGATAACAGAAATAGGGCGTTCTGAGGCAGAATATAATGTAGCTCTTCAGGCTTTGACCTATACTTCTATTAATACTGCAAGTCCATTTAAAGCAAATGGAATTTATAGAGTTATTTTAAATGGAAAACAGGACTTCTTAAAGTTATACAATACATTCCAAGTAGGATTTTATTTGCCACTCACTCACGAAAGTTCAGTTGCTGAAAAGGGTGATTTTGAAAATTTTTATTATAGTATCTATCGTACTATTTATAGATCTGAAGATGAAATAAGCGAGAGTTATTTAAATCTCAATTCAGGTTTAAGTGGATGGTTAGGACTTTCCAGAGAATCTCGTCGAAGAGATCAATTTATAGCTTCAGTTCGGCCTTTTTTAACTCTTAGCTGGAAAAAAGGAGTTCTTTTTATAAGTGAGACCTTACGCTTTGGCCATAGGTTTTATAGCCAACGAGTAAGAGCAGATGGGCGATCACTTATCCCCAATGAATTCACTTCTATTACGGAACTGAGCTATCATTTAACGGACAGATGGTCTTTGGCTTTAACTTTTTTATACAACTATGGAATAAGCTTTGAGAATATAGGACAATCAGCTAGTCTTATAGGATATTATACCTCTTATCGTATAGGAGAAAAATTATTGATTTCATTAGGACTTGAGACACAGGACGATAATTTCATGCCCGATGGAATAAGAAGGCGAGTGACAGTTTTTGATCCTGGAATCACTCAGCTTGTATTTGATTTGAGATTAGAAGTATAGGTGATTGACCAATGCGATTGAAAATATACCAAATCTTCTTTTCTGTAGCCATGTCTTTTTTGTTACTAGCTTGTGCTAAACCGTTACATCATAAATTTGTTGTGAATGGTGAACTAGAAAAACTGAGTGATAGTTATCGTCTTAAACGCAATGAGTTGGATGGAAAACTATTTCACTTTGTTCGAGGTGTTGAAGATGTTGGAGGAGGAAAAGGGGGGCCTTTATGGGCTATTCCTGGATTTCATATTGATTTTGGATTAGTACGAGTCGAAGTTCTTAAAGATGAGTTACGATTATATGCCGTTGGTGAGCCTAATGTCCGCCCTGGATATGAACGTATCGTTGCTTCCTATAAAGTCTTAGATAATTACGATGTAGAAAAAGATGTAAATGACTTTGGTGAAAAAACTAATCGTACTGTTATTAAAAGAGATCGCCCTTGGAATCAAAGACAATATGTTTATGTGGATTGGGGAAATTTGTTAAATAAAAATGGAAAAATTACTACGCAGTTACATTTTTATTTAGAGTTGAAAGAAGAAAATACTCGTCAAATTGGAGGAATTTCTAGGGATAAAGGATATATTTCTTTTTTAACTGAATCGAGAGTTTATGATACATTCACCTCTTCTTTTACTGACCCGATCCAAGTTAAATTTAGAACACACCTTATGCCATATAAGGGATCAGCAGATTTTAAAGTTCATGAATATACTTTTGAAGATTTTAAAAAATTTGGTTATTTTTTAATGTACGAAAACTACAATCATCCGGAAAAGGGACCTTTAGATTCAACTCAAAGAAAAATGGCTAAGATATTTAATATCTGTGAGCCTAAAACAAATCGATCTTGTTCAACAAATCAGATTAAATATGTTTTAAACAAAGGTTTTCCAGATCGTTATTTAAGTCTTGCTCAGCGGGCAGTCAACGAATGGAATGAGGTATTTCAAAAACAATTAGGACGTAAAGATGATGTTGTTATTTTGGATATTAATGATCGACGAGATATTTCTGACCCCAGAGTGAACATGATTGCCTTATTTGACCACGATGTTCCTAGTGCTATTGATATTATGGGCGTCTCTCAAACTGTTGGAAATTCTAAGACAGGCGAAATTGTATCTGCACGAGCCACAGTATATGGTCAAGGTCTTCGTAGGCGGCGTGGTGAGATTGATTTTTTTATTGATTTAATATTACAAAAATATGGCAATTGGATGTCACCTTCTTTTTCTTATACACTTGGAGAAAAAATAAGTGCAGAAGATTTTTTAAATCAAGCAAATACAATGAGAAAAAATTTAGCATTTTCTCCAGTCATTACAGATTATTCTCATTCATTAGGGGTTAGAGAGTTAGTTTCTATAGCAGAGGATGTTGCTGAAGAAGTTCAATCAATAGGTGACCCTCTAAGCCAAAAGAAGAGATTTATGAAAAATTATCCAGAGTTTTTTTCACTCCCTGATTCAGATTATATTTTATTAACAAAAAATGAAGATGGTATTTTTTTAAAAGAAAAAGGGCATCCTTATAACAGTTTTCTTGGTCTAGAAGGACTTCATATCTTAGCTCAAGATGAAACACCCTATGCAGGTGTAGATAGACAGCAAAGATCTCAACTTAAAGAGATGGGTTTTTTGAAAAAAAGAAATATAAATATGATGTATATGGGAATTCATACCTCTGAATTTGTTGATGAAGCTATTCTTAGATACATTGAAAAATACATACAAAAACATGGTATAGCTAGCTTAAAAAAATCTAGAAAATTAATAAAGGATCATATAGAGCATGAAGTGTTTTATAGTACTCTTCTTCATGAATTAGGACACAATTTTGGTTTAAGACATAATTTTCATGGAAGTGCAGATAAAAAGCATTACACATCTGAGTATTATAAAACTTTAGAGCGTTTACAACGAAGAGAAAAGGGAGTTCATCCACTTGATTTAGATACAATGGCCTACAGTTCTATAATGGATTATGAATCTTCCTTTTATAGTCATGCTGCAGGACTTGGACCCTACGATAGTGCAGCTATTAAATATGGATATTTATCCAGTATAGATAAAAAATCTGATCCCATTGTAAATGCTAATTTTATGTTTTGTACAGATCATCAAATTGGAGAGGATATTCTTTGTAATCGTTTTGATCAAGGATCCACTGTTAGTGAAATCACTTGGTCCCTTATAGATCGTTATAAGAAAAGTTATCTTAGAACTCATTTTAGAAATGATCGATTAAATTATGAAAGGTTTTTAGGTAAAACTGTTAATTCTCTGATGTTTAGATATATGTTACCCATTCGTCGTGTAATTGATGAATTTATGTTTAAAATGTATAAGGAAAATTTTAATTTTATTAAGAATTCAATACAAGCTGGAGAAGTTATTGATCTCAATGATCCTATAGAAACTGAAAAATCAGGTCTAATTTTTTCTGATATGAGCACTCTCTATAAAAGTTTGATAAAAGATAAGAACTATTTAATAAATCCATCTTTTTATATTCCTGGTGGATTAGCAGATCTTATTTTTGCAAATGAATTAGCATTGAATTTTTTTGTTGAGATTTTAGGGACTCCCGAACCTGGACTCTTTGTAGCAGAAAAATTAAAAGATGGTACAAATCAACTCACCCGTTTAGGTCTTGGAAAAGGAGTTGAGCAGCAATTGTTTAACTTAGCTCAACGTCGGGGGATTGAAGATATTGACTCATTTATATATTCCCATAGAACTAGATTAGTTCAACTAGATTCTGGACCATTAGCAAAAATTTTATCTTCACAATATGATTCAGTTTTTGAGAGATTACAAAGTATAGGGTATATCTATGATAAAATTATCGCAGAAATTGCATTGGGAATTCGTGACTTAGGTATTTTTAAATATAACAGAGCTAATTTTAATGGAAATGCTTATCTCTGGCCGATATCAAGCAAGATAGTCTTAGGACTTTTTAATAAACTCATTACACAAGATCCTAGAATAAGTAGCATTAATATTGCGACTTCTGATGGAAAAAGAGAGGAATATTTTGTTCAAGCAGGGCTGTCTTCTAACACAAAAATTCAAGCTATAGTCATTGGCTTAATTGACTTTGTAAATCATGAGAATAGCTCTTTTGCAGATAAAATGAGAGTTTGTGATCTTGTTGATAAAGATAGATGTATAGACTCTGGCTATGGATCTGTTGAGTTTGTAACATCATCAGGACAGGGTTTATTTAAAGCAGCACAAACACGATCCTCAGATAGTATTGCATATACATTAGTGAGTAAAGGTGTGGACCTTTCTAAAACTCATGCAGATCTTTTAGATAAAATAAAGAATAGGGATAAATATATTGCAGAACAGTATATAAATCTAAAAGAAGTCGAAAAAATGAATAAACAATTAGAATCTGCAATAGACGCTACTATCGCTCTTGAAATAAATTTTGGTATAAGCTTTAAAGCGGATTTGGAAAAAATTAAAAAATACTTAATTTCTAAAAAAGAAGAGGAAAAAAGTGCTTGGTTAATGGCAAATATTGCTATGGAAACTTTAGATAAATCTAAGCCATTGGGTTTTTCAGAATATATTCAATATATTAAAAAACAATATTTTGAATCTTATAAAGTGATTGATAAATTAAAAAGAAAAGATATATCTATGACGGGTTCACTTCCGATAACTATTGAAATGTATAGGGATAGCCTTGAGGATGTTTTAAAGAGTATGAAAAAAAGTGAAGAGATGATTTTAAAACCTATATCTGAAACCTCAGAAGTTCTACTTGCACCATATCTTATTGATAATGTTGAAAGATCAATGCATCGGATTGAGGGAGATTTAACTTTTATTAGACAAATTATGGAGAATTTGAATCTAAATTAATTAAGAGATAGTGACTTTCTAATATTAGAGGCAAATTTATCAATATCTTTTTCTTGAGTATCAAATGATGTCATCCATCTAACGATCTGCTTCTTTTCGTCCCAGATATAAAAAAAAGAATGTTTTCTAAGATTTTTTATTAGACTTTTTGGCAGTTTTGCAAATATAGCATTAGATTCAACAGGGTAAATGATTTTAACTTCAGGAATATTCTCTATAGAGTGAGCTAAATATTTTGCCATTGATCGACTGTGTTTAGATATTTCTTTCCATAAATTATTTGATAAATAGGCATAAAATTGTGCAGAAATAAACCGGTGTTTACTGGCTAATTGTAAACCTTGCTTCCTAATAAATTTAAATTCTTGTTTGAAATTTTTTTTTAAAAAAATGACGGCTTCTCCTAATAAAAGTCCATTTTTTGTTCCACCAAATGAAACAACATCAACATCTATATCTGTTGTTATTTCTTTAAGAGTTTTGTTAAGGAAAGTGGCAGCATGAGCTAATCGAGAGCCATCTAAATGAAAAAATAATTTATATTTTTTTACAAAATAAGAAATTTCTTTTAGTTCTTCTATTGTATAGATTGTGCCCTCTTCTGTAGGTTGTGTAATAGATAGCAATTTAGGCTGTACATGATGTTGATCACCAAGTCTTATCATAACTTTTTCAAGATCTTGAACACGTAATTTTCCATTATGAACTGGTACTGTAAGTAATTTGGAACCTATCCATTTTTCGGGAGCCCCACATTCATCTAGATTTATATGGGAATGAGAGGAGCAAATTATGGCTTCGTGGGATTTTAAAAAAGGACTAATACCTAAGACATTAGCTGCTGTTCCATTAAAAACAAAATAGGTATTGGCCTTATCCCCAAAATGTTGCTGAATGAGTTTCTGTGTCTGGTATGTGATTTCATCCATTCCATATGAAATGAGATGCCCTCCATTCACTTTTATAATAGCTTCTAAAATCTTTGGATGAACTCCAGAGGCATTATCACTTGCAAAGTTGTGCTTTCTTTCAAAATTAAACATAGATTTCTACATTACATCATTTTTTATGGTGCAATTTATATTTTGTCATATGAAAATCTTTATGCTATATGTCATGAGTTTATGGATTCTATTTATTTTGACAACAATGCAACAACGCCTTTTTTCCCTGAGGTATCAGAGTGGTTAAGAGTTCATTTATCAACTTATGGTAATCCCAGTTCAATTCATGCGAAAGGACGTAGGGCAAAAGCTATTTTAAGGGAATCTAGATCTTTATTGGCCGATATTATTGGTGCAAAATCAGACCTTGAAGTTATTTTTACAAGTGGAGGCAGTGAATCTAATAATCTAGCACTAAAGGGAGTTTATTATAAATTAAAGTCCAAAGGACATCCTTGTCGTCATATGTTGTTAGGCTCAATGGAACATCCAAGTCTGACAAATATGATTCCTTTTTTTAAATCACTAGGTGTAAGTGTAGATTTTATTCCTATCCGTCGCGATGGATCTATTGATTTAGAGAAGTTTGAATCTCTTTTAAGTGAAGAAACATTTATTGTATCAATGATGTATTCGAGTAATGAAACAGGGACCTTATTTCCTATTAAAAAAATGGCAAAACTTGCCCATAAAAGAAATATTCTTTTGCATTCAGATTGTATCCAAGGATTAGGAAAATCATTAATTTCTGTTTCTGATTTAGATGTTGATTTAGCTAGTTTTTCAGCTCATAAGTTTTATGCTCCTAAAGGAGTTGGTCTTCTTTATGTCAAAAAGGGTGTTGATCTTGAACCTCTAATACATGGTGGAGGCCAAGAACGATCTCGAAGAGGAGGCACTGAAAACGTTATTGGTATTGGGGCTTTTGGAGAATCTGCTCGTGTAAAACCAAAACTCTTAGAAAAAATAAATCATATGAAATATTTAAGAAATAGAATAGAAGAAAATATTATGAACTCTATTTCTGATGTCTCTATTAATGGAGAGGGTACTGGCCGAATAAGTAATACTTCTAATATGATTCTATCAGGGATAGATGGAGAAATATTATTGATAAATTTAGATCTAGAAAAAATATATATAAGTACGGGATCAGCTTGTAGTTCTGGTTCACAGGATCCAAGCTTTGCTCTAAGGGCTATGGGTCTTAGTGTCGAAGAGGCAAGATCTTCATTAAGAATCAGTTTAGGCTGGCAAAATACTGAAAAAGAGGCAGATCTTTTTTGTGAAAAATTATCTGCAGTTGTGAAACGTCTTAGAGGAGTAAAATGAAAGGAATATTTTTGGATAGGTGGAAAAATATAATGGCCAACACCCCTCATTTTGTTAAAAACAAGACTCTCATACCTGTGAATAAGATGAATAGTGAACAAGAAGGAGTAGCATCGTCTGGCTCTATCACAAAGAGCAAAAATCTAAAAAATAAGATTAGAGAACGAATTCTTGTTGCTATGAGTGGGGGAGTTGATTCTTCAGTTGCCGCAGCTCTTCTTAAGGAACAGGGATATGATGTTATAGGAATGACGATGCAAGTTTGGGATTATTCTCAGAAAAATGAAGGTAATGGAACATGTTGTTCAAGCATTGATGTTGATGATGCTCGAAATGTAGCTGATAAATTAAAAATTCCATTTTATGTATTAAATTGTGAAGAAAAATTTAAATCTCATGTTATAGATAATTTTTTATCAGAATATTTAAAAGGAAAAACTCCATTACCTTGTGTAAATTGTAATACATATTTGAAATTTGATCATCTTTTTAAAAAGATGAAAGAATTGAATTGTGACTATTTGGCAACTGGACACTATGCTTTAATTCAAAAAGATGAAAAGGGTCAAGAAATTTTGATTACAAGCGCAGATAGTGGGAAAGATCAGACATATTTTTTATTTACACTAACACCTGATAGATTGAAATATTTAAAATTCCCTATAGGCCATTTAAAGAAGGAAAAGGTAAGGCAGTTAGCTAAACAATATAATTTATCTGTCTTTAAAAAAAAGGACTCAACAGGAATTTGTTTTGTTGGTAAAGAAGGTTATTCGAATTTTATAAAATCTCAAGTTAAGGATGATTGTTTACAAAAGGGTTTTATTAGACGATTCCCTTCAGGAGAAATTCTAGGATCTCATACCGGTATACATAATTTTACATATGGACAAAGAAGAGGCTTGGGAATAACAAATAAGGAGCCATTGTATGTTATTAAAATAGAGGCTCAGACAAAGGATGTTTGGGTAGGAAGAGAAGAGTATCTTTTTTGTTATTTAGCTCAGATTGTAAAATTTAATTCTATATCTCCCATTCAAAAAAAGGAGCGTGTACGAGTCAAAGTAAGGTATCAGCATGAAGGAGCCTGGGCTAATGTTAAGGATATTAATGGAGATCGCATTGTGTTTGAATTTGAGGAACCTCAGAGAGCACTCACTCCTGGTCAAGCGGCTGTTGCCTATCGGAATTCTCAACTGTTGGGGGGGGGATGGATTATTTGAAAACATACTCGATAGAAACTTTTGGTTGTAAGATCAATACTTATGATACGGGCTTGATACAAAAACAATTAGAGAATGCTGGATATATTTATAATGAAGAGTCACCAGATCTTTCTATTTTTAATACATGTGCAGTGACAGAGGAGGCCACAAAATCGATTCTTAAAGCCATTAGAAAATACCGCATTGCCTATCCAAATAGAAAAATAGTAGTAACAGGATGTGGAGTTCAAGTGGACCATAGAAAATATGAAAAGGAATTGGGAATAAATATCCTTATAGCAAATTCGCATAAAGCAGATATGGTAGATATCATTGATGATTTTTATAAAGGTAAATCTTCTAATAGACTTTATAGAAAAAATATTTTTAAAAAAAAAGATTTTGAAGCTGGAGGAGGAATAGAAAAAAAACACACTCGTTCTTTTCTAAAAATACAGGATGGGTGTGATAGTTTCTGTTCATTTTGCATTATTCCATTTGCTAGAGGAAAAAGTCGTAGTTTAAGGGCCGCAGAGCTTATAGAAAGAGCTAATATACTCTATGATCGAGGTTATCGAGAAATTGTTCTTACGGGCGTTCATATTGGAGATTATAGGGATGAAAATGGACAAAATTTAGATGATCTTATAGAGGCTTTTTTATCTTTTACAAAGATACCAAGAATTCGTTTAACTAGTCTTGAACCTATTGAAATTTCTGATCGACTTTTTGAACTTTATTCTGATAAAAGACTTTGTCCACATTTCCATTTAAGTATTCAAAGTGCAAGTACAAGGGTGTTGAAAGATATGAAAAGAAAATATACAGAAAAAAATGTTAGAGAATGTTTGCACAATATTGAGAAAAAAATAAGTAATGCTTTTATTGGTATGGATATTATAGCGGGTTTTCCTACAGAGACTGAAGATGAGTTTTTAAAAACATTTAATGTTTTAAGTGAAACTTCATGGACACGATTACATGTTTTTCCCTATAGTGTTCGTCCTGGGACACGGGCAATGCAATTTAAACAATTGGACAAAGCCATTATCAAACGTCGAGCTAAAAAACTAAGAGACTTGAGCTTTAAGAAATTTGAACTAAGAGCTAAAGAACAAATAGGGACTATCAAAGATGTTCTTGTATTTCCAAAGAGGGTTAAAGGTGGAGACGGTCTTTCCCATGATTACTGGCCTGTGAGATTTGATACTTTAAAATCCTTTAAGGAAAAAGAAAATAATAAAGTACAAATATTTGATATTTCTAATGAATTTAAAAAAGAAGGACTTCTTTTAGGAAAAGCCCTTAGAGCTTGACGAAGTATAATGTACCGCATTAATTTACAGATTTAAAAGAAAAATAGGTATTTATTTTTATCTATTTTTGGAGATATATGATGTTTTTTTATTCTCTTGAAGAGCGATTAAAGTATCAATTTTTAAATGAAGAGTTAGCGACCACAGCTTTAACGCATAGAAGTTATAAGAATGAACAGAAAACACCATACGATAATGAACGATTAGAGTTTCTTGGTGATTCTGTTTTATCGACAGCATTAAGTGAGTTTCTTATGAAAGTCTATCCTGATAGAGATGAAGGAGAGTTATCAAAAATGCGTGCTTATCTAGTCAATGAACACTTTTTAGCAAAAGTGGCAAGTGGGCTTCATCTTCAAAGTCATTTAAAGTTAGGATATGGAGAGACACTTTCAGGCGGTTATTTAAAGCCTAGATTGTTAGCCTCTACATTTGAAGCTTTAATCGGAGCTATCTATTTAGATGGTGGTTTTGAAAAGGTGAAAAATGTTATTTATCATATTTTTAAAGACAAAATGAAGATATCAAAATCTGAAATGAAGAGGGATTGTAAGACATATTTGCAAGAAATAACTCAAAAAAAATATAATATGAAACCTACTTACAAAGTGATAAAAGAGAGTGGTCCTGAACATAAAAAAGTATTTTCTGTAAATTTATACTTAGATAATAAACTTCTTGCTACAGGTTCTGGAACAAGTAAAAAACGTGCTGAACAGACTGCAGCAGAGACAGCTATTATAGAATTAGAGAATAAAAATGAATTATAAGTCAGGTTTTGTGGGTATAATTGGATTGCCTAATTCTGGAAAAAGTACTCTTATTAATAATATCCTTGGAAAAAAAGTTTCTATTGTTACACATAAACCACAGACGACAAGACGAAGAGTTTTAGGAATATATAATACAAAAAACTTTCAATCTATATTTGTAGATACACCAGGAGTTATTGAAGCAGAAAAAGGGCTTAATAAATTTTTAACTGAAGAATATAAATCAGTTTTAAAGTCAAGCGATTTGCTTGTTAGTATATTAAATACGGATGCCTCTTCATTTTTTCATTTAGAAAGGATTATTTCTCTTTGTGAAAAATCCAAGAAAAAATGGTGTGCTGTAGTTAATAAAACGGACCTACCTTACCCTGAGAGAATATTAAAATTGGAAAATAAATTAAAAACATTAAATATTAAATATGATTTTATCTCTTTAAAATATCACCCGAAAGAAGCTACTCGTAGTGTTTTGTCTATAATTAAAGAAGATCTTCCTCCTTCCCAATCTCCCTTATTCCCAGAAGATATTTATACAACTGAGAGCTTACGAGATCTTTCAAGTGAAATAATACGGGAAAAGTGTTTTCTTTGTTTAAAAAATGAACTACCTTATGCATTAGCTATTCGTATACGCTCATTTAAAGTGAAATCTCATCTTGTTTCTATAGCAGCAGATATTATATTAGATCGTCAATCTCATAAAAAGATAGTTATTGGAAAAGATGGAGGCTTTTTAAAAAAAATAGGGATTCAATCTAGAAAAGAATTGGAATCTATATTAAATCAAAAGGTCTATTTAGATTTATATGTTACTGTTAAAACGCAATGGACAAAGAATAGATCTTTAATGCAGGAATTGGGTTATGTCATCAAAAAATAAAGTTGCTATTATAGGTCGCCCGAATGTTGGAAAGTCTTCGTTATTCAACATACTAACAAAATCTCGTAATGCTTTGGTAAAAAATCAGCCAGGGGTGACAAGAGATTTACAATATGGTCAATCACAATGGTGTGGTAAAACATTTGAAGTGATTGATACTGGTGGGCTCACTTTTACAAAAGATATATTTTCTATTTTAATTAGAGAGAAGGTTAGAGATTTTATCGCTGATGGTGTAGAGGCGATCATTTATATGTTAGATCATAAGTCTGGAGTATGTGTAGAGGATAAAGAGATTTTTAAGATTATTAAAAAAACAGGGAAACCATTTATTATAGCTTTAAACAAAGTTGATAAGGTTGATGAATTTGAAAGTGCAAAGTATGAATATTTTGAATTTGCTCAACCTATTGAAAGTATTTCTTGTGAGAAACGTTGGGGGATTGAAAATCTATTAGATTGGGTTATTAGAATTTTACCAAATTCAGAAAAAGATATTGTTGTAGATGAAGAGAGTAGGATTTTATTATCTATTGTAGGAAAGCCAAATGTTGGGAAAAGCTCTTTATGTAATTTCTTATTAGATGAGAAGAGAATGCTTGTTTCAGATGTTGCTGGAACAACTGTTGATGTTATTGCCTCCAACCTTCAATTTAATAATAAAAGATATAGATTGTTTGATACTGCAGGAATAAGAAGAAAGGTAAAATCTGATTTAGAGATGTTAATGACTCTAAAATCAAAAGAATCTTGGAAAAAGTCAGATATTGTATTGCTTATGATTGATGGGTTAGATGATCCTTCCTATCAAGATGCCCATCTTGTTCATCTTATTTTAGAAAGTAATAAATCAGTTATTTTAGTGGTTAATAAAGAAGATTTAGGAAAGCAGAAAATTCCTGAGTTTAAAAAAACAATGAGAAAAAAAATCAGTAGAATATTTCACTTTTTTCCTGACATACCTATATATTTTATTAGCGCAAAGACAGGGTCTGGTATTGATAAGATGTTTGACGGTATTCAGAAGCATTGGGAAAAAATAAATATAAAGATAAAGACATCCGAACTTAATAAATTCTTCTCCAACACTATAAGATTGGCACCGGCTCCCGTATATGGAGTAAAAGATGTAAAATTTTACTATTTAACACAAACGAAACAGAGACCCCCTAGTTTTATTGCATTTGCTAATTATCCTGATGGAGTTCATCTTTCTTATAGACGTTTTTTATCAAAGAAAATAAAGGAAAATTGGAATTTAGATGGAGTGCCTATAAGGATATTTGCAATGAAACAAGGGGAAAGAATACATCATTAAAAACTAGTACCAATAAGCCCTAATAGGGTCACAGCATCCCCAGGGAGAGTTTGCCCGGTAGGTCCTGTTTCAAGTGTGATTTGCTCAATTTCATCTTCAATAGAAAAATATTTATAAGCAGCTTCAAAACCTAAAAACAAAGAACGAGATACAGGAATTTCAAAACCTAATCCAACAGATATTCCTGTGGCACTTTCTGTATTTGTACTTATAGAAGAGGGTAATGAAAATTTTCTCCAAAATTGGAGGAAATTTATTGTAATATAAGGATTTAATGGACTCAATCCACGAGTCATATTTTGAGTGTTGAAAAAATATTTAATTCCTAATGTAAAATCATTGGAAGAAATATTTCCGTTTTCCGGTATTCCGCTGCCTTTCAGATTAAACGTATGATTCGCATAAACATAGGCTATATGAAGAGCTAAATTTAAATTGAAAAAGTAAGAAAGAAAAAAACCTATAGGAACATTAGGATGCCACGCTTGTCCTAATCTACCGGTATAAAATTTATATCCAGTAGAAACACCAATTTCAAAAAATCTACCGTGTCTAAAAAAATAAATATCTTCCTCTTCGTCTGCATCACCTTCAAAGTCAGAATAATCAGTGAAAGGGTCATAAGCATCTATATTATAATCAGTTGGTTCATTGGATTCATTTTGTACAAAAAAGATAGAATTTGAAGAAATAGAAATCATCGGATAGGAATAAAAAAAGAAAGCAGTAAAAATTAGAAAAAATAATCTTGTCATTACAAATTCTCCTTAATTAGATTAATTTCTTACACAGATCGTGAGTGATATTTTTTTGATGAGCTTCCAGTGTTCCGCCACCAATTTCTAATAATTTTGCATCTCTCCATAGTCTTTCTACTACATACTCTCCGACATATCCATAGCCACCTAACACTTGAATAGCTCTATCAGCAATATTTTTAGCTGTAGTTGTTGCCACTAGCTTAACACCATCTGAATGAAGACGTTGACCTCCTTTTTGAAGATCTATTTTGCGAGCTGTCTCATAGACATAGGTTCGTATAGACTGGAGTTCTGCAAAGCTATTAGCAATATAATTTTGAATTTGTCCAAAGTGGGAAAGAGGTTTTCCAAAAGCTTTTCTTTGATTAGCATACTTCGTCATAATATCTAAACTTCTTAGTGCAATTCCTAAAGATTGAGAAGCAAGAGCAATACGTTCTATCTCTAAATTCCGCATCATATGAGTCAGAGCTTCTCCTTCTTGACCTAATAGATGAGATTCTGGAACTCTACATTCTTCAAAAACAAGCTCTGCTGTATTCGATGAGCGCATTCCTAGTTTATTATAAATTTTTTGCCCTACTGAAAATCCTTTCATATTTTTTTCGATTAAAAATGTGGAGAGTTGTTGATTTTTTGTTTTTGCATAGACTAAAGAAACATCACAAGGCCTACGGTTTTCGTCAATAGACCCATTTGTAATCCACATTTTTTGACCATTGAGAACATATATATTGTTTTCTTTAGAAGCTGTTGTAGCCATATTTAAAACATCTGTTCCTACTGAAGGCTCAGACATAGCCATAGATCCAATCCATTCACCGTTACATAATTTTGGTAAAAAGTAACGGCGTTGTTCATCATTTGCATTGATAAAAATATTGTTAACACACAACATAGAATGAGCTAAATAAGCTAGACAAAATCCAGGGTCACTCTTAGAAAGTTCTTCATGTACAATAACTGCAGCGATAGCATCCATTCCTGCACCTCCAAAATCAAGAGGCACTGTAAGACCTAAAAACCCCAATTGACCTACTTTGCGAAATAATTCAATATTAAATTGCTCTTTGCAATTGTATTCATCGGCTTGAGGTTCCACTTCATTTTCAACAAATGAACGGATTGTTTGACGAATCATTTTGTGCTCTTGAGTCGGGTTAAAGAGATCAAAATTTTTCCATTCTGGCATAATAGTATTTTCCATTTACTGTAGTTCTATTTTTGCAATAGTTTGAAGTTGCATATTATTTGTACCTTCATAAATTTGTCCAATTTTGGCATCTCTATAAAACTTTTCTACGGGATATTCTTTGACAAAGCCATTACCACCAAAAAGATCTATAGCTTGTGAGCATATTTTTTCACTGGCCCTGGAAGCAAATAACTTAGCTATGGCTGCTTCACAGAGAAATGGTTTGTTGGCATCTTTTAGTCGAGCCGCATTATATACAAGTAATCGAGCTGCTTCGAGTTCCATACGTATTTCTGCGATTTGTGCTTGGACTAGTTGGAATTGACTTATGGGTTTGCCAAACTGCTCACGGCTTTTTACATACTTCACTGTAGCCTCATAGGCACCTTGGGCAATACCGACCATTTGTGCTCCTATACCTATGCGTCCTTCATTTAGAGTTTCAATAGCGACTTTATATCCTTTACCTTTTTCTCCCACAATATTTTCTTCGGGGATAATACAGTCTTCAAAGATAAGTTCACATGTTGAACTCGCACGAATTCCCAATTTGTCTTCCTTTTTACCAATAGAAAATCCTGGTGTATTTCTTTCCACAAGAAAAGCAGTGATGCCCTTATAACCTAATTCAGGATTGATATTTGCAAAAACTAGAAAAACATGGGCCTCTTTTGCATTTGTTATCCATAATTTATTTCCATTCAATTTCCAACCATCTGAAACCTTATTGGCACATAATTTTAAAGAAAAAGCATCACTCCCACTATTACTTTCAGAAAGGGCATAGGCAGCAATCCATTCTGTTGTCATTTTAGGAAGATATTTTTTTTGAAGCTCATTGCTAGACCATTTCAAAAGAGCGTTTGTAACTAGTGTGTTTTGTACATCTACCATAACACTCACAGAACCATCTATACGTCCTAACTCTTCAATGGCTAGACACGCCATAGTAAATGTACTGCCAATTCCACCAAGTTCTTCTGGTGTTTCGATACCCATGAGCCCCATTTCAAAAAGTTTTTTTACAATATCTAAATCAAATTCAGCAGATTCATCCATTTCTTTAACTTTTGGTTTAATTTCATTTTCTGCAAATAGACGAATGGCTTTTTTAAAATGAGATTCTTCTTCACTAAAAATTGTCAGAGGAGACTGTAACATTATCACTTCCTTACAATTTCGTTCATTGTTCAAGCTAAAAATAATCTCTAGTCAATGAAGAATGAAATATGCTAAGGTCCTGAGTCAATGAATATCACAAGAGTTTTAATTGCTAAGCCTGGATTAGATGGCCATGATCGAGGAGCTAAAGTTGTAGCCCGTGGTTTACGTGATGCAGGGTTTGAAGTGATTTATACGGGACTTCATCAGACTCCAGAAATGATTGTTTCAGCGGCTTCAGAAGAGGATGTTGATATTATTGGCCTTTCAATACTGAGTGGAGCGCATATTCCTTTAGTTGAATCGGTTCAGAAACTCATGAAGGCAGAGGGTTTTGAAAAACCTCTCTTTGTAGGAGGTATTATACCTGAGAATGATGCAGAGCGACTGTATCATCTAGGTGTTAAAGCTGTTTTTGGGCCAGGGGCTTCCCTCAATAAAATTGTGAATACTTTAAAATCTATTGTTTAAAATAAGAATTTTATTTCACCCCTTAACTTCTAGGATAAAAAATAATGAGTAGAGAGATTGAGTGAGTTAGATCATTTCTAATAAGACTTTTTTTAGAACTAGAGATGAGTGCCTACATTATTCTCTTCAAAGGATAGAAGATAGAGAGGGGAGGAATGATTTTTTGTAGATTGTAAACAGAAAAGTCGTACTTATTAGATAGCAAAGATTGGGGAAAAAAGGAATTTTATTCCTATTGTTGATTGTAGAGGGATATTTATGTCACTATATAAATTATGGATCAGGACTTAATATTAAAAATACCATTATATTTTATTCCCTTTCTTTTCTCTCTGACATTTCATGAATATGCACATGGGTGGATGGCTTTAAGGCGTGGTGATAATACGGCCTTGATGTTAGGAAGGTTGTCTTTAAATCCATTGGCACATGCAGATCCTATAGGCACTTTTTTCTTTCCCTTAATTGCTATTATTATGCCTGGGGGGTATTTTTTTGGTTGGGCGAAACCAGTTCCTGTAAATCCAAGAAATTTAAAGAATGAAAGAGTTGATATGTTTTGGATTGCAGCAGCGGGGCCACTTGCAAATATTCTTTTAGCTATTATAGGAGCTTTTGTCTATGTGGCTTTAAATAGACATGTAGATAATTTAGGGCGAGCGGAAGTGGGAGAAGGTTTTTTTGGAGTATTTATTTTTATAAATCTTTTATTAGCAGTTTTTAATTTAATCCCACTTCATCCATTGGATGGGGGAAAAATCTTAGCACGATTTTTACCACATAATATCAATTATCTTTTAGAGCGTAACCAGCATATTACAGGTATTGTTTTACTTGTACTTCTGTTTACAGGTGCTCTGAGATATATTGTCTATCCTGTCTTTTATTCAGCTAATATTTTAATCTATACAGCAGAATCTATTTTTTAAATAGGGATCTATTGTGAGACAAAAGTTAAAGCGTGTAATGAGTGGAATGAGGGCAACAGGTCCAATGCATATTGGTCATTATTTTGGAGCCCTTAAAAATTGGTTAGCTTTACAGGAAGAGCATATATGTTTTTTTGGTGCCATGGACTGGCACGCACAGACGTCTTTGTATAAATCCCCAAAAGATATAAGCCCTTATATTAGAGACAACATTGCTGAGTGGATTTCATGGGGTTTAGATTTTGAAAAAAATTGTATCTATGTTCAAAGTTGTGTTCCTGAAACACTTGAATTGAATATGATTTTTGCAAATTTAACCCCTATGGGCTGGTTAGAGCGAGTCACAACATGGAAAGGGGATGTTAAAGAAATGAAACAAAAGGATATTTATAATCTAGGGCGTTTTGGCTATCCTGTTTTACAGACAGCGGATATTTCTATAGTGGAAGGGGAATTAGTTCCTGTCGGACAGGATCAAGTTGCCCATTTAGAAATATCTAGAGAAATTGTTCGACGATTTAATCGCTTATATAAGGGGCATTTACCTGAACCGAAGGCTTTATTGACAAAAACGCCACTGGTAGTGGGTCGAGATGGACGAAAAATGTCCTCTAGCTACAATAACTTTATTGGGCTAACAGATGAGCCTCAGGCGATCAAACAAGCTGTCAATAAAATGGTAACAGATCCTCAACGAGTCACTCGAAAGGATCCTGGAAACCCAGATGTTTGCTCTGTATATACTCTACATAAGCTCTTAACTTCATCGGAGGATTTAAAATGGGTTGAAAAGGGTTGCCGTACAGCTGGTATTGGCTGCGGAGAATGTAAGTCTAAATTAGTTAGTAATATCAATCAATTATGTGAGAAACCTCGTGAAAAGAAAAAAGAACTCTTGAATCATCCTCAACGTCTTGATTCAATCATTGCTGAAGGGTGTTATAGAGCTAGAAAAGTAGCTCAGAAGACTCTTAAAAAGATTAAGGAGACTATGGGGCTCTATTTCAGTGGAGGGATAAATTGATTCAAAGGGATGGGTCGATTCAAATTGAGCTAGAACATTTTGAAGGTCCGTTGGATTTGTTACTTTATCTTATTCGCAAGGAAAAGGTAAATATTTACGATATTCCTCTTCACAAGATCACTTCTCAATATATCGACTATATAAAGTGTATGAAGCCATTTAATTTAGAGGACATTGGAGATTTTATCGCAATGGCAGCAACTTTAATTCATATGAAATCTAAAATGTTACTTCCTAAGTACAGTGAAGATTTTGAAGAAGAGGAAGATCCTAGAAAAGATCTTGTTCAGAAACTTTTGGAATATGAACAGTTTCAGAAGATTTCAAAAGATATAGATAAAAATCCTTTAGTGGGAAGAGATGTGTGGCTCAGAGGACAGAATGAAACTTTTTATACAAAAGAGGACAGAAATATTGTTCTTGAGGAAGGCTCTCTTTTTCAGTTGATAGGTATATATAGACATATTGTTAAAAATTTAAAATCTAGTATTCATAAGGTATTTAAAAAGACACAATCAATAGCTTCAAGAATTTTAGAAATGAGATCTGTCCTTCGTCCGGGTCAACGTAAAATGTTTTCAGAACTGATAACTCCATCTAAGGGGGCTCAAAAATTAATTACATTTTTATCATTATTAGAATTAACTAAAATGGGATTTATTAAAATCTTTCAAAATCGATCCTATGAAGAAATTTATATAGATCCTCAAAAAGTCATTCAAAAGGATATTATTCATCAGGTTGAAGAATATGATAACGAAGAAAACTCTGTTGATTTTGAATTTTCAAATTTAGATTTTTTTGAAATAGATAAGAGAAAAGATAATAAATAGAAAGTGATTTTGAAAAAAACATTAAGAATATAAAGGAGAGGATGATAAATAAAAAGAAAATTCTTTTTAAGAAAGGACCACTATGGATAAAGATCGATTGATATCCATTATTGAAAGTTTATTATTTGCGACTGATAAGCCATTAAGTTTCACAGGTATTCAGCAGATTTTTAATGATAATATTCATGTTGAAAAAAAAGATATAAAAGAAGCTATAGAAAGCTATAGAGATATGTTACTCAAGAAAAATCGAGGGATAACTTTAGAAGAGATTGATGAAGGATATCAATTGCGAACTAAAGTAGAAAATAGGGACCATCTTAAAAAGATGACGAAGAAAAGACCTTTTAGAGTTTCTGGTCCTGCTTTAGAGGTTCTTTCAATCATTGCCTATAAACAACCTCTAATTAAATCAAGAGTTGACGAAATTAGAGGTATAGAGTCTGGACATCTTCTTAGAGTTCTTATGGAGAAGGGGCTTATATGTTTTGCTGGAAAAAGTGACCTCCCTGGAAAGCCTATTCAATATAAAACGACTCGTCACTTTTTGAAAATGTTTAGTTTAAAAAATTTAAAAGATCTACCGACTCTATCTCAAATTGAAGAATTATTACCAGATGGTATCGATACTCGTTCTAAAGATTCATTAGATGATATGACAACTCATCTATCTATCAAATCAGAGAAAAGTTATTCTGAAAATGAAGATGAACTGAACAAAATTGTTGATACACTTTCTAAAATAGAAACTTCAACTGTATTTTTTGAAAAGGAAAAACGAAAAAAGAAGGAAAAAAGGAAAATGGATAAAGCGGAGAATATTCGTAAAGACCTTGATAGTGGTTTAGAAGTCAGTCCACGAGATGTGAAATGGCTTGAAAAATTTGAAAAAAAACAAAGTTTATCTAAAGAATCTGATTCTACATCCTTCACTGATAGTGACACTGATTGTAATATGTTAGAAGAGTCACTAGATATTTAGAAGGATTTAAATTGTTTAAACAATATTTTTGGAAAATTATTTTATCTTTATTTATTATTTACCACTGCTCTATTATTTTTTTATATCCCAACCGTATGTCCTATCTTAATATTTTAATTCAACCTTATACTTTAGATTATGCTAATTTTATAGGTTTAAATACCCCTTGGAAATTTTTTGCACCAGATCCAGGCCCTGCATTGTATTTAAAATCTTACATATTTAAAGGTGAAGAACAAATCTCTGAGCATCTATTTCCAAATGAGAAAGAGTCTTATTTTTTTCGTCCTATGTTTAATCGCAGAACAGCTATAACTCGCTTTTTAATTCAAGAAAAAGATAGCGTGAGGAAAGTGTTTATTCCTTGGTTGTGTTCACTTTATCCCAAGGCTACATCTATTAGCGTTTTTCAAAGAGTAGTCAAGATTCCCTCTTTAACAGATGTTAGAACTGGAAAACAATTAAATCAAACAAATGAGAGCACAGATAAGTATTTTGTCCACGATGATTGTGTTCAAGAAAATCATATTAAAGATTTTATAAATAAAGATGTTGAGGAATTCTTTGAACATGAAAAATAGGATTTTTTTGAAATTAATAAAAGAAAATACACTATGTCTATTAAAAGTATGGGATCAATTTTGGTTTGCCCCAAAGGGAACATTCACTACATCTTTATTTCGTTGTTTTATATCCTTATTTATTTTTATTTTTTATTTTTCACGTATCTTGGAATTTGATTTTTATTTTGGTGAATCAGGTATACTTCCATATATAACCTCACAAGACATAATTCCATATTTCTATAAAACTCCTTTTCCCATATATCCTTTTAATGAAAATCTTCTTTTTTCTTACCATATATTATTTCTTTTGTTTCTTTTATTAATGATTATTGGAGTAGGAGGTAGAACAATTGCATTGTTCACTTTTTGTCTTCATATGATATTTTTCCATCGTAATTATATGATTGTATATGGTGCTGATTTTATGTCTGGGATAGCACTTTTTATATGTATTTTTTTAAAGACTGATAATTATTTTACTGTTCTTAGTCTCTTAAAAAGAAAAAAACTATTCTCAATAAGGAAAAAGGATTTAAAAGGTGATCTATTACATTCAGTAGGATGCCGTTTACTTCAGTTTCAAGTTATATCTATTTATGGGTACAGTGCTATGGAAAAGATTAGGGGAGTAACATGGTGGGAGGGAAGTGCTATTTGGAAGACATTAGCTAATGGACAGTTAGCTACAATTGATTTTAGTTTTTTAGCACATATTCCTTTATTAGTGGTAATTCTTACTTTTGTTACAATTTTATGGGAACTTTATTTTCCCATATTAGTTTGGCTCCCAAGTATCAAATATTGGGTTTTAGGATTTGGATTTATTTTTCATTTAACAATTGGTTTAATGATTAACATCCCATATTTTTCTATTTTAATGGTCCTATTTTATCTTATTTATTTAGATTATGATCGTGATCTTAGAGAATGGATTGAAAAGAAGTTAAAATCTTCTTAGTACTTTTATAATGGCAGGTTCGTGACTGATTAATAAGGAGAGGGAACCCATTGTAAAAAATAGAAAAATATTTCAATATTTTTAAATAGATTCGATTTTATTTTTTGCTGAGATATTAAATAATATGATTCATTAGAGATGATTTGCGTTATTTTTCAAGAAATTATACACCCTATACTCGTATAGAGCCAATGTTTACATGAGGAAGGAGATTCTAGATGAAATCAGAATCAAAACTATTTCTAAAACCTATAGTCTTCGCTCATATTGCCCTATTTTTTGCTGTTTGTTTTTCTGCTCCTTTATCTTATGGAGCCGAAGGTTTGGTACTTCTGTTGGAGAGGAGGGGGAATTTAACTGCCTCACAACTTGAAGTTCTAGGAAAACAGGGAGATGTAAATGCTCAATATAAGCTTGGTGATATGTACCTTCGAGGAAAGGGTGTGGAAAGGGATCTTCAAAAGTCTATCGGATGGTATGAGGCCGCAGCAAAACAGGGGCATGTTGAAGCTCCAGTCAATCTTGCTGCCATATATCATAACGAAGAAGATGGTATCCCTAAAGATCTTCGAAAGGCTTTGAAATGGCTTAAAGCCGCAGCCAGGGAGGGTCATCCGGAGGCTCAAAATAGAATTGGTTATATGTATTATCACGGAGAGGAGGGATTAAGAGATTTTCAAAGAGCTTTTCAATGGTTTAAAGCAGCAGCAAAGCAGGGTCATGTAGAGGCTCAATATAGTGTTGCTCATGCGTATTATCACGGAAAGGGCGTTCCAAGAGATCCTAAAAAAGCTTTGAAATGGCTTAAAACTGCGGCAAAGGGGGGGGGCATAAAGGGGCTCAATCTCAGCTTGGCTGGATGTACAGTAGAGGAGAAGGGGTTAAAAGAAATTTTCGGAGGAGTCGTTATTGGTTTAAGAAATCAGCATATAAAGCACCGTATGTAGGGGCAAAACAAGGTTATGCAAAGGCTCAATATCAGCTGGGTTTGATGTATTATGAAGGACTGGGGGTTAAAAGAGATTTTCGAAAGGCTTTGGAGTGGTTTAGCAAGGCAGCAAGGCAAGGTTAGACGCCAAGAAAATAGTGGTAGAACATAAAGGAGTTCAATACAATAGTGCCTATATGCAGTACAATGAGCGGTGTTATTAATAAAGTACCATAAATTTTTTGAATGAAGAGATTTATGCAATAGACCCCATTGCAAAATAAAATACTGTGTTGAGTTTATTTCTGGATACAAATAAATCTGTAAATCTTCAAAATTGTCTAAGTTGATCTATAAAATATCTGTTGTTTCTTCAACTTGTAGATTAAAGGTTGATATAGAGTTTCTACAAAATTTCTAAATCTTGAGTTCGAGAAGAAAGTAGGTGTATAGTAAAAAAATTCATAACGGATATGAGGTGATGACTCAATATTCAACATCATGATTTTTACTAGAGATTGTCCCCTTCGTCTAGTGGCCTAGGACATCACCCTTTCACGGTGAAGACACGGGTTCGACTCCCGTAGGGGACGCCAGCTTATTTTTTAAGCAAAATTTATGTTAGAAAAATGAAAGAACAACTATTTGCATATTCACATGAGATGTCGTCGGCGGAAATTTTAGATGAGAATAAAGTATTATGTCAAAATCTGAATACGTTATTATCGTTGGAAATGGCCATCTTGCAAAATGCTTTTTTGATAATATTGAAAATATCTCTCGTGAAAAATACAACATTCATCTTATTCCAATCTCCTTTAATACTTTAATACAAACTGAAAAAAAAGACCCTCTCATTGTATCGAATAAATCATTAAATATGCTTCTTCATATAGGATCTGGCAGACAGTTAGAAGAAAGCATTACATTTTGTCAAAAGTATCAAATTCCTCTTATTCAAGGCGCAAGTGGAATAAAATCTCAGCTACCAAATATGTTGAACTTTCCCTATATAGAGGCTCCAAACCTCTCTGTTCCGATAATTAAATTTATGACTATGCTTCGAAAATCAGGATATCTCTTTAAAAACTCTACAATTCAAATAACAGAGAGCCATCAGAAAACAAAAAATACAGTTCCTGAAACGGCGATACATTTAGCAAATTTTCTTTCTATAAAGAAAACAAATATTAAAAGTATCAGAGATCCTCAAATACAAAAAAAGAAATATAAAATACCTGATAAATTCTTAACAGGTCATGCCTACCATGAAATTGCGATTACAGAAAAAGGGGGTTCTTTAAAATTAAGTACATCTGTATGGGGACGAGATACTTACATCTATGGAGTCTTGGAAATTAATAAAATAAAATATATACTTAAAAATAAAAAGTATCATATAGCTGATCTAGTGGACCAAGGTTTAATATAAAAATATTATTCCTCAACCCACTTCCCTAGAGCAATACTCTTTCTTACTTTTGTCAAAATATTATCAAATAGAACAGGATATTCATCAATTCTCTCAGAAAGATGTTTAACTTTATCTTCATATTCATAATAAATTTTAGAATCCTCAATAAGATATTGGTCGATAATATTTTTAATTGGATAAATAAACTGTTCGAATATTCCTTTTGCATTTCCAACTATGTATGAATAACTATCCAATAAATTGTTAGGAACATATGTTAACTGTCCCTTTAGATAAGATTTTATAAGAATATATTCAATGCTTATTTCATCAACCTGTGTTCTTGACATAAATAAATACTTATCTAAAGAATCCATAACAGATACAATAGAATCAAGAAGAATTTTCAAATATTCTAAATCTCTATGTTTTACATAATTTTGAAAATTTCTATCTAGTATTTCTTTTGCTAAAAAATAATTATCTTCACGTGTTTTGATTTCAGAAAATCCATAGACTTGCAATTCTGTTCTATGAAAATTATAGTGCATCAATTCATGAACTAAGGTCCATCTATTTGCATCACTTTTTAAAAACACTACAGGATCAACAGGTAAAGATAAATTAGACTGACTCATGGAAAAATAGAGTCCATTTGGTACAAAAGTCCTCTGTCCCTTTTGTTCTACTTTTGTATATCGTTTCCAAATATCTAAAAGTTCCTCTTGAGCCTCATCTAAAAAGTAAAACATCTGACAATTAGACTGTGATTTTTCAACTCTTAGAGTTTTAATACCTAAACTATGTGCAAAATTTAAAGTAGATTCCGCAGAAGATTTAAAAATCTTTTTTAAGAAGTCTATATTATATACTAATCCAAATGGTCCCTTCTCTATCGCATCTTCAGAAAATGCAGTATCACTAATATTCTCACCTACCTTTAGTGAATATTCACATTCTTTATCTAAATTCTCTATTTTGCTATATACTTTATGTACAGTACTCTTATCCTGTCTATTACAAGATATCAATAGTACCATTGAAAAAAGAAAGAGCCCTAAGACTCTTAATCTGTATTTAATATGTTTGAAAGACTTTTCTCTTTTCATAAATTTTATCCCTTTTAGAGTAATAATAATTAATCAAGACTTCTTATAAAAGATAAATCTGAAAAATATATAAAATCTATCAAAAAAGGGCATCTCGATTGAAAGATTCCTCAATAAGTTCTGTTATTAAGTCCTTATAGCTTAATCCAGAGGCAACCCATAATTTAGGATACATACTAATTGGAGTAAACCCTGGAAGAGTATTGACTTCATTAATAAAAATTTCACCATTTGGCTTTAAAAAAAGATCTACTCGTGCCATTCCCTTTATACAAAGAGTTTTATAAACTGTAATGGCTGTATTTTGTAATCTCTTTTTTTCTTCCTCTGTCACATCTGCAGGAATAGTTAAAGGTGTATTTTTAAAATATTTTGATTCATAGTTATAATAAGTATCTGAAACAATAATTTCACCAGGCAATGAAGCCCTTGGCTCTTTAGTTCCTAAAATAGAAACTTCTATTTCTCTAGCTTCTACAAAAGATTCTAATATAATTTTTGAATCATATTTGAAAGCCTTATCACAGGAGCGATAAAACTCCTCTTCTTTTAAAACTCGGCTTATCCCAATAGAAGATCCTGAACGACAAGGCTTTATAAAAATAATTTCACCTAATTTCTTACTTATTTCTGAATAAGAAATCCTCTGTCCCTTACTAATAACACAAAAAGGTGGGACTTTTAATTCCTTAGTTGCAAGTAATAATCGTTTTGTAACATCCTTATCCATAGCTATAGCAGAGCCTAAAACATCTGCCCCGACACAAGGAAGGCCAAGAATTTTAAAAAATCCCTGTAGGCTCCCATCTTCTCCATTACGTCCATGAACAATGGGAAAGACCCCATCTAACGATGTCACAACTTCTTGTGATTCTAGATTTATTATAAAAACTTGCCTCTTTTTCCTAATGAGAGAAATAAGATCTCCATATTTTGAAATATCAAATCCATTATAGGTATCCAATGATTTGAAAAGTGATATATCTGTAATGAGATACCATTCACCAGATTTTGCAATTCCAATAGGTAGAATTTGAAAGCGATCTTGATCTATACCTAAATAAATATTTTTTGCAGAAATCAAAGAAATATCATGTTCTTCAGACTGTCCACCCATAATTAAAGCTATTGTTTTTTTCATAATACTTTACCCTATAAAAAATAATCTTTACTTTATAAACAGGCTTTGGCCCCATTGTACACTCTTGTGACGAAAAGCCTTATAATTCTTTGACACAATAGTTTCTTTTGAATAGAGAACAATCACAGTGCTTCCCATATGAAATATGCCTAACTCATCACCTTTTTTAATAGATTTTTTAGGTTCATAAACCTTATCAATCACTCTCCTTCCTTTTGATGTCAGAATAAAATAGGGATCATAGCTCGCCGTTATGTGACCAACATTTGTAGCTCCAACCATGACTAAAGCAATATATCCTGAATCTAATCTTATCATTGTTATAAAACGTTTATTTATATTAAATAGATTGGGAATAAATTCAACGCTATGCTGATTAACCGGCCAGAGAGTTCCAGGGATATGTCGAGCTGCTATAATTTCCCCATCAATAGGACAATGCACACGATGATAGTCTTTTGGACAAAGATAGTAGGTTAAAAATACACCATCATCAAAAAGATCTGCCCATTTTGAACCTCCTAAAAAATCAGAGACAGAATAAAAATAAGATTTTGCTTGAAGAAGAGTTTTATCTTGAATTCTTCCATTTTCAGTTAATAGAGAATCACAAGGATGAATAATCCCGTCTCCTATAGGCCTGATCCCTGGTTTTAATTTCCGAGTAAAAAGATCTGCGATATTCTTATACTCATTAATATCTTTTTCTGCTTCTAGTAAATTTATTTTATATTTTTTGGCAAACCATTTAACACTTTGAGAACCGATAGGCTCTGGAAAATTTAAGGACACCAATCGCCCGACAAATCTACTTATTATTCTTTTAGGTAAAAATTTTAAAAACTTTAATGTGAAATTCATAGATTTTCTAGAATCCATCAAATGTTGAAATTGTCAATAATAGATCACTTAGGTCAACAGATTAAAAAGAGTAGGGGCTAGATATTTCTTTTTCATAATGATAAAAACTTATTTTTTTTACGAATGAACTCACTTTTATTGAATAATCAGCTTAAGGGTATTTCAAATTATATAAAATACTCATATTTTTATGATAATATCAAACTTATAAGACATAACTAAAAAGGAATATATATGCACTTTTTAATAACTGGTGGTAGTGGTTTTATTGGTTCCAGACTCACTCAAAAACTCATAAAAAATAATCATCAAGTTACGATTCTTACTCGTAATATAAAACAAAAGTATAATCCATTAATCAATAAAGCTCAACTTATCGATTCTTTAGGCAAACCCAAAGAAAATTATGATGTTATTATTAACCTTGCTGGCGAATCTATAGCTCATGGACGATGGACTCAGCAAAAGAAAAAAAGAATTTTTGAAAGTCGAATTAGAATAACAGAGAAACTTATTAATTATATGGATCAACAAGAAAAAAAACCTCAGCTTCTGATTAGTAGTTCAGCTATTGGTTATTATGGAAATAATGGCAATAAGGCATTTGTTGAAACTTCACAGCCAAAAAATAATAGTTTCACACATACATTATGCAATACATGGGAGCAAACAGCCTACAAAGCAAAAAAACAAAAAGTTCGTGTCTGTTGTGTGCGTACAGGTCTTGTTTTGGATTGCAATGGAGGTTTATTAGCGCAAATACTGCCTTCTTTTAAATTTTACCTTGGAAGTTCTCTTGGAAATGGAAAGCAATGGATGTCATGGATTCACATTGATGATCTTATTGGTCTATTTGAACATATTATTTTTCATAAAGACATTGAAGGTCCAATAAATGCAACAGCTCCTTATCCTGTTACAAATAAGGAATTTAGCAAAACATTGGGAAAAGTCATACACCGGCCAAGTTTTTTTGCGATTCCGCCTTGGATTCTAAAGTTTTCCTTTGGAGAAATGGGAGAAACTCTTTTTTTAAAGGGACAAAAAGTTTTACCTCAAAAAGCATTAGATACTGGGTATCAATTTAAATACACAGAACTTGAAGAGGCCCTTAAAAATATCATGCTTCACCGTTTATAAAAAATTTTTTAATACCATAGTTCATATGTACTTTAATAACATCTGTCTCGACTATATTTTCTATTCCTGTTCCCTTCCAAAATTTTTGAAAATTCTCGCTTTCGAAATTCTTCATCATATTTTCTATCCCAGTCCCAGTAAGAAGGTCTTGGGAATTTGCGCACTCCGTATCTTCCATGCAACTCAATAACATTAGGATTCCATGGAACTTTGGCTTGAGCATCAAACCAAAAATCAGCTTTTTTTAAATCCCTTTCAACCCCGAATCCTTCACTGTACATACGAGACAGATTGAATTGAGCTCTTTTCTCTCCCCGCACTGCTGCGTTCTTAGTCCAGTAGAACGCTCTGTAAGGATCTTTAGGAACGCCATATCCATTTTGATACATGTAACCCACTTCATATTGAGCCCTTTTATGCCCCTGCTCTGCTGCAGCTCTAAACAACTCAAAAGCTCTTTCAACCTCCAGTCTTTTAGAATAGATAAAAGCCAGCTCATATTGCGCCCACATATGCCCCTGCTTTGCGGCTTTCTCAGACCACTCAAAAGCCTTTTGAGGATCCCTTTCTACACCCTCTCCTTTGCTATATATATAACCAAGCTCATATTGAGCCCCTTTATGTCCCTGCTCTGCTGCAGCTTTAAGCCATTCAATAGACTTTTGAGGATCTTTAGGGACCTCTTCTCCTATATGATATATTAGAGCAAGGTCATATTGAGCACTTCTATCTCCTTGTTTTGCTCGGGCTTCAAGTTGCTTCAAACTTGTTGCGTTCCTCATCCAGTAAAATTCTTTTCGAATATCTTTAGGGATATCCTCTCCATTTTGATACATGTGAGCAAGTTGCTCTTGAGCTATCTTATGCCCTTGACTTGCTGCCTTCTTAAACCATTTCAAAGCCTTTGAAAAACTTTTGCGAACTTCCTTTCCTAAACGATACCTTTCAGCAAGGTCATATTGAGCACTTCTATCTCCTTGTTTTGCTTGAGCTTTAAGTTCTTTAAAACTTACGGTCTTTTCATTAGCTCCGTAGGATAAAGGAGCAGAAAAACAAATAGCGAAAAGTAAGGCCATATGGGAGAAAACTATAGGCTTTAGAAATGATTTTAGTTTCATTTAAAGGCTCCTTTAAGTTATATGGGTAGTAGCTCAATTTCTAATTCTTTTAAATAGTTAGATCCTATTTTCATAGGTTATTGTTTACTAAACCCAAATCCATAAGACAATTTCTATGTTTTAAAACAGCAAAACACCTTTTAAATGATTTTTTATAAATTTTCTAAGAAGTTGAGCTTTCACTTAAGAGAGGTTAAGTTATTGTTATAATTCAACTTAATTCAATGTAAAAGCTGAGAAAAAATTATACATTCGATAAATTTTGTTCTGAGTCTTTGAAAGGCTTAAAAAACTCTCCTTTTTAATCATCCTACAAATTCAATGTCAGAGAAGAACCCAATTATGTCCTCTTAGGGCTTGGGACTTACATCCTTTGCTAAAGTGGTTTTTTAATGCTCTCGGGTTTGTCCAGCATTGAATATGGTGAGCCGCCTTGGACTCGAACCAAGGACCCTCTCCTTAAAAGGGAGATGCTCTAACCAAACTGAGCTAGCGGCCCCACTCTCTTGTTTGAGTAAAAATTTGTTGTATTGAGAAACTTCTTCCCTGTCAATAAGTACAACACACCATAAATTATTCTTCAAAAAGAGCCTTAATCCAAATCGTCTGTTCTCGCCCGGGACCCACAGAAATAACATCAATCGGCACCTCCAAGGCTTTCGAAATATCTTTTATATATTTCTTAGCATTATCTGGTAAATCTTCTTTTGTCTTACACTGAGTCATATCTTCCTCCCAACCTTCGAATTCTTTTAAAATAGGCCGACAATGGCTTAATTCCTCTGTAGAAGTAGGGTAGATGTCTATTATTTTGTTGTTCATTTTATATCCTATAACTGTAGCTATTTTTTTAAACCCACTGAGAACATCTAAATTCGTAAGAGCTAAATTTGTTATGCCATTAATACGAATAGCATATTTCAGAGCTATTAAATCTAACCACCCACAGCGGCGTGGGCGTCCCGTTGTTGCACCAAACTCATTACCCTGTTTGCGAATATGATCTCCATATTCATTATCTAATTCTGAAGGAAAGGGGCCTGAACCCACACGTGTAGCGTAAGATTTTGTAATACCCAAAACTTTATTAATATGCTGAGGGCCAATTCCAATACCAGCACATGCAAATCCTGCAATGGTTGAACTACTTGTTACATAAGGATAAGTTCCATGATGTAAGTCCAGAAGAGTGCCCTGAGCTCCCTCAAATAAGACTTTTTTCTTCTCCATTAACATCTTATAGACAAACCCTGAAGCATCTTTACAGCGAAAAGGCTTTAAAATTTTAGAAGATTTCTCTAATAATTCCATAAGTTCATCAATAGCAAATGGTGAACTATTATAGTATTTTTCAATAAGAAAATTTTTTTCTTTCAATGAATTATTAAGTTTTTTTCTCAATGTCTTTAAATCATAGATATCTCTTAAAAGAATAGCTTTTCGAGAAGCCCTGTCCTCATAAGCTGGCCCTATTCCTTTACCTGTTGTACCTATTTTTTCTCGACCTGCAGACTTTTCTCTTAAAGTATCTAAGAGGCGATGGTAGGGCATCAATAAAGTGACCCCATCTGAAATAAGTAACTGATCATTGTCTTTTAAGAGATTGTTCTTTTGAAGTGCGTCGATCTCTTTTACGACAACTTCAATATCTAAAACCACTCCAGATGCAATTAGACATTTTGTACTTGGGTTTAAAACTCCAGAGGGGATAAGATGAAGGATCGTTTTTTTACCATTGACAACAAGGGTGTGTCCTGCATTAGCTCCTCCTTGATAACGAACAACTAAATCTGATTTTATAGAAAAAAGATCTACAACTTTTCCTTTTCCTTCATCACCCCACTGAGAACCTACAACAACTATGCCTGGCATAAACAGCTCCTTTACAATTCAAATACTAAACAGTTATTTGTTAAGATACCTTCTTTCATTGGATATATCACAGAGATAGTTATCAAACATCAGCTTTGTTATTTATGATTTTTTTACTCTTTGTGAATGTCATCATCGGTTATGCCTTTGTTTGTTGTTATTGGAACTTAACTAGCTATGAACCAAGTTTTTACGAGAGAATACTTTTGGCCTTTGTCACAAACTGCTGACCTTTAGAGTTGTTTGAGATTTTAAAAATCTTTAAAAAAACTCTTCCTACCTATCATCCTCTGAATGGTGCAAATGATTCTTAATCTTCATAATCTTATACTGTAAACTAAAGATATAGGTTAATAGTTCTCGATTTATATAATATTTAGTTATAATAATAACTTAGCCTCTTTTAAGTGGAAACTCAATTTTTTTAGAAAATTTATAAAAAATCATTTAAAAGGTTTTTTGCTGTTTTAGGTATTGTCTTAGTGGGTCTGAGTTTAGTAAATAATAGCCTATCAAAATAGGATCTAACTATTTAAAAGAATTAGAAGTTGAGTTACTGTCCATATAACTTAAAGGAGTTGATATGAAGCCAGAACCAAAACTATTTCTAAAGTCTTTAGATATCATCAAAGTTATCTTAATTTTCGCTATTTGTTTTTCTGCTCTTTTGTCGTATGGGGCTAATGAAAAGTCAGAAGATTTAAAACAACTTGAAGCCCAAGCAAAACAAGGAGATAGAAGTGCTCAATATAGACTTGGGAGAATGTATCATATAGGAGAGGATATCCCTAAGGATCTTCGAAAGGCTATCGGATGGTATGAAGTTGCAGCACAGCAAGGTCATAAATTTGCTCAAGGGAGCCTTGCCATTGTCTATAATACTGAAGAGGGTCGTCCAAGAGATTTTAAAAAAACTTTTAAAGTCACTAAAACAGCAGCAGAGCAGGGGCATAAAGGGGCTCAATATGAGCTGGCCTACATGTATCATTATGGAGTGGGCATTTCAGGAGATTTTCAAAAGGCTCATTATTGGTATGAAAAGGCTGCAAAGCAGGGTCATATAAACGCTCAATATGATCTTGGAAGTATGAGTGATTATTATTACGGAGAGAGGGGGGGGAGAGATCTTCAAAAAGTTATTGAATGGCTTAAAGCTGCGGCAAAGCAGGGTCATGTAGAGGCTCAATTTCATCTGGCTAAAAAGTATTATAATGGAGAGGACATCCCTATAGATCTTCGAAAGGCCTTTCAATGGTTTAAGAAGGCAGCAGAGCAGGGACATGGAGAAGCTCAATATAAGCTAGCTAAAAAGTATGATTTGGGTGTAGGTGTATCAAGAGATCTTCGAGAGGCTTTTAAATGGTATAAAGCAGCGGCAAGGCAGAGAGATATAGATGCTCAATATCAGCTTAGTCAACTGTATTATGCCGGAAGAGAGGGTGTTACTAAAGATCCTCAAAAGGCTTTGAAATGGCTTGAGTCTGCAGCAAAGCAGGGTCACCGGGAAGCTCAATATGATCTGGCTGAGAGGTATCGTTTGGGATGGAGAGTTGGAAGAGATGCTCAAAAGGCCCTCTACTGGGAGAGGAAGTACGAACAGAGTCGGCGGTGTTATTAAAACATAATAGACAAAGGAGTCTTTACGTGAAACCAGAACTAAAACCATTTCTAAAGCCTATAGCCTTCACTCATATTGCCCTATTTTTTGGTGTTATTTTTTTGCCCCCTTATTTTATGGGGCTAATGAAAACTCAAAAGATTTGAAGCGACTTGAAGTTCAAGTAGAGCAGGGGAATATAAATGCCTCAAGACAAAACAAGTAGGGATTATCACAACTTAAAGCCCGAGCAAAACAGGGGGGGGTGTAGAGGCTCAATATAAGCTTGGTGACATGTACCGTCGAGGAAAGGGTGTGGAAAGGGATCTTCAAAAGTCTATCGGATGGTATGAAGCCGCAGCCAAGCAAGGTGATCCAGACGCCAAGAAAATAGTGGTAGAACATAAAGGAGTTCAATACAATCGTGCCTATATGCAGTACAATGAGCGGTGTTATTAATAAAGTATCATAAATTTTGAATGAAGAGATTTATGGGATAAGACTTGGTTATAAAAGAAAAGGTTCATGAACCTTTTAAGGAGTTTATTTCTGGATACAAATAAATCTATAAATACTTTTCACTATTACCAATAGACCTTTATTTAGCAAGTTTTAGATATTGTGTTTGTTTTATAGTTTATCCTCTTTGTACCATTTTTCTGTGAGAGGTAAGGGCCACTTAAGCTGTTTGTATTTAATATAATGATTAACTGATTCTATAGCATGAGATGTGGATTGTTGAAATGCTGATATTGTTTTGGCAGCACAGTGAGGAGTTATAATAACATTTTTTAAGCGAAGAAACTCCGAGTTAGAATTCAAAGGTTCATTTTCAAAGACATCAAGACCCAATCCCTTTAATTGACCCATTTTTAAAGCCATTAAAACATGTTCTTCATTTAATAATTGACCTCGAGAAGTATTGATAAGATAAGTGGTATCTGGAATCCAATTTAAAGTTTTTTTATTGATAATATATCTTGTTTTTTTCGTCAAGGGAGAGTGAAGAGAAAGAATATCGCTTTGTCTACAGGCTTCTTCTAAACCGACACGTTCCACATTGAATGTTAAAAAATCATTATCTTCCAAGTAGGGATCATAGGCTATGACTTTCATTCCAAAGGATTGGGCAATAGCTGAAACTCTTTTTCCAATGCGACCAAAACCAATAAGACCAAGTGTCTTCTCAGATAAGACTTCACCCAACAGATAGCGAGATGTGCGCCAATCTTCTATATTTCTTTCGTTTATTCTTTTTATACAATTTAAAACAAGAGTCCATGTATGTTCAGCAACACTGACGACATTAGATTCTGGAGTATATCCAAGAAGAATATCTTTTTCTTGAGCAAGATTGAAATCTATATGATTAAAACCGCTTGTCGCAGTAATAATAAATCGAAGATTAGGAAACAAATTTAAAAATTCTGCTCTAACAGTTGTCTCAGTTCTTAAAATAATACCATGTAAATCTTTATATGAATTTGAAAGATTAGAAATCTTTAAAGATTTAACATTTTCCCAATGATCTTGAAAAATATTTTCTGGAAATTGTCCTAGCCATCCAATTTTTAATATATTGTCATTTGTCATTTTCTAATTCTTAGAATTCCAACTCTCTTTGAAAAGATATCTTAATTTATCTCTATCAACAGAGTGTTCTAGTTCATTTAATACAATACAAAATCTTTCAAAAAACTCCCAAAGGTCATTTTTTTTAATATCTCCAATATGACCTAATCTGAGAATTTTTCCTTTAAGATGATCTTGTCCCCCTCCTATTGACAAATTATGTTCATTTTCAAGTTTTGTTTTTATTAAATTTCCATCTAAATGTTCAGGGACCTTTAAAGCAGAGACAGATGGTGCTGGAGAATGTGTAAAAGACTTAAAACCTAAGTATTGACCTAATTTTAAGGTTATATTGGAGAGTTTTTGACAATAGGAGAAATAATACTCTAAACCATTTTTTTCAAAATCATCAAGAACTTGAGATAATGCTCTTATATGTAGAACAGGAGAACTGAAGTGTGTCTGGTCAGCTTTGTTGCATTCTCTTTCAATTTCTAAGTTAAAATAAAAATTAGGTAGCTTAGACGATCTACTGGCTTGAATAGCTTTTTCAGAAAGCGCAATAAAGCTAATTCCTGTCGGAATTCGAAAAGCCTTTTGTGATCCACTGATTAGGATATCAATGCCCCATTGATCCATGGGAAGAGGGAAGGCTCCAACTCCCATAATTCCATCTACAATAAATAAAGCATCTGAATGTTCTTTTGTGACTTTGGCTAAATCTTGAATAGGGTTTAATACTCCTGTACTTGTTTCACAGGCTTGACACATAACAGCCTTTATATTCTTTTCTTTTAATAAAATATTTTTTAAATCCTGTGGAGAGGCGGGATATTCCCATTTTATCTTTTGTTCAAGGACATTGAGTCCATAGGCTCTAGAAATATCACTCCATCTTTCTCCAAATTTTCCACCAGATAAAACAACCACAGTATCATGAGGACTCAAAGTATTTGTTATAGCAGCCTCCATAGCTCCTGAGCCTGTAGCAGTAAGGATATATACAGATTGTTTGGTTTGAAAAACGAATTTTAGCTTTTCAAGAGTGGTTTTAAATTCTGATTTAAAAAGAGAAGTACGATGGTGAATCATTGGTTGAACTAATGATTCATAAACTTTTTGTGGCATTTTTACGGGGCCAGGGGTCATTAAAAGGTATTCTTTTTTCATAAAACTTCTCGATGTTATAATAAATATGTCTATCGGTCTAGCTTCATTTCTTGAATATTTTATGCTATTTTTTGTCCATGTTATTCAAGTCAGTTCTTTCTATTCTTTTTCTATTCCTTGTTGGATGTGGTTATCGTTTTGGGACCCAACATAGACAAATTCCAGGAGGGTATAAAACTGTAAGAGTTCCTATTTTTAAGAACCGTACACAATTTTCAGGTGTAGAACCTTATTTTACAAAAGCACTTATTGATGAAGTTGAAAGATCACCATTGAGTTACATAGAAAATGAAATAGGAGCACAAGTCACCTTTGAAGGGGAAATTAAGCACATTCGCTTCGTTCAGGGAGCTCAATTTGATCCAGATAATCCTTCTGAGTCCTATTTATTAAAAGGTACTGAATTAATTAAAGAATATCGTATTTATATTAAAGTAGAAGTCAGAGTTCGACGCAATTCAGATGGACAAATTCTGTGGGCTAGAAATTTAGAGGGCGAAAAACTTTATGATGCTCCACTTATTACTAGACCTATGATTAACTCAGCATCTGCGACATACAATCACTCTGCACGACATATTCATATTCAATTGTTGGCAAAGGATATGATGGGTAAAGTCTATGCTCTTTTAACGGAAAATTTTTAATGAAAACATGGCGATATTTAGAAAAAAGTATTCAAAATGGAGAACTTAAAAATCTCTATTGTCTTTATGGAGAAGAAACTTTTCTTATTGATGAGGCAAAAAAAGCTTTAATTCAATTAGCTGTGCGAGAATCTCTGTTAGATTTTAATAGAGATGTTTTTTTTGCTTCAGAGACTTCTTCTCGAGATATTAAAAATGCTTTAGAAACATTACCTATAATGGCTTCAAAAAGAGTCGTTATTGTTCATAATGTTGATTCTATAAAAATAAAAGAACTAGAAAATCTCAAGCCTTTAATAGAAAAGCCTATAGAGACATCTGTTCTGATTTTTTTGGCTCAAACTATTGATTTAAGAAAGGCATTTTTTAAGCTCTTTCAATCTAAAGGTGTTGTTGTAAAGTTTAATAGAGTCTCTGAAAAGGAACTTCCTTTTTGGATCGATAAATTTGCAAATCAAGCAGGTGTTTCGATTAGAAGAGGGGCATCTGAACTTTTACAACACATGATAGGGCCATATCTTTTAGAAATCCGAAATGAAATAGAAAAAGTAGCTCAATTTATAGGTGATAGAAAACAAATTGAACGTTCGGATGTCGAATCTGTTGTTTCTAATACTCGAATGGAATCTATTTTTCAATTAATAAATGCGATTGGAGTCAGAGATCGAATAAGTGCTCTTATCTATCTTAATAAGTTATTAAAACATGGAGAAAATGTCTTTGGAATATTGGCATTAATAGCAAGGCATTTTAGAGTTTTATTATATATTCATGAAGGATTGCGATTCGGATTTTCAAAATCCCAAATTTGCCTTCAAGCAAAAATACCTATGTTTTCTTTGCCTCAATACATCAATCAAACTCGTGATTGGCCACCTCAGAAGTTGGGAGCATTTCATAAATTGTTATTGGAGACAGACCAAGCCCTCAAATCTTCTTCACTCAGTCAACATCTATGGCTTGAAAATTTAATTGTTAAAATATGTTAAATTAAGATAGATTATGAACATTCGTCGCTAACCGACTGATTTTACGAGAAACTTTATTGGGATGAAAACATCCCTTTTGAGCCACCTTTGTTAGCTTAGATGTCAATCTCTGAAGGAGGCTATTTGCTGTTTTTTTGTCTTTATCCATCAGAGCTTTTTTGAGCTTTTTCTCAATAGTTCGTACTTCAGCTATAAGTCTATGATTTACTTTTTGTCGTTTTAAATTTTGACGAACTCGCTTTGCTGCTGATTTATGATTTGCCAATGTAAACCCTCCAAAATAGTCTTAGTAAAGATTAAAATACGAAAACTAGCATATTCTTTTTTTTGATGCAAGGAGATGAATCCATCAAAAATCTTGAAAAAAATAAGGGAGTTTTTCAGGCTGCCTCCGCTATGGCTTTGGGGACTCTGAGTAGTCGGATTTTGGGACTTTTTAGAGATATTGTTATGTCTGCTTTTCTGTCTCGTACAATGACAGATGCTTGGCTTGTGGCGTTTCGTATTCCCAATCTCTTTAGAAGTCTTCTTGGGGAAGGGGCATTAAATGTCAGTTTTATTCCTGTATTTACAGATCTTGTTCTAAAGGGAAAATCAGCAAAGAATATGTCAGAACCTGAACAATTAATAGCAGCACTTCTGACACTATTAATGTCAGTTATTTTAGCCTTAGTCCTATTTATTTTTCTTTTTGCAGAAGAAATTGTCTCTGTATTTGTGTCAGGTGAAGCTTACATTCAAGTTCCGGGAAAAGTTGAGATGACAGTCAGATGGACTCGTATAATGTCGGGTTTTCTCTTCTTTATGATTATCTATGCCTACTTTATGGCTATATTAAATAGTTTGAGATCTTTTGCATTACCTGCTCTAGCTCCTGTTTTTTTCAATATAGCAATTATTCTGAGTTGTTTTTTCCCATTAGATTTTGTGGGTGCTCCAGGCGATGGGGTAGCTTGGGCTGTACTTATTGGGGGAAGTCTTCAAGTAGCTATCTTAATACCCCTTTTAAAGCGTAAGGGTTTTTTCCCTCGATTATCTTTTCAATGGAAAAATCCGGCTTTAATTCTTATTTTAAAAAATATGTTTCCCGGCTTTATAGGGATGGCTGTTTTACAATTAACAGTTATTGTGAACACACGATTTGCCAGTGAGTTGCCAGAAGGGGCGAATTCGTGGATTTTTTGGGCAGATCGTCTTCTGGAATTACCTCTGTCTTTATTTGCTGTCAGCTTAGGGACAGCCCTGTTACCCACTCTTTCAGAACTTTGGTACAAAGGGCGTATTAAAGAGATGGGAGAGACGATGACTCAATCTTTGAATATTATTATGCTTTTTGCTATTCCCTGTGCTGTTGGATTTTATTTTCTTTCTCTTCCCATTGTACAAGTTGTTTTTCAACGTGCTCAATTTACGCTTTCCGATGCTATTCAAACAGCTTTAGTTTTACAGATTTACGCAGGGGCAGTCATAACATATTCTTGGATTAGAGTGCTAGCTCCTACCTTTTATGCTGTAAAAAACACTTGGTATCCTGCTCTAGTAGGAATGATATGTCTTATTATTCATGTATTTTTAGCACCTGATCTTATGGAGACTCATGGATTAAAAGGATTAGCTCTTTCAACTTTGGTAGTGTCTGTCTTAAATGGTTTACTTCTTTATTTTGGTTATCTTATTTTGATTGGACCATTTCCTCTTTTACCTTTGTGCAAAAATTTTGTAAAATATATACTTGCTGCATCTGTCATGTATGGAGTTATTCAATTATACTCTCCTGTTTTTCAAATCTTAGGAACTAGTTATATAGCTAGAGCTAGTTCTTTATTTTTCATCATTGGAATTTGTATATTGGTTTATTTTATTATTTTAAAGTTTCTTAATGTAGATGAAGTTTCTTTTATAAAATCTCGTATTAATAGGTTTTTTTCCTTAAAGAAAAACAATTAAAAAAGATTTATAAAACTTGAAGTGAACCTTTATAGAAGTATCATGGTTTTGAAAAACAGATATTTTGCTCGTGAATGGATAGAAAGTAATAAGATGAAGAATAGAACAAGCAATCTTTCCACAGATACGCTATCTTTTTTATAATAGAGATAAGTTGTTGTTATCTTTCTGTGGTAGAAAGGCTTTTATCTTCCGCTTAAAGCGAGTTTTTTGAAGCGCAATGCGTATCTCGGAAAGAGACGCTTTGCGTCCTCCAAAGCTGTTTGAGCTTTAAGGGGAAGATAAAAGCCTTTGTCCATTGTAGGTTAAAAGTGTAAGTTAGATAGAGTTGGATTCGATCAGGAATAGAATAAACTTACATTTCTTAAAAGGTGTCTTTTTCTGTAGAGGTAAAATTATTAGTTTTTAATTTGACCTCTTTCCAAAGATTTTCAGATTGCTTAGATGTAAGATTTTTAAAATCTAACCCTTTTTCTTTTGCTAGTTTTTGCATAGAAATAAATCGCATTTTAAAACGTTCATTCATTTGACGTAATGAAGTTTCAGCATCAAACTGACAGTGTCTAGCAACTTGAACAAGAGAAAATAAACAATCTCCTACTTCGTGTCTAATCGCTTTAAGTTCTTTTGAACGTATAGCCTCTTTAAGCTCATTTAATTCGTCTTCTAAATGGGAAAAAACATCTTCAATAGATGCCCAGTCAAAATTAAATATTTTAGAAAAATTCCCCATTTTTTGAGAATACATAAGTGCAGGAAGGTTTTTGGGAATATTTAATTCATCTTGAGCTTTCTTTTCAGTTGTTTTAATTTGTTCCCAGTTTTTTAAGGCCTCTTCTAAATTATCAATTTTTACATCACCAAAAACATGAGGATGACGATTTATCATTTTTTTACATATAGATTCTATAACATCATTAATACTGTACTCTCCAGATTCTCTAGCTATTTGACAATAAAAAACAACTTGAAGTAGTACATCTCCCAACTCACTAATTATATCTTCCTTTTCCTTACTCTCTATAGCTTCTACTAATTCATATGTTTCTTCAATAGTATAAGGAATAAGAGTTTTTGCCGTTTGTTTTTTATCCCAAGGACACCCTTTGGGTCCTCTAAGATATTTCATTATTTCTAAAAGTGTTTTAAAATCTCTTAGGTTTTTATCTTTCATAGAAAGTCCTCTATCTTCATAATATCTGCTTCCAGAGATCTTCTTCTTAGCATAGATTTTTCATAAAACATCTTTCATTTATACATAAATTAAAGATTATTCGTAAAAAGATATTTTTTATATTATAAATAGTGTGCAATTATTTTTAAAAATCTATATACAAAGAATTATCTAGATTTTAAAAAGAAAATGAATCTTGTTATAATATACATTTTAGAATGAGGCATTCAATAATATCTATTTTGAATTGAATATTTTGAGTTTTTTATGAAGATCGAAATTATTAAAAAAGTAAAACATCCTATCCCAAAAAGTTTTATCTATTTGTGGATGAAAAGTATTCAAAAAGAATTACTTTTAAAAGGAGAATCGAAGACTCTTTTAAATAAAGATCTTACTCTTGTTTTTGTATCAGAGAGTGAAATAAAGAGATTAAATGCAAGATATAGAAAAAAAAATAAGTCTACAGATATTTTAAGTTTTGGGCCTATAGGATCTAATTCTCTTGGAGAGCTGATTCTTTCTATAGATAGTCTAAAAAAACGATTCAATGCATACAGTCTACATTATGCAATAGGATACATGACTTTACATGGTCTTCTTCATCTATTGGGTTATGATCATGAAAAAAACTCTTATGAAAGTCAAAAAATGTTTAAAATTCAAGATGACGTTTTTTTTAAACTATGTAAAATTAGGGGATGGCCTCTACCTTAGATCTTTCTGATATGAAAAACACTATTGATATATTAAAGTCTTCTTCCAAAGACTTAAGGGGGTTTCTTTGAAATTGATACTAAAAAAGAAGAGCTTAAAGATATTTTGAAACAATTAGAAGATCCTAAAACTTGGCAAGATTCAACTCACACACAGAATATCAATAAAAAAAGAGCCTTTTTGCAAAAATCTATTGAAGAATGGGAACATTTTAATCATCGAATTCAGGATGTAGATATCCTATTGGTCATAGCAGAAGAGGAGGAGGATAAAGATTCATTTATAGAATGTTCAAAGGAACTTAAGTTGCTAGAAAAAATGGCAGAGAAACTGGAACTTAAGGTTCTATTTGATGAAAAAATAGACCCTAAAAATGCTTACCTTTCTATTTATTCTGGTGCAGGGGGAACCGAGGCCTGTGATTGGGTATCTATGTTGTCTCGTATGTATCAACGATATACAGAACGTCAAGGATATAAAATAAGTACATTAGAGAGGACAGATGGGGACGAAGCAGGAATAAAATCTATAACTTTTCATATAGAAGGTCCTTTGGTTTATGGATATTTAAAATCAGAAAATGGGGTCCACCGACTTGTTCGTATTAGCCCTTTTGATTCCAATGCAAGAAGACATACTAGTTTTGCGGCTGTTTCTGTTTGGCCTGAAATTGACGAAAATATTGAAATTAAAGTACGTACTGAGGATATAAAAGTAGACACTTATAGAGCAGGTGGTGCAGGTGGACAGCATATTAATAAAACAGATTCAGCTGTTCGAATGACTCATCTTTCGACTGGAATCGTGGTTCAGTGTCAAAGTGAACGCAGTCAACATGCAAATAAAGATAAGGCTATGAAAATGCTGCAATCTGCTCTATACGAACGAGAAGAAGAAGCAAAACAAAAGGAAAAAGATAAACAAAATGCAAATAAAAAAGCTAATGAATGGGGTAGTCAAATTAGATCTTATATTATGCATCCATATCAAATGGTAAAAGACCATAGAACGGGTTTTGAATCTGGACAAGTTCAAAAAATTATGGATGGAGATTTAGAAAATTTTATTGCTGCTTTTCTTAAATTAAAAAGAGAAGAGAAATAAGCCATATGGAACTGTGGTTAGCTTTACGATATTTAACAAATCGCTCTCGGTTTCTTAATCGAACAGCCTTGTTTGCCCTTATAGGATTAATTATAGGTGTTGCCATATTAGTACTGAGTATATCTATCTTAAATGGTGTGGAGTCTTATTTAAAAAAAGCTGTCATAGATACAACAGGTCACTTAATGGTTATAGATCGCTCTGGGACAAAAGACCCCATGGGAGAGACTTTTAAAAAATTGAAACAAGTTTCCCCTGGTATTATAAATGCAACCCCTTTTATTCATTTAGATGCAACTATAGCTAAAAAAAGAAAAATTTCAGGAATTGTTATTGAAGGAATTGATATGAAAACTTTTTCTAAAGTTCTGAATCTTGAAGAGAGAGTGATTCATGGAACATTTAATGTTTTAGACAATAATGCTGTTTTAGGTAAAGTTATTGCAAAAAATTTTAATTTAAAAGTAGGAGATACTTTTCAAATTATTTTACCAAAACCACAAAAAATCAATTCTCGCTCTTTTTCTCCCAAACATAAAAAGTTTAAAGTCAGCGGAATACTTGATTTAGGTAAATATGAATTTAATAATAGGTATGTTGTTATTTCTGATATTTCTGCTCAACTTTTAGCTGATATTGGAAAAATATATTCAGGTTTAAGATTAAGATATAAAGATCCTGATCTTGCAAGAGGAGAAAGTTTTAAAATTATCGAATCATTAGGGGATAGATATTGGGCAAAAGACTGGTTTGATGTGAGTTATAATTTTTTTTCAGCCGTTCAAATTGAAAAAAGAGTTATATTTATTGTTTTATTATCAATGATATTCATTGCAGCTTTTAATTTAAGTAGTACTTTATTTGTAAGTGTATTTACAAAATTTGCTGATATTGGAATTCTTAAAACCATGGGATTAAACTCTAAAAGATTAAAGAAAATATTTATTTTTCAAGGTTTATTCATTGCTTTATTGGGTTCAGCTATAGGCATTGGAGTAGGGATATTATCTGCATGGATTATATCTCAGTCAGTTTGGATTGACATTCCTGCAGAGATTTACAAATTTGATCGATTACCTGTTGATTTTAGAATTGGAGATCTTATTTCTATTTTTATGGTTTCATTAGGAATTTGTTTTTTATCCACTCTTCTTCCTGCTCGAAAGGGCGCACTTCTTTCGCCAGTTAAAGGGTTAAGATATGAATGATCCATTTTTGATTGATGCTCAGGGAATTGAAAAAACTTATGGTACAGATCATAACAAACTCCATGTTTTAAAGGGGATTGATTTAACTCTTAAAAAGAGGGAAGCTGTTTGTATTCGTGGAGCTTCAGGGGCTGGAAAAAGCACACTATTGCATATTCTTGGAACATTAGACAGACCTGATAAAGGACGTTTACTTTATAATGGACAGGATCTTTTTTCTTATAATGAAGAGAAATTAGCTCAATTTAGAAATCTAAAAATGGGATTTGTTTTTCAGTTTCATTATTTATTGAACGAGTTTTCAGCTCTTGAAAATGTTATGATGCCAGGACGGATTGCAGGTGATTTAAAGAGTAAAGTAAAAGAAAAAGCATTGGCCTTATTGGAGGAGCTAAAAGTTGTAGATAGAAGATTTCACTATCCTAAACAATTAAGTGGGGGAGAACAACAAAGAGTCGCTATTGCTCGAGCTTTGATGCAAAACCCAGAAATTTTATTTGCTGATGAGCCGACAGGAAACTTAGACACAAAAAATGGAAAAAAGATTCAAGATCTTTTTTTTGAGCTTCAGAAGTCTAAAGGATTGAGCCTTCTTGTTGTGAGCCATGATCTTCGCTTTTCCTCACGATTTTTAAGGACATTAAATCTTGTTGATGGAATGTGGTCCACAGAAAATGGTGGGATGCGTTGCTGATAATTCCACATATAAATCTTTTTTAAAATAATTAGCTTTGAGAGCTTGCGTTTTGAAGACTATTTTTTGACAAGATTGTTGTTTCAAGATAGGGTCGATCTTTATTTTTTAACTTATTAATTATACTTTGGATTTTTAAAAATGTTACATCTTTTTATAAAATTAATCATCATTGTTTTTACATTATTTGGCACGATATCTTTGCCCATATATGACGTATCTGCACGGTCGAAAAAAAGAACTCAGAGTATCATTAAAGATTTGCAAATTATTGGAAATAAGAAAATTGAAAAAACGGCGATTATAGACAGAATTAAGTCTCAGGTTGGAAAAAGATTTAATAAAAAAACAGTACGAGATGATATCGCATCTCTATTTAAAATGGGTCATTTTTATAATATTGAAGTCAAGAGTCGTTTCTCAAAGAAGGGGCTTGTTCTTACTTATACAGTTTATGAAAAACCCTCTATAATAGAAGTAAAATATATAGGTCATAAAGAGCTGTCAAAAAAAGATTTAGATGAGATCTCAGAGATAAAATCTTATCAAATTTTAAATGAAACAAAAGTCCTCAGAGCTGTTGAAAATATAAAAAAACAATATGAAGAAAAGGGATATTTTTTAGTCCGTGTAAAATCAAAGGTAGTGGATGTTAAAAAAGGAGAAACAGTTCGCATTGAATTTCATATTTCTGAAAATGATAAAATTAAAGTCAAAAAAATCACTTTACTGGGTAATGAGGCTATATCTAATAGTGATATCTTGAGTGTGATGGGAACTAAGGAAAAAGGATTTTTTAGTTTTTTGACAGGATCGGGCTCTTATCGACAAGATATTTTTGATCGTGATATTCAAATGATTAATTTTCTTTACTTTGATAGAGGTTATATACAAGCTAAAATTAATCAACCGCAAATTTATATTACACCCAATAAAAAACATATTTATATTACTATTCGCATTGAAGAAGGTGAACAATTTAATATTGCTGAAGTCAATTTTTCTGGGGATATTTTATTTACTAGGGATGAACTTATAAAAGATCTGCTCTCTCTCCCAAATAAAGTTTTTTCATATGGTTCACTTCATAAAGATTTAGCAACTCTGCAAGCAAAATATGGTGATTTAGGTTATGCTTTTGTGAATATTATTCCACAAACAAAGCTAATAGAAAAAAATAGATCTATCGATATTACTTATGAAATAGATAAAGGGGAAAAAGTCTATTTTGGAGAATTTGATATTATTGGCAATACGAAAACACGTGACAAAGTCCTTCGCCGTGAACTTAAAATTTTTGAAGGAGAATTATATAATACAACACGAAAGAAAGAATCTGAAGCTAATGTTCGACGTTTGGGATACTTTGAAGATGTTAAATTTAATATAAAAACTTCTGTAGAAAAACAAGATGTTGTAGATCTTGAAATTTCAGTTAAAGAAAGAAATACAGGAAGTATTCAAGTAGGGGCAGGTTATAATTCTGCTACAGGAATGGTTTTTAATGGACAGTTACAACAATCAAATCTTTTTGGTCGAGGGCAACGATTAGCACTAACTGTAGATCTGAATAAAACCGATTCAATTTTTAATATTAGTTTTACTGAGCCTTATTTTTATGACACAAAATGGTCTTTAGGCGGAGATCTCTATCGAAGAAGAATCATTCAAACAGGGGAGTATGGCGAATCAGTTATAGGTGGAGCAGTACGTATAGGGCATCCTATCTTACCTTACTTTTATGGCTTTCTACGTTATCGTTATGATGAAACAAAAGTCACATTAGATACTTATAATCCTAATCCTGAGTTATATCCTGTTGAGACGGTGAATGGTCGTACCAGTTCAATTACGGGAACATTAGAATATGACAAAAGGAATGACAGACTAACTCCCAGTGATGGTTTTTTTGCAAGTACATCTATAGAATATGCAGGACTTGGTGGCGATATTAGCTATATACGAGGTACCGGAAATATACGATTTTACCATACTATATTGTGGGATATTGTATTTCGTAGTAATGTATCTTACGGGATTATTGATGGTCAGGGATCTCAGCCTCCATTTACGGAACTTTATCGTCTTGGAGGACCAAACACATTGAGGGGGTATGAATACCGTTCAGTGGGTCTAGCATTGGATAATAAGCCACCTGGGGGAAGACAGCAAACTTATTTCAATCTGGAGCTAGAGTTTCCATTAGTTACTGAGACTAAAATGAGAGGTGTGGTCTTCTATGATACTGGTTATGCAGATGATATATTGAACTTCAATCATTTTAGGAGTAACTTTGGAGTAGGAGTTCGTTGGTTTTCCCCTATTGGTCCATTACGATTTGAGTGGGGTTTTCCAATTAATAGACAAAATAAGGAACAAACAAGTGTATTTAACTTTGCAATAGGGTCCCCTTTTTAAATATAAGGAGAAAATATTATGAGATACTTAAAATTAATATTTTTAATAGTAGGTTTTTCTATAAGTGTAGAAGCGGAACAAAAGATTGCATATATCGATATGCAATTAGCTATCCAATCCACATCAGCTGGAAAAAAGGCTAAGAAAAAATTAGAGCGTGAATTTAAAGACAAAGAGAAACGATTAAAGTCAAAGAGAGAAGATCTTCAAAAAATGCAAACTGATCTTGAAAAGAAGGCTATGGTTTTATCAGAAAAAGTGCGTGAACAAAAAACTATGGAGTTTCAAAAAAACGCATATGAGTACCAAAAGTTAATGGTGGAGTCTCAACAAGCTATTCAAAAAAGAGAGGTAGAATTAACAAAGCCTATTTTAGAAAAACTAAAGAAAGTTATTGCAAAAGTCGCAAAAAAGGAAGGTTACAGTATTATTTTGGAAAAAGGACAAAACAATGTGCTTTGGGGAGAGAAAGGGCTTAATTTAACAGATAAGATTGTAAAAGCTTTTGAGAAATAAAAATGAGCTGTATTGATATCTTAGGTATATTAAAAAAACTCCCGCATAGATATCCTTTTGTGCTAGTTGATCGTGTCTTAGAAATAAATCGTAAAGACAATACAGGCTCTTTTGTTGGCTCTAAGATTAAAACTCTTAAAAACGTAACATATAATGAACCGTTCTTTCCAGGACATTTTCCGGGACGTCCGATTATGCCTGGGGTGTTGATTCTTGAAGCTATGGCACAATCAGCATGTTTATTAGTTTACCCACCCTCTATAAAAGGAAAAGAATGGGAGTTTTATATTTGTAGTATTAAGGATGCAAAGTTTAGAAAAACCGTCACCCCTGGTGACAGTTTAGAAATAAGTATTCTTGGTATAAAAGATAAAAAACCATTTTTTGTCTTTTCCTGTGAAGCGAGAGTGGATAAACAGATTGTTGCTTCTTCTGAGATTATGGCAAAAAAGCTATGATACACCCCTTATCTGTTATTTCATCAGATGCAGAAATTGGAGACAATGTTTCAATAGGTCCTTTTTGTCATATCAGAGGTAGAGTGATTATTAAAAATAATACAAAACTCGATGCCAATGTGACTATTGGATTTGAATCTGGCTCAGTTGAAATTGGGGAAAATAATCATTTTTCACCAGGCTGTGTTATAGGCTGTCCGCCACAAGATCGTTATTATGACAATGATGATACTTGTTTAATTATTGGTGATAATAATCAATTTCGTGAATGTGTGACAATTAGTTTAGGGACTAAAAGAGGTGGAGGAAAAACACAAGTAGGTAGCCATAATTTATTTATGGCCTATGTGCATTTTGGACATGATTGTTGTATTGGTGATCACAATTTTATTGCAAATTCATGTCAATTTGCAGGTAATGTAAAATTAGATAATTATATCACTATAGGTGGAATGTGTGCTTTTAATCAACTGGTACATTTAGGAAGTTATTCATTTATAGGTGGTTGTAGTTCTGTGAATAAAGATATCTTGCCTTTTTCAATAGCTTATGGAAATCATGCTGTAATTAAAGCTACAAATAAAATAGGTCTTGAAAGAAATGGAATATCTGCAGAAAACATTCATAATATTCATAAAGCTATTCGTATTTTAATGAAGGGATCAAGCACAATCTCTGAAGGATTAAAAAGAATAAGAGAAGAGTGTCTTTTTAATTCTGAGATAAAATACCTCGTTCAGTTTATTGAAAGTACAAGAAGAGGTTTAGCAAAGTGAATACATTAAAAACTGGAGTTGTCGGTGTCGGGTATTTAGGCCGATTTCATGCTCAGAAGTTCAAAAAAATCAAAGAAGCAAATCTTATAGGTATTTATGATTTAGATTGGAATCGTACAAAAACTATTGCAGACGAAGTGTGTACTCAACCTTATGAAGATATGAAATCTCTCTATAATAATATTGAAGCTGTTTCTATTGTAACTCCAACTAGTTGCCATTTTGAGATTGCTCAATCAGCCTTAAAAAATAACTTACATGTTTTTATAGAAAAACCTATTGCTATTACAAGTGTAGAAGCTCAAACATTATGTACACTCTCAAAAAAGCATAATAAATTATTGCAAGTAGGTCATATTGAAAGATTTAATCCTGTTTTTCATTCAATTAGAGAGAAATTAAATTTCTGTTTTAAATTTCATTTTAAAAGATTTACTTCTTTTAAAAAGAGAGCTTTAGATGTAGATGTAGTCACAGATTTAATGATTCATGATATAGATCTATTATTAAATCTCCTCAATGAATCTCCTATAAGTGTACAAGCAGAGGGAGAAAAAATACGTACAGATAAATATGACAAGGTTATTGTCAACTTATTATTTACAAATGAAAAAAAAGCAATCTTAGAAGCTAGTCGAGTTCATACACATCCTTATCGAATGATGATCGCTGAATCTGATAGTTTTTCTATATCAGCAGATTTTTTAAAATCTGCTTACAGTATAAAACATATAGAAAATGAAGAATTCTATTATACTCTTCCAAAAGAAGATTCTCTTTTTGAGGAACTTAGCTCTTTTGTAAATTCTATTTTAAATAATAAACCTTCAGTTTGTACTGGAGAGAGTGCAACAGAAAATCTAAAAATAGTGGAGCGTATTCTTGAGAGTATTGATAGTTGCTGCTGAATCATCAAGTGCTGAATATGCAGAACGTCTTCTAAAGTATTGGAATACAATAGGAGTTAAAATTGAATCTTTTGGTATAGGAAATGGGAGAATGAAATCTTTAGGATTTGAATGTTTAGGTCGAAGTGAAGATTTAGCAATTGTTGGTATTTTTGAAGTTATAAAATATTTCCATAAAATTAAGCATATTTTTAATACCCTTATAGATGAATGTCAAAAAAGACCACCAGAGGTTGTTTTACTTATAGATTATCCTGGATTTAATTTTTCTTTAGCTAAAAGATTAAAAAAAATAAATTCTAATTTACCTATACTTTATTATATACCACCTCAAATATGGGCTTGGCGTAAAAATCGAATAAAAACTTTAAAAAAAATTGCAGATAAAATTTGTGTTATATTTCCTCATGAAGCTATTTTCTATAAAAAAAATAATTTAGAAGTTGAATATATTGGACATCCTCTTATTGAAAATCTTTCCAATATAAAGATATCGAAAGGGGAACGTTATCGTTTACGTCAATTCTATGGGATTCATAATGATGAGCACTTAATTGGTCTTATGCCAGGAAGTCGATATACTGAAATTAATAATATTTTAAAAACTCAAATAGAATCAGCTGTATTTTTTAAAAAGAGTAAAATTGCAGTACTTATAGCTAATAGTATAGATGAAAAACTTATTGAAAACCAGGTAAAAAAGATAACGAATCAACAAGTTATTTTTATAAAATTAGAAGCAGCTAAAATGATACAAATATGTGATACAATTTTAGTAAAAAGTGGAACAGGAACTTTGTTAGTTGCATTGATGAGAGTACCTATGGTGATTGTCTATAAATTTAATACCTTAACAGCTTCTTTGGGTGGTATATTTATTAAAAAGCCTCAGTTTTTTGGACTTCCAAATATTATTTTAAATAAACCTGTTGTTACAGAGCTATTTCAAAATGAATTTAATATTAGAAATACAGTTGATGCCTTATCTCAGATTATAAATAATGATAATGCAAGGAAAGCCCAACTTAGTGCATTTGATGAAATTGAAAAGCAGCTAGATAAAAATAATGTTACACAGACAATAGCTAATTATATTGAATGTCTTTCAAAAAAAAACAAGGGTAGAGCAAATGTTTAATCCTCTAGGCTCTCTTTATGGTTCTGTAATGAAGTGGCGAAATCGATTATTTGATGACCATTTTTTAAATCCTTATATATCTCAAATAAGAATTGTTAGTGTAGGAAATCTAACACTAGGGGGTAGTGGGAAAACACCAATGGTTGATTTCCTTATAAAGGAATCAAAAAAACGTCATTTAAAACCAGCGGTGGTCTCACGTGGTTATGGACGAACATCTAAGGGACTTATTTGTGTTCGCCTAGATAGTCATGTATTAGATGTCGGTGATGAACCTCTTATGCTTAAATTAAAGTATAATGATGTACCAATATACCTATCTGAAAATCGAATTTTAGCTATTAAAAAAATCCAAGAAGATGAAGATGTAGATATTATTATTGCAGATGATGCCTTTCAGAATCGATGGCTCTTTCGTGATTTTGATATTGTTATGTGGAACTGTAATCAGAAAAATAAAAATATTTTTCCAATGGGCTCTTTAAGAGAGCAGTTTGATTCTATTCAAAGAGCTGATCTTATTGTTTTATTAGGTAAGAAAGATCAATTTGCAATATGGGAAAAATCTTTTAAGAAAAATGATACCATTCAAGCAGAGAAAGAATTAGCTCCAATATATAATTTAAGGACACAAACTTCATTTACAAATATTCCCAAAACTATTTCTTTGCTTTCAGGGATTGCCAAACCATTAGAATTTGAAGAGTTGATTAAAGAAAAATACAATGTTGTAATATCTGACCATTTAAAACTCAAAGATCATGTAAAATATGGGGAAAAAATATTAAAATATATTGAAAAATTAGAAGGACCAGTTATTACGACAGAAAAAGATGCTGTTAAGTTAAAATTTTTAAAATTTAATCAAACTGTCTTTGTTCAACCTATAAACTTAAAAATAAATATAAATCAGAGAAAGTTAGATGACATTCTTTTTGGATATAGTGCTTAATGTAATTACAAAAAGTATTGCATGTCTACCACGAAAATTTCAAATGGCCCTTGGAACAATCTTTGGTTTATTTTTCTATGACATTCTTAAAATTCGCAAAAAAGTATTAGATGAAAATCTTTCACGTGCATTTCCTAATAAAAATCGAATTGAGAGAAAAACCTTAGCAAGACAATCTATACGAAATTTGAGTATGTCGTTTATTGAATATGCTAATTTATTTTATCCTAGAGCGAATTGGTTTAAGACTTACGTTACAGGACAAGGTGAGGAGCATATTGAAAAAGCTATGGAGAGGGGGAGAGGTGTTTTGATTTTAGCATCTCATATGGGAAGTGGTGATTATTTGGGATATTGGCTTGCTCAACAATTTCCAACATATTTAATTTCAAAAACATTTAAAAATCAATGGTTAAATAGAGTATGGTTTCAAGTACGATCCGATCATAATATTCGCTTTATTCGAGATAGAGACAGTACTATTGAGATATTAAAAGTATTGAATAAAAATGGAATTATTATTTTTATAATTGATCAATTTATGGGTCCACCAAGAGGAACCAAAACTCAATTTTTTGGACATCCTACAGGGACATCCATGGGACTTGCTACTTTTGCATTAAAAACAGGTGCTGTGGTTCTTCCTGCATATAATATTCGTCAAAACAATGGAGTTTTATTAAATATTATTGAACCAGAAATTCCATTTGAGCAAAAGGGAGATAGAAAAACGAGTGTTCAACATATGACACAAATTTATACCAATAAAATAGAAGAAATTATAAGATCTTATCCTACACAATGGATGTGGACACATCGCCGTTGGAAGCCATTTTAAGATATTCATCAATAGTCCTATAATACGATATCGTGAAAAACAGATATTTTGTCCGTGTTCTAGATATAAGAGCACTATCTCAAGTTCTTGATGATAATGATTAACAATCAAATAAATTTAAAATTCATGACACTTTAATAACACCGCTGTTCATTCTGTTCGTATTTCCTCTCAGCCAGCTTATATTGAGCTTTTCTATAACCTTGCTTGGCTGCGGCTTCATACCAATAATAAGCTCTATCCAAATCTTTACCTTAGAATAGAGGCAACAAATTCAGGAATAGAGAGGGAAAAATGTAATAAAGTTTATAGAATGTATAATTTTTTCTCAGTTTTTGAGTTTAGTTTAGTTTAGTTTAGTTTAGTTTAGTTTAGTTTAGTTTAGTTTAGTTTAGTTTAGTTTAGTTTAGTTTAGTTTAGTTTAGTTTAGTTTAGTTTAGCAATAACTTAGCCTTTTTTAAGTGGAAACTCAACACTCTTTTTTTAAAAGATATTAACATAAAAGATGAATCTATTCAGCTGGCATAGTATTTGCTCCCTACGTACATGAATAGGAGAACAAAATTCGCCTTGTTTAAGATAACAACATTAGCTATTTTAAAAATCAGAATATGAGCGGCATAATGCCCACATACACAAAGGAGCCTTTAACATGAAACCAAAATCATTTCTAAAGCACATAGTCTTCGCCCATATGGCCTTACTTTTTACTGTTTGTTTTTCTGCTCCTTTATCCTACGGAACTGATGAAAAGTCAGAAGATTTGAGGCAGTTTAAAATCCAAGCAGAGCAGGCTCGTGCAGAGGCTCAAGAGGCTAAATATGATCTGGCCAGAACGTACCATCGAGGACTGGGTGTCAAAAAGGATTTTAAAAAGGCTTTTGAGTTGTATGAAGCTCTAGCAGAGCAGGGACATAAGAGAGCTCAACATACTCTTGATCAAATATACAATAATCCCAAAAAGGCTTTGAGATGGTTTAAAAAGGCAGCAGAGCAGGGACATAGAGGAGCTCAGTTTCAGCTTGCTGAACTGTATTTTCATGGAATGGGAGGGGTTGAAAGAAGTTTTGTAAAGGGTCATTATTGGTATGAAGCAGCAGCAAAACACGGACATATAGAGCGTATAGAGGAGGTTCAACGTGGTCTTGGTAAAAACGACTTGGAGATGACTAAAATGAAATATGACCTTAGTAAAAATTTTTTAGAACTGGTGTTCACAGGTGGAAGAATTACTGCCCCTGACTCACAGGAGCGTCAAAACATTTTGAAAGGCATTCAAAGAAAAGCAAGGTGGGGAGACAAATATGCTCAGTATCAGCTAGCTGACATATATTATTACGGAAAGGGAGGTTTTGAAATAGATCGTCAAAAGGCTTTGGAGTTGTATGAAGCCGTAGCAAAGCGAGGTCACAGGACGGCACAAGCAATGTTGGAAAAAATAGCTCAAGAACAACAGAGTGAGCGGTGTTATTAAAGTGTCTTATTTGATTACTAATCATTTAAAAGAGAGTAGTAGCTCTATTCTTAAAATCTAAAGAAAAATTGATTACACAATTTTCGATAAAATTAAGTTAAGAAATTAACTGGATTATAAATTATAACGTAACATAATGTATCTTATCAGAAAACAAACTAAAAAACACAAAGACCTCTATAAACCACCCACCCAAACAAAAACATAACCATAATAAAACACTTAAATCCCCCATGAAATTTGCTTCTTTAATTTTTTTAAGCTCCTGAACATGAAATCGGCCTAAATACCCGACACTCACAAATCCAGAATATCGTGAGAAATCATATATTCTTCATAATTGACTTAAAACTAGAACAGAGGCTTCAAGACTTTTATCCTAAAAAACTTAAAAAGCTCAATAAAACTCTCTGAGTCTTCTTTTAAATTGGCCTATTCTTATATATCTTATGAAAAAAATCTTCCTAAGCTATATTTGTACTTTATGTCTTCTTATAGGAGGGCTTTATTACTATACAGAAAAATATCTTGGGCCTAATCTGAAAAAAAAAATAAATAATGAAACAGCAAAAATAACCACTTCACCTATTTCTATAGAATCTATAGGTGTTCATCTTTGGCCAATAGGTCTACAAGCAAAAAATATTAAACAGACAAACGAAGATTACAGTTTTGTTTTAAAAAAAATCTTGTTAACCCCTTCTTTTAAAAGTTTATTTCAAAACAATACCATTATTCATCTAAGATTAGAAAATTTATCACTGAAATATAAATTAAAAAAAAGAAATGAAATACGCTCTATAGATAATAGTTCTTTATTTTTTAGAAGCTTAGCCAGTATGCCAGCCCCTGAGATAAATATTCCTTTTTTAGGAAAGAGAAATGCTCATATTAATCTAGATATTGCTGATGCTAACATTCAACTCAATATTGATGATACCCTTTATAGAATTCATAATATAAATTTTAATATACAGTTAAGAAATCATAAATTAAGTTATTTTATAACTGATTTTAAAATTTACAAAAATCAAAAAGAATCTATTCCTGTTCTTATTATTGGAAAATATTTATTAAATAATGAGAGTTTACAAATAAAAGAACTCACAGCCGAAATCTTGGAAATGAATTTTAAAAGTAATGGCATATGGGATTTGAAAACAAATTCTCGAACTGGGAATCTATATCTTCCCAATAAGGAATCCTTGGAAAAGATAAAAAAGATCTCAGTCAGTCCGTTTTTTAAAAGTATAAAAAACTACATTGGACTTTCTCTTTCAATTTATCAAACAGGATAAATCTCTATAAAAATTTCAAATCATATTGAGTTGAAAGGATAGACAGGCTTGTTATTAAAGTATCCTCAAGCCTTCATCTTATTTGATTGTTAATAATTTAAAAGAAAGTGGTTCTACTCTTTTAAGATCTGAAGAATAAATTTTATAAATATTAACCTTTCCTGTAGGGGCACCACAAACTACAGTACGAAAAAGATTATTCTGACCTTTACGACGATCTAATGTTTCCACTCCTATACTATTGAGTTCTTTTTCCATACTCTCTAATGATATCTCTTCCCCCATACCACATTGTTTAGTTCCATCTGGTCTATAAATTTCTATCACTCGGTGACTTTTGTTTTTCAGAAAAATTTCAGGGACACAAGGCTTAGAAGAACATTGTACTAAAAAAACAAGTAGAAATAAAAAATAAATAGAAGTCCCTTTCTTTATTTTCCTAAAATCTATAATAAATAGAAAAAAGTTAATAACAAAGACTATAAATAAGGCTTTACTTGGCCGCTTTAACAAAGAGGAATAATTTTTCAAAAAACACTCCATAATTATTAATCACTCTCTTTATTGGTAGATAATTAGTACCATTAATTTTGACAATTTTTATAAAGAATAAAGATTCTATTTTATTTGGTAAACAATTTTATAGCTTTTTTCTTTTACTCCAAGGATAGGAGTTTTGAACTTTTTCCCAATAAACTTGTAAAGCATAAAGATAACCCTCATTCGACTGAATATAGAGATCCCCTGTTTTTTTATCTATTAATGGTGAAGCAGTCATCCCACGACCAAAACGAAAACGAGTGACTATTTCTCCAGTATCTGCATTCATAGCAATAAGAGAGCCCTCAGATTCTCCTAAAAATAACATTTCATTAAAGAAAACAGGTTGTGTTCCAATACCATTTTTTAAATTTTTCGACCAAAGTGTTTTTCCAAATTTTTTATCCAAACTGAGTACACGCCCATCAGTGGTTGAAACAAAAAGTCTATTTCCAACAATAGTTACTGCATTCGATATGCCATAATTTATCTCCCATATAATTTCCCCATTAGAAGCTTGTATCTTATATAAACTATCATCATAGCTTCCGATATAAATATATTTCCCATCAACAACGGGAGGGACTACAATATCTGGAAAACGTTTTGAGTGGCTTAATTGCCTTTTCCAAACAATTTGCCTTGTTTTCTTATTAAGGCTCACTAATTCGCCGTTAGAAAAACCTACAATAATATAACCTTTAAATACAACAGGAGAAGATCCTCCACGAATTAAAAGATTTTTTACTGTACGGTGAGTTTTTTGCCATACTAAACGACCTGACTCTGCATCCAAAGCATAGAGTACATTATTTCCAGATACAAAGTAAACAACGCCCTCTGAAATATAGGGCTGCGATAACGTTTCTGCACGTACTGGGAACGCCCAGTGAATCCCTCCACTCTTAATATCTAATTTGTAAAATCGGCCATCACTTGCTCCAAAATAAACAGCATTTTTATGTACAGCTATACCAGAGGCCACACCATATTTGAGTTTAAGGCTCCATAATTTATCACCATTTGATCTATTATATATAACAAGGCTATCATGTGCATTCCCCTGAATGATTTTCTCTCCAACTATTGTTGGTCTCATATTCTGAAAAAGACGAGGACCTAGCTTATCCTCATCTCTTGAATCTCGCACCCACTTTTTTTCAATAACTAAAGTCTGTTTTACTAAAGTGCTTTTTTCAAGAAAGCTACAACTTGCAAAAAATAATATAAAAAAATAATATCCTATATTAATAGATCTTTTTAATCGAATCTCATTACGCCAGTTTTTAAAAAATTTTATTATTTTAAAAAAATATCCCATGTTATACTTTTCCTATAAAAAATCTTTTTGTTTTAAAAGTCTTGCATATATTTTTGCAGAACGACCTTGATCTGTATTGGGATAATTACCATCTAAATCTTTATAAATACGTTCAGCTTCATTGAGTTGACCAAGAGATTCATAACAAATAGCTTGCCTCAATAAAGATTCTGCAAATAAAAAAGACAATTTTTTATTGGTATTGATTTTTTGAAGAGTGGGGATAGCTTCAATACATTTTCCCACTTCAGACTTTAAATGTGCTAATCGTAAATTTAATAATCCGTAAAGAACAGAATCTTTATCGATGAACGAACCCATACTTTCTAGAATTTCCAGAGCTTTTTCTCTTTGTTCGTATTCCACATAAAGATCTGAAAGCGTAAAGCCAGAAAGAATACGAGCTGTTGTTCTCGGATAACCTGAAATGATACGATGAAATTCAGTAATCTGCTTTCCATAATCCTCTAAAATATCTCTTTTTTCTGGCTTACTAGATGAAGATGTAATTTTATCATCGCCCTTTTTTTTATCTCCAACTTTTTTTGAGTTTAAAGATTCCCTTTGATTTTTTAAGGATTTTTTATTTAGAAAATAGGCTTCCTGAGCCTTTAATTCAACACGACTTAAATGCCCCTTATAAAGAGAATATCCGCCCCCAGAAAACATAAGAACTCCGGAAAAGATAAGCAGAGGCTTTATATAAGGCAATAACCGTTGCTGTAGCCTACGAATCCCTCTAACCAAAGGATCTGGTCCACGAATCTCTGTCTTACTGAGTTTCTTTTTCATACTTCGATTTGTCCTTTAAGAGCCTTATTGTATAGCTACGTATAGTTAAAGAACAAGAATTTTAAAATACTGTTTGAAAATCCTATGATATTTTTCCAAATATATGTCATTTCAGAAAGATTCATAGACAATGAAAATGCTTTTTTAGAACCATAAACGCAGTGCAGACAGAAAAAGGTATATATAGTTAATATTTACAAAATTTATTCTTCAGATCTTAAAAGAGTAGAACCACTTTTTTTTTAATGATTAACAATCAAATAAAATGAAAGCCCTGATGACACTTTTTAATAACACCGTTCCTTACTCTGTTCCGCTTTCCTCCGCCAGTGCAGGGCTTTCTGAGGATCTTTTTCAACCCCCTCCCCTTTATCGTACATTCCAGATACCTCATATTGAGCTCCTCTATGCCCCTGCTTTGCTGCCTTTTTAAACCAATAAAAAGCTAGTGAAAAATCTTCTAACAGCAATAGTTTCTTCCCCTCCATTCCGTAATAATACAGTAGACCAAGTTTATATTGAGCCAGTGGATGCCCCCCGCTTGCTGCCTTCTCATACCAATAAAAAGCCTTTCGAAGATTTCTTTTAATACGATAATCTCGGCGGATAACCCAACCTGCGTCAGAAGTATATCCTTCAGTGTACATATAACCAAGGTTATGTTGAGCATTTATATTCCCCTGCTTTGCTGCCTTTTTAAACCAATACTGAGCCTGTAGATGATATCTTTTAATTATCAGAGGATGATATCTTTTAGTAATAAGTCCTTCTCCATTAGCATATATCATACCAAGCTCATTTTGAGCTGCTGGATGCCCCCCGCTTGCTGCCTTTTTAAACCATTTCAAAGCCTTTTGAAAATCTTTTAAGACCCTTTCCCCTTTATGATACATGCTACCAAGCTCATATTGAGCATCTACATCTCCCTGCTTTGCTCGGACTTCAAGCTGCTTAAAACTTTCTGGCTTTTCATTGGCCCCATAAGATAAAGGAGCAGAAAAACAAACAGCAAAAAGTAAGGCCATATGGGCGAAGACTATAGGCTTTAGAAATGGTTTTAGTTTCATGTTAAAGGCTCCTTTGCCTATATATGCAAATGATCCATAACTAGTAAAGTTAACTCCTCTAAAAGTCAATTTAACAGCTATGAACCACCACAAATATATATACCCTTATAAAACTGAAACTTAGATGCAAAGGAACTATTTTAAATTATAAAAAAATGTAATAAAGTTTATAGAATGTATAATTTTTTCTCAGTTTTTGAGTTGAGTTGAGTTGAGTTGAGTTGAGTTGAGTTGAGTTGAGTTGAGTTGAGTTGAGTTGAGTTGAGTTGAGTTGAGTTGAGTTGAGTTGAGTTGAGTTGAGTTGAGTTGTAACAATAACTTAGCCTCTTTTAAGTGGAAGTTCAACACTCTTTTTTTTAAAAGATATTAACATAAAAGATGAATCTATTCAGCTGGCATAGCATTTGCTCCTTACGTACATGAATAGGAGAACAAAATTCGCCTTGTTTTAAGATAACAACATTAGCTATTTTAAAAATCAGAATATGAGCGGCATAATGCCCACATACACAAAGGAGCCTTTAACATGAAACCAAAACCATTTCTAAAGTCTTTAGCTTTAACCAAGATGGCCTTACTTTTTGCTATTTGTTTTTCTGCTCCTTTATCTTATGGGGCTAATGAAAACTCAGAAAATTTGAAGCAACTTGAAGCTCAAGCAAAACAAGGTGATGTAAATGCTCAATTTAAGCTTGCTGATATATATCATTTAGGAAAAAACCTTGTCGGTCAAGATCATCAAAGGGCTGTTAAATGGTATGAGAAGGCAGCACAGCAGGGGCATATAGATGCTCAGTATAGAGTTGCTGAACTGTATAGTCTGGGACTGGGAGTTGAAAGAGATCTTCAAAAGGCTCATTATTGGTTTCAAAAAGCAGCAGACCAAGGGTATAAGCCAGCTCAATCTGTACTTCAACAAAGCGTTAATATGATTGAAACCCGAGCAGAACGAGGTGATGTAAATGCTCAATTTAAGCTTGCTGATATATATCATTTAGGAAAAAACCTTGTCGGTCGAGATCATCAAAGGGCTGTTAAATGGTATGAGAAGGCAGCACAGCAGGGGCATAGTAGAGCTCAATATAGAGTTGCTCAACTGTATGATATGGGACTGGGAGTTGAAAGAGATCTTCGAAAGGCTCATTATTGGTTTCAAAAAGCAGCAGACCAAGGGTATAAGGCAGCTCAGGAGCAACTAAGCTTTGATAAACAGATTGAAACAGCGGCAAGGGAGGGAAATAGCAAGGCTCAGTATGACCTTGGCTCGAGATATTATAATAATGAAAATATTAAATCTTTTAAGTGGTTTGAAGCTGCAGCAAAACAGGGGCATATACATGCTCAATATCATTTGGCTTTAATGTATCAACAAGGCAAGGGGGTTAAAAAAGATCCTCAAAAAGCTTTGGAGTTGTATGAAGCCCTAGCAGAGCAGGGGCATAAGAGGGCTCAAGATATTCTTAGTGAAATGTATAGGTTTGGTGTTTTTAAAGATCTTCAAAAAGCCCTGTACTGGGAGAGGAAACATGAAGAGAATAAGCGGTGTTATTAAAAAGTGTCATCAGGCTTTCATTTTATTTGATTGTTAATCATTTAAAAGAGTTCACATAGAGAATTCAATACAATTAAGAACTAAAATAAACTCATCTTTTGGGGTTTGCTTTGTAGGATAATAAATTGTCCCTCCCTGATAAAAATCAACACTTTCAAATGAAATCCTTTCCCTCCTGCCCCTTATCTCAAAGAGAATGTCTATCTCAAGTACTGCTGTCTGACTTGCTAAAGTTTTAAACAATGATATCTTATAACTATTAAGGAAGATACAATGAGCCTATACTTTCTTTTTATTATTCGCATTTTTCATTTTATTATCCCTCTCTGTATTGGTTTTTTTATAAACATAAAATATACAAATGCATCCCCTCTATTATTCCAAAAAAATACAGAGAACTCCCCTACTCCTCATCATTTAATTATTGGAATAGACGGCGTCCCCTATACTAGTTTTCTAAAGGCGCAAGAAAACGGGCTCTTTCAAAATTTTAAAGAGCCTTCCAGAATGATCTCCACATTTCCCTCCCTAACTAAAACTGCTTGGTCCATTATGCTTCAGAACAGCAAACACAATGGTTATCAACCAACATATTATCAATCCAATTTAAAAAGGAAACTTATCAACTCAAATAAATATGCTTCATTTAATGAAATACCTAAAAAAATTCCAAAAGGTAAAAAAACAATGTTTCCTCGCCTATCTTATACAAGAAGAGCTGATAAAGTGTTTAGAAAGCAGCTAAGCAGCTTCCAAAAGACTTTCTTAGAAAACCCCCTGTCTCAAGGTTATTTCATTCTTTTTAGTATAACTGATAAAGTCCTACACACAAAAGGTGAACAAAAACTAATGGAGCTTCTGCATGATCTTGATCGTACAATTACAGATCTCCGTAGACAATATAATCAGATCTATGGGGAGCCTTTAGCTATAACGCTGGTTTCAGATCATGGAAATACTCTTCTTCGATCAAAAAGAGATCAGCTTCATAAAGTTCTCAAAAAAGCTGGATTTCAAATAGTCAAACGATTGGAATCATCAAGTGATATTGTAGATACTAGTTATGGTATAGTATCTGTAGCTCCCCTTTATATGAAAGAGGAAAGAAAAAAAGAAGTCTTTGAAATCTCTGCAAAACAAACTGAATATGTAGACCTTGTCATTACACGACTCAAAAACGGAGGTTATCTTATAGGAAGGGAATCTCATCGTCTGGAGTTTTATAGCACAGAGGATAGAAAGTTTTTCTTTTTGACAAAAAACTCTGGTGACTTATTAGGATTAGAAACTCAAGGTATTAAAACTCAAAGATGGATATCACAAGAGGAGATTTTTCAAGCTAGCATAAACACTGCATATCCCGATAGCTTACATCGTATTGTTGAAGGCTTTAATGATGTGAATCATCTCGCTACAATTCTAGTGACTTTTAAAGAGGGCTACGAACATGCCTCCACTTTATTTTTTAAATTCATTGAATACTTTTTTAAAAATAGAGCCGGAACTCATGGTGGATTACAAACTCAAGAATCTCATGGAATACTTGTCAGTACTCAATATACTTTTCCGCCCTATATTCCAGCAAGAAATATTATGAACTATATTGACCCTACGTTTTATTATCCAGATATCACCCTTCACATTGAACCAAAAGGTGAATTAATAATTCGATTTGAAAACCGAAAACTTCCTAAAGAAATACACTCTATAGATATAGAGATTTTAGGATTTAACTTTCAACATAAAACATATAGAGATCTGATTTTAAAAGAGACTGTGAACTTATTAGAAGAGAAAAACACTTATCTAGATTGGATATCACCTATTCTTCTCCAACCAGGACATCATTATGAAATATCTCTACGTGGATTGGATATAAAAGGCAACTCTATAACAAAAATAAAAAAGTATAGGATGACAATTAGGGGCTATATAATCAACATACCCCTAACATTTCCTTAAGTTGTATCAATATAAAACATACACCCATCTCAATAGGCCTAAGAAGAGTTACTCGACTAAAGCATTGGGTAGAAAAAGCCGATAGGTTCTGATATGCTATCATGGCCGTTATTATTCGTATTCGTTTCTATAATGCTCTTGTTTGTTTACTTCTTTGAAGAGATTTCTTCAAAGATGCTCAATTAAGACATTATCAATCGCCTCTGAGATCTCATCAATTAAATAAAAATTTCAGCAATAAAGAGAATATTTATCACTCTCAATTTGGTTTAGGATTTATTTTACATTTAAGTTCTCATACGATGAAAGTTGTATTTAAAGAGGGTATAAAAATATTAAGTCCCCCTTCTGACGAAAACTATGAAGATATATCTAATATCTAAATAAATTTAAAAAACGTATCTATCTTGAAAGATGGCAGTGCAATTTGTTGAACTACCTTTTCAAAATACGAGACCCGATCTAACAGTATGTGATAAAAAGTGGTGCCCGGAGCCAGACTTGAACTGGCACGACCGGTGAAGGTCCCAGGATTTTAAGTCCTGTGCGTCTACCAATTTCGCCACCCGGGCCTCCCAAAAAATACAAAAATAAAACTAAGGATACTTTTATAAATTGTCCAGTGGGATATCTTTAAAAAACCACATAAAAAATAAACTCAGATAATCTTGCGCTAAGCATTAATTTTTCAAAAATATCCTGACACCCTACTTTCCTGTGAATAATGTAATTGAACCAATGGAAAGTATTATTCATTTTAAAAAATTTTTTCCCGGAACACTCAGAAGAGGTCTGGGTCCGATTCTCCTTTTATATATTCCTTTTCACCTTTTAGGTGCATTGATCGAGTACTTTAACGCTATTTTACAAGACGACGCCCCCCCCTTTGCTTGGGCCGGATCATTCCTTTGCAACCTCTCATGGGAATTTATCTCTATTGTGCTTATCCCCTATTTTGTAGCAAGGGAAGCCCATATAGAAAATCTTGCTAAAAATGTTATGGACCATTGGAAAAAACATTGGGCTCAGGTTTTTATTGAATATTTCCGGGCCAGTCTAAGAATCCTACTCTGGTCTCTATTTCTCATATTGCCGGGACTTTATAAATACACACGATTAGCCTTTGTCCCTCTTATAGCCCAATTTGACCCCGAATATCTTGCGGGAAATAAAGATGCCCTAAAAACTTCAGAGAACCTGACTAAAAACAACAAAATTGCTCTATTTTTTATGATTTGTGGAGCCTATACCGCCGTCTATTCTATGATATTAGGAACTCAACTTCTCCTTTTTAAAATTTACCCTATGATAGGCATTCATACAAAAACAACAGCAGTTCTACTGACAACCTTCATTACACTATTTATAAATGTTTTGCTTTATATTTCCGTGACAACTTATATTTTTAGCATCTATTATGGCTTGAACACTCGCATGGAAAAAGTATAAAGATGGCTTTAAGATTTCAGTGGAAAGAAATTCCTCAACGCGAACATGGACTGACCTTTGATGATGTTCTTATCGTCCCTAAAAAATCTAATATTAAATCTCGAAAAGATCCTTCACTACAATCCAGATTAACTAAAAAGGTCTCATTAGACATTCCCATTATCAGTGCCAACATGGATACTATAACAGAAAGTGCTATGGCTATAGCCATAGCCAAAAAAGGAGGACTTGGAATTATTCATCGCTTCTTATCCATTGACAAACAAGTCAAAGAAGTACAGAAGATTAAAGATGTCGGCCATAAAAATATCAGTGCCAGTATTGGTGTTAGCGGAGATTGGAAAGAACGCTCTGAAGCCCTAGTGAATGCAGGAGTCAATATCCTCACTATCGATATTGCACACGGGCATTCACTATCTATGTTAGAAGCTCTAACACACATTAAAACGACATATAAAGACATAGAAGTCATCGCAGGAAATATTGCGACACCGGAAGCTGCAACAGCATTAATAAAAGCTGGGGCAGATGCAATAAAAGTCGGTATTGGCCCCGGTTCTATGTGCACAACTCGAGTTATTACAGGCTGTGGTGTACCACAACTCACAGCTATAGCTCTCTGCTCACAAATAGCTATTGATGCAAACGTACCTGTCATTGCCGATGGAGGAATCAAAACATCAGGAGATATCGTAAAGGCTCTCGTCTGTGGTGCAGATACAGTCATGTTAGGATCTATGCTTGCAGGAACTATTGAAACTCCTGGAGAAATCAAAAAAGGACACAAAGAATATAGAGGCATGGCCTCTAAAGCAGCTCAAGTCACATGGAGAGGACAAGTTCCTGAAGGCATGGCCTTAGAGGGAGAATCCACAAAAGTTCCTATTAAAGGCCATGTCTCTGACGTCATATCTGAAATTTGTGGAGGCATTCGCAGTGGAATGAGTTATATCAACGTGACTTCAATACCTGAAATGAGAGAAAATACCGAGTTTATAGAAATGAGTGGTTCTGGAAATTATGAATCCAAGGCTCATGGATTAACTTAACAGATAAGAACTCTTTCAATGAACACTTTAAAATCCTTTTCTATTAGAATATTAAAAAGAATAAAAATTCCCACCATTATAATACTTCAGCTTATATCACTCTACGCATATACGACTGATGCTATTTTTAAATTTCATCTCTCTAAAGAGCCTGAAACAATTAATCCAGCAAATATACAAGGAAGTGATATCAACTACTTTTATAGTATGTTATTTAAAGGTCTTTACCGTTATGATAATAAACAGGGCTTAATTCCCGAAGGTGCCCGGTCCTGCTTTTGGAAAACAAAAAAGAAGCTTATCTGTGATTTGAATCCTAAAATGTCATGGAATGATGGTATAAAAGTTAAAGCTGAAGACTATATTCGAACACTAAGATATCTTATCAATCCCAGTTCGAAAGCAAAAGAAGTCCATCAACTCTTTAATATTAAAAATGCAAAGAAAATTTATAGCGGACAATTAAAACCAAAAACTCTAGGGGTTTCAGCTCCACATGACTTAAGATTGATTTTTCTCTTTGAAAAAGAAGATCCTGAATTTCTTTTTAAATTACTCTCTCCAGTCTTTGCACCGCTTCGTCAAATTCATAATGTACCACCCTCGCAAATTAAATTCTTATCCAATGGACCATATTATGTTGATCATTGGGAAAAGGGCAAAAAAATTTCACTGAAAAAAAACCCACATTATCCAATGGGGAATACCGATCGACCAAATATCGATATCCTCATCGTTGAAGACGATTCAACAGCATTAAATTTATTCGAAACAGGTTATTTAGATTTTATGAGACGGCTTCCTACAATTGAAATCCCTAGATTTAAAAAACATAAAGGCTTCATTCAAGTGGAATTAGCCCGTTTTGATTATATTGGCTTTGGCCCAGAACTTAAGCCCTATCCTAACTTAAGAAAAGCTCTCACTTTTGGCGTCGATTACAATGCCTTTAAAAAACTCTTTCACGCTCTGGGTCGTCCAGGATGCCCTAGCATCCCTCTTTATTTTATGGATAAAGTACCCTGTTATGACTTTAACTTAAAAAAAGCCAAAAAATTTCTCTCTCAAGTTCCACCAAGTGTTTTGAAAAAAAGATGGAAATTCTATTTTAGTAAATTAGGAGGAGATGATTTAAAAAGGGTTGGTGAATTCTATCAAGGACAATGGAAACAAAACTTAAACCTTAAGATAGAACTTATACCCTCAGAACAAGGACTTTATTTAGAAAAATTAAAAAATAAACCACCCCCTATTTTTAGAAAAGGCATGAACTTAGATAGACCCACATGTATAGCTGCACTTGAACAATTTGAATCAAACTCTATAGAAAATTATATACAATTCAGAAGTTCAAAATACGATCGATTGATTAAAAAATTAAGAAAAAAGAAAAGAGGGAAAAAGAAACTCTGCCGGCAAGCTATTGAAATTTGGATGGATAGCTACACAGGAATTCCACAAGGACGTATTCATTTTACACGCATCATGAATCCAAATTTCCAAGGATGGTCCTTCAACATAATGAATCACTTTGAATTAGCCGACCTAAAGTCCACTTCCAAATAAACAATTTATTTATTTTTCACGACTTTTGTATGGGCTTCAAATGCTTTTCTAAATGGTTTCAGTAAATAATTTCATTTAAAATGGTATAAATGTTTATAGAATATAATTGTGGAGGTTTTTTATTCTCATAAGTGAGTTTAAATCATTTTATGATAACAGCGACCATTGAAACCAAAACAATATTCAAAGTTATTAGCTCTCACAAAGGAGTGGTATGGTTGATACTCTAACAAAAATGATTATTTTTAGTGTTTGTTTTTCCTTATATCTTGAAGCCGCAGAAGTCGATCACTTTTCCACCTACACAGCCAGTGCCTCTTTAATAGATTCTCGCAAACAACTAAATCTATCTTTCAATAGCAGAATGACTAAAATTTTAGATAAATTAGAAGACGGATGTCATGAAAAGCAACTCTACAAGGCTTTTAAAAAATACTTTACAAATGGATTCAAACCTCAATCCTGGTTACGAACAGACGTCATTTTTAATGACAAAATAGATTTGCTCTCTTATACCTTTAAAGAAAGTATTTATTCAAATTTCACTCTCATCAAATTCCTACGAATAATGGCAGCTCCCATTTATTTTTTTCAACCCTTTTTAGCCCGTATCCTTCGAATAGGAGATGTCTATCTAGGAACTGATAAAATAGGACACTTTTTAGGTTCAGGGTTCAAGTATTTTAAAAAATATTATCTTAAAGGTCAATCTTTGGGACAAGCCCTCATGATCGGATGGAAAGCTGAGAGCAATCTTCTGGGATCCAAAACCACAAGAGTCATCTCTTATGCAGACATGCTAGCGAATTTTAATGGAATGAGATTTTGGAACCACATACTCCAAAAAGAAGAAGACATTTTAGGGCAGAATCTAGGTCCCTATATAAATTGTCAGGAAAATCGTTGGGTGCAAATAAAGGCAATGGATTGGGGTGATTATATTGACCATGGTTTTGATGAAACCATTAATTGTTCTCGTTTTACCAAAGAAAAAAATAAGCTCAAGATACAAAAAAACATAAAAAGAACCCTAAAAGAACAAAATCTTCATTTCAAATCCACTTGTCCTCTTATTGGAGAAGATACTGAAAAGATTTTATGGCTAAAAGAAAAATATGGCAACTTAAGCCCTTATTTACTCAATTGGCATGGACACAGTAGTCTTAACGACAAAGCTCAAAATGCTTTCCATCCGGCTCCCCTTTTGATAGATCTGAAAAAATAGAACTCCCTGATCTACTGAATGTTTTGTTGCATGGAATATCCTATGAAATATAAATACCTTTCATAATGTACATTGAAATAAGGCTAAAGTCCTGTTCCTGTTTATCCGATAAGCATTTCGAGGGGTATATTTTCAATAAAAAGGGAGGGTTAATGTCTGAATATAAAGTAAAAAATAAAGTCCCATTAACACGATTTTTATTTAAAAAGGAGTCAGCATCTAAATATAGAGTAAAAAATCAAAAGACAAGCAAACAAAAGGAAAAAAGATTTGGTTTATATTTTAAAGATGATGTTGATAGAATTGACCCTGCTATACCTTTTGTAAAGTCTTGTTTATCTAACAAATGTCGAAAAAGAGCTGAAAAATTAGGGTTTTGTAAAACCCATTATATGTGGTTTAAGGAAGGCCTTCTTAAGAAAGACGGCACAAAACCTAAGGATTTTGATAAAAAATATTTTCAGTACATGAAAAGAGTATCCTAACTGAAAGAACTTATATCTCTTATGTATTAGTAGATTGAAAAGTGTTTACAGTATTTAGATCGTATTTGGCATAAAAAAGCCAAGACTCTAATCCACACCATTGTGTAATCATCCCATCTATCGACCATCAACTTTAAGAGTTCCCCAAACTCTTTGGGTCATACCTGTATGTTTCCGCTTCAACTGTCCTATTTCATGAATACGTCTCTCAGCAAGACAATCAGCTGCTTTATTTGTAGGAACATTCTCTTTTTTACTGATTTCAAAAATTTTAATAAGATTATCGTAGATATTTTTTGTATGACTTAAAACACGAGCTTCCGTATAGCCTTCTAACTCCACAAAAACATTCATAAGTCCGCCCGCATTGATAACGTAATCAGGGGCATAAAGAAAACCCTGTTCTTTTAATAGTTGCCCATGTCGCTCTTCTGCAAGAACGTTATTTGCTCCTCCAGCTATAATAGATGCTTTGAACTTTTCAATGCTGTTGTCGTTGACAATAGATCCTAATGCACACGGTGCAATGACATCACATTCAGAAAATAAGATTTTTTCAGGATCTATAGCCTTTACCCCATAAAGTTCTACAATACGACGGACCTTATCTTTATCAATATCAGACACTAGAATTTCTGCTTCTTCCTTGTGAAGATATTCAACAAGATGTTTGCCCACATTACCTAAGCCTTGAACAGCAACTCTTATCCCCTTTAAAGAATCTGTTTTTAATGCCCATTGAATACAAGCCTTAATACCCATAAGCACACCACGTGCTGTATAAGGACTAGGATCTCCAGACCCTCCTAGATCTTCTGAAATACCCGTAACCCAAGGAGTTTGCATATAGACATATTCCATATCTCTAACTGTCGTCCCCACATCTTCTGCAGTGATATATCTACCGTTCAAGGAGTTAATATACTGCCCATAGGCCCTAAATAGCCTCTCCGTTTTATCTTTTTTAGGGTCTCCAATAATAATGGCTTTTCCACCACCCAGATTTAAACCAGCCACCGCAGCCTTATAGGTCATTCCTTTAGACAGCCTTAATACGTCAATAAGGGCTTCCTCCTCAGAGGGGTAATTCCACATTCGCGTCCCACCCAGAGCAGGACCAAGAGCAGTATTATGAATTGCAATAATGGCTTTGAGATGAGCATCCTTATTATAACAAAATAGAATTTCTTCATGCTCTCCATATTTCTCAACTAAATCAAATATCATTGCTAAACCGCCTTTGTATACACAGTTCCTATAATGAAATTTAGAATACAAATATCAAATCTCTATTGGTTAAAAAATATAATTTATCTGTCTTTTAAAAAAAGACTCAACGAGAATATGTTTTGTTGAATAAATAAGAGTATTCAAACTCTATGTTTATTTCAATCAAGAAAAGCAAACCCCCCTCTAGATTAAAGACCAGAAACCTCATAATGCTATGGATCAAAATGTAAAAATAGATTTTGAAACTACGCACTATTTTTAGATTCAGATTTGTTTCAAAATAAGAGGTTTTCAGGCAGCCTTTCTAAACCGACATAAAAATAGAAATCTTAATCCCATAAAAAATAGACACTTAAATAACCTAATTCCTCTTTGTATTTTAGTTTTATTTCTAAATTTGCATGTTAAGATTTAAATATATTACATTGATATTCTACGAGGGGGATATATTGAAATTTTTTTTAAGTTTCATACTGTTTTTTTTATGTTTTTTTACCACACCAATAGTGCAAGCCAGTAATGATGAAGCTGGAGATATCTATGACCTACCTCAACTTGTTGCTGTCCAAAACCGCAAATACTTCTTAAAAAACGGACTGACTTTTCATGCCGATTTTTTACCCTCAGATTCTATTACCCGAGGATTTAACTTAGGCCTCTCTCTCACACATAACTTAAATGACTTTATAGCTTGGGAAATTGCTAACTTGAACTACACATTTTCAATGGATACTAATCTATCAGAAAACTTGAAGAAAGATTTTGATAAAACACTAAAACACCCCTTATATTTTAACTTTTTCAAATATTATATAACAACAAGTTTAATCTATACTCCTATTTATAGTAAAAACCTTCTCTTTAATAAAGCTCTAGTTTGGAGTGATATTAATTTTCTTGTTGGAGCCGGTGTTGGAAAATTAAGTCATTCTGGTTTTAAACCTATTTTCAATGTTGGTTTTTATCTCAGATATTTTACAAGCCCAAAAACATCTATTAAAATTGATTTTAGAGAAATTATATTTAAAAATTCTGATAGGAAAGTCAGTTTAGGCTTAAAGGCCATCATGGTAATATCTATCGGCTTAGATATACAATTAGGTAACTCTTCAAAACCAACTTCTCCCCTACTCAGTGAGGCTCTCTAAGTTATGAATCAATGGAAACAAATTCCTTTACTTTTTTTTATTATTTTTTCTCTAAATAGCACTTTAAACGCACAATATATATCAACACCAGGTAAAAGTGATCAACCTCTTCCTGTAACATTAAAAAACTCGAAACCTTTTAAGTATACTCCTATAAACCCTGAATTTTTTAACACCATTAAGAAGATCTTAGATGACAAAGATTTTTCTCAGGCTGTCAAAATATCTACTCAAGTTATCAAAAATGCAGGAACAGATGAGCAAGATGAGGCCTATTATTTATTAAGCCTCACTCTACATAAAGTAGGGCTCACTTACGGGGCCTCTCATATTCTAAAATCTATAGCACATAGACGAATTGGAACCTCAATAGGCTCAGCAGCTTTGCACCAGTTAAGTCTCATTGCACAAAATGGACTCTATGCCCATGATGAAATCGCCTCAGAGCTTATTTCAACAAATGAATTTGGAGTCTTACACCCAGACATACAAAGCTTCGTCAGTTATCACTTGGGAATGTACAATCTCATACACGGTTTTAAAAAATGGGCAGATGCAGAATTTGAAAAAATAAAGCCCAATACATATTGGGGGCAACAAAAACAATACCTTATAGCATTAGGAGAAGTTGCCAGAGATCGTACGGATTCCGCTTACAACAAACTTAAAGCTCAATATGAATCTCCAACAACTCATGAAAGAATAAAGCAAAAAGTTATCATTCAATTAGCCCGTATTCTATTTGAAAAAAAAGAGTTTAATAAAGCTTTTGAATTTTATAAAGAAGCAAAACCTCCTCTAAGAGAAGAGGGTCGTCTTTTATTGGAAAAAGCCTGGACACTTTTTTACCTTAAAGACTTCTCTAAAGCTCTTGGTTTATTAGAAACCTTAGAGATTCCCTATTACCGTGCCTCTATTGACCCTGAAATACATGTTTTAAGGATGTTAATTTATAAACAACTCTGTCATTATAATGCCGTAAAAAATGAAGTTAAAAAATTTCATAAAAATTTTGACTCTGCAATAAGAGATATTAAATTAAGAAGACCTTTAGACGAAAATCCACTTATTGCATCACATTCTCTTCTTCCGTATAAAGAACAAGAAAGAGCAAATTTTATTCACTTACTAAGAACCGAACAGGGCATTCTTAAGACATTTGATTGGCAAGAGTATCCATTTTATATAAATCTTGTTAAAGATTATAAGAATAAAGAAAAACAAATTATCCGTGAGCTTCAAGAAAAAATAGAAAACAATGCAAAAAATTCAGCTAAACATTTTTTAGAAATCAAAGAAGAGATTGAATTTCTTAATTACTCTACAAATCTTGATCAATTACGCATTATAAAAAAAGGTGAAAATAGATCATATAAATCAGAACGTATTTCTCCCATTACATTTGACCGTATTTTCTGGCCTATTAAGACTGAATATTGGAAAGATGAATTTCCAGATTATAAAGTTCTTATCAATAGTCGTTGTCATAATGATAAGAATAATAAAGATTCTAAAGAAAATCCAATAACAAATGCAAAGGGATTTAAATGATTCGTTTATTCATCTTGTTATCTATCTTGCTTTCTCATATTGCATTTGCTCAAGCCACAAAAACAAAAACTCCTACAGAATTACATGATGACCTTCAAAAAATTAACAAATCGATTGATGAAACTAAAAAAAAAATGAAGACCCTAACAGATACACGTTTCTTACCAGAAACGTATTTTATCTTAGCAGAGCTACTTATTAAAAAATCAAAATATATATATTCTATCAATCAAATTGAGAATTCTGATCTTATAGAAAAAATAAACTATCCTGCAGAAAAACAATTAAAAGAAGAAGCTATAGCAATATATAATAAATTTATTAACAAATTTCCTAAATCGCTCCTTCAAGACAAGGCTCTTTTTTTTATAGCACATGAGTATAGAGAGTTAGGTCAACATCAAAAAATGCTTGAAACATATCAAAATCTTGTTAATACCTACCCAAAAAGTAAGTACTGGGCAGAGAGTCAGCTTACTATTGCAAATCATATTTACAATACAAAAAAAGATTTTAGTTTAGCCTTAAATCTTTATCAAAAAATTATAGATCGACCGACTAGTCCATTCACTTCTTTTGCTCACTATAAATCAGGATGGTGTTATATTCATAAAAATAAATGGAAAGAGTCACTTCTATCTTTTGAAAAAGCCATACAAAAAGGCAGTGCAACAGATAGTTTAAATCTTTCTAAAATTTATAGGAAAACAGATGTCAGAAGAAATGCTCTCTTAGCAATAGTATGGCCCTATAGTGAACTCAAATTAAAAGAATTAAAAAGAATGGGTGCTCAATACACAGATCCAATAACTTATTTTCAATCTTTATCAACTGACTTAACAAGTTATAAAAAAGTTTTAAGAAAACTATCAAAGAGGCTTCTTGTAAAAAAACAATTTACCACTGCAGTCCACGTACATATGGAATCTTTAAAACTTTCAAAAGATTTAGATATAAGAATTAAAACACTAGAGTCTTTATATGTGGCAATAAAAAATACAGAAAAACGTTGGCCTGTTAATGGATTAATTTCTGAAATTTCTAAAATTGTTCATCAAATAAAATATTCTTCTCAATTAGATAAAGAGAAAAAGGAATACTATCTTAAAAGATTTGAAATTTTTTCTAGAGATAATGCAATACGATTTCAAGAACGAGCTAAAAGCACACAAAGGAAATTAGACTATCGACTTGCAATTAAGGCATACGAAAGCTATTTAAATTCCTTTCCAAAATCAAAATATATTCCATCTATAAAGCTCAACTTAGCAGAATGTTATTACAATATAGGTGATTTTATTAATGCGGCAATACACTATGAACATTTAGGAATGAGCTCCAATTTTTCTCAAAATCGTAAAAAGAAAATATTAGATTCAGCTATCCAATCTTATACAGAAGCGTTAAAAAATTCAAAAAATCTTGACCGATTACAAATCATACAAGTCCGAAGTGGAATACGTACTATAGGTTGGCACTATATTAAAAAATACAAAAAGAATCCAATTGTACCTGAAATTTTATTTAATATTGGTAGAACATACTATGATGAGCGTAACTTCAACAAATCTACACAGTGGCTTTCTCAATATATCAAATACTTTCCAAAACATAAAGATGTTTCCTTAGCTGTTGACCTGATTCTAGATTCTCATAATCAAATTGAAGATTATGATGGTTTAATTGAATCTGGAAAGGCTATTGCAAAAAACAATTCAATAAAAAAGTACATAAGAAAAAATGCTTTGGAAATCATGAAACAAGCACAATACAAAAAAGTACAGATAGCTGCTGGTAAATATTCTTCCCCTCATTATATAAAAAATTTATTAAAGCTATCCTCTAAATATAAAAATTCGAATATAGAGATAAACGCTCTTTATGAAGCCTTTTTAAAGTCAAAAAAAAGTTTGAAAACAACATATGCTTATGGGGAAAAACTATTTTCAAAATATAAAAATTCAAAATACACCAAAAACGTTATTTTTCAAATGGGTGAAATAGCTTTAAAAACAGCAGATTTTAAAAGAGCGGCAAAATATTTTGAGATATTTGCAAAAAAATATCCAAAAGACTCTAAGGCACAAAATCTTATGGAAAATGCAAATCACATAAGAGAGTTTCTAAAAGACTTCAAATCAGCAAGGCAAAATTTTCAATATTTAAAAAATAAAATATCAATTGCTAGAATAGACTATCTGGCAGAAGATTGGAGTTCTCTTAAAAAATCAGCACTATCTGTACCTGGTACCCAAGGGGTTTATTGGAAAGGATTAGCTACATATCATACAGAAGGACCGGAAGCTGCTCATTCTATCTTAAACTCTATTACTAATAAGACAACAGATAATTATGAAGAAAATGCAATGGCTGCACATTCTTTATATCTTCTTTCTATGCCCCTTAAAAATAAATATAAAAATATAAAAATAAAACAATCTCATAAAAAACAAATCATTCAGGAGAAGACAAAACTCTTAGAGCAGCTCACATCTCAATTCATTGCTATTACAAAATTGGGGGTTGGAGAATGGACCATTGCATCCCTTTATGAACTTGGACATATCTATCAAGAATTTGCTCAATTTCTTCGAACAACTCCTGTACCTAAAAAACTAACCAAAACTCAAGTGAATGAATATAGGAAAGCTATTCACAAACAAACCAAAAAATATAACTTAGAGGCAAATAATTATTTTAAAAGATGTACTGTAAATGCTGAGAAATCAGAGATTTTTACTCCTTTTGCTAAAGGGTGTATTTTAAAAAAGCAAATAAAAATAGATGAATCTACAAATTTAACAAATCGTAGGAAAAGCAAAAAATATTTAGAAAATATTGAAAACTTACATCAAAAACTTTATGAAAACCCAGAAAATATCAATTTATTGATAAAATTAGCACAGGAACACGTAAAAAATAAAAGTTATCTAATGGCTATTTTGACACTTCATCATGCGTCCGAGATTCATCCACAAGAGGCAAAACTAATAGCTCTTCAAGGCATGTATTATCTTTACTTAAATGATTTTGAATCTGCAAAATTAAAATTTAATTCTGCCCTTAAAAAGAGCCCAAAAGATCCAACGGCTCTATGGGGCCTAATGGGACTATTTAATGCATTTCACTACAAATCAAAAGTTTCTTCCCTGCAAAAAAAAATCTCAAAAACAGAACAACCCCTTGGTCCCATACATAAATTTGTCAAATATGTAATGTAAATTCTTCCTTGATCTATATGATATTTAATGGTTTAAATCTTCATAATAAAAACTCAAAAACAAAAGACTCATATTTTAATTTTTCAGCAAATAATCTTGAATTCAATAATTGGAATTCAAAAATAAAAGATTTATAGTCTCTAAATAATATTATTATGATTTTTTAATAAAAATGGACAAATAATGAACGAATTTTTAACTTTTGCTATAGGCCTCGCAACACTTATTTATGGAGCAAATACTCTCATTAGAGAAGCTAAAATCTTAGGTAAAAAATTAGGTTTATCAGATTTAAATATAGGATTAACAATCGTTGCTATTGGCACATCTCTTCCAGAATTAGTAACAAGTTTAATTTCAGTTTCAAAAGATAAAAATGATGTTGCACTAGGAATGATCGTAGGATCCAACATTATCAATATACTCTTAATCTTAGGATTGGGAGCTGTTATTCGTCCATTAAAGTTTAAGAAAAATTTAATTTTAAAAAATTGGCTCTGGGCTTTCTTAGCTATCTGTCTATTATTTTTTATGGGATATGACTCTCAATACTCACGCATTGAAGGTTTTTGTTTACTTTCTTTATTTATTTTCTTTATTTATTCTTTGCCTCATCAAGAAGAAAATAAGAAGACTGAATCTTTAATTCATTATCAGATCTTTAAAAATATGAGCTTTCTCATTTTAGGAATAATTCTTCTTTACTTTGGCGGTCAACTCTTTTTAAAGGGTATTATCAGCCTAATGAAATCTTTAAAACTATCAGAAGCAGTCATTGGGCTCACTTTAGTAGGATTTTCTACAAATATCCCAGAGATCACGACAACCATTATCTCTACTATAAAAAAAGACTCAGATATATTAATAGGTAATATACTTGGCTCAAATATTCAAAATATACTTATGGTCTTAGGTGGAACAGCCCTATTTTACCCTTTTGCATCTTTGAATGGTCACTTAAATGAAAGTATCTACATTCTAATAGCCACAACACTTTTGTTACTACCTATAATCATGTTTTCCAAGGAAATCAAAAGAGTTTATGGAGCTTGTCTCTTATTTGGATTTATCCTATTTGTACTCTATACATTTTATTTCACCAACTAAAGTCCTATTCGTCCCTACTATGCTCTCTTTCCCAAAAACTAGAATCATATAGAAATAATCTATTTAATAAAAAATCTTATTTTAAGATCTTAATATTTTCAAAAATAACAATAATTTACCGATATATCTTTAGAGGAAAATATGTATAAAAATAAAAAAAAATTTAAAACTCCCCTACATGTTCAAATCTATGACAAAGAAAAATTAATTTTTGATCGTGAATTTACAGAATACCCTATTGTTATTGGCCAAAATCCAAAATCTGAAATTATATTACCTTTTCACAAAACTATATCTCAACAACATGCTGTCATCATAGAGAAAAATTCTCAACCATTAATATCTGGTTTAAATAAAAATATTTATTTTTATGGGAAAAAAGTAAAAACAGCCCCTGCTGTAAATGATGTTCCAATATCCATTGGCCCCTTCAAATGTGTTTTCTATACTCTTCCAGAGGAAATAGAAAATATAAAATCAGAAAATGAAGATGACCTATATGAAGAAAAAACAATTATCATAGAAAATCCAACACTCAATTTAAATAAGTCTTTTTCTTCTAAAAACCAAGAGAAAAAAACATGCACATATCCTTATAAAGGGAATAAAATAAAAATTTTAAATCAAAATTTAAAGTTAGCTGTTCCTCATAAATATGTTGATAAAATCAATGTTAGTCAAAGTGTTCTAGAAGGAATTGTTACATGGCATGGAGAAATGTATGATATTCAACACTTTGAACCCAATGAAAAAATCAGCGTGGGCTCAGGGGCACGAGCGGGATTACAACTTCCTTTCATAAAGAAAAATTTGGATTTAGCTCTATACAGAGGTGAAACAACAGAATGTTTTATTCCAAATGGATTTCAAGTGACTGTAAAAAGAGAGAAAATAACTACCACGCTTCCAGATCTACTTAAATCAAAAATTTTAAAATCCTGGGATGATGGATATTTGCTAACTATGAATAGATCTGATTTAGTTAGCATAGCCTTTGATGAAACATCATCAGTTCACTTTAGATATGTTCCTACACCAAGGAAACTAGCAGAAAAAAAACTTATCGTTCCCGATGAAGAAATAAGAAAAACAACACTCTATTCCGGTTTCATTCACTGTCTCTTACTCTTTTTTGCCTATTTTTCTAAACCTAAGATTAATGTTCCCAAAATTAAAAATGTTCCTGAGCGTTATGCACGTCTACTAGTTAACCCACCAAAACCTAAGAAGAAAAAACAAACTCAAAAAATCATAGCCCAAGTTAAAAAGAAAAATATTATTAAAAAACAAAGTAAACCCAAAAAGATTGTTCTTAAAAAATCAAAACGTCTTAAAAAAATAAATAAATATCCTGTAAAAATTGCTAAGAAAAAACCAGTGAATGTTAAAAAGCTTGTAGCTGCAATTCTTCCAAATCCATCTTTGAAAAATAATCAATCTCTATCGATCAATATTAATAAAAGTACTAGAAAAATAAAATCAGTAAAAACAGCTAAGCTATTAAACACTTTAGAAACAAGCTCTGTAAATCTTGAAGATATTGGTTCTATAAAAACGAAAGGATTAAGTTATGGAACTGAAAAAAACTATGAGATTCAAGGCTTAAGAGGGATATCCGGCTCTCGAAATATTGAAGGATCTGTTATAGGGAAGCCTCAAGTCATCACAATCAATAAAAATGAAGGACTCACTAAAGAGCAAGTTATGGCTGAGGTCAAAAAACATATTCATCAGATTGCTCGTTGCTATGAACGTGCGCTTTTTACAACTCCAGAACTTTCTGGACGAGTAGAATTTGAATGGAATATTCAGCCTAATGGTCGAGTTGAGATGGTTCGCATTTCTAAATCTGAGATGATAAATGGAGATTCTCTTTATTCATGTGCAGCATCTGTCATACGTCAAATGAAATTTCCTATAGCAAAAAACAAAAAATCCACATCTGCAAGCGTAGGCTTTCCATTCGGCATAATACAATAGACAGACGTCTAGATGTCATATCCCCATTAGCCGTCTGAATCTCTCTCCTATAAAATAACAAATAGGAGATTAAATACATGATAGAAGCCATTGTAGATCAATTACAAGAGCCCGAATTAATTATGTGGCTTATAGCTGTATGTTCTATGTTCGGGGTAGCTATTGCCTTTGAACGTATTGCAGTTATTAAAGGAGCTTCAGCTATTTCAAAAGAAAATTTACTCAACCATATAAATTCTTATATTCTTCAGGGAAATTTAGAAAAAGCTATTTCTATTTGTTCACAAACTAAAACTCCTCTAACAAATATTATTCGAACAGGACTAGTTCAAGTTGCTAATGGAAAAAATGAAGAAGAAGTACAAACTGCTATGGATTCTGTTGCACTAAATGAAATCCCAAAAATTGAAAAGAGAATTAACTACCTTTCCACTCTTTCAAATTTGGCCACACTTCTAGGACTTCTTGGAACTGTTAAGGGTCTTATTGGAGCTTTTTCAGCTGTTGCTAACGTAGCTCCAGCAGAAAAGGCAGCTCTTCTATCTAATTCTATTTCAATTGCAATGAGTACAACAGCCTTTGGCCTAATGGTCGCAATCCCCCTATTAGCAGTCTATGGATGGTTGAATTCTTGGGGACAAAATATTGTCGATGATATACATGAGGCCAGCGTAACAACATTAAATTTTATTCTAACTAATAGAGAAAAAATATCTGGATAAAAAATGACCAGAAGAAAAAACCGATCAGGAGATGAGGAACTGAATCTAACTCCTTTTATTGACCTTTTTTCCACTCTTGTAGTCTTTTTATTACTGACAGCTGTGTGGTTACAAATTAACTCCTTATCTACAAATGTAGAAAATGTAGACGCCCATTCATTAGCTAGTAATGAAAAAGTCCATCTTTCCATTACAATTTTAAAAAGCCAAATCGAAATATCTGAAGATGATAAAGCAACTCGACTGCCCTTAAAATTCACATCTGAAGGGCTTTTAGAGCCCAATTCTTTAATTAAAGAATTGAAGCGATGGCGTCAACGTTATCCAAAAAGAAAAGATATTATTCTTAACACACAAAATGATATCCCCTACAGTTATATGATACAGGTTTTTGATACTCTTGTAGGGCAAGGATGGTCAGATGTAGGAGTAAATACACAATGATAGAACAAAAGGGGCGTGTTAACAGAACTGTTAAAACACCTGGATTTCATATCTGCTCAAAGTATGACTTAAAAAAAACTCGAGAGTTCTTAACTGCATTTGAGAGTAGGAAAAAGCAACAAGGACTCAATCTTGCCCCTATGATTGATATTTTCTCAATGCTTGTTATCTTTTTACTTTTAAATTTTTCATCAACAGGTGAAATATTTTTTATTTCTAAAAGCCTGAGTTTACCACAAGCCAATCATGCTAGATCTCTAGAAGGATTACCTCTTGTTTCAATTACACAAAATTCAATTATTTTTGAAGCAAAAAATGTTGGTAATAATCCTGTATACATAGAAGATAGTCATGCCGAATTACCACAATTGAGATTAAAATTACAGCAGATAAAAATTCTCCATGAAACAATCTTTCCTGATAAACCCTTTAAAGGAGAAGTCAATATTCAAGCTGATGAAACAATACCTCTCATTTATGTAAAGCGTGTAATGAATGTTCTTATTAATGAAGGATGGACAGGAATTAACTTCGCCGTCATTCCTCCTTCATCATCTTAATTGACTTCTTTTTTTGTCACTCCTGGAGCAGGCTCAGGAAGTTCTTCGGTAATTTCTTTTGAATAGTTTGTACGAAATTTGATATAATTTTTCAGAGTGTTTTGTTCTCTGGATAAAAAATGAAGACGTTCTGTATTATGAAGTTGCCCCTTAATATCTATATCTTCTAGATTTATTTTATTTTCAGCATCTACATAAATAGGTAAAAGAAAGAACAAAAAATAGTAAAAATTTCTAATCCTCATGGTTTGAGTATATCAGGCATATCAAAGGAATTCAAAGATTCTTATCAAGTAGAATTCTAGAATATTGCATTTCTTATAATAAACTAGTTTATCATTCCCTCCAACAATAATCACTAAAGAGTCATCCTCTTTATCAATAAGCACAAAACCTGTCTTTTTTTAAATAATTCTAAATAAGCCTTTAGAAAAATAACTGCTAAAGTCTATCCTACTATTATTTTAATATGAACTGGCCTTATCTTAAGACCGTAGGCAGAGCTATTTGGGAACAACATAATGACGGAAAACAGAATCATTTATTCTTAGGCCTCGAGAAGACCCTAACCTTAACTTCTGTAAAGAATAAGAAAAAAGGCCACGACCTAATGGATTTGACTCAGGAGTTTGTATAAAATGAACATAGATTAAATTTTCATTTTTACGATGAATATGGCTCGGAAAATTTCCTGTATAATCCGTAGCTAAAGTCGGAAGTAGAGGTAAGGTATTTTGTTGAAATTTATAACAATTTTGGCCTGTGTACCTATTTTCATAAACATGATCAATACGCACGCCATATGATATTTGATCTAAGTCTAAGACTAGTGGATTCCTATGTTGTTTAATTTGAACACCTGCCTCATCCTTTTCCCCATCATGACTACGTGTTACATCAAATCCATTCATAGGAGCCCCTTTATTTCTAAAAGTATAAAGCTCAATACCATCAATAAAACCATCTAAATCTGTATCAGGGTTTACAGGGTCTCCATGAATAGGATTTTTTTCATTAGGATTTCGACTCACTCCACTCCTATTCTCTATATAAGACTCTTCGCACTCAGTAAGAAGATCAAGATCTTGATCTTTCCGACTAAAACATCTTGGTAACCTTTCTCCGAATTGTTCTCGACGTATAAACCAATCTGAAAAGCCACCTTCTCTACTAAAACGTCGACGTGGATTTAATCCATATCTTATTTCATCTTGATCACAGAGCCCATCCCCATCAGAGTCGACACCTATTCTTGTATTCTCACAGATTGTAGCGTTTAAATTATAAACAACAAAATTCTTCAAAAACCATCTCTCATGATTTTGCCCATCAACAATAAGATCATTATAATTGAGGTTCTGATGGGCGGCTAAGTTAATATATTCACCCCCTCCGACTTCTGCCATTCTTCTCAAACGCATTTCCGCATTGACATCTTTTTGACCATAATAGGCAGAACTGAGATAAATTTTATTTGAAGATATTTGTTTTAAACTACGAACACGCCTCTCCAGTGCCGATACATTATTAATATCTGTTGGAAGACCATCTGAAACGAAAAAAACCATATAAGTACTACGCTGTTCTGAGCCTTTAATCATATCATTACGTATGGCATCTTCAGCCAAACTGAGAGCCGAGCCATAGGGTGTCTCTCCAGAATCACGTCTATGACGAATTTCATCAATACCTGATCTAATCTGATATGGATTACGAGAAAAAGTCGGAGTATTCTCATCCCTACCTATAAGAGCCCGAGCTCGTCGCCCATTAAAAACAATTAAGCCCCATTCCATAAATTGATTATGTTGATGTTGATTATAAAAAGACTCTATATTTGAAGCTCTTCGAAAAGCCTCGGGATCACTCTTGTCATTACTTCCCGACTTATCAATGATAAAAAGAAATTTGATAAAGTGCTGAACAACCTCTGGGGGCCGTGTACAAAAGAATCCTTTATGTCCTTTCAACTCAGGTATAAATGGATCAACCTCAATATCTGCCGAACATCCAAAAATAAACAAAATACAGATAGAGTATAGAGGCTTTTTAAAAGAATACACCAACTCCCCCCCTCCTATTATAAAATACCAGAAACCTCCTGATCTGTCTCTTTAGGCTCCTACCTTCTATACTCCTCTTCTTTTTTATTATTTTATCGTCACTCTTTCTGAGGAATTCAACCTTTGGTCGAGCCACTCCAAGGCCTCTTTACGAGAGCAAATACGTTCTTCTAATTGAGCATCCATACCTTGAGCAAGCCATTGTCCAATTTGCTCTCCTAAAATTCCTCGCTCTATAAGGTCTTCCCCTTTTAAATAGGCTTCAGGTAATGGTTTACAGGAAGCAGCTAAATCTTTAACCGGCAATAGAGCACACTTTGGGTTTAAAAGAATAAAAAACGAATACAGATTGAGCGAAAGGGGCATAGACTTTTGAGCAAGTAAACGACGTTTTTCTGCCTTGGAAAGATATTCCCACTGAGCTAGATTGAATTGCAGTGCTAACACCTCAGAGATAAGTTTTTTTTCCCTTTTAGAAAAACAGTGAAAAGAAAAAAGTTTCTCTAACTCTTTTGAATTGTTTATTTCTAAAGTTAAAAGTAGAGCAGCCAGACACAAAAGAGGATCATTAAAGGGCTGGTAATGAGATGTCCATTTTTTAAAAGACATCCAATTTTTATATTTGATTGGACTCCTACAAAAAAGCACTTCTAAAATATAACTCTCTTTAACCAGATCTAGAGACTGAAATAGAAATTTTCCTTTTAAAAGTTTTAAAATCTCTTCCCTTATTCTTTCTGATGAAACTGATTTTATATTAGAAATATTTTCCTTTAAGACACTAAAAGTTTCCTTTTCTATTTGAAATCCAAGTTCTGAAGCAAAACGAAGGGCTCTCAACAGTCGTAATTTATCTTCATTAAATCGCCTTTCTGGTTTCCCAATAGTTCTAATTATTTTTTTTTCAATATCTTCTCTACCTTCTACAAAATCATAGAGTTGAGATGTTAAGGGATCATAAAAGAGTGCATTGATGGTAAAATCTCTTCGTAAAGCATCCTCTTTGGGATTAGAAAATTTTATATTTTCAGGATGACGTCCATCTTTATAATTACAATCACTTCTAAAGGTTGCAACATCAATGATGAAACCCCCTATGTTGACTTTCACAATACCAAAAGCCTTACCAACAGATATTGTTTTTTCAAATAAATTTTCAATATCATCTGGTTTTGCATCTGTCACAACGTCAAAGTCTTTTATTATTCGACCAATGAACGCATCTCTGACACACCCTCCTGTTAACCAAGCTTTATATCCTTTTTGATCTAAGGTTATAATAACTTTAAGAACTTTTTCCCAATAAGGGTGTTGAATAAGATTGTCCACAATTATTCTAAGATAAACTGTTTTATAGGAAATGTCGATAATAGCATCACGCTCGATAACTTTTGAGAATCAAACATTTGCTCTATCCTTGTTTTTTGCAAGACATTCAATAGAGTTGACCATTGCCTCTCTAACATTATTTTTATCCTTTTCCTTTTTACTTTTAAAGTTCATCACATGATGATAAATTTTTAAATCTTAGAAAATCACTAAAAAACTTAAAAGAGATAAAAAAATTTTTATATATCCTCTTTTAATTTTTATTAAAAATAACTATTTTTAATGGATAAATATTCAAAGTCAGTTAATAATAGAAAAAGTGATAGAAGATAAGGTATCAAATATATTAAAGACTCATGGATTTGAGAGGTTTGGATTTGCAACATTAAATAAGCCCATGAGCTTTTCATTTTATAAAGCATGGATTGACAACAATCATTATGGAGATATGAAGTACCTCAAAGAACATATAAAATATAAAGAGAAACCAAATACTCTTCTTAAGAAAGCTAAATCAGGAATTGTTGTTGCAGTTGACTATCTCCCTCATCCTCATCCTCAAAAAAAGACAGTCTTAAAAACAGCACTTTATGCACAGGGAGAAGATTATCATTATTGGTTAAAAGATCATCTTCAAAAGGTTATAGAGTGTCTTAAACAAGAATTTTCAGATCACAATTTTGCTGCATTTACAGATTCAGCTCCTATATTAGAAAGAGATCTTGCCTACAGGGCTGGTCTGGGTTGGATTGGAAAAAACACGTGCTTGCTTTCTGAAAAGACAGGGTCTTTGTTTGTTATTGGAGAAATTTATACAACACTTGATTTAACATCTCCTATTGATATTCAACCAGATCGTTGTGGAACTTGTACAAAGTGTATAGATATTTGCCCGACGCAAGCTATTACTTCTCCAAGATATTTAGAGGCGGATAAATGTATTTCTTATTTAACCATTGAGAGAAAATCTTTAACACCTAGTGGTTATGAAGAAGCCATTAAAGACTGGTATTTTGGCTGTGATCTTTGTCAGACAATTTGCCCGTGGAATAAGAAAATTTTTGAAAAGAAAATAGATGATAGAGAGCCCACAAGAAAAGAACTCATTGAAGACTTGCAATGGATATTAACGTCCTCTCATAGACAAATTTTAAAACATTTTAAAGCCACTCCATTGAATCGACTTTCAGCTCTTCAGCATAAACGTAATGCCATATGCGTCATCGCCTCTTTACATATTAAAGAACTTCGTAAAGAACTCTTAGAACTCTCTCGACATCCAAAACTCAAAGGTATGGCTCTTTGGGCCTTAAAGGCTATGACTTCTGAATAGTAGAGACGATTTCTCTGAAAGGGCTCGTTTTAAGAGAAAAATAAAAGCCTTTTTCCAAAGCAGGCTTGTAGCAAAGTCTAAAATCGTGACTGGATAGGTGATTTAAAGAGAATAGGCTTGTTTCCTTTCAAGATACGCCATCAAAACTCTTCTTCCTTCATATTCTTTAAGAAGTACAATATAATCTGACTCTCTAACCTATCGTAACAATTAGTAGATAAGGAAAAAACTTTTAATAAAGGGGCTTTTTACTAGAAGAGAAAATACAAACATCGCCGTGTTAGTATTAAAGCCGTCTTAAAAAATTGATGTTTATAAGTCCAATAGAAAGAGATATATGAAAGAGAGATGAAAAAGCAAAATAAAAGAAATTATAAAACTTTGGACTCTGAAGTCCTTTTTTCTAAACAAGATCCAACAGACAAACGTTTAGGTGATGTTGTCCAACTTATAGATGAAGAGGGACTTTCAGAATTAAAGAAAAATGATATTGTTTTACTAGGCTATCCAGATGACGAAGGGGTCGGGCTCAATGGAGGCCGTTTAGGGGCTAGCGAAGGCCCTGATTATATACGTAGGGAACTCTATCGAATGACATTGACAGAGAAATTTCCTGTTCTGAAAGATTTAGGGAATATTTATACACAAGTCCCATTAAAGAGGCGTCATGAATTAACTGAAAATGCTCTGCCAAAAGTTTTACAAGCTGAAGCCAAGTGGATTGGTTTAGGCGGAGGACATGATTATGGGTATGCAGATGGTTCCGCTTTTCTAAAAACGGTAAAAAGCCAACAACGTCCTTTGGTGATTAATTTTGATGCCCATTTAGACGTTAGACCTTTAGATAAGGGTTTATCAAGTGGCACATCTTTTTATCGTCTTCTTTCCAATTTTAAAAAATTTGATTTTCTTGAAATTGGAGTTCAAGAAGAATGTAATAGCCTAGACCATACACGCTGGGCTCTCTCTCAAGGCGCACATATCTTATGGTGGGAAGATATTGTTCTTTCGGGAGAGTCTCCAGATCTTCAAATATTGAAATTTTTAGAACCTTGGATTTCTAGGCCTTCTGTTCCCACATTTTTAAGTATTGATATTGACGTTTTTTCTTCAGCCTATGCTAAGGGATGCAGCCACAGTTTACCTACGGGTCTAGATCCTATAAGTTTTATGAGAGTTCTTGAGGTGTTAAAGCGAAGACTAGATATTCAGGTTTTAGGACTCTATGAAGTGGCTCCTCGACTAGAAGATAAAAAACCGTATACAGCCCGTCTGGCTGCCCAAATTATTCACCGTTTAATTAAATAAAGCCATATATAGAAGTTTTAATGAATTTTTCAATTACCTTTGCTAAAGCAAGTATATCCATTGTCACACCATTTAAAAGATCTTTTAGTGGTGAATTTTTATCTAAAGTTATCTCTCCATAGTTCTAATTAAATTATTGAAATAAAAGAGAAATTTTATTTTTAGTGATATGTAAAATGAGAGTTTTTAATGAGGCTCATCTATCCCTGATCCCTATTTTGCTCGAGTATCCTGAATAAGGAACAAAGAGAGCCTAACTCTTTTATATCACGCCAGACCTTTCGTATTATAAATGCTCTTCTAGACCGTCCTATATAAATAGCCAGTCAATGACAGATGCTCTTATTTATTATACTGTGATTCTGTATAATTCTGATGCTTTTTAGCTTCGTTTGTATTGATGAATAGACAGGAAGAAGGATATAAGAGTAATACAATATTTTTTATAATAAAAAGAATAAAGTGGGGGTGGTAGTTAAGTTGGTTATAACGCCGGCCTGTCACGCCGGAGGCCGCGGGTTCGAGTCCCGTCCACCCCGCCATTATCTTTCTAGTCCTTTAAATACTGGAGTTTTTCGGAATGAAATCAATTTTTGCGTGATTTTTTAAAAGCCAGAACAAAATAATTTTACTTAGCCGTATCAAATAATGAAGATGTTTTCTCTCCTACATCTGAACTCAAAAGAGCAACAGCCTTTGCATACCTTTGAGTTACTCTCTGCTCTATATGTCTAAAATTTTTATCACTTCCAATTTGCTCATAAATAATACCTGAAAGCTCTTTTTCCATGTCAGCCAATTTCTTTCTAGCTGATACCCTTTCTGATTCTAAAAGTCGTTGTTGGATAATTTCAAACTTTCTCATTTGAATAGCAAAATAAGTTTGAACAAAAGCAACTTCCTCTTTTTGTGAATCACCATTTTGAGCGATTAAATAACAGGCATAACGAGTCAGCATCATATCAAACACCTCTCTGTTACTTTCTGAACCAAGATGAATCATTTTGCCGACGCCGGCAAAATGGTCTGATATTTTATGCCCAGAATTTTCACAAGCTGTTTGTGCTTTAGAAATAACCCTCTAAAAATTAGACCATTTTTCATATCCAAGAAGATAAAGTAGCAGTAAAATGTGAAAAACTTAGTTTAAGTATCTTATTGACTAAAAAGTATAAAAAATTCAAAGATAAACTACAGAATAATGTCTTAAAAAGACGGAATAATGAAAGTCTAAATGTTAATATAAAAATTAGGTATAAATATTATTTCACAGAACAGAAACTTCTTTAGCTTAAAAAGCCTGGACAATAAAAAGAGCCTTTCCTTATTGATAGGTTTCTAATTATTAGGTAAATGAATATACTACAACAATACACTATAAATACCCAAAAAAGCCAATAATCAACTAATTTGACTCTGATTAGAAAATCTATTATTATAATAAATGATGAAAGATGTAATTTTTGACCGAAAAGGTACACCTTCATTAAGAATTGTAAGAAAAGATTACCTAGCAAGTTGTAGGCATAACATATATGCAGGATACATAGAAAAAGATAGAGTGCATGATTTTAATGGCACTCAAAGAGGATGGTTTGATGACGGGATTTTAAGAGATTTGAGCGGAAAATGTGTTGGTTTTGTGAAAAATGCAAATGGAAAATGTCACCCCGTTTTTCCTTCAACAAAAATACCTAAAAGTTTTGTTAAATTGCCAACACCTCCATTGAAGCCAGTATCTCAAGAAAAGCCTTCCTCTCGGCCAGATTTTAAAAAAGAATGGGCTGATAAAAAACCCTCAACTTTGATGATACCTTAGTGAGCTTATATACCCTCTACTTAGATGATAGTAAGTGGGGTGGAAATCGTAATAAACCAAAATATATGGTATGGGGTGGGCTTATTATTGAAGAGTCTGCTGAAGACTCTCTAATAGAAGAACTTTTTAAACTAAAAAAGAATTTTAAATTAAATCCTTTTGACCCAATAAAATTTAATCCGAGAAATAATAAAAGATATATTGCACAAAAAAATATAAAAGACCAAAATAAATTTCGTAAAAAAGTTGTTTCTCTTATTTCTTCTTCTGAAGTTACTTTAATAAGCGCATACTATGACGGAACGAAAAGTTTAAGTTTTACTAAAATGGCCTCCCAACTTATAAATGACTTATCTGTAAGACTTGAATTTTTTATGTCAGAAAGACAATCTTCTGGCAAACACAGAGGTTCTATAATATTAGCTTATCCGGGAAAGGAAGAAGCACTTCCATTTAGCGAAACATATTATAACATCCGGAAGGAAACAGCTACTCTTCACTCAAAAAATTGGAGTTCCCCAATTAAAACACCTGTCGTACTTAGCTTATTAGAACCTTCTATTTATTTTTCTTTTGAATCCCATAATCCATTGATACAAATAGCGGACTATGTAGCTGGTAGCGTTGCTTCTGCTGTAAAAGGAAAAAATGATATATACTTCAATATGCTTAAGCCTCGTTTCAGAAACATAAGAAGAAATATTAAAGGTATTGGATTGATTTCCTATCCTCACTACACAACTAAAATAGACCGACTTTGCAAAAAATGAACTTATTTAAAAAAATTATTTGCGTGATTTGTTGGGCTATAAAGCAGCTCCTCCGAATCCTAATTGATGGTTCACCCTCTCAGCACATTTTGAACATATACTCTAGTGATCACAAAACTGATAACATTCTAGTATGAGCAAATGTGAATGAACTCTGAGAGCGTATGAGTAGTTTACCTTTCCTCTAGGGGGCAAGCGATAGTAATATGAACTCTGAAAAAGTATGGGTAATTTACACTTAGAAATGAACTCAATGCAGTCCATTTATTTTTCTTCATATATTATTATTGTAGATACAAAAATACTTTAATAACACTCATCGTAGTCGTATTCTCCTATCAATGCTCTTTCTGACCGTTCCATATGGATCTCCTCAAGAAGAGCGATGGCCTCTACATGCCCTTGTCTTGCTGCTGATTCAACCCATGCCAAACCTTTGTTAAAATCTCTTTCAACCCCTTCTCCTGCAAAATAAGCCAAACCCAGTAAATATTCGGCACTCGCATGACCTTTCATTACTGCTGCTTTAAGCCACTTGGCCGCTTTTTTAGGATCTCTTGGAACAGCTTCTCCTTTACTATAAATGACAGCAAGATCATGCTGTGCATTCCTATCCCCCTGTTTTGCTGCTGCTCTCACCCATGAAATGGCCTTTTGAAAATCTCTTTCAACCCCCTCACCGCTATAATACATAATACCAAGACCATGCTGAGCCGTTGCATAACCTTGCTTTGCAGCTGCTTCAAACCATTGAAAAGCCTTTTTAAAATCTATTTTAACATCTTCTCCTGCAACATACATCATACCAAGTCTATGTTGTGCCTCTGGATGCCCCTCCCTTGCCGCTGCTTCAGTCTGTTTAAAATCTTCTGACTTTTCATTAGCCCCATAAGACAAGGAAGACCAGAAGCAAACAACGAAAAGTAAGACAGTATTAGCTAACACCATAGGCTTTTTAAATGACCTTATTTCCAATTTCATATAGACCTCCTCATTGATTATAAACATCACCCATATTTGGATTTTTAAAATAGCCTTGGATGATCCTCACAAGATTAAACATCGCTGGTCCTATCCAGTCAAAGATTTACTGAAGATTTACAATAGTCTTCCAAAACTTAGAGATGATTTCAAAAGAATAGGAAATATTATATCCTGCATAAGAAATCAACTCAGTTCACTAAAATAATCCCTTTTTGTAAGGTAGCCACTTCAAGCATTATTTTAAAAAACTTAGACTCAAGAGAACTTAAGGGCTTTTTGATAGGGTTTACACTCATTGGAAAGTACAAATTTTCATCTGTTCCCAAATTTCTGAGAAGTCATTTAGAGAAATCATCAACTATTTGTAGACGATTGAATAAAAGTACAAATCTGTTTATTACCCAGTATCAATAAAAATTCTATTGGACTCAAAACAATAGTGAAAATATTTTGACAAAATATTTTAAAACCTCTTCCCGAGAAGTTGTCTTCCGCCAAACCAAACCAATCGTTCGAGTCGGAGCAGGCTTAACAAATGGAATATAACAAATACCTCTCTCATTTCTACTCGTAGCAATTTTAGGAATCAATGTAATCCCCGTCCCTGCCTTCACCATCTGCCTCAACGTCTCAAGTCCCGTCGCCTTAAAATCCTCCACCTCACCCCCGTTATGTAATTTACAAAGCTCTAAAGCTTGATCACGCAAACAATGACCCTCCTCTAGTAAAAGTAAAGGATAACGTGAAAGTATATCTTGACGGATTCTCTTATAAGACGCCAACTCGTGATCCGAAATCACAGCTAAATAAAACTCATCATCAAATAACTTTTGACTCACTAAAAAATCACCCGCTAAAGAATCTTTTGATAAAGGTAATGCCAATAAAGCCGCATCAATTTCACCCCTCTTCAGTTGATCCAGCAAAGAAGCTGTCTTTTCTTCAATCAATATCAATCGTAACAAAGGCAATTTTCTCCTGACTTGGGATACAAATTTTGGAAACACATATGTCGCAAGAGTCGGAAAAGCACCTAAACGAAATTTTCCCGCTAAAGGATCCTGAGCACTCTTAGCCACTTCACTCATCACCCTTTCCTCCTCCAAAATACGCCTCGCTGAACTCAAAATACGGATCCCCACATCTGTAGGTATTACACGTCTATTCGTCCGCTCAAATAATCTCACCCCCAATTCATCCTCTAACTTCTTAATCTGACCACTTAAAGTCGGCTGACTCACACAACACTTCTCCGCAGCTCGCCCAAAATGTTGTAAATGAGCTACAGCAACGATATAATGTAAATCTCTAAGATTCATATCTAACTACCTTTAAAAATTAAGAAAAATCTAAAATCATTGTATCTCTTCTGAAAGAGATATCAAAAATACCCTTCTCTATTTAGTCATAGATAATATCTATTAATATAATTAAAACAAACGATTGTACATATATAAAGTTTATTATTATTCTTTTAAAACAGAAAATAAAACTTATTGAACAAAGGAGACACAAATGACAATGGGAGTGGGAGATCGTTTTCCTGAATTTAGCCTGACAGCCGTAACCGATAAAAAATTCGACGACATCAATATTGATAATGTCTTCGTCAAGGTCACCAATGAAGTCCATAAAGGTAAGTGGCTCACTGTCTTTTTCTACCCAAAAGATTTTACCTTTATCTGTCCTACAGAAATAGCCGCCTTTGGAGAGCTGAAAGAAGATTTTAACGACAGAGACTCTGTCCTTCTGACCGCCAGTACAGATAGTGAATTTACACATTGGGCTTGGCGCAAACACCAAGAAGAACTCCGTGATCTCCCTATTCTCATGCTAGCTGATGTGAAACGTGAACTCAGCACAGCACTTGGCATCCTCGATAAAGCAGAGGGCATTGCACAGCGTGCTGTATTTATTGTGGATCCAGATGGTATTATTCGCTTCTCTATGGTCACTGATCTCAGCGTAGGTCGAAACCCAAAAGAAGTCCTACGTATTTTAGATGCCTTGCAAACAGATGAACTCTGTCCTTGTAACTGGAATAAAGGTGATAAGACAATTGACCTTAAAGAAGCCACAAAATAATTTTTTATCAGAAAAATAAATATCTGATAAAAGTGAAACGAAGAGGGAGTACGAAAAAGATGGCTGTAAAAGATTTACACTTTCCAGACTATGCAAAAGACATCAAGTTAAATCTTGGACGCCTTGTATCTGATGAAGAGGTTGAGGGCCTAACTCTACAGCAATCTTACGGTATTGCCCTAGCCTCTTCATACGCCACAAAGAACCAAAAAATTATTCATGCCATTATTTCCCAAACCACGAATACACTTTCAGAATCCGACATCACTGCTGCAAAAGCAGCTGCCACAATCATGGCCATGAATAACATCTACTATAGATCTATTCACCTTATCGATGATAAAGAATATTCTAAAATGCCTGCTCAGTTACGAATGAATATTATTCGTAATTCAGGTATTGATAGAATTCATTTTGAATTAATGAGCTTAGCTGTTTCTGCTATTAATGGATGTGGCCTATGTCTTAACGCCCATATTCATGAAATTATAAAAAATGGCATCTCTAAACAGGGTATACAATCCTGCTTACGTATCGCCGCAGTGATTAATGGAGCCGCCCAATCCCTTGAGATCAATCACTAAAAAAACTTTCTCTCAATAGGTCCCATTTGCACTTTTACAACTCAACCACTGCGGCTCATATAAAAATATCTAAAAATGAGACATATGACTTCTTCCTTTCTCTATATTTTAAGATCAAATGGAATACTTTATTAATAAGCAATACTTTAATAAATAATATTTATTCAAATACCATCTTTGATAAAAATCCAAAATGAAATACCTTTAGTTTAGAATCCCTATGACCGAATAAGAAACTAAGGTCAGTGACATACTGATTTAAAAATAAACCAAATATATAAATCATAAGGAGTACACTCTATGAAGCCTTTACGACAACCTGCCCCTCCTCATCGTTTGGGAATTCCTCCAGTTAATCCAAAAGTTGCTCAACTTTCTATTTTAAAAAATCAGAATACAAATAAGTCCTCCGAAGATATGGGTGGTCCAAAAGCAGGATTTGGTATTCGAGCCTTAGCCTTAAGCATAGATATGGTTGCCGTTGTGTTCTCAGCAAATATCCTTACAAGAGGAGTAAGTGGTCTAAAAATATCTACAGATCAGGAAATGATTTCAGATATATCATTAGCCATTACAACTATGCTCATTATGATAATTCCCACAACCTTAACTGGAAAAAGTCTAGGAAAAAAGATTTGTAAATTAAAAGTTGTCTCACTACAACTAGAAAATAGCCAAACAAAAATATTCCTTAGAGAATTTATTGGAAAATCTATCTCCTCCTGGCTCCTTGGTATTGGTTTTCTTTTAGCTCTAGGTCGTGAAAAACTCACCCTACATGATAGATTATTCAAGACAAAGGTTATTAAAGAATAAGAATTGTTAAAATTATGTGAATCTCTACTAAAAACTTGGATCTCAAATGAGAAGTAGATTTTAATCTCATAAAAATTCTCAAGAAGATTTAAGAGAATTTTAATATCTCAAACCACAAATCTCTAGAAATCCAGTCTTTTAAATCAAAGAGAAAGAGATCTATAACGCTTTTCAACTAATCTATAGTTGATCTGGGAAAATACAATCTATTTCAGGAGAACATCTTTATACAAGAAAGAAAAAATCTTATCCCCTATAAATCACTCTATAAATCGCATCATTAAAGTCATCAGAAATTAAAAGAGAGCCATCCCAATAAATCTCAACATCAACGGGACGCCCCCATACACTTTCATCTTTTCTCAGCCACCCTTTAATAAAGGTCTTCACCTCTTTCGTTTTAGGATGTGCCCAAATCACCTTATATCCTGATTTTTTACTACGGTTCCATGACCCATGTAGGGCCACAAAAAAACCTGATCGATAGAGTTTTGGAAAATGCTTTTCTTTATAAAAACGTAAACCCAATGCCGCCTGATGAGCCCCTAATTCAATCACTGGTTTCGAATACTTCTTGCAATCCTTCCCTTTACCAAACTTCGGATCAGAAATATCTCTTCCATGACAAAAAGGATAGCCAAAATGTTCCCCTTCACGACGAACAACATTAATCTCCTCTGGAGGCATATCATCACCCATCCAATCTCTTCCATTGTCAGTAAACCACAATCTACCAGAAGACGGATTCCAATCAAACCCTACTGAATTACGAACACCATAGGCATAAATTTTCAAAGTCCTATCCTTCATTGAAAGCCTAGATAAAGTGGCAAACCTCTTATCCTTGGAAAGACAGATATTACAAGGAGCACCGATAGGAATATAAAGATCTCCATCAGGACCAAATTTAATAAACTTCCAACCATGATGCTTCTTATCAGGTAAATCAGAGAAAAAAACTGTATACTTCCTATTCTTTTTTAAATTTTTATCTATATTTGAAAATTCTAAAATCCTATGCACCTCTGCCACATACAGCTTACCCTTTCGATAGGTGACTCCATTAGGCATATTTAAATTCGATGCAATAGTGACACGTTTTTCAGCCACACCGTCCAAATCTTTATCTAAAAGAGCATACACAGAGCCACTTCTAGAGCCCACAAAAACAACACCCTGAGACCCTAGAGCTATAGACCTAGCTCCATCAACATTTTTTGCAAAATATGTAATCTCAAACCCTTTAGGAAGATCTAAAGTCGATAAAAGATCACTGCTATAAACAGAATCTCTCGAAAGAAAAAAAAAGCTAATAAATAAAATCAAAAATCGTAAGAACATATTTACCATTTACTATAAACAATTATAAATGACATCATAAAAAAATCGAAAAAATCATCGTACTAGTATGAAGTAGGACGACGCCTCGCCTTCCATGGTTCCAAAGCATTTTCGTTACGAAATAAGCCCCTTTTATTGGCCTTCGCCTGAATCTCTATAGTCTTCCACTTTTTACAAAAAGCTTTCTTACAATATCTCTCATAAACCCATGCTAAACCAGATTTTAACAATTCTTCGTTCAAAAGCCGACCATCAGACAACTGAACCAACGCCACACTCCTATCATATCTATCTCTATCTATAACTTGGATAAAAACTCTTTCTCCAAAAACTAAAGCCGATGTGAACTGCTTGGCTTTATTCCCAAAAGGTTGTCTTTTTTCAGGTGTATCAATACCATAAAGCCTTACTCGGACTTGCTGTTTATTCTCAGTTAAAACCGTCACTGTATCTCCATCTGATACCTTAATGACTTTAACAAGAGAGCTTGCTATATCTCGAGAAAGACATCCTATATCACAACTTTCTAAAGTTGAAGTTGACTCAACGTCCCCTTCGATATCTCTATTCTCTAAAACTCCATCATGATTTTGACAATTTGGCTTTGAATTTCTTTTACAATATTGATTTTCTCTGCAACTAAAATAATAATTACAGTCAGCACATACATCATTTGGCTCTCTTTGGCATTCAGACCTATGTCCATAGGCATAAACTCCAACGCACAAGAAAAATAATATAAGATATAAATGCAAACTCTGATAGTTTACCCTAAGAAAATTCCCACCCCTACCCATAAATCTACAATATCATAAATCAAAAAATATAAAATAAATTTCACTTCTCTATTTGCCTACAGAAAGAACAACTCTATCATCTCTAACAGAAGCTACCTTAAAACCCTCCATAGATCTTAAATGCTCTACTAATTCCTGTACTCCCCCTAAAATATCTACTTCAAAAACAACCCTATCAGATTGAAAAAAACGTTCTTTTATACTTTTCATCTCTGGAATCAAATTTTTTAAATTGGACCTAAAACTCTGAATATCTGCATACTCCATAGCACCATTAATATCGACTTGAACAATTTGAGTCACACTCAATCTTCCCTTCTTCCAAGCCTCCATAACCTGCTGAACTAAATTGACAACTAAATCTTTACCCTGAGTTGTTAATACTTTTCTAATTCCATTCTGTCTATTTCCAGGCTCTGTTTCATATCTACCCACAGACTCAGCAATCACTCTTCCATTATCCGTATGTACAATAGTCCAACGAATAAAAATTTTAGCCGTCTGACTCATGCTTCCAGGACGAAAATCCACCTCACCCCTTATGGCCATCTGACTCCCATAGAGATGACTCAAAAATTGAACATCTTTCGTCCTCATAGAATCCGATCTATAAAGTTTTGGGACATTATAATAATAGCCCCACTTCACAGGATCTAAAACATAAAGCCCCTTTTTCGAAAACTCTCTCCTCATTTCCTTCAGAAGAAATATTTTCTGTTGAATAAGAAACCCATCTTCTTTCCTATTCACAGGCTCCTTCCACCAATTGTAGCTCTTATGCTCAATACGATCTGCAATAGAAAACAAAGGTAATAAAACAACCCCTCTTTCCATATTACTCATAAACCCTTCTTTAAAAAGAAGATCCTTTAAACTTTCAGACGAAAGTTTCAGCATCACAGAGGCTTTAAACTTCCCTTTCTCTAACTCTTCCAATTTAATAATTCTTGAAAAAGGAATAAATTTCTCCGTTTGATTTAATATCTTAGTCTTTATAAGAGCCAAGTTTTGTCTATACTTCTTTTGACCTAAAATCCTTTTAATCATATCGGAAGATACTTTTTCAGAAAATATGCGCAATACCCTCTGACGAGCTCTTACAGGATTATGCGCATGAGAAATAACCTCTTTATCAGTATATTCAATCAATTCCTCAGCAAAGAGATTTGAACTCAATAAAATAATTATAAAGATCTTCAATAAAGATCGTAAGACCATCAAAACACACACCTCATATTCAAAACCTTTGTACTATCTCATTATTATAATAATCCAATACCCATTTTATATCTTATAAAAGTTTTTAACTGACAAGATGAATAAAATCAGTTCGCCCTAATTTCATCTGTAAGTGTTCAAAAAATGCCTTTGAAGGTCGAATTCCCTCAGGGTTATTTATTCCTATAACAACCCGCTTTCCCTTGATATTTTCTAAATCATCTAAAAGTAAAGATAATTTGACCTTTGTTTCTCCTGGATGATCTTTAAGAATGGATTGCAGTAGAGAGATATTTTTTGTCAACTCTCCATCCATTCGAAACTCCATATAGGCTTTTTTCTTTGTTGTCTTTACAAGTTGATCCTCTAAGGTTTCCATCTCCTCAACAATCAATTTTCTATTTTGATTTTCTTTTTTAAAAGTACCACTCACTAAAAAAACTTCATCTGAGTTCAATTTTTTTTCATATTTTTCAAAAATATCAGGAAATAAAACTAATTCTAAGCTCCCTGAAAGATCTTCTAATTGAACAAAGGCCATTCGAGTTCCCTTTCGAGTCACAAGCTCTCTTTTTGAAGTCACTACACCACTAACCATAACCGATAAAGTTCTCTCTTTTTTGTTCAGCTCTTCAATAGAAACAAAAACACTTGCTGTTGAAGAATCCAAGAGAACACTTGCTGTTGAAGAAGTTAAGAGACTTTCAAAACCCTTAAGAGGATGATCGCTAAGATAAAAACCTAAAACTTCTTTTTCAAACTTAAGACATTCTGATTTTGTCCATAATTTTTTAGAAATAGGAATTTCTACTTTATCCTCATCTCCTTCTGAAAATAAACTGGTCTGACCTATTTCTCTATTATGTCTTTTAATTTCAGAATATTTTATAAAATAAGAATATCCATTAAATAGCTCTGCGCGTGTCAGATCAAAGCCATCCATAGCTCCAGCTTTAATTAAAGCTTCTACTGCTCTCTTATTCACTCGTCTTAAATCCACACTTTCAAAAAAATCCTGAAGGCTCATAAATTTATTGTCCTTTTTTTCTGCACGAGCCTCAAGGATAGCCTCAACAGCGGACTCTCCAACACCTTTAATAGCACCTAGGCCAAAAAATAATCGATCAGAATCTACAGAAAACTTAAATTCAGAAAAATTAATATGTGGTGATTTGACTTCAATATTATGAGCACGAACATCTTTAATATATTTTACAATTTTATCTGTATTTGAAATCTCTGTACTCAATAAAGCAGCATAAAATTCTACAGGATAATGGGCCTTTAACCAAGCTGTCTGTGCAGCAACAACACAATAAGCAGCTGCATGGGATTTGTTAAATCCATATTGAGCAAATTTTTCCATCAATTCAAAAAGATTTTCTGTTTTCTTTCTATCAAAATGATTCTCTTCAGCTCCCTCTAGAAATCGACTCCTTTGTTTTTTCATTTCTTTTGCAATTTTCTTACTCATAGCTCTTCTTAAAACATCAGCCTCAGCAAGAGAATAATTTGCAATCTTTGCAGCAATAAACTGAACTTGCTCTTGATAAACAATAATCCCATATGTTTCTTTAAGAATATCCTCTAACTCTTTAAAAGGATAAGAAATTTTTATCTTACCATTTTTTCTCCCAATATATTCATCCAGCATTTGCATTGGACCCGGCCTATAAAGAGCATTGATAGCCGTGATATCATTGAAACATGTTGGCTGTACTCTACTAATAAGTTCCGACATTCCCTCACTTTCAAACTGAAAAATACCCGCTGTATCTCCACGGCTCATTAATTCATAAATAGAGGAATCATTAATTGAAATATCTTGAATGCGAATCTCTTTTTTTCTATTTCTTTTAATTAAAGACAGTGCATCCTTAATAAGGGTCAATGTTTTTAAACCTAAAAAATCAAATTTTATAAGACCTATCTTTTCTGCAATCTTCATATCAAATTGAATAACATTTTCGTTCTCATTTCCTTTATAAAGAGGCGCATGTTCAACAAGAGGTTTATTAGAAATTATTACTCCAGCAGCATGAATACTGGCATGTCGAACAAGACCTTCAATCTTTTGAGCTAATTCCATCAATGAATGAATTTGTGGTTTTTTTTCCATGAGCTGGGTTAACCGTGGCTCCATTTGTATCGCCTCTTTTAAAGAAATCCCTAATTTATCAGGGATCAGCTTTGCAACCACATCAACCTCACTAAAGATCATCCCCATCACTCTTCCTATATCTCGAATCGCAGCTCTAGCTTGTAACTTTCCAAAAGTGATGATTTGAGAAACACACTCTTCTCCATATTTTTGAGTTACATATTCAATCACCTCATGTCGACGCTCTTGACAAAAATCAATATCAAAATCAGGCATACTTAAACGCTCTGGATTTAAAAATCTCTCAAAAATGAGACCATGAAGCATAGGATCTAAATCTGTAATTTGAAGCGAATAAGCAACAAGACTTCCTGCCCCTGAACCTCGACCTGGACCAACCGGAATCTCACACTGCTTAGCCCATTTAATAAAATCTTGAACAATTAAAAAATAACCATCAAATCCCATTCTATGAATGGTCTCTAGTTCATACTCTAATCTCTTAAAATACTCTTGTTTCCTTTCCTTTGTAACCCCTTCCCCACACAACTGATGCTCTTTAAATCGTAACTCTAATCCCTCTTCTGAATGTCTTTTCATTGCCGCTTTAAGAGTTTCGCCTTTAGATATTGGGTAACTGGGCAGATGATATATAGGCTTTCCATGAGAATCTTTTAGTTGAAATTCAATATTTATTTGATCTGCGATTTTTAAAGTATTTTCTATAGTTTCTGGAATATCTTTAAATAAACTCTTCATTTGTTTTGTTTTTTTAAAAAAGAACTCTTTTGATCCTAACGTTTTTCGTTTTTCATCCTGAAGAGTCTTATTTGTTCCAATACAAATCATAACTTCTTGAGCCAAGAAATCTTCTGATTCAAGATAATGAACATCATTTGTTGCCACCAAGGGTGTTGACGTTATTTTTGAAGCCTCTACTAAAAAACGATTAATACTCTCCAACTGAGGAAGACCTGTACGACATATTTCTAAATATAAACCTTCATGAAAAATATCTTTAAGTTCTCTTATTTTTTGTAAAGCAGCATCCTCTCCTTTTTGAGAAACAGTCCATGGCACAACACCATATAAACTGCCAGTTAAAGCAATAATATTTTCATTATTTTCCTTTAAAACATCCATATCGATGCGCGGTTTATAATAAAATCCCTCTTTATATCCAATGGAGCTGATCTTACATAAATTCTGATACCCTTTAAAATTTTCTGCAAGTAAGACAAGACGAGTATTTGTCCCTCTTTCTTTTTTATGTCGCCCATTAGGGGCAAGATAAACATCTATTCCTAAAATGGGATTTATTCCTAAATCTTTACATGCAAAATAATGTTCTATAGCACCAAACATATTTCCATTATCCGTCAATGCTAAAGCAGGCATTTTATCCTCAAATGCCATCTTGGCCATATCTTGAGAAGATGTTGAAGATTCCAATAAAGAATATTGTGAATGTGTATGCAAATGAACAAATGACATATTTTATTCCCACTCTATTGTACTAGGAGGCTTACTTGTAATATCATAAACAATACGATTAATCTCCAGTACTTCATTTGTTATACGATTGGACAATCGCTTTAAAAAATCGGGTTCAAAATGAAACCAATCTGCCGTCATCCCATCCTCTGAAGACACAGCCCGAATGACTAAAGATCTAGAATACGTCCTAGAATCACCCTGAACACCTACTGTTTTAACAGGAAGTAATACCGAAAGGGCTTGCCAAATTTTATTATAAAGACCAGATGATTTTAATTCATCAATATAAATAGCGTCACATCTTCTCAATATTTCTAAATCTCTTTCTGTGACTTCCCCTATAATACGAATAGCAAGACCAGGGCCCGGAAAAGGATGTCGAGAGAGAATAGCCTTTGGAAGATTTAATTTTTTTCCTAAATCTCTAACTTCATCCTTAAAGAACTCTCTTAACGGTTCTATCAATTTAAAACCCATTTTCTTAGGAAGTCCTCCCACATTATGATGAGATTTTATCGTTACCGATACACCATTTGGAGAAAGGCTTTCAATCACATCTGGATAAAGCGTTCCTTGCGCTAACCACTTAATATCTTTAAATGACTTTACAGCATCTTCAAAAACTTCAATAAAAACTCGACCAATAATTTTTCTTTTCTTCTCAGGATTCGACTCCCCTCTCAGGGCAGCAATAAACTTTTCTGTAGCATCAATACCCTTTACATTTAATCCCAAGTCCCCATAAGACTCTAACACATCTTCAAACTCCTCTTGCCTCAGTAGTCCATTATTTATAAATAGACAATGAACACGTTCATGACCCAAAGCTCGAGTTAAAAGTGTTCCAACAACTGTCGAATCCACTCCCCCACTTAACGCACAAAGAACACTTTCTTTCTTAGGAATACTTTTTTTTATATCTTCTAAAATATCATCAACTATATAGCCTTTTTTCCAATGATCTTGAGCCCCACAACAGTCAAAGACAAAGGATTTAAGCACATTTAAACCACAATCTGTATGAGAAACCTCTGGATGAAATTGAAGGGCCCATACAGACCCTAGTCGAATAGCTGTGGGAATCGATTTTTCAGATACAGCCATTACCTTAAAACCAAAGGGAACAACTTTAACATGGTCTCCATGACTCATCCAAACTTTTTGATCTCTAGGGACATCTTTTAAGGGTTCTTTCCAATGAATATGATTCAACCCATACTCTCCACAATCAGATCTCTCAACCACTCCACCCCATTGCTGAGTAATTAATTGCATCCCATAACAAATACCTAAAAGAGGGGCTATCTCGGCCAGTTCCTTAAGATCTCTCTGAGGAGCACTTCCTTTAAAGACAGAATTAGGTCCCCCGCTTAATATCAAACCATCAGGTTTTTTTATCTTTAAATCTTTTAGAGAAATATCAAAAGGATGAACTTCACAGTATATACCCAATTCCCTAAGACGCCTTACAATCAATTGTGTAAATTGAGAGCCAAAATCAAGGATATGAATTCCAGCCTTTTCCAAAATATTAAACCTCTAACGTATGATTCTCATTTATCTACAAATTGAAACTAACTGGTTCAAATACACACTAATCTAATCGATAATTTGGAGCCTCTTTTGTAATGTTAACATCGTGAACATGAGATTCCTGAAGACCAAAAGGACTGACTTGAACAAAGTCTGCACGAGATTGTAAGTCGGACACTGAACTTGCTCCAAGATAACCCATACCTGACTTTAAACCTCCTAAAAGCTGATGAAGGACACCACTTGCAGATCCCTTGTAGGGAACACGTCCCTCAATCCCCTCTGGAATAAATTTATCAAATTCTGAAACATCACTCTGTAGGTAACGATCTTTTGAACCCTTAATCATAGCTCCCAAGCTTCCCATTCCTCTATACACTTTATAGGCCCTGCCTTGATAGAGGATCATTTCACCAGGGGATTCATCTGTTCCGGCCAACAAATTACCCACCATTACTGTATCAGCTCCAAGAGCCAATGCCTTAACAATATCCCCAGAGAACTTAATCCCACCATCTGCTATAACAGATTTTTTATATTTACGAGCGACCGTACAACAATCAACAATTGCCGTAATCTGAGGAACACCCACTCCGGCGACAACACGAGTTGTGCAAATTGATCCAGGCCCCAAGCCCACCTTAACAACATCTACTCCTTTTTTTATCAATGCTTCTGTGGCTTCAGCAGTTACAACATTCCCTCCAACAATAATCACTTCAGGGTGTTTTTTAGAAACTACCTCTATAATATCTAAAACATTTTTTGAATGCCCATGAGCCGTATCAACAACAACCATATCAACACCAGAGGCTATTAAGGCCTCAACTCTCTCTATAGACTGATCAGAAACACCAACAGCCGCCCCTACAAATAATCTTCCATGAGCATCTTTAGTGGCCTGCGGAAATGCCTGAGCCTTTTCTATATCTTTAATTGTAATCAAACCCTTCAACATTCCCTTTTTATCCACAACAGGAAGTTTTTCTATTCTATTCTTTTGAAGAATTTCTTTTGCCTCAAGTAAAGTAATTCCTGCATGAGCTGTTACAAGATTCTCCTTTGTCATTAAAGTTTCAATTGTTTGATCAATATTTGTTTCAAAACGTAGATCTCTATTTGTAAGTATCCCCACCAATTTTCCTTCCACTGTAATAGGCACACCACTAATAGCATATTGTTTCATCAATTTTAAAGCCTTAGAAACAGGCTGTTTAGGATCTAAAGTGATCGGGTCTAGAATCAAACCACTTTCGTACTTTTTCACTTTTTCAACTTCAAGAACTTGAGAGTCAATAGACATATTTTTATGAATCACACCTGCTCCACCATTTTGTGCCATAACAATCGCTATTTTACTTTCTGTAACTGTATCCATTGCCGAAGACAAAATGGGCATTCTCAGTCGCACATCTCTAGCAAAATGAATATCTGTACAAATATCTGAAGGAACAAGTTCAGAGTATTTAGGAACCAAAAGAATATCATCAAAAGTCAAAGCTCTTCTAAATTCTTTCATTTTAATCCTTCATCTTTATACCACTTTGTATAATTGACATAATTATCTGCAGATTGCTTTAAAAAACTCAACTCTTTTGCGTTCAATTTTCTTATAACTTTTGCAGGCCGCCCCATAATTAAGACTCCCTCATCAAATTTTTGATTTTGAGTCACTAAACTACCAGCTCCCACTATAGAATGAGATCTAATGTGTACTTCGTCCATTATGATAGACCCCATCCCTATAAGAGATTCAGAATCTACTGTACATCCATGTAGAATGACACCATGACCAATAGTCACACAATTGCCTAAGGATGTACCACATCTTCCAAATGTTCCATGGATAATTGACCCATCTTGTACATTTGTTTCGTTTCCTATTCTAATTTTATAAACATCTCCCCTTAAAACTGAGTTAAACCAAATAGACGATTTCTCACCAATCTCTATATCCCCAACTAACTTTACGCCAGAGGCTAAAAATACATCCCTTCCTAAACATGGTGTCTTACCATTAAGAGACTGAATCAACGGCACGAGTATCCACCCTCTCCCCACGAAGAGTTTGTGGGAAAGCTTTAAGAACACGCACAGGCAAAGTTTTTCCAATATCTACAGATGAGCCTGAAAAATAAACAACTTTATTTTGTGTAGAACGCCCTATAACAACATAGGGATTATTTTTATCCACTTTCTCAACAAGTACTTCTAATACCTTATTTTCATAACATTTTGCCAACTTGAAAGATATCTCTCTATGCTTTTTAAAAAGTGCAGCTAGTCTCCGCTGCTTTTCCACCTCTTCAATTTGATCTTTATAACGAGCTGCCTTCGTGTAAGGTCTGGGACTATATTTAAAAGCAAAGAGAGATTCATAGGGTACTTCATCAAGAAGAGTCATTGTATCTTCAAATTCACATTCTGTTTCCCCTGGAAATCCAACAATAATATCAGTTGAAAAAGAAACCCCAGGAATACCTTCTAAAATCATCTTTGCTTTATAAATATAGTCCTCCCGAGTATAGCCACGATTCATCATATTTAAAATACGAGAGTTTCCAGATTGCACAGGAAGATGGACATAATCACAGATCTTAACCCTATATTGAGCACTAATATCTATAAGCTTTTGATCAAAGTCTTTAGGATGGCTTGTTGTATATCGAATGCGTTGAATATTTGTGTCTTCACATAATATCCTTAAAAGATCAGAAAAATCAGCTCCACAGTCCGACAGATAGGAGTTAACATTTTGACCTAACAATGTCACTTCTTTGACATTTCTTCGAACAAGCGATTGGACATCAGAAACAAGTTCCCTTAAGGGGCGTGATCTTAAACGCCCCCTTGTAAAAGGAACGACACAAAAAGTACAAAAATTATCACAACCCTTCGTAATATTAACAAATGTTGAAATTCCAGGATTTCGTACTAAAGTCTCTATTTGATAAGGCTTATTATGCTCAAACTTAGCATGAGCCACTCGTTCATTATGTTTTTGTACTTTTGCAATAATCTTTGGAAGAGTATCAATATTATCTGGGCCAAATACAAAATCTAATATCGGTATATCTTTTAAAAGACGATCTTTTTCTTGTTGCCCAACACAGCCACCCACTCCAATTTTTAAAGACGGATTATTGTATTTTAACTTCCTATATCGCCCCATTTCAGAATGCACTTTATGAACAGGTTTCTCACGCACGCTACAAGAATTAATAATAATAAGAGAGGCCTCCTCTGGTGTACGAACTGGTGTGTAATTAAACATCTCAAGGATTGAATACATTCTCTCTGAATCATGGACATTCATCTGACAGCCATATGTAGAAATATAAACACCACGACTCTCTTGCTCTCTTATCATTTGTAAAACCCTTTATTGAAGCTCATATATGCCTAACATTTTATCAAAGACGCATGTAGAATAAATTAATAGTCATCACTCTCTTTTGTCGAACGAGAGGTTATATCCTGAGATTCATCAACTAATGAGTCATCATCAACACCTGAATATATATTATCAATATTTAATTGCTGAATAGCCATCATGAAATCCTTTTCATTAGAAAGATCTTTACGCATAAGTTTAATATACTTATCTGGCAAATATGATGTTAGATTATCAATATACTCTTGGAGCTTTCCACTTTTAAGAATCTCTCTCCGACGTTGAATCATTTTCCAATGCATCAAGTAGTGATAACGACAATATCCTTCAGTTGTAGCAATCTCATCACAATCTCTCACCTTACAGAGGACGTTACCTTCAGCATCTGTAAGAACAACTTCTTCAATATCGTTATAATCTTCTGCAATGCGAATACTCTCTATCAACTCTTTTTTACTCAAAGCCTTTTTTTCTTTAGGCATAGGTTGTGTTTTTAATTTTTTCTTAGATTTAACTACAGGTGAACTTTTTACTTTTTTAGATATCTTCTTCTTAGATTCTTTTTTATTTTGAAGCCTATTCGCCTTTTCCTTTGCTTTACGCTTATTCGTTTTCTTTTTTGATACTTTCCCCTTCATCTTTTTAGAGGTTTTTTTTCTCAATCTTGTTGTTGCTGACTGCGCTGCCCTTTTCTTAGTCCCCTCTTTTTTTGCAGACTTTTTTCTTAATATTTTTTTACTCTTTTTTTGCCCCTTCTCTTTTTTCTTCGATTTTGGCTTTTTTGATGAAAGCCATTTTTTAGTTGTTTTCTTTTTTACCTTTTTCATGAATTTCTTTTTTTTCATATCCTATATCCTTTTAATGAAAGCCACATTTTGAATTTTTAAAAGACAGTGTCAATTAAAATTAAAGAAGCTTTAAGGTAATCCCTCCTGTTTCTGTACGTACAAAGAGACGTCCGGGCTCTTGTCCCTTTAATCGCCCTCTAGCTATATCATAGACACCTCGTTTTGTAGTACGTAATCCTTGAGGCACAACCAATTTCCCGTCCTGTGTTCCAATATCCACACGGGCGGCACTGGTATGAGGAACTTGAAGCAGCACATCTCCAGTTTTTGATTGAATCGACACTTTCACAGCTCTATCTAAAATAGCCCTTATTGTACCCTGAAGGCTCTTCCCCTTTAGAAGCCCACTGCGTTTAGAAAAATGAAACTCAGCCTCCCCAAGATCAAAGTGTGTATTTCCTTTCCCTCCAATAACATTCACTTTACCCTGATTCACTTGCATATGGACAGTTCCCAAAGCATGATTGATATTCACATCACCACTGAAAGACTTATGCCAAATCTCTCCCTTAACTTTATTATATCGGGCCTGAACTCGAAATAAATCCGCCTTAATATTCCCTATATGAGAACTCATCTCTACTTGTCCCTCCACGAGATGAAGACTGCCCTCACCCTTATTGGATAGGGATTTTATTTTTCCATTTTTTTGAGAAATTAAAAAATCATGTTTCCAATTTTTTAATACCACATCACCTTCTAAAAGATTAATTCTTAAAGGTAAACTCGGCCCTTTAATATTTATCTGTACATCAGGTACGTTCTTTCCTCTGAACACCACCTTTTCCCAGCTTTTTTTAGTATGAAACCCCTTGGCCTCAATAAATATTTCTCCATTTTTGACCTCTGCTTTTGGAACTAAGTCGTCTGCACCCCCATGACTAGAGATACGAACTTCTAATCGAGAACCCTGGTCTCCTAATATATGAACTCTGGCCTTTACCCCGATAATATGCAAACGCTGAATGGATTTGGTTTCAAAAAATTGTACCTGTGCAAAAGCGAATTCGCCACTATGCATTGTTATTAAAAAAGCTAAAAATGCGTACATACTCAGATCTCCAAAACACTCACTCTTTCATCCCTTATTCGGACTGTCTAGTAAGAAATCCACTATCATTGAATAAGAATCAAAAGCGTGACATCTTATTCATTTTTTTTATAGACTAGAGCACGCTTTTCGACAACGTATTGACATTATTCTCTAAAAGGGAAGTTTATGAGTATTTGTATACTAAGTGCTGCACGGACGCCTATTGGGGCTTTTCAAGGAACTTTAGCTCAAATTCCTGCACCTCAACTCGGAGCGGAAGCCATTAAATCTGCTATTACAAAAGCTGGGATCTCTCCATTAGAAATTGAAGAATGTATTATGGGCCATGTCCTCACTGCTGGAGCCGCACAAGCCCCTGCTCGTCAAGCAGCTATCTATGCCGGTCTTCCAGAATCTACGGAATGCCTCACCCTGAATAAAGTCTGTGGCTCAGGTCTAAAAGCTGTAATGATTGCTGCAGATGCCATTCAGTTAGGTCATGCCCATCTTATTGTAGCTGGAGGGCAAGAAAATATGAGTTTAACCCCACATCTCTTAGACAAATTGCGATCAGGTTACCGGATGGGGTCTGTAAAACTCATTGATTCTATGATTAAGGATGGACTCTGGGACCCCTATAACGATGTCCATATGGGTCACTGTGCTGAAGAGTGTGCTCGAAAATATTCCTTTTCACGCAACGAGCAAGACGCATTTGCAGTAGAAAGTTATCAACGCGCCCTTACTGCTGAAAAAAATAAGGCTTTCGAAGAAGAAATTATTCCTATAAAAGTAAAGAATCAAAAGAACCTAGTGGATAGGGACGAAGAGCCACAGAGGGTAAAATTTGAAAAAATCTCAACACTAAAACCAGCTTTTGAAAAAAACGGCACAATCACTGCAGCAAATGCCAGTAAGATTAATGATGGAGCTGCAGCCTTAGTTCTCTCCACTTCTGAACAAGCCAAAAAACTAAACATTAAACCCCTAGCTAAAATTATCAGTTATGCTAGCTTTGCTCAGGACCCAAAATGGTTTACATTGTCACCAGCAGAAGCTGTTAAAAAATCTTTAAAAAAAGCCAATTTAAAAATCAAAGATATCGACCTATGGGAGATCAATGAGGCCTTCTCTAATGTTGCTATGGCCGCTATAAACGAGCTTCAGATTTCAAATGATATTGTCAATGTCAATGGTGGAGCCGTAGCCCTAGGCCATCCCATTGGAGCCAGCGGAGCACGCATCTTAACGACTCTTCTCCATGCTATGAAACAAAGGTCTGTACGACGGGGGTGTGCAACTATCTGTATAGGTGGCGGTGAGGGTTCAGCCCTTATTGTAGAAAGATGAAAAAAGTTTATAAAAATGCAGAAGAAGCTATTTTTGATATCCAAGACAATATGACCCTACTACTGGGTGGCTTTGGACTCTGTGGCATTCCAGAAAATACCATAATAGCTTTACGTGATTCTGAAGTAAAAAATTTAACATGTATTTCAAACAATGCAGGTGTTGATGATTTTGGCTTAGGCTTGCTTCTACAAACTGGCCAAATTAAAAAAATGATTTCAACTTACGTAGGAGAAAATAAAATATTCGAAGAGCAGTTCCTAAGAGGTCAACTGGAAGTTGAACTGTGCCCACAAGGTACATTTGCTGAACGCATCCGTGCTGGAGGAGCTGGAATACCTGCCTTCTACACTCCGACAGGCATTGGAACAGAGGTTGCTAAAGGCAAAGAAATTAAAAATTTTGATGGACGTGATTATATTTTAGAAAAGGCTCTTACTGGTGATTTTGCCTTTATTAAAGCTTGGAAAGGCGACCAATATGGGAATTTAATCTTTCGAAAAACAGCTCGAAATTTTAATCCTATTATGGCTACAGCAGGGAAGATAACAGTTGCAGAAGTTGAAGAACTTGTAGACATTGGAGAATTAGACCCTGACACTATTCACACACCGGGTATTTTTGTACATCGTATTTTTCAAGGGAAGAACTATCAAAAGCGTATTGAAATACGTACGGTCTCTGAGGGTTAATCTTATGCCATTAAGACGAGAACAAATTGCTATGCGAATTGCCAAAGATATTAAAGATGGCTATACTATTAATCTTGGTATTGGCATTCCTACACTTGTAGCCAATTATATTCCTCAACATCTAAACGTTATGTTACAAAGTGAAAATGGCCTTTTAGGAATGGGACCTTTCCCAAAAAACAAAGATGTTGATCCCGATTTAATCAATGCTGGAAAACAAACTGTAACAACGGCTCAAGGTGCTAGCTTCTTCTCTTCATCTGATAGCTTTGCAATGATAAGAGGAGGACATGTGGACCTGACTGTTCTTGGTGCGATGCAGGTCGATGAAAAGGGAAACATTGCAAACTGGATGATTCCTGGAAAAATGGTAAAAGGTATGGGAGGAGCTATGGATCTTGTTGCAGGCGCAAAAAATGTTGTTGTAGCCATGCAACATGTTGACAAAAAGGGAAATCCCAAACTCCTTAAAGAATGTACACTACCCCTAACTGGAATAAATTGTGTACATCATATTGTTTCAGACTTTGGCGTCATACAGATAACGAATCAAGGCTTTCTATTAACAGAATATGCTCCTGATCTCAAACCAGAAGAGATAAAAGCTGCAACAGGAGCAAATTTAGAAATTTCAAAAGATATTATAGAAATACAAGATTCACTTTAAAATGTGTTTAATACCAAGCCTTTTCCATGCGAGAGATATTTTTCCTAACTTCTCTCCAATTTCTAGTGCATTTAACTTTATTCTTAATTCCATATAGCTCTTGAGTCATCGAACTCTCCTTTTATTGAGTTAAAATTGATCTTCCAAAAATAAACTCTAACTCAAAGAGTGCGGCTCTTTTATACCAAACACCATCTTAGTCCTATATGCTTTTCAATTTCGTAGCACAGCTAACGCCAACGCAGTGGTCTTTTATCTTGCTCGAGAAGCCGCCCTTTCTTACTAATGATCAAGACTTTAATAGAATTTGTTGTCCCTCGTTTCATAATTGGAACTCCCATTGTCAATACAACTTTATCCCCTGGTTTGACAATGTTTAAATCGACCAACTGTGTTTCTATCTGATCTATTGCTATATCTGTAGAATCATAGGGATCAATAGAAAATGTCTTCACTCCCCAAACTAACTCCATTCTATTTAAAGTTTCTATAAGATGTGTCACAGTGATGATTTTTGCTTTTGGTCTAATAGAAGATATTAATTTTGCTGTACGACCTGATGTCGTTAAACACACTATAGCCTCTGCATCTAAGGTCTTTGCCGTTAGAACAGCACTTGCTGCAATAGCCTCAGCTATAGTTTCATATTTATGATTAATTTTATCCTTATAAAATAAAACGCCCTGCCTCTCCACCTCTTGAACAATATCATCCATAACCTCCACGCATTTAGCAGGATATTTCCCTAAAGCCGTTTCTTCTGAAAGCATCAAAGCATCACTTCCATCCAAAACAGCATTAGCAATATCAGTCACTTCAGCTCGTGTTGGTCTTGGATTCCTAATCATACTATTCAACATTTGTGTGGCTGTTATAACAGGACGACCAATATCATTTGCCATTTTAATAATATCTTTCTGTACTCCGGCCAAACAACTTTGACCTACTTCAACAGCCAAATCCCCTCTTGCCACCATAACTCCATCAGAAACTCTAATAATATTTTCCAAGTCCTCAAGTGCTTGTTTTAATTCTATCTTGGCAATCACTTGAATCTTAGATTGTTTTTCTTTTATCAATTTTTTAAGACTCTGAACATCTTTAGAAAATCTCACAAAACTTAATGCTATATAGTCGACGTTATGTTCTAATCCGAAATCTAAATCTTTAAGATCCTTCTTTGTCAAAGATTCTAAACCCAATTCCACTCCTGGAATATTGACTCCTTTTCTTTCCCTAAGCACTCCTCCAAATATGACCTCACATTGAATTCTCTTATCTTCTACATCAATAACACAAAGTTCAATAAGACCATCATCCAAAAGAATTCGTGTTCCCAAAGTACAAATTTTAGATAAATAGGGATAGTCAGTTGAAAACTCTTTATCTGTTCCCAACTTTAAATCGTCTGTAATAACAATTTTATTTTTTGGTTTTAATTTAATCTGACCATTTTCTAACGAACCAATTCGTATTTTAGGACCTTGTAGGTCCTGTAACAACGCTATAGGTGCCTTTAATTCTTTCGATATTTTTCTAGCCCTTTCTATAACTCTTAAATGATCTTTATATTTTCCATGAGAAAAATTAAGACGAAAAACATTCACTCCAACTTTAAAGAGATCCTTAAGTCTATCCTCATCCATAGAAGCTGGCCCAATTGTAGCAATTATTTTAACACGCCTATCCGCTATCACAGCTTACCTATCATTTGAAATATTTCACATAGAAAGGGGTCAATTTATGACTATGACTTTTCTAATAAAAACTTAATTAATGAACGACCTTTTATTTGCTTAATGTATTTTTCTCTTGCCCTGCTAAATCGATCTAAATATATTTCTTCCTTTATTTTATTCTCTAACTTCAAAGAAATAAACTTACCATTTAAACCCAACTTTTGCTTTTTTATATTGAATTCATTCTTAGTAATGGCAAACTCTCGCACTTTATCAAAGAATGAAAATAATCTCTCAACATCTGTATGATTTCTCCGAGCATAATCTAAAAGTGCATACTTTTCAGCAATTGCATTGAAATATTCTCTTACCTTTTTGGGAGAGCCTTCTTCAAAACCATACTTTTTAAACTGATTGGCTCTAATCTCACGTCCATTAACTATACCTACTAGAGGATTATTGGTATTAATCCATAAAAATTCAGAAAAAGAATACACAGCACAAAAGAACATAGCAAGAACAAACCACTTAAATATCATATAAATTTAATATAGCATATGGATATAAACAAAAATAAATAAGCAAAAAAGCGAGTTCTGAAAAAAGACTTTAGTCTTGTGTTGTTCTATAAATGTCAATCAATCTCATTGTATAAAGCCCCTTTAATTCTTGTATTTGCTGATAGGCTTCTGCTGATGAATTATCAAGAACAAAAGATAATTCCTCTAAACTCAATATAAGTTGAACAGCATCTATTAAGGAAATACTCCCTTCATTTGTATTCTCTATAGAGTTAAATACTCCTATTGCACTTTGATAATGTGAATTCATTAAGTATTTGTAAATATTCAATCCAATATCTGCATAACCTTTAATACCTGTTCTACGTGCAACCCTTGCCATAGCCTGCATAACAACCAATTGATCATGTAATGTTCTATCAAAAGTCGCTACTTTTTCTCCTCCTTCAGGTCTCTCTCTCAACCAAGGTAACAATTCATTGTTCTTTACAGAATAAGAATGAAAAACGCCACCATCTGATTTTATCATTTTGCCCGAAAGAAAATTAGCTAAGCCAATTATAAAATCGTATAATAAATCTCTCCCTTCATTTATAGATATGTAATTAACCCGTTCTCCATTTTCGACTTTTCGAATAGTTTCGTTTTTTGACTTTTCAAAGTCATCTGTCGCAGATATGAATTCATCAGCAGCCATTATTAACTGTGCAAGATCAGCTGCTTTAACAGTTTCTATCATCCCTTCAGAGGTCACATCTGTCACTGCTACCTGAACGATTGGATCTACAGATTCTGTTTGAGAATCCTCTTTATTAAGTGCTCCATTTAAATATTCTTGATACGACCCTTTGCCTTTATCTTTTGTATAAACGTAAACCCCATCTCTTTGTAAGTTTCTTAGAGGTACACTCGCCAATCCTAAAGCTAATGCGTAAAATGTATCTTTTGGAAAGACATATATTAAATCCGACTTCTTTTCTAATTGAAAAGATTCTTTTACAAACTTCTGATCTAAATTATTAGACTTCCAATCTTTAAAATACTCCATATATAGAGAAGCTCCCCTCACGATCAATGCCATATCACCGATGTCAGAGATAGCTTCACTTCCCTTAACTCTCTCTTTATCTATACTTAAAGCCCCTTTTAAAGGAATAATACGAGGGATAGAAAATATACCTGTTTCATTATTATAAGAAAAAACATCTGGTTCAGCATCTGGATTTCTGCCTAAAACAGGACGAAAAAATGAGGGCTCACGTAAACTAGGTGATTCCATCAACCGGTATCCCAATATTGACACTAGTTTATTCAGTTCAGAAAAAATATCTCTATAAAAAGCCAGTCCTGTAGGATTAATACTTAAATCTTTATCATACTTTGCCATCTTTTGTGCATATGTCATCATAGACAAAGCAACCAATCTTGAACTAGTTTCTCTTTTATTGCTCTCTACTCTTTCAACTTTAAAACTATTATTCTCTCCTAAAACAAGAGTCCCACCTTGAAGCTCAAAACCCCTTAAGGGCTCAAAAGAAGACCCAAAAAGATTATCAAAATAGATCCTCCCCTCTTCTCTAAAAACGTTAAACATATTTGATCTCTTTTCATTATGAACGCTATCCACTTCTGAAGATATAAAATTAAGTATCTCCTCTACTATTCCTGGAGTATGAAACCTTATTTGCTCATCCAATTCTAAAATAACACTCTCATTTATAGATGTATTCAGTAAGTCTAATATCTCCTGCTTACCCTCTATTTGTATCCCCCACCACGTCACAGTATGTTTATATTGAATGCCCCATTTTTTAAAATTGAAACTATGTGCTAAGGCTTTCAATAATAATCTGTCTTTACCTAAATTATAATGTTTTAAATATTCAATATCCTTTTCATCTAAATTAATTAAAAAATTATATAAAGAGCGATTCTTTTCTTTAAATTTTAATTTTTCCTCTTCTCCCATTAGAGGATGAGTCCAAATCTGTAAAATAACATCAATAATCTCAGAGTTTTTAGAGGCATTTAACAAGCTATCTGCAATAGTATGTAATGAATGAACCATATCAAGAATAGTCTCGAAACTCTCTCCTAAAAGAAAGATTTTTTCACCTGTTTGACTGTCTTCCACCTCAAGCGTTTTCAATGCTAATTCAATAAATTTTAAATTATCTTTTAAGGATTGATGTTTGTTAATATTTTGAAGGTGATTGCGAAAACCATCTACAATACCAGAAAATTCATTATTAACACGTTCTTTAACTGAATTGACGATACTAGAATCTACATTTTCTTTCTCCAAAATTTCAGGCAAGCCATTTATGAAATCAACATAAAATTGAACAATCTTATTTATAAGAAGAGAGTTATTTCCCTCTATTTTACTATTGTCCTGTGTTTTATCTAAATCAGAAATTTTATACCTTTCCAATTCTTGTAAAATGAAATCTCGATTAGATATATTTTTAATGGCTTTACTTAGTCCAATTTTTTGATTATCCAATGTTTTATCAAAAATAGTTTGTAAATCCTCGGTACCATCCATAGCCAATCCTAAAGCTAATTCCAAATAACTACTATTGTTATGGTTAAAATATGTCCAAGAACTATCAGAACTTTCGAAAGAATTAAGTATTCTGTATGCTAAGAGGCGTATTTGTTTTGCCTCATTGAGACGCCCACTTTGCTCTTTCATTGACGAAAGAAAAAATAAATGGCTTGTTAAATAAAATATATTCTCAGTTTTCTCAATAACCACTGTTTCAGAGTGAATATTAAATAAATCATTTGCTGATATAGAATAAAGTCCATTTAAATGAATAAAGTTTTTCCCTACATCATAGGAACTCACCTTAGCCCTTTTAAAAGACTTTTCCTTAGCTCCCTGGCAGCCTATTAGAATAAATAAAATGCTAATAAAAAAAGATATTCTCAAAATACCCTCTCTATCTTAAAAAAACATTTTAAACTGTAATTCATGGATTTGTTGATTGTCTGTATTTCTACCTGCAAAAACATTTGAAAATAAATAAGAAATAGAAGAAGGTAGAATAAACTCACCTTTTTTAAACCATGATATGGTTGACAACGTTCCACCTGCATTTAATTGATACCATTCTCCATCTGTATTATGTGACATTAAACGATAATTAAACCCTCTATGACCAGAATATCGGTCTGGACTCCTTGTTGAAAACTCCCACCCTAATTCAAAGTTTAAAAATTCTGTAAAAGCATGATCTATTTTTAAACCGAAAGTAATAATATCACCTAAGTTTCTATTTAATATTTCTTTACGATCTATACCTGGTAATAAATCATCTATCGATTCAGGGACTCTCTTTAGAGCCTTATCTTTCATTTTCCATGTATATGAAAGATGGGATCCCAATTTCCATTGATGGTTAAGATGAAAATCTTGATAAAATGCTAACTTTAACCACGTTTGATGGAAGATAGGAATATCTATAAAATTATCTGGATCATCCTCTGGTCCCGTAGGTAAATTAAGAGTCGTCTGTTGATACAAAACCCAGGGATTTTTGGAATAGTACAAGTACTGACTAATAATCTGTAGATCACCAATGACAGTTTGTTCAGCTTCTCTTGGAATAATATAACCCTTTGAAAAAAGAGCGACTTCATACTCACTAAGAACATCAGCATTTTCTAACCTATCAAATCCTTCACATAATTGAGCTAACCCACTCGAGTCCGTCTGAACTCCCTTCAGACAGTTAGAGCCTGCTACAGCACTTTTAACATAGGCAGCATTATTGATTCCTGCTCTTGATGCCTTAACTTGAGCCTTTAAGTTCACAATTGGAAATCCAACTCCTATCGTCCATTGTTTATTCACCCCATATGCCAAAGCCGGAACGTAATAAGTAACAAAGGCATTCGCATCAAACTCTAAATTCCCAATAGTTAGGTCCTCAGCATATGTCGAATAAGGAAAAATGGACTCTATGTATTGAACCAATTCTTTAAGTTCTGGCACATATTTGGAAATATTAGAGGCATTCATAGCTTGATTAAGACGGCTTATAGAATAAAGAGAACCTGAATTGTCAAATTTCTCAGTAATCTGTGAGGCATAACCCACCCGAAACTGAGGATGAAAAACCTGAGGTGGTAAAACCACCCCACTCTCTTGTGCATTCACAAAAAACGACAATAAATATGAAAATAAGAACACTATAGTGAAGAATTTATAACTCAACTCTTACCTCTTTAAAGCTCTCCCTTAAAAAGCCCCCATGCCCCGTATTCTCGCCCCATTGTCATCTCTGAAAACAAATCCGTAAAGATTATTTTATTTCTATCTCTTAAATGCCGCCAATATATGCAACATTTTACAGTACTTGCATGTATGTGACTAATTTTCCTATTAATTTTGTAGTATTTCTATGCTCTTTTTCAAGCTCTAAACTCCTAGAGCACAACTGTTGCTCTACTCCATTTTCTACACATTTTTAACTCAATAAAGCACATTTGAGATGGACTCAAAAATAACCTAATCCATTTGACATAAAAACGCTTATTGGACACCACTCAAAAGCCCACTTCTCATGATAAGCCACCTTTCTAGTTATCATGTGGCCTACATGACTTCAGGACAAGAAACTCCTAATATATTTAATCCCTGCTCCAAGATATGCTCTGTCGCCTTCACTAAGACAAGACGGTTCTCCCTTTCTGAAGACTTGAGTATTTTATGTTTATGATAAAATTGATTAAATTCAAAACACACATCCAATAAATATTGGGCCAGAATATTCGGCTTATATTTCCTATAAGAGGCTTCAAAAATTTGATCTAATTCTAGTAGACGAAAAATAAGGTTTTTTTCTTCTATTGTCATAAATTCACCATTAATAACTAATTCAGAATCCCATCCGGATTTTCTTAAAAGACTCTTACAACGCACTAATGTATATTGAACATAGGGACCACTATCTCCTTCAAAATCCAATACCTTTGACCAGTCAAAATCAACATTTTTTACCCTATCGTTTAAAAGATCGTTGAACACAATAGCCCCTATACCGACTTGTTGTGCAACTTTATCCTTATCCTCTAAGTTGGGGTTTTTCTTTTCAATAATCTCCCTCACAGAAGAGATGGCCCTCGATAAAACATCCTCCATAAAAACCACTTTTCCATGACGCGTTGACATTTTTCCAGAATCTTTAAACCTGTACATCCCAAATGCCACATGGTGGCAATCCCTGACCCATTGACAACCCATAAGTTCTAAAACTTTAAAAACTTGCTGAAAATGCAAAGTTTGATCTGCCCCCACTACATATATAATCCCATCAGCATTTAAAATATTGTGTCTGTATATAGCAGCAGCAATATCACGTGTAGAGTACAGAGAGGCTCCATCAGTTTTTTTTATAATACAAGGTGGTCGGTCTTCACCAACATCAACAACCTCAGCTCCCTGACTTTCTTTGAGTATACCCTTATCTCTTAATTCTTGTACAACCCCATCCAATAAAGGAAGATAAAAAGATTCACCCTGAGTAAGGTCAAATTGGACACCCAATAAATTATAAATTCGATTGTACTCATTAATAGAGATATCTCGAAAATGCTCCCAAATTTTTTGTATTTTTTTGTCACCCTCCTCAAGTCTTTTAAAGTATTTTGCACCCTCAGCTTCTAATTTAGGATTCTTTTTTGCCTCTTCATGAAATCGAACATAAATTGTAAATAAAGACTCAAATGGTTTATTCTTAAAATCATATTCATCTCCCCATGAAAGATAAGCCCATACTAATTTACCAAATTGACTCCCCCAGTCTCCGATATGATTCACTCCAATAACTTTATAACCTTGTGTTTCAGCCAAATTACGTAAAGATTGACCTATAACAGTAGCTCGCAAATGACCAATGCTCATAGGTTTTGCTACATTTGGAGATGAATATTCTACAATCAATGTTTTCCCATTCCCTTTATTTGTAAAACCAATTTTATCTTTGGCATTTTTCAAAGAACTTATGAGATCATTTTGTAAAAATAATATTTTTATTTTAAAATTTAAAAAGCCACCAATAGCTTCAACAGACTTTAACCACTGAAACTGTTGTTCCTCTACTCGCTGAGCTAATAACTGACTTATTTCAAAAGGAGGCTTTTTAACTATTTTTGCCAATTTAAAAACAGGCAACGCCAATTCTCCATAGTGTGGATCCCTCGGTCTCTCAAAGAGCGACACTATTTCAGATACTCCTAATGGAGCAAAAATGGCCGATAAATCTTTTGCTATCCTCTCTTTAATTTGGCTAATCATAAAACAACTCTTCTATTAAAAATGAAATTTCACCTCATATTTAAACTCATTCATAGAAAAGGGAGGCGAAGCTCTCCTAAAGTTTGCGATAAACTCTCTCCCTCAGAGCCCTCTGGCGAGCTCTCTTCCCAGCTCTTTGTTACTTTAAAAGCCGTTTTTTTCATCAAAGAATATTCTGAACCCTCTATTTCCGATGTCTTCTTATCTAATTGTATTTCTTCGATCGGAAGACTTTGATTCTTAAACTCTGTAACTTCAGAAATTCTTACCCAACGACTCAAGCCCGGTCGCCATACAAAGTCATTTGTTTTTAATCTCGATGTCACTAGTGATCTCATAACTTCATCAGTAGAAATAGGGCCACCTTGATGGAACATCCTAAGACTTCTTAAATCTCTTTTGAGATAAATCCAATCTTTATTCAATAGATCTATCCAATGGGTATCATTTACAGAAGAGAGTATTTCACCACATTCAGGAACAGTGCCAATAGGTGCTAACTCACACTCCCCCTTCTTATACATAAGATCAGAGGCTTTCAATACTCTCTTGCTTGTTGGAATACCTATAATACCATCAACAGAAAATGGTTCTTGGGTTTTATGTGTATGTAAAAAACGCCGATAAGCCATTATCCCGCTCCACTTATAAAATTAAACATTAGTTAAAATAACCTTTTCAGCACTCATCTCATAGACTATAATCCAAATCAACAATGGATCCAATCACATAATTGATATCAAAAAGGATAATATCCAAAAGTGAAGAAAAATATAACTTTCAAAAAACAAATAGCTATTGTTTCTACTCAGTTTTTAGCCATACTTTTACATGGCTATTTAACCTATAAGCACTATCATATGCGATTTGGATATGATTCAGAATCCAGCCTCTGTAATTTTAATTCACGTTTCAATTGTGATACCGTTAACCTCAGCCATTTTGCCAAATGGTTTGACATTCCCGTTTCTCTTTATGGAATGTGTTTCAATATATTTCTTCTATGGATTTTATTATCTTATTTTTTAAATCCAAAAAAAATACCTCTTCTTAGTTTAGCCCAAATCTTATCTGGAATTTCACTACTGACCTCAATAGGCATGTCCTATATTTCAATTTTTGAATTACAAACCTACTGTGTTTTCTGCTTTATTATTTATGCTTTATCGATAATAACCTTCGTTCTTCTTATCCTCTACACGCCACTTGCTCCGCTCACTCAGCTTATAACCTATTGCCTAAAATGGAGAGATGGCCTTTTAAAAACAGCACTCATTGGAACTGTGGCCACCTTAGGATCTGTGATCCTCTTAGATGATATGATAAAATCAAAAATGACCAAAGACTTTGCTCAAATCTCCCGTACCACAATCTTTGAATGGTCTCAAACCCCTCGGAAGCAGATAGATTATAGTATAGGGCTTCACAAGGGTGCTGAAATTTCCAATGCTAAAATGAGAATAGCTGAATTTGCTGACTTTGAATGCTCACACTGTGCATCCACTTTTCCTATGCTCAAACGTTTTATAAATGCACATCCAGAACATGTCGCTCTTATTTTTTTCAACTTTCCCTTGGATGGATGCAAAGGAGAGAGCACTCGTAGCAACCGCTGTAAATTAGCTCAATCTGTTTATTGTGCTGAAGAACAAAATCATGGATGGGTAATGCATGACTGGTTATTCAATAACTTTCAATCCTTTTCATGGTCTGAATTACAGGAATCGGTAAAAAAAATAGGCTTAAACTCTGAAGATTTTGAACGCTGCCATCGTTCAGATAAAACAAAAGAAGCTATTATGAGTCAAATCGCAATAGGAAAAAATCTAGGCGTCCAAGGAACTCCTACAATTTTTATCAATGAACGTAAGGTTTTACGTGGCCATCAGTTCTTTGTCCTCGAAGAGATGCTAAAACACTTGTTAGCTCATCCTGATATCTACTGAGCCACAATATTCTGTGGGGACTATATTCCCTTATTTCTTCCTCTGTTTTAAAGGATTCAACTATGAAGCTTATCCAGTGCATATAAAATCTCCACAGTTCCACTCTCATTTTTAAAGAAAATATATAAAGTGTTATTTTGACATTTAGTCCCCGATAGGATGATAATTTCAATCAGGGGGATTTTATGGATGATCCACAACGACCAAATAAATACAATGCCTTCAATCAGACCTATGAAGCCGATCATGTTAGCAAAATCCCTCTTCCCACAGATGCCCCTCTCAATACACGATCTAAAAACCTAGCCGCAGTGGATCAATTAGTGAATCAAAATCAAGATCTCATGAGCCGCTTAGGAATTGCATTGAGACGAGTAGGTATTCTAGAAGAGGACCTTCGATCCTTTAAAGAAAATCATGATTTACTATCAAAAGAGGTAGAGAATTCTCATGACGAGATTGAAAGATTAAAACTTTCAGAAGAACGACTCATTCTTACAATAGCCAATCTGAAAAAAAATCGATCAGAAGCTGAAAAGCAATTTGCAGAACTGTATACAGAATGCTTAAATTTAAAAAATCAAAACTCTGACCTTTTCACTCAATTGTCTAGATATAAGCGATACCAAAAAAGAATAAAAGAAAATGTAAGACCCTATCTGAATCAAATAAAAACTGAAGTGTCAAAACTTAAAGAAGAATATGCTTCTACCACAGCCCAGAAATCTAGGCTAGATATAAAACTCAATGAAGTACAAAGGAACCTTAAAGATTCTATCAATTATATTCAAACTCAATCTGAAGAATTTAAAAACCATCAAAATCAACTTATAGATATTCATGAACAGGCAAGTCAAAAGCTCAAAGAGGAAAATAAATCTCTCACTCACTCTTATGAAGAAATAAAAAATAAAAATACAGAATTAAGCTCTAAGTTAGAGCGACTTCAAGAAAAAAACATAATTCTAGAAAATAAGACAATTGTAACTGAAAGAGCTTTTAAAGAGGCAAAGGAAAAGCATTTAGAGAAAGAAAAAGAATTCAAAAATGCTATCTCTAAACTCAAAATAGAAAAACAAAAAATTAAAACTAATACAGAGTTATCTAAAGAGAGCTTACAATCTTATGTAAAAGAACTTAAAGAAAAAGAAGAAGAGTGTGATGAGCTAAAGAAACAGCTAGAAGGACAAAAAACTTTATTTAATGAAACTATTAAGAAGCTTGATAAAATCACTGAAAAGGAAAGTGCCCTTCAGAGATTAAATAGAGAATTGACTCTCAGCCTACAAAAACAAAGAACTGAATTACAGGAGTATGCAAGTCACAACAAAGAGTTACAAAAAGATACTTCAAAAAAAGTTGATGCTCTATGTTCTATCCTTGAAACAACGGCCAGAGAAGAGGGGGCAAAAAATACAGCAATTGGTACTTCTAAAGAGAAGCTCAAATTTTACCCTCAATACAATAGAATTGAAAAATTACTTACAGAAATTGAAAGTGGATTTATAAATAACAAAGATATAAAATAACTCTCATCTTTATAATCGATATATTTAGATAATCTCAAAATGATCTTATAAAATGAAACCATTAAAACAAAGTTTTTTTATGAATGAAACAACAAAAGTTGCTGAAAAGCTTCTTGGGTGTTATCTCCTTAGAAAATTAAAAAGTGATCAATGGCTCATAGGGAAAATCATAGAAACTGAAGCCTATCTAGGCTCTAATGATTCCTGCTGCCATAGTTTTAACAATTTATACACTCAAAGAAATCAATCCATGTATCTTCCTGGTGGTTACAGTTATGTCTATTTTACCTATGGAATGTATTATTGCTTTAATATTGTAACTAAGACATCAAAAGAGCCTGAAGCTGTTCTTATACGAGCCTTAGAGCCCATCGAAGGAATTAAAGAAATGAAAAAAAACCGTAAAAAAGAAAAGCTAACAGATTTGTGCTCTGGCCCTGGAAAACTTTGCCAAGCTCTTAATATCACCATATCATTGAATGCAAAAAAACTTGATCCCAAAGAAAAAATCTACATAGCCCAGGGAGCATCTTCTGAAGAAATAGAAACAGACAGTCGCATCGGTCTTCCTCAGCATAAAGACTCAGCTCATTGGCTGCTCAGATTTTACTTCAAAGACAACCCCTTTATCTCAGTGAAGCAACAAATTTAATATCTTTTCTAGATCGCAATATATACTTTATATTTTATTTATGACCTTTTATTGAAGGTTAATGAAAGAAAGAGTTTTTCTGAAGACTTCCAAAATCTCAGACAGCTCTGAGGTCCGCAGGCTCGTCTCTGCCGAAGGCTAAACACCTTGGCTGGATAGTGCTCAATGCACTCAGAGTTAGAAAAACTATCTTTTCGCAGATACGCCCTTCTCTAGGAAAAAGACTTTTATCTTCCCCTTAAAGCTCACACAGCTTTGAAGGGCGCAAAGCGTCTCTTTCCTATGAAGAAGATACGCATTGCGCTTCAAAAAACTCGCTTTAAGAAAAAAATAAAAGCCTTTTTCCAATGCAGGCTCATGGCGAAGTCTAAAAGCCTTAGCTGGATAGTGCTCGATGCGATCAAGCCTAAAACACTATATCTTAGTTTTAAGTTGATGTTGTCTTAAAGGATAAGCAAGCATCTTGAGATGTTTCAAAAAAATTTAAAGTGTCCATCTTGTTCGCTTCAAATACTTTTTTAAACTCACTACTTAGTCCACAAAACTTTGGTTTTTCATCGTTACTTTGAGAAAATTCTCGAAGAACTTCAATAAAATCTCTTATGCCACTTGAACCTACAAAATTTAATTCTTTTAAATCAAAAACAATTTTTTTTCCTTTAAATCTATTAAAACAAACAGAACGAAATGGTTCTGCCGAATTAAAACTCAAATCTCCTTTTAATTCGACGATACAAATATCACCTGTCTTTTGAACCTGAGCTTCCATATATTGCCCTCTTTGACAGTCTACTTAAGTTTAGGATAAAGTATAAATTATATGAACTTCAAGTCGGGACTTTTAATTTCTTTCTTTTATCTAGTCTAGTTCAATATGGGAAACACATCTATGGGTAAAATTTATATCGTAGCCCTCCCTATAGGAAACTTAGAAGATATTTCTCAAAGAGTCCAACAAACTATTAATACAGTTGATATTATAGCTGCTGAAGACACACGAGTGTTTAAATCTCTCTGTTCAAAACTCAATCTACATCCTCAAAAAATTATTTCTTACCATGAACATAACGAAATCAAATTATCAAACAAACTCATATCTCAAGCTAAAGAAGGACTACAAATAGCAATAGTTTCAGATGCGGGAACACCTCAAATTAGCGATCCAGGATATCATCTTATACACTTAGCCTATAAGGAGAAAATTCCCCTACAAGTTATTCCTGGTCCAAGTAGCTTAAGTGCATCTCTTGCTCTGTCCCCATTTGGAAGTTCAAAACATATCTTTCTGGGCTTCTTGCCTCATAAAAAAATAAAACGAATTGATATCCTTAAAAGATATATCAACAGCAATATCCAAATTGTTTTCTTTCAAACTCCCCATAAACTTATTCCAACATTAGATGAAATTAGTTTTCTATATGGAAGCAATAGAAAACTACTTATTTGTAGAGAGCTGACAAAGCCATATGAGGATATTTTATTTGATTCCGTACAAAAATTAAGATTACATTTTATAAGTCATCCTCCTCGAGGAGAATTCACTATTATTATTTCTCCTCAGCAAGAAAAAACAAAATCTCTCAGATAATACACTTGAATCTAAAATTCAGAAGGATATACAAAATGGAGTCTCTATAAAAAATATCCTACTCAAATTAAAAAAAGAAACTAATATGACCAGAAAAACTATCTATAAAAAAATACTCTCTTTAAAAACAAATAAAAATACAATGTGGTGAAAATCTTTATTCACTCTCTTTCAATCCAAAAAATCGACGCAAAGCGTAGATAAATAATCATATTGTATTTTTAAAAAACATCTAAAAACCTTTGGAAAACTTTTACGGACAATCTCTCGACAATAATATACTTTAGCAAGATGATATTGAGCTTATGGGAGGCCTTGTTTTTCTGCTGCTTCAAACAATTTAAAAGCTAGATTTTATAGATTCTTTGATTCAAGTAAGGAAGTACTTTATTTTTAAACAATGAATGGTCTACAATTTTTCATCTACATCTTTCTTTTCCTCCATCCATACCCCTCTTATTCACAACGACAAAACATTGATGAATTGATAATAAATGCAGATCATTTAGAAAAAGATCTAGATAAAAATCTCATTCACTTAGAAGGAAATGTCCATGTTATATATAAAAAATATGACCTTCTAGCTGAAAAAATGAAAATTGATAGAAATACAAAAACAATAGAGGCCAAAGGTCATGTTGTACTCACCTCTTCAGATTCGCAAATTATAAGTGAAAAAGTCATTATTAATTATAAAAATGATACAGGTATCATTGAAAATGGCTTTCTTCAAATGGGACAAACTCTCTTTTCAGGGAAACTTTTAAAAAAAAATGGAGTAGATACATATGAGATTACTGAAGGTAATTATACATCATGCACCACCTGTCCTCCTGCATGGCAATTTACAGGGTCCCATATCAAAGCAAAAAAACAAGGCTATATTATTATAAAAAATGTTTTTTTTAAACTAGGGAAAATTCCTATATTCTGGCTCCCCTTTTTAGCGATTCCATCAAATACCAAAAGACATACAGGACTCTTATTCCCTACATTAGGTTATGGAGGTGATGATGGATTTATTATTTCTGAAAGTTTTTTCTGGGCTATGAGTCCCTACCAAGACACAACTTGGACACTTAAGCACTATTCTCAGAGGGGATTGAAAGGGTTATTAAATTATAGATATATACTCTCTCAAAAAAGTCGAGGTGAATTAAATCTGATTTATTTAAAAGATAAAATTTATAACCCTGAAGAATTAAATATCTTAACAGAAAAAAACCGCTGGCATATTGATTATAATCATCAATATGAATTATCAAAAAATATTAATCATAATGTATCTTTAAATATCAACAGTGATGTGCTCTATCCGCTTGATTTCCCAAATGAAGCTAAAGGATGGGGTGATCCTGCATTAGAAAATAAAATTTCTTTCTCAAAAAGTTTTAAAAATATATTTATCAATACAGAAGCAATTTATTTTTTAAATCTTCTTAAAGGTCCTGATAGCTCAGGAACTGTTAATGAAGTTCATAAATTACCTGAAATCACTTATTTAATCATGCCACAGAAAATTGGTAGCTCGCCTCTAAGATGGGAGTTTGATCTCAAATATACAAACTTTTTACGTGATTTACCTTATGATAATCGAAATGATATAGGATCATGGATACCTCAAGACGGAGTATTTAACCCAGATGTAGACTTAATCCGGGCAGGTCAGCGACTAGATTTTCTCCCAAGCCTTTCACTTCCTTTTCATATTGGTCCATATATAGAAATGTATCCCAAAATAACTTATAGAGAAACACGGTATTGGTTTAATACCAGTGATGACCGTTCTGTTGAACGAAGGCTTTTAAGAACTCACACTTCTATACGAACTCGCTTTTCTAAAATTTACGGAGAAAATTCTAAAATTAAACCTCGTTATCGTCATGAAATAGAGCCTGAAATTACTCATACATCTTTGCCTTGGATCAAACTTCCTTCACATCCTTTCTTTCCAAAAAAAGATTTTCAAGAATTTTTTAGATCCAGATCTCCAATTACAGATAATGATCTTATTCAATTTGACTATCATGATCGCTTGACCGAAAAAAATGTTTTTACATTTTCTCTTACAAACCGATTAGTAAAAAAAGAATGGGTGAATGACGTTCCTCTCTACAGAGAGATCACCAGTCTGAAGATCTGGCAATCCTTTGATTACTATGAATCTCTATCACAAAATCCATTGCGTCAACCATGGTCTGAGCTTTCAGCTCTATTAAACCTGCGTCTTCCTTATTTAGAAACAAATACACTATTTAGTTATTTTCCATACCAAAAAACAACAAGTTTAGCTTCAAGATTAAAAAGTGTAGACCAAAAAGGTAATTACCTACAATTAACTTATTCTCGCTCATTTACAATTAACTCCGATAATACTGTTACAAAAAAAAATATTTCAGAAGATTTAGGTTTTGATTTAGGAATTGTTCTGAAGTACGCCAAATTGAGTTCAGGAAGTGTCTATTCTCTATCTCATAAAAAGTGGAGTTCTTACGAATCAAGGTTAGATTTATATCCCCCAGGTGATTGTTGGGTCATAAGTTTTGCTTTACAAAATCGAGAACCCGAAAACTCCAAGAAGTTGAATTATGCATTCAACATTTCATTTTTATTTAATGATAAGACGAAAAACTTATTCTAGAAAAATCTAGATAAAAGTCTGAGCCTCATTATACATTCTTAACTTTAATTCTCCGATACTATTTACATGGGTCAAGTCAAATATTGGGAGTTAGGCTATCCTGAAAGTTTAAAAACTCCATCAACACATCGTATTAGAAATACTCGAATTGAAACTATTGATATGGCCCGAGGTATTGCTATCAGCCTAATGTTTCTATCTCATTGTGTGAAGGGTTTACTCTCTTTTCAAATGATGCCTCAATGGGGAATTGTCCCAATACATTTAATCACAAAATTTTCATCATCTTTATTCATAATGATTTTTGGAATGTCACTTTCTCTTTTTTTTGCAAATACTATTGAAACGCCAAAATGGCCTAAAAAAAGAAAAAAACTTCTAATCCGAGGATTAGAAATACTTTTCTGGTATAAAGTTCTTACCTTTGTTCAAATGTTTCAAATTTATCCTGAACAGGTTATCATTGATACATTATTATTTAAAAAATTCCCCGACTTTGTGGAAGTTCTAGGATTTTACGCAATCTGCTTAATGTGGATCCCTTTCTTTCTGCCTTTCTGGAGAGGACTATCCACACCATTTAAGTTTTTAGTCATATTATTATTTGGATTTATTGGTACTTCACTGACTCAATCAGATTGGGGCTCATACACATCTTTGAAAGCTATTTTAGTTGAACATAAAGGTTATTACACTTTTGGACAATTCCAAAGAGGGGCGATTGTCTGTATGGGTTTGCTACTAGGAGATACTCTTCAATCATTTAAAGATAGAAATCGTGGTCAAAATTATTTATCCGCAATTCTTTTACTTCTTTCTCTCTGCTTTTTTGGATTTTTTTATTATATTTCTGGAGAAAATACAGATCAATTTCTACAAGCTATTGCAAGAAATAATGGGAAACATCCTCCAATGGCTCATTTTATGAGCTTTAGTTTAGGAGGAGCATTTGGCATACTCAGTCTTTTACTGTTTGCTAGAAACTATTTATCCAAATTATTTTTGCCTTTTACCTATATAGGAAGAACTCCATTATTTTCATTTTCATATCACATCATAGTTATCTTTGTATTCTATCGCTGGATCTTTGATCTACGAAGAAATACAACATATGAAGCAGCATTATGGTTAACACTCCTGCTTCTTATCTCTTGTTCAACCATTTCTTATATGTTATGTAAAAGAAAAGATAGAAAATGAAATTCTTTATATTTCTCTACTTATTCATTTATCCACTCCATACAGAGTCTTTTTTTGACTTTTTCTCAAAAGAAAAATCAGTAAGACAAACTGAACGAGGTCCTAAGCAGTGGAGAGAAAAGGTACAAACAGAAGTGCTTAAAATTTCTAAATCTTTTAAAGGTGAGTTGGGAATATATATTAAGGACATATCTTCTGGAGAAGTTTATTCATTCAATGCAGATACACCATGGTATTTAGCTTCATCGATTAAATTTCCAATTCTTATTGCAGTTATGAAAAGTATTCACTTAGGGAAACTGAATTGGAATCAGAAAATTCGAATTAACACTAAAGACTATAGAGATGGAGCAGGACAGACCAATTGGATTCCTGCAGGAACAACTGTCACTTTGAAATTCTTAATAGAACAAATGATGATATATAGTGATAATTCTGCAACAGATAAAATCATTGACCTGATAGGTATTAAAAACATTAATTCTACACTTCAATCTATAGTTCCCGCAGGATTTTATGAAATAACATCTTTATTAGAAGTCAGGCATCAAATTTATTCTTATATTCATAAAAAAGCATCTTCTCTTTCAAATATGGATTATTTTAAAATAAAAGCAGCTAAGCATTTTTCTCAAAAAATTGAAGTCTTCAGAAAGCGTCTGAACCTTCGTAGTTCACAACTCTATACAACTGACTTAAATCTAGCATTTAAAAAATATTATCTCAGTTATTTAAATCATGCAACTCTATCTTCCTATGCACAGCTATTGGAAAAACTAGTTTATGGACAAATTATATCGAAAAAAGTTTCAAGTGAAATTTTCAATCTTATGAAAAGGTGTCAAACAGGAAAGACAAGAATTAAAAAATATTTCCCTCGAACAATAAATTTTGCACATAAAACAGGAACCCAATACAAAAGGGCTTGTGATATGGGTATAGTGAATTGGAAACATAATCAGCGCAGTAAAAACATTATTATCACTGCTTGTACTAAAAACTATGACTCTCTTTCCAGATCAGATAAGGTTTTTGCACGTCTGGGACAAGTTTTTCTCAAATCAGGTCTTATTCCAAATAAAAGATAATAAATTGCTGTCACCTTGATGTTTATTCTTCAAATCACAGAGTGAGTTTATTCTATTCTTCAATGTATTAAGTTCGATCTCTGAATATATTAAGCCCTCTCCAACCAAGGCCTTTAGGCTTTTCCATGAGCTGCAGACCTTAGAGCTGTCTGAGATTTTGGAAGCCTTAAAAACAATTTACACCCTGTCCTTTAGCATACATTATAGCAAAACTATATTGAGCCTTTTTATGCCCCTGCTCTGCGGCTTTCTCAAACCAATAACGAGCCTCTTTAAGATCTCTTTCAACCCCCCTATCTCCACGATAATACATTATGGCCAGATTATATTGCGCCCTTACATGACCCTGCTCTGCTGCGGCTTCAAACAATTTAAAAGCTTTTTGAAAATCTCTTCCAACTCCTAGTCCTTCATAATACATTAAAGCCAAATTATATTGAGCCCATTTGTGCCCCTGCTGTGCGGCCTTCTCATACCAATAACAAGCCTTTTGAAGGTCCCCTTCAACCCCCAGTCCTTCATAATACATTAAAGCCAGATCATATTGAGCTCTACTATGCCCCTGCTGTGCGGCCTTCTCATACCAATAACGAGCCTTTTGAAAATCTTTTTCAGTTCCTCTTCCTAAATAATAATGACCCAGAAAAAATATATCCCTAGCTGTTTTGATATCGGCATGAAGAGCACGTCTCTTCACTAACTCAGGAGATATATGAATAACACTACCTTCTTTTTGTAAAAACTCTCTATTTCTCTCGATAAGATTTTTCAACTTATGAATCGGTATAACAACAGTCTGTTGAGGATTTGTATATTCTGCTAAAGCTGTAACCACTCCAATGACTTTTAAATCCTGTGAAAAAACAGGTGAGCCACTAGCACCCTTTGTCGTAAGAGATGTTGTATAAAATTGCTCATTTCCTATACGCATCCCAATAAAACCTTCAGAAAGAGCAACTTTTATACTCTCTTTTATACCAGGGTATGTATGAAAAGGTAGTTCTTTAAATCTAACACCCTCCGTCTGTTGAGTAGGATCAAACCTAGGATAACCAATAATAAAACTGCCCTCACCTCTAATAATATCCCTATCACTTCCCAGCGTCAGGGGGGTATAATCATTTCTTAGTGTCTTAATAATTGCCAAATCATTCTGGATATCAACAGCCAAAACTTTTCCGAGATCCTTCATTTTTCTTTGGGTTATAATTTTCGCATACATGGATTGATCAGTCACATGAGCTAATTCCTCAACCACATGATAATTTGTAACCAATAAGTTTTTTGTTATAAAAAAACCAGTTCCAGAGATAATGGTTTTATCATTATAGACAATGGCAACAGATGAGCTTAAATTTCTATAATCCCTTTCATCAACCCCGTACGATAAGAGAGCAGAGAAGCAAACAATAAAAAATAAGACACTCTTGGCTCTACATATAGACTTTAAAAATGACCTTCTGTCTAATTTCACATCAGCTCCTTGACTCATAGGAATAGCATCTTGAGTTCTGAAAGTCGCCGAATCATGTTTAACTAAAACCACTGTAAACATCAACTAAGAAAGAGAAAAACCCTCAAATCCTGCTTAAAAGCAACTTAAAAAGGTTAAGTAAGAGATCTTGCTGAAGCCAGATGTAAAAGTGTGTCACCCTCACTGTTCACTTGGTTGATTTTAACTTGTGGATTTTGAATAAAAATTGAATATAGAGTATCTACATTGTTCTTAGAATAAGAATTGTTATTCTCAAGTAATCTACCGACGCCATCCAAGTCACCACTTGTCATAGCCCGAGATAGATTACCATGAAGATTGCTCCGCTTTATCTCTCCATATAATAACGGAGAAGAAAAACAAATAGCAAAAAGTAAGACAATTTTAGCTGAGACCATGAGTCCATATAAATTACAGACGTCTTTTAGTTTCTTTCCAAAGGTTGTTTTTCTTATGGATCCTCCAGCTTCAATAAGAAGTTGTTTGATCTTTGATTGTAATTGTATTGTAGTTTTTATCTTTTCTGGATACAAAATATTTCCTTTCCTCTGTGGACAAAGTCTATGTTCTTATTTGTTCTTATTTTAAAGATCACCAATCTATTATCTCTAACAAGATAACTGGATTGGCTTATCAAATCTGCGAGACAATGTATTATCAAATTATAAAAAAGTCTCTCATTTTTCTTTTTGAAAAAAAAATCATAATATGGATTAAATGATCCTAAGTTACTATTATAACTAAACTAAACTAAACTAAACTAAACTAAACTAAACTAAACTAAACTAAACTAAACTAAACTAAACTAAACTAAACTAAACTAAACTAAACTAAACTAAACTAAACTAAACTAAACTAAACTAAACTAAACTAAACTAAACTAAAAAATATACAATTTAGTACATTCTCTTGCAATTTTTTTAAGCTCATCTTCCTTTAAGTTTTGCTTTTTAGGATAATAAATAGAGAAGAGTTTTTCTTTGGGCTTTCAAAACGAGTTTTCTGAGGCGCAGGGCGTATCCGCAAAAAGACAGTTTGTTCTATGCTCGATGAAATTAAGCTTTATCTAGCCAAGACTTTTAGCCTTGGGCGGAGACGAGCTGCGGACCTCAGAATTGTCTGAGATTTTGGAAGCCCAAAGAAAAACTCTTCCTACTGATTAATGTTACAGTTTATCCAACTCGTCTTTAAGACAACAAGAGTTTTTCTCATTATCTTCCAAAATAAATTTCTCTGAATGCTCTTTATTCATTAAGGATATATACATTTATAAAAGAAACTAGTAACAGTTATCTTGAGCTTCAGCTTTATCAAACCATTCAATAGCCTTTTGAACATTTCTCTCAACTCCCTTTCCTAAATAATACATTGAAACTAGCTCAATTTGAGCATCTCTATGCCCCTGCTCTGCTGCGGTTTTAAACCATTTAAAAGCCTTTCGAAAATCTCTTTCAACCCCCAGTCCTTCATAATACATTAAACCCAGCTCATATTGCGCCCCTACATAATTCTGCCTTGCTGCAACTGCAAACCATTTAGCAGCTTTTTGAAGATCTTTTGCTATCCCCTCTCCCCTGCTGTACATGACAGCAAGCTGATATTGAGCTAATAAATAACCCTGTTTGGCTGCGGCTTTAAACCATTTAGCAGCGTTTTTGTAATCTTCATGAATTCCCTGTCCGTAATAATACATAATACCAAGATTATATTGAGCAATTCTATGCTCCTGCTTTGCTGCGGCTTCAAACCACTCCAAAGCTATTTTATAATCGATCTTAATTCCCTCTCCTAAATAGTGCCTTAGACCAAGTAAATATTGAGCACTGCTATCTCCCTGCTTTGCTCCTACTTTAAGTGATTCAAAATATTCTGACTTCCCATTCTTTTCATTAGTGCCATACGATAAAGGAGCAAAAAAACAAACAGTGAAAAGAAACACAATATTTCCTAACACCATAGACCTTATAAATGCTTTGGGCTTTGATTTCATGTAAAGACCTCTCTGTCTATGTGGATGTCAGCTACGTTTGCTGTTTTTTAAACCAATTTATTGTGTTACAAATGACTGCAATTGTAAATAAAATATGTGAGTTCTCTTAAGGCGTAAGAGGTATCCATAAAAAGATTGTTTATTCTATCTTTGATGGTATCAAGTACTATCTAGCTTACGCTTTTAGATTTCGCCACGAGCCTGCGTTGGAAAAAGACTTTTATTTTTCTCTTAAAGCGAGTTTTTTGAAGCGCAATGCGTATCCGTAGAGAGATCATTTATTCTCTGCTTGACTGCATGGAGCATTATCTAGCCAAGGCTTTTAGCCTGCCGCAGAGACGCTTTGCGCCCTTCAAAGCTGTTTGAGCTTTAAGGGGAAAATAAAAGTCTTTTTCCTACAGAAAGGTGTATCTGCAAAAATACAGTTTGTTCTATCACCGAATATATCGAGCACTACACAGCGAAGGTTTTTAGCCTTGGGCAGAGACGAGCTGCGGACCTCAGAGTTGTCTGAGGTTTTGGAAGCCTTAAAAACAATTTACACTACTGAGATATTAAAAGGGAGGGAGAGTTTTTCTGAAGGGTTTCAAAACGAGTTTTCTGAGGCGCAGGGCGTATCTCGAAGAGAGACGAGCTGCGGACCTCAGAGTTGTCTGAGATTTTCAAATCCTTAAGAAAAACTTTCCCTACCGACTTATCTTAAAAAGCAACACTCAAAAAAAGATAAAAAGTAGACTTTTCTAAATGTCAGAGGGAAAATAGTGAATCTCTCTATTTTTATTAACAAGAGCTAAACTCAATTCCACTTCATCTACAGATCCTCTCATCATTTGCACAGCATATTCCAATCGATCCAATTGTTTATAAGAAACATGATACCAATAATTGGAATACGAACTCACTGACTTCACCTCAAGAATCTGTACAGAATTTTTAAATGTAAAGATGAGATCTAATTCTACCCCATAAAATTTATGACGATGAAATTTTAAATTCCAACCTTTATTTATAAATTCTCTAGCGACAACAGCTTCAGAATACAATCCTCTAGAGCGACGATCTCGATAACCATTCTTTAACTCCAGCAAAAGTTTTTCTGTGCTCAACGCATGGACCGTAGGTTTGAATAGCTGACTGATGGACTTTAGTGGCGTAACCTTTGTGTTTCTCAAACCCATAAATCGGAAACTCATTAGCCAAACCTTTCATATACCGATCACGAGCCACCTTAGCCACTATAGAAGCCGCTGAAATAGGGGCAGCTCTCAAATCCCCTTTAATAAGAGGTGTCTGGACATAATCTGGTAGACTCGGCAAAATCTGATGGCCATCCACCAAAATATGCCCATGATTTAATTCAAGCCCCCTCACTGCTCTTTTCATCGCCAAAAGTGAAGCCTGTAAGATATTCATCTTATCAATCTCATCGACTGTTGCAAAAGCAATGGACACCTGATGAGTTTTTAAAATAGACTCTGCCAATTCTTCACGCCGTTTTTCGGACAACAATTTAGAATCCGTAAATTCTTTTATATCTTTATCTGATTTCAGGTGAACAGCCCCAGCGTAAACTCGGCCAGCAAGACATCCTCGCCCCACCTCATCCACACCAATAACAGGCTTGGGAACAACAGATTTCCAATCAAAAGATTTTAACACACATTCCCTTCAATAAGAAAAATAGATCTCTCTAAATAAGCAACTGATACTGTAGTGGACATATTAAAAATAGCAAAAGTCATAAAAACTCTCCTATTTTTTAAAGACATCAGGATTCGGCTTGAGAACGATCTTCTTTAGAACGATGGACTGGATCCACCTGAGCAGGATCAATTACACGTTCACTTGAAATACGAGACGCTTTACCCGCAAGTTGACGTAAATAATACAACCTAGAACGTCTCACAATCCCCCGAGAAATAACCTTAACACTCTCTATAGAGGGATTCGCATAGGGAAAGGTCCTCTCGACCCCGATATTGTCTGAAACTTTTCTAACAGTAAAAGAGCGGCCCATTCCAGAACCTTGAATTTTAATAATAACACCTTTAAAGACCTGAGTTCTTTCCTTTTCACCCTCTTTAACTCTCATAGCGACCTCTACAGTATCGCCTGAACGCATCTCTGGAAATGACTGACGTTTTTGAAGTGCTAATTGTTTCACTGACTCCAACATGAGAAGCTCCCTGCTTTGAAATGCCTGTGTACCATAGCAAGAGAATACAGGTCAACTGCCTCAATAGAGTGAAAAAAACTTTAAATTATATGTGAGCATCGACTGGCCATGCCCTCATTTTTAAAATAATTAGGTTTCTATTCTATATAGGGCCCTGTCTAATAAAATCAACTTAACTCGTGATGAACCAAGGATCACTCGGCAATCCTAAAGCCTCACGATCCTGAGGACTAAGAGCTGTATAATAAGATTTTGCTTTATCCCATGTTTCTTTTAATTCCGGTTGCAATTCCATTTGTCTCTTTAAAAGATCTGACCTCTTCTGAAATGTCTTTAAGAGTCCTATATAAGTCCTTGATTTTTCAATTTTTTTATGATTTCCACTCAAAAAAACCTGAGGCACAACGGCATCATGAAAAATAGGGGGACGTGTAAACACGGGAGCTTGAAGAAGTCCATTGGACAAACTGTCTTTTTTCACGCTATCCTCCTTCCCTAGGAACCCGGGAAGAAATCGAGCGACGGCTTCAACGAGGACCATACTGGCCACCTCTCCTCCATTAATAACATAATCACCTATGGAAATTTCTTCCTCCACATATTTGTTGAGACATCTTTGATCGACGCCTGCATAACGGCCACAGATTAAAATGAACCCACTGATTTTTGACAAAGATTGGGCCATAGAATGAGATAACAATGGACCTTGAGGACTAAGATATATAATTCTAGGTTTTTTCTTGAATTTGGATTGTGCTGCACAGATCGCCTTTTCCATAGGCTCTGGACCAATAACCATACCCTCCCCTCCTCCATAGGGCATATCATCAATGGAGCCATAATTATTATCTGCATACTCTCTTAAATGTGTTGTTGACAGATTCAACAGTGTTGTCTTTTGAGCACGCCCCACCAATCCAAATTTAAAAAAAGGTTTAAAGAGATCTGGAAAAAGAGTGATAATATCTATCTTCAATCTTCTACTCGAAGTTTTCTAAATAATTTTCAGGTAATTTAAAATAAATACTTTTTTCTTTCCAATCAATTCGTTCCAACAAATCATCCACGAGTGGCACTAGAAGCTCTCCCTTCACAGTTTTTACAATCAAAATATCATGTGCAGTAAAAGCAAACCCATGGACTCTACCGAGTTCCCTGTCTCTATTAATAACCTTAAACCCTTCTATTTCGTGTAGGTAAATTCTTTCCCTGGGTTTTGATACCAATAAATTTTTAGGAATACTAAAAATAAACCCCCTTAATCTTTCTGCTTGAGTACGATCTTCTAGTTCATGAGTGACAAGAACAATTCCCTTTTTATGGGGGAACCATTTTTTAACATAAAACCTCTGAGAAAAAACAGTTTTTAATCCTTCAGATTCCGGCTGTGTGCACTCACATTCTTTAAGTTCATCGTTCCACTCAGGAGATTCAGAATATAAGGAAACATATAGCTCACCTTTTAGACCATGAGCACCTTTAACCCTTCCGACATTAAAAAAATCAGACATACAAAAGAAAAAGGTAAAGATTATTCAACAATTTCTAAGACACTACGTTTTTGTAGCTTAGTACTAGCTGCATTTAAAATAGTTCTCATTGAGCGAGCCGTTCGCCCTTGTTTTCCAATGACCTTTCCAAGGTCTTCCTTGGCTACTTTTAACTCAACAACTGTTGTCTGTTCTCCAGCGACCTCACTCACTTCCACACGATTGGGATTATCAACAAGTGATTTTGCCATCAACTCGACAAGATCTTTTAAACTCGCCCCATCCATTTTTCACCTCCATTTATTTGCCACTACTAGATGCCTCACGAATCAAAGACTTTACTCTTTGAGTCGGTTGAGCCCCACATGATATCCAATGATTGACTCTTTCAAGATTCAAATTCAATTTTTTTTCATTTTCTCTAAAATGAGGATTATATGTTCCAAGCACTTCTATAAATTTCCCATCACGAGATCGCCTCTGATCTGCAACAGTGATACGGTACTTGGGAGCATGACGAGCCCCTCGATGCGAAAGCCGAATAACAACCATTTTAACTCCTCTATTATACAGCTCACTAAATGACATTAGATCCCATGAAAGTTCTAGAGAGTCAATAAAGGACAAAATTCATTTATATAATGCAACGCATCTTTTATTTTATAACACTTGAATAACACTGCTTCTGTTTGTCCTTGCTCATCCAGTAAAAAGGTCTTTGGAGGATTTTTTCTCTATGCTCTGTCATTCATGTAGATATGAGCACCAACTCAATATTTGGCCTCTGATAAACATGAGGAGAATTTTTCTTAAGGCTTTCAAAACGAGTTTTCTGAGGCGCAGAGCATATCCCTGGAGAGATTGTTTATTCTATGCTTGATGGCATCGAGCCCTATCCAGCTTCCGCCTTTAGCCTGCGTTAGAAAAAGACTTTTATTTTTCTCTTAAAGCGAGTTTTTTGAAGCGCAATGCGTATCCGTAGAGAGATCATTTATTCTCTGCTTGACTGCATGGAGCATTATCTAGCCAAGGCTTTTAGCCTGCGGCAGAGACGCTTTGCGCCCTTCAAAGCTGTCTGAGCTTTTGAAAGCTTTAAAAATTATTTGCACCACTGAGACAGAAAATGAAAGGAAGAGTATTTCTTAAGGCTTTCAAAACGAGTTTTCTGAGGCGCAGGGCGTATCCGCAGAAAGACAGTTTATTTTATCTTTAAGTTGCACCGAACTCTCTATCCAGATTAGCCTTGCAGGCTTTGGCGGAGACGAGCTGCGGACCTCAGAGTTGTCTGAGCTTTTGAAAGCCTTAAGAAATACTCTTCCTACTTATTCACCTTACAAAACAAATCCTGAGAAAAGATCGACTCATCCTATGCTTAACTGCATTGAGGACTGCCCGGCTTATACCTTTAATCTTCAGCGCAAGTTTAAATAGAAGATCAAAAAGGACTACCTTTAAAAGGATTAAATCCAGCTTGCCCTAAAGGTGATTTCATCATTTGTGACATCATTTTTTTTGTATATTCAAACTTCTTAATAAATTGATTGACATCTTTGACTTGTGTTCCACTGCCATTAGCAATACGAAGCCTCCGAGAACCATTTAAAATCTTATAATTGCGACGCTCCTTAAGAGTCATAGAAGAAATAATAGCCTCAATTTTTTTTAACTCAGCATCTGGTGGAGACATTTGACGCATTTGTTTTGAGATCTGACTCATACCTGGAAGCATTTTTAAAATGCTTTCCATACTTCCCATTTTTTTAATAGACTTAATTTGCCCTAAAAAATCTTCAACAGTAAACTCATTACGAGCGACTTTTTTTGCTATCTTTTGAGCCTTTGACTCATCTATAACCTCTTGAGCTCTCTCAACCAAAGATACAACATCACCTCTATCTAAAATACGAGAGGCCAGTCGATCAGGGTAAAAAGTCTCTAAAGCTGTAGCCTGCTCTCCCACCCCTAAAAACTTAATCGGCACTCCTGTCATCTCTCGAATACTTAATGCAGCCCCACCCCGAGCATCCCCATCCACTTTTGTAAGAATCAAACCTGTCAAATTTAACTTTTGATGAAACCCTTCAGCAATATTAACCGACTGTTGACCTAACATAGCATCTGCAACTAATAAAATCTCATCGGGATTTAAATAAGATTTTAAATCTGATAACTCATTCATTAATTCGTTATCAATCTGTAACCGTCCAGCTGTATCAAATAAAAGAACCTCAATCATATTCTCTTTAGCCCATTTCTTTGCTAATTTTGCAATCTTCTTTATCGACTGATTTGATTCTGTATGAAAAACTGGAAGATCATTCTGTTTTCCTAATATTTTCAATTGATCAATAGCGGCAGGACGATAGATATCAATAGGAACAAGTCCAGGTTTTTTTTTAATAGATTTACGAATATATAGACCTAATTTACCGCAAGTTGTTGTCTTACCCATTCCCTGAAGGCCAACAAGCATAACAATACTTGGCACCTTTCCCAATTGTAAGTTTGAAGACCCTCCACCGAGCAGATTCACTAATTCATCATAAACAAACTTTACAAATTGCTCTCCCGGATTTACCCCTTGAGTGACTTGAGCACCAATAGCTTTTGTTTTTACACGTTCGATAAATTTTTTTACAATATGAAAATGAACATCTGCTTCTAAAAGTGCTAATTTTATCTCTCTAAGAACATCTTGTATATTATCCTCTGAAATACGAGCTTGGCCTTTAAATTTCTTGATGCTTTTTAAAAGAGTTTCAGATAATTGATCAAACATATTTTACCACCTTAAAAAAGAACCTCTCTTTATAGCAATCACTGCAACATAGAAAAGACAAATAAGTGATATGAGAGAAACAAGAACTGCCGTATTGATTGATATATCTGAGATGCCAATCACAGAGTAGCGAACCCCATTAACGAAATAAAGAAGAGGATTTATTTTAGAGAAACTTTGCCATGCCGGATGTAACTGTTCGATAGAATAAAATACTCCACCTAAATAAAGCAAAGGAAGAAGAACAAATGAGCCCAAAGCATTTACTTTTTCAAAGTTTTTAGAATAAAACCCCGCTGCAATACCAATATTTGAAAAACTAAGACTTCCAATAATAATAAAAAAAATAAGAAGAAACGGGTTTTGAATAGGCAACCAACTTCCCTGACTCCCAAAGAAAAAGAGTTCGCTGACAACTAAGGTCACACTTCCTACAACAAACCCTCTAAATAACCCTCCAAAACTCATTGCTAAAACAATTTGCCACGTCCTGAGCGGCATAACTTTTAAGTCTGACAAATCACCATGAAATTTAGAAATAACTATTGAACTTGATGTATTTTGAAATGCATTATTGAGAGCGGACATCATAACAAGGCCTGGAATAAGAAACGCTAAATATGAAACCCCTCCCTCCAAAGATATACTCCCTCCTAAACTCACTCCAAAAATTAAAAGATACAACACAGAATTCACAACTGGAGTGGCAACGGTTTGAAGCCAAACCCTCAAAAAACGTTTCACTTCACGATATGATAAAGTCATAAGTGGACGAAAAATTAAATCTTTTCTAAAGTCACTCATCCATCACCCCCATAAGTACATCTTCTAACCGTCCTTCACGAATCTTTAAGTCTCTCAAAACACCCCTTTCCAATTTGATGTCATTTAACAAGATATTAATAGGCATATCATAAGGAATTTTAAAAGTAGCTTTATACTCACTAAGTGCAAAGAGATATTTATTTTCCAAATGATTTTGAGGTTTATTAAATTCTACTGTTACAGTTCTTGAAGTTTGATTTTGAATTAAATTTTTTGTAGGACCGATCTGAACCACTTTGCCCTTTTGAAGAATAACCAATCTATCACAAAGATTTTCAGCCTCTTCTAAATAATGTGTTGTCAATAATATCGATAGTCCTTCTTTATTTAACTCTTCAACAAACCTCCATAGCTTTATACGTAATTCAATATCAACACCCGCCGTTGGTTCATCTAAAAGCAATAACTTTGGTTCATGAATTAAGGCTTTTACAATCATAAAACGTCTTTTCATTCCACCGCTTAAATCCATTACCTTTTTATCTCTATGTGGTGCTAAATCCAAACGATCCAATAAGTAATTTATTCTATCTGTGTTATCTTTTATACCCTGATACCCTGAAGAAAACTGCAAAACCTCTTCAACTGTAAAAAACCCATGACTAATAATCTCCTGTGGGACAAAACCAATAGTGCTCTTTGTATAATGATGGTTTTTAGAAACATTTTGATCAAAAATAAAAGCCTCTCCCTGACTCGGAATCTCCAATGTCGTAAGAATAGAAATCAATGTTGTCTTACCTGCCCCATTAGCTCCTAAAAGGCCTAAGATCTCCCCTTCTTGCATTTGGAAACTCACATCAGATAGGGCCTGCACATTTCCATAGCTTTTAGATAATTGATCAATTTTAATAGGGCTCAACATATTAGACCTAGATCTACACGGACAAAGAGCTTTGGTCTATCTATTTAACCTAAATTTATTTATATATTTATCTCTTCTATACAACCTGCATTTGGATAAATAGACTCTATTTATTCGATTCCCTATCTTGTATCTCTCGCTGAATCAAACTCTAACTTTCACTCAAAAAAATAAAAAATCGACAATATGCGACAGATTTTAAAGAACCTTTTACATACATATCTCTCCAAAAATCTATATATATGAAAGACTTTTTCAAAAATCTTAAATAAAGACATCCTTTCTTTAATCCCTTAGATAATCAACCGATAAATGCCCATAGGATCTAGATTATGAATTTTGAATTAAAGCTCGAAAAGCAAGAGCAATTAAAAAGAGATAAACTAGAGAGTCTGTTTAATTGGAGACTCATATCCATTGTCTCCCTCATCATCTTCCTGATCGCCAGTGCTCTTTTCCCCGACTTCAACCTAGCTCTTCCTGCTCTTCTGATTTTTTTACCTCTATTTTTTACTCTAGTGAAGCTATCCCATAGAGTAAATGCTCACATCACCAATTTAATACATCTAAGACAGTTCTATAAACGTCAAAGATTTAGAGCTCAAGGGCTTCCTCTTCCTCCAGATAGTGTTCCACCACTATGGAAAACATCTCTAGAAGTTTTAAGTACAAATGATAGACAAACAGCTCAAGACCTAGATCTTCTTGGTTCACATTCCCTTTATTCTCTTGTCTCAGAAGCACAAACACATTCTGGACAAAAAAAACTCCTCCAGTGGATGTTCTCTTCTCCAAAGTCCCTTTCAGAAATAACACAAATCCAAAGTGACATTGTTTATTTTTCAAAAAAAATAAATACTATCAGAAGAATTATTTTAGACATTAAAAAAAATCAAAATATTTTTAAAGAAGATATTTTAATTAAAGAAGCTCTCTCAAAGCCACTTGTTCCAGGTAAAATTCAATGGAAATGGAAAATACTATTAATAAGTTTCTTTTTGAGTGTTTCTGAAATATTATATAGAATCATTGTTAATAAATTAGAAGAAGGATTTTTCTTTCCCTTAGTTTTTGCAATTGTATCTCTTATTTTCTTAAGAACAATAAAACACTCTTTTTCAAGAGGGCAGAGTCTCTTAACACTGTCTCGTGGGTTTTCAAAAATCTTTGAAAAAATAGAAGACTTATCCAAAACAACTGTAGGTCAAAAACACTTTCCTATCATATATAAATCTAAAATCTCTCAACAACTTAAAAAAATTGAATCAGATCTAGATGGACTCAGTATTGTAGCTAACCCCTTAGTACTCATCCTTCTCAATGCCATTTGTCCATGGAGTTTTTACTTTGCTATAAAAATGGAGAAAAAAAGAAAAAACTTAGCTCCAAATTGGTTAGCTGCTCTTGAAGAATTTTATACCTTCGAAGCTTTTATAGGACTCATTGTTCTTTATAAATACCAAACTCAAACCTTTCCCACTTTTATTAAAGAGCCTGTATTTAAAGTTAAAAATCTAGAGCATCCTTTATTAAAAAAGAAGAATAGGGTATCCAATGATTTTGATTCATCTCATTTGACTATTATTACAGGATCAAATATGTCAGGCAAATCCACTTTCTTAAGAACTATTGGAATAAACTTTTTACTCTCTCAAATGGGAGCTCCCATATTTGCAAAATCCCTAATCACCTTTTCAGGTCAGCTTACAACATGTATTCGCATCACTGACTCACTAAAAGATGGAGCCTCTTATTTTTATACAGAAGTTTTAAGACTTAAACATTTATTTGAAAATACTAAAAATAATAAATGTCTTTATCTTATAGATGAGATATTTCGAGGAACAAATAACTTTGAACGGCTTAAGGGCAGTCAAGACCTTCTCGTAGCTCTATCTAAAACAGAAAGCCTCGGTCTTATCTCTACCCATGATCTTGACCTAACAAAACTCTCCAAACAGTTCCCATCTATTAAAAATTATCATTTTAGAGATTTTATTGAAAATGATTCCTTAAAATTTCAATATAAAATCAATAAGGGCATCTCACCCAGCACAAATGCTCTTTATATAATGAAAAAAAATGGTTTACCTATAAACTTAGATTAATTTTTGAAAATGTAATCTCCCATAAAATGGAATCAAATTTGAAACACTCATAAAAACAGCAAAAGTGAACAAAACTTGACTTTATATAAAATATAGGACATCACTTTTTCTATGTTAAAAAAATACGAAATTTCAAATTTTTATATTTTTCAATCCCTCTCTGAGGAAAATATAACAACCTTAAAAACACAACTTCTTCAATTCTCTGACCTCGTCAAAGGACTCTTTGTTATCAGTCCAGAAGGTTGTAATGCTACATTTACAGGTTCTTTAAGTACAGTAAAGAAATTGGAAAACCAATTAACAAAATTTTTTGGGCACCTCTCTTTTAAAAGATCTCAAGCCCATAAGCCTGTTTTTAAGCGGTTTAAAATTGATATAAGAGAGGAAATTGTGACTCTAGGAAAGTCAAACATTGTTCCTAAAATGGAGAGGAATAATCACTTATCTCCTGAAGAATGGGATAAAACAATCACATCCGACAAGAATACTATTTTATTAGATATTAGAAACATATATGAGACAAAAATTGGTCGATTTAAAAAAGCGATTGATTTAAAAATGGATGAGTTCCGTGAATTTCCTGAAAAAGCAAAACATCTTCCAAAAGACAAAAAAATTCTTATCTACTGCACTGGAGGCATTCGTTGCGAAAAAGCAATCCTTCACCTACAAGATAGGGGATATCATAATGTTTATCAACTCGAGGGAGGGATTCTTAACTATTTTAAAAAAAAATTATCTCTACCGAGAAAACCCAAAGATCCTCAATGGGAAGGAGAGTGTTTTGTCTTTGATCATCGTGTGGCCGTTAAACACAATCTTTTACCTTCAAACACTTTTTACCTCTGTCCTCACTGTGGACAACCAGGAAAAAAAGAAATCCAGTGTATAAACTGTAATAATATATCTAAGATATGTGAAGAGTGTGAAGAACGATTAGGATATGCTGTCTGTTCAAAAAATTGCAATTATCACTACAAGCGCATTCTTAAAAAATCCTCTAAACAGCAACATACAAAATTATAGATAAAGAATTAACTTTCACAATCACTACAGTAAGTTAGATCCTATAAAAATCCACTTAAAATTTTATTGAGCAAAAAATTTATTGTGTGACTAGTTTTTCACCTACAAAAACTTCTTGGACTTCATCAGCGGTTAGAATTTTATCATTTATAGCATAATGACTTCTTAATAAAGTGAATTCAGATCCTTGCAAAATAAATTCTTTTTGCAATAGGATTTTACCAGTTGCGGTCATCATGTTTGGATTTTTCTTATTTTGAGAATAAACCTGAACTTCCAAAACCCTCATGTCACTTATTGCCCCCTGTTTCGTAGAGCTTAAGCCCACTTTTTTAATAGAACGTAAGTCATAAACTTTGCCATCTGTTAACTCTATTCGAGTATCTATTGAAACAGTTCTTATTTCATTAACATTTAAATTCACTGCTTGACTTCCAACTAAAACCACTCGTATCGACTTAACATTTAAATCTATATTTTCATTCACATCAGAATCTACAAACTGAAAATCCATTTCAAATGTATGGGACAGTTTATAATTCGGATTATTTATTGGATTAACCGATGGGGTTATCTTTACTTCCCCTCTTAAAGGGCACTCATTTTCATATTTAATTTGTGGTTTATCTTTTTCACTACATGTAGACACTAATATATTATAAACAGACCGTCCTGTTTGTGTATTTAAAGGATCAGTAAAACCTAAAGAATGACTCACTATTGACTCTTGTAAAGAAAAAAGCTGCATCACTTTAGCCCTATCTAAAGTAGACTCTCTTTCATAAAATGGAATGGTATAAATAAAATTATGATTTTTTGAAAACTCACTTATAGGAAATCCTCTTTCTGTTAATTCAAAATTAATCATCATTAATGCCCTAAAGGCTAATAGCATAGCATTACTAAAACGTTTTTCGCTATTAGTTGTTAAAATATGCTCTACGTCTATATTCACTTGATTTTGACTGCCATTGACTTCTTGATTTTTAAACCGCATATGAATGTAGTGCGTAGTAATTTTAGAAAAGTTATCATAAAATTCAAAAGATAATCTTTCCCAAAGCTGAGCTAGCTCCTTTAGCTCCTTATCTGTCACACTCTCTAGATTTAAAATCTCACTAACAGCCTCCGATAATTTAGACTTATCTGAATCCTTAGATAACTCAGAGACATTAAGGGGCATTAGAGACTCTACCTCTTCAATATTTTTTTGTGATGTCTCTGAAATTCCAACAAAAAACTCCTCCGCTTGATCAGTTATTAAAAATCTGGATGGCCAATCTGAAACAACAAGCATATCAAGATAGGCCCTCGCATTTGACAAGTTTTGTCTGACCAGCTCTTCTTGAATATTCAGTGACGAACTCCCTTGAATTCTTTTCTCCTCTAAAGTAATTAAAACCTTTTTACTCAGCCCCACATAATTCTTTAATCGATCTATATTTTCGTTGATTTCTTGATATGTCATCAAAGAAAGTTTGTCTCTATTAGGTGCCTGATTTAAGTTAACACCCCCTTCGCCTAACTCATCAGAAATGCTATCAAGTCCTTTTATATCTAAATTTAAACTAGAAGATGAAACATATGGACGTTTCTCACTACAAGATAGAGTAAGTATACAGTAAAATAAAATAGCCGTTATTAATCTCACTCTTTTTTCTTCTCTTGTTTTTTTTAAAATCATAGACATCTCCAAGCATAAAGTAACATATTCAAGTTATAAAATCATAAATTATTTATTAAAATTCATGATGCTCAAAAACTGGCTCATAGTATTCATAAACGTTTGAAAAGCGAATACCCCCTTTCACTCCCTCTTAAAAAATCTATAAATATATTAAAGACTCTTGACACATTATGGAAGGACTTATGTTACTAAGGGCTCGATCTCTACAACGAAACTTCAATTCAAGTATTCTTTTATAAAATACAAATAAAAGACTTTCTTATACATCTCTACAGTTGAGTGCCTTTAAAGTAAACTGAACCTCTCTAAGACTCTGCGCCTATTACCATAAAGCTGATTTTATTCTCTATTGGGAGTTCTTTTGGTTTTGCTGAAGAGCACGATGAAAATCTTGAACGTTTATAATTTTTCTGAAGTCCTCTGGGCGAATAGATGGCAAAGCTCTCTGATTGGAAACAAATAACCCAGTCGAATCTGTCTTACTTAACGAGCCATGGGTAGAATGAAGACCGCCAAACCCTATCATTATACGCAATAATCTGTTAGAAAATGAATAACCTGTCTTTGCGCTAACTACTACCGTAGCTGGTTGAAGGGAATTAACATGTAAGGATTCCCATAATCTTACAAGAGCGTAAGGGTATTCTAAATCTATTGTCTTCTTAAAATAATCATCCCAAGACAATTTCCCTTTAAATAAAGATAAATGAGAGAATGGATCTTGACCACGAATAACCTTATATCTAATTGTCCGTTTTGCAGGGTTAACAAAAATTCGAGAATGATCTTGAGCAGAATTGGAAAAAACATCTACTGTATTTTTTAACTCACCTTTTACTGACACAACATGAACACCTTCAATATAGGATATATCTCTTGCTAATTTAAATCTCTGAGATTTTTTACAGTAAAAAGCCCCAAATGATATAATTTCTCCTGAAATAAAAGCATAATCTCGTTCATCTTTAATCTGTGATTGATGAGACCAACGCCTATTTTTTAAAACTGACTCGTAATTGATATCTTTTATCTTTTTTGAAAAAAAATTTCCGTGATCACTGATAAGAATAATTTCAAGTTTTTTATGATATAATTTTTGATATTTTTTTTTGATTATTTTGAGACGATTATCTACGTTCTTCATGTAACTCAATAGAGAACGATAACCATTGACATGTGCAATAATGTCAGTATTGGCTATAAAAGCAAAATAATTCTTTATGTTAACCGCATTAAAAAAATCCTCCTCTATTCTATCGAGCCAATGCAATGCTGATGTTTCCGTCCATACCATAGTTGCCAAGTGCTCCCAAAAACCCTCCGCCTTAAAATGAAAACCCTTTTCATAAGTCGACGGATGAGTCAGATGAAATAATATATTACCAATTTTCTTCCCACGCCCTTGATTAAATGTTTGATCAAAATGAACTTTCATATAACTTTTTGTAAGAGGAACATTGAAGATTCTTGACCAGTTTGGGTCTGATATAGATGGAAATGTTGCAACCATCCGAGATGGAGTATGAAAGTTTCTAAAGTGTCCACCTTCATACATCTCCTTAAAAATATCATACCCTATACCATCTAAACCAATAATCAGTTTTTCAGGAGGAATTTTTGAAAAAGAGATAGGAGATGTTTGGCAAGATGAAAGAATCAAAACTATTGCTAGAACTCTTAATATTTTCAAAAATAGAACCTCAGCACTTATACACAGCTAGATCTGCCCTTTCTAACACAGAATTGGATTCTTCTCCTTTGCAATGATAACACTCTGTCGACACTTGGTTGCGGGGGTTGGATTTGAACCAACGACCTTCGGGTTATGAGCCCGATGGGCTACCAGGCTGCCCCACCCCGCATCCATTCTTGGTATAGTGTTTACCAACATATATAAAACCATACAACCCTATTCTGACGCATTGGCTTATTTTAAGAAATTAAGAAAGACTCTCTATGTGGAGATGCGGTCTTTTGAGATGGTGTATAAGAAAGAACACATGTTCCACAACTTGAGTTGACAACTCTCTGAGCCGACTGTTCGTGTACCTAGTTTTTTTCTAGAGAAGCGAGGGCTCACGCCGTCACTACAACCTGATGGACAAAAAATCCAAGAAGAAAAATGGCTTTAAAGGGGAGGCTGGCAGCAAATATTACAATTGTAGCTGAGCCTGAAAGACTGTGCTATGCCCTTGGTCAGATTTTAAGCCCGTTAGGGCTGGCAGCAAGTATTACAAGTTGCATCTGAGCCTGAAAGACTGGAGTAACTAGGAGACTTTCGAGTACGACCGACGCAACTTCCGCAACCACTTGTTTCGCTCTCGCAATTTGGGGGGAGACATCGTCCCACTCCTCTATCTTCCGGATCGCAGATGATCTTAATATATTGTCGAACCATCCCCTCACCTGTTGTCGTATTACAAGGAGCATTGGGACTATTTGCATCACTATAACCATACAAACAGTACTCAAGCTCAAAGCAACCGGCTTGATCACAATCTACACATAGATGATTACGACTTATATAATTAGGATCACTCGGTAGTGGACATGAGGGGGGAGTTGAGTTAATCATCCTGTTCACTACCTGTCTACATCCCTGTGGTTTGGGCATAACAGAGCCTATTGTACAATAATATAGACAATGATTCTTAGGATAACCACCAGCAGTTAAACAATCACCTAACATTTCAGAAGTTTTGGCGATAAAAGCAGAAGAATCACCAACAGTGGACCCACAGTTCCCTAAATTGGATGAATAGGCACAGACCTTCCTTCGCTCTTCTTCTAAATCGGCAGGGGTTAAAGAAGGATTCGTCTCAAGCATAGGACGACATCGATCTAAAATATTATTAGAGCTATCTCTACAAGATCTATCAAGATTGGTACATCCGCTAAGACTTGATAGAGTAGGAGAAGAACCACATTCTGTAAGAGCTAAATGCAAACAATCCGAATGATCTCTAGTATAAGAACAGTAATTACATGCTACGCCCGGCCCCTGACAATAAGAAACACATTCATTTCTATAAAAGTTTCCCCGACAAGCTACACTAAGATTGGCCTCAATAGATAAGTCCGTTACCTGTAGAGGATGAAGTGTTGTTGTAGAAGAAGTCCCTTTACCTTGGGCTATGGCAGAGTTCATCCATACGTTAGATACCCTCGGTATTTCGAGCTCCATATTTAAATATCTATTTAAATAAGATTCTAATCTCCTATATATGTTTGTAAAAGCCCATGCTTTCTGACGTTCCCAATCTTCTGAGTAAATCCTTAAACGTAAAATATTATTCGTAACCTCTAAACCACTCAATGGTATATAATAGTCTTTCCCCCCATATTCGACCTTTAGATGTGTTGCTGCAGCATCTTTTGGACATAACTTCAAATTCCCTATATCAATAGGAGAAAAACCTATATCGCAATTGAAATCATTAGAAATATAATTGTCATACCCATCTCTAATGATCTTCGCAAATTCCTCCATAACCTGAGTGCTATTATAAACCTGTTTAATAAAACCTTGATGCCTACCTACCTTTGTCAGATAAATATAAACTGTAGATAAGATGGTTATAATAACAAGAGACACTGCAAAAACAGCAATAATAACTCCGATTCCCTTTTTACTCTTTACAAGATCTATCAATGTTAAAAATCTCCCTTAATCAAATTTTTCTTTAATCATTAAAATCATTATTTCCTATGCAATCCACTTATCCCTTTCTATTAAACACTTTTAAAGGCTTAACTTCGGGAGAGAAAATTTAAAAAAATAAAGCCCGCCATGAAGTCGCTCATCATAACCACTACCAACAAACGAATCATCTTCCTTAACAAGAATATTATTTCTAAAGCCCACTTTCACAATCCTCTCAATATCTTTAAAAGAAACCTCAGGTGTACAACTTGGTACACTTGTGTTCGAACACCATATCCACTTTGACTTATCTGATGTTTTAAAATATCTGGCACGTATACGAAAAGTTATAGTTTTAATTCTATCGGGACCTGTTATATAATCACGTGTATCATCAGGGTCACCCCCATCACATTCATCAGCATCAGCATCATCAGCTGGCTCCTTAAAGCATTCCACTGCCATAATTTCAAAAAGGGAGAGACGATCATACCAAATAGTGTCCATTCTAGGTCCTAAAGTGGAAGTCCCACTTCCCAAACCAGAGCCAAAATACAAAACACCTCCGTAAGGAGGGCGATTCACTCGAACTCCTTCAAAAGAGGGATTTTTAAACCAAATAGCTGTTCCTACTAAACGACTACTTCCATAACCTCCTTCAAAAGTACCATCCTCTCGATAGAAAATACCAATTGTACTTAATTTATTATCCTCAGGGATAAGCGAACTATTAAAAGATTTATCGATTCTTCCATGGATACCAGGGGTAGTAGGGGTCTCCGCTCTTGGCTCAAAACCACTACCTGTCTTTAGATCAGCTATCCATGCATCCATCCTCTCTTGATTAGCAATAAATCTGACATCTACAGCTTGAGAGAAATAGACCTGAGTATGATAACCTGCCCAAAGTACACTCGTTTGAGCAGCATCCTGTTCTAAAAGATTAGAAAATTGCCCGATGCTATAAAAAAACGTTGCACCCACACCAAAAAGGACAACAAGTGCAACAGGAATAGCCACCATTGTCTCTATTAAAGTGAACCCTAACCATCTCTTTTTAAATACACTTTCTCTACGATAAACGTAATTTACGACGCTCTTTAGCCGCTTCATAACGCCTCTTTTCTTCATCTGTCTCAGGTACAATGGATGAAACCTCAATAGGCTTAAAATCTTTATCAATCGCTACAAAAGTTAAATAGGCCGTAGCTGTATGAAATACCTCACCTGTTCTAGGATTTTCAGCATCTACACGAACACCTACCTCCATAGAGGTCTTTCCGACATAATTTACACTGGACTTTAAATTAATAACCCAACCAATATAAACTGGGGCCACAAATTCTAAGGCATCTATACTCGCCGTTACAACCATCTGTCTTGTATGTCTTTGAGCTGATACAGAAGCCGCAATATCAATCCAAGACATAACAACTCCTCCGAATACACTACCTATGGAATTCGTATGACTGGGCAATATGATTTCAGTCATGATAACTCTTGAATGAGATACAACCCTTGCTTCAACCATGAATGTTATTTTCCAAAAAACAAAAGATAGCAGTAGATTCCTATACTACTACTATCTTTAAAGACGTTTTTTGAAATTACAGTCCAAATCCAGACATCTGACCACTAGTGCTTCCACTACCTGATTGCTTTTTATCTGGTGGATCTGCAGTCACCACAGTCGTACTACCTCTTGGAATTTGATCCGGAGTCGCCATAGTTCCTGGTCCCTGATTGCTAGAGACTGGTACACTGTCCTCCCTAAATGAATGATGAGGCATGCACCAAACAATAAGTTGCGCTCGCGACTTCACACTCATCTTTTTATAGATGTTTGTGAGGTGAAATTTAACCGTCTTTTCTGTAACAAAAAGTTGACTGGCAACTTCCTTGTTAGATAACCCTTTCGTCACGAGTTCAGCCACTTCCGCCTCTCGATTAGAAAGCCCCTTTTGTATAAGGACATCTCTGAGCATCCTTGCTCCCCCCTCTTTTCTGTTTTACTACCACCTATTTAAAAAGTCTGACAGTATTTGCTCTAATCTGCAACATGAAGATTTAAGTTTTTTTAATTTTTTAACTTTTTATTACGCCGTAAGTCTAGATCCTATAGCTTTGTTTAAACAGCAAGAAAGATCTAAAAACTGCAATAAAATAATAACCATAAAAAAACGCTTATTGAAATTATAAAAGCTAACAGAAAAAGAACTTTTTTTCTTTCTATAGAATTAAATCCAGAGGATAGGAAAATGAATGTTTTTAGGACTTATAATGAAGTTTTATGTCTATAACGTGTGTGACAAGTGGTCCTAATGTGATGGTTCGCCTAAAGAATAAAAGCAATGAAACAAACACTCTACAAAGAGTAAGGAGTATCTTATATGGAGCCAAAATTTCACTGGCGTTTCACTAAACTTTGTCTTTCCTCAGCAGAGCATAAAGTAAACTCAGACAAATTGTTCTTTTCTTTTTCTTGAAGTATATTCTTAGCCCTTGAAACCACATCTTCTGGCAAACCAGCTAGTTGAGCCACTTCGATACCATAAGATCGATTGGCCGACCCATTTCTCAAAGTGTACAGAAACCTTAATTCACCATTATTCTCTGAAATAGCCATATGAGCTGACTTCAAATTTGGATATTTCATTTCTGTAATATCATGATAATGTGTTGCAAATAAACTCGTACCCTTCATCTGTGTCAAAATATATTCTAGAATAGACTGAGCTAGACTCATTCCATCAAATGTTGATGTCCCTCGACCAATCTCATCCAAAAGAATAAGGGACCGTTCATCAGCAGATTTTAATATTTCTGCTGTCTCTTTCATTTCCACCATAAAAGTCGAAAGGCCCTCATTTAAAGAGTCATTTGCCCCAATCCGAGTATATATATTATTAAATAAAGTTAATCTTGCAGACTCTGCTGGAATATAGCTCCCTATTTGATTTAATAAAATGCATAAAGCAACTTGCCTCATAAGTGTACTCTTTCCAGCCATGTTAGGCCCAGTCAACAAGAGGCTCTCGCCGATTGACATTGAAAGTGTATTCGGAATAAATGCTTTTTCTAACTCCTGCTCTACAACAGGATGTCTGAAGTTCTGAAGAAAAATTTCACCAGAATCAACAATTTCAGGACAATGATAATTTTGCTCTATACCTAACCAAGCCAGACTAGAGATAACATCTAATTCTGCCCATATTCTTGCATATTTTAAAATAACAGGGCCTAAAGATAAAATATCTAAACGCAAATCATTAAAAATTTCTAATTCCTTTTCCTGTCTCTTCACCCTTGCCGCTAGAACTTCTCTTTCCACTTCACTCAATTCATCCGTTGTGTAACGTTCTACATTCACTAAAGTCTGTTTTCTTTTATAATGAGAAGGCACTTTTTTAGTATGAACTTTAGTGACTTCAATATAGTATCCAAAGACATTATTATATTTTATCTTCAACGAAGGAATTCCCGTCTTCATTCTTTCTTTTGTTTCCATCTCTTGAATAAGGACCTGAGAGTTCATCGAAAGTTCAATCAATTTATCCAGTTCAAAAGAGATGCCCTTTCGAATATAATTTCCTTTATTTAAAGTCAGAGGAGCCTCTTCAACAATTGTATTTTTGATTTTCTCAATCAGTTCTTCAATACGCTTATCCTCTATTCGAAGACCTGAAACTCGTGAGCACTGAACACCAATACTTAAAGATTGAGAAAGATTTAATAAATCTCTCGAATGACATCCTGGATTTGATATTTTTCCAATACGTCGCTCAAGATCATACATATTTTTGAACAAGTCTCTTAACTCTGAAAGACGTCGAGGTTGAGCAACCCATTCTTTAATTCGATTTTGCCTCTGCAAAATATCTTTTTTAGAGCACAGAGGAAAAAGAAGCCAATGTTTTAAAAGCCTAGCTCCAGAAGCCGTTTGCGTACGATTGACAGCGTAGTAAAAACTACCCTTTTTCTTCTGTTGAAATGTTTCAAACAATTCTAAGTGCTGAATTGTACTCTGTGGCAATAACATACGAGAAATATAAACACGCTTTTTTAGATTTTCTATAGTAGAAAGAAGTCGCTCCCCCTGCATAGTCAATGCATAACTCAATAATCGCTTTGCACTCACTGGTCCATCAATTTCATGATTCAATATTTCGTGCTCTGATAGAGTGAGCTGAGTTAAATTCTTTCTTTTTGCTAAAATATCATTCTTTTGTTTTCGTGTTAAAACCATTTCAACAGGATCTAATACTTGAATGAGCTTTCTGCACTCTTGTATAGAAGCATATTTAAAATAAAAGAACTCTCCCGTTGTTGGTTCCAAAAAAGAAACAGTTTGTTCATCAAAAGCTGATAGGTAATTATTTTTTTCTTTTTCTAGCTCTTCAGGATCATACACCATACCTGGAGACAAAATACGTGTGACAGCCCTTTTAACTATACCTCTGGACTCTTTTGGATCTTCAATCTGATCACATATTGCAACCTTAAACCCTTTTTTTAAAAGTTTATTAATAGGAGTCCCTATACTATGATAGGGAACTCCGCACATAGGGACACCATTTTCAGATTTTTTATTTCTAGAAGTAAGAGTAATCTCTAAAAGAGGAGCCGCCGTTACGGCATCATCATGGAAAAGTTCAAAGAAGTCCCCCATTCGAAAAAATAAAATTTTATCTGGATGAGCCCCCTTGATATCCCAATACTGCCTCATTAATGGTGTTTGTTTCTCAATGCCCATAAAGTAAGTCCATAGTGAATATACAGATTCACCCCAAGTCAAGAACTGTTAATAAAAAATAGTCACCTTATTTTAAGGAGTCTATTAACTCTTTGTACAATCCACCAAAATCCCCATTACTCATAATCAAAATACAGTCTCCAGAACGCACAGATCCTTTAAGTGCTGAAATAAGAGTTTTGTTATCCAAATACACTTGTGCTGGAATAGATTTTTCGTTGAGAAGATGACATATCTGTTTTAAATCTAAAGCACTATTTCCTAACGCTTTAGAGTCATAGACATTTGCAAAATAAACTCTCTGCGCCTCAGAAAAGGCTTCAAAATATTCATTTTGAAAGATAGAACATCTTGAAGTCGCTGTCCTAGGTTCAAATAAACTATGGACCGTATGACCTCGAAATCTATTTTGAACAGCTCGAATAGTTTTTTTGACGGCGGTGGGGTGATGGGCAAAGTCATCAATGACTGTTATTCCACGAATTGAACCAATAACTTCCTGCCTTCTTTTGACCCCAGAAAAGGTGCTTACACCCTCTTTGACTTTTACGAGATCCCAACGTCTTTGGTGAGCTAATGCTATACAGGACAAAATATTTAAAATATTATGTTCCCCATAAAGTGAAGTTTGAAATAGACCTAACGATTCTCCTCTAAAAAACACTTCAAACTGAGTGTATTCCTCACTCTCCTCTATTGTTCTAAAAAAATAATCCCCAGAACTCTTGCCATAAGAAAAAATATCTCTACACTTTGTTACTTTCAATCTATCATCAATTTTTTTAATATTTTTATTGTATATTAAAACCCCTTCTCTAGATATCTTGTCCATCAGAATATCAAATGCTCTATAAACAGACTGCAAATCGCTATAAATATCGATGTGATCTAACTCTATACTTGTTAAAATAACATATTGAGGTTTATAATATTTAAACTTTGGAACTTTATCAAAAAAAGCACTATCATACTCATCTCCCTCAATAATAAAAACATTCTTAGGAGGAGGTCGAAAAGACTTTTCAAAATTTTTAGGTATTCCTCCTATTATAAAACCTGGATTCTGACGACAAATTTCTGCTACCCATCCCAAAAGTGCTGTTGTTGTTGTCTTTCCATGTGTTCCGGCAACAACATAACTGTCACGATCAGCAATCAATAAATCCTTTACAACCTTTGGAAAACTAGAGTGAGGAATTTTATTCTGTAATAAAAATTGCGCTTCCTCATACTTTCTTTTTATCACATTACCAACAATAACAAAATCAGGTCGAGGATGAAGATTTTCTTTAACAAATCCTTCCTTAATCTCTATCCCCATTTTTTGAAGTTCCAAAGACATCGGTGGGTATATTCCCTTATCACTACCAGTAATAAAATACCCCATACTTTTTAATAAACCTGCCAGACTGGCCATAGCGGTTCCACATATACCCATTAAATGAATATGTGATCCCCTCTTTAAATCTCTCATCGAGAACCCACCACTATAGATTCATAAACCAGATCATGAATTTGAGGACGAACAAACTGAAATTTTATATTCTCTCTAGTAGGATGAATGCGATGACTCAATAAAGTCACTAATAAATCACATTCTGGATCGTACCAAATAGATGTTCCCACAAACCCTGTATGACCAAAGGATTTACTAGAAAAAAATCGACCACAACTCGACTGTCGATCAAAACCTTTCGAAGGAAGCATAAAACCCAAAGCCCAATCCCCTATATCCAAAGGAATAGCCCTTCTTACAAATCGTTTCATTGTATCACACGCTTTGAATCGTTTCCTGAGTTCAAGGCCCCAATGACTCACACCTTGAACAGACCCAAAAAGGCCAGCATGAGGGGCAACACCACCCATAGCCCATGCATTTTCATCATGAACTTCTCCTCTTAATATTCTTTTCCGCCATTTACAGTCCTCTGTAGGGGCATATTGAAAACGAGAATACTTTAATTTATTTTCATCATGAAAAAATATTTCTTTAATATTCCAATCCACAACAATTTCATTCCAAATCTCTAATAAAGGCTTCTGATAAACTTGCTGTAACAATTCCCCAAGAAACCACATGTTTATATCTGAATAAGCTGATTTATTATCCACCTTTCGGCGAGATACACATGATCTTAAAAATCTTTGAAGCTCTTCTCTTTTGAGTGCTGTATTTTTCCGATGTAGTTTTTTATAAAGTGGAGTCCAAGGTGGAAAGCCCGTTGTATGAGTAAGAAGGTTCACTATTCTCAATTCATCCGATCTCCACCATGGCAAATGCTTTTTAATAGGATCTTGTATTCGTATTTTTTTATTTTCTACTGCTTTAACAAGAGAGGGAACCGTAAAAATAATTTTTGTAAGAGATGCTAAGTCATAATATTTCGCTGTCTGCCCAACTTTTATATCCATACACTTCACTCCCCTATGATGGGCCAGAAGAGATAGGCCAGGAGTTACCCCTTGAATAAGAGGCTTTAGACGACCCCTTAAGTCTATCATTTGTGGCGGCCTACAGAGACAATAAGTTTTATTGTCTCTCCTATTTGTATCTCTGAATGACTATTTAATATAAGAGGCCGTTGTATTTTACCGTGCCCACAAGGCAACCCTTTAAAAACAGGAATTTTCATATTCTTAGAGAACTCCTTTAAACATTTCATGCTCAAAAACCGTCCATCCCTTTCTCTTCCTCCAATAAAATCACCAAATATAACGGCTAAAGCACTCTGAAAAACATTTCCCTGTAACATATGTGTTAATATTCGGTCTATTCTATAACCCCTCTCTCCTAAATCTTCAAAAAATAAAATACGTCCCCTTCCCTTGATTTGCTGCTGAGTTCCCAATGAAGATTGTAATACGGTGAGGTTCCCTCCTCTTATTTTTCCTTTTATAATCCCTCTTTTTTGAGCCGGAGCATTTAAAGCTTTAAGGCGGTAAAAAGTTGTAGAGTGGATATCACCAAAAAGTATGTTTTTTATCTCTTTTCGATCTCTTTGGGAAACTCGTCTTGTCCCTATATTCTCTAAAAAGGGACCGTGCAAACTTTGCCAATTCCAACTCTGATCCAAAAACAATTGTAAAGATGTGATATCACTATAACCAATAAGAATTTTTGAATGAGAGGGTTTCTTCATTCTCTCTAAATACGGCAGCAGTCGTAACGAGCCATACCCCCCTCGCACACACCAGATAGCCTTTGAGTCTAGACTTAAAATAGCATTCTTTAAATCTTTAAAACGATACATATCGGACTGAGAGAGATAAGGAAGAGCCTGTTTTCTAAAAATATCCTTAGAGACACGTGGTTTAAGTCCCCATTTCAAAAGAAGATTTAATCCACTTTTTAAGTCTTTTAATTTACAAGGCGAACCTGGAGCTACAACATCAATCATTTCACCCGGCTTTAAAGCTTTCCAACCCATAACACCCCTTTTTAGCACCTACCAAATCATCTTATATAAAGTCTATTGCTAAAAATAGACTCAGACATTTTTAATCATCTATTAAATTATCAAAAAGTGCACATATACGCTTTTTATGAATTTCTCCTGTAAATAGATCACTCCATTCTGAAGAACTCAATAGACGACCCTTTTCTGTCTCCATTAAAGCCTCTTTAAGATCCCTATCTGGATTGGCTAACGCCGCATCTTGAATCACCTTATAGGCCTCTTCTCTGGATAATCCCTTCTCTATTAATTTTAAGAGAACATATGAACTAAAAAGTCTTCCATGAGAGATTTGCATATTTTTTTTCATTTGCTCCCTATTGACAACGAGATCTCTCACCAAATGAGACATTCTATCTAATGCATAATCAGTTAAAATAAATGCATCTGGAAAGATCACTCTTTCCACCGAAGAATGACTGATGTCACGTTCATGCCACAGTGATATATTCTCAAAAGCACTCAAACAATATCCTCTTAACAAACGAGCCAATCCACTGATATTTTCTCCACTGATAGGATTTTTTTTATGGGGCATAGCACTTGAGCCCTTCTGCCCTTTATGAAAATTTTCAAAAACTTCACAAACCTCGGTTCTTTGTAGATGCCTGAATTCAATAGCAATGCGCTCCAAGCCACATAATGTAGAACATAGAGCATATATAATTTCGGCATGACGATCTCTAGGTACAACCTGAGTTGCAATACTTTCTGATATTAACCCCAACATCTCAGCCACACGGTTTTCAACATCTGGAGGTTGAGAGGAATATGTTCCCACAGCTCCACTTAACTTAGCAATGAGACCTTGTTTCATAGATTTTTCAAATCGCCTTCTATTCCTTCGCAATTCAAAAAGATACCCCAATAATTTTAAACCAAAAGTTGTGGGTTCAGCATGAATTCCATGCGTCCTTCCTGCACAAAGAGTTTCTTTGTGCTCTTTTGCCTTAGCCAGTAATTCAGATTCCAACACTTCAAATCCATTAAGAATGACGTCTTTGGACTGTTTAAGTGTTAAGCTCAAGCCCGTATCCAAAATATCTGAACTTGTCAGAGCAAAGTGAAAAAACCTCCCCTCATTACCTATAGATTCTGCAACATTCATTACAAAAGCTGCTACATCATGACGAGTTTTTTGCTCAATCTTTTTAATTTTACCTAAATCAAAATGTGCCTGTTCTCTTATAATTTGAGCTGCTGATTGAGGAATAATTCCTAAATCAGCTTGAGCTTGAGCCACAACTTTTTCAACTTCTAAAAGATTTGCAAACTTATTTTCTTCAGACCAAATTTTTCCCATCTCTTCACGGGTATATCTGAAAATCACTTCTGACTCCCTTCTTGCCTTTTATTATAAATATCAGAAAGTCGTTGGAATAAATCTTTATGACAAAGAGTCCTCATATTCCAATCTAATCGTCCCCAGGTCTCAGGACTATCAAAAAATAACCCCTTCTGCTTCAATGGCTTTAACTGTTTTAAAGTCGATTCTGCATAACAACCAAAAGGTGCAGGCCCCAACGCCTCATAAGAAGATTTCCCCTCTTGAGGAAAATCAACGCCAACGATGGGAATATTTTTTACTCTTCTTAATAACTCATATTTCAAGTCCTCACCCATTTGTTGTAAATATTTTTTATTAAATCTCTTATGCTCTGAGATTCTTACCCAAATATCAAAAGCATTGTCTTTATCTGTTTTTTGTACAATGGCAAACTGAGAATGAGTAAAAGGCAAATAAATATTTCTAAGAAGTATAAAATAATCTGGCCAAACAACTATTACAGAGTTATCTTGAAAAGTAAATCTATATCTAACCCATGACCAATCATTCTCTGTAGAATAACCAGAAAATAAATAATTTAACATGTCTTTTGAATAATAACCTGTCTCTTGCGAACTTAAACCCCAGACAATATTAAATGTCTCTAAAGTGTCATCACCACTTATTAAATAAGAACCAGAAGAATTGTATTCTATAGCTAAAAGTGAAGAAGAAGTCTTCAACTCATCTACAAAACCTCCTTGCTCACCTCTTCCCTTTCGAATAAAAAGAGGGGCCTGTAACGGTAAGGGTAGAACTCCTTTCAGCAAAGACTCTGGAAAATCGTAATAAATATTTGCAGAAAGGTTCATCGCCAAGTGGGCCAACCATATTTTTTCATAAGGATTCAATAATAATTCCCTCACCCTCTTTCGCTTCCATCTTGATGTTTTTAGGGTATTTAAATCCATAACATCTTTTAAAAATGTCAACACAGACTCTGACAGTTGAAACTTATCAGCATGCTTCTCAAACAATGGTCCATTTAATTCACAGGGGCCATCATCTAACCAAAGATTAAAACCTCTATCTATAAGTTGTGTATTTTTATATTTAGAAACTGGATAATATTTAGAATGGCTCTCTGTCTTATAGACTCCAAATGGTCCTTCCTTATCTTCAGGCAACCACTTTCCCATCTTATCCGTTAAATCAATAAAGCAGATATTTAAACCATAATCTTTTAATTGATTGGCTAATCCATTAAGACGCCCATATATTGAAACTAATGTACAATCATACACATTTTCCACAGATCAAAAACCTTTCAACCTCTAATCAAATAAAAATCATTTTTCCATTTAATTATAAATAAAAAACTCACTTTTCATCTCTTTAAAAAAATATCTTTAATTTTATCAAATCCCATTTGCTCATGCACAAAAGTATGAATATGAATATGAAGCGGATTTCCCATTTCTAACATACCTACAAAGTTTTAGTAAAAACTATTTTCTCTCTATTTTTCAGTGACGTTACAAACAGATTAGAGTAACTTACACTCTATGAGTCAAAAGCTACTTATCATCAGATTTTCTAGTTTTGGAGATATTGTTCAAGCCATGACTATACCTCAATTCTTTAAAAATAAATATCCTGACGCAGAAATACATTGGGCCACACGCTCTGATTTTTCTGAACTTCTCTCATATCATCCTTTTATCGATAAAGTTTGGCCTCTTCATCGCAAGAGAGGCATGAAGGGGCTTCTCGAATATGCCAAGGCTCTAAAAAAAATAAATTGGACACATATTTATGATACTCACAATAACTTAAGATCACATATGCTCTGTCCTCTACTCAACAAGCCCCAATATTTTCTACGGCGACCTAAAAACAGATGGAAGCGATATCTCTTATTCAAATGGAAAATCAATCGCTTTCAAAATAGACCTTTCTATGGACGACAATCTTACTTAGAGCCTTTAAAAAGATGGGATGTTCCCACTGAAAAATCAAAGCCAGGCTCTCTCCTTTTTTCAAAATCCCTCCTTAAAAAAATTAAAACTTTTATTCCTCAACAAAACTTTATTATCTTTGCCCCTTCAGCAGCATGGACACTCAAGCAGTGGCCTCAAATCCATTGGAAATCTTTAATTCAAAGCTTAAAAGATGTTCCTATTTTACTTTTAGGTGGAAAAAATGATCATTTTCTATGGAGTCTCGGCAAAGGATATAAAAATGTTCAAATTCTTGCAGGAAAAACAAGTCTTCTTGAAAGCTGTGCCATCATTTCCCAATCAAAACTCCTTGTTTCAGGAGATACTGGGCTACTTCACGCTGCTGATTACATCGGAATCCCCCACATCGCTCTTATTGGACCCACAGCCTTTGGCTATCCCAGCTCTAAAACATCACATGTCCTAGAAACTGAAATACCGTGTAAACCTTGCTCAAAAGATGGACGTGGTAAGTGCACAAACTCTATACACAAAAAATGTCTTTTTGATATTCGCCCAGAACAGGTAAAAGCAAAAATTAATGAACTCTTCTCTCTATGATTGGATTTATAAAAATATCCTCTTTCCCCTATTTAAAATAGGTTTAACTATACGTGCAATTTCCTGCAAAAAAGCAAAAGCTACAATAGCTCTCAGAACTCACTCAATAAAAAAAAAACATATACTTAAACCGATTCTTATACATGCAGCCAGTGGAGAATATGAATATGCCAAGCCTCTTATACGTGAATTAAAAAAAGAGTTTCCTCATATTCCTATCCTCTGTACTTATTTTTCTCCTTCATACAAAAGCACTATCTCTAAAGATGAAAATATTGACCTGTCCGTTCCCCTCCCTTGGGATCAAACTAAAGCCATTGATTATTTCTTAGAATCCTATCAACCACGATTGATACTTATTGCCAAAACGGATATTTGGCCTATTTTCCTAAAGGCTGCCAAACAAAAGGGGCTACCTCGAATCCTCTTTTCAGCAACAGCCTATAAGGCTTCTAAAATTTTTTATCCACTACTTCGTTGGAGATATTCTTTAGTGAATAAAATCTTTTGTGTTTCTATAAAGGATAAGCAGCTCCTGAATAACAAGGACATTTATCATGTGGAAGTCATGGGAGACACACGAGTTGATCAAGCTCTATATCGAAAATCACATCCCCAAAAATTAGAAGAAAGACATCGCCCAAAAGAATCGCATCTCATCTGTGGTTCAACATGGCCAGAAGATGAATACTATATACTCAAAGCCTCACAGAGTCTTATGAAAGAAAACCGGCTAAAACTCATCATTACTCCACATGACATTTCTTTATCACGTATAACAAATCTTGAGAAAACATTAGATGCTCTATCCCTGACTCACATGAAGTACTCATCCAAAACAGAGAATTTTTCCACTGCACAGAAAAATATTTTAATTGTAGATCAATTTGGAATTCTCCCAGAACTTTACAGTTGGTCTCATATAGCTTTTGTTGGGGGGTCTTTTAAAAGGCAAGTTCATAGTGTCATGGAGCCTCTTTCCCAAGGGTGCTTTGTTCTCACAGGTCCTCGTATTCAAAAAAATAGAGAAGCTCTCGATTTCAGTCAAAAATATGCGAGACAACTACCTATAGTTCAACCCCTTCAAACACCCCAGGAAATAACTCAAGCTCTGATATTGCGTATGAATATCCATCAAAGTACAAAATATGAAATAGAAGAGCGTATTCAGAAAAGAGCAGGATCTAGTATAAAAATCTGCAAAGCTCTAAAACCTTTTATTTCCCAATAAATTCTCTGATCTGACCCCTGGTCACCTGTCTTCTTGACAGAGAATGAGCTATCTTCCCTTCAGAAAGAATAACTGCTCGATCTGATAAGGCTTGAGCCTCTTCGACTTGATGAGTGACAAAAAGAGTTGGAATTTTCTTCTCTTTTAAAGTGATCTTGAGTTCACATGCCAATTCACATCGTAAATTAACATCTAAGTGAGAAAAGGGCTCATCTAACATTAAAAATTTAGGCTCAGGAGCTAAACTTCTTGCAATAGCCAACCGCTGCTTCTCACCCCCTGAAAGTTCATTAGGATATTTTTTATTTTGATTTTCAAGTTTAAATATATTTAAAATAGACTCTAGCTTATCCCTTCTTTGTTTTCTATTCCACTGCTGAAGACCAAATAAAATATTCCCTTCAACCGTCAAGTGAGGAAATAAAGCCAAATTTTGATAAACCAAACCCACATGTCGATCATAGGGTTTTTTATAAACTGATTTTGAAGCTACACATTGATTATCTATAATCACCTCACCCTCTTGCACTTTCTCAAAACCAGCAATTAACCGCAAAAGAGTGGTTTTACCACTTCCACTTTTTCCAAAAAGACAAACAATCTCTCCTCTTTCAACTTGCAAGTTCACACATTTTAATACCTGTCGATCAAAATTATGCTTTAAACCTTTGATATTTAAATAAATATTATTCTTCATAACTATTCCTCTTTAATAGACACACTAAACTGATTATCCTCGCAAATGCCGATTTTGAACCAATTGATAAACAGGGACTAAACTCATCAAAACAATAACTAGACTAGGAAATGCTGCCCTTTCCCACTCCCCTTCAGAAGTGTATTCAAACACTTTAACTGAAAGAGTCTCAAAACCAAAAGGTCTCATCATAAGAGTCATTGGTAATTCTTTAAGAATTTCTATAAAAGTCAGTAGAGTTCCTGCAATAAAACCTGTTTTTAAAAGAGGAAAATAGAAATTAAAAAACTGTGAAAAAGTACTAGGTTTTAAAAGTATCGAAGACTCAAAGAGACTTTTATCTATATTTTGATAATTGGCCACCAAAGATCGAAAAAATAACAGAAAAAAACGAATAGCAATAGCTAAAATCAAAATACATAAACTTATAAAAAATGTTCTTTCTAAATTAAAATATTTAATAAAAATCTCACTGGAAAGAAAAAATGCCAATGCTAACACTGTTCCTGGAATAGCATAGCCAAATTGCAGTATTTTAAGAAAGTGTTTCCATATCCTTTCTTGAGAAAGAAAGATTCCACAAAAAGCCAATACAAATAAAACAATCGTTCCAACAAAAGCGAGTCCAATAGATTGCAAACTCCATTTTAATATATCTCCATCTACAAAAAGAGACCACTTAAAGAGAAGAAATATTGGGAGTAAAAATGTGACAAGAAAAAATAACGAACATATCACTGTAGCTATAGGCTTCATAAAAGGGCCTAACTCTCGTCGTCTTTTCTTTTTAGAGCCTATCTCAAAGTGTGCAATACGTTTCTTTTGATATATAGCTTCTAAATAGTGAATAAAAAAAGCAATAAAAAATAATATGATGGCAAATCGAACAGCCATACCTATAGAGAAGAAGCCAAACCAAGATTTATAAATAGCTGTTGTAAATGTTCTATAATTAAATAAAGAAACAGCCCCAAAGTCAGATAACACTTCAAACATAATAAATAATAGTCCTGCAGCAATCCAAGGTTTAATGGTAGGTATGAGTAACTTCGTCCATCTGTCAAGCCCTTGAGCTCCTAAGACTTCTGCGGAATCAACAACATCTTCATGTACAGTCTTTAATCCCGAACGAACCATTAAAAACATATAAGGAAAAAGTGAAAACGACAAAGAAAGTGTTAATCCCAATCCATTTCTTATATTATAAAATCCAAAATCAGGATTTAACTCTCTGAAAAAGTTTTGTATAAGTCCCGTTCCATCATATAATCCTATAGTCAAAAAAGCCATAACATATGGGGGTATGGCCAATGGTAAAATAAATAATCGTTCAAAGTGTTTCCGCAGAGGAAAATCATAAAAATCAACTAGCCCCCCTAAAAAAAGTCCTAAAAATAATGAAAGAAGAGAAACACTTGAAACCAAAATAAATGTTTCCCTAACCACGATTGGGAGTTCAAAAGACAGCATATGTTCCCAATATGGAAAATTCTTTTCTCGTAAGGCCAGCACCAAAAGAGCGGCCAAACTACTTAAAAGAAAAAACAGGAAAAGCCCCACAAAACTCTTCCCTATTATGTTTTTAATATTTAGCTGCATTATTTATTTATAGCCTGCACGATCCATAAGTTGAATGGCTTTTGTCTGCAATTCACCAGCTTTGGCGACATTTATCTGCTCTGATTTAAATTTTCCCCAACTCTTGACTATTTTATGAGGTTTAACATCTTGATGAGCTGGATACTCTAAATTCAAATCTGCAAAAAGACGCTGACCTTCCTCTGTCGACATCCATTCGAGTAGATGAATAGCATCTTTTTTATTTTGAGCATATTTTAATACTCCTGCTCCAGAGACATTAACATGCACACCACTTGTCTTTTGATTTGCCCAAAATAAAGCCATCGGAAGTTTAGGTTTTCGGCGTATTAATCGCCCATAATAATATGTATTACCAATACCTACTTCACACTGTCCACTCGCTATAGCCTCCATCATCTTCGTATCATTTGAAAAAACCTCTGTAGCTAAATTCTTTACCCAATTTTTCACAATTTTCTCAACTTTTTTTTCCCCTAACCGTTGAATCATCATTGCAACAAGAGACTGATTATAAACTTTCTTAGACGTTCGGAGACACAGCCGTCCTTTCCATTTTGCAGAGGACAAATCTTCATAAGTTGAAAGATCAGTCAATGACACTTTTTTCGTATTATAAATAATTGTACGGGCCCTTACAGAAAGACCAAACCACATCTTATTCGGGCTCCTTAGAAATGATGGAATATTTTTATTTAAAATTTTAGAATCAACTCTATGAAAGAGACCCTGTCTCTCAGCAAACCAGAGATTACCCGCATCGACTGTCATGAAAATATCAGCTGATGTTTTTTTCCCCTCAGCTTTGATCCTTTCTATCAAAGGCCCTTCTTTATCTGTCAAAAACCTGATCGCCACTCCGGTTTTCTCAGTGTATTTCTTAAAAACAGGCTCAATAAGATGAGCCTTTCGTGAAGAATAGACAACAATTTCTCTTTTTTTATCTTCTTTTTTATCTTTAGCAACAACATCAGAACAAAATAACAAAACAACAAAATAAAAAATACGCATTGGGTTTTCTCTCCTTACAATAAATGGATTCCTAAAAAGCCATTTTATGACTCAATTTATATTTTATTTTTTAAAATAAAAATTGAGATGAAAAGTATGGTCCTCTGAGGGTCTACGAATTACAAAAGTGACTTGATATAAAATCTCTGGCTGACTAAGGTCAATGATAAGAAGTAAAATGCACGATAACGAAAATAAATTGATAAACTGTGCGTCAACTCATCCTAAAGTACAAATGAAACAATGGACAGGTTTTAAATTCTCATTTGTAATCACAGCGAGCGTTGAATGAAAGGTTGAAAAAGTGTTTAAAACAAAAGTGGTTGGCACAGGCTCCTATCTTCCTGAAAAACTCCTAACAAATGCAGATTTAGAAAAATGTGTTCAAACTTCAGATCAATGGATTAGAGAACGAACGGGCATTCATGTACGTCATATCGCTGCCGATCATGAGAGTACAAGCGACCTCTGTGTCAAAGCCAGCCATAAGGCCCTACAGGCTGCTCAACTGGAAGCCAGAGACTTAGACATGATTCTTGTGGCTACAATTTCTGGTGATAAATTGATGCCCAGCACAGCATGTATTCTTCAAGAAAAATTAAAGGCACGCAATGTTTTTGCTTTTGATCTGCAAGCCGCCTGTACTGGATTCATCTATGCAACAGCCATTGCCGATCAGTTTATTCGCACAGGAATGTATAAGAATATCTTAGTTGTTGGGGCAGAAATTCTCTCTCGCTTTGTCAATTATAAAGATAGAGAAACCTGTATTCTCTTTGGTGATGGAGCTGGAGCTGTTATTTTCTCACGCTCTCTTGCATCTGAGCCCTCTGAAATTTTTTCTTCGCATCTAGCAGCAGATGGATCACTCCATGAACTTTTAGAGCTTCAGGCTGGGGGAGCTTCATTCCCCTTAACGCTAAAAACACTCAATGAAAATCGACAGTACATTACAATGAACGGCCGTGAAATTTTTAAACATGCTGTGCGAACTATGAGTCAAAGGGCTAATGAAGCCCTTGAAGCCAATCAATTACAGATCTCAGATGTAGATTGGATGGTTCCTCATCAAGCCAATACTCGCATTATAGATACTATTGCTCAGAAGATAAAAATACCTCAAAAAAAAATTATTCTTAATATCGATCACACAGGAAACACGTCCGCCGGCACAATTCCTATTGCCTTCGATGAAGCCATTTGTGATGGAAGAATCCAACGTGGACATATTGTATTATTCACTGCCTTTGGTGCTGGCTTAACAAGTGGCAGTACCCTCATGAGGTATTAAAATTGATGGCTTTCCTCTTTCCCGGTCAAGGTAGCCAAAAAATAGGGATGGGAAAAACCTTTTACGAAGAGTTTTCTTCTGTAAAACATAAATTTCAAGAGGCCTCAGATATTTTAAAGATAGACTGTAAAAAACTTTGTTTTGAAGGCCCACAAGATCAACTCACCTTAACTGAAAATACTCAGCCCGCCCTCCTTCTGGTTTCAGTAGCCATGGCTGAAATTTGCCTGTCTCACATAAGGCCCAACTATTCAGCAGGTCACTCCCTAGGAGAATACAGTGCCCTCGTCAATGCTGGAACTTTAAATTTCAAAGAGGCTTTATCTACCGTCCGAAAAAGAGGCCTAGCCATGCAAAAGGCCGTCCCTCGAGGAACAGGGAAAATGCTGGCCGTTATAGGAATCGACAAAGACAAGATCTTTAAACTGTGCCAATGGGCCCAAGACATCTCTGGAGAAATTTTAGAACCTGCCAATTTTAACTCTCCAAATCAAATTGTTATTAGCGGATCGTCTAAAGCTATAGATTATCTTATGACAACAACCAATCCCTGGAGCAAAAAGGCAAAACTGATTCCACTCAATGTCTCCTCCCCCTTCCACTGCCAGCTCATGAAACCAGCTGAAGAAACCATGCGTAATGTGCTTAATAAAGTAACATTTGTAAAGTCTCAATGGCCGATTGTTCAAAATGTGTCTGCAACAGAGGAATCAGATCCTGAAAAATTAAAGTCCAATCTCATTTCCCAAGTCTCCTCTCCTGTGCTTTGGGAGCAAAGTGTATCACGGCTGGTCACATTGGGGGTAAAATCCGTTATAGAAATTGGAAGCGGTCAAGTGCTCACAGGTCTAGTAAAAAAAATTGACAGAAAAAATCTAAAGACTTTCAATATCCAAGAACCAAAAGATTTACATCATCTTAGAGAAAGAGAATTTATTTGAGTCATCTAGAAGAAAAAAAGATCTTTATTACAGGAGCTAGCCGAGGGATCGGCCGAGGTATAGCGATAGAACTTGCAAATCGAGGGGCGATTCTAGCTATTGGATATTCACAGTCTCAAGAGAGAGCAAAGTCCCTTATTAAAGATTTACCTGGAGAGGGGCATCTTCTGATACATGTTGATATTTGTAATGAAGATCAAGTTCAAAATGCTATTCAAAAAATACTAGCTCAGTGGAAAAAAATAGATGGAGTTGTCAATAATGCTGGAATCACTGCCGATCAAATTCTCCTACGAATGAAAGCTGAAGATTTTGATCATGTTATCCAAACCAATTTACGGGGCACGTTTCTCGTTACTCGAGCTGTTCTGAAGCCTATGATGAGGGCTGGCTCGGGAAGTATTGTGAATATCACAAGCGTTATAGCACATAGTGGAAATTCAGGGCAGACAAACTATGCGGCCAGTAAGGCAGGAATCGAAGGATTTAGCCGTTCTGTGGCATTAGAGATGGCCAGTCGGAATCTGCGCTCCAATTGTGTCGCCCCAGGATTTATTGAAACTGAAATGACAAAAAAGCTAACAAATGCTCAAAGAGAAAATATCTTAAAAAACATTCCTTTAAAGGCAATAGGTGAACCCAAGGATGTGGCCAATGCAGTGGCCTATCTCTTGTCGGATGATTCAAGATACGTGACAGGACAAACTTTACATGTCAATGGTGGTCTATATTTAAACTAAAACCAGAGGGAGGATAAATTGGAAGAACAACTTAACCCTAAAATCAAAGAGATTATTGTAGAAGAGTTAGGCACTGATCCTGAAAGAGTCAAAATGGAAGCTTCTTTTATTGATGATTTGGGAGCTGATAGTCTTGATATTGTTCAACTTGTCATGGCTATTGAAGAGGAGTTTAACATTGATATCCCAGATGAAGATGTAGAAAAATTGAGAACTGTTCAGGACGTGCAATCCTATCTTAAGGCCAATAGTAAAACAGAATAAAAATGAATAGGAACACACGACGACGAGTTGTTATAACAGGTTTGGGGGCTGTATCCCCACTGGGCCTAACTGCTGAACAGAGTTGGGAAAATGTTATCAAAGGTGAGTCAGGTATTTCCCGTATTACTCAATTTGACCCAGAGGAATTTCCAAGTCAGATAGCTGGAGAAGTCAAAGGCTTTGAGCCTTCCTCCTATATTGAAAAAAAAGAACAAAAAAAAATGGCTCTATTCATACAATATGCGATAGCGGCCTCTGAGATGGCTGTGGAAGATTCTAGAATCTCTCGCTCTCTGCTGGATTCTGAAAAAACAGGTGTCATTGTTGGATCTGGAGTCGGTGGACTACCACATATCGAAGAAACGACTCAAACTGTTACTCAACGTGGACCCACTCGCATTAGCCCTTTCTACATTCCCATGGTGATTTCCAACATGGCCGCTGGAAATGTGGCTATTCGGTTCGGAGCAAAAGGCCCCAATACTTGTGTCACTTCGGCCTGTGCTAGTGGGGCGCACTCTATTGGAGAAGCTGTCAGATACATTCGTGACGGCACTATAGATCGAGCCCTCACTGGCGGCACGGAAAGCTGTGTATCACCCACAGCTATTGGTGGGTTTAGTGCTATGAAGGCTCTATCTACAAGAAATTCTCAACCAGAATCTGCCTCTCGCCCCTTTGATAAAGACCGAGATGGCTTTGTCCTTGGCGAAGGGGCTGGTATTCTCCTCCTCGAAGACTTAAAGTCCGCCGAAAAAAGGGGAGCAAAGATATATGCAGAAATTAAAGGCTATGGATTATCTTGTGATGCCTTTCATATGACAAACCCCTCTTTTGAAGGCTCAGGAGCTATACAAGCAATGAAAATGGCTCTTGAGAATGCTGGAACAACAGATATTGATTACATCAATGCACATGGAACAAGTACTCCACTTGGTGATCCTATAGAATCTCTAGCCATTGAACATGTTTTTAATGAACAGGCTCGAAAAATAGTTATTAGTAGCACCAAAAGTATGACAGGCCATCTATTAGGTGCTGCAGGCGCACTGGAAACCATATTTTGTACATTGGCATTACGTGATCAAATAGCTCCTCCAACAATCAACTTAGACACCGCTGATGAGAAGTGTAAATTAGATTATGCTCCCCATATAGCTCGCGAAATGAAAATAAATAACATATTAAACAACAGCTTTGGCTTTGGTGGAACGAATGCCAGTTTGTTGTTATCATCTTTTAAAAACAACTGAGGCTGTCAATGAAACTTCTTATTGCATCTGACCACGCTGGATTGAGTGCAAAATCCTTCTTAAAAACGTCACGTCCTGATATAGAATGGGTAGACCTGGGCTCCCATAACGATGAGCCGGTGGATTATCCAGATTTTGCAAATAAACTCATTAAAGAAAAATTAGAAACAGATGTTTTTGGAGTATTGATCTGTGGTTCAGGTCAAGGTATGTCCATGAGGGCCAATAAATTCCCCTCCATACGAGCGGCACTGTGTTGGACAACTCAGTCTGCAGAGCTAGCCCGATCTCACAATGACGCTAACGTCCTCTGTCTTGCTGGACGACTCACTTCCAATAAAGAGGCCTTAGAAATATTAAATGTATTTATTAAAACTCCCTTTGAAGGGGGTCGTCATGTCGATCGTGTTAAAAAAATTTCTGCCCCCATCTAAAAGAAAAAAATAACAATATGAGGAAATGATATGAATTTACGTCTAGAGGATCCAAAACTTTTCAAAGCTCTAATGCAAGAACAGGAGAGACAAGAATATGGCCTTGAGATGATTGCTTCAGAAAACTATACCTCAAAAAATGTTATGACAGCTCAAGGCTCTGTGCTCACAAATAAATATGCAGAAGGTTACCCTAAAAAAAGATACTATGGCGGATGTCAATTTGTAGATATATCAGAACAACTGGCCATTGATCGTGCCACACAGGTTTTTGAGTGTGAATTTGCGAATGTCCAAGCCCACTCAGGAGCTAATGCCAATCTCGCCGCCTATCTTACTCTGATTAACCCTGGGGAGACTATTATGGGATTAGATCTTTCTCATGGTGGGCATCTGACTCATGGATCTTCTGTGAACTTTAGTGGATTTCTCTTTCATTCAGTCACTTATAAATTAGATCCCTTAACAGAGAAATTAAATTACAAAATGATTTTAGATCTTGCTAAAGAACACACCCCTAAGATGATAATAGCAGGTTATTCAGCTTATCCGCGCACTTTAGACTTTGCAAAATTCAAAGAAATAGCAGATGAGGTCAATGCCAAGCTCCTTGTGGACATGGCACATTTTGCTGGCCTTGTTGCTGGAGGAGCCCACCCTTCTCCAATCCCCTTTGCCGATATCACAACAACCACAACTCATAAAACTCTAAGGGGGCCACGTGGAGGACTTATACTTTCTAACCAAAAAAATGCAAAGAAAATCAACTCTAAAGTATTTCCCGGAACACAAGGAGGTCCTCTACAACATATCATTGCGGCAAAAGCTGTTGCCTTTCAAGAGGCCTTAAAACCTGAATTTAAAACATATGCTCAAAATGTTATCTCTAATGCGAAAACACTCGGGGAAACTTTAAAGTCCCGTGGATTAAAGTTAGTGACCGACGGGACAGACAATCACCTTCTTCTTATTGATCTTTCAAAAAATGAACTGACTGGAAAAACTGCTGAAACGGCTTTAGATCTTGCGGGAATTACAGTGAATAAAAATACAGTTCCCAATGAAAAACGAAGCCCTTTTGTCACAAGCGGCATACGTATTGGCTCTCCGGCCTTAACAACCCGTGGAATGATGAAGAATGAAATGGTAACAATTGGACATTGGATTGCCGATGTTATTGAAAATCCAGACAATGAAAACCTACTACGAAAAATCCGACAAGATGTGAAGCATCTCTGTGAAGATTTTCCTATTTATCAAAAATAAAAATATTTGTTAAATCAACATATTCCTATTCACTCATGACAAAATTTAAAGTCCGAATTTGGAGAACAGCTCGATGCCATCAAAGATATAACAAAATATATTTCTACAAATACGCTCTATAGAAAAAAGATTTTTATCTTTCTCTTAAAGCGAGTTTTCCAAAGCGCAAAGCGTATCTCGAAAAAAGACGATCTGCGGCCTTTGGAGCTATTTGAGTTTTAAGGGGAAGATAAAAATCTTTTTTTATAGCAGGCTAAAAGCACAAACTGGATAAAGATTAGTGCAATCGAAGATAGAACAGGTGATCTCTCCACGGATACGAACGAATCCCATCAAGAAAGAGATTAAAAATTTCTTTCCTCATCTGTTTTCTGATAAAGTTATAAGAAAAAGGCCATCATTTGATAAGAAAATGCTTCAAGAAAATACCGATTCTAAAGGGATATTTTTTATTTTTCTCCATAGTGTCCTGTTCTAGTTATCCTCAGAGACATCTGAGTGAATATCTTAAAATATCTTGGCCTGTTCCTGTGGGATCAAAAATCTCTCAAAAATATAAATCTTATGGGAAAAAACACCTTGGACTGGATTTAACTGCAAAAAAGGAAACCCCAATTATGTCTGCACATGATGGTTATATTGAATATGCAGGACGAGATTTCACTGGTTATGGAAAAATGATTATTATTAACAGTCAAAAGGGTTGGTCGACTTTTTATGCCCATTTAGATTCCATTTTAGTTACAGAAGGAGAAAGAGTTTTTCGAACTCAAAAAATCGGCACGATGGGCAATACAGGAAGAACGACAGGAGTTCATCTTCATTTTGAATTACGAAAGAGAAAAGAAGCCGTCGACCCTTTAAAATACCTTCCCTAGAGTACAATTCTCATCTAAACAATTCAAGGACAGTAACAAAATGATATGTAGTGATTCAGACTTGGTCATACAGTTTCAAAAAGTTTGTCGTTTATTTTTAGCCGCCTATTATGTAAAATCAGCTAAAATATAGTGGTTGAGGTTAGATCATGCGTTTCGGCAATTCCTATTAAGAAGGACCTAGAAGGTGTTATTAAATGTAGAAGTTTTAAGATAGGATGCATCTTAGAAAAAATATAAATCTTAAGAATGATTTGTCCCCTTAAAAACCTTAAGAAAAACTCTTCTCCAAAAATAGAGACTATAAATGTCGTTTACAATTTTTTATTAAGAATAAGACATATAGAATACACTCACTTCAAAAAAGACTCAAAAGAGTGGAGTTGAAGAGATCATTTTTCCTTTGATAAAATATTTTAATCAAAGTATAGTTTTTTCAACTATTTTTTAAAGGGATTTGCTCTATAAAAATATTAATCAGCTTATTTGCCATTCATATATCCATTCAATAAAGGAGATAAATGAATCCAGTAGCTGTCATAAAGAAAAAAAGAAATGGTGATGTTCTTTCCGAAAAGGAAATTGAAGCCTTTATCCATGGATATCTTGATAAAAATATTCCCGACTATCAAATGAGTGCCTTCCTAATGACAATTTATTTTCAAGGAATGACGATTTCAGAAACTTCTGCCTTGGTAAAGGCGATGCTACTTGATTCGGAAAAAGGAATGGATTTGAGTGGTGTTTCGGCCGTGAAAATAAGTAAACACTCCACTGGAGGCGTAGGAGATAAATTGAGTCTTATTTTAGCCCCTCTTCTCGCATCTCAGAAAATGGCCATGGCTAAAATAAGTGGACGAGGACTTGGACATACAGGGGGAACTATTGATAAACTGGAATCCATTCCTGGTTTTCAAACAAGTCTTTCAAAGGAGCGATTTGAGCAAATTGTTGCTCAAGTTGGAGCAGCAATTATTTCCACCGATCGTGATTTGTGCCCAGCAGACAAGAAAATTTATGCCCTTCGAGATGTTACAGGAACTGTGGGAAGTATTCCTCTTATTGTCAGTAGCATTATGTCCAAAAAATTATCTGAAAATTTTGATGGCTTGGTTTTAGACGTCAAAATGGGAGAAGGGGCCTTTGTCAAAAATTTGAAGGAAGCTAAAGTTTTAAGTCAATATTTGTTAGCTGTTGGAAAAAAGTGGGGAAAAGAAGTTAGAGTATTGATTACTGATATGTCTCAGCCATTGGGTCGTTGGATTGGCAACGCTTTAGAGGTCAATGAATGCATTTCCTTGATGTGTCCTTCAATGGGAAATGATGACATTGATCCTCAGCTTTATGAAGCAACAATGGCCGTAGGAAGTGAAATGTATTGTCTGGGCAAAAAATTACAAACAGGAGACGAAATAGGTGTAAAAGAGGCTCGCACTCGGTTGGAAGAGAGTCTACGATCTGGTGAAGTTTGGAACACGTTTTTAAAAATGGTGGAAGCGCAGGGGGGAGATACAAATGCTCTTATTAAAGGAGAATTACCAGCTGCTCCCTACCGTTTTCCTGTAAAAGCTAAAAAATCAGGGGTCATCTGTAGAATACACACAGAACAATTAGGGATGGCTTTGATTGAATTAGGTGGTGGTCGAAAAAAAATGGGTGAGAAAATTGACCACGGAGTTGGATTTCGTATGGATTGTAAAATGGGCTCCAAAGTTTCAGCGGAGGACGTACTACTGGAGGTCTATGCTCGCACTGAAGAAGTAGGAGAAAAAGTCGCTACAAAAATGGAAACTCTGATTGAAATTGGAGAGGGGCCAGTCAAGCCACCACCTTTGATTTGGGAAAGTATGAAATAGTTTTTATCTTTTTCCAAGGATTCTCTATTACTCAAAAATGAACGCCTATAGATTCTGAAGAAGAGCATTTTTATCTTCCCTTATAAGTCATTCTAATGGGCCAAGCATTTTTTCCGGACGCACGACTTTATCAAAAGTGTCTTCATCCATTAACCCGAGTTTCACAGCTTCTTGTCGTAAAGTCGTACCATTTTTATAGGCCGCCTTAGCAATCTTAGCCGCATTATCATAACCAACATGGGGGTTAAGTGCCGTAACAAGCATTAACGAATTTTCAACATGCTTTTTTATTTGATCTTCATTGACTTTAATCCCTGCAATACAACGATCGACAAAACTCTCTCCTACATCTGATAATAACCTTATTGAATTTAAAACATTAAAAATAATCATGGGTTTAAAAACGTTTAATTCAAAATGTCCGTTAGCCCCACCAACGTTAACGGCCACATCATTACCCATCACTTGAGCACAAACCATCGTTACAGCTTCACATTGAGTGGGATTTACTTTCCCCGGCATGATTGAACTTCCTGGCTCATTAGCAGGAAGTGTAATTTCAGATAGACCTGAGCGTGGACCACTACTCAGAAAACGTATATCATTAGCAATTTTCATAAAACTGCACGCAATGGTTTTCAACATACCACTGAATTCGACCAAGGCATCATGAGTCGCCAATGCTTCAAATTTATTCTCTGCACTGATAAAATCCAAACCTGTTTCTTCAGCTATAAATTTCACCGCTTTCTTAGGAAAATCTTTATGGGTATTTAGACCTGTACCTACCGCCGTTCCCCCAAGAGCTAAGGGGTAGAGTCGATCTAAACTATTTTGAATCCTTTGAATAGAGAGTTGAGCCTGCTTTCTATAAGCTGAGAATTCTTGACCAAGAGTCAAAGGAGTTGCATCCATTAAATGTGTCCTTCCAATTTTAATGACTTGAGAAAACTCCTTTTCTTTATCCATTAACGCCTTCTCTAACTTTCTTAACATAGGCAGAAACTGAATATGAATTTGCTCAACCGTTGCGATATGCATAGCTGTTGGAAATGTATCATTAGAGGATTGTGCTTTATTGATATCATCATTGGGATGAACAGGTGATTGACTTCCCATTTGACCCTTGAGAATTTCAATAGCTCTATTGGCAATCACTTCATTCACATTCATATGAGTTTGAGTCCCACTACCCGTCTGCCAAATAACAAGAGGGAAGTGTTGATCTAACTGACCAGAGATCACTTCGTCTGAAGCTTTAATAATAGCGTCTATTTTTTCAGCATCAATGAGCTCTAATTCAAAATTAGCTCTGGCTGCACTTTTTTTAAGAATCCCGAAGGCACGGATCATTTCTCTGGGAAAAAGGTCCTGTCCGATTTTAAAATTTTGTAAAGATCTCTGCGTCTGTGCCCCCCAGTACTTATCCTCATCCACTTTGACTTTTCCTAAACTATCTTTTTCTATTCGATAACCCATATATTCATCTCCCCCAAATACCTCATCTCTAAAAAGGAACTCTTATCTATTCAGACCTTATGCGTTAGATCTGGTCAAACACTAAGACCATTATTATGTGTGTTTCAAGGAACTAAGAAAAGGGAAATATGGGTCAAAAAAAAAATTATTGGTTAATGAAGTCAGAGCCCAACACATATTCCATTGACGACTTAAAGAAAGATAAAAAGACGATTTGGGATGGTGTCCGTAATTATCAAGCTCGCAACTATATGATGCGCAATATGCAAGTCGGAGATGCTGTACTTTTTTATCACTCCAGTGCAAACCCTCCCGCAGTCGCTGGAATAGCAATAGTCTCTAAAGAGGCCCTCCCCGACCCCACACAATTTGATAAAAAAAGTCCCTATTACGACCCTCAATCCACTCAAGAAACACCACGCTGGTACTGCGTTGAGCTGGCCTATCAGCAAAAGTTTAAAACCTTTGTCAGCCTCGCAAAATTAAGGGAAATAAAAGATTTAAAAAACATGTTGGTCCTCAAAAAAGGACAACGCCTGAGCATTCAACCCGTACAAAAAAAAGAGTTCGAAACTGTTTTAAAACTAGGAAAAAGATAATCCCAAATACAATCTCTTATTTGAACCAGATGCTGACAAAGAATTTAAAAAATATCCTAACACAATACTCATTTATTGAAATGTTTCTTATATTAATAGCCTTGAAAAATAGACCCTCAATATTAAGCCACTTTTTATGACATCCTTAAAAAACTTGATTATACCTCTTAACAAATTCCTTATCTTGACTTCCATGACCCTCTTGAATAATTTGCCTCCATGAAAATCTTAATAGCTCACAATCAGTATTTATTAGAAGGAGGGGAAGACATTGTTGTTCAAAACGAAACCCAACTTCTTAAAGAAAACGGACATCATGTTAAAAAATTTATTGTGAATAATGCCAGTATCAGCTCTCTTAAACAGCAATTAGATACTGCACTCAATATAACTTATTCTAAAAAATCTTATTCTACATTTTTGTTAAAACTTAAAGAGTATCAACCTGACCTAGTCCATGTTCATAATTTTTTCCCTCTTCTCTCACCTTCTATTTACTCTGCTTGTTCAGAAAGTGGAATCCCAGTTGTTCAAACTCTTCATAATTTTAGACTCATTTGTGCTGGAGGACTTCTTCTACGAAATGGAAAATCGTGCGAAAAGTGTGTTGGAACATCACCTTACTGGGGCGTTTTTCATAGATGTTACCAAAAATCTCATTTAAAAACACTACCAGTAGCACATATGCTTCATTCTCATCAAAAACAGGGAACATGGAAAAACAAAGTGAATGCTTATATAACACTTAGTGAATTCGCAAAAAGTAAATTTGTAAAAGGTGGACTACCAGAGAATAAAATTCATATAAAACCCAACTTCCTACCTCCTTTTAATACCTCAATAGATAACCCGAATTCACCAAAAGATTATGTGGTTTTTGTTGGGCGATTATCTGAGGAAAAGGGTATTCATACTCTTATGAAAGCCTTCCAAAACACAAATAGAAAATTGGTTATTGTTGGAGATGGTCCTCTGAGGAAAATAGTCTATGGAAAAAATATTCAACTCTTAGGAAAACTCTCTCATCAAGAAACCTTAAAAGTCATGGCTTCCGCAAACCACATTGTGGTTCCTCGATCCATAGGTGCATCTACAATCAGTTTAGTCATAATTGAAGCCTTTGCACTAAAGGTTCCTGTGGTGGCGTCTAATATTACCGGATTCTCTAACGTTATTCAACATGGAGAAAACGGTCTTTTATTTGAACCAGGTGCTGACAAAGAATTAAAAAAAATATCTGACCAATTATTCAATGACCCTATTCTTAGAGCAAAGCTAGCTGAATCCGCCTTAACTCAATACACCAATCTCTACACCAAAGAGCAAAACTACAAATTATTAATGCAGATCTACAAAGCCGCACAAGCATAATAATAAAAGCCATATTCAATAAATGTTTTAAAAACATTTAAGAAAGAAATCTCCCCTTTAAGACATATGTCAAATTTTTAAGAATAGACTTGGCAACTAAAGAAATGGGACTGCAGCTTAGAAAAAAATAAATATCTTTTATACCAAACAGGATCTTAGTACTGTAGAGGCTTTTCCACATCCTAACACGTTAATGAATTATAGAAAATATAACTGAAGTGTGTTACTTAAAACATCTTAACCTATAAAATATATATATATATCGAAATGATTGAGGGAAGGAAATCAAAAATGAGCAAAGTGATTATCTACACCAAGTCAGAATGCCCTTTTTGCATTCATGCTAAAAACCTACTTTTGGAAAAAAATATCCCGTTTGAAGAGCGTTTTCTGAATTCCCCTGAAGAAATGGCAGAGCTTAAAGACAAAACAGGCTTTATGACCTTCCCTCAAATATTTATAAATGATAAGCTCATTGGTGGCTTTGAAGATTTGAAAGAAATAGATGAAAAGGGTGAGTTGGAAGATTTATCCTCACCTCAGTCGATTTGATATAGAGTTTCAAGTTATTCCCTTTTCCATTATTTTTCTAAAGTACTGATGGAGAAAATGTTAAAATAAACGATAGACTCCTGTAGGTATTGAATAAATAAGTCGATAGGAGTAAGTAGTATATATATATATATTTATTTATAAGCTCATCTACCTAGCCGTAGACAGAGGTATTAAGGGATGCTGTCAAAGGGTCCCTTTTTTTCTTTCCTCTATTTTTTTAAGTCCTCCCGAGGGGCGCAACGGCTATTCTCAATGACTTGATATTATTTCAAAACTTTTCAAGATGATCCTCATTGACCCGTATAAAAAGAGCTTTTACTCTTTTTGAAAGAGCCCTTAGCTCAGTTGGTTAGAGCACTACCTTGACATGGTAGAGGTCAGAGATTCGAGTTCTCTAGGGCTCACCACTCCCCCCCCATTTATCAAACTACCGAGTTTAAAAAGCCCTGTACTGTTTTTATTGCCCAGGATAAGCATTATAATTTTGTGGCATTAACAGGATATCTATTGAAGTTTCTCCTCCCCCCTTCCTAAAACCGCTGATATGATAAGGTGTAAATCCAAATAAATTCTTAGCCTTGACGTCAGCTCCGCTACTTATCAATAACTGAATGGCCTCGACTGATCCATATTTTGCAGCTCGATGTAAAGGTGTGTTCTTCCCTGGACCTTTAGCATTTACGTTGGCTCCATATTGAAGTAATGATTCCAAAATACTAACTCCATTTGCAGAATGAGATAAGCGAGCCGCCTGATTCAAAATGGGCTTGTTCTGAAATTTAGTATTGGGATCTCCTCCCTTTTTAAGAAGAAATTCAACTTCCTCCTTGAATCCATTTTCTACAGCTAAAAACAAATATCTGTTCAACATAACCTGCGTTGGATTTACTTTTACAATGAGCAGTCTCAGAGCTGCCAGATCTCTAGCTAAAATAGCTAAAGGTATATTCTCAGCTTTTAAGTATTTCACCTCATTAGACTTAGCTCGCTCTAACAATTCTTTGACTCTTGCACTAGGCTCTATATTTTTAGTCGCCTCACCTGTTGGCTTTCGTACCATCTCACTATTATTTTGCTCTATCCCTCCAGAGAATATAGAACAACCCTGTAATAAAGAAAAAATAAGAACAAAACTGATAAACTTCATACTCCCCCCATAGGTTTATATAAGCCCTTTTTGAATACTTCTTTTTTATTAAAAACACATTCACCTACAATTTGTTTCTTGCTGATACTTAATGGGCAATCTAGGATAATTTGATTTTGTTTAAGAACTCCATTGACTCTTGAACTTCTCCAGCAGGAGTCCATCATGGGGTGGATCTGTTCATAAAAAAGTTTATGAATTATTTTTTTCAAATCGTAGGAACAAACTTTCAGACGAAAAGGATGGCTTTTTAATGATGAAAACTGTACAGAAGTTGTAAAGTTTTTACTCAGTTGAGTTGAGTTGAGTTGAGTTGAGTTGAGTTGAGTTGAGTTGAGTTGAGTTGAGTTGAGTTGAGTTGAGTTGAGTTGAGTTGAGTTGAGTTGAGTCATAACAATAGTTTAGCCTTGTTTAAATACAAATTCAATGCTCTTCTCAAAAAAACAGAGCTTATCACCGCAGATCATGTTCTAGGGGATATTTTCATCTCGGAATCTAAACTTTTTGAGATAGAACAAAAATAAGCTAGTATAAGAGAGCCTAATAAAGAACAATTTCAGGGTACACCACACTTTTTTATAATCTGGCATAGAATGCTTCTTGCACACTTGATAAATCACGGAATTTACCTTATATAAGATAACACACAGCTTGCTGGTTATTTTAAAATGAAAACATGGGCGATTGCCAAAGAAATCTCTCGGTAATTTTAACACAGACTTTTTGGTGTTTGCAATGCCCACGAAAATCTCAAGTGGATCTGTCATCCAGCGATCAAGTACAGGCGATGTCCCATACAGACAAAGGAGTCTCTATATGAAATCAAAGCCAAAATCATTTCTAAAGTCTATAGCCTTAATCAATATTGCTTTATTTTCTGCTGTTTGTTTTTCTGCTCCCTCAGCGTACGGGGAAGTTGGCAACACAACAAATCCAGCCCACATCGCAGGAGATCAATACGAGTTTGCTAAAATGTATTACCTCGGACACGATGTTGAAAGAGATTATAAAAAGGCTTTTGAATGGTTTAAAACCGCAGCTCAGCAAGGCCATGCAGAGGCCCAATACAATGTGGGCATCATGTATAAAAAAGGACAGGGCATCCCACCAACAAATTTTCCAGAACAAAAGGCTTTGGAATGGTTCAAAGCAGCAGCCAAGCAAAGTCATGTAGAAGCTCAATATGAACTGGCAAGAATGTACCATCAAGGACAGGGAGTTGAAAAAAACCCTCAAAAGGCTTTACACTGGTTGGAAGCCGCAGGAAATCAAGGTCATAAGAACGCTCAACTTTTCCTTGGTAAAATATATTCTTATGCAATAGATACCCCAGATAATCAAAGGGCTTTGAAATGGTTTGAAGCTGCAGCAAAGCAGGGTCATGCAGAGGCTCAAACTGAATTGGCAAGAATGTACCGTAAAGGCCATGGAGTTGAAAAAAATCCTCAAAAGGCTTTACACTGGTTGGAAACAGCAGCCAGACAGGGTTATGTATGGGCGCAAATTGAACTGATTAGAATATACCGTGAAGGAGAGAGCGGCATACCCAAAAATCCTGAAAAAGCGGCCTACTGGGAAAGAGAAGAATACAGACAGAATAGTCAACAGTGCTACTAAAATAGCTTCTGAAAAAATAGCTTCTGAAAGAAGACATCATGCACTCTAGTCAGTATAGGTGTTGAAAAATCATATCTTAGTCAATACAAGGTGTTTTTAAATCCTTGGAGAAAAACTCTTTTGTGTGGAGTTACTTTTGAAAAGAAATCGTGAAAAAGTAAAATCCTTTGTCTCCTCTCTAAAAAACCACTGATAGAACTCTTTGTTTTTGTAGAGCCTTGAGTCGTTATTTGATTCCATAAATTTTTTATATCTGTCTTTTAGAAAATGAGATCTTAGTAACCACAAGGGGTTGTTTTAAAATTCTTCGAAAAAAACTCTTTATTTGATTCCCTAAATTTTTTATACCCCTCTTCTAGAAATCGATACATCTTCATATCTTCAAGATTCTTAGCTTCACTTAAAGGCGTCTCTCCCCAAATATCCTCTAAGAAAATATTTGCACCCTCATTAAGAAGCAGAGACGCAAGTGTTTTATTTCTATTCTTGACGGCATAATGTAAGGCGATTCGCCGATGATTATCTCTTAGATTAACATATTCATAAAGATCCATTTCAACAAATTCTGTCAGAAGAACTTTTACAATATCAATAAAATCAAATTTTACAGCTCTATGTAAAGATGTTTCATCTGATATCATGATAGCTTGTCTATCGGCACCAAATTCAAGAAGCAACTTCACCAGCGCAGAATCTTTTGTAAGAATAGACTTATGCAGAGGAACTTCCCCAAACACATCTTTTGCGTGAATATCTGCTCCCATACGAAGAAATAATTTTACAATTTCTCTCTGCCCACCCATTACAGCTAAGTGCAATGGCGTTCTTCCCAGATGATCTCTGGGATCCAAATCAACTTTATATTGAGTTAACAGTTGTTCTATAACATCTCGTCTTCCAGAATAAACAGCTCTATGTAATGGTCTCATTCCATTCTTATCTACAGCTTCTTTATTTGCGCCCGCTATGAAAAGCCACTCAATATATTCCATGGGACCATATTCTGCGGCGAGATGTGTAGGAGTGACTCCATGTTGATTTTTGCCCTTTATTTTTGCCCCTGAATCCAAGAGTAAGTCTATCGTCTCTAAGTTATCAGTAAATAACACTGCCCAATGCAAAGGTGTCCATCCCCTACTATCCTTTACATTAATATTGTTGGTATCTCTTAAAGAACGAATTGTTTGCAAATCCCCAAGTGCAGCTGCCCAATGCAAATCACTCCAAGATTTTATAGCCTCTCTATTTTTAGAATCTTTAAGAAAACCGGAATAATCTCTCTGAGAAAGCCTCTCCATATCACTTGTTGTTTGCGAAAATAAAAACAAAGGAAATAAAAGTATAAAATATGGCATCTTTAAAGACCTCAACCCTACTCATTTTATAAAATGGACTCTGTGCCCACGATGAAAATGGCCTCAAAAACTTATCGCAACAAATGAATTTGGAACTTTACACCCAGACATTTTACAACTCAACCCTGACTTTATAAAAAGATCTGCAAACTCGCTCTATAAGACCTTCCCTAGAGAGATATTTTTCTCTTCTATAAAAATATCTCTCTTTACATTTAAAAATTTCCCACTTTAAAAAATTTTAGATTTTTTTCACTCACCCATCCGTTTCTAATCCGTAGAATAAATCAGCCTTGAATATTAGCCCCATCCTCACTTCTCTCTTGAGAGAGAACAACGTCCTCCCTTTTTATGCGGAGCATAAATATCTTCATATTCTGTCAGGTGAGTACAATTCTAGGTAGGAAATTCCTTTTCTTTTCTATAGATTCTCATAGAGAAAGTAAAAAACAAGGAGAATCTATTGTGAGAACAGCAGCGTTAAAAACCGTTTTAGCCAACAGTTATGCACTTTATTTAAAAACTCAGAATTACCATTGGAATGTGACTGGACCAAACTTCAAGGCCCTCCATTCGCTATTTGAAGATCAGTATAATGATTTAGCCACTGCCATTGATGAGATAGCTGAACTTATACGAGGGCTTGGTGAAAAAGCTCCGGGAACATGGAAGGCCTATGAAGCTATTACTCATATTAAAGATGGGGATGAAAATCTTAGTGCCAACGACATGGTTAATGATTTGATGAACGATCAAGATATTATTCAAAAGAGTTTAGAAGAGGCTATCAAAGAAGCAGAGAAAAATAATGACGAAGTTGTCATTGGTGCGCTTGTAGAACGTATGACAGTCCATCGAAAAAATAAGTGGATGTTAAAAAGCAGTCTATAAAAACAAGTGGAAAGATGAGTTATTTTATTCTTTGATCGGCCCTGGTCAATATAAGTCTTCCTCTCTGAGTGAACAGCCTTTAGTTCAAATTATAAGTAGCTCTGATCTCTTTTTTGTAGATTTGTAAACTGCAGATGATATAGCAAATAGTGATATTATTTTTCTTTTCAAAACACTAGCACTTGATTATATAGAACTCTATCCAGCTTATGCTTTTAGTCCTTGGCAAAGTGTTATCAACCAAAATAAAAGTAGGATTTTTATATGGTTTTGAGCATTTCAGGGTCTAAACCCCAAGAGGACACAATTCGTTTTTCATCTTCTTTAGAAAAAGATTTTTTATACTTAACCCCAGAGCGACCTTTCACTTTTGCCTCACATTCTGGCCATGTTTCATATCTTTCTAATCGTCCATTAGTAGAATAAACCAGATAGGAATAGGCTTTCTTTTTCTCTTTCTGCTCAGTCATAGGAGGTAATCCCATATCTTCAGGAAAATCATGCACTGGGATCGTGTATTTGAGGAGACTTCCTGAGTATAATTTCGGATATTTTCTCTTGGAAAAGGCAACGGCAATTTCATCACACCGCTCATTGGCCGGCACACCTGCATGACCTCGAACATATTTCCATTCTATAGAGCCCATTGTTTTCCGGGCACTGACCAATTGATCCAAACGCTGCCAAAGGGGCTTGTTTATCACTTTATCCCCCTTTGATGTGACCCATCCTCTTTTCTTCCAACCCCAAATCCATTGATTTATGCCACGTATAACATATGTTGAATCTGTCAGCACCCAAACATCAAATAGAGCATCAGCTATAGTCTCTAAGGACTTAATAATAGCCATTATTTCCATAGCATTATTGGTTGTACGATTTTTCCTTCCACCCAATTCTTTCACATAACCATCGGGAAAAACAAGAATGGCTCCAAATCCACCTGGGCCAGGGTTACCAGCACAGGCTCCATCCGTATATGCTAAAATTGTATTTTCATTTATCATCATGAAGATCTTATTCTCTCTATTGTAGAAATTTTATATATATCTCCTCTAGGTCTTTTGTGCCCGTCAAACTATTTTTATTTTACTCTGACAAAACCTGACAAGAACAGCCACTGGACCTATTGCGCTCAACTGCTTTTATCTCATATGGAAACAAAGCGTTGTTCTTGCCTTTACCTATTCACGCCGATTTTAGAAAAAACTCCTGTACCTACGCTCTGCACTCCAAAAAAATTCATCTTGAAATAAGATCATTAAAGTATAAATATGCCACAAACTCTTTGGATATATAAAGCAACCAAATCCATAGACTTGAGCATGAGTGGACATGAAAGATAAAAAAAATCATTTACGAAAAATTCTATTTAATACAGAAACACAAGAAGGCATCCTTTTTAATAAAATTTTAATCTTTTTTATTATTATTAGTGTTCTTGTTGTTTCCCTGGATAGTGTAACTGTGATCAGTGCACGAATCAAAACTCTTCTTGATGTTGCAGAATGGATTATCACGATTCTTTTTACTATTGAATATATATTGAGGATATATGCCAGCCCTAAACGCTTAGAATATATTTTTAGTTTTTATGGGATTATTGATCTTGTTGCCATTATTCCAAGCTATTTGAGCGTTGTATTTGTTGGAGCAGAGTCTCTTTTATCTGTTCGTACTTTTCGACTTTTACGTGTTTTTCGAATTTTTAAAATCTTAAAGCACTTAGATGCGGCACGAATTCTGGTTCGTGCTCTTAAAGAAAGTCGTCCGAAAATCACTGTCTTTCTCGCCGTTGTTCTTATTCTTGCCATCACAACAGGCTCTCTTATGTACTTGATAGAAGGTGAGGCTCATAAATTCACCAGCATTCCGAAAGCCACATACTGGGCCATTGTCACTCTGACAACTGTAGGTTACGGAGATATCGTTCCTGAAACCACCTTGGGGCAAATCATTGCCACCTTACTTATGATTTTAGGGTATGGTGTTATTGCTGTACCAACAGGTATCGTCTCATCTGAACTCACAAGACAACAAAGCCTACCCCGACCTCAAATATGCCCTTCATGTCAAGAGGTCTCCTATGAGAAAAATGCTAAATATTGCACTCAATGTGGTGCACGTTTTCAAGAATAACAGCTTCTTCTACCCTCTATTGTTTTTTCCTTTCCCTACAAAATCACCTCAAAATAGAGACGCAACTTATTCTACCCTTGATTGTATCGAGCATTATCTAGCCAAGGCTTTGAGGCTTCGCCACGAGCCTGCGGCCTTTGGAGCTGTTTAAGATTTAATGGAAAGATAAAAATCTTTTTCCTACAGTGGTACCCCATGGAAAAACAGTCTGCTCTATTTCTGATAGGATCGAGCACTACTCAGCTTATGCCTTTAATCTTTAATGCAGTCGACGCCTCGCTGTTGACGCCATGTATGCGGCTAATCCATTTTTTAAGAAATCTCCGGGAAGAAAGGGAAGGACACCTGAAGCTAAAAGAGCCTCATAGGGCACAAAGTAAGATAATCCCAAGACCCCAAAACCAAACACACAAACACTTCCGATACAAGCTGCTAAAAAGGCTCTTTTAAAACTTAAAGTCATTCCCTTATCTGAAAGATAACCCACTAAAAAAGACCCTACCACCATACCTATAAGATATCCGACTGTTGGAGAAATCAAACCTGATTTTGCATGGGCAAAAAGAGGAAGACCCAATCCGCCCAGACCAACATAGAGGGATAAAACCGTACCCGCCCTTTTCCAACCCCAAAGAAGAGAGACCAATGTGACTCCAAAAGTCTGCCCCGTGATAGGCACTGGCGTCCAGGGCAAGGGAATGGCAACTTGTGCTAAAGCCGATATAAATAAAACACCCATTACAATAGAGAGCACATTCATTAAAACCTTATTCTCAGTGCTCGATATCAACCTTGGCAACACAGCTTCAGAAACCATCTGGCTTATCTCCTTTTCAGTTCTCTACTTCTCCTCACTGTGTACCACAAGGAAGACAAATTTTCACCATAGGTTTATTAAAATGCTGGATAGAGTTTAATACTCTCAAGGAGAGAATAAGTGCCTCTCTACTTTGAGACGATCTGAAGAACAGCATATAAAAAATCTTCTAAGCACCTAAAAAGATAAGGAAAGATAGACTGTTACTCAGAACACTTTATCTTCATTGTTTTTGACACAATGTTCATTTGTTTCGATAAAAGAGGACTAGAAAAGGTAGGGAAAGATAGACTGTTACTCAAAACATTTTATCTTCATCTTTAAGGAGTATGAGATGAATATGTCTTTCAACGCTGTTGTTATTTATAATCAAAGGGTGAATGAAAATCTTTTCATTCTCCGAGTTCAGCCTGTAGGCTCTCTACTTCCTGACTTTAAACCAGGTCAGTTTGCTACTTTAGGACTACCTTCAAATAAAAAATGGATTCGACGAGCCTACTCCATTGCCTCACCAGTTAAAGAAAAAAACTTTTTAGAATTTTATATTGTAAAAGTGACAGATGGAAGGTTGACAGTACAACTACACGCTATGAAGCCTGGTGATTCTCTTTGGTTAGGGCCAAAACCAGCAGGACATTTTACTTTAGATCCTGTTGAAAGAGATAAAGATCTCTGGCTTATTGCCACAGGGACAGGATTGGGACCCTATATGAGTATGATCAGATCTATAGATTTAGGGAAGAGACAAAAGACAACTCTCATTCACGGCGTCAGATATTCAGAAGATTTGGGTTATTTTGAGGAACTAAAGACTCTCTCGCAAGAAAGAGAGGGGCTTACATACATTCCAATTGTGTCGCGCCCTTCTAAAACATGGAAGGGTTATAGTGGCCGAATACCTCAGTCTTGGCCTTCTCTTCTGAAAGAATCAAATTCTTCGTATTCGCCGGATAGTTCGCATATTTTTCTGTGTGGAAACCCCGAGATGATTAAAGAAATGACATCCCTACTCAAAAAAGATGGATTTAAAATGCACAGCCGTAAGGAGTCAGGGCAAATACATACTGAAAAGTACTGGTGATAATCTTATTAGAATACGTTATGTCTACACTATAATCTTTATAAAGTTCAAGTCACTACAACTTATCTACGAGTACTGTACAAAGTACAAGAAGGGTGAAGAAAACTAAAAAGTCTGTATTACAATCACTCTACGAAGTAGAAGAAAAACCAAGGAAGGTGAAGAACTGCAGAGTGTAGCCTTCCTCTCTTTGAGGTATCACAATAGAGACATGTGCATTTCTGACATTTGATTTACTTCATAATACAATTTCAGTCTTGATCCATAAAAGAAAACTGAGTATGGTCAATTTACTTTACGCTTCATTAAAAACTGGGGGTGCTCATTACATTATTAAAAAAGTGGAATTTTATTTTAATTTTTGGAGTCTTTCTTTCTTCAACATCTCTACACTCTAAGGAAAGCCTTGATAAAGTCATTAATTCTCTACCACAAGAGGCAAAGGTTTGGGTTCAGGCTGCTCGTTTCTATTTAAGTTGGTCAGAATGGAAATTATATGAACGGATGGATCCCCATGAATTGGAACAATTTAAAAACACTTTTTATTTCAGTAAGAAGCCACGTTTGATATTAACTCCCAATGCTTTTCAAACTCAGTTTGAGCGACGATTAGGGCAAATACAATCCTACGATTGGCCATTAGAGATGAGCCTCCGCAAAAAACAAAAGAAAAAACAGAAAAGGGTTCAAAAATCTAATCTTCAATTAACAGATGACAAGAATATCATATTTGATGAGAGAGCTAAATATTATTTACAATCAACATATGAACCGAAAGTTCATCATTTGGATTGCAAAAGTGACCTGACTTTATTTCAGTTCCCTAGACAGAAGGGCCAGCTTGAGTACTTGATATTTGTTAAATATCAGGGGAAATATCAAGTTTGGCGTCCGCATTTAGGGTTAGAGGCTTTGGGCCTTTCTACAAATTCTAGAATCTCTTCAGCAACAGATAGACCCTTTGATTTAGATTCTGCAAAAGAGCTACCTCATAAGAACCAATCTACTTTTAATCCTTTTGATTCAGAACTTCTCTTTTCAGATATAGAGCGTGAAATAAAAATGAAATGCCATGAGAAAAATAGTAAACATCATATAGGTCGAGCTCTTCATGACTATAGAGAACAGGGCTTTTTGAGTGGACAACTTGAAAAAAACAACTTCTCTGAAGTCATGATTAACGCTGAAAATATATTAGAAAATCAAATCATTCAACTCAGTGAAGAAGCCAGCGGTAGTGAGATTGAAATTGTAAAGTCCACTTGTCCTTATATCAGCGGCTCTGCCTCTAGGGCTTATAATTGGGAGACACATCTTTATAATAGTTATATTAGCCATAACATGACCAATACGGCTGTTGGTGTATCGGTACCTGTTGAAGATATAAAACCTCGGGTCATGGGTAAAATAGAAACGTATACCCTCAGTGTGTGTATGCAAATCGTAAAGGACAACCAGTCCCATGGGCCATCAAAAACAACTCAATTTAATATGTCCTCTGACACAATTGTAGATAATAAATTCTATATTTTATTTGATACAAAACTCAGACCTAACAAATACGATCTTTATATTCAAATTTATGATGAGGGCTCTCAAACAGGTCGAGAATTTATCAAAAACATAACTGTTCCAAGTCTCAAAAAGAAAAAACCGAATAGAAAAACACAAATCCTTACTTCTTCTATTGAGGATGTTGGGAACGCTAAGAGTACTGAAATGGCTAAAGGTGTAGATGGTATAGCTGCGTCTAAAGGTGTTAAGAGTTCAGAGAGATTACATATCCCAATTTTGACTGAAGGTACTGAAGATTCTAAAGGTGTTGAGATTGCTGAAAGTACTAAAGGAGCAGGATTCGAGGAGGCTAAAGGTGTTAAGAGGGCTAAAGATCTTAAAAGTGCTGAAGAGGACAATGTCGTATTTTCCGAAGACAGAGGCGACGACCTGAAATCCTCAAACCGAGTTCAAGGTCACTACAACTTATCTACGAGCACTGTACAAAGTACAAACAAGAAAGACAAGGAAGATAAACAACTGCAGAGTCAAGTTAGCCCTTTACAAATTCAGAAGACTGAGCTGCAGAGTCAAGAAAACGTCCTACATAGTGAAAAGAGTAGACCTCATATGCACGGCCAGGCAGATAGGCCGCATAATCAGAAGAGTCGGTCATATAATCAGAAAGCTATGATGGCTCATCAGGGGTCGAGTAGGGGCGAAACGGACAAATGGTCAAATAGTATTCAGCTCGTCTCGATTCCTGAAAAGTTTTATATTTCGAATGAATCGGTCACTTATACTTGTGATAGGGATGCTCCATTAGATCAATTTAAAATTATATTTAATGGAAAACATCATATCACAATAAATAACGTCACTTGCCCTTATGGAAGAGTTCTTATAGACTTTGGGGATCTTCTCGCTCCCCATCAAATAGAAGTGCTTGGATTAAATACTACGGATCAGGTTGTGGCCCGTGATGTGGCTTTATTTAATACAAGGTTAAAAAATAGAGACGTTATACAAGTCTTATCACCACAGAGAGATCAATTTTTTCAGAACTCTCTTCCTGTGGAGTTTATCCTTTCTTACCCAGATCCGGATAGAATAAAAAAGGCAGAACTGCTTTGGAACACAGATGTTATTTGGAAATCTCAAAATATTGATAAACTTCCTTTAAGAGTCAAGAAGGATATTGATTTAAAATATAAGGGTGAAGTTGGAGTATTAACGGTACTTGTTACAAGATATGATAACAAATTATTTGAGAAGACTGTAGTTGTTAACTCTGCTGCCTTTAGTGAAGATGTTTTTATAGAGGACATAGAGCTTTTTGCGTCTTTAAAGCCAAAGCACAAGCTGTTTAACACAGACGGTATTGAGTTTTTAATAAACGAAGATGGCAAGAGACAATCTATTTTAAATACTTCTATACTTGCAGAAACACCTACAAATTTTGGTTTGATAGTTGATGCTTCTTCTTCGATGAAGTCAAATATGCAAATGGTTTTTGATGCGAGCACTCAGTTTTTTCATTGGGGATTAAATGGATTTAATCAACAGAACAGGGGTTTTCTTATTCACTTTCATGAGGTGGTAGATAACACAGTATTGGCGACACGATCTATTGAAGATCTTTATCGGGGACTTTCAAAAATTTCCAATCGTGGAGAGACAAAGCTTTATGATGCCATAGCTCAGGGTATTTATGAGGCGGCACAGATTTTTTATCCCACAATACTTATAGTGATTTCAGATGGTGAGGATACACAGATGAACAGGAATGGGACCTACAATACGAATCAAGGTAGTAAGATTAGATATGAAACTCTTTTGCAACTTGTGGAGCAGTCACATGTAAGGATTTATCCGATATCTATCAACTTTTTACAAAAGGATGAGTCTGCATTACACATAGAGCGTCTTGATGAGATAGCTAAGGTGAGTGGGACACAGAGATATGACTTAAAATCAATGAATGAACTGAGTTCTATTTTTCGACAAATACAGGAAGATTTAAACAATACTTGGCTTATAACATATAAGGGTGAGTCTTCTTCTGAAGAAAAAGAACGTCTGAGGGCTGTAGATATTGAGTACACTTTAGATGGTGGATCCAGTTATCATAGGGCAAAATCACGTCAGAGGATTCTTAGGTAAAAGGTAAAGTGGATTCTTAGGTAAAGTAGTTTCTCTTTTAAAATCAAATCTTTACAGATCAAAGTTCATGTGCTAGAGTCAATGTCATAATGGTTTTTAATGCCTTTAAATATGTTGAAGTTTTAAAAGATGCAGGTGTTCCTGATAAACAGGCTCAGGCCCAAGTGCGCATTCTTAATGAAATCCTAGAATCTAATCTTGCAACAAAACAAGATGTGGAAATAATAAAGCGGGATATTGCAGAAATAAAACGAGATATTGAAGGCTTAAGGCAAGCTACAAAGCAAGATATTGAAGAACTAAGGCAGGATACAAAACGAGATATTGAAAGATTAAGGCAGGATACAAAACGAGATCTTAAAGAGCTTGAGCAAAGAATGATAATAAAATTAGGTGTTCTACTGACCATTGCTGTTACGGCAATAGCTATCTTTTTGAAATAAGTGGTAGGCGGCGAGGCTCATTTATACCAAGCACCATCTTAGTACTTCTAAATACTTTTTAGTCTTCTAGTACATTAAATTAAAATTCAAATGGAGTCTTTTTTAAAACAACGTTTTCGCTTTAATGATTTGCAATTAATCCCTCTTTGCCAATCTCCAAAATGAATAAGTTTTTATAGAGAATAAATAGGTTTTAAATATGTCTATGATATTTTTTACTCTTTTGACTTAAAGTTGTATAAAGTTTAGTCAGTTTATTGAGTTTTAATCATTTTAACTTATAAGTGTACAGACTGTTTACTTTTCTTTTGTTTGCTATTTTATTTTCTGACTTTTCCTTGTTATATTTTATAACCATTCTCTTTAAGGCTGATCTTTAAAGCCAGTGAAAGCTAGTCAAAATGGAGCTGGAGTTTTTATTTTTTAGTTAAAATCTTCTCTAGAGCTTTTATCTGGCATAAGACTTGCTCACAATAGTTGAAAGAGCTTCAGTTTTTAAGATTTTACAAAATAATAAGGCTTAACTAGCCGTGAAAAAATTAAGTGCACTTTTTTTATGACAGATAAGTTGAGCTTAAATGCTCTTCTACTTAAAGAAACATAGTTAGTAGTTAGTAGTTAGTAGTTAGTAGTTAGTAGTTAGTAGTTAGTAGTTAGTAGTTAGTAGTTAGTAGTTAGTAGTTAGTAGTTAGTAGTTAGTAGTTAGTAGTTAGTAGTTAGTAGTTAGTAGTTAGTAGTTAGTAGTTAGTAGTTAGTAGTTAGTAGTTAAAAGGATAGTGTATTTTATGAAGATATCAAATATGAGTTTTTCTTTGCTTTTGAGTTTCTCTGTTGTGTTATTCTTTGAGCAAAAAGTTTTTGCACAATTACCAAATATTCCTCTTTGTGCTGTAGGAACTGATTTAGATAAGCCCGTTCACGTCATTCAGCCCTCATCTCATAAAAAGTCCCAAGAGCCTGTGGTTTTAAAGCAGGCCTCACAGGATAAAATACATGTGATTGATATTGCATTTATCTACCCCAGCTCACTTTCTAATAGAGCAAAGCTGCTGCAAAGAGTAAGAACTGCTGTCTTAAAGGCCAATGTGATCTTTGCTCGCTCAAATGTAAATGCTAGGCTTAGAACAGTTGCCGTTCAGCCCGATCGTAAATACAATATCTCACTTGAAAAAGTGGGGGTATATCCCGCAGAAAGACTTATGATTGATATCTTATCAGATGTGAGATCAGATTACGGAGCAGATCTTCTCTATGCTCTAACAAATAAAGAAAAACCAAGAGCATGTGGTGTAGCTCAATATAGACGTAAGAATGAAGATAGTAAGATAGCTGCTAGATATGCAGCTACTGGTGCTATTTTCTATGGAGACGACAACAGTAAGATTTCCTGCCTGGATTATAATTATGTTTTAGCTCATGAAGTAGGGCATAACTTAGGTCTTCAACATGATATAGAGGATAATAAACTATCTCCTTATACTCCCTTTGTTCCCTATGGTAGAGGTTATAAAAATAAGAACATCAATAATAGAAGCTATACGACCGTTATGGGAGTATTTAGCTTTGCTAGATTTGATCGTTTTAGCAGTGATTCTTCTCATGAGGGTTTAAAGATGGGCTCAAGTGCAGCTAATGCCTCAAAGGCACTGCTCTACACCATTGAAGATGCTTCAAATTATGCTGAAACTAAAGTTAAAGACCCTGTACTGGAATATCAGTGCCTTGAGAGCGAACATAATGTCTGTCTTCAAGGCGCAAGGTTTCATGTGGAGGCTCAAGTGTTTTACAAAAACTCTTCTGGAAATCAGGTGAATCAAAAGGCAAAGGTTAAAAAAGCTATGCTCAACGGGGTGAATAAAACCTCCTCGCTGTTTTACTTTTTTTCTGAAAGCAACCCTGAGCTGTTAGTGAAAGTGATTGATGGCTGCGGAGTTAATGGTAAGTACTGGGTGTTTGGCTCCGCTGGAACAGATCTTGATTATTCTGTCTTTGTCACAGACAATGCTACAGGGGTCAGGATTCCTTATCATAGAGGTAGCACAAACCCTTTAATTAACGATGCCAGTGCCTTTTCCTGTACTGTCAGTCGATAGAAAAAAGGTTAAACAGAGAAAAGAGAGGGATTAAGAGATAAAAAGAGAAAGGACAGATGAAGGGGTTTGAGCAGCAAATAAAAAATAAGGGAAGACTAGAAATTTTTAATATCTTTAAATAAGATAATAGTAAGAAGATAAACTTAAAAGGTATAAAATAAAAACTGACCTATAATTTTGAAAAGAAAATTGAGTCAAAACAGCTAGAGAAGAAAAAAAAGAGAAAGAGAAAGAAAGAAAAAGAGAGTTAAAAAGGAGACTAAGAGTTATGTTGGGATTTAAAAAACAACTATTAGCGGCCCTATTACTGTGCTTTGCCTCACCCTTACTTGAAGCCAAAGACTATGGGTGTTTGGAATGGGGCTTAAATGCTTGCCTCCAAGATGGAAGATTTTTTGTAGAGGCCTATTACACAGATCATAACAGAAAAGTGCATAATGCCAGAATCAAAGATGCTGTTATAGGTGATGAGGCCTCCTTATTTTACTTTTTTAACCATGATAACCCGGAGCTATTAGTCAAAGTTCTTAATGCTTGCGCTGTCAACGGCAAGTACTGGGTGTTTGGCTCAGCTGGAACAGACCTTGATTACTCAGTATACATCACAGATTTAGCAACAAACAAACGTAAATCCTATAAACGAAATAAAACAAACCCTTTAATCAACGACGCAGGAGCATTTGCCTGCAGCCCGTAGAGATACAAAAAATATCCATATCCTCATCCCTGCCCTTGTAGTGAGAACCGAGCTGCTAACACGTGCCGGGGTCAAATTTTTATTCAACTTATGTGTAAACGAGTCAATTTAATTTAATGTGCTAAAAGTATTTACAGTACTAAAGATGGCATTTGGCATAAAAGAGCTTAGCTGCCTACCACTTATTTCAAAAAGATAGCTATTGCCGTAACAGCAATGGTCAGTAGAGCACCTAATTTTATTATCATTCTTTGCTCAAGCTCTTTAAGATCTCGTTTTGTATCCTGCCTTAAGCTTTCAATATCTCGTTTTATTTCTGCAATATCTCGCTTTGTGGCCAGCTTTAATTCTTCAATATCTCGTTTTATTTCTGCAATATCTCGCTTTGTGGCCAGCTTTAATTCTTCAATATCTCGTTTTACTTCTGCAATATCCCGTTTTGTAGCCTGCTTTACTCCCTCAATATCCCCCTTTATTATTTCCACATCTTGTTTTGTAGCCAGGTTAGATTCTAGGACTTCATTCAGAATGCGCACCTGAGCCTGAGCCTGTTTATCAGGAACACCTGCATCTTTTAAAACTTCAACATATTTAAAGGCATTAAAAACCATTATGATATTGACTCTAGCATATGAACTTTGATCTGTAAAGATTTGATTTTAAAAAAGAAATAGCAATGCTTTTTATTTCAATGCCTCCTAGCAAATTGAACTGTTGCGCAACACCTGCATAGGTCAAACCTTTGATAGCAGTGGGATTAACTGTAGCTCTCAACAGCGTCCGGGAAAAAAGCCAGACTGTCCTCCTTGCACACCAGTTTCTTGTTCATCATTAAGTCGATATCATAGTGAATCTACAAGATCGTGCCCAGGTAGTAGTTTTCTTAGGACACAAACAATTGGCCAAGGGGCTTGCCAAAAAACTTGCGGAATTTGCCTTTATATGCGTACTTGCGAGCAGTGTCGATCAGGTTATGGTGAATATTACTGCTCAAATAGTCATGGTTATTATTCTGTTGATACATACACAATAGCTGCCTCAGGGTCTTGCAGGGAGAAAACTTGCAGAAGATGTGAAAAAACATGTCGTGCTTATCCTTGTGTTCAACACCGTACAGATAAGCTTAATGATTATACAGATTTTTCCTTTGAAAATTGCTGCGTTTCTGATTCTAATCCTCCTCCTGTCTACACTCCACCTCCACCTCCATCTTCTTCCATCTATACTCCTCCTCCTGAGGATGAGGATGATGTTGATGTGTGTGTTGGTCAGATGACTTGTCCTTCAGGATATGAGCACAGATCTTCTTGCAGATCTGGTTATTATGAAGCTCATAAACAAATAGTTGGCATAGTTGGCAATTCACGTTGCCCTCAAAAAACTTGCGTAAAATGTACACCTACTTGCGAGATCTACAGTTGCCCAGAAGAACACACAAAACAAAACCTTTCTTCAACAGACTTTACAGAAACGAAGTGTTGTTATAAAATTCCTCCTACTCCTACTACTCTTCCTCCTCCTCGTCCTACTTGCGATACTGAGACAAATGGTTGCCGTCGCTGCGGCACAAGCCGCACTGAAAAGAGATCTAATTACTCAACTCTTGAAGGCTCAGCTGCAACTTGTTGGGCATGTTGTCAGCCTCCTACTACTCGGGCTCGAACTTGTACTTATCCCCACAATTTTAATTATTGTGGAAACTATGGCATGATCCCAAAAAACCCACTGCCAAATACTGGACCCAGAACTAAAGAAAATTGCTGTCAACCTGCTCCCACTTGTGCCGATACAAGCGCAAATCCAGGAGCACAACCCTATGAGTGTGGATGTGGTATTTCTACAGTTTTACTTAAAGGGCTAGAATGTCCATTTATAGCTAAACACACACTTAAATCTAATGCTTCACGTATCACATCTATTAGTAAAAGTAATTGCTGCAATCCACCTCCACCATTCAAGTTGTGTCTATGTGCAGGGAGGGATTGTGGTTACAATCCTTATGTCTGTTGGGACGGGGTCGTTGTTATAGGAAGTGCTGAACCTGATAGTCTGGGAGCTAAGAAGTGCCGTGACAAAGGACTTCCAGGTCTAGCAGGCCGTTGTACGATTGAGCCTTGATGGATCGCCTTCTTGCGCTTCGCATACGTATGCGCCTCAAAACCAGAAGTAAGTATTGGCACATGTAAGACTAATTATAAGTAACGAGGGCATGCCTGCAGCTTGTATCTTCTATATATTTTCTGCAAGTTTTTGCTTTGCAAGCCCCTGAGGCAACTATTGTGTATGTATGAATAGAATAATAACCAAGAGTATTTGCGCAACGATATTCACTATAACCTGCTCGACTGGGAGTGTAAGACTAGTTATAAGAAGACTTACTCAAACTTATCCTATATTCTATTCTGTGCTTGAGGGGTATCATCAAGATTTTTCAAACTAAAATCCAAATATTTTAGATAATTTGTACTCATTAATAGGAGTTAAAAATTTCTCTGTCCCAATAATGTGATTTTGTAGTTTCTCATAAGAGCTTGCTTTTTAACAAATTTATTATCCTTTATAATAAACTCTATAATGGTTCTTGTAGCTTATATCAGTTGATGTAACCTCTATCAAACACTATGACAAACAAGATCAATAAAAAAATCAAACCTATATCAATATGTCAGTTGAGATGAGATCTATACAGAAACTTAAACACAAAAAGGAGCTTAAGTTGTCTTGAACCTTTATTGTTAATATCACCTAGAAAGAAGTAAAACTTAATTTTTGAAGAAAAAGTGAAAAAAAATGAGAAGACCTCGTGGTAAAAAGATTGTTTTTTGCGTCTTAATAGTTAAAGAGAAAGTGGTAAGTTTTATATTCAAATGATTAGGAAATGAATCCCTAATTAACCATTTTACTTTACTTAAAATGAAAACTATATATGAAGAATATGAAAAGCAGAGAAAATCATAGGGAAAGCAGCATTTTATAAAATCTTAAAAAACTTCTATAAAAAAAGATCGAATTTAACTTTATAACTCCAAAATGAAAGTTTTTTAATCAAATTCTATATAGTTTTATATAGAAATAACCTCCTATAATAGCCGTTAGGCTCTTAACCTCATTAAATGGTGATAATTGAGACAATCTTGTCTATTATAGTTTGCTCGCCTTGGTTCAGTGACATCGCTTTTACAAGAAAATCTAGAGTATAAATAATATAGACAAAGCACTATTTATAATGTACAAGTGTTAGTGTTTCTACACAACTAACTCTGAAAACAAAACAACCCTAAATACACTTAATTATTCAAACACTAACACTTGATAGACAATTAAATTTGGTTCTAACTTTTCTATTCTTTCTATTCTTTCTATTCTTTCTATTCTTTCTATTCTTTCTATTCTATTGATAAATAAAAATCTCACTTCTCACTTTCTCACTACTGAAACAATGTAAATAACAACCCAACATCAAGCTAACTGATTAAACATATAAAATAATAAGAAGTAACTAAGAAGGACTTATCTACAATAAGCTATTAAAATAAGATAAAAAGCTAACTTATAAATAAAAGATTCAATTCAATGGAATCAATGGAAAGCCTATCGCATTGTCTTCCAATATAGATATTCCAAGGAAAGTGGAAGCTATAACTATCCTATCGACATATACAAGCTGCTACAACACATGGATCGCCATAACAGGCATTAGGATCTATCATGCAATGCCCTCCGCTGCTTCTCATTCTTGGAACATTATATCCAGTTCCAGGTCTTCGTCCTACTTTTGCTCTACATTCGTCGTCGTTCAGTGTTCGAATATCATATGAACCACTACAACACTCATCTTTATAAATCTTGCAGTCTTCATGTAATTCTGTAACTGCACCGGTTGCTTCAGCAAAATTAACTCCAGGAGGATGACAAGTTCTTGTAGCAGGAGCTTTACAACACTTACTCTCTGTAAGAGTTGTATCGTCTAGGTTTTGATTTGTGTATCCAGTTGGGCAGCTGTAGGTTCTGCAAGTGGGAGCAGGTTGACAGCAATTTTCTTTAGTTCTGGGTCCAGTATTTGGCAGTGGGTTTTTTGGGATCATGCCATAGTTTCCACAATAATTAAAATTGTGGGGATAAGTACAAGTTCGAGCCCGAGTAGTAGGAGGCTGACAACATGCCCAACAAGTTGCAGCTGAGCCTTCAAGAGTTGAGTAATTAGATCTCTTTTCAGTGCGGCTTGTGCCGCAGCGACGGCAACCATTTGTCTCAGTATCGCAAGTAGGACGAGGAGGAGGAAGAGTAGTAGGAGTAGGAGGAATTTTATAACAACACTTCGTTTCTGTAAAGTCTGTTGAAGAAAGGTTTTGTTTTGTGTGTTCTTCTGGGCAACTGTAGATCTCGCAAGTAGGTGTACATTTTACGCAAGTTTTTTGAGGGCAACGTGAATTGCCAACTATGCCAACTATTTGTTTATGAGCTTCATAATAACCAGATCTGCAAGAAGATCTGTGCTCATATCCTGAAGGACAAGTCATCTGACCAACACACACATCAACATCATCCTCAGAAGGTGAAGTATAGACTGGAGGTGTGATACATTCTTTGCAAGTTTTTTCGCAAGCTCCTTGGCCAATTGTTCGACTACGATAACGAAGAGAGGAACAACGCTCTGTCTGCTCAAGATAACCATAAGATGAACAAGAAACTGATGTGCAACTAGGAGGATCAGAAGGTGGAGGATTAGAATCAGAAACGCAGCAATTTTCAAAGGAAAAATCTGTATAATCATTAAGCTTATCTGTACGGTGCTGAACACAAGGATAAGCACGACATGTTTTTTCACATCTTCTGCAAGTTTTCTCCCTGCAAGACCCTGAGGCAGCTATTGTGTATGTATCAACAGAATAATAACCATGACTATTTGAGCAGTAATATTCACCATAACCTGATCGACACTCTTGGCATCGAACAGGAGCATTGGGATCAACGCAGCATATACCGAGGGTAGGAGGAGATTTTGCATCTGATGATGATTTTCTCACCCACCCAAATCTGCTGCAATCATACGCCTGATTGCCTGAAGTTAAAGGCTCTGTATCAGCACAGGTTGCAGGGGTTGCAGGAACCCTTGAACAATCCTTTTTTCCCTGACACTGTTGAGAGCTACAGTTATGGCCTGAGGGTTGAGTAAAGGTTTGACCTTGGCAGGTGTTAGAAGCTGTAGTCTCACTACACGGGCAGACAGCAAGAGCTTTGCAGCAGGTGCCGCAATTCACCTGTGAAGGTGAGCCCACAAGGCTTGAATAATTATCCGATCGCCTGCGGTCACGACCGCAAATATTCTGATTACAATTACCGACGACCTCAGGGCAAAGGCAAGGGCCTTTTAAAATCATGCAATTTGAGTCATCAGGATCGCGACCAACCATAGCTCCCAAATTTCCCCAATTAGGGCCGCAAACCCTGCATGTTTGAGGTAAAGTCGTAGTTGTTGTTGTTGTTGTCGTCGTTGTTGTTGTTGTTGTAGAAGTTGTGGTTGTGGTGGTGGCAGGAGTTTTGCAACAAGTGCTACAATTCACCTTTGAGCTTGAGCCTGAAAGATCTGCGTAGTTTGTTTTCTGCTCAGTACTTGTGCCGCACACTGCAGAGCTGCAACCATTTGTTACGCTTTGGCAGGTGAGCTTTATTTTTTTACAACACTTCTTTGCCGTATTAACACTTCCCTTAGGATTAGACTTTTTAGAAGCATAGCCCGCATCCTGACACTTCTGATCAGTATTAAAATCCTGACACGGACAATCCTTTGTCCCCTTACACACTACTGTACCAGTGGTGCTGTCAGGGCAGGATAGGTTCACATCCACACCCCTACAACTCTGGGACACAGACGACTGACTCCCACATGTAGCATATGAAGAACAATTATGACAAAAACCTAAATCATCCTTATGAGGCCGAGCTGCTGGGCACTCACATTGACATGTTTCACGGTTAAGCTGCTGACCTTTTCCCTCATTGACACATTCAGCATTTGTCCTCGTGCAAACACGCTCGCAGCAAGCATCACAAGTTGCAGCTGAGCCTGAAAGACTATCATACGAAGATGTCCTTTGAGCCCTCTCATCACCGCATAGTGTGCAACCATTGGTTACGCTCTGGCAGGTAACAGCAGCAGCAGGCTCCTCACAACACGTATCACATGTGGCCTGATGTCTTATATAATTACCATACCTAACTACCTTTTCAGTTCTTGCGCCACACATTGCGGAACTGCAACCATTGGTTACGCTCTGGCAGGTGGCATCAGACCTACAACACACCTCACCTTTCATGACAGCGCAGCCGTTTTCGAATCGTTGAAAGCCGGTTGATCCTACACCTATCGTATGAAAACCACTACCACCAGGAGGAATGCAGATCGTACATTCTGTCTCAGGACCACATAATGTCGTAGATGTCGTAGATGTCGTAGATGTCGTAGATGTAGATGGTGTTAGAAGGTCCACGCCGCACGTTCTACCTGCTTCATCTATTCCATTTGTTTTTGTTCCAGGACATGTGACACCGCATACTGTAGTTTTTGTATGATTTACGCAAGTATTTGAGCCGTCACATGTAAGTCGATCAACGGTAAAAAACACTTTTGTAATATCATGTGGGGGGGAGTTAGGGGGGATATTGGTATTTGTTTTCATAGGAGGCGTGTAGTTTGAATAGTTACCTGCAGTATCAACTGGTCTTATCCAAAATTGGTATAAACCTTCACTAAGGCCTTTAAAACTTAACCTAATGGGCGTTTTACGATTAAGTAGTGTTTGATCACCTCCCGTGCCGTCTGCATTTAAATCCGTATCTAATGACACTTCACCAGCACTTCCTGATGATAACGCAAAACCATGGCAGCTTTGAAAATTGCTGAGAATCTTTTCATCATCAGATTCACTGGCGCACATAAAAATTGAGCCCCCTTCTGTTGATCTTAATTGAACATCTACATTCCCATCAGCATTACAAACCGTATTGGTAACAGTACTACTCCGTGCACCCTGACCCCCCTGCCTTGCATCCTCTAAATTGTCTGGATCAACGACTTTTCTCCACTTGATCTGAGGACGTGAGCTATCAGACTGATGAGAAAGTACAATCTCAGCCCTCTCTTCACACGAAGGCCGATCATCAGAGGGCGGTATACTAGCAGAAACCTCTAGCTTCACACCATAGCCGGCATTTTGATCATTTTTGTTATCTAGATTGTAGGGAGTAAAATAATTTCTATTTAATGATCCTGAAAAATAAGAGCAATCCTTACTCTCTGTTGAGCCAGAGGCGACAGGAGATATCTTAATTTTTATTTCACCTCTAAAGCCCTCTAAACCAGATGCATCCTTTAACAAATTTAAAGTATCACCAGAGAGTAAATCTATACCATCGGTGCTGGTGCATAGACTAGAATTGCTATGATAGGCCTGAAATAAACGTGTCACACCGTTTTCAATGTTTTGCCAATTGTAAAAATCACCCCTGCTATTTATTAAAGGTGCAGCCGTGCGAGGAATCACAGCACCAGGGGCAACCGCTACAGGACGAGGAATCAAAACAGGATCTATAACATTGTTGTAAATCTCAGTGCGATTATTACCTAACTTAAAATCCTCTAAAACATAACTAACAGCATCTCGACACGTCTGAACTAATTGACGCTTACTAAACTGCTCCGCCTGCTTGCCAATCATCGTTCCAACCACTCCAGCTAAAACCGCAAACGTCGCAGACGCAACCGCCGCACCTGCTAAAGAAAATCCAGAACTATTACCAAAAAACCTTATACAAATACCAATATCCCCCCACACTCAATACACACAAAAAAATACACTTTAAATCAACTGCTACCTAAACAAAACAAAGAAGAAAAAAATAAAAAATTTAAAGCAAAAACTCAAAAACACCACAACACAAGCAAATCAAAACAAACTTAAGTATCCCAAATACTGTGTGTGAGTATCCCCCTCAACCAAACACACACACACTTTAAATCAACTGCTATCTAAAGAAAAAAACAAACACAAAAGCAGAAGAACAAATGAGCCCAAAGCAAAACTTAAAAAACTAAACCAAAACCTCTCTGTCTAACTTGGCCTCTTTCTTCTTCACCCAACACAACTTAAAAACACCTACTCCTCTGCAAACCAAACACTAAACCTGTAACAACAAAAACTAAATCAACACGCTACTAACAAAACAAACACTCACACACACAAAAACAGAAAAAACTTAAAAAACTAAACCAATCTCTCTCTAATCTACACCAAAAACTTTACCCATCAACAACCCTACACAAACCCACACACGCACATAAACATATCTCACCAAACAGCCAACAAAACTATTCACACAAAAATACACCTCAACTTAACTAAAACCCTACATAATATAAGTATATAGATAATATAACTCATTCAATGAATAAAAAATAAACCATTAAACCTAAATTATTCTATGAAGAATAGACTAAGATTATTTTATTAATAATATATCAAAATGAGACACTATATAAGTGAGGCATAGGATTATAAGTGAGGCATAGGATTATAAGTGAGGCATAGGATTTAGTTAATAACGAGGCCAATGAGCAGGTGAGGAGATTTTTTAACTTGCATAGAGAAGGTTTTTTAGAACACACTAGTGTTTATATTTTTTAAGTAGTTATATTGGAAAATAAAACTCTCTTTGCAAAGAGAGTGAACTTAATAATGATTTATCATTTATAACTACGAATCACATTCAGAAAAAATCGCAAAGAAAACCTCCCCTTAAAGAAGCAAGCAAAACTCCCCCCTTCAAAAGGCTGAATATGTGAAAATAATAACCTCACTATCCCTTAAAGAAGCAAAACTCTCCTTTGAAAGGAATTAAAATCACAGGTCTTTCTCTTGGCCACCTTAAAGGAGCAAGCAAATCTCCTTTCAAAGGGGCAAAGAAAACTTTCTTCTCGTAAGACCTTGAATGGAAACCTTTGATGCTGCTTATGAATTTTACAAAAAATACGTCGCTGATGAAAAGGAGGTGACAATCATTTATGAACTGGATAAATGTCAACAATTGAGAGTGTCATGTAAACAGTTTTCCAAACTGCCGCAGACTAAAAGTTCGTCATAAGCAAGGTAAGCAAGGTAAGCAAGGTAAGATCAGATAGGGTCACCAAGTTAAAGAGGTCTTTGTGTTTTCCACCATATTAAAGTTTCGTTTTGTAGCTTTTATTTTAGCATTATCTATCAGTCTTGTTTCTCTTTATTTTGGTCGCAGCTTACCTATAAATTTAGATCTCATTGATCTACTTCCGCAAAATAATCGTAATGTTGTTGAAATGAAACAGATTGAAAAGGAAGTCGGTGGGGCAGGTTATCTTGTTGTTCTTATTGGTCCCTCGGAGAACCCTCTTGCTGCTCTTCCTCTTATAAAAAATTCTATAGAAGGTCACCCTCTTGTTCATTTTATTTTTTATGAAAGAGAAACTTTTTTATTAAAGGATAAGCTGTTCTATCTCCTTTCGCCTGAAGAGTTTCATCTCATGACAAAACATGTACAGAATCTTTTCTTTTCATCTCAAACACCTCAGCAGTGGTATGATATTGGTATTGAGACACCTGATGAAAAGACTGAAGCTAAAGAGTATTTTTCACAATTCAATTCTGATTTGAAAAAAGAGCAATATTATACAAGTGTCGATGGCGACTATGCTATGGTTCTTATAAAGCCTAATTTTGACTCCAATGATTTAGAAAAAACCCAACAGCTTTTAAGCGATGTAAAGAACAAATTAAGATCTGTTCTTGGAACTGATTATCCATATGAGTTAACGGGTCGTTACTTTGATAAAGCTGAAAATGTACAACAGATCAAATATGATATTCGTAATGCTGGAGTTATAGCTTTTTTAGCAATATGTGTTCTCTTGCTTTTAGGTTTGGGAACTTTTTGGGGGGCTTTTACAACAACACTTATTGTCGGTATTGCGTTAGGGTGGACAACAGGCATAGGTTATTTTCTGGTAGGGCAAGTGAATGTGATCACGAGTTTTCTTATTGGTATTTTAGGTGGATTGGGTGTGGAGTATGGAATTCATCTTATTAAACGCTATTATCAAGAGGTCAAAAGTGGTCTTTCAAAGGAATTGGCTTTAGAGAAGTCCTATATTCAAACAAGTCGTGTTCTTTTCTCTGCCGCAATGACTTCATCGGGTTCGTTTTTAATTTTAAGTTTAAGTGATATACGTATTTTTTCAGAGCTTGGTTTATTTGCTGGTTTTGGGATTTTATCTATTTATTTTTCATTTGTACTTTGCTTTCCTTTTTGCGGACAATTTTTAGAAGATCGTCCTCGATTTTCTAAAATCACTGAGAGTTTTGGTTTTTATCCTGTCAGTTTAAAATGGAAATGGCCTGTCCTTATAAGTTGTATAATTATACTTTGTGGAATATTGAATACAAGGTTTGAATATGATTTCCAAAAGCTTTTTTTATTTTCAAACAAAGCTCGGCAATTAAAAGCTATGGGTAATGAGCTTTTTGGAAAATCGATGACGCCTTCTGCGCTCTTGGCAAAGGATGAAAAACAGGCTTTAGAGGTTAAAAATTTTCTTGAAAAAGAATACTCTGAAATAGATCATGCTGTTTCACTTTATTCTGTTCTGCCCTTAAATATGAAAGAACGTCGAGATAAGTTGAATTTTCTAGAGCAAGCGGTTTCTAAAAATATGGAGAGCTTTGATCAGGAGGAGCTAGATGCTGAGGGACAATTAGATGCTGATGGGATTCAATCTCTTTTAAAAGAGGAGGTTTATTCAAGAGAAGATCTTCCTGTACAATTACGATCTATTTTTGGACGTTCAGGGCATATTGTTTATGCTTACCCTAAAAATTCATTGGAACATGCTTCAACGATTCGTTCTTTTGCAAATGTGTTGTTGAAGGCTCGGGATCAATTTCCAGGTTTAAAGGTAGGTAGTGATTCAATAGTTTTTATTGAGATATTAGACAGGATTGTTAAAGATGGGATGATTATTCTTCTCATTTTCTTATTGACTGCGTTCTTTGTATTTTGGGCTGACTTTCGAGATATAAGGAGTGCTCTTGTTTTAGAGTTACAATTAGTGTTTGGTATTCTTTGTGTTGTGGGCTTGATGGGTTTACTTGGAATACCTTTTACAATATTTAATTTAGGTATGGTTCCGGCGGTTTTAGCAACGGGCATAGATATTGGTGTGCATGTGAGGCATAGGGAGAGGGAGGGTTATCCTTCTTCAATTGAAAGTGCTCGGTATGTGGCTCAGGGGGTACAGCTTTCTGTTCTGACGACTATGATTGGTTTTGGTTCCTTATTTATTGCCCATGGTTTGATATTAAAGGGAGTGGCATGGGTTTCTGTACTTGGTCAATTGTCTATGTTTTTTATTTGTATGGTGGCCTCACCTATTATTAGAGATTGTTTAAAAAAAGTCTTAGTAAGATAAGATTTGTTTGAATTTGTTTGAGGCGAATACTCGCATGGAATTATCAGAGATCTTTGAAAGAGGCTTTAGTCAACATTTGAATGAATGATAGAGTTCTCATTGATCCTCTTTATTTTTCTTTCAGTAAAAACGGTCTTTAGAGAAAGTTTTTTTGTGTTCTGTCCTTATTTAGTTTGAGTAGATATGAGCATCAGCTCATAGTGAAGTTATTCTATCCTTCCCTTTATGGTGTGGAACTTTATCTAGCTTATGCTTTTTTAGTTTTTGCTGAAAAACACATCTTGAAAGAAAACGAATGTGTTCTATTCTTGTCTTGTGTTAACCGCATCAAGATTTATCCAGTTTGTGTTTTCAGCCTCTGGCTGAAAAGGATTTTTATCTTCCTCGTAAATCTCAGACAGTTTCAAAGGCCGTAAGCTCGTGGCGAAGGCTAAAAGCCTTGGCTAGATAGATCTTGATTTGATCGAGCATTGTTTAATTCGAGTTTTTCCTCAAGATTGTGCTTCAAACTAAAAAGCATAAGCTGAATAATGCGCAATGAGAACAAGTTGTCATTCTGCAGATACGCCTTGCTCTTCAGAGAACTCGTTTTGAAAGCCTTCAGAAAAACTCTTCTCATTATTGCTTCTCAATGTCCATAAAATAAAACCAAGGATAAAAACTAATTTAATTAAGACTTTGAAATGGCTCTCACCTCTTCTGCTCCCTTAAAATCCCTTTAAACATATCAAAAACTGTACGAAAGTTTATGAGTATATCAAAATGATACAAAGTTTATTTTTTATTCATTTAATGGGTTATATTATCTATATACTTATATTATGTAGGGGTTTAGTTAAGTTGAAGTGTTTTTTTGTGAGTGTTGAGTGTATTTTTGTGTAAGTGATTGAGTGTGGGGGGATATTGGTATTTGTATAAGGTTTTTTGGTAATAGTTCTGGATTTTCTTTAGCAGGTGCGGCGGTTGCGTCTGCGACGTTTGCGGTTTTAGCTGGAGTGGTTGGAACGATGATTGGCAAGCAGGCGGAGCAGTTTAGTAAGCGTCAATTAGTTCAGACGTGTCGAGATGCTGTTAGTTATGTTTTAGAGGATTTTAAGTTAGGTAATAATCGCACTGAGATTTACAACAATGTTATAGATCCTGTTTTGATTCCTCGTCCTGTAGCGGTTGCCCCTGGTGCTGTGATTCCTCGCACGGCTGCACCTTTAATAAATAGCAGGGGTGATTTTTACAATTGGCAAAACATTGAAAACGGTGTGACACGTTTATTTCAGGCCTATCATAGCAATTCTAGTCTATGCACCAGCACCGATGGTATAGATTTACTCTCTGGTGATACTTTAAATTTGTTAAAGGATGCATCTGGTTTAGAGGGCTTTAGAGGTGAAATAAAAATTAAGATATCTCCTGTCGCCTCTGGCTCAACAGAGAGTAAGGATTGCTCTTATTTTTCAGGATCATTAAATAGAAATTATTTTACTCCCTACAATCTAGATAACAAAAATGATCAAAATGCCGGCTATGGTGTGAAGCTAGAGGTTTCTGCTAGTATACCGCCCTCTGATGATCGGCCTTCGTGTGAAGAGAGGGCTGAGATTGTACTTTCTCATCAGTCTGATAGCTCACGTCCTCAGATCAAGTGGAGAAAAGTCGTTGATCCAGACAATTTAGAGGATGCAAGGCAGGGGGGTCAGGGTGCACGGAGTAGTACTGTTACCAATACGGTTTGTAATGCTGATGGGAATGTAGATGTTCAATTAAGATCAACAGAAGGGGGCTCAATTTTTATGTGCGCCAGTGAATCTGATGATGAAAAGATTCTCAGCAATTTTCAAAGCTGCCATGGTTTTGCGTTATCATCAGGAAGTGCTGGTGAAGTGTCATTAGATACGGATTTAAATGCAGACGGCACGGGAGGTGATCAAACACTACTTAATCGTAAAACGCCCATTAGGTTAAGTTTTAAAGGCCTTAGTGAAGGTTTATACCAATTTTGGATAAGACCAGTTGATACTGCAGGTAACTATTCAAACTACACGCCTCCTATGAAAACAAATACCAATATCCCCCCTAACTCCCCCCCACATGATATTACAAAAGTGTTTTTTACCGTTGATCGACTTACATGTGACGGCTCAAATACTTGCGTAAATCATACAAAAACTACAGTATGCGGTGTCACATGTCCTGGAACAAAAACAAATGGAATAGATGAAGCAGGTAGAACGTGCGGCGTGGACCTTCTAACACCATCTACATCTACGACATCTACGACATCTACGACATCTACGACATTATGTGGTCCTGAGACAGAATGTACGATCTGCATTCCTCCTGGTGGTAGTGGTTTTCATACGATAGGTGTAGGATCAACCGGCTTTCAACGATTCGAAAACGGCTGCGCTGTCATGAAAGGTGAGGTGTGTTGTAGGTCTGATGCCACCTGCCAGAGCGTAACCAATGGTTGCAGTTCCGCAATGTGTGGCGCAAGAACTGAAAAGGTAGTTAGGTATGGTAATTATATAAGACATCAGGCCACATGTGATACGTGTTGTGAGGAGCCTGCTGCTGCTGTTACCTGCCAGAGCGTAACCAATGGTTGCACACTATGCGGTGATGAGAGGGCTCAAAGGACATCTTCGTATGATAGTCTTTCAGGCTCAGCTGCAACTTGTGATGCTTGCTGCGAGCGTGTTTGCACGAGGACAAATGCTGAATGTGTCAATGAGGGAAAAGGTCAGCAGCTTAACCGTGAAACATGTCAATGTGAGTGCCCAGCAGCTCGGCCTCATAAGGATGATTTAGGTTTTTGTCATAATTGTTCTTCATATGCTACATGTGGGAGTCAGTCGTCTGTGTCCCAGAGTTGTAGGGGTGTGGATGTGAACCTATCCTGCCCTGACAGCACCACTGGTACAGTAGTGTGTAAGGGGACAAAGGATTGTCCGTGTCAGGATTTTAATACTGATCAGAAGTGTCAGGATGCGGGCTATGCTTCTAAAAAGTCTAATCCTAAGGGAAGTGTTAATACGGCAAAGAAGTGTTGTAAAAAAATAAAGCTCACCTGCCAAAGCGTAACAAATGGTTGCAGCTCTGCAGTGTGCGGCACAAGTACTGAGCAGAAAACAAACTACGCAGATCTTTCAGGCTCAAGCTCAAAGGTGAATTGTAGCACTTGTTGCAAAACTCCTGCCACCACCACAACCACAACTTCTACAACAACAACAACAACGACGACAACAACAACAACAACTACGACTTTACCTCAAACATGCAGGGTTTGCGGCCCTAATTGGGGAAATTTGGGAGCTATGGTTGGTCGCGATCCTGATGACTCAAATTGCATGATTTTAAAAGGCCCTTGCCTTTGCCCTGAGGTCGTCGGTAATTGTAATCAGAATATTTGCGGTCGTGACCGCAGGCGATCGGATAATTATTCAAGCCTTGTGGGCTCACCTTCACAGGTGAATTGCGGCACCTGCTGCAAAGCTCTTGCTGTCTGCCCGTGTAGTGAGACTACAGCTTCTAACACCTGCCAAGGTCAAACCTTTACTCAACCCTCAGGCCATAACTGTAGCTCTCAACAGTGTCAGGGAAAAAAGGATTGTTCAAGGGTTCCTGCAACCCCTGCAACCTGTGCTGATACAGAGCCTTTAACTTCAGGCAATCAGGCGTATGATTGCAGCAGATTTGGGTGGGTGAGAAAATCATCATCAGATGCAAAATCTCCTCCTACCCTCGGTATATGCTGCGTTGATCCCAATGCTCCTGTTCGATGCCAAGAGTGTCGATCAGGTTATGGTGAATATTACTGCTCAAATAGTCATGGTTATTATTCTGTTGATACATACACAATAGCTGCCTCAGGGTCTTGCAGGGAGAAAACTTGCAGAAGATGTGAAAAAACATGTCGTGCTTATCCTTGTGTTCAGCACCGTACAGATAAGCTTAATGATTATACAGATTTTTCCTTTGAAAATTGCTGCGTTTCTGATTCTAATCCTCCACCTTCTGATCCTCCTAGTTGCACATCAGTTTCTTGTTCATCTTATGGTTATCTTGAGCAGACAGAGCGTTGTTCCTCTCTTCGTTATCGTAGTCGAACAATTGGCCAAGGAGCTTGCGAAAAAACTTGCAAAGAATGTATCACACCTCCAGTCTATACTTCACCTTCTGAGGATGATGTTGATGTGTGTGTTGGTCAGATGACTTGTCCTTCAGGATATGAGCACAGATCTTCTTGCAGATCTGGTTATTATGAAGCTCATAAACAAATAGTTGGCATAGTTGGCAATTCACGTTGCCCTCAAAAAACTTGCGTAAAATGTACACCTACTTGCGAGATCTACAGTTGCCCAGAAGAACACACAAAACAAAACCTTTCTTCAACAGACTTTACAGAAACGAAGTGTTGTTATAAAATTCCTCCTATTCCTACTACTCTTCCTCCTCCTCGTCCTACTTGCGATACTGAGACAAATGGTTGCCGTCGCTGCGGCACAAGCCGCACTGAAAAGAGATCTAATTACTCAACTCTTGAAGGCTCAGCTGCAACTTGTTGGGCATGTTGTCAGCCTCCTACTACTCGGGCTCGAACTTGTACTTATCCCCACAATTTTAATTATTGTGGAAACTATGGCATGATCCCAAAAAACCCACTGCCAAATACTGGACCCAGAACTAAAGAAAATTGCTGCCAACCTGCTCCTACTTGCAGAACCTACAGCTGCCCAACAGGTTACACAAAACAAAACCTAAGCTCTACAAACGTTTCAAAAAGTCATTGTTGTAAAGCTCCTACTCGTAGGAATATAGGAAGAGCCTGTGATGATGATTTTAACTTAGATACAAATATGCTTACTGGTGATCCAAACAAGTGGATATGTGAAATGAACTGTAGTAACAGAGATAACACTGTATATCACTATAGTGGTAATTCTCGTAACATTCGTCGCTACGGAGGAGGAGGAGTTCCGGCGAGTTGTATAGGCCCTCATGCGGTAATAAAACCCTGTTATCTTTGGGATTGCAGAAGCAGATGTGGCAGTAACTATAGGAAATCTAGATTTTATGACGCTACAAGAAGACCTAATGCTAATTGTAGTACATGCTGTACTACTTTATGACAATATAAATAATAAAAAGAGCTAGTGCTAATTACAGTTTAAGCGACTCCAAAAATAGTTATTAAGAATAATTATAACCTCACAAAACATATATCTTTTATTATAAAAATATTTAAAAGTCATTGCTTCCTTTAAGCTGTCTTGAATCTTTATTAATTATATTAATAGTTCCTTTCGTATATTAATATTTTTTAGTTATTTTTACCTTTTTAGGGAATTTGAGATCTAAATAGTGATAAATCTTAGTGCTTTGTTTGTTGTTGCTATTGGTATAGCTCTAACTTTTTTAAATAAAATCTTTACCTACATCTCAAACTAAACTCATCAGTAGTTAATTCATTAGCAGTAAGTAAAGAGAAAAAATCAACTCATCTTCTATATTCTACAATTTGGTACTTTTAAGTTAAGTGCACTTAAGATTAAGAGTAATATATGATTTACACACCCACCACACAACATAGACAAAACGCTATTTATAATGTACAAGTGTTAGTGTTTCTACACAACTAACTTCTAAAAACAAGACAACCCTAAATACACTTAATTATTCAAACACTAACACTTGATAGACAATTAAATTTGGTTCTAACTTTTCTATTCTTTCTATTCTATTGATAAATAAAAATCTCACTTCTCACTACTGAAACAATGTAAACCACAACCCAACATCAAACTAACTGATTAAACATATAAAATAATAAGAAGTAAGTAAGAAGGACCTATCTACAATAAGCTATTAAAATAAGATAAAAAGTTAACTTATAAATATTATAAATAAAAGATTAAAAAGTCTAAGCCAAACCAAACTACAACCTATAATTATCTTACTGGCATACACAGTTCACTAACACACATGGATCCCCACCACAGGCATTAGCATCTATTGTGCACATACCACTAGCTATACCAGCCGCTGAAATATAACCTCCTTCCCGTCTACATTCGTTTGCGTCAATATTTCTATAAGCACTTGAACTGCTACAACATTCATTTATATATAAATAGCAGTCTCTTATAGCCTCTTGACGTGTGCCACTGCCTTGACCAAGAGTAGTTCCAGCAGGAAGACAAGTTCTTGTAGTAGGAGTAGGAGCTTTACAACAATGACTTTTTGAAACGTTTGTAGAGCTTAGGTTTTGTTTTGTGTAACCTGTTGGGCAGCTGTAGGTTCTGCAAGTAGGAGCAGGTTGGCAGCAATTTTCTTTAGTTCTGGGTCCAGTATTTGGCAGTGGGTTTTTTGGGATCATGCCATAGTTTCCACAATAATTAAAATTGTGGGGATAAGTACAAGTTCGAGCCCGAGTAGTAGGAGGCTGACAACATGCCCAACAAGTTGCAGCTGAGCCTTCAAGAGTTGAGTAATTAGATCTCTTTTCAGTGCGGCTTGTGCCGCAGCGACGGCAACCATTTGTCTCAGTATCGCAAGTAGGACGAGGACGAGTAGTAGTAGGAGGCTCAGGATCTCTACAGCAATGTTCTTCATTTCTTAATCCGCTAGTTGGTAGTGGGTTTATTAGGATACGGCCAGGTTTACAATCCCTTTCTTGAAAAGCAGGATTACGGCAAGTAGGTGGAGGTGGTGGATCATCAGGCTCAAAATACATATTATTGCAGCAATTTTCGGAGCTAAGATCTGTATAATCATTAAGCTTATCTCTACGGTGCCGAACACAAGGGAAGCTGCGACATGTTTTTCTACAGTCTCTGCAAGTTTTTGCTTCGCAATCCCCCTTGGCAGCTATTGTGTATGTATCAATAGAATAATAACCAAGAGTATTTGCGCAGTAAAGTTTACTATAACCTGAACGACACTGTTGCTAATGATAAGCAGGAGGATTGCAGCATACCAATGCTATTTCTTTTTTAAAATCAAATCTTTACAGATTAAAGTTGATGTGCTAGAGTCAATGTCATAATGGTTTTTAATGCTTTTAAATATGTTGAAGTTTTAAAAGATGCAGGTGTTCCTGATAAACAAGCTCAGGCTCAGGTGCGCATTCTTAATGAGATCTTAGAATCTAACCTGGCAACAAAACAAGATGTTGAAATAATAAAACGAGATCTTAAAGAGCTTGAGCAAAGAATGATAATCAAATTAGGAGTTCTACTGACCATTGCTGTTACGGCAATAGCTATCTTTTTGAAATAGGTAGTAGGCGGCGAGGCTCTTTTATGCCAAACACCATCTTAGTACTTCTAAATACTTTTTAGTCCTCTAGCATATTAAATTAAAATTCAAATGGAGTCTTTTTTAAAACAACTTTTTCGCTTTAATGATTTGCAATTAATCCCTCTTTGCCAATATCCAAAATGAATAAGTCTTTATAGAGAATAAATAGGTTTTAAATATTTCTATGATATTTTTTACTCTTTTAACTTAAAGTTGTATAAAGTTTAGTCAGATTACTGAGTTTTAATCATTTTAACTTATAAGTGTACAGACTGTTTACTTTTCTTTTGTTTGCTATTTTATTTTCTGACTTTTCCTTGTTATATTTTATAACCATTCTCTTTAAGGCTGATCTTTAAAGCCAGTGAAAGCTAGTCAAAATGGAGCTGGAGTTTTTATTTTTTAGTTAAAATCTTCTCTAGAGCTTTCATCTGGCATAAGACTTGCTCACAATAGTTCAAAGAGCTTAAATTTTTTAAGATTTTACAAAATAATAAGGCTTAACTAACCGTGAAAAAATTAAGTGCGTTTTTTATGACAGATAAGTTGAACTTAAATGCTCTTCTACTTAAAGAAACATAGTTAATAGTTAATAGTTAATAGTTAATAGTTAGTAGTTAGTAGTTAGTAGTTAGTAGTTAGTAGTTAGTAGTTAGTAGTTAGTAGTTAGTAGTTAGTAGTTAGTAGTTAGTAGTTAGTAGTTAGTAGTTAGTAGTTAGTAGTTAGTAGTTAGTAGTTAGTAGTTAGTAGTTAGTAGTTAGTAGTTAGTAGTTAGTAGTTAGTAGTTAGTAGTTAGTAGTTAGTAGTTAGTAGTTAGTAGTTAAAAGGATAGTGTATTTTATGAAGATATCAAATATGAGTTTTTCTCTGCTTTTGAGTTTCTCTGTTGTTTTATTCTTTGAGCAAAAAGTTTTTGCACAATTACCAAATATTCCTCTGTGTGCTGTAGGAACTGATTTAGATAAGCCCGTTCACGCCATTGGGGCCTCATCTTACAAAAAGTCCTCAGAGCCTGTGGTTTTAAAGAAGGCCTCACAGGATAAAATACATGTGATTGATATTGCATTTATCTACCCCAGCTCACTTTCTAATAGAGCAAAGCTGCTGCAAAGAGTAAGGACTGCTGTGTTAAAAGCCAATGTGATCTTTGCTCGCTCAAATGTAAATGCTAGACTTAGAACAGTTGCCGTTCAGCCCGATCGTAAATACAATATCTCACTTGAAAAAGTGGGACTATCTCCAGCACGCAGACTAATGGACGATATCCTACCAGATGTGAGATCAGATTACGGAGCAGATCTTCTCTATGCTCTAACATATAAAGGGTCATATTGTGGCATAGCTAAAAGTAGAAGTAATGATACAAATAATAAGCTAGCCGCTAAATATGTAGCAACCGGTGCCATTTTGTATGGAGATGAGAATAGTCAGCTTTCCTGCTTGGGTGACAATAGAACTTTAGCTCATGAAGTGGGCCATAACTTAGGTCTTTTGCATGATATACAAGATAATCCTTCTGATACTGCCTTTGTTCCCTATGGTAGAGGTTATAAAAATAAGAACACCAATAACAAAAGCTATACGACCGTTATGGGAGTATTTAGCTTTGCTAGATTTGATCGTTTTAGCAGTGATTCTTCTCATGAGGGTTTAAAGATGGGCTCAAGTGCAGCTAATGCCTCAAAGGCACTGCTCTACACCATTGAAGATGCTTCAAACTATGCTCCTACTAAAGTTAAAGACCCTGTACTGGATTATCAGTGCCTTGAGAGCGAACATAACGTCTGTCTTCAAGGCGCAAGGTTTCATGTGGAGGCTGAAGTGTTTTACAAAAACTCTTCTGGAGATCAAGTGAGTCAAAAGGCAAAGGTTAAAAAAGCTATGCTCAACGGGGTGAATAAAACCTCCTCGCTGTTTTACTTTTTTTCTGAAAGCAACCCTGAGCTGTTAGTGAAAGTGATTGATGGCTGCGGAGTTAATGGTAAGTACTGGGTGTTTGGCTCCGCTGGAACAGATCTTGATTATTCTGTCTTTGTCACAGACAATGCTACAGGGGTCAGGATTCCTTATCATAGAGGTAGCACAAACCCTTTAATTAACGATGCCAGTGCCTTTTCCTGTACTGTCAGTCGATAGAAAAAAGGTTAAACAGAGAAAAGAGAGGGATTAAGAGATAAAAAGAGAAAGGACAGATGAAGGGGTTTGAGCAGCAAATAAAAAATAAGGGAAGACTAGAAATTTTTAATATCTTTAAATAAGATAATAGTAAGAAGATAAACTTAAAAGGTATAAAATAAAAACTGACCTATAATTTTGAAAAGAAAATTGAGTCAAAACAGCTAGAGAAGAAAAAAAAGAGAAAGAGAAAGAAAGAAAAAGAGAGTTAAAAAGGAGACTAAGAGTTATGTTGGGATTTAAAAAACAACTATTAGCGGCCCTATTACTGTGCTTTGCCTCACCCTTACTTGAAGCCAAAGACTATGGGTGTTTGGAATGGGGCTTAAATGCTTGCCTCCAAGATGGAAGATTTTTTGTAGAGGCCTATTACACAGATCATAACAGAAAAGTGCATAATGCCAGAATCAAAGATGCTGTTATAGGTGATGAGGCCTCCTTATTTTACTTTTTTAACCATGATAACCCGGAGCTATTAGTCAAAGTTCTTAATGGCTGCGCTGTCAACGGCAAGTACTGGGTGTTTGGCTCAGCTGGAACAGACCTTGATTACTCAGTATACATCACAGATTTAGCAACAAACAAACGTAAATCCTATAAACGAAATAAAACAAAACCTTTAATCAACGACGCAGGGGCATTTGAATGTAACCCGTAGAGACTATAGCCTGTCACAGCATACTTACAAATCAAAAAAATCCCCCACCTTAAGCCCTAACCATTTTAAAGCATTTTTATATAACAATTTTGACTTCACCTCTTCAGAAAAAGACGAACACTTCTCGATGAGAGACCCCGGCACACTCTCCCCCAAAGGAAAAGGATAATCCGAACCCATAGCGACAAAATCTTCACCATATACATCGACTAAAAACTCAATGGTTCGCTCATCATGTACAAGAGCATCAACATAAAACTTGCCCAAAGCCGCCTTAGGGGATGTCTCACTCTCCTGAGCACACAAATCCGGCCTCACCCTAAATCCATGCTCAATACGCCCATGAATTCCTAAAAAAGCCCCCCCTCCATGTGCAAATGCTAATCGCAAATTAGGAAAACGATCAAAAACACCACCCAATATTAAACTTGAAATAGCTAGAGCTTGCTCCATCGGCATCCCCACAAGCCAAGGCAACCAATACTTCTGCATTCGAGACTGACCCAACATATCCCAAGGATGTACAAACAATGGCACTCCCAAACTTTCAGCCGCTTCAAAAAAAGGAAGATAATACTCATCATCAAAGTTTAACCCATTAACATGACTGCCAATCTGTAAACCCTGTAAACCTATCTCCTGACACCTCTGCATCTCCTCAATAGCTAACTGTATCTCCTGCAAAGGAACCGTTCCCAAACCAAAAAAACGCTTTGGAAAAGTCTCTAAAACCCCCCTCAAATGATCGTTTAAAAACTGACTCATATAATGTGCATCTTTTGGCTTCGCCCAATAACTAAACATCACCGGAACTGTCGACAAAACTTGATAAGCCACCCCACTCTTATCACACTCCTGAATACGAACCTCCGGATCCCAACAATTTCTCTCAACTCTTCTAAAAAAAGTTCCGTCGTCTTTATAAATATCAACAGCACACTCACCACAATGACGAAGCTCTATAAAACCATCATATCCAAATCGATCTTTGAACTTGGGTATCTCCGGAGGCAAAATATGCGTATGAATATCTATTTTTTTCAACGGCTTCTTCTTCAATGACCTTTTCCATTGTCCATGTGACATTTCTTACATGTTGTATTCTCTTTATTAGAATAATAACGGTCAAAGACTTGAGGCAATTGTACTTCAATATTTGTAAGATGAAAAAATTCCTCATATAACTTCTCTCCACACTTTTTACAAAACCACACAAAACCATCCTCTTCATGCGCCAAACGCCTTCGCTCAACAACAATACCCACAGTTCCCTCCGGTCGCTGAGGAGAATGAGGCGTGTTCGCAGGTAATAAATAAATCTCTCCCTCATGAATACAAATATCTCTATCTTCACCCTCCGTAGTCTTCACCTTTAAAACCATATCCCCCTCGACTTGATAAAAAAACTCCTCCCCCTGATTAATATGATAATCTGTCCGTGTATTAGGACCACCCACCGCCATAACAATAAATTCACGATCTCTCCAAATCATCTTATTTCCCACCGGAGGCTTTAAAATTTCACGATGCTTATCAATCCAACTTTTTAAAGATAAAGGCGTATACAACATAAACAATCTCCCGACTTATTTTAAAAAATATTTCGTCTAATTTTCTAATTTTCTAATTTTCTAATTTTCTAATTTTCTAATTTTCTAATTTTCTAATTTTCTAATTTTCTAATTTTCTAATTTTCTAATTTTCTAATTAAAAACAACACACTTCTTTATCTAAACAAATAAAATAATAAAGAAAGATTTCAGCACTTAATCATCAATCAGGAAGTATAACATAAAAAACATCTATTCTAATAAAGCAATACACTTCAGTTCAATAGCAATAGGGGTCGGCAATCGACTCACCTCCACCGTTGTTCTACAGGGCTGTACATCTTTAAAATAATCTGCGTAAATCCTATTATACGTTTCAAAATCATTTTTCATATCAGTTAAAAAAACTGTAACATCCACTAATTGATCCCAACTCGCCCCCGACTCCTCTAAAACCCACTTAACATTTTTAAACACACTATGACATTGCACCTCAATATCCTTTGAAATCACCTCCCCATTTTCATCCAAAGTCACTCCGGGAATTTCTTGCCGACCTCTCTGCCGTGGCCCAATACCGGAAAGAAATAAAAACTTCCCCGCCCTGTTGGCATGAGGATATAAACCCACAGGAGTAGGGGCCCTATCCGAATGTATCACTTTCCAGCTTTTCACTCTTCTTCTCTCCCACTTGTCCTTGTCCTTGTCCTACTTGAAACAAGCTCTCTCATATCTCTCATAAAACCTATTCTACTCTTTAGGCCAAGAAATATTCTTAGGTTGGGTAAAAAAACGAAGACTCCACTCCCCGCCCTCTCGACCCAACCCTGAAGTTTTAAACCCACCAAAAGGTGTTCGTAAATCCCTATTCATCCAAGTATTTATCCAAATAACCCCAGCATCAATCCGTAAAGCCACTCGATGTGCTCTTTCCAAATCGCCTGACCAAATCGAAGCACTTAATCCATAAGACGTATCATTAGCTAATTCTACAACCTCTTCTTCCGTTGAAAACTTCTGAAGTGTCACAACAGGACCAAATATTTCCTCCTGATTTGTTCGACACCGATTAGAAAGATTTTCAATAATCGTAGGTTCAATAAAATATCCCCCATTATAAGGTGACTTTAAACTTATAGGTCTTCCCCCTAGTATAATCTTCCCACCTTCCACAACAGCAAGCTCTAAATAGGAAAGAATTTTCTTAAAATGAGCTTGAGACACAATGGCTCCTTGATCCACATTTCTATCTAACGAAGGCCCTACAACAAGCTCTTTTGCCTTTTGAACAAACTGATTTTTAAATTCATCATAAATACCCTCCTGTAAAAACACTCTAGAGCCACAAAGACAAACTTGACCATTATTTATAAAAGAAGATTGCAATGTGGCCTCCAAAGCAGCATCAAAATCACAATCTTTAAAAATAATATTGGGATTTTTTCCTCCCATTTCTAAAGAAACTTTTTTCACCCCCTTTCCCGCTAACTCGGCAATTCTATAACCTGTGGCTGTACTTCCAGTAAAAGAAACGGCCTTGACCCTTTTATGCATCACAAGAGGCTCCCCCACGGAAATTCCCCTCCCATGAACAATATTAATCACACCGGATGGAAATGCTATTTCATCTAACAATCTAGAAAATTGAAAAGCTGTCATCGGAGTCACTTCACTGGGCTTTGCAACCACTGTGTTTCCCGTTACAAGAGCCGGGGCTATCTTCCAGGTCAACAAATAAAGTGGAAAATTCCAAGGGGAAATAATAGAGACAACCCCTAGAGGATAATTGACAGTTTTATTATGAAAATCAGCATTATCAAATATCAAATCCCTTTGCGTCTTTATATACTCTGCAAAAAACTGAAAGTTTTTAACAACCCTTGGAATATCTATTGTGGAAGATAATGTGATAGGTTTTCCATTATCACGACTTTCCCATTCAGCAAGTTCACCTGAATGCTCTTCTATAACTTGAGATATCTTTAATAACCATTCTACACGTTCATCAACAGATAAACCTGACCAGTAGGGAAAAGCCTTTTCGGCTGCACGAACAGATCGATCGACATCCTGTTTATCTGAATCAGGCAACAGAGCATACACCTTCCCCGTTGCAGGCTCTTCAGTTGTAAGTGTCTTTTCTGATTTACAAAATCGCCCCCCTATATAATTATGTATTTCAATCACAAAGACTCCTTTAACAAAATAGCTCGAACAGGAGAGGCATCCGCTCCTTCTATAGGTAAAGGAAGAGCAATCAACTGATACTCACCCTCTGCAACATGACTTAAAATCAAACCCTCTAATATAGCAAAATTATTTTTATAAATAGCATGGTGTGACTCCAAAATCTTATCCCTAGCAGGATCCACAGATGGTGTATCAATACCCACTGTTAAAACATCTCTCTTGGAAAGAAAGTCAATCAGCTCCGGAGATAAAGAGTTAAAATCCTCATTCCACTCATAAGGGTTAGGAAAAGAATTTGTACAAAACAGAACTCTTCTCTGAGTGATTTTTTTATCTCTTATATGCTCTGGACGAATTCTTTCACCTCTACAAATTTGTACCCTGATAACTTGACATCCACCAATATAATGACTGAGATCTCTTTTTTCAATCCCCTCTCCATCTCTGTGATAATGATTGCTGGCATCCGCATGTGCCCCTAAATGAACCGTAGACTTTAAATAGGAAAGCCCTAGGTGGTCCTGATTTTCAAAACTCATAACAACTTTTCTCTCAAAAGGTGTATCTCCTGGAAAAACAGAAAGATTCTCAGAAATAACAGGTGTGATATCTATAATCTTTGCACTCTCTAAAGACAGACTCATTTTTTCTTTCCACTCCTCAAAACTATTTATCGAATCTCTATAATAGTCGCATCAGCTCGCTCTAATAACCCGTTGTTATCTCTTATCAATCACACCCCACTGTGAATTGCAATTTGTAAGCCGCTTGTCACCCAACACACTTACCTTTATATATAGAAGCAAATATCGGATTTTATGTCCTTCCATCTCTGTACCCAGACACTTTCTATTCTATCTGTATCTCAACTTGAAAATTATCACAACTCTCATTAAAGTCAGATAAAAAGCAAAAAGGATTTTTCCCAATGAACAAAAAAGAATGTGAAAAGCTAGCTCTGAAATTACATAGAGCTCGCACGATCCCTCAAAAAATTGAACAAATCACAAAGGATTATAAAGACTTGGATATAGTGTCTGCATATGAAGTGCAATTTTCTGGATTAGAGCTTAGGGAAAAAGCAGGAGAGAACTTTATTGGGTACAAAATGGGCCTGACTTCTGAAGCCAAGCGAAAACAAATGGGCTTAGAAACTCCCTGCTTTGGAGTGCTTACAGATTCTATGTGCCATAAGGAAAAGTTTTTTTCCCTTCAAGGAAGCCTGCAACCCAAAGTTGAAGCTGAACTAGCTTTTAAAATGAAAAAAAAATTAAAGGGCAAAATCTCAAGGCAAAACGCCCTAGACGCTATTGAAAGCATTTGTCCTGCTTTAGAGATATTAGATACACGCTACCAAGCCTTTCGCTACTTTTCACTAGAAGATGTCGTGGCAGATAACACTTCCGCATTAGCTTTCCATATCTCCAGTGAAAAGAAAAAACCCAAAGACATTTATTTCAATCAAACACAATTACACTTCAAAATAAACGGACAAACACAATCTGTGGAAGAGGCCAACGCTATTTCCGGAGACCCCATCCTCTCCATTGTCCAGCTATGTGAACTCTTAGAACCATTTGATCGTGGATTAAACACAGGACAACTCATATTAGCTGGAGCAGCAACACCTGCTGTCACCCTAGCTCCCCATATGAAAATAGAATTAAAAGTGACCGGCTTTCAAACTCTATACTTTGAAACAATAGAATGAAAAAGTTTAAAATAGTAAAACAAGAAAGCAAAATAGATACTTATGACGATGTACGTATTCCTTTAAAGCAATGGAGTGGAAAAACTAAAGACGATGACCTTTGAAACAAATAAAGAATTTGCTCTCGCATTAGATAGAACAGATCCACTTTCTAAGTGGAGAGACTCTTTTCACATCCCTAAAACTAAAGATGGCATAGAGCAAATTTACCTCACAGGACACTCACTAGGTCTTATGCCTAAAAAAGTCGAAGAATACATTCAAGAGTCTTTAGAAACATGGTCAAAACTTGGTGTCAAAGGACATACAAGCGGAAACTCTCCATGGGTTTCATACCACGAGCTTCTCAGTGAAGATTTAGCATGGATAACAGGAGCTAAAACCAATGAAGTCGTGGCTATGAACTCCCTGACCGTCAATCTCCACTTAATGCTGACTTCCTTTTACCAACCCAGAGGGAAAAAAAATAAAATACTTATTGAAAACACAATTTTTTCATCAGATAGATATGCCATAGATTCACATGTTAAACTGCATGGGTATGATCCCCATGAGACTGTCATCTCGCTCAATCCAGATAGAGGCAAGTTAACCATCTCTCCTGAGCGCATTTTAAACCAAATCCGAGAACTCAAAGAGAGTTTGGCCTTAGTCGTACTCGGAAATGTCAACTATTTAACAGGTCAGCACTTTCCAATAAAAGAAAGTGTTCAAGCCTCTCATGAAATTGGAGCCTATATTGGCTTTAACCTTGCCCATGGCATAGGAAATATTCGTTTACAGCTTCATGAAGATGATGTGGATTTTGCCGTCTGGTGTGGATATAAATATTTAAACTCTGGACCTGGTGGTATAGCTGGAGCTTTTGTTCACAATCGTTTTGCACACACATCTCTTCCACGTCTTGAAGGGTGGTGGGGACATGACAAGGCAGAACGCTTTTTAATGAAACCTAAATTTAAACCCATTGGTGGAGCTGAAACATGGCAATTAAGTAACCCACCCATTTTTCAATTAGCGGCTCAAAGAGCCTCTCTTGAAATCTTCAGACAAGCCAATAGAGATCATCTCTTTTGCAAAAGAGAGACTATAACATCTTACCTTGAATTCTTATTAAAAAAGATATTAGATCAACAGATCGAAATCATAACACCTAAAGATCGAGGCTCAATGCTTTGCCTGCGCATTAAAGACAAATATACACCTTTGACCACCTCTCTTAGTTATCAAAACGAGATGTTCGATTTCAGAGAACCTGATATTCTCCGTCTAGCCCCAGTTCCCCTTTACACACGATATATTGATGTTTTTCACGCTGTTGAAAAACTTAACAACACTCTTAATAAAAAAAATGAATAACCCTATAGCTATTATTGGTGCAGGTTTAGTGGGCTCACTCTTAGCTTGCTTCCTAAAGAAAAAAGGACATCGTGTTGAACTCTATGAAAAACGATACGATTTACGTAAAAGTCTAGACCACGCAGGACGATCTATCAATCTTGTTATCACCTCAAGGGGCATCCATGCACTCAGACATTTAAAGTTTTGGAAAGATATAGAAAAAATCACCACTCCAGTAAAGGGAAGAATGATTCACAATCAAGAAGGGAGTCCAACCTTCTACCCCTACGGTTATAATGGAGAACAAAATTATTCGGTATCCCGTAATACACTCAATAAAATTCTTTTAGAAAAAGCCGAGTCAATGGGTATTCCTATTCACTTCCAACATGAACTATCAGATATCAACTTTGAATCAAGACGCCTTATATTCCATACAAATAAATCCCAACACATCGTCAAACCCTCAATTGTCTTTGGAACAGATGGGGCCAACTCCAAATGCCGAAAGTTTTTCAAAGAAAAAACTCTAGACTGTTCCGAGAAAATAGAACGATTAAACTGTGACTATAAGGAGCTTTTTCTCTCTGCTGAGGTTTCAAAAGATTATAGACATGATGCCCTTCACATATGGCCACGAGGCCCTTTCATGCTCATGTCCCTCCCGAATCTAGATAAAAGTTTTACTCTGACATTATATATGCCAGAAAAAGGAGAAAAAATATCTTTTGCAGCCTTAAAAAAAGAAGGAGTCAAAAAATACTTTCAAAGAGAGTTTAAGGACATTCTCCCTCTGCTTTATGATATTGAAAAACAATTCGACTCACATCCACAATCTCAACTTTTTACTGTTTGGTTATCAAAATGGTACTATAAAGACTGGATGCTCCTATTAGGTGATGCCTCTCACGGTATTGTTCCTTTTTTTGGACAAGGGATGAATTCTGGTTTTGAAGATATAGTCTGTCTAATGAGACTTTTTGAAAAACAAAATAAGTTTTACAAAGATCTATTTTCAACATTTTTCAAAGAACGTAAATCAGACTGCGATGCCATTGCCACTATGGCAATAGAAAACCATACAGAAATGAGTCATCTTTCTGGAAATCCCGTCTTTCAAAGAAAAAAACACATCGAAGCTCGAATAGAAAAAGACTACCCCACAATTTATCACTCTCGTTATTCTCTCATCACACAGTCACTAGTCCCCTATAAAGCAGCCTTGCATATAGGCGTTATTCAAAAACAACTCCTAGATGAATTAGAAAATACATTTACGACTCCTCAAAACATACCTAAGAAAATACTGGACTTAAAAATAAAAGACTATGCTAAAAAAAGTAAAGCCATCCTATCAAAATGATTTATCTGAACACAAACTCTGCAACCCACTTAAAAATCTCTGATAAAAAAACATCCTGAAAATTCTTATTCTACAAGTAATCCAAGGCATCTATTTCCAACTTTCTTTGAGGTTCCACTGCATAGGTGATCGCTTTTTGTAAATGACAAGGCAGTAATTCCTGACTGAACGCTATATTGGAAATAGAATGTGCAACATTTAAAACATTCTTTCTCTTCCTTGGAGTCAATGTAGAGAGAAAATCTTGATCCAAAGCTCTCAGGCGATTTTTCTTTTTGCCTTTTTGCTGCTCTTGAAAAAGTTTAGCTTCATCTAATGTGCTTTTAAGTGTTTCTAATTGGACTGTCTCTTTACGTGTATTTTTACAAAACAATACAATTTGAAAACGATCTAAAAGTGGTCCACTAAGGCGATTTAAATATTTGATTAAATCAGCCGAACGGCATCGACATGTATTACCTTTTGAAGGGTAGAATTCACCACATCGACAAAGATTAGAAGTAGCAATCAATTGAAATTGAGCTGGAAACCGGTAAGCCCCCTTATGTCTAGAGACAGAAATAAATCCCATCTCCATAGGCTCTCTCAAAACATCAATGGTATCTTTAGAAAATTCTAAAAGTTCATCCAAAATCAGTATCCCCCCGTGCGCTTTAGATATTTCTCCTGGAAAAGGAGGATCTCCACCTCCAACAAGAGCGATAGATGTTGTTGTATGATGAGGAGTGCGCACAGGAGGAGATTTTAACTCCTCATGAAAATATCTATGAATCGCTCTGGCTTGATAAAATATATGATTACTCATAGGAGACATTAAAGAAGACATAGCACGTGCAGCAGTCGATTTCCCCGTTCCTTTAGAGCCTGCAATTAATAGAGAATGTTTTCCAAGCGATGCTATACATAATGCTTCACCTAACTGTTTGGGCAATGATAAGCTCTGTATCTCAATGGACTGTTTAATAGGGTCTCTCATTTCAGGCTTTGAAATAGGATTAAGAATTTGAGATAACTCTCTGACTTCCAAAGTTTTAAAAGGTAAACCATAATGAGTGATACCTGTATAAAGAGGATGAGATAGATGAATTAAACTCAACTCCTCAATATCATCTGGGGCCTCTATATCTCCAGCCAAGGACAAGGATCCGTAGACAAAAATTTTCTTTTCAGCAAGTTTAATCTGTTTGGAAACAATCAATATAGCAAATGCTACGGCAAATTCTAAACCAGAGCTGACTTTTTTAATGTTATTAGGTTTTAAATTGACTAAAACTTGCTTTGACTTTGGAAACTGAAACCCTTGACTTGTCAAAGCCGCTCGAATACGAATTTGACTCTCCTTAAGCAAATTATCAGGTAAACCTAGAATTTTTATCTGTGGAGGACCGGGGACAAATGTCGCCTCAACCCTAACAGGAATAAGTCCAAAACCCTTTTTACAAAAAGAATAAACTTTTGTCATAAGTTCTAGAAATACAATCTATGCCAAGTATTAAAATGGAATGAAAAAGAAACAGAATCTTTATCTGTCCGAACGACGGACTTATCACTCATTTTCAAAACAACAAATGTGACTTGATAGCACTCGATATCATTAAGAATAGAATAAACTCATCTCTCTTTGGAATTTATTTTTTAAGATGACAAGAGGAAGAATTTTTCTTCAGGTTTTAAAAATCTCAAACAACTCTGAGGTCCGCAAGCTCGTCTTCCTTCGGAATACGCCCTGCGCCTCAGAAAACTCGTTTTAAAAACCTGAAGAAAAACTCTCCCTTCCCGTTTGCCCTATCAGTGGCACAAGTCATTCTTAAGACTTTCAAAATCTCAAACAACTCTGAGGTCCGCAGGCTCGTCTTCCTTCGGAATACGCCCTGCGCCTCAGAAAACTCGTTTTGGAAACCTGAATAAAAAATCTTCCTTCCATTCTCTTCTATTAGTCGCACAAATCGTTTTGGAGATTCATAACTTAAGAACCATCTAAAGTTTTAAAGAGGCTCTAGTTGAGACAGTGGGTGGTATTTATCAACCACTTCTTGTTTTTTGCCCGTAGATACACTTGTATAAATTTGTGTTGTTTGCAAGCTAGCATGACCCAACAACAACTGGATAGATCTCAAATCAGCCCCTGACTCTAGCAAAACTGTAGCGCATCCATGACGGAACCGGTGAGGACCCACAGGCTCTTTAAAACCCGCTTTTTCCGACCAAAGAGCCAGCCACCTCCAAATATCAACACGAGAGGGTCTCCGACTGCGATCATTAATCAGTATGGACTTTCCCACCCCTCTTTTCACTAAATGATTCCGAATATCTTGAATATAAAATTTTAGTTCTTTTAAAAGATTTTCTGTCAAAGGAATAATTCTCTCCTTTCTTCCCTTACCAGTCACTTTTAACCATCCCTCTGAAGAATTAAAATCTTCGATATTTAAAGCAATCATTTCACTCACCCGACATCCTAAACCAAACAATAACAATAATGTTATACGATTCCTTGCTGTTTTATAGGGGTCTTTCACCTTGCAAACATCAAAAAGCCGTCTAAACTCCTTTTCTGTCAAAGGCATTGGGAGTTTAGTTGTAATCTTCAAGGGTTTAAGCTCCCTTAATTCATGGGAAGGGGCTCCTTTTCTCTCTAAAAATTTATAGTATGTTCTCATCGAACTAATAACCCTAGATTGAGAACGAGAACTTAAACCTCGTTTCTTCATAAACATGTAAATTTTAGCAAGAGGTTTTTTTGTTTTTTTAAACTCTAAATAGAGTTCTAAATCACGCCGATAGGCCATAACTGTGTTTTTGGAACGACCACGAACATGTTGTAGGTCATCAAAAAATTCCACCCAATACAGTAACTTCATTCCTCTATGAGATGCGAAAAAAACAAACCTGGCAAGAATAATACAAGAGAACTGTACGTTTATTGTAAACAAATATCCATATTTATTCAAAGAATGCTTCTTCAGAAAATACAAACTGTTCAACCTGATCTCAAGACGATCAGTAGGGACCCAGAACATGGGAATCAAAAAGCTATTACATAATGTGGGTCACACACATCTATACTCTATCGTTAAAAACTACTTCCTTGAAAACCTTGCAAACTACGAATTTTACCTACCTTTAAAGGTTCAGGGCTGGAACGATCCCAAATGCTTATCTGTAATTGAATATTTGTACTCAGCCCACCATTAAAAGTATCAACATCTATAGAAGACACTTCTAATATTTGACCATTCCCACCTCGCAAGGTTGTTGCAAAGTCCGCTTTTGTTGATACTCCTAGATCTGCGGTATTATTAGTATTGGTATAAGAGACATAATGAAGCTGCCCAGACTGTTGAAACGAGTACTCCACAATAAGAATATTTTTATGAAGTAAATGGTTTTGATTATCTTGCACTATACGATCTGCAAAATAAAAACGAATCTCTTTGATATCTTCTCTCCCGTTCAATCTCTGATCAAATTGAGTCCAAAACTTATCATTCAAAGCTGCAATAGATTCAATAGGCCCATACTCTGCACTGTACTCAGGAATATGATCGACAAAATAAATTGTAGATTTTGGATCATTAACCATTGCCATAAACTGGGACAAGTTTTGAGCACTTGTACCCACAGCAGACTTCTGTCCTATACCATTTATAAGCTTTAAAACATCTTGTGGTTCATAATCCCAGATGGACTTTCTGGTATGACAGGACAAAGTCAAAGAAGCAATAAGAAGTAAAAAGAAAATAAATACAGTACGCTTTTTCATCTCTTTATCTCTTTATCATACATGCCCAATTCACTCCATTTCAAATGATAGACGTTGGCAGGGTACACCATTGACCCGCTCAATAACAACCTGCCCCCACATGTGGTTTGAAAAAATCTCATTTGTATGAGGTAAACTCAAAGCAGGATGAGCTGCGTAAATACCACCTGAAGGAAAGTAAAGATCTAAAACTGTTGGTCCAGTGGCCTGCACTTTCAACTGACGAACGGAAGATTGATCCCATGAGCCAGGCTGAAGAGTCCTATTGATTTGATAGGCTCCTGGAGGAACAGTAATACGACGACCATATCCATCCAATGCACATGTATGTCGTGCTATTGCATGATCTGCATAAAAAGACCCAGAAGCACTAACAGACCCACCATTATTATACTGTTGTCCATGAACACCGCTATATAAAGTCAATCCTACTGATCCATATCCAGCAATATGCCCCAAAGCCTTTGCCAAAATATTGGTATGAATACCGCCGCCGCTACCGCCACCTCCATAAGGATTAGGACGACAATGACTCCCTGTACAGGCAAATCTGTCTCCTCCATAGGGAGGAATGCCTTTATTATTTGTCTTTCCACAGGCGTTCATATAGATCATACTTAACGACATCGAAAAGACACAAACAAAACCCGTTATCCATTTAGTGTAAGTGTTTTTCATAACCTCTTCCCCTTCTCTTTTTTTAATTTTTAAAAGCAATACCAGGGTCAATCCCTTCAAAAGTCCCTATAAATGTGTATCGACGAGGAAACTTTTGAACATTCATATTTATCTGTGAACGTGTATCAAGAGCGTTTGTTAAAAAATCACGACACTCATAAGGACCAATTTGAATATTCCAACAACGATTAGGTTTATGAAAGTTACAAGGTGGCTCCCAAATATTCCGACCACATTTGAAATTCTTAAAGTAAATACGTCCACCCCAAACACCCAAGTCATCAATCGCATGACCAACAAGTATGAGTGCACCTTCTTTATCCTCGAAAAAGGCCTTAAAATAAGGTTTTCTGTCGTGCCATATATAATTATTGTAAACAACATCACTATTTAAGTTTCCGGAAGAAAACTTGGAGCCTCTATAAACTTTGTCATCTGATGTGGGTGAATCTTCATAATAATAGATAGTCACTGATCCAGCATAATTACCACTGGTTGTGCGATTAAGATTAATATTAATCCGTGGATCTGAGATCTTATTAAACAAGCGACCTGTGTACTTTTCAATAACAGCTTTATCACTTGTTGTCAGAGCATCAGAGTTTTTACCTAGAAAATGAAACTGTCCAATAGCACCAGAAGCTGGAGGCTGTTCACCTCCTCGTGGCGGTGGTGGAATGACAGGTCCTTGACCCCCACCACCGGGAGGAGGAGGGGGAAACAATCTACCTTTTCGAGAACACCCACCAAAAGTGATTGCAAATGTTAAGATAATAAGACCTAAAATTTTCATCTTCTTCCCTCTGTCATTTCAAAAGATCTCAGGGACCTCACACTCTTCTTTCACAATGCCAATGTCGTGCCGAATGGGTTTTTTCCGCTTAACTCATTAAAATAATTAAACTTAATGGATTACTCTGATATCTTGCCTAACACATAAAAGGAGAATAGAGGGGAATAATTTCTGACAATAGTTTTGACAAATTTTAAATACTTTTTTTATTTCAAAGGCTTAACATCTCTGTTTCAATCCTCACACTTGGCTAGTGTTTAGACACTTTCACACCAAAACCAATGAATCATCCTACAAAATACACCTCATCCTTATCCCTATCCCTATTTGTTTTTAAATTCTAGTTTCATGATGCTTTAGTGAGACCGCCGCCGTGAGCAAATGGGTGCATGAATTCAATATATTAGTGACGCCACCAGCACGTGGACTTTTCTATTTGTATTTTCTTTTTCAATAAAAGATCTCATTTTAGGAAAGAATAAAGTCCCTTTTCCTAATAAGGCCCATCTTATAAGCTAACTACCTGTTTTTACATTTATTACAGTCAATTCACTTCTATAAAAGTCCACTGAACTGAAAGGATCACAAAACCCTGATATGAGCTTAACCGATGGTCCACACTCATAAATAAAATTCCTCATATCTAAAGTCATATAGGCGACAAGAGCCACGCTTAACCGATGGTCCACACTCAATAAATAAAATTCCACTGAACTGACAAGGGTTACAAAACCGGAGTTGACCTCTTTGCATCTTTATTATTCTCAAACGAAGACACAGTTTTCATAAAAAGTGTTTCAAATTTAAACACCCTCCTAAAATCAAAACACCTTCTACTCCCCCCTCAATGATACTTTACCAATTATTTCAAATACTTAAAAAATTACACTTAGGTCCAAACCTTGCTTCATTTTGAGACATAGGGGGAGCAAACTATGAAACTGATTTGGATTGTTGGATCACTTGGAACATTTTTAATCGCTTCTACACTTCATTTTTCTTATTATGAAAACTCAGATATAAAAACTCTTCCCTCTGAAACTCTACTATCAAACCCTGAGGGCCCTCGCTCTCTTGAATTAGGCACACCTGTTATCAAAAAAGATGATAGCAATAGTGAGACTCAAGTTCTTTTAAACGATCCAAAAATGGCCAAAAACTGGGGGCTGATATCTGGTCAAAAAAACATAAAAGCTTCAAAAGCTTGGTCTATTACTCAGGGTCGGCGAGATATCGTTGTTGCAGTCATTGACACAGGAGTCGACATTTCACACCCTGACATTAAAAATAACTTGTGGAAAAATCCTGGCGAATGTGGAAATGGAAAAGAAAACAACTCTGTAGATGACGATCACAATGGTTATATAGACGATTGTCATGGTTTTAATTTTATTAAAAACAACGGAAGTGACATATCTGATAACCATGGGCACGGAACCCATATTGCAGGTATTATTGGAGCCGAAGGGGGAAACAAATTAGGTATCAGTGGTGTTGCTCCAAAAGTGAGCCTCATGATTCTTAAATATTACGACCCTAATATCAATGGTATTGATAATTTAAAAAATACAATCAGAGCTATCCACTATGCACGAAAAATGAATGCTCATATTATTAATTATTCAGGTGGCGGCTTAGAGTTCAGTCAAAGAGAATATGAAGCTGTTCAACTCGCACAAAAATCCGGTATTCTCTTTGTGGCTGCCGCAGGAAATGAACGCTCTAACTCAGATTCAAAGCCCTACTTTCCCGCAAACTATAATTTAGATAACATTATTTCCGTAACAGCCATTAATCAGCAAGGACATGTTCTAGGCTCGAGTAACTACGGAGAGCGCACAGTTCATCTAGGAGCTCCCGGAGAAAATATTTACTCTACTCTACCTGAAAAACAATTTGGTCTAATGACAGGAACTTCACAGGCCACAGCATTTGTGTCTGGCGTGGCCGCCCTTATAAAAGCTAATAATAAACAAATGAACTATAAAATGATTCGTCGACAAATACTTGCTACAGTGGACCCATTACCTTCTCTGTTTAAGAAAAGCAAAACATCCGGTATCCTTAATTCATGGGCCGCCTTAGCCATTCAACCCCTTATTGCTACAAATGGAGCTATTGTCCAATCTCAATCATCCACATTGGAACAAAAAATCTCAAAATCAAACGACCCATTTAGTAGTCTCAGTGGAATATTAAACTTTTTGAGATCTCAAAACACACTTCATTTAGTTTCACAATAGCCATCGCTTGACTCACAGGTAGCAAAAGAGAACTTGAGCAATGTTATAGCACTGAAAGGATTAAAGAGTCTCAAATGGCAAAAGAAAACCTAAACCAATCAGTGTTATAGCTATTCCAATAAATATCATGGGTACCTTGGAAAACCTTTTCACTGAATCCTCAGACAACAAACGGTATGGTATAAAGTTAACCATAGCCAAAGAGGTCAGCCGGTCCATCATCTTTTGTGCAATATTATCAGCAGAATGTATATTTAACATCCTTCTGTATTGTGAACATGCGAAAGGAAGTTTTTTATCTTTAAAAGCCAATTGCATAAACTCTTCATGGACTTTTATATTCCCATAATCTGCCAAAACACGAGCCCATCCCACCTTGAGAGCCTTTGAACCCTCTACATTTACCATTTCAGGGTTTAATGCCTTCTCTTTCCATTTTTGAAAGATAACACCACACTTCATACACTCAAAACTTCCATTTTTATTCTGATAATCACACTGCGGACAAGCAAACTCCCCCACCTCTTTTTTAACAGAAGATATTGATGCAATGCTTTCGCCAATTAAAACGGCAGGGACCTCTTCAGTCAATTCAAAGGGTTGTTCGACTGCAAATTTTGAATGGCAATGATGACACTGAAAGGGAATATGTCCGGACTTATATAAGCTCTGACCATCATCTGGATATGTGTACTTGTACAATTTCCTACACTTTGGACATCGAAACCGAATACCTTCTTTCATACTTTCATGTTAAAAGAGGATATGCTATTTGCAATCAAAAAAATCCCTGATTGGTTTTTCTACGGTACACTCTCAGGATGTATGCTCATAATGAGTTATATTCCCTTTCCCCCTTGGGCTCTTTTATTTGCACTTGTCCCTATGTGGCATTACTGGCTAAAAACTAAACGCCTTAAGTTCATCTTACTTTCAGGATGGTGTGCACAGTTCGCTATGGGCTTAATTGGATTCCATTGGATAGCCATAGTTGCTAAAGAGTTTGGCCACCTCAATTGGGGTTTAAGCCTTCTTGTGCTGATAGGGTTTTCTGCCCATGCTAACCTTCAATACCCATTAGCCGGATGGCTATGGTGGATATTTGGAAAAAAATTACCGCAACCAGCAAGTATTATAACTCTCGTGCTTTTCACCGCTTTATTAGAACGGTTTACTCCACAAATTTTTCCATGGAACCTAGGATACCCTTGGTTATGGGCTGATTTACCCGGGGCCCAGACAGCAGAATGGATAGGATTTAGAGGGCTAAGCACAATCACATTTCTTATGAATGGATTGATTTTGCTGATCTATCTCCATAGAAAGAAACGACCTCAATTACATTATTATATAAAACTTGCCGTATTCATCTTTTGCACGGTCAATCTGATAGGGTTTTTCTTAGAGCAACGACTTCCTAAAAAATCCGATGACATCCACATTGCGGCCATGCAATTTAATATTGGTAATTTTCAAAAATACTACGCACAAAAAAGGTATTCTTATCAACAAGATATTTTCAACAAATACATAGAGCAAACCAACACGTTCTTAAAAAAACATAAAGATATTGATTATATTGTCTGGCCAGAGGCAGCCTTTCCAGCACCTTTAAATACAGTCTTTCACAAGTACCAGTTACAAAGAGATTTTATTAATTATGTCAAGAAAACAAAAAAAGAATTTCTCATAGGAGCTCCATCGGTGGATCCAGTCAAAGGCACCCAGTACAATAGTTTCTTCCAATTCCAATCTGATGGAACACTAAAAAACATTTATAGAAAAAGCATTTTACTCGCTTTTGGAGAATTTTTTCCAGGGTCTCATATCTTTCCTTCTTTGAATAAACTCGTTCCTACGATTGGAAATTTCGGCCGTGGAAAAGGACCAAAAACATTTTCCAGCCAAAATCATATATTTGGAATACAAATTTGTTACGAAGGACTGTTTCCATGGTTTTCACGCAAATTGACTCAACAGGGAGCCGAATTTTATTTAAATGTCTCCAATGACTCATGGTTTGGTCATACTTTTGAACCCTATCAACATCTCTATTTAACACTCGGGCGAAATGTAGAGTTTAGACGACCTACTGTTCGTATAACTAACACTGGCATTACTGTTGTTAGCGATATTAAGGGAAAACTTCTCAAAGCCTTTCCACAAGAAAAAGAATGGGCTGGTATTCTTCCTGTTCCCAAGTATGAAACTTTACCGCAAACCTTATTCTTAAACTATTGGTGGCTTATTCCAATTATAGAGATATTAAGTTTAGTCTTTCTATTGTTAAAAAATTATAAAAAGGTCAACCAGCCTAAAAAAATATGATAAAAGAACTGCAAACGAAACGCTTATTAATAAAAGGAAATCTTTAAAGAAGAGAATCCAAGAAACTCAAATGATACCCATCAAAGATAAGAAACACAGCAAGGTTAAAGAATCAAAGAACCTCCTATAGCGAATAAGGATATCTATAAACAGTATGAATCTTATTGATAATCTAGATTGGAAAACGCTCAAAGAACACCTACAAAAAAGGGCCTCTAGTGAGACAGCTAAATCATTGTTACAAAAACTAGAACCTCAGCCCAATGTTGAAAATGCAGAACTATTGCTTAAAGATATTTTAGATGCAAGGGAATCTCTTAGAGAAAAAACTCGCCCAAATATGGAAAGTTTAGACCTTTACCCTGTATGGATAAAGCGTTTTAAAAAGCAAGCCATACTCACTCCTTTGGAAATTAAAGACATCAGACTTTTTTTTATAGAATCTATATATTTAAAAAACTTTTTAAAAAGTGGAACAAATAATCCTTGGGCTTTAAAAATTATAGATAATATATTTGAAGCTCAAGATGCTCTATCGGCTATAGATCAGGTACTCACCCCATCTGGTGACATAAAAAATACAGCCAGTGAGAGCTTATACAAATTATTTAGTCATAAAAGACAACTTGAAGAGCAGATTCGCAAAGAACTGGATAGACAGGTAAAACGTCATAAAATGGAGCCTCTATTACAAGATAAATATGTCACAAATAGAGAGGGACGCTGGGTGCTGCCAATTAAAAGCGGTATGCAACATGACTTTCATGGAATTATTCACGATACAAGTCATTCTAAACAAACTGTATTTATGGAACCCCAAAGCGTTGTTCGTCTCAATAATACTCTAAAACAAACTGAATTAGAAATATCAAATGAAATTCATAGACTCCTTACTTTACTGTCACAATATCTTTCAAAACAGTGTGATAAAATTGAAAAAACCTATGAAGCCTTACTTGAAGCCGATATGAGATTCGCACAAGCTCAATTTTCTATAGATATAAATGCACAATCCTTTTCTTTTTCTAAAAACTCTCTTGTATTAAAATCAGTCAAACATCCTCTTCTTATCTTAAACTCCGAAAAAGAAAGTGATGTGGTACCTAATGACTTTGAATTTTCAGAAGATAAACGCATTTTACTCCTCTCAGGACCAAATGCAGGTGGAAAAACCATCTTTCTAAAATCTGTGGGTCTTGCGGCTCAAATGGCCCGATGTGGTCTTCCTATATTAGCTGATCCTGATTCAAAGATACCTTTTTTTATAACAATTCATGCTATTATCGGTGATGCACAAGATATGAATTCCAGTACATTTGCAGGACATCTCTCTGCACTGAATACAGCTATAAAACTTAAAGGCAAAAATCATTTAATACTTATAGATGAAATTTGTAGCTCGACAGATCCTGAAGAGGGTGTTGCTCTCTCCCGTAGTTTTATTGAAGAATTTGCGAAAAATAATACCTACACTTTTGTGACAAGTCATCTCGGTCCTTTAAAAGAAGGATGGAAAGAATCTTGTATTTTAACAGCTAGTATGGATTTTGATATGGATAACTCTATGCCAACATATCAACTCCTTATGAATATTACAGGACAATCTTTAGCTTTTAAAACAGCAGAAAGAGTTGGAATTAAAGAATCTATATTAAAGCGTGCTATAGATTTACTTTCTCCAATATCAAAAAAACGCCATGAGATTTTATCAGAACTCAATGAACAATATGAGTCCTTAAGAAAAGCACACACACTGCTGCAAGAAGATAAGGAAGCCCTGCAACAGTTGAAAAAAGAGTACCAAAAAAAACTTATTTATTTTGAAAATGAAAAAGAAGATCAACTTAAAAAATTACAAATTAAAGCTGAAAAAGCTATTGAGAAACTTTATAGAGAAATAAGAGAGGAAAAATTTAAAAAAAATAAAATTATAGACTATAAAAGAAAAATACCAAAAATCTTAAACCGGAGACAAGATAGAAGTATGATCGACCTAGAAGAGTTTTGCCGTCTTTTTCCTCCTGGAAAATCAGGGTACTCAAAAAGTCTAAAACAATATGTTATTTTGCAAAGTACACCGAACTCTCAGGGAGAAGTGTCTATCCAATCCGGTTCAATGAGATTAAAACTTCATTGGACAGACATTATGAATATAAAAAATGATACTAAGAGCACAAAGGAAAAAACAACGCCTTACGTATCAATCCCTTCTCCAAAATCTGATCAAACAACAAAGTTACATGTTCCAGACACTATTGATTTAAGAGGATGTACAGCACTTGAGGGTGTTGATCTTTTGGAGAAAAAGTTAGATGTAGCTATGAAAAATGGAAAAACAAGAATAAAGATTATCCACGGACATGGAACGGGAACACTTAAAAAGGTTGTGCGACAATTCCTAGCTCGAAGTCATTATGTGAAAAGATGGTCTGCCGGAGACCTCTACACAGGAAAAGATGGAGTCACATGGGTTGATATGTAAACTGTAATGACTACGACCTATTGGAATGACAAAACTTCAGACACTTTTTATATTTAACCTACTATTTCAAATGCTTAACTCATATTTAAAACTCTCTATAGAAGAAAATGTCGCATTTATATCTCTATAACTTATTTATTGAAAACAGACTTTATCTTCTAAGATGCTGATATAACTTATATAAAACTAATTCCATAGGAGAGGCAAAAAACGGCACTTATCTTGCTTTAATTACTATTTACATAGGGGGAGAGCCATGAAGGCTATTTATATCCTGCTACCATTTATCTTAAGTGCTTGTCATTCTAATGGCAACTTATTCCAAGGGCAAAGAGGACTTTCAAGTCAAGTCACTACAACCACACTTTCTCCAGGAACAAACAGTCAAGGCTTACTTTTAAATTGCAATCAATTCGAACAATCTTCACTAGCTCTTAAGGGACGTGTTATGACTTACACAGACCCTATGAGTGGTTATCAAGATGACCGTGTCAATGTACGATTGAATAACATCCCCACAAATTGGGACATAAGATCAAATCTACAGATACGATTTTATAGATGGCGTATCAACCCAAACGATGATGTCACCCAAGATCCAGATCCTTTAGAGTTTTATATAAGAGACCCAAAAAGTTCACGAAATGTTTCTGCAGCTATATCGTATTTAAATAATACTGTGTTTTTTTCTATTCTTGATCGCAATGATGCTCGGGCCTTACTAAAATACAACTTAGTTGTTATGGTGGGAGGACTCGACGAAGGATATCATGTCATCCGTCCAGTATTATACAATAGCCAACTCAATGAAACAGTAGGCTATGCAGATGCTTTAATTCCGGCTTTTGTTGCAGACCCTAACCTCTATGCCAAAACACACCATACAATTATCAGTGAACTTCATCCTTTCTGGAATATAAGAAATGAAGGATGGGTTGAGAATAATTATATAGCGTTTGGAAAGAAATACTGCTTTTAAGTGATGCATGAACTTTCAACAAACATTACAAATTCACTTCCCCATTTATCTCTTCAGTAGATAAAAACATTTGTAAATAAAGCTATATGGATAAAATAAAATCCATCTATTTATAACTTTAATAAAAGACAAAAATATGCTCACTTTTAAAACACTTTTAAAAAACCAGACCATATATGTCACAAACTCTACATATTTGACTTGCCATATGAAAATCCCTTTACTGACAATATGTGTAGAACCATATTTTTTTGAGTGAGGTCAAAAATGTCGACAAGAATAAATTCACTGGACCAAGATACACTCAATGAGATTGAGTATATTTTTTCCCAATCGGTGAAAGGGATCCATATTCTTTTTGACAATAAGAAGGTCGCTGACATTTTAAAAAATCCAACTGAAGATATTGATTTTTTTACTGCTGAAAATATTAGTAAAGTACAAGACCTCTTAACCGATTTAATTGCTCAAAATACTATTGATGAAAAGCTGGCCTTTTTAGACTCGTTAACATCAGAGCCTTTTGAACTCCTAGTGCGGACTTATTTTAATATCATAGAAAATACAATCTTAGAGTCCACACCTCATAAACATTAAAATACTTTATTAAGAGAAATTGTTATTGCAACTTAAAGGGTCACCTGGTGGCATCTACTTTTCCACACAACAGTCAGTGTCAAATTAACTCTGAACTTCTACACAGAACAATGCCACAAGTAAAAATACTTTTTGAATAAGTCATGAATTAATTAATAACCTCGTCGATCAATCACTTCTCGAACATCATCCATTAAAAATTCTAATCGACTTTGAGCTAAACGGATGTTTTTAACCGTTACACGAAGCTGTTGCAAAGCCATTTCTAAAGAAACAACATGGTTTTCTCTTTGCCATAGAGATGATGTCTTTGTAGTTGGTTCCATTTTTTTTCTTGTTAAGTTATGTATTGCCATTTTTGTACCCTGCTCTTTCTTTACGCTGTTGGATATTCGCACCTTAAAGATCCTATATCTACGACTTTAGGATCTCTTCTATCTGTACCGCTATCTAGATAACTGTTCATAACACTTGGAGTATCATCAGTATGTTTTAAGCCAAGAACATGCCCTAGCTCATGAACCATGAGACTAATAAGATCTACTTTATGCGGAGAAACTGTACCTCCATCAACATCAAATTCATGGTCTGAAGCATTGAGTTGAATATCTGCTTCATGAAGTGTGGCACCTGTCCAATAAATAACCGTACGAGCTTGCTCTCTGGATCGACCCGATTCCCAGGAATTCATACTATAGATAACATTAATATTATCCTTTTTAGGCTCTTGCCCTGAGCCCTCATAAACACCAACGAGTTCAAACATATGGATCTGAGTGGCCTGCATCCATCTATCCATAGCTTGTGAAATAGCTGAGTAATAGGACTCCGGAACATCTTTATGAACATAAAGCTGAATAGGAAACTGATCCCAAGACACCCTTTGATTTCTAGAGTTTTGAACAAAACCACAATCTGACTCAAACTCAACGGGTATACCGCAACTTGTCGTTAAAGCACTACTTAAAAGACATATTATAAACAGTCGCCATCTCATAATAACTCTCCTCCAATGACTTTGATATATCGCAATACTGACACCAGAGGCATTCGAGGAATGACTTATAACTATTTGATATTATTTGATTTTTAGAAAGTCTTTTAAGATCATTTTATTGACAGATGAATGCCAATTTTTGACAAAACCCTATGAAGGTAAAAAGGTATATAGTTAACTTCCTGAAATAATTTATTTTTATATACATGTTCTCTTTTTAACAGTCAGTGGTCAGAAAAGGGCTTCTCATCTCGTCACCATCCACCTTTTAATAAGACATGCGCTGTATAGAATGTTGTAGGTCAACAGGGATGAACCAAGATAATGTTGAGTATTGAACATGTATTCATCACATCCTGACTAAATGAGGAATGATGTTTATATATACTCTCATTGAAATCTATATTGCAAATGGGTCTGATCCTGACCATAAGTTAACAGAAACTGACAATCAACAAGCTCTAGTTAAAATCCATACTGCAAAGCCAGTTCAAAACTTAAATATTTTGATCTTTCTATATAGTATCTAGGGTTAATGGACAGAAGGATATTTTTCATCAGGAGCCGAGAGACCTCTACCCCCAAGAGAATTCCCGCTCGTAATTCTCTAACAGGCAAAGACACCGGTTGTAAGCCACTAAAATGAGAGTATGCAATAAGCCCACCAAACTGAAATGTAACAAGACCTTTTAAATCTGAAAAGACCATAACGGGCCACTTCATAGAGAGGTTAGTAATAGTAAAGCATCCTTTTGAATTTAATTTTGATGTAGATAGTTTATTATAATATTTAGGAACACTCAGGTGAATAAGTGCTACACCATCAAACATTAGGGGACTACCTTTAAATATTTTAAGAGGACCACTCATACGTAACCCCCACATCATGACATTGTTATTGTATTCCTGACCACGTACTTTCTCTTCGTATTTAGTTATACTCACAACTGGACCAACAAATAATCGAAGAGGAAATGGAGTTTCATTACTTTTACCATCTTCATTCCATCCAGATTTTTCTGAAGGATGAGCAACGCCTTCAACTTTAACATCGACATCAGAGATATAGCCTAAAAGACCCCCTTTTGATTTAACTTTATAGAAAGGACCATGAGTTTGATTTGATACTCGTACTTTTTCATTGAGTTCAAGAGTTCCAATAGGTGGCGAATCAAAACTAGCTTTTGAATAAACAATGGCTGATTCCACAATAACAACAGCATTTTTAGCAGCATGGGAAATCATAGGAATAAATAAAATAGGAAATAAAATACATTTTTTAATCAGGAAAAAAAAGTTACACAAAAATTTTATCATATAAATACTCCCTTAAAGGAGAATAAAATAGAAAACCTGCTTTGTTAAGATATATGAATGATTGATAACTAATGGATTCTAAAGATGACTGTTTCGTGCAGGATCTTTGACTTTAGTGGGGGCGTAGTTTGAAGCATCCTCAATCGTATAAAGCAAAGCCTTTGCTGCATTAGCTTGGCTCGAACCCATCTGTAGGCCGTACTGAAGAGATTCACTGCTAAAGCGATTCCATCTACTTAAACCAGACTTCCCCCCCATAACAGTCACATAGTCTCTTTGATTTTTGGTATTCTTACCTTTATAACCTCTACCATAGGAGAGAAAGGGGATACTAGAATCATTTTCTATCTCATGTACAAGGCCTAAATTATGACCCACTTCATGAACTAAAATATAATTGTCACCTAAGCAGGAAAATTGACTATTATCACCTCCATAAAAAATAGCACCAGTAGCTATTTTTTGAGCTGCAAATCTCTTATTATGCCATGGACTTCTAATAGAGGCTCTCCCACACGCCTCTGAGTCTGGTTTATTTGTTAGAGCATAGAGAAGATCTGCTCCGTAATCTGATCTTACATCTGGTAATATATTGTTCATTAAGTCAATTGCTGAAAGTAGCCCTACTTTTTTAAGTGATATATTGTATTTATGATCTGGCTGAACAGCAACTGTTCTAAGCCTAGCATTCACATTAGAGAGAGCAAAAATCACATTGGCCTTTAGAACAGCGGCTATTACATGCCTCATCAATCTTACTGTATTAAAAATTGAGCCTGAATAAATAAATGCAATATCAATCACATGTATTTTATCTTGAGAGGCCTGCTTTGCAAGTATAGGCTTTGGTGACTGTGTATGTAACGCCTGTGTTAAATACGCATGTCGATGGGATCCCCTTTCTGTAGCACAGAGGGGAATATTTGGTAATCGCTCTTGTGCAAAAACTTTCTGCTGAAAAAACAAAACGACAAAAAAACTAAACAACAAAGGAACACATATTTTTAATATCTTCATACAATACACTATTTTATAACATCAATATTTCTTGTGCTGTCAGAAATAATTATTTAAGCGCACTCCTTATAAAAGTCAACTTAACCAGGCTTTTAAGCCGCCTTTTTATAAAAACTTCAATTCAACTCTTTAGTCACTCTTGTGCTAATCTTATCCAAAAACTCTCTGGTAAAAACATAAACTTAAAGAAAACTAAAGAGCAGAGAAAAACTTATATTTAATATCCTCACAAAAGCATACACCTTTAATATTCAACATGTTTTAAAGAATATTTTTATTAAAACTGACTCATTCCTTAAAATATGTCAGAGAGTCTTAATCAAAAAAATGATCTCAACTCTATTGATTTAAAAACAGGCCTAAAAAATAATAGAAATAGTTGTATATAAAATCGTAAAAAATAAGTTCATGGGGCTTTTAGTTGATTTTATAGAGAATCAACTCACTGAACCATTGTGAACAGCAAGTATTTTATCTGTTTAAAAAATTCAGCATCGAGATGAAATGAAATTTTATCTAAGGATTCTTAGTGTATATATTTTCTTTTTTCTACGGATGACAGGGAAAGGCACTAGTATCATCAATTAAAGGGTTTGTGCTATTTCTATGGTAAGGCCGTCTAATACCAGTAGCATTATCTGTCACAAAAACAGAATAATCAAGATCTGTTCCAACTGAGCTAAAAACCCAGTACTTGCCGTTAACGCCACAACCATCAATCACTTTGACTAACAGCTCAGGGCTGCTTTCAGAAAAGAAATAAAACAGTGAGGAGGTTTTATTCACTCCGTTGAGCAGAGCTTTTTTAACCCTTGCCTTTTGATTCATTTGATCTCCAGAAGAGTTTTTGTAAAACACCTGGGTTTCAACTTGAAACCTTGCCCCTTGAAGACAGACGCTATATTCACTTTCAGAACACTGATAATGAGGCGCAGGTTCTTTAACTTTTGTTTCAGCATAGTTTGAAGCATCTTCAATGGTATAGAGCAATGCCTTTGAGGCATTAGCTTCACTTGAGCCCACTTGTAAACCTTTATCAGAAGAGTCAATGCTAAAACGATCAACACGATTAAGGTAACCCGAAGACACCCCCATAACAGTTACATAGTCTTTATCATCGATATTCTTGTTTTTATAACCTCTCCCGTAAGAAACAAAGGGATTACCAAGGCCCTTTTCTCTATTATGTGTCAATCCCAAGTTATGCCCAACTTCGTGAGCTAACGTTCTACTTTTACCTAGACAGAAAGAGTCCCCATAATCACCTTCATAATAAATACCACCTACAGCATTTTGAGCTGCCGATACTTGACTTTGATTTGTAACTCTAACAAAAGCTAAACCACAGTATGATACTCTATCTGTTAGAGCATAAAGAAGATCTGCTCCGTAATCTGATCTCACATCTGATAAGATATCTTTCATTAGGCGAAGGGCTTTGTATAACCCCACTTCAATAAGTGAGATATTATATTTATAATCTGGCTGAACAGCCACTGTTCTGAGCTTTGCATTCACATTTGAGCGAGCAAAGATCCTATTTGCCCTTAATACAGCAGTTCTTATATTCTTCATTAACTTTTCTCTATTAGAAAAAGAGCTGGAGTAAATAAAGGCTATATCAATCACATGTATTTTCTCTTGCGATGCCTGCTTTAAAACCACTGGCTGTGATGTCTTTTGATGAAATGAGGATTGCATTGTGTGGGCGGCCTTATCAGCCTCACTTCCTACAGCACAAAGAGGAATATTGGGTAAACTCTCTTGTGCAAAAGTTTTTTGCCCAAAGAATAAAACAAGAGAAAAATTAAAAAGCAGAGAAAAACTTATATTTAATACCTTCCCCAAAGCATACACCTTCAGTATTCAGTATTCAGTATTCAGTATTCAGTATTCAGTATTCAGTATTCAGTATTCAGTATTCAGTATTCAGTATTCAGTATTCAGTATTCAGTATTCAGTATTCAGTATTCAGTATTCAGTATTCAGTATTCAGTATTCAGTATTCAGTATTCAGTATTCAGTATTCAGTATATTTTAAGCAACATTTTTATTAAACCTTACGCATTAAAAAGAAATTTTAACTCAAATCTATCGAGATAAAAACAAGTCTAGAAATAACGATAGTATAATGTCAGAAAAAGAAGTTCATGACGCCCTTAGTTGATTTTATAGAGAATCAATCACTGTAATGATTGTGAACAACAAGTATTTTGTCTGTTCAAGAAACTCAGCATCGAGATGAAATGGTATTTCATCTCAGGATTTTTAGTTATACACCTTTCTTTTTTCCTATCGACTTACACTACAGGGAAAGGCACTGGCATCATTGATTAAAGGGTTTGTGCTATTTCTATGGTAAGGCCGTCTAATACCAGTAGCATTGTCTGTCACAAAAACGGAATAATCAAGATCTGTTCCAGCTGAGCCAAACACCCAGTACTTCCCGTTAACGTCACAGCCATCAATGACTTTCACTAACAGCTCAGGGTTGCTTTCAGAAAAGAAATAAAACAGAGAAGAAGTTTTATTAGTGCTATTAAGCAGAGCTTTTTTAACCCTTGCTTTTTGACTCACTTGATCTCCAGAGGAGTTTTTATAAAACACCTGAACCTCAACGTGAAACCTTGCGCTTTGAAGACAGACATTATACTCACTTTCAGAGCATTCATAATCAAACACAGAGTCTTTGACTTTCGTTTCAGCATAGTTTGAAGCCTCTTCAATTGTGTAGAGCAACGCCTCTGAGGCGTTCGCTTCACTGGAACCCACTTTTACTCCCTTATATGCTAGATTCGTACTAAAGCGGTGAAATAGATAACCTTTACCTGCCATCACCGTACCGTAATCCTTATTATCTTTATTCATTCCATAGTATCCTTGACCAAATGAAACAAAGCCAGTATATCGATCTCGCTCAGTGTGTTTTAGACCCAGGTTATGCCCCACTTCATGGGCTAAAATAAAATTATCACCAAGGCACCCTTCATCATCAAATCCATTCCAAATACCACCAGCAGCTAATTCTTCAGCCGCATATGCCTTACTTGTACCTTTAACCCTTAAGTAGGCTCGAGCACAGGCCCTTGGATCTTTTTCAGCTGATACGGCATAAACAAGATCTGCTCCATATTCTGATCGTACTGCTGGCAAAATATCGATCATTTGAGAACTGGCTAAGGCAAGGTTCCTGTTAATAGAAATATTGTATTTATGATCTGGCTGAATAGCCACGACCCTAAGCTTTGCATTGACATTAGAGCGAACAAAAATCACATTCGCTTTTAAAACAGAAGCCCTGACGTTTTTCTTCAACTGTTTTCTATTAGAAATCAAGCTAGAATAAATAAATGCAATATCAATCACATGTATTTTATCTTGTGAGGCCTTCTTTAAAACCACAGACTTTGATTGGTGTGAACTGACAGATTTCGCCTCAATACGAAAAGGCATATCGTCTGGTACAATAGCTCCACCACAAAAAGATGCTTTTTTAAATTGTTCTTTATACTTAGAGTTTTCTTTATTTTTAGAATTCTCTTTAACAGAGGCGAAAGATAATTCTAGAGTAGAGGCGGATAACATAAGAAAGGGAACAAACAAATAATATCCTACAAAACATTTTTTCTCCCTATTGAACATAAAAAACTATCCTCCACTCTTTTGTAAAACCTTATGAAATATTTCTCCCAATGACTTAAATTGAACTCATCTTATCGACCAAGTCCATTCAGCAGAGAAAAATCAACACAGACTATTTCTAAACAACAGATACGACCAGAAAAAGAAGACACCTATCCTGTAGCCACTCTGAGCTGATAGCCCTTTCTCTTATGGAGGAGCAAATCTTATGCCAGGTCTAATGAAATCTATCCTTCATTTCTTTGACAAATCTCATGAAATATTTTTCCCAGTGACTTAAATTGACCTCAGCTCACCTACAAATCCATTCACAGCACAGAAAAGACAATGCAGGCTATCTTTAAGTAATAGGCTTGGCTAGATAATAATGCTCGATACAGCCAAGCAGAGAACAAACTGTCTTTCTGCAAATACGCCCTTCTATAGGAAAAAGACTTTTATCTTCCCCTTAAAGCTCAAACATCTTCAAAGGCCGCAGGCTCGTGGCGAAGCCTAAAAGCCTTGGCTAGATAATACTCGATACAATCAAGTATAGAATAAACGATCTCTCCGAATACGCCCTGCGCTTTGAAAAACTCGCTTTAAGAGAAAAACAAAAGCCTTTTTCCAACGCAGGCTAAAAGGCTTGGCTAGAGAACAAAACACACTCCTTGCCTCTTTTGTTCCACAAATGATTCTTAATGTATAGAAAGACAGGGGAAAATATGAGATACAACTGAGCGCAATCCATTCACTCTCACTGACTCGGTCCTCTCCAATTGAATAAATAAAATCAGTGAATCAAATAAAATTTTCTCACTCAGACATCTTATACCTTTAAACATCTGATCAATAATGGTATGAGCAATATAGTCATTGAGTTGAAATAAACAGAACCTTTTAAAGAGGAACTAGACAATGCGGAAAGAAACAATTGAACTCCCACAGCGTGCATTTGAAATTTCTATGAATCAATCTACTCTTCGTATAGGTTCCAATCAACCCCTAGCACTTATTGCCGGCCCCTGCGTGATCGACTCCAAAGAACTCATCATGCAAACAGCAAAATGTTTAAGTGACATTTCACAACGCCTGAGTATCCCCATTATTTTTAAAAGTAGTTACGAAAAAGACAATCGTGGAAGTGATAAAAACTGGAGAGGCCCTATGGCACAAGAGGGTCTAAATATTTTATCTCAAGTAAGAAAGGAATTTGGACTGCCAGTCCTGAGCGACGTGCACAGAAATGAAGATGTCAATAGGGCTGCCGAATACCTAGACGTACTGCAAATCCCCGCCTATCTTTGTCAACAAACATCCCTTGTTCTTGACGTTGGGAAAACAGGAAAGGCGGTGAATGTTAAAAAAGGGCAATTCTTAGCCCCAGAAAATATGAAAAGTGCACTGAGTAAACTGCAATCTGTCGGCGCAAAAAATATCTTACTTACAGAACGTGGGGCTTGTTTCGGATACAATAGATTGGTCGCTGATATACGCTCTATTCCCATTATGCAGGAGCTGGGCGCACCTGTTGTATTCGACGCCACCCATATCATTCGCCTCTATGGCATCTCAAGTGCTGACCCACAAGGAGGTGAGCCACGCTTTATCCCCCATCTGACTTTAGCTGCTGTTGCTGCTGGAACAGATGCTCTTTTTCTTGAAACACACCCTGATCCCATGTCGGCACGATGTGATGCTGCTTCTCAATTAGATTTAAAATATTTTGAAAACCTTATTAAAATGTCAATTGAAGTTCGAAAAGCTATTGGTCAACCCGAACAGGTGGGAATCATGACACCTGCAGCCGATAAAAAAAATTAGCCCCCACCGTTTAATTATCCTAAAATCTAAGCTATGTGATCAAAAAACTATAATAGAAACCAATGATTTTTAAAAAGTCTATTCAAAGTTAACTCACAAAAGAATAACTCATTAAGATGGAAAATAACGGAGCGACTCACTGAAGCCAATGAAAAATAAAACGGCTTATAGGTATATCCTGTCACAACTTATTCCTAGCTATATGATAGGATTTTTTACCTTTATTGCCCTACTCCTTATATTTCAAGCACTTCGGCTCACAGAGCTTATTCTTATAAAAGGCATAAATCTTTCTACTCTTTTGGAACTCATTTTTTATCTAACACTGAGCCTTCTTCCTGCTATTTTACCTATGAGTGTTCTCTTTGCTGTCTTATTCACATACAGTCGACTGAATGCAGATTCTGAATTTATAGCTTTTCGCACACTGGGTCTGACCCTAAAAAAACTCTGTCTACCAGCTCTGGCTCTAGCTCTGGTCATTTCTATACTTTGCTTTCAGATCAGTTTTTATATTGGCCCTTGGGGCAATAGACAATTTGAACTTCTTGTCTACAAGTTAAAAAACACTAAGATCACTCAAAACTTAAAATCCGGCAGCTTCTCAGAAAACTTTTACGACCTCGTCCTTTTTTCTAAAAAAGTTCAGCCTGATCTTTTAGAAGATATCTTTATTTATGATGAGCGTATTTTACCTTTATCCATTATTGCTCAGAAAGGCGAAATCATTGAGTCCAAAGATAGATATCAACAACCCACAATTCTAAGACTTAAAGATGGAGCCATTTATTTTAAAGAAAAAAATATTCGCATTCAATTTGATGACTATGATATTTATTTTTCAAATGCTTTAAGAGATATTTACAGACATAAAAGTCTACCCTCCCTTACCCTCAACGATATCAATACTCGAATAGAACAATTACCCAAAGACAGTAAAAACAGAATCCCTTTAGAAATAGAGTGGCATAAACGATTAACACTTAGTTTAGCCTGTTTAACATTTGCCTTTCTTGGAATAGGTATCGGAAGCTCTGGTCATAGACGTGGTCATAAATCCAATGGGTTTATGATTTCAATTGGTGTCACTACTATCTATTGGATCTTCTATATGATAGCAGAAAATATGGCCAAAAAGATGCCCCTTCCCCCAGCACTCATTATCTGGACTATTAGTCTTTGTTTTTTAGCTATTGGTATTCGCTCTTTGCAAAAAATCAATCGCTTATAAAACCATTTATTTCAAGTCATACACCACGACTTCTATATTTTTTGATCTTCTACCTTCCTCTGCTGCCATTTCTCTACCCTAGTGTCCTAGTGTCCTAGTGTCCTAGTGTCCTAGTGTCCTAGTGTCCTAGTGTCCTAGTGTCCTAGTGTCCTAGTGTCCTAGTGTCCTAGTGTCCTAGTGTCCTAGTGTCCTAAATATGACATATCGGACATGGATCGGATAGGCATAGCCTTTTTATTGAAAGCTCTAGATTGTGCACGGACTTGCAATACATGAAATTATGGATGTGAAACTGCTTTTTTTCTATTTCTTATCTCAATTGAAGCCCCCTATACAATCCAAATGGATTAAAAAAATAAAATCGGACAATACAGTTTATGAAGATCTTTACGACCAGTTGAAAAAAGCACATACAGCGGACACTAAAAAATTAGAGCATGAGCTTCAAGTCCTGAAGGAGCAAAAGGTACAATTCACTTATCCTGGAGATTCTAATTACCCTGATGCACTTTTAAAGTCCCACTCTCCTCCTCTGTTTTTAAGTTATCTTGGGAGAGAGTGTTGGAAAAATCAAAATCTTATTACAGTTGTAGGAACACGCCATCCGAGTTTTGATGTTATTGAATGGACACGCTCTCATCTGTATCGTCTTGCTCAATCGGGATATGTTATTATCAGTGGAGCAGCAGTAGGTTGTGATCAAGCAGCTCATAAGGCCGCTTTATTCTGCCAAAAACCAACAATTGCCATACTTCCCTCTGGGCTTTTGAATCCCTACCCTAAAAACGCACCTCAATTAATAGATCAAATTCTTAGCACAGGAGGGGCCATCCTCAGTGAATACACGGCTTTTCAAAGTATACGAAAATGGCATTTTTATCAGAGGAATCGTATTCTCGCCTGTCTTTCTCCCCTAACTCTTGTCATACAGGCAACAACACGCAGTGGCTCAACCCTTACAGCACGTTTAGCTCTAGAAAATGGAAGAGAGGTCGCCTGTTTACCTTCCAGTCCAAATAACATAAAAGGGTGTGGCACTTTAAAACTTATAAAAGAAGGAGCTCATCTGATCAGACATGCTGACGATGTCATTGAACTATTAGACTTTATTTAAGTCTGTGTTCGAGCTGAGCAAATGGAAGATGGTATTTGAACAGTTAGTTTTTAGAATATGATTTGGAATATTTTTATAATAAATCAACTAAAATTTAATACCATTAAAGTTCTCTGAATCAAGTCGAAGAGCTTCTTGCCTTCTATATGAAACAAAAATATTCACTTTCTCACTTGCTCACTTTCTCTCTTTTTGAAAAATTTATTTAAGATTTTTCTTAATATAGCTTTTAAGCACATCCTTAACATACTGTGGTACTTCTTTGTTTTTTCTTAAAGCTTCTTGTACAAAAAATTCATAATCAGTAATTTCTTCTCCAGACCATAGTAAATCAAGTCGTCGAATTTCTTTTGTAGCAATATGTTTATAAGATTCAGGGTAGGCCCAATAACAAGATTGGCAAATTTTTAAATCTTTTGTCCTCCAATTTGGACAGTTCTCACAATTCCAAGATTTTACTCTGTTTGCAGAAGAGCACAACAACATGTAATTATCTCTATTTTGAGATAAATTATTATCACCCACAATTTCAAATGGAATTCTGTGATCAATTTGAAGATCTTTTTCGGGGAATAATTCCAGATAAATATTGCAACGAGAGCCATACTTTTTTATCAGCTCTTTTTTCAGGTTAGAGAGGAACGAGGTTCTACCGGATAGCTGAGCTGCACGAACTTCTGAGGGATGTCCAAACATATATACTGCAATTTTTCTTCCGTCCTTTCCATCTATACGAGATGTCCTTATGGGTATACCTTGTTCTTTAACATCTCTTATTGCCCTCGGTGGATGATTATAGCCGTAGATGTCCCTAAGTTCTTCCGTGGTGATTTTTCCATGTTTTAAAATGTGGTTAATGACAGTTTTTGGTCTTTTAGCCTTCACACTTCTTAGCAATTTCAAAAATGATTGTGGATATCGTTTGGTCATATAAACGAAGACATCCTTTTCTGTTCATGACTAACTCGGTTCAATTTAAATTTTTCTACTTTTAGCCTTTCAACCAAAGCTGGAGATAAGTATAATGACTCTATCGTTTCATCTTTACGATTCAATAACGTCGCTTGGCTTGATCTACCTGCATAAATATAGATATGTTTCAACAATAAATGCCCAGGGAGTTTTTTCCCATGTTTTTTTTTACCAGTAGTGCCATCATAGCTAATTATATAAGAAATATTTTTCGCATTCATTTCTGATAGTACAGAAATAAAATTTTCATAAGGAAGCCCGTTAGAATACCTATGATCTCTTGTAAAGGATGTGCCCTGATAAGGTGGATCCATATAAATAAGATCTTTGGTTTTCGCCTTTCTTATTACTGACCTGAAGTCCACAGATGATATAGCGGCTTTCTTAGAAAATAATCGAGAAACATTTATAATATTTGTTTTCATAGTTTGAGGTTTCATTCCGGATCTTCTATTATCTGCGCTTTGATTAAACAGACCTTCGGAATTATATCTTATAGATCCTTTTACAATACGAGCCAATAAATATAATAAATGGTGAGATTGATGGGAACAATTAAACTCATCTCGAATACGAAAAAAGAACTCTTTTCGATTTGATTGTTGCTCAATCCATAACTTTTCATATTCATCAATAAGTTCTTCTGGTCGTTCAAGAATTTCTAACCATAAATCCATTAAGGGTTTATTTATATCATTTAGCAAAAACTTTTGAGCAAATCCATTAACTGCAGCAGCAATTGAAATAGCACCAGAACCACAAAACGGCTCAATCAAACATTGAACATTTGAGGGAAAATAAAGCAATATATCTTTTGCAAGATTACGTTTACTTCCTTGATATGGAAAGGGGTGAGGTACGAACAAACCTGAGTTCACTAACATACATCTATCTTAGAGAACATTTAAGATTTGTAAACTGAATTATCCTTAGTCAAATTTCTAAAGTTTAAAATAAGAACCTTGAATTTTGCATTGCGCATAAATGTCTTGACTTTCAAAGAACTTGTTCCAATGTTCGTATTGTACCAAGTTGTTAAAAATTGTTCGACCAAGCCACTCGATCTGTAATAGTAATTTTTAAACTTAAGGAAACACGAAGGATTTCCTCCAAATAACTGGAGTAGTCTTATATACTTTACACCTTCCCTTATGTTTTTCAATCTTTCATCATTGGCATTGTCAAATAGCACCCTCTGCCAGCTTCCTGACCTCTACAAGAACACAACAAAACCAAAAAGTTATACGTTTTAAATGACTACTGGAAAAGGGCAAAAAAGCCCCTGCTACTTGCTTAGTCAGCCCATCGGCCACCGCTAACCATCGCCCGATATTTTCGAGTTTTTTGTGTCACGCACAAGGACCTCCAATCACATAAGGGTTTGAAATCACAAACCCTACAAAATCACGTCCTTGCTAAGTTTTTTTATTTTTTTGAATTTGTACCCAACGAAATTTGGGGTGGCCGACGGGACTTGAACCCGCGACAACCGGAATCACAATCCGGGGCTCTACCAAACTGAGCTACGGCCACCATAATAGAAAATCCTTTTATAATCATTCTTTCTCACAATTGCAATCACCTAGAACCTACCTCTACCGCAGATGAATAATTCTTAAGACTTCCAAAACCTCAGACAACTCTTAAGATCCGCAGCTCTTAGCGAAACCTAAAAGTGCAATCTAGATAGTACTCAATACATTCAAGGATAGCATAAACGATCTCTCCACGAATATGCCCTTCTGTAGGAAAAAGGCTTTTATCTTTCTCTTAAAGCGAGTTTTTTGAAGCGCAATGCGTATCTTCTTCATAGGGAAGAGACGCTTTGCGCCCTTCAAAGCTGTTTGAGCTTTAAGGGGAAGATAAAAGTCTTTTTCCAACGCAGGCTCGTGGCAAAGCCTAAAAACCTTGGCTGGATAATGCTCAATGCAATCAAGGATAGCATAAACGATCTCTCCACGGATACACTCTGCTCCTTAAGAAAATTCGTTTTAAAAGCCTTCAGAAAAACTCTTCCTTCCTTCTGCTCTCTACCAAAACAGATGAAAAAAAATTCATCTTAATATCTTAATATCTTAATATCTTAATAAAGAAAACACCTCTCACTCCTGCCTAACCGCAACAAAAGAATTCCACCCTACAGCCCTTGAAATCACCTTTTCCTCTTTAAAAATCTCCTCAATAAATCAACCCACCCCTATAACTTTTATTACCATGCCCTTTCTTTCTTACAATCATATACCCTTAGAAGCCCTTCCTTTAAAAAATAAACAGAAAGAAAACACCTCACATAACTCCCTATTGACTCTTTCCCCAATAAATACCTACTATCGAGCCTCATAAAAACAAGAAGGTAAAAATGCAATATCAAATTTTTAAACTCATAACTCGCCCAATAATAAAATGGATCCCTCTATCCAAAATTCAAAATCTTTTTACACAAATGCTCAGCCCTCTCCATCTCCTGACCTCTACTCTTCAACAAATGAATTTTCTCAAAAAAACTCTCCCCTTCTGTGCCCTACTGCTGCTTTATGGAATCCTTTTACCACCTTCTGTGCAAGCCTATTTTTCGACATTTGATACAGGGTACATTCTCCCCAAAAATACCTACAAACTGGGTTTGGCGACACAATTAGGAGACTCTTCGAATTTTACCTCACGCTTTGACTATCCCATTAATAAATCCTCTTCCCTAAGAGCACTACTTGGGACTGGGGATTTCATACTCCACACAGGAGTACAGTGGAAATGGGTACCCATTTCAGATTATGATACACAACCTGCCATTGGTCTTATTACTGGTATCATTTATGGTCGAAAACTAGGAATCAATACATGGACTGTCCAAACTCATCCATTTATCAGCAAAAAATACGAATCGTCCAAAGGGTTCACTACAACTCCCTATCTGGCCACCCCCATAGGCCTTGCTTTCTCACAAAACACTGTCGAAACCCCTCTTCATGTTGTCCTCGGTTCCGAATGGAAATTAGCCCGATTTAAAAAAGTAAAATTTCTCTCTGAGTTTGGTTTCCGCTTAGATGAATCAGCAACATATTTTAGCATTGGCACCACAATAGAGTGGGACTCTGAAACCCCCCCCACTTTTCACTAGAACCCGTTCTCAACAAGAAGCCTCTGTGTGAGTTACAATCGACAATAAGTAAAACACTCTCATGTGTCTTACTATTAAAAAGGACTTTTATTTTTCTCTTAAAGCGAGTTTTTTGAAGCGCAATGCGTATCCGTGGAGAGATCGTTTATTCTATGCTTGACAGCATGGAGCACTATCCAACTTGCGTTTTTAGCCTGCGGCAGAGACGCTTTGCGCCCTTCAAAGCTGTTTGAGCTTTAAGGGGAAGATAAAAGTCTTTTTCCTACAGAAGGGCATATCTACAAAAAGATCGTTTATTCTATACTTGATGGCATCGAGCACTATCCAGCTTACGCCTTTAGTCTTCTATCCAACCAAGACTTTAAACTTCACCACAAATTGAAAATCTTAAGAATTATTTACGCCAACCAGAGGATCAAAGGGAGGAAGAGTTTTTCTGAAGGTTTTCAAAACGAGTTTTCTGAGGCGCAGGGCGTATCCGCAGAGAGACAGTTTCTTTTATCCCTGATCTTATCAAGTACTGCCAATCTTAGGCTTTTAACCTGCGGCGGAGACGAACTGCGGACCTCAGAGTTGTCTGAGCTTTTGGAAGCCTTAAGAAAAACTCTTCCTACTATCCACCCTTAAAAAGTAAATCTTGAAGAGAGACAAACTTGTTCTGTCCTTAGATCGCAGTAACAATCTTTATCCACCCAAAACTCTAAAATAAAATTCTTAAACCAATAAAATAACTCATAATCACTCTGATGTGACTTCGCTATCTATAAGGTCACCTAAAAAAATTTTATTTTTCATCTCCACCATAAATTTGACGAACGATAGTCAAGGGTCTTTGCTTACTCTCAGAAAATACCTTTGAAAGATAAATTCCAATGACACCCAGAAATAAAATAATCAAACCACTCAATAACCATATAGAAATCATAACAGATGTCCACCCCAATACAGGAATCTCTGAACCAAATAATTTATTTATTAATAAATACAGACCGCTAGCAAATGCCCCTACAGAGAGGAACAATCCAAAATAAAAAATGCCCATTAATGGTCGATTACTAAATGAGGTGATGGCATTTATCATCAACTGTAGTCTCAATCCAAAAGAATATGTCGTTTCACTACAACTTAACTTCTTCACAACCTGAGGCTCTTGATAAAATCCCGTCAAATGCCATATGCCCAACAGAAATAATTCACGCTCTTTATATTTAAGTAAGGCATTGACATAGGATTTCGTCATCAACCTCGCAGTGACCACAGCCGCCGGCAAACCAAATCCTGTACAAAATCTAAAAAAGTAATCAAATGCCTTACCCCCATAGCGTTCAATAAATCCTCCCTTACGCTTGGCTTGAACACCATAAACAACATCGCATTTTGATTTCTCCATCTGCTCTTTAAAAGACAACAGCCACTCAGGCTGCTCCTCTAAATCACTATCGATTAAAAAAATATAATCACCCTTTGCAAAATTCAACCCCGTCATCATCGCTTCGTGATGTCCAAAGTTTCTCGACAAATCAATGACCTTTATACGATGATTCTCTCGAATCAAACTCTGCACAATATCAAGTGAATTATCTTCTGACCCATCATTAACAAAAATAATTTCATAGTCTTCAGTCAAAGACCCTATAGATTCTTTAGTGCGACGATACCACTCCATAATATGTGGGGATGATTGATAAAGCGTTGTTACAACCGACAGTTTCATAAATAAACCTCACCCTCCAACACCACCAACTCTATCGTAAAACTTATAAATGAGTAAAAAATAAGACATATCTTTTAATCTTGGGCATAAGTATATCCTATAATAAGTTATCCTTTAGAAGCAACTAGTGAACAGTCAAAGATGGGCTTACCTATAAGTTGGCGACCCATTTTAAATTGCCCCTTAGATCTCTCTTTTACCTTTTCAATAAATTTCTCAGAGACCATTTTTTTTCCAGATTCTTTATTTAACCGATGGGCCAGATAATACAAAATCCCATAACCAATCTCATCTAAGTCCATTACCTTTTGAATCATAAAATGTAATCTATTTCTTGCCGATTCCCAATGCTTTAAATATAAAGAGACATCTATAATCATAAAAAATCGATGGCGAGACATACGATTCAGTTTTTTAAAAGCTGCCAAACTCAGTTCCCATAACCCCTCTTTCCATGTCAAATAACTATATATCTTCCAAAACAAGAAACTATCCAAAAGAACTGTATTAGAAAGATATAACTTTTTATCTTTGGCCTCTAGATATCTGATTATAAAATCAATAAGATAAGCATTCTTTACAGATCCTATTTTCAAAGCCTCTTTTTTCTCCCCTCTTAAATCTTTTAAGTCTAACTCTGCAATGCACATAGAACTCGCCAAAGCCTTTGATAGATTTAAAAATCTTCTCTCAGACCTCTTTAGCAATAAACTCTTTCGTCCCAAATAATCTACTCCAAAAGCACCTGACCTTAAAACTCTCTCTAACACCTGATAATTACGATCTAATAAAAAAGCATACTTCACATCGTTTTTCCTCATATATTCAAAAATCTTCGTCTGAGAATGTAGAATTGATTCATATAATTTAAAATCATCTAAAGAATAAAGTGCACTTGTTCGACCATCAATGAAGACTTTGGCTCGATCACCCCAAAAATACTGAATCATTGCTCCATTTGCATAATCATTCAAAACATTCCCCAGCACCTTTTCTTTATTGAGCAAATACCTATGCACATCTCTAGAGCTAACAAGACTTCCACCTAAAAGATCTTTTGCAAATTTCTCCCTTAAATACGAATACTCTGTGGTTAGAGAAAAAGACTTTTCCAGAGTTTCAGACTCACTCCACAAAGAAAATATAGATCTGACTGTATTATAGGGTCTCTTATATAGAGGTAAATATGTAAAAATTAAAACTCCAGCAAAAGAAATCACTGCAAAAAACTTTAATGACTTCTTATCTGATAATTGAATCTTCTGAACAAACAGATCTTGAAAAGCCCTCACAGTAAATGGAAAAGTAATAATCAGATAATTAATAAACATTCTTTTATAAACAAAAATATTGACTAACAAAGCCAAAATTAAATATACAGTAAAGTAAGATTTCTTTCTAATAAGATGAACAATAGCAACAATAGAAAGACAGATATAAAACTGTCTAGCCATCCCCATCTGAATATATGGACTACGTGTCCACTCAGCAATAATTCCAGCAAATTCATTGACTTTTAATAAGCCCATAAGGGGATGAGAAAAAAGAGGGTTTATAAAACCTGTGACTAAAAAACCTAACCCTTGAAAAATGACCACTTTCATTTCAGATTTATTTTTTTTTCTCCATAAGAACCATAATTGATCTAATAAATAAGCCCCGACAATCAGATACCCAAATACTGCAGAGGAGTGAAAGTGGGTCCAAATCACTTGGCTAAAACATAAAAGAATAAACTCCTTAGATTTTAAAATGCGATCCTTCCTCCATAAAAACTCACAAAGCACTAACATCCAAAGCTGTGAAAACAACTCTGCTCTTAAAAGAGAGCGCGGCAAAACACAGGCTACAAAAATAGCTAATAAAGAAACCCGAACAAAAGGATGAGGAACGACTCGAAAAACGATTCTATAGGCCACAAATAAAAGTGCTAATCTGGCTAAAAAATGTAAAATATGAACAGATGTAAATCCTCCCAAAAATTCATGAACACTGCCAATCAGAGCTTGATATAAAATAGCTATGTAATGAATAGGATCGCCATAATGACCTGTGCTATAGTGATCAATAAATGGAGAATACCCCTTTTGAATAAGATCAATGCCGGCCCTTAGCTGCCAATAAATATCTACCGTACCTGTCGAATGTAAAAAAGCGGAACTGAGCAATAGAATCAAAAAAACCAGAGAAAGATATTCAAAAAACTTTAACCATATCCCCCATGAAGACTTCTTCATACATACCAATCAATCATTCGAAGAACAAGTCGCCTTGGAAATTGGAAAATTTTTATCATCAAATAAAATCTTATCATTCAAACTGGCAGGGTCAAGAGTGTATCTTTGCTTCTCTTTTTCATGCTATAGTATAGCTTCTTTTTTTGTTGAAAAAATCTTCGCTGCAACTGAAAACTTTAATTCACATCTTTAAAATCTGCGTCAATGACATCATCATCAGCATTCTTACCCTTATTCTCTCCTGTTTTAGATCCAGCTTCACTCCCTGTATTATTGGACCCTTCTGCTGATGACGCTTCCTTATTTGCAGACTGACCTTGCGATTTATAAAGCTCAGAGCTGATATTCTGATTAATACCTGTCAACTTTTCAGTAAATTCTTTGATTTGATCAATGTCTTCAGATGCCAAAGCGTTTCGTGCATCAGTTATAGCTGTGTTGGCCTGCTTCCGTGTCTCTTCCCCAATCCCATCTTTGTTATCCTTCAATAACTTGTCCACTTGATAAATGATATTATCCAAATTATTTCTTGCTAAAACCAGCTCTCTCTTCTTCTTATCTAAGTCAGCATTCACTTCTGCATCTTTAATCATTTTATTAATTTCATCTTCACTTAAATTAGACTTAGAAGTGATTTTAATAGCTTGTTCCTTTCCTGTTCCTAAATCCTTCGCCGCAACATTGAGAATACCGTTTGCATCAATATCAAACGAAACCTCAATTTGAGGAACTCCACGTGGTGCAGATGGAATACCTACCAATTCAAAACGCCCCAATGTCTGATTGTCTGCAACCATCTCCCGTTCACCTTGTAGAACATGAACATCCACACTGGGTTGATGATCCGCCGCTGTAGAAAAAATTTGTGATTTTTTTAGTGGGAATTGTCGTGTTTCTCTCTATAAGCTTGGTCATAACACCACCAAGGGTTTCAATTCCCAATGAAAGAGGAGTCACATCTAGTAATAGAACATCTTTAACTTCACCACCTAAAACTCCCCCTTGTAGAGCTGCACCAATGGCCACAACTTCATCAGGATTCGTCGATTTATTGGGCTCTTGACCAAAAAACTCTTTTATAGCCTCTTGTATAGCTGGAATACGTGTGGAACCTCCGACTAAAACCACTTCATTAATATCACTGTTCGATAAGCCTGCATCACTCAAGGCCTGCTTGCATGGGGCAATTGAACGAGCCACTAAATCCTCAGTGAGTTGATCAAATTTTGATCGTGATAACTTCATCGTTAGATGTTTAGGGCCTGAAGCATCTGCTGTGATAAAGGGTAAATTGATCTCTGTTTCTACAGATGATGATAGTTCTATTTTAGCTTTCTCAGAAGCTTCCTTTAATCGCTGAAGTGCCATCTTGTCACTACTTAAATCAATCCCACTATCAGCTTGAAACCCTTTAACAAGCCAATTTAAAATGGCTATATCAAAATCATCCCCACCGAGTTGAGTGTCACCATTTGTCGACTTCACCTCAACCACATTATCCCCAACTTCAAGGATAGAGATATCAAAAGTCCCTCCTCCAAAGTCATAGATTGCAATTTTTTTCTGATCACTTTTTTTATCAAAACCATAGGCCAAAGCTGCCGCTGTCGGCTCATTGATGATTCTCTTGACATCCAGACCTGCGACTCGACCTGCATCCTTCGTCGCCTGCCTCTCAGCATCATTAAAATAAGCAGGAACTGTTATAACAGCCTCTTGCACCTCTTGACCCAAATAATCTTCAGCCACTTTTTTTAACTTTTGAAGAACCATCGCAGAAATCTCTTCAGGTTTTATTTTCTTTCCATTGATATCAAAGGCAACGCCTTCCCCCTCTTTGACAATTTTATAGGGCATTATTTTGATTTCATCTTTGATATCTTCATATTTACGACCAATAAATCGCTTTGCAGAAAATATAGTGTTCTCAGGATTGGTCACCGCCTGTCGCTTGGCCACCTGACCCACAAGCCGCTCATCATCCTTTACAAAAGCCACAACCGATGGAGTTGTGCGCATACCCTCTTGGTTTGGCAAAATCTTAGGTTCGCCATTTTGAATAATAGCCACAACTGAATTTGTCGTTCCTAAATCAATACCAATAATCTTCCCCATAAATGGTCTCCATTTTTTATTTATGTTTAAATCTTTTATTGCACTCTAACTTAATTCCATTCCAACATGATGCCAAGCCCTCTAAAGTCAACCCCTTAATAAATCTCTTACTTTCTGAAAAAACCTCTTGATTTATCCCCCTTCTGACCTATTTCCTTTAGCTCCCTCAACAGTGCACCCTCCTTCTTACTGACACGTTTCGGAATTTTTAAATCAACGACAAAGTACATATCCCCTCGTCCATGTCCTCTTAAAAGTGGAACACCCTGACCCATGACACGGACTTTCGCCTGAGGCTGCGTTCCCGGGGGAATTTCAATTGTCTTCTGGCCATCTAATGTCTTTACCGAAACTTCAGCTCCTAAAATGGCCTGTAAATACGTCACCTCCACTTTTCCATAAATATCATTTTCTAGACGTTCAAAATGAGGATGTTCTCTAACGTAAATTTCAACATAAAGATCTCCAGACCCCCCTCTGCGATACCCCCCCTCTCCTTCTCCAGCAATACGTAAACGTGTTCCCGTATTGACACCAGAAGGAACCTTCACCTTAATTTTTTTCTTTAAAGTCTTACGCTTATAACCATGACAAGTCCGACACTTTTTCTTAATAATTTCTCCCTCACCATGACAAGCCGCACATGTACTAGACATTGAAAAGAAGCCCTGTGCTCTTACAACCTGACCCGATCCCCCACACTGAGGACACCTTTTCGGTTTATGTTGAGGATCTGCGCCACTGCCGTGACACTTCTGACAATCCGACTCCGTCTCATACTCTATTTCTTTTTCTATACCCTGAATAACATCCTCAAGGCCAATATCCATACGGTATCTGAGATCTGAGCCACGAGAGGGCCCTCTTCTCCCCCTTTGTGTACGAACTCCTCCAAACCCCCCTTCGCCAAAAATATCAGAGAAAATATCTCCAAAACTGGAAAACACATCATTAATGTCTGAAAAGCCACCAGCCTGCCCTCCCAAACCTGAAAAAGCCTGATGCCCTAGGCGATCATATTGAGAGCGTTTTTCAGGGTTTCCTAAAATCTCATACGCTGTTGCCGCCTCTTTGAATTTATCTTCTGCCTCCTTATTCCCTGGGTTCTTATCAGGATGATATTTTACAGCCATCTGACGAAACGCCTTCTTTATTGTCTCTTGATCTGCATCTCTGGATACATTGAGAACTTCATAATAATCTTGTGGCATAGAAGCTAATCCTCGAAAGCCTTTAATTTGAATCTAAAACATCTATAGTCAACCTAAGATCTTCAGAAAATAGATGATCTACCGTTTAATCTCTTTTGACCTTATCTCTGCTTTTCACATACTCCATTTCCCAATGAACATATAGCTCAAAAATTAAACACCCTCCCCCACTTGTTATCTGAAATTTCTTAAAGAGACATCAAAGTCTTTAATTTTTTTTCAGCTCTTTTTTTGACTCTCTCTGAAAGCCCCTTCCTTCGAAGCAAGTCCTGTAAAATAGTTACACCTAAAATTTTCTGACCTGTTTTAGAATAGAGCCTTGATACCAATAGCGGAAGCCACTCTGGCCCCCCATTTCTATAAGCCAGAAGCAGCAAATCTGCAGCTCTTCGAGAATCCTTTAACTCATAAAGGTAGTGATAAGCCGCTCGATAAGCGAGCCCCCAATCCTCAGGAAATCTCTTTAAACCCTTATCAAATATGAGTCTTGCCCCTTCCCTATCATCTACAAGAACACTTAAAGTCGTCCCTCCTGCAATATACGGCAGCCGAAATCTAGGTGATAAATCTGTAATAGTATCTAGCATTTGAAACACCCATCCCCTATGACATAGAGATTGCATTGAGTCCTCTTCCCTAAAAGAAGCTCTCTGTCCATTATCTCCTCTCTCACAATAATCAAGATTCTGCACAACACGAATCCAAAATATATCAGATAAAACCTCATTAAACCCCAGAGCAAAATGTTCAATACCAGAAGGCGGAAAAATCACCACATTCTTAACCTCCATAGGCGATCTATAACCCAAAGCCATTAAGATAAAGCCCGCTAATAGTAAAAAGACTACTTTTTTCAAAATAACCTTCTATTCCTCTGTATTTTAAAAATAAAGATTAAAGGCCCGATTGAGTATTTTGGAGGTTTTTTCTATTGTCTATTGTCCATTTGTCTTGATTGGTCCCACCTATATCACCCACAGATTCAGCGGTAAAACTACCGCTATCAGCCTTAGAAACACCCGATGTCAGACTTATGGAGCCAATAAGCGAATTACTACAATCGGGGGCAAAGGGAGTGCCACAGAGATTGTTCGTATCAATAAGAGTGTTAGATCCAGCCGGGGGTGAAAAACCTGATAAATGGCTACTTGTACCACCAGATACAAAACCTGAGTTGTACTTGGGTTTTCCTGTTGGAGCATACCCTATCCATGCCAAACTATTTCCATAACCAAACCATTCTGCAAAAAAAACTTTCTCTGAAGTAAATATTTCCCCCAGGGCAATCTTTGCCTCTGTTTGTTGAGCCTCTCTCTTGTATGTTTGATAAGCTGGTATGGCTATCGCTGCAAGAATCCCTAATATTGTTATAACAAGCAGTAACTCAATAAGCGTATAACCTGCGCTCTTTACTTTTTTAAAAAAGATTTTTTTCACCATCCCCACACATATACCTTTTCATTTTTAATAATGATATTTCACCAACTATTTTATTTTACCTACTTTTCTTAAAAAAGTCACGATGAACAAAAGCCGACTGTTTAAATACTTCATAAAAAAATCACTTAAGATCTTAAGTGATTTAAAGCAGATCCCGCTCTAAACCAATGAACCTGATCGGCATTATAAGTATGATCTAAGGTCAGCACATCCTTGCTGCCATCTTTATGTTTTAAATGCATCTTAAACTGTGAACCCATAGAAAATACATCAAATCCAGAAATAGATACATCATCCTCTTCATAAACCCTTTCATAATCGCTAGGATCAGAAAACGTGAGAGCCAATACACCCTGTTTCTTTAAATTTGTTTCGTGAATACGGGCAAAGCTTTTAACAATAACAGCTGCTGCACCCAAAAAGCGAGGAGACATGGCCGCATGTTCTCGACTACTTCCCTCTCCATAATTTTCATCACCTATAACAATCCACTTTATTCCATGTGCTTTATAATCTCTAGCCACAGCACTCACTGCAATCCCTAAATCTCCTGTCCTCTGATTTTTAACTTTACCAATATCATCTGTAAAAATATTTGTGGCCCCTATAAACATATTATTTGAAATATTATCAAGATGCCCACGATACTTTAACCATTTTCCCGCAGGACTAATATGATCTGTTGTACACTTCCCCTTCACCTTAATTAATACTTTCATTTCATTATAATCATTTGGATTCAAAGGCACAAATGGCGTTAAAAGTTGCAAGCGTTCTGATCCCCTCTTCACTATCACGTCACCCAAACCCGTAGGGGCTTGATACCCCTCTTCATCTCTGACAAAGCCATTTTCTGGTAACTCAGGAGCTGATGGGGGTTCTAATTGAACATCTTCATTCTCATGATTTTTTAAAGTATCCGTCATAGGGTTAAATGCCATATCCCCAGAAAGCCCCAACGCCACAACAACTTCAGGACTTCCCATAAAACCTAAAGTCAAAGCATTGCCATCATTTCTTCCGCGAAAGTTTCTATTAAAACTTGTCACAATGGTGTTTGTTTTACCTTCAAAACCATCTCTGCGCCATTGACCAATACATGGACCACACGCATTGGCTAAAACATTCGCTCCTATATCATTGAGCACTTTCATCTGACCATCACGTTGAATCGTTTTATGAATCATTTCTGAACCCGGAGTCACAAGAAAAGGGACTTTCATTCGCAAGCCCTTTTGAAAAGCTTGGCGTGCCACATGAGCCGAACGTCCAATATCTTCGTATGATGAATTTGTACACGAGCCCACCAAAGCAGCAGAAATGTGTGTCGGCCAACCTCCTTCTTTCATATGTTGTTTCATTTCACTGAGAGGTTTTGCAATGTCAGGAGAATGAGGACCTACCAAATGTGGCTCTAAGACATCTAAATCTATTTCAATCACTCTATCATAATAAACTTCAGGACATTCTAAAACTTCAGGGTCAGCGCACAAAATATCTTTATTCTCTTCAGCTAATTTGACTAAATCTCCTCGCTCCGTAGACTTCAAATAAGTGGCCATCCGGTCATCAAAAGGAAAAATAGAACATGTTGCACCTAACTCGGCCCCCATATTTGTAATTGTTCCCTTTCCCGTTGCTGACAATGAAAGAGTTCCCTCTCCAAAATATTCAATAATACAATTTGTCCCACCCTTTACAGTGAGTATTCCTAAAAGTTTTAAAATAACATCTTTTGCCGCTGTCCAACCTGAAAGTTGACCCTTTAAATGGACACCAATAATTTTAGGATACTTCACTTCCCAAGACAGTCCAGCCATCACATCACTCGCATCCGCCCCCCCAACACCACTAGCCACCATACCTAACCCACCCGCATTAGGAGTATGCGAATCCGTACCAATCATCAATCCTCCAGGAAAGGCATAGTTTTCCAAAACAACTTGATGAATAATCCCTGCCCCAGGCACCCAAAAGCCCAATCCATATTTATTGCTCGAGGACGCTAAAAAATCATAGACCTCCTTGTTTTCAGACTGCGCTGTTAAAAGATCTGAATCTGCACCTTCATAAGCTCTAATAAGATGGTCGCAATGTACTGTTGTAGGAAGTGCAGTTTGAGTTTTCTCAGCTAACATAAATTGAAGTATCGCCATCTGTGCCGTTGCATCTTGAAGTGCCACACGGTCAGGGCGCAACATAAGAAAACTCTTACCCCTCTCAAGAAGTTGATTTTCTGGATCATCTAAATGTCCAAAAAGGACTTTCTCTGCATACGTTAACGGTTTTCCCCAACGGGGCCTTACCTTCTCCATCTTGTAACGAGACATCTCATAAACTTTTTTTACAAGCTCTGGCGTAGTTTCTATTTCAGATGTTATCCCTTTAGACATAGTCCCCTCTTTTTATTTTCTCTAAAATAATTTTTTCTGGCATAATTGGATCTTTAGGTTTCACCATAAAAAGAGACTGTTGTTCGCATCGTCTCTTATTTTTTAAAAGCCACTTTAAAATCTGAGATAACCTCTTATTTTTCTTATCCTGAAAAAAAGGATCATTCTTTAAAGCGTCCCTTGCTTTTTTAAGAGCCCTTTGCTCACCTAGATCATTCTCTTTCACTCCATAGTCATGGAGGTCATATTTTTTAATATCTTCAGGAAGAACACCTAAAAAGCGAACATCAGGTGCACTAAAATCCTTATTACGAATCAAGCTTGACGCCGAACCGGCCTTTAAAGTTCTAAAAATATTTTGCAATGTATAAGCATCAAGATCTCCAAAGAAATACATGGGAATTTTCAATTGATTCTGTATAAGTTTACACCACCCTCGAACAGCATTACTCGGTACACCCTGAGCACCAATAAGAATCGCCTCATTTCTAATTGTAAAACCATTACTCACCAGAGTGTTAGCCGTACCTTCTGACTCTACAATAAGGGCAAATTTAATTTTCTTTTTCATCTTCAAGCGCAAATTCTGTGGGCGATTCTTAGGCTGAAAAGGAGAAGTTCCCAGTTGACTCAGATCTATAATGGCTTTTGTACCATCCGGCATAGTCTCTTCAACAATAAGAGATTTAGAAAATGTCTGCCCCCCACGATCATTAGCAAAACAGTTCATATCCTCTCTATACAACTCAAACATTTCGCAGATAAAATCTATAATAGCATCACTTTCTGATTGCTCTTGAAAATCTAGTGGCTTTAAATCAGGACTGTGCTTTATTTCACCTTTTGAAATATAATAAAGTTCACGTTTTGTATTGACAGCTCCAGTTTTTATATTTCGTAATAAAATCTCCAGCATAAAAATAGCCCGAGACATTTTTTGTATCGAAGAAACATTTAATTCTGTCCTTACTTTTTTCCCAGAAGGCGTTAAATATCCGATTTTAGGAATATATAAAGAATTATCTAAGCTGCACTTGGTCGCCTCAAGCATCGGTCTCCTGGCCCTCTCTAAATCAAATAACATCTTCTCACAAACCTTCTGAGAGATGTTAATAATTTCTCTTCCTGGTTTCTTCTTACGGACTGCACTGATTTTTGCCAAAATACTCTCCCTTATCTTTTAACTTTTAGCCTCGATGTTTTTTCTTTCTTGATTGTTTCTTCACCTTCTTTTTTATCTTTTTCTGAGTTTTCTTTCGAATCTTGTTCTTTTTTCTGTTAGAACTGTGAGCCCTCTTTTGGATCTTGTTCTTTTTTCTGCTGGAGCTATGAGCCCTCTTTTTTCTTTTTTGATGACCTTCATTGACCTTTTTGTTTTCTTTCACAATAGGTACAGAGACAGCATTTTCCTCTGAAATATCTTTCCCCGTGGCTTCACTCTCCTGCTTATCTCCCAGTAATTTTTTCTGATAAAACTTAAGCTCTTTTAACTTTGTTTCTGCCTGAGCTAGATCTTCCTCTGCCGCATCCGCTTCATGTCTCAAAATATTTTTTAACCCCTTTTCAGCTTTTTTCCTGCGGTGAGAGCCGGACCCTGTAATACGCATCAGTCCCTCGACAAGGATAGGACCAAATTGCTCTATATGCTGAATTTTTCTTTCCAAATCAGCTTCTCTGGCTTCTTTACGAATATGTCTCGAGAGTTTTTGCCCTGCCTTCATGAGAGCACGCCGAATTTCTTCTACAAGCTCATCACTGGCATCAATCGTTTCCTTAGATGCATTTTTAAATTTTATAAAAGGAGACACCACACTAATTGCAAAAACATATGGGCCCAATGGCACTGCATTTTTAGGTTGATTCAAACCATAAGTTCTCCAATTGACCGATTCAATGGCCTTAGTGATTGCACAAGCGGCTTTATCAAATTGCAAAGGAACTCGATTCGCAAATCGAAGGATCTGCGATGAAGAGTCTTCCCCTCCTCGATCTACAAAGCGTGCAATAGCCACTTCAATAGCAACGGGTTTAAAATCACAAATTCTAGGCTTACGAGTCACTACACTAAAAAAATCAACCTGACCAATTCGCTGAATACTCTTGGCCAAAGACTCCTCTCCAACAATAAGTACAGACTGTGTGCTGGGAGATCTTAACTCTGTCTGCTGAATACTCTGATAGGCAGATTTGAGTGCAACTTCGGAAACTTTATTCACTGGTTGAGAGAGAATGGATCTTGGAAATTTATGAGCTAAGAATGTTTTTATGGTAGCGTCCGTCACCCTAGAAAATCCTGTCTTTAAAAATTTCTTAAAGGGTATTTTTCCAAAGAGATGAGCATGAGTGATAAATTCCCCCAATTTCATCGTATGAGGATGAGGGCTAATTGATGGAGGTATCTTTGGAACATCTGTGCTCACTCGATCAATAGCCACCCAATCCTTATCTAATAGACAGTATTTTAACTTTAAATGAGGATTCACCAATGTCGTGCCTTCCAGATATGTTATTAAACCACCATCCCCATTGAGCTGTACTCTTCCATCAAGGCAAAACTCTAGACGAACACCATGCGGCTTTTTCCAATCTATCATTTCTTTTTTTTTGATAATGCCTTTATTTTTTTTAATATCTACATCTATTTGTGCCCGACAGGCTTTACGCATAGATTTTGTTTTACTAATGACATTTACACCCTTAGCATTTGTCAATTGTGCCCAAGTCGTTGCAGCCGAAATACCAATACCTTGCTGCCCTCGAGAACACTCCCCTCGACCAAATTTTGAAGATGCCAAATATTCACCAAAAACCTTTGCCAAATCTTCCGAAGGAATGCCAGGGCCATTATCTTCTATAATTAATTGGACAAGATCTGTATTTTTTTGTGACCCTACACCTATCTTCTGAACCTCCACTGTTAACATAGGAAGGAGACCAGCAGATTCACATGCGTCTAAGGCATTATCTACAGACTCTTTTAATGTGGTCAAAACCGCCTTTGTCGCCGATGAAAAACCCACCTGCTGTAGATTTTTTGCAAAATACTCTGCTGTGCTACTTGTTGTTATTTTGTTCTTTATCAAAAAAGTCTCCTCAATATCTATTATAAAAACTTGAAGATAAAAAGCTTCTCTTGTTTGTACCTATCTATACGGGGTTCATTGAATCTTTGGTTCAGATTCTTTTATCACATACTTTTTCTTGTATCATCAAGTCCCCCTTTTTCCCCGACTGTCCTATTTTATGAGCCTTACAATCTTCACTCTTTATTCTAGATACACTGGTGTAAAAGAAAGACGAATCAGTATTGAAGCCTTACCCTTCTTATTTTGAAATCTAGACCTTTGTCATATATTTTTATTTGTGTCATCACATTCCATTGATGCCATGATCCATTCAGCAGATGTTAAACTCTGCTTTTGAAAGTTACAAGGTTTACAAGAGACAACTATATTGCTTTTTGTAGAACGTCCTCCACGAGCCAAAGGCACTTTATGATCCATTGTCAACTGATTGGAAGAAAAGTTTTTTCCGCAATAATAACACCGACCCTGCGAAAGAAGCCGCTTCCACCATACACTGACTTTTAGTCGCCGTGCTTGATCGCGCTCTTTTTGAATATGTGACCGACCGGCCGACTCATAAAAAATAACCATTCACTATACGGACCTATCATAGGTGTTGCAATGTATCAAGACTTCCATTAACTCTATTGAAGTCGAGTGAGTGACAGAGACAACTTTCTACAAAATATTCTAAATCTCTGCCAGATCACCCCTTTCTTTTCGTATAAAAAGTTGTGTTGAAACACTTGAATCAATGATTATTTTACAAATACCTCCGTATTTTTACGACACAAAAAAACTATCTGAAATTGCCGCCGTACAAGATCTCACCGGCACCTCTAATCACTTTGAGGCTGGCATTCTTTCTGATCCGCTAACAAGTCCATTTCAAAGAAAAACACCAACATAGAATTTCACAAAGAAATTTTATGCCTGTCATTTCTTATTTACAAAAAACTGTAATGTCCTATTTTATACAGCAGTTGGACTTGAGTCTCTTATTTCTTATTTGTAGGATCATTTCTTATGACAAAAGATGAGATTCAAAAACGCCTTAAAGCAGCTTATTCAACATGTGAAATTGTCGTACAGGATCTCACAGGCACCTCTGATCACTTTGAGGTTCGCATTCTTTCTGACCCACTAACAGGTCCATTTCAAGGAAAAACACACATAGAGTCTCACAAGGAAATCATGAACCATTTTCAAAATGAATTAGCAAGTGGTGAAATTCATGCTTTTTCGATTAAGATACGTAATTCATAAGGAGCATACAGTATGTCTACAGATATTTATAAAAAGATTGACTCCATTTTAGAATCTCATCCTATTGTTCTATTTATGAAGGGGACAAAGCAATTTCCGCAGTGTGGATTTTCGGCACAGTCCGTATCTTTATTGGAGGAACTTGGTGTTTCTTTTTTTGATGTTGATGTCCTCTCTGATGAAAAGCTCAGAGCAGGGATTAAAAAATATGGCAATTGGCCCACTATTCCTCAACTTTATGTTCATAAAAAACTCATAGGTGGTAGTGATATCATGATGGAGCTTTTTGAGTCCAACCAACTCCTAAAGATACTTAAGAGTCAGTAAAAAACCCTAACGTTTTTATCAAGTGATAAAGGTGGTAGGAAGAGTTTTTACTTAAGGATTTCAAAACGAGTTTTCTGAGGCGCAGGGCGTATTCGTGAAGAGATCGTTTATTCTATGCTGGATGGTATCGAGCACTATCTAGCTTACGCCTTTAGCCTTCGGCGAAGACGAGCTGCGGACCTCAGAACTGTTTGAGATTTTGAAAGCCTTCAGAATAATTTGTACCACTGAGATATCAAGGAAAAGGAAGAGTTTTTCTGAAGGATTTCAAAACGAGTTTTCTGAGGCGCAGAGCGTATTCGTGAAGAGATCGTTTATTCTATGCTGGATGGTATCGAGCACTATCTAGCTTACGCCTTTAGCCTTCGGCGAAGACGAGCTGCGGACCTCAGAACTGTTTGAGATTTTGAAAGCCTTCAGAAAAACTCTTCCCTGTGATCTCTCTTAAAATAATAAATCCCAGAAGAAAATGAGCTGGTTCTATAAACAGGAGCCTGCAGACCTTAAGAGTTCTTATGTACAAAAAAGAGACACTATTGGTTCTGCTTCAACGCCATCTCTAGAACCATCCACTTAAACATTCGCTGAAACCTTTTCTATAGATGAAGAAAGTTCATATTTTTATTTAAACCACATTCCCTCTGACCCGATAGAGAAGGAGAAAGGACAATAGAATGAAATGACCACCTGTTAAATCATCGTCTTTCACCAGATACAGAAAGCGAGAGAGGATCATAGAGGACTATATTTAAAAATGGCTGAAATCTTACTTATCAATAGAGATACAGAAGTACTTGATTTTATAAAAAAAATTCTCACTCAATGTGGTCACAATGTGATTATAGCCTTTGATGTGAACAGTGCTTTAGAAACTCTAAAAGCCGGTCACATAAATCTTGTTCTCTGCGATGCTAATGCACTTGATTTTAATGGGCTTCATTTTGTGAAATTCATACGATCTCATCAAAAAACAAAATCCATTCACATTGCTATGCTCACAGCACGAAGACATCGAGAAGATATCCAACAGGCCATTCAACTCGGCGTCAGTGATTACATTGTAAAACCCATCGAACCCTCAAAACTTGTACAGAGAATAGAAAAGTTATTAGAAACCAAATACATTCCCTCCAAAGATCTTAAAACATCTATAAAAAATGAAGATCAAAATCAAGATTCTGGATTTGTTGAAACAGAAATCCCAAGTGAATTTGTAAATACACTTTTTGTTAATGGGATTGGAAAAGATGGAGTTCGAGTCACCTCTCACACTCCTAAAGAAGTAGGGTCTACAGTTTTATTACGATGCCCTTTGTTTAAAGACATTGGGATCAAAGCTAAGTATTTTTGTGTTGAAAACTGCATTCATGTTCAAAACGATTTTGTTATCAGTTTAAAGTTTATTAATCTCAGTGAGACAGATGAAAAAATTTTAAATAATTGGATTAAGTCACAAAAAGCTATAGGGGCTTAATACCCTATGCACTTTGTGAGCTACAGTTCTCTTTTGCCTCAAGTAGTAACTCATTGTTGTCATTTCCATAGAAAATGCACCAGTAGATGCCTATCAAGCTGTAGCCATCTTAATTTTCACCTGGTCCTCTAACAGAAACAAAGCCACAGTGTATTGTTTTTTATTTGTTAGAATAAAGAGAAGACCCTACTCCCTCATCGGCTCTTTGCTGCATAATATACCTGCCTCAGATAAGCTGTTGAGTTCTAAGTAAAGAACGAACGACGTATCATTAATAAATGTAACTCTAGGTGGATATAGACCATAGCTTCATATACCACAATAGCTTCTAAGACCTTTTCTCAAAGGTAATGAGGAATGCTTAGAGAATGAAGAATAATAAATAAGCGTGTCATCAAATGTGTGTTTATTATGAGTGTTCAACTATTTCATAAATATTACCTGTTGCTCATTTAAAATAACAAAGATAGAACTCTTTTATGAAGGAACTCAAACAACTTTTTCCCGAAGATCGTATTCTCACAGATGTGGAATCTTTAAAAATCTACGGTCAAGATTGGACAAAATATTATATTCCAAAACCACTAGCTGTCGTCTTTCCAAAGACAACGCAAGAGGTTCTCAATCTTGTCCAATGGGCTAGAGAAACAAAAACACCCCTAGTGCCATCAGGGGGACGAACCGGACTGAGTGGTGCTGCTGTTGCAAAAAATAAAGAAGTCATTGTTTCGTTTGAGAAAATGAACCGTATACTGGGCACAAATCTTATAGAACAGACGATCACTGTTGAGCCAGGAGTTATAACAGAAACATTACAAAACGAAGTTGCCTCGAAGGGGTTTTATTTTCCTATAGATTTTGCATCTCGTGGTTCAAGCCATATTGGTGGTAATATAGCCACAAATGCAGCAGGAATTAAAGTCATACGTTATGGGTTGATGAGAAATTGGGTGGTTGGTCTGGAAGTGGTTACTGGCTCAGGTGAAGTTCTTCATCTGAACAATTCACTTGTGAAAAATGCCAGTGGTTATGACTTGAGGCATCTTATGATTGGGAGTGAAGGCACTCTGGGTTTTATTACAAAAGCCACACTCAAGTACACAACTCCTCCTAAGACCCTTCAAGTGATGCTTATAGGGGTTAATGACTTAGATTCGATCATGCCCATATTTGAAATCTTCCTTCAAAAATGTCATTTGATGGCTTTTGAACTTTTCACTGACAAAGCCTTGAAATATGTTTTGAAGTCCAATACAAGTTTGATTTCCCCTTTGGAGTCTCCTACGGCATTTTATCTTCTTATTGAATTTGAAGTCTATCAAGACGAAGATTTAGAAGTGGCGTTGAATACATTTCAAACATGTGTAGATAAAGGCTGGGTTATAGATGGAGTCATAAGTCAGAATCAGAAACAGGCTAAAGAACTTTGGGGATTTAGAGAGAACATTTCTGAATCAATATCTCCGTTTTCTCCTTATAAAAATGATATTTCTGTGAGCATTTCTAATATTCCTGCTTTTATGAAGGCTGTAGATCAAATTTTATCTAAAGAATATCCTAACATAGAGGTTTTATGGTTTGGGCATATTGGTGATGGAAATTTACATATTAATATTCTTAAGCCGGAGTCCTTATCCAAAGACATATTTTTTAAAAATTGCCAGAGGGTTGATTCCTTACTGTATACAGAAATTCAATCTTTTAGGGGGAGTATTTCAGCAGAGCATGGTGTAGGACTTTCGAAAAAGTCTTCCTTACATTTTACAAGAAGTTTAGCTGAAATAAATATTATGAAGGGCATTAAGGCTGTGTTTGATCCAGATGGCATTTTAAATCCTGGGAAAATATTTGATATTTCCTAATTTTGATTTGATATCCCCTAATTGTGAATAGAGTTTATATCGCTAAAGTCTAATCCAAATAATTTTAGGTTCATAGCTAGTTAAGTTGACTTTTAGAGGGGTTAGCTTACTGTAATAATTGTGAAAATGGGTATTTTATCCTTAGTTTTAATAAAAGGAATTTACTCTCTCTACCATAAGCTCTGGTGTGGATTTTATTGTACAGTTATGATAGATGGGGTGGATTAGGAAAGGATGAAGTGCAGCTTAGAAGAACACGTTTTTACTATTTTAAATGATAAATATGTCGCAAATATGTCGCAAATATGTCGCAAATATGTCGCAAATATGTCGCAAATATAATACACAATTAATTAGTATTTTCAAAAATATAGAACATTTGATGAGTTGCTCCCTTAGTTTTAACTACCCCTTGATCTCTTCTTGGCTGTTCCCGACCAAGACTTTCAATAAATAAATTCTAAACTGGAAATTTCTAAGATATTTTCTTAACTCAGTCGTATCTAATTTTTGGATTCTCACTGTACACTCATCAGAATCCACTTCTGAAACTTTAAAATTTTCTTTGAATTCTTAGAATGAAATTGATGACCAGTTCAATAAACCTCTATACAAAGTCAAACTAAAATATCATGAAAATAAGATTTTGTATTTTAGTCAATCAACCCTTCTAAGAATCATATTGAGTGAACAAATAATAAAAATTTAATCCTATTTTTTACTCGTTATGCTTCATCTCAAGTATTGAGCTGAAAGCTCAGTTTTCTATTGAAGATTATTTAAAGCAACCTGGTTTTAAATAGCATCATCCGAAATATATATAATTTTCTTCTTTTTTCTGATGAAAGGGAAAAACCTCACAAAAGCATGAGTATGAGTATGAGCATATTTTTCTAACTTCTTTCTAAGTGAACATAAACTGTATGAGTCGATTAAACTTTTTTTTGTCAGCCTCTTGAAGAGAGTTTATATACTCATCTCTGATAATGTCTTCAACATCTAGAGTGTCTTCAGGATTCTGTATACCCCAAGTGGGAACAGATTGATCATAGTTCTGCAGTAATAGCTCAGTCATCAATCGAGCATGTCTCCCGTTTCCATTAGGAAACGGATGGATTTGTACAAGTCTATGATGAAATCGTGCAGCTATTTCTTTCCAAGGATAAATATTATTTTGAATCCAATACTTTGTATCGTCTAGAAGATTTCGCATTTGAACGGTTATTTGTTCCCAATGAATCCCTATACTTTTATCAGAAGTGCGCTGTATACCCGCCCATTTCCAGACATCATTGAACATTTTTTTGTGTAAATTAAATACAAAATCCACCTCTAGTAAGTTCTTATGCTTTTTACCTTCAGACCATTTAATAGCCTTTTTAATATTCTCTTTTTCAAGGAAATTGAGTTCTCTTTGTGTCGTAATATAGTCTGGGATAAGTCCACTAAGTTCGTTGGGATCTAGAGGTGTAGCACCATGAGGATACTTAAAATCCATTTTACTCACTTATGTTGAGGTCCTTTATCCCAAATTCGTGAGTCCATATTGTCTTTTAGTTCTTTAACCATTTGCTTTAGCTCATATTCATTCCTGCCCGTGCCTTGTTTTTCAAGTTGCATAGTGTGCTCAGTTCGATTTAAAATCTTACGGGCAAAATTTTCGGCATGTTTATTTATAATATCATTGAGGCTTGAATAGGGATCTCTAGGAACAATGGCATATATAAGTTTGCAATCCATAGCCTCGGCTGCCTTCTTAAGAACATCTAAGGTGACTTTGCCCTCCGCTTCTCTTGTCTCAATTCTCAGAGCAGTGGCTTGATTGACCTTCATTCGTTTTGCCAGCTGATATGTCGATAAACCAAGAGTCCCTCTAATTGCCTTAATCCATCCAGATGGAGGTATTTTATCTCTGAAAACTCTCCTCCAGAGTTTGAGTTTTTTCTCAATAACATCTCTTTGGGTTTTGATCTTCTTTTTATCAATTTTCATATGATTTATAATGCTATATATAGCATTATAAATCAACAATATAATGCCTTATATGACATTATAAGTAGATACTATATCTGGTGGATTATATTTAAAAACAGACTCCTGTTTGCCTCCGTCCTAAACTAGATGACTCACTGAACTAGACTAATTGTCGTTGTGATGATATTTCAACAAATAAGGAGGTTTTATTTATTACACTAGTTTTACGATCAAAAATTTTAAAGGAATTAAAGATACAAAAATAAAATTAGAATCCAAGAAGGTTAGTATTTTTGCTTTTGTTGGTTTAAATGAAAGTGGAAAAACTACAATCTTAGAGGCTATCCACAGTTTTTTACCTGATAAGTCTACAAGTCAGCTCATCGGCAACAAAAATCAGACTAGAGTACTGCCTAGCAATCAAGTTCCTAAACACCTTTTATCAAATTTTTCTGACGAGATATCAATATCTGCTGAAGTTAAATTTGATAAAAATGAAAAAAAACAACTAATCAAAAAACTTCAAGAAGAACATAATGTTGAAATTAACCCTGATTCTTTTGGAGATAATTTAACTTTCAAACAATCACAAAAATTCACTGATAGTAATTTGAAAGAAAAAACCCTTTCCATTACTAATAATCTTACATTTAGAAAATCTAATCAGAAATTAAAAGAGTGGAGATCTCTAAATGAGGAAAAGTATAAAGAAGATAAAAATAAAGTAAAAAACTTATTTTTAAATCACACACCTCACATATTATATTTTCCTGACTTTATCTTTACTTTCCCTGAAAAGATCTTTCTGAATAAAGAAAAAGAAACACATAATAACAGTCAAGTGCAAAATATTTTAGAAAACGAATTCCATAAAAACGAATTTTACAAAACCGTATTTCAAGATATTTTAAAATATGATAATATGAGCTACAATATAGAAAAACATATATTGGAAAGACTCAAGCACAAAGATAATAAATACGAAAAAGTCAAAAGCAGAGACGACATTAACGGTGAAGATAAATCCAAAATAGAACACATTCTCGATAAAGCAAGCTCAGTAGTAACTGATATTGTATTTGAAAAATGGAATAAAATTTTAAAAGAGAAGGTTCAAAATAAAAAAGTTCAAATATCGTTCGATATTGATACGAATGATGGTATCTATATAAAACTTCAAATCAAAGAGGGTGCAAAAACATTTGACATAAATAATCGGTCAATAGGCTTTAGGTGGTTTTTTTCTTTTATATTATTCACTCAATTTAGAGCTGCCAGAGAGAAAAATAAACAAATATTATTTTTACTTGATGAACCAGCTTCCAATCTCCATGCGGCAGCACAACAAAAGCTAATCGAGAGTTTTTCCAAGATTACAGAAGAAAAAAACACTTTAGCTTATACCACACATAGTCATCATATGATTGACCCCAAATGGCTAGAACAAATATTTGTTATAACTAATAGCAATGATCTCTCTAAAATATCAACAATAGAGACTAAACCAGCAGATAATGATCTTTTAGATATTAAAGCTACAAAATACCGAGAATTTTTTAATAAATATCCTGACGAAACAACATATTTTCAACCAATTTTAGATAAACTACAAGTGATCCCCTCTAAATTTGATATTCAAAAAGGTGCTGTAGTTTTAGAAGGTAAATCTGATTATTATATACTAAGATATGCAAAAGAATATTTGGAATTTAAAAAAATTAACTTTATCCCTGGGGTAGGGGCTGGTTCATTTGACTCATTGGTATCAATTCAGCTTGGTTGGAATTTAAATATGCTATTTTTACTTGATGGTGATAAACAAGGAAAAAAGGGAAAGGAGCGATATATTAAAAAGTTTATTCTAAAGTCTGATAGAGTCTTAACTCTTGATGAGCTTAATACAGATATTAATGAGATTGAAAATTTACTAAATATTAGTGATAAAAAATTAATTGCAGAAAAAATGGATATTTCTTTAGATAAAGTGAGCAAAAAAAATATATCACAATTTTTTCAAGAAAATTTAGCCTCTAATAATTTCACTCTTAAACTTAGTTCTCATTTTAATGAAAAAACAAAAGACATTTTAAAAAAGTTAGAAGAGAGACTACAAAAAAATACTAACACAATAACAATGTAATAAGGATCAAATGGTGCTCTATAACCATCAAATTCCATTGCTAATTAATGTACCACAAGGTTACTTAGTGTTAATAAATCTTTTATATAGGAATTAAGACTTTATCTAATACTTTAAAGTCTAATCCAAATAATTTTATCCTTTTTTAGTTTTAATAAAAAGAATTCACTCTCTCCACAGACTCTAATGTGAGTCTTTATCATACATTTATGATAGATCAGGTGAATCAGAAAAGGACAAAGAGCAGTTTAAATGAACAGGTCTCATATTTTAAATGATAAACATGGCGTAAGTGTGTCACCTCCTATTTTTAAGTATCTTACTTTATCAAAAATATCTTTTAGATCTCTCTGGGATTCTTATTGAGATTGGGTCTGAACACCAAACATACCAATTCATACACATAAAGGCATAAGCAGCCTTTTCTCTGGAATTATTATAATCACAATTAAAACCAAACTGTACTCTGTAACCACCTGGGATATTACAACTTAAGCTCGATGCACCACTGTATCCATAATCCAAACTACAATTGCATGAACTTCCATCAGACTGCCAAATTCGAACAGACTCGAGTTTAAATTTATTTTTATAAGATACAATGTGTTTAGGCCCTAAGCTAACAGAGCGAGATACATATATTGTTTTATACATAATAAATTTCTCTTTCAAATCATTTGCTATTACATTGGGCAATGATAATAGCAAAATGAATATAAAAAATTTTATCATCTTACTATTATTTTATCATGGGTTACATTGTCCTACAATGAACGACTTCTAAAGAGTCTCATGGATGAACTAATGTTAGGACTGTCTTAGCTTGAAACAGTTTCAAAGACACAAATAAAAATAATTTTATTTGTATTTAAAAGAATAGTAGGTTTTACATTTAATTATAGAAATGAAGACTCTACTAGATTATCACTTTTTAGTACATAAAAGCCATGGTTCATATTGATACAAAAAATATGAATTATTTGTAAAGTCTAGAGTTCATCTGAACGCCATGCTATTTGCTCTGCTATTCAATCGACAAATAGCTGGATAATTTTTCTAAATTTACATTGTGAAACTTAAATAGACAAAGTATTCTTTTTTTACAGTTATTATAGTAGGTTAACACCTATAAAATTTAGCTTAAAGTGTCATAAAACTAGATAAAAGTGAGGAACTGAGACGTATTATATAAACATTTTTAAACTATTGGAACTTAAGAACTTGATTATTTGCTAATCTACACCGATATTCTTATTAGCATCCCCCATCCGTTTCGACCGATGGGTCGCTTTCGTCTTTTTAAAACAGATATTTTATGCCTACTAAATCTTCGAATCCTCTTAATACATTTGTTTACATTGACGGGTTTAATCTTTTTTATTCTTTAAAACACACTCAGTATAAATGGTTGAATTTAAAAAAACTAGTTGAGAATATAACAGACCCTTCTCTTCACAAAATCTTAAAGATTAAATACTTTACTGCTAAGTCTGTAGTCCGCAGTTCTGCTCAAAGACAAGATGTCTATTTAAGGGCTTTAAAAACGCTAGAAAATTTTGAAATTATAAATGGAAAACATAAAAAAAGACAAATAAAAGGAAGACTTATTGAGTACAACAAGAAAATCAAAAAAGAGTCTGTTTCTAATAAGCAAGTGCAGATTTTAAAATACGAAGAGAAGGAAACAGATGTAAATATTGCTTCTCATATTGTTTATGATTCCTGTAGAGAAGATATACAATCTATTGTACTACTTATCTAATGATACAGATTTAAAAACTCCTTTGAAGATTGTAAAACAAAAATTAAATAAGAAAGTCGTTATTATTACACCGACAAAAAGTTTAAAAAATTCAAGTGACTCTGTCCTTTCCAATACAGCTCATGTAGACCTAAAAAAACTTTCACAGGCGAACCTTCAAATAGAGGAAAAGCATTTAAAAAATAGTCAATTTCCAGATACAATAAATAAAATTTCAAAACCGAAAACTTGGACTTTTAGTAAATAGAATAAATGGTACAGTTAAGAATTGGTCGGCACGACTGGATTTGAACCAGCGACCTCATGCACCCCAAGCATGTGCGCTACCAGGCTGCGCCACGTGCCGACACCCCATAACATTTACTCCATACTTCATAAAAAGTCGCTTTTTATCTGTAAAAGATTAAAACTCAACCTCATAATATATCTTGTCTTTAGACTCACCGTATGAATCAAGTTTCCTCTCTAAAAAATCATACATTCACCACTTGTCTTCCTGCTCGCCGCATGAGTAAAAAATAAAACTCAACCACATAATATATACGATCTGCAAAAGTAAAACCCAAATAGCTATAGAAAACCACATCAGTGTAGCCAAAAAAATGCAAAAGAAACTACCCAATCTGCACAGACTCGATCAGTCTGCCCACCCTTACTTTAAAAATTGAAAACTAAAGAAAAAATAATGGTCGAACTGAGATTCGCCAATCAATCTTATTTTTTTATAGGTTTGTGACTCGTTAAAAACCCTCTTAGGGTGAAGAAGAAAATAACCTCTCCCTCATATCCCTGACATCAGAAACCAATTTCTCCATTTGAGAACAAACACTTTTATACCGCATTGTCATATCATTCCACTTCTTAGTCTCACAATGTTGTGATTTCAAGACCCTTAAGGCCTTCTTTGCACCCTCAATAGAAAACTTATCACGATACAATAACTTCTTAATCATCATAACTATTTCAATATCTCTTCTGGTATACATACGCTGAGCACTCTTCGACCTCTTGGGCTTTAAAGGCTCAAACTCCGACTCCCAATAACGAAGAACATACTGTCTTATACCGACTAAATCAGCCACCTCACCAATCTTAAATCCCATCTTATCAGGAATCTTAGAAAACTCCCCCACCAAAACCTTATCGTATAAATTCAAATTTTTGCCAGACTCTTTAAACTCTACACTCAAAGCTGGATCTATCGCCCCAGTCCTCTTCTTACCCTCTAACACCAGGGCCTCATCACCATCATCTACACAAACTTCAGATATCTCATCTTTAATGGCAACACCACTTAACGAACTATAAAATATTTCTGAATCAGACATGCTCCACTACCCCTTTAATAACAACGTCTCTTAAGACCTGTTGTTTTTTGTATCCCCTGTACCTTGACGATTCAGTACGGCCTTTAACACCTGACTGGGTCGAAACGTAATCACACGACGTGCACTGATCTCCATCTGCTCTCCCGTCTGTGGATTTCTCCCCGTGCGCTTTTTCTTCTCCCTTACAAGAAAATTCCCAAAACCCGAGATCTTTACCTTTTCACCCTTCTTCAAAGTAGCCTTCAAAGTTGAAAACACAGACTCAACCAACTCAGAAGATTCCTTCTTAGAAAACCCAATCTTCTGATAAACCCTCTCCACAATATCTGCCTTCGTAATCGTGGACCTATTAAAATTCTGATCAGACATAAAACGCTCCCTTAACTTCACTCTGCCTCTAAGGCTAACAAGTCTATGAAAACTTTCAAGTTTTTAATGTCCTCCTGATCCCTATCCTATCCCTTTCACCTCAATATCCCTAGACATTAGGCCGAAAATTTCTCACCCCCTTCCTCTGTCCATCTGAACTCAAAACATCTCTGACATCTGCCTTGACTGAGAAAGAAGAAAACCATCGATTTTTACTCTCTGTCCATTTCAACTCAAAATACCCCTGATATCTCCTCAACAACTCTTTCACAAACCAATAATGCACAAGGCTTTTAAAATCTCGCCTTTAACGAATACCTACACCCAATTTCTTTTGAACAACTGCAATAATTTTCTCATGTAACTGATTCACTTCATTATCACTTAAAGTTTTTTTCACATCATGATATGTCAATCTATAAGCCACAGATTTCATGCCCTCTTCCAAGCCCTTACCCTCATACACATCAAAAATATCAACCGCACACAACACCCCCCTCGCCTCCTTCATCAAAACTCGAACAATATCAAACGAAGAAAGTTCCTTTGGTATAACAAACGCCACATCCCTAACAATACTTGGAAACTTAGAAATAGATTTAAATCGTGACCGACGTGGTTGACCCCTCATAAGTTTATTCAAATTCAATTCTCCCATCACAGCCCCTTCCTTAATCTTAAATGCTCTCCGCCACCGAGGATGTAATGTTCCCAAAACTCCAATATACTGCCCTTCATAAAAAAGCGAAGCCGCCTGACCAGAATGAAAAATTCCCAATGGATCCCTAATATTCTCCCAATGCCACTTCTTACCCTGAATGCTTCCTAATAAAGACTCAATATCCGATTTGACTTCATAAATTAAATCTGCACCCCTTAACCAAGGACTCGTCCCCTCACCCCACTTCACTATTCCCAAACGCCACTCCTCAATAAACTTTGCATCAGTTTTTTCAAACACATAACCTATCTCAAATTGTCCACCACACTTATTACCTTGACGAGAATTGTAGGACAAATTTTGAAGTAAACCAGGAATTAAAGATGTCCTTAAAACACCATGATCTTCACTCAAAGGATTTAACACTTTCACCGAGTCATGAAACAAATGAATAAACCGATTCAAACTTTCCGTGCCTTCTAAAATATTTTTTTGAAAATCTTCTTTTAAAAAAGCCAAATTCACCACTTGTTGATACCCAATAGCGGATAAAAACTTTTCAAACGCTTGTCCCATTATAAACTCAAGCGTATGAGGAGTGGGGTAGGAATTCACCGATGGAAAACTCTCTGGAATAGACTCATATCCATTCAGTCGCCCATACTCTTCAATAAAATCTTCTTTAATTTTTAAATCTACTCGATATAAAGGCGGTAACAATTCACACTCAACATCAGAAATCTTTTTCACTTCACAACCCAACCGAGTCATATAGGAAATAAATCTATCAGAAGACACCTCATATCCCAACCGATCAGAGACATCCTGAACACTCATAAGAACAGATGTGTTTTTTATAGGTTCAGGATAATAATCATAAGGCTCACTGTACACCTCACCCCCTGCTAACTCTTGTATAAGAGCACAGGCTCTGTTCATAGCATTGAGCGTCCCCTGCGGATCCACTCCACGAGAAAACCTATATCCTGAATCTGTTTCAATACCATGCAATCGAGAAGATTTTCGAACAACTGTCGGTAGAAAGTAAGCAGACTCTATAAATAAATCTGTCGTATCATCTCTAACACCACTATTTATACCGCCCACAACACCCGCTAAAGCGACAGCCTTCTCACCGTCTCGAATCATTAACTCCTCTCCTGTCAACTCAAATTCAGTCCCATCAAGGCTGACAAAACTTTCCCCCTTTTGTGCAGTATCCACTTTGATCACTCCACCACTCAGATAATTCATATCAAAAGCATGAAGAGGTTGACCCAACTCCAACATGACAAAATTGGTTATATCCACAACCGTGTTAATAGAGTTAAAACCCACACTCTCTAAAGCTAATCTTAACCAATCCGGGCTCTTGCCAATTTTCACACCTTTTATATACCGACCACAATATCGTGGACACCTCTCTATATCATTCACTTCTAAATCAACAATATCTTGAGTCGAAGCTGATACAGATGAAAAGTCCATAGACGGATATTGGATTTTCTGATCTGTTAAAACAGCTATTTCCCTAGCTAAACCTAAATGACTTAAACAATCCGCACGATTCGGAGTCACTCTTAATTCCAAAACAATATCATTTAAACCCGCATATTCTCCAAAAGATCTCCCTATAGGGGCCTCCTTTGGTAAAATCATAATCCCATCACTTTCATTCGAAAAATCCAACTCTGCCTCAGAACACATCATCCCAGCCGACTCCACACCACGGATCTTTGACTTTTTAATCCTCACTCCATCGGGCAAAACCGCCCCAGGAAGAGCTAAAACCACTCTATCGCCCTCATTATGGTTTTGTGCTCCACATACAATTTGATGAACAATTCCCTGACCCGTTGAAACCTGACAGAATGTCAACTTATCCGCATTGGGATGCGCTTCTTTCTTTAAAATCTGCCCAACAACAACATGATTGAACTGCTCTATCTTATTGTCTATCTCCTCTACTTCCAGTCCAACACCTGTTAACAGTTCAGCTAATCTTTCCGGTCTCTTGAAAAAAGCCGAAACATCCACATAACGATTTAACCAGTTCAAAGAGATTTTCATTATGAAAATTGCTCCAAAAATCGCACATCATTTTCAATAAAAAGACGCATATCTCGCACTCCAAATTTAACAGATGCTAACCGCTCAATTCCCATACCAAAAGCAAAGCCTTGCCACTCTTCTGGATCTAAACCCACAGATTGCAAAACATGAGGATGCACCAAACCACAACCGGCCATCTCTAACCATGTTTTCCCATCCTTTGATGCGTCCACCTCTGCCGATGGCTCAGTAAAAGGAAAAAAACTAGGTCGAAATTGTGTCTTAAAAGAAGGTCCAAAAAACTCTCTGTTGAAATAAGAAAGCGTTCCCTTCAGATCTGCCATGGATACTTTTTTATCTATCAACATTCCTTCTAATTGATGAAACATAGGAAGATGTGTTTGATCGTAATCACACCTAAATACAGCACCAGGACCAAGAATTCTCAAAGGGGGCTTTTCATTTTCAAGACTGCGGATCTGAATAGGACTTGTATGTGTGCGTAGTTCATACTCTTTAGTTATATAAAAAGTATCTTGCATATCTCGAGCTGGATGATTTTCTGGAATATTTAATGCTGCAAAATTATAGTAATCACTTTCTATAAGAGGACCTAGACGAACACTGTAACCTATTTTTTCAAAAATTTTAACAGCCTCTTCCAACACAAGACTGACCGGATGCCGAGCCCCTTTATATTTTACAGTCCCAGGAAGCGTCAAATCTAAGACTTCGTTTTGTAGTTGAACGTCCATCTCTTTCGCATTTAATTGCTTTTGAAATTTTAAAAATAGAGCCTCTAAATCTTGCTTTGCTTTATTGATAACCTGACCAAACTTGGGTCTCTCCTGAGATGAAAGATTTTTCATCTCTTTCATTAAAACAGAGAGCACTCCCGTTCTTCCAAGATATTTCACCTTTACACTGTAAAGATCTTTGGACGTTCTCGCCTCTTCAAAAGCCTTTTTTGCCTCTTTATACAGGTCTTCAACCTTTTCATATAACATGAATTCAAATACTGAATGATTTTAGATACATTATCAAATACTATATGGAGCTAACATGATGCTTCTCAATCTTGAAAAATAGCACAGCTCCTCTCTATAAAAAATGCCAATCCCGTAAGATAGAAACCCTGAAACATTATAGACAAAAACTTCAAAATTCCACAGCTAAGATCTTTTTATAAAGATTTTCCATCCAGTAGGATATAAACACTCAAATATCATATGTACAAAACTCAAAATTCCACAGCTAAGATCTTTTTATATGCGAACGCTGCTCACCTTGTAAGGAATAAACACTCAAGTCTTGAAGTATAAGTTGTTGTGATGATATTTTATATCCTATTCACAGATAGAGGTGGAATCTATTGAACCCTATTACAAGTTCTCAAAATAGTTACTTTAAGTTATGGAAAAAGTCTTTAATCCCTCGCTTTCAAAAAAAGACGAAAATATTCTTGCTCTCCGGATCAAAGATTGTCTTTGAAGAACTCAAAAAGCCTCATTTCAAAGGCTCTATCATAGGAACACGTGCTCATTTAAAACACACCAAAAAAGACAAACCCTTTTTCCTTTTGACTGAAAGCCTATTCAAGCAACTTGATATTTTGAGAACAGGAGGTCCTCTGCTAGCGATGCCACTTCCATCAATACCGGTTTGGAAAGAGCATATGCCACCACAACAAATAGAAGTCCTTCTGCCTATCAGTGACCCAGGAAATTTAGGAGCCTGTCTAAGAAGTTGCGCAGCCTTTGATATCCAAAATGTCATTTTACTTAAAGAGGCCTCTAGCCCCTTTCATCCAAAAGCACTTAAAAGCGCAAGCGGCACTCATAATAAACTCCATTTTTTTTCTGGTCCCTCTATTCAAGATATAAAAAAAGCAGATATATTGTTAAATACAAAAGGAACTTTCCTCAAAGATTTCAACTGGCCCAAATCTGGTCGTTTACTACTGGGCGAAGAGGGTTTAGGTGTTCCTGACTCTGTAAACGGCCAACATATCTGTATTGAAACTTCACAGGCCGTAGAATCACTCAATGTAGCTACATCGCTGGGAATTGCCCTCTATTCTAGAAAAATAAATCATACTTCCTAACCACTATAATAGAGATTGTTAACAATAACCAAAAGAACCCTACCAATTTATGGTTCATAGATGGAATATGAAGATCTCGCCCGAATTTTATCTTAGCTGCCTATGTTCCCATATGATATCATGTGAGTTATGTATCTGTCTGAGATAGTGATATTTCTTAGTCTCTTTCTTTTATTCATAACAGGGGTAATCCTCCCATGGTGTAATTACTATCGAATAAATGATCTTAAAAAAACTCTGGAAGAACTGATTTCCTACTTACAGAGCAACATCTCTGAGGCAGATACAGACGAAAGTGGAAAGACTCTTCAACAACCCTCATCCGATCCCTCTTCGCCAACAGCGCAAACCGATCCCTCACTAAAACAAGAGAATTTTGTCGAGAATAAAACCTCACCACCACAAGACACACCCTCTCCCAAAAAATCACTATTTGAATCTTTCTTCAAAAACCTTGAGACACATTTTGCAAATCGTTTTCCCGTATGGATTGGTGGTATTGCCTTAACATTAGCTGGCCTTTTCCTTGTGAAATATTCTATTGAAAATGACCTTTTAACCCCTACAGTACGTGTGCTTCTGGGGGGAATATTAGGTATAGTCCTACTGTACTCCGCAAAGTGGGTGCGAAACCAACCTCATTTTGCAAATGGTCTACGCATAGGCCAATCATTAGCCGGAGCGGGAATAGCTATCCTCTACATCGTTTCCTTTGCCGCCTCTCCTCGCCTTTATAATCTTATTCCTCTTTCAGCTAGCTTTATAATAATGGCCGCCGTGACGGCAACGGCACTCTTTCTCTCTTTACATCACGGCCACCCCATTGCCATCCTCGGAATGATCAGTGGGTTTTTAACCCCCCTATTACTCAGTCCCGACGGAGATAATGCTTTTGCACTTTTCACATATCTGTATTTTGTAGCCTCAGGACTATTGATCATTTCACAAAAAAATAAATGGTGGTGGCTCTCTCTTCCTACTCTTCTCATCTCTTTATCATGGGTGACCAAATGGCTGTCTTCCCACTATCAACCTGATGACAAAATCTGGTTAAGCCTCTTTCTTGTAGGAATAAGTGCTACGATTATTATCAATTCGAAACGGCAATATAAAGAGGATGGAGGTTTTTTTCAACTGACCTCTATACTCAATTATATTGCTCTCGGCAGCACACTGATCGTTATGGGTATCCTTGCCGGTAGGGAAAACTTTGAACTCATAGAATGGGGACTATTTGGATTACTGGCAATAGGGGGCATCGGCTTAGCCTATTTTAATAATAGCCTTTACGGTTTTGTACCATGGGTCTCTATGGCCATTAATGCAGTGATGTTCTCCATATGGAAAGCCTCAGAGCCTGATTTCTTTGCACTCACATTAGCTGCTTTTGCAACTCTCTATGTCGCCAGCGGCTGTTTTCTCATGCTGAAAACCCGAAGACCTGCTCTATGGGCAGGATTAGCAGGAACTACAGGTCTGATCTATTACTTGTTAGCCTATTATAAATTAAATGATACAACACCTTTCAAAGACATTCCCTTTTTCTGGGGGGGCGTCGGTTTGGCTCTCGCCTTAGCAACTATTGCTCTTCTTTTAAAAATACAAAAACCTATCTTTGCCAACAATCCGATTTCAGATAAACTCAAAGACCAACTTTATGCCCTCTTTTCCACTGTAGCTACAGCATTTGCTTCTTTGGCTTTTTTTATAGAATGTGATCGCGAGTTTCTTTCAGTGACTATTGCAGGAGAAGTGCTCGTTATTGCATGGATTAATAATCGCCTCTCTATCAAGGCTTTACGATTTATTGCCATGATTCTTGCCTATGTTTTTGGCTTTCTACTCATGCCGCAAATTTTTCTTATTGTACAACTCACTTTATACAGTCTGATAGAAGCCAAGCTCTATTTACTGCAATCTGAAGTACCTATTGTAAAATGGCCTTTATTTCAACTGGGTCTACCTGCAATGATGCTTCTTTACAGCTCTTACCTGCTCCGCAAGCAGAAGGAAGACAACATTGTACGCTCCTTGGAGGTGGCAGCGATTGCTCTGGTTGCAGTTATGGGATATTACTTCACTCGCAATACCCTCCATCCAGATCAAAATGTTCTCTTTATCAAAGCAGGATTTTTTGAACGTGGACTCCTTACGAATGTTCTATTTCTCTATGGGTTGGCTTGTTGCTGGATTGGCAAAAGGTTCACTCGAATGGTCTTCTCATCAACTGGTCTTATACTCTGTGGTATTGCTATTTTCCGTATCCTCTATTTTGATATGTTCCTTTATAACCCCCTCTGGGAATCACAGAAAATTGAAGGAATAGCTGTTCTAAATACCCTATGGCTTCCCTATGGCTTCCCTATAGCTTGGACATATCTTGCTACAAAAGAACTGAATGCTTTTGAAATGAAAAAATGGATGAGGTTCGCAGGAACTTTTATATTTATTTTAATATTTACATTCGTCAGCCTCATTATTCGTCATATTTTTCAGGGTGAATATCTTAACTTATCCCGTACGACTGATCTAGAAATCTATACCTATTCTGTCGTCTGGATTGTGCTGGGTATAGTTTTATTATTTGCAGGAATACTCAGTTCTAATAAAATGTTACGCTATAGTTCACTGGGTGTTATGTTCCTCGCCATTGGCAAAGTTTTCCTCTATGATGCCTCAGAACTTGAGGGGCTGTATCGAGTTCTCTCTTTCTTTGGCCTTGGCATAAGTCTTATTGGACTAAGTTATTTCTACACACGATTTGTCTTTCGAAAAAAAGAAGACTCATAAGATCTGCGTCCCTATTTTTACAATACCGATAAGATTATAGAATCAGTAACCGACCTCATTTATCATCTTAAAACACCGATCATTTTTTAGGTTGTTCTTAAACAAAAAGTAATAGGACTCAAAGTGAAGAAGTTTTCTTAAAAAAGAATCTCCCCTGCCCGACTTACTAGGCTTGATTAAACCGCTTGACCTTTAAATCTTAAAAAAGAATTTCTAAATCTGACTCATTAGACTGATGATCTTTATCCCACAAGCTCAAAATATAACCTCCTCCCCCTGATCCTGTTGGTTTACAGGCCAGGGCTCCTTTTTGATAAAGAGTTTCCATTTGTATTTTCATTGTTTCTGTTACAAGAGACCAAGAGTAAAAACATTCACAGGCCTTATTTATCGCTGTTTTTAAGATTTCCAAACCACTTTCTAGATCATATTCTTTTAAAGATTGAATAGCCAAATCACTAGCCTCTTTCATTTTCTCATCTAACTCCCACATTTTTTTATTTTCCTTTTTTATAATATTTGAAACCTCCTCGACCGCATCTCTTGTTGCCACTCTCTCATGTGTATAGCTTATTCTTAAATGAGGTTTCCAATTTATTGCTAAGGGAATGATTTTTTCATTTTCAAAAATAATAGGGCGTGCTTCAGAGACAACAGCAATATCAGCCCCACTGCTTTGTCTATGAAAGTGATTCTCCAATGATTTAGCAAAGCCAAAAAAATCAGGCTCTTTTAACCAACCCATAGCCACAAATAGCTTAGACACTCCCACGCAAAGTATGGCTGAAGTTCCCAGTCCCACTCCAACACGAATATGATGTATGAGTTCTAATTTTCCAAATAAATCACTATATTTTTTATCAATAGCCTCTAGTGCAATCTGAATCAGACTTGGAAAAATCAATTCCACTTCTTGAGAAAAGTGTCCTGAATATTTCACCTGCCACTCCACGTTGAGATTCTCATAATGCCAGATGCTTTCATCTTTTTTTAAAGGTAATAAAAGAGCCTTGGCTCCTCGAAGTACAGAATGTTCACCTGTAAGGATAATTTTTCCGGGTAAATTAAATGTCATCATTTTCAAACCTCTATCACCCTATCAAATCTAGAGAAATCATTTTTTTTATATGCGATCACCTCAAGCCTCCTTTAACCAACGTCTTCCCTCTGAGAGTAAGATCTTAATAAAAATAAAAAGATATTCATAGCCCTAAAAAATTTTTATTTATATTTCAGATTGAGACATCTCGTTGTAAAATCTAAGGACAATATATATGAATATGGTAGAATACTTAAAGAAGTGTCATAAACCCACTTAAGGATTATCCAAATGGAGGATAAAAAATGAAAGAAAACTTTAAATATCTATTGAACTGGACACTCATCGTCTTAATGGCTCTTATGCTAAACCCAATTATTCCCTATGCGGAATCTTGTGATTCCTCACGGCATGATTCCACAAGTAAAAAATATGACAAACGAGCCGCTAATGTACAAACTATAGGTCTATTAGATAGAGATGAACACTATAGATATTCTGATGATAGTCAAAAAATTTATAGACAAGGAAATGACAGTGACAATAGTCAACACTCATCTCCACCTGTAAAAAGCCAATAATATAGAATAGAACTATGAAAGTTTTTTCTAATAGAAATACACTGATTTGTTAAAGTTCCGTTTATAGGAATATGATGTACTCTAGCAAGAATAAATGTTGATATCCTCTGGTCAGTATAAGTTTGGATTTTATCTAGTCTTGAGATTCCAAAACCTTTATCTTGATAGATATAAACTGATTTTTTAGAGCGTTATAATCTTTCCATTGATCTTTACGATAGAGCAGGTGAATGTTTGGCCCTGCATCCATGGTCACAATAGGACCATCTCCAACATCTTGCCAATAACATGAAATCATATCTAGTGCCCTCAATCCCTCCGGTGACATATATCGAAAAGCTGGATAACTTGTTTCAAATAAACTGTGCATATCCCAAAACTCCGCCCATACAATCTCATAACTCCTTTTCCAAAGCCCATTGTTCAATGCTGTTAATAAATCTTCAAATCTTTTTTCAGCACGAGAAGGTCGCATTTGATAATTTAAACTCGTTCTCACATTTTTATGAGCTTGACTGGAACTCACTTTTTTTTTATCCGAACTTAAAATAAGCACCTGATGCAATAACGATTGAAAAGGAAAATCGACTTTATAGACGTCACTCTTTTTCCAAATAGACCATGGCTGAAAAAAACTTCGACAAGATGAACCACTACCTCTCTGACTCAAACGACTCAATTCTAATACGCTTAACTCTTTGCCCATTTTCGATTTTAAAACTTTATCAAAACAAAGCGTTAACGCAGCAAAAGCAGACGCTGAAGACGCTAGCCCACAATCTGATGGAAAGGTATTTGCCGAACGAATAATATATTGTCCAGGAAGTGAAAATTTCATTCTTAAGTTTGAAAAATGAGCCATAAACCGATCAATACTTTTACGACTTAATGCAAACCCTTTAACAGCGACAGAAGAAAGGCTTTCCCATAAGTCCCGTTCGGCATCTTCAATCTCAACATAGGATTGTAAATGATGAAGAGTATAGCTCAATGATGAATTAACAGGTTGGCCATTATCATCCTTGCCCATATATTTTATAAGAGCAATATTTGAAGGCGCAGAAGAAGACCACTTCACAACTCGGCCCTCAAAACCCCATTTTCTTGATGCATACCCCGCCCTATATGACCATCCATAGTCACAATAGGCTTTTCTAATTTATTTGTAATATAACTCCGTAAAGAATCTCTATCTTCATTATAAAAAAGGACAAGAACCATATCTCCCCCCATAGCCCCACAACCCTTAGCCACCAAAACAGAAGGTATTTTTTCTAACTCCAAACATAATTTTTGAGAAGTTTTAGAAAGCAATCCCTTCTCTCCCATAACTGCATGATAATCTCTCAAGGTTTGAACAAACCCTTTGACATCCAATCTTTCATAGGACTGTAGAGATCGTTGAGATATCTCAATCAAATCAGTAAAGGCTTCATCTTTCAACGTCTCTAAATGAAAATGCGTAATGATTTTTTCACCTGTAGGAATAATAAAAAAACCAATGTCGTTAAACACCCAAGTTTTTGAAACCCATCTATTCTTCGAAAGGTCTATAACAGCAACCCCTCCAATGGATTGGGCTATCATATCTACACCACTCGGTCGTCTATTGGCCTCCCCACCTAAATCCCTAAACACTTGCAAAGCCCTTATCCTTTCAAAGGGCACTCCATAGGCCAAAGCATAAAGACCCAAAAACTCAGCAGATGATCTCCCCATCCCCCCAAAGTCTTTATAGGGATCTGTAAAAGACAAAGAGAGTCCTTTGTATTTCTCTGAGATCCTTTTATACAGTTTTCCCGCAATACTTTCGGAATGAATACTCTCTGGCAACCCTTGATGAGACCCCTTCTGCACTTCCCATTGAAAATAGGGGTTACAGGTTAAAACAATAGCACTTCCATTCTTTAAAACGCCATACTCACCTATAGCAAAAGTCTTACTGGGGATTTTAATCAACATAAAAGCTCACAATAATAATCTATCCCGAGATCTTCAAATGGCCTTAAATCAAAATGCTTTCCTAACTTCATCCAGTATATCCATGGCTCGTTTTAATGAAACATTTTTTTTCTGTAGAATATACTCTTCTAACTTTTCTTTAACAGCTTTCACTTCTACAGAATTAGCTCCGGCAGCTAAGGCCAAATTTGTGGCATGTAACTTCATATGTCCAGTAACAATACCTACTGTAGACAATGCTCGTAATGCTCCCAAGTTCTGAACCAAACCTACAGATACAATTATTCGTGACAAAGTTTCAGCATCTTTTACACCTAAAATTTTTAAACATATTTTTGCAGTCGGATGCAGTTGAGTCATCCCCCCCACAATACCAACAGCTATAGGAGCCGTCATCTCACCCTTTAAAACTCCTCTGTCATAACGCCATTTAGAAAGTGAGGAATAGCGTCCTGATTGCGAAGCATACGCATGAACTCCGGCCTCTACAGCTCTCCAATCATTGCCAGTTGCAATCACTACAGGGTCAATCCCATTTAAAATACCTTTATTATTTGTAGCTGCTCGGTATGGATCCGCTTCAGCAAAACGAGAGGCTTTTTCAATTCCCTCCCCAAGAGAGGACTCCACATTTCTTATAGTCACTTCAGATTTAACCAACTTGGTATCCGCTAAATTCGACAATATGCACATATGAACAGTAATATTTGTGATCTCCTCTATGAGTGGTCGCAAAGACTCACAGATCTGATTGACAATATTTGCACCCATAGCATCACAAGGATCTATGAAAAGATGGATAACGACCATTTTCATTTCCTCTATGCCATCACAATCTAAAATACGGACTTTCAAATCCTTAACACCCCCACCTCTCCTCACTAAACCAACCGCTTCTCTATTGGCCGTCTCTAAAATTCGAGATTTCTGAGCCATGATTTTCTTTTTTACAAAATCAGGATTCTTCACCAATCCCATTTGTATCTGTCCAATCATCCTCTGACCTAAAACAACAGTGTTGATCTCTCCATAACTGCGAATCCATTTTGCTGTTTTGCTAGCTGCTGCAATAACAGATGTTTCCTCTACAGCCATTGGAATCACCCGATCCATACCATCAATACGAAAATTGACAGCCACACCTAAAGGTATCTGAAAAGAACCAATGACATTTTCAACAAAATGCTCCATAAAGTTGTTTTTAACCACACCACCATCTTGAAGAAAATCCACATCTTCCTGTGTGAGGAGGCCACTTTTCATCAGGTGCTCATACCGCTGTCTTAAAGATAACTTTGAAAAGCCAGAAAAACTTATTTCCATTTATATTTTCCTCTTATATCCCGACATGTTTTAGACCCTGTACAAAAAAGTGCAACCTTCAACTCATATTCAATTCTAGACATCCATTCCTCTAATGAACCCTCACCCTCTTGGACTTTCTCCAGTGCTGGTTTTGCAAAGCCCACAATACAAGCCCCTAAAGCTAAAAGTTTTGCCGCATCTAATCCTGTGCGTACTCCTCCAGAGGCCCAAATGGTGTAATTCAAATTCAATGATTGAGCCATATAAACAGCATCCACTGTTGGAATACCCCAATTCGCAAATGTATTTGCAGCATAGGCTCTTTTTCCTACAGACCGATCCCCTTCTACACGCCCCCAGTGAGTACCACCTAAGCCGGCAATATCCACTGCGGCAATACCTGTATGATTTAGTTTAAGGAGTGATTCTCTAGAAAAACCACATCCAACCTCCTTTAATATAACAGGAACATTCAGGAAAGAAGAGAGAGCCTTTAAAGCCGCTACCCCTCCTTGAAATTCTGGAGTGCCCTCAGTCTGAAGACACTCTTGAAGTGGGTTGGTGTGTATTATTAAAGCCTTAGCATCTAGACTCTCAACTAAATCCTGAATTTTCTTAAGAGGTGTTTTTATCAGCTGAGTCAGTCCCAAATTTCCTAATAACTCTACATCTGGCACTCGCTCTCTTAACCGCTTCCACTCCTCTACAGCCGAGTTATCAAAAAGTTGGCGACGCTGTGAGCCAATCCCCATAAGCCATTTTTTTTTAGCTGCAACTTTGGCCAACTTTAAATTGATGGCGGCACCTTGATCGTGCCCGGCTGTCATGGAACTCATTAAAAAGGGAGTGAAACACCGCCAACCTAGAACTGAAGTTGTCAAAGTCACATCCTGAAAATTCAACTCCGGAAGGGCATCATGAAGTAATTGAATATTTTCTAAACCAGATAAACCCTTAGCTTCATTTTTATCCTTAAGAGAGAGGTTTAAATGATCCCGTTTGCGTAATTCAAAATGACTCACCTTCTCCATTTAGAAAAAATCCACATATTCCAATTCTCTACTTTACAATCTATAACCACCCATTTCTCCAGAGCTAAAGAGATTGAACCAATTGAGTAAAGCCAGACGGATCTCTAACAGCCATATCTGCTAGAACCTTTCTATCGAGTTCAATACCTGCTTTCTTTAAAGCATTCATAAAGCGTGAGTACTTCATCCCATTTTGTCGAGCCGCCGCATTGATTCGAGTAATCCATAGGTAGCGAAACTCTCTCTTCCTTTGTTTACGATCTCTATAGGCATAGGCCAAACCACGATCATTTGTTTCAACGGCCATCTTATATGTCCGACTGCTAGCTGAATAATAGCCCTTAGCACGCTTTAAAACCTTATTATGGCGGCGACGTCTCTTAAACCCTCTTTTTACTCTCATAATACTTACACCTCTTAACGATCGGCTAGAAGCCTATCCACTTGATACATATTTGCAGGGTCAACATATGCTGGTTTACAACTCTGACGCTTTTGCTTGTGAGACTTTGCTATTAAAAGGTGTTTATGGTGCATCTGCGCACGCTTGACCTTCCCACTTTTGAGCCGTTTAAATCGCTTTTTAGCTCCCGAATGGGTTTTCATTTTATCACTCACTCTTTTTCCCCTACTTTCAAGATTTTCCTAGCACAGATTAAAGCTCCAGCCACACTGAGTGGGCTCTGTATAAAAAGCACTACGTAGTGTTTTTTACACAGTCATAACTAAGACGTCCACTACTTTTCTTCTTGCTCAGATGTTTTCCCAGTCTTTCTCCTCTCCCTCAACCAATTGGGATCAGGAGCCAAGAGTAAAAAGGCCTGACGTCCCTCTCGCTTCGGGGGCGTAACGACAATAGCACAATCCTTTAGTTGCTCAATCACTCTTTCCAGCAACTCAAAGCCCACCTGCTGATGGACCATCTCCCGGCCACGGAAACGTAAGTTGATTTTTGTTTTAGCACCCTCTTCTAGAAATCTTCGAACATGTTTTAATTTGACATCCAAATCATGCTGTTCAGTTCGCGGTCTTAATTGAATTTCTTTAACTGTTACACTCACTTGCTTTTTCTTGGACTCATGGGCCTTTTTCTTTTGCTCATACTTATACCGACCGTAATCCATGATCTTACATGTCGGAGGCTCTGCATGAGGTGAGACCTCAATAAGATCCAGTCCTATATCCTCAGCTCTTTTTAATGCATCCTGCGTCTGCATTACACCTAATACATTACCATTTTCGTCAATGACACGAATCTTTGGTATTCGTATATCTCTATTGACTCGCAACCCTTTATTTCTTTTTGACCCACTACCCATACGCATTTGTTTTATAACAACCTCCTTTTTAATTTATAAACTCAACTCCAGACGACGAAGTTGAATCTCTTGTTTTAATAAACTTAATATATTTTCTATTTTTAAACTTGAAGTTTGTCGGCCATCACGATTTCTTAACGAAAGTGTATTCGCACCCATTTCTTCATCACCAATAATAATCATATATGGCACTTTTTGTAATTGTGCCTCTCTTATCTTATATCCTAGTTTTTCATTTCTTCTATCAAAAGAAGCTCTAATACCAGATTCTCTAAAAAGATTTTCGATTTTTTCACAATACGTATTCACTCTGTCAGACACATTGAGTATTTTAACTTGCACAGGAGAAAGCCATGTGGGTAGTTTTCCAGAAGTATGCTCAATATATACACCAATAAAACGTTCTAAAGAACCCAGTATAGCTCTATGTAACATGACAGGAACATGTTCCTTACTGTCCTCACCTATATATTTTAAGGAAAATCGACGAGGCATACTAAAATCAAGTTGTATCGTACCTAACTGCCAAGATCTTTCTATCGCATCTAAAAAATGAAATTCCAGCTTAGGCCCATAAAAAGCCCCTTCTTCCGGAAGAACCCCATAGTTCACGTTTAATGTTTCTAATACCTTTTGTAAAGAACGTTCTGACTGATCCCAAATTGCGTCATCACCTACACGCTTTTGAGGTCGTGTAGCAAAAAAGACCTTATAGTTTGTCATGCCCAATACCAAATAAACTTCATTCAGAAGATCAAAAAAGCTACGCACCTCACTTTCTATTTGTTCTAAAGAACAAAAAATGTGTGCATCATCTTGACACATCATTCGTACACGCGTGATCCCATGAAGAGCCCCACTTCTTTCCAAGCGATGCAGCCGTCCAAAATCAGCAATCCTCAGAGGTAAATCTCTATAAGAATATTGTTTTTGAGCATAAAAAACACAATGACTAGGGCAGTTCATAGGTTTTAATGAATAATCCCTATGCTCCTCTTCAATAAAGTACATATTTTCTTTAAAGTTTTCGTAGTGACCTGACTTATGATAAAGGCCAACGTCATAAATTTGAGGAGTTATAATCTCTTCATATTTATATTTGTGATACAGCTCACGGATATAATTAACAAGTTCATTATAAATAATAGTTCCCTTTCCAGTGAAAATAGGGCAACCAGGGGAAAGATCACTAAAGTAAAATAAATTTAAATCTTTTCCAATCTTTCTATGATCTCTTTTCTTAGCCTCTTCTCGTTTTAAAAGATATTTTTTTAATTCTTTTTTATCTAAAAATGCTGTTCCATAAATTCTCTGCAATTGATTTCTTTTCTCGTCACCTCGCCAATAGGCTCCCGCAACACTCAATACCTTAACAACACCAATTTGCCCTGTATGCTGAACATGTGGCCCTCGGCAAAGATCAAACCACTTTCCCTGTTTATAGACTCCTACAGTTGTTATATTCTCGTCTCTAATAAGATCATTAATAATTTCTACTTTATAATCCTCATTGATATCTGAGAAAATTTGCTTTGCCTCTTCAACATCATAATCTGATCTCACAATTTTCAGTTTTTCCAGAATAATTTCATTTATTCTAGATTGAATTTTTTCTAAGTCCTCATGTTTAAAGCTAAAGGGCGCATCAAAATCATAAAAGAATCCACTTTCTATAACAGGGCCTATAGTGACCTTCACATCAGGCCAAATATCTTGCACAGCCTGGGCCATCACATGAGCTGCCGAATGTCTGATAACCTCTATAGCTTCTTTATGTTGACGAGTCACAATTTTTAATTGATCGCCATCTTTTAATTGTGTTCGTAGATCAACCAATTGACCATCAACCACACCGCCAAGTGTGTCTCTTGCCAATTCCGGACTAATACTTTCTGCCACCTTTAAAACTGTTGGCGTTTTTTGAAACTCTTTTATCGAATTATTGGGAAGAGATATTCGTATTACAGACATTGAAACCGAAGAAACCACATGGCTATAGGAGCATTTTTAAAACAGAGACCTACCATATAAAGATATATTCTCCAGATTTACCCATATTGTCAACCTCAGCCCCCTCATCTCTAAACTTATTGGTAAATAGCTACCCATATAATATTATAATCATTATCTGTTTTTTCTTCTACAACAAGATAATAACGAGATTCATATTTTCCCACCCAGTAAATACTCTCCTCCCTTGTTAAATTGTTTAAAAATGTTTCAAAATTCATTTCTAAGGAGGACATCTCTTTAGAACGAATATCCATATCTTTTGAATGAGTATTCAGATCATTAACGAATTTCACATCTAAATTAATAGCACTTCCATCCGTCCCTTCACCGTAAAACCTGAGAGGCCAGCTGCCTGAAAGAGTGATTCTTTCATTTCTCATACATATTTTTTCAGCTAAAATATCCGAATTTGCACTTATGCTGAGTTGTGCCGCAAATCTGCTCTGAGTCTCATAAATATATTCAATAACAAGGGTTTTTAATTCAAGAGACGAAAAAGTAGAAGACAGATCCCCTAAAGGGACTTCCATTTCTTCTACCAACCGCAATGTATCAACTATGAGATGACAATTATCCCTTAACAATAAAACCTTATCTTCCACCAAAATAGGGTGCTCTTTACAAGATAAAAGACAACTTAAAAGACATGTTAGAATGACTATCCTTCTCAAGGAAATAGGCCCCCAAAACCCTGAAATCTACCTTATCGAAATTCGGCTATAAAATACAACCCAATTATAGAGTAGAAAAACCGACATGCAATTTCTTTCAAGAATATTTATAAATCTTTTTTATTTAAAGTCCATAGCTCAATCCATTGACTTTGCTATGAGTTAACTCATTGTTATAACAGAAAAATATATATTTTGTGCATTAGGCAATTTCAGAGCAATACCAAATGAAATCATAAGTTTTATATTAAAAAACTCATAAAATGGGGTACAAGATAAAAAAAGTGATTCCTAATAAGAATACATTTAAAATATGCCCATTGAGGATCCTGACCATTTATTGAGATTTAAAATGATACGGACCCCTTCAATGTATAAATCACTAAAGGATCTAAATGATAAGAAAACCTATGCCCTTTAAGAAAAAAAGATCTTCTATCTTCTTACGAAATATACTCTTATTTCCATTGTTCATTTTTCATTTCGTTCCATATAGCGAATCGAAAGCTCAAGAGACAATTCCTACAAGCTCGATAATCGAAAAAATTATTCTTAGAGAATCTAAGACTGAAAAAAACATTCGATCAGAGCTTTTTTCACAATTCATACGAGAAACCTCACAAGTAGATGGACAAATAGCAGCATCCATAGCAAAAGTTTTTGTAAAAATATCCGCAGATACTCTTGCGGACGGCACTGGCTTTTTTATTACAAACAATTTATTGGTCACCAATTATCATGTTGTTAGAAACACCCTAATTAATGAGCCTATTATTATTCATACGATCACTGGTGAAGATTTTGGATCTATCCTTGCAACTGATCCTGAAAATGATTTAGCTATCATTCAAGTAGAAAAAAGGATTTATCAATATCTGCCCATAGGTAATTCTACAGATATAAATAGAGGTGATACTGTCTATGCCATAGGGTTACCAAATACACTATCTGTTGCTAGTTTAAAATTATATATAGCTTTAAGCACTCAAAGCAAAATACGAAATACCCCCTTTTTAAGAGAGAGTCCTTATTACTTCATAGAATCATTTCCTAACCAAAAGTTAAGAGCAGTCTCGGAGGGTATTGTATCCTCTAAAGTCGGTGGTGAATTTTTAGCTACAACAACTTTTGCAACTCCTGGAGATAGTGGATCTCCCATTATTTCTGAGGACAACATGGTAGTGGGAATAGTATTTTCCTCTGCCTCTGATCCCAGAAATTTCAATTACCAAAAGCAACCGACAACTCTAGCCATCTCCATAGACAAAGTTAGAGTTTTAATAGAAAACCATCCTACTTTAAAGTCAGATATAGAAGCTAGCGGAGTCCATATTGGTCAAAGGTCTTTGTCAAAAGATTATAATTTTTATCAAGATATAAAAACACCAGAAGATATGTATTTTATGTCGACCTTTATAACCTTAAATAAGGGATTACTTATTCAATCCTCACCACTTCTATATAAGTTTATAAATTATAGTGGAAATATAGCGATTCGATGGGGAATACGAAAACACAGTCAACACTCTTCTTTTTATTGGCTGGAAAAGGCAGCAAAGCAGGGACATCCAGACGCTCAATATACATTAGGACAGAGGTATTACTTTGGATTTGATAAGAGCATTAAAATGGATAAAGAGAAGGCCTTTTACTGGTATAATAAAGCTGCACGACAAGGTATAATAGAGGCTCAATATTTTGTAGGGCAAATGTATGGAGTAGGTTATCAAGGTGTTACTAAAGATCTAGAATATTCTTTTTATTGGACTCAACAAGCAGCAGAAAAAGGCATGGTAGAGGCTAGAATATTACTGGCCATCATGTATCGATTTGGGAAAGGAGTTAGAAAAAGTCCAACAACAGCGTTCAACATATATAGTCTTATCATCTCCGAAAACAGTTTGGAGCCTAATATACTATTTAAACCTATTTTAGAATATGCAAGTGAAAATTTGACAATCCCAGAACTCCGGATCCTTCAAGAGGATTTTGATAAAATAAATCAAGAAATACAAAACATAGACTACAAAGTAAAATAAGCCAGATAAAAATAGGTTCATGACCAGTGAAGTTGACTTTTAAAGGACTTCACTTACTGTGATTATTGTGAAAAATAAGCTTTTATCTGTTAAAGGATTTCAGAGTCAAAATTTTGTCAAATGATTCTTTATCTTGCAAAGACTTTACAGCTCAACAGATCTGTAATTTAACAAATCCTTAAGATTAAATATGATGATTTACAGACTCATGAATATATGGATCCTTTAAGGGGATAATAGAATGTTTTTGTAGAAAGTGAACCACAACAAAACTAAAAATACCTAAAAACCCAATAAATAGACCTATACCCCAAATGGGAAATACCACATGTCCCTCATTAAAATTGGGATAAACTAACCAAAAAATATCCACATACTGCATAACTAAAATTAAACAAGCCACCATAAATAACCAACGAGGACATCGCTTTGCCGCTCTCGGTAACAATGCTAAAAACGGGACGATGAACTTAAATAATAAAAGAGACATGGAAACCCACATCCATCCATCATGCGCACGATGTAAAAAGAAACTTGTCTCTTCAGGAAGATTAGCATACCAAATCAACATAAACTGTGAGAAGGCAATATATGCATAGAAAATCGTGAATGCAAAAAGAAATTTTCCTAAATCATGCAAATGATTGGCATTCACCAAACCCTTAAGTTGATCTCGCATCCAAACAATCAAAATAATAATAAATGCCAATGCGGATTGAAATAGTCCGGAAAAACAATACACACCAAAAATAGTACTGAACCAATGAGCATGTAAACTCATTAAAAAATCCACACTAAAAAGTGAATACGACAGAGCAAAGACCAACAAAAAAACCACTGATAAAGTGACATTTTTACGAGTCAAACAAATATCACCGCTTTTATCCTGCCTTAAAGAATTCCCCACTATTTTTTTGTGAAGACCTATCCATAATATAAAAAAGAATACAGTGCGAATAAGAAAAAAAGGTTTATTTAAATAAGCAGACTTATGTTGTAACAATTGATCTTTCGCAACAGATTCAGGATGTAACCACTCATAAACACTATCAGCCCCAAATAAAATGAATATTAATGTTAATACAAAGCCAACAGGCAAAAAGGCGGACAAGCTTTCAGAAAAACGTCGAACAACCACGCTCCAACCAGCCTTTGTAACATACTGAATAGAGGTAAAAAACAGCCCTCCTAAGGACAAACTGACAAAGAAAAAAAGAGCTGTCAGATACCCTGCCCAAGTTAAAGCATTTTGTGGGCTTTCATCGAATTGAAGACTCAAGAAAAAACTTAAAACCCCAACTACAGGAGCTACAAAAAGAAATCTCTTACATTCTTTCGACACCGCAGCCTTTTTAACTTGTATTTCCAATAGCCCCCCTAGTGCAAAGCCGTTTTCTGAAGGTGTCTTATATAATTAACAACTCTCCAGCGGTCTTCCGAATTAACAATTTGAGAAGAGTAGCCAGACATTAAGCCCTGACCCTGAGTTATAACATGAAAGAGGCTTCCATCCTTCCATCCTTTGAGTTTATCTGATGTTAAAGATGGAATAGGTGCTATCCACTTTTCGGCCACTGGCCCCTTTCCATCACCTAAGCCCCCATGGCAAACAAAGCAGTACGTCATATATGTTTTCTGACCCTGTAAAAGAGAAAGTTTATCAATCGTCACTGTATTTTTTAATTTTTTCCCCGCCTCTTCGACATTCTTTATCAAATAGGGCTCTGCTCCCCTCGGTACAGTCCCCTCAGGAGGAGGCTGTAACGAAAACGGAAATTGACCCTGAGTTTTTATAGCCGGCTGATCCATCATATCTTGCATAATTTCAACATTAGGTTTTTTAGATCGACCAAAACATCCTGATAACAATACAAGCATAATAGCTAAAACACACCTTATCATACAGAAACTCTCTTCACATCACAGGCCCCTAATTGCCTTAAAAAACTTTGAGACCGATTTTCATCATACTTTTTATCATTTTCAAGAATATATAAAGCAAACCGATGAGATGAAAGATCTTTTTCTATAACAGGCACATTGATTTTAGGAAGCTTACAAAAAATAAGTACTGCGCCAAACGTAGCAAGACCTGCAAAAAGAACTGTCACCTCAAAGATAATAGGAACAAACGCAGGTAGTGAAAAAAGAGGTTTTCCTCCAACATTTAATGGCCAACTTACAGCCGATGTCCACCATTGAAGCAAAACACCACAACAACATCCTATTGTTCCAAAAACCATAGTCACCCACGGAACGGGAGACCTTTTCAATTTCATCACCTCATCCATCCCATGAATGGGAAAGGGAGAGATCGTATCAAACTTTTCATAACCTTCCGCCTGCACTTTTTTTGCAGCTTCTAAGAGCTTGACTTCATCATCAAAAAAACCCACAAGTCCCTGTTGATTACTCATGTCCTCCACCTCCTTTTCCTACACTAAGGTGAGGTTTAACTTCAGACATTGCAACACTAGGTAACACTTTCATAAACAACAAAAATAGAGTAAAAAACATCCCAAAGCTGCCAGCCACAATAGCATAATCCCAAAATGTCATCACATATTGATCCCAATTTGCAGGTAAAAAATCTCTATGTAATGAAGTCACCGTGATCACATATCTCTCAAACCACATGCCAATGTTCACAAAAATAGACACTATAAACATAACAAAAATATTTCTTCTCATTTTCTTAAACCAGAAAATTTGAGGAATAATCACATTGCATGTCACCATGGTCCAATAAGAAGCTGCATGTGGCCCAAAAGCTCTGTTAATAAAAGCATATGTTTCATATTCAACACCTGAATACCAGGCTATAAAAAATTCCGAAGCATAAGCATAACCTACCATCATTCCCGTTGTTAAAATGATTTTATTCATCACTTCTAAGTGATTCATCGTCACATAATGTTTCAACTGAGGAATAAATTTTCTTGCTAATACAAGAAGAGTAATCACCATGGCAAAGCCAGAAAAGATGGCCCCTGCCACAAAATAAGGTGGAAAAATAGTTGTGTGCCAGCCTGGCAGTTGAGACACAGCAAAGTCAAAAGATACAATTGTATGAACGGATAAAACCAAAGGCGTCGCCAAGCCGGCAAAGATAAGATATGCAGATTCATAGTGTTGCCAATTACGATTTGTACCCCTCCACCCTAAAGAAAGAACTCCATAAATCCATCGTCTTAGTTTATTTTTAGCCCTATCTCTAACAGTCGCTAAATCAGGAATCATACCCAAATACCAAAAGACAAAAGAGATTGTTAAATACGTAGAGACTGCAAACACATCCCATAGTAAAGGCGATCTAAAATTAACCCACAGCGGCCCTCTAGCGTTAGGGTAAGGTAGTAACCAATAGGCAAACCAAGGACGACCAACGTGAATAAGAGGAAAAACTCCGGCACACATAACAGCAAAAATTGTCATAGCTTCAGCCGCTCTATTGATTCCCGTCCTCCATTTCTGTCGAAACAAGAAAAGAATAGCCGATATCAATGTTCCCGCATGACCAATACCTACCCAAAAAACAAAGGTGATAATATCAACACCCCACCCTATAGGATGATTGACGCCCTGAAGACCGAGTCCTACGCCAATAACAACTAAAATCGCTGCTATGTAAAAGGTCAATAAAAGAGCCATTGGTATAAAGAGAGCAAACCATCCTTTGCCAGGAGCAGTTTCTATAGGTGCACAGATATCCTCTGTCACCTGCTTATTGTCTCTGTCACCTGTAACTAGAATGTCTCTTTTTATCATGAATGTTCGCCCCCCTTAGTCGAACCACCTGTATTTTTAATACGGGTCTTATACCTCACGGAAGGCACAGTATTCATTTCCTCTAAAACTGAAAAACTTCTTGAATCTTTAAAAGCCTTTGCCACATTTGAAGAGGAATCATTCATATCCCCAAAAACAATGGCCTGCGTAGGACAAGATTCCTGACAAGCCGTAACAGCCTCTCCATCCCTCACTTTCCTCTTATCATCCTTTGCTTTCTGCTTGGCCACATGAAGCCGTTGAACACAGAAAGTGCATTTCTCCATAACTCCTCGCGATCTCACTGTCACATCAGGATTTAATTGCATCCTCTCAGAAGGCTCCAAAATACGAGTGCTCGTCATTTTCTTATGAAGTTGATTTTCTTTTGTAGCTGTATAATTAAACCAATTAAACCGCCTCACCTTATAAGGGCAATTATTAGAACAATATCTTGTACCAACACAACGGTTATAAACCATTTCATTTAAGCCCTCATCACTGTGCACTGTTGCGAGTACAGGACACACTGACTCACAGGGCGCATTATCACAGTGTTGACAGAGCATGGGCTGAAAAACTGTCTCTGGATTAGAAGGCTTTCCGGAATAATATCTATCAATGCGCATCCAATGCATCTCTCTTCCTTTAAGAACATATCGTTTCCCCACAACAGGTATATTATTTTCTGACTGACAAGCAACAACACATGCTCCACAACCTGTACACGAATTTAAGTCAATGGCCATTGCCCATTTATAACCCTTGTATTTAAATTTAGGCCAAATGGAGAAAACTTTATGCTTATGAATACCTGCTGACGGATCCTTTAAGTACTCCTGAAGTTCAGCTTGAGCGACTAAGGGGCGTCCCTCCATAGAATGATGACCCTGAGTATTAGCTAAAGCCATTTTTTGACCTGTAAAGCTTATTGCTTTTAAAGAAAGACCAGCTGATACAATTGCAGATCCCTCTCTTTTTCCTAAGTGAATCGCCCGTGTTCCAACATGCGCAGAAATACGCCCTGTCTTTCTTCCATAGCCAATAGCCACACTGACAACATCATCATGAGTTCCGGGCTGAATATGAACTGGCAACAACGCCTCTCCATTTTGAGTGGAAATTCTTACCACATCACCTTCTTTTGCTTTCAACTCTTTTGCCTTATGAGGAGATATGTTCAAATAATTATCCCAAACAATTTTTGTAATAGGATCTGGAAACTCCTGCAGCCAAGAGATATTCGAAAACATACCATCACCAATACCCAATTTTTCATACAAAATAAGCTCAACACCCTTTCCCCGTGTCGGAGATGGCATATGCATTAATTCCGTAACATTAGCTTCTCGAGATCTATATTCCTTTTCTCGTTCATTGAGCGTCGTATCCAGAACTCCTTTTTGTAAAAACATATTCCAAAAGGTTTCAAAATCACCCCTATCTTTTTGACGTTCTTTCCACCTCTCTCGCAAATAAGAATACCAATCATCAGGCTCCAGAAGCCTTTTAGGGCCTTTTTCTACATTATAAGCCCAACTCATCAAACTCAGCTCTAAAGATCGTGTATTATATAAAGGTCGTATAGTTGGTTGCTGAATACTATAAACTCCTTTTAAAAGCTCTAAATCTCCCCATTTCTCAAAACGATGGTCATCAGGAATAACATAGTCACAAACCTTTGCTGTCTCATCCAAAACACCAGATGTAGAAAGCACTAAGTTCACATTTTTTAAGGCTGATAAAAATTCTTCACTCTGAGGCAATTGATAAATAGGGTTTAGTCTATGAATAATAAGGGTCTTTATCCGACCCTTATTCATATCTTTTAACAAACTATCTAGTTTATATTTTTTATGGTCATAGCTGACTAAAGGCAGTTTATAATCAATGGTCTTTCCATCATTTCCAAGAGCAGAATTTAAAAAATTCACAGCCATTTGTAAATGTGTTGCAGATGAAGTGCCCACACCGGCAATAACCAAACCCTTGCCTCTATTTAACCATAAATCTTCAACTATTTTCGGAAACACATCCCTGTCTAGCCCTAATAGCTGAGGAACATTTTTATATTTTTTTAAAGCACGAAGAATTGTCTCATCATTTGCAAAACGTGTCTTTTTCTGGCGAACAATCAATTCACTCAATAACCCCATAACAACATCTATAAAGTGTTGAGGCTTTATCATATAACGTATGTCCGCATTGGATCCTGTCAAAGACATCAAAGATTCAAAGACAACTAAACGACTCATCCCTTTGCCGGGTTGTCTATTCTTTGCATACTCCTTAGAAAAAGCTGTGGGCTGTAGATAAGTACCTAAAAAATCGGCTCCAATACTCACAACATACTTAGCACGATCAAACCTATAATAAGGTACAATTCTTTCTTGATAAGACCTATATTGAGCTTCTGCAATATTAATGGGGGAAGAGGGATCCCAGACAACATGTCTACCTTTAAAGGCTTGAAAAAAATCTTCAAACAATTGCTCTGAAGAAGGAGAACTGAGGCTGGAGCTTAAAAGTGCCACTTCACCTTTTTCCAAATGAGCCTGAACAACTTCATCGATTTGATCCCAAGACACTTTTTCAGAACGCCCACGTCTATCTATTTTAACAGGATCTCTCAATCTGTCAGGATCATATAAATCTAATATCTGCGCATGGGCTTTAGCCATTAATCCCTTTCCATTGAGAGGATGCAGTTCATTTCCTCTAAGGTGTATTGGCCGCCCCTCGCGTGTTTTGACAACCAGGCCCACGCCTTCACCTGCATAAGACCAAGAGCTGGAATATTCATTGGCAACACCAGGAATCATATCTGATGGTCGTTTAGCGTAGGGAATAATTTTTTGAACAGGTCGCCTTAAACAAGAAGTTGCAGATAATGTTAAACTCGCTCCCATTAATTTCAAAAACTCACGACGGGCAAAGTTAGATTGACCATCCTCCGATTGCAGAGGAGATGTTATAAATTCTTTTTCTGCCTGTTCTGCAATAGAAGGATCACCAGCCCAATCCTCTAAACTTTTCCAATAAACTTTTTTATCCTTCGACATCCTTTATTTTCCCTTTCTTAGTAATGACATGTTGAACAGTTTATTGGAGCCTCTGGCTCTTGTTTTCTATGACAATCTAAACACCATCCCATAGACAAATCGGAATGTTGATATACTGTCGACATTCTCTCAACAGGCCCATGACATGTCTGACAGCTTATATTTTCTCTTATATGCGGCTTATGATTAAATTTAACAAAATCAGGAAGCATATGCACACGCGTCCATTCTACAGGTTTATTTTTAGAATACATCTGTTGCATTTTTTGAATAGCTGGTTGATCTGTGGCAATAACCTGATGACAGTTCATACAGATATTCAATGAGGGAACTGTTGCAAACTTCGAACGTTCTGCATTTGTGTGACAATATAAACAAGGAATTTGATATTTACCTGCATGTAAAGAGTGATCATATGCAATGGGTTGTGGGGGATAATAACCATCATTGTACCCAATAGAAGGAATAGGTACCTTAAATAGCAAAGCTATCCCCCCTAAGATAATAAGTGCAATAATTCCCTTTATACGGATAGATGAATGCACAGCAAACCTTTCAGAAACTCAGCGAAAACGATCCTAACTTATTAGTAGATAATGAGATCAATAAGTACTTCAATAAAGTCTTTTTTTATTTTTGCACAATTTTTAAGACATTTAATTGACTCACAAAATTATTAACAGTTCTTTTCTTCTGTTTGCCATTTTTAAAAGGTTCATGACACTTAAAGTCTTCAAGAGAGTAGGGGGGGGGAAGAATTTTCCTTAAGGCTTTCAAAACGAGTTTTCTGAGGCGCAGGGCGTATCTCAAAGAGAGACGAGCTGCGAACCTCAGAGTTGTCTGAGCTTTTGGAAGCCTTCAGAATTATTTGCGCCACCAAAGGAGAAAATGGGAGGGAGAGTTTTTCTGAAGCCTTTCAAAACGAGTTTTCTGAGGCGCAGGGCGTATCTCAAAGAGAGACGAGCTGCGAACCTCAGAGTTGTCTGAGCTTTTGGAAGGCTTCAGAAAAACTCTCCCACTTAGTCCTCTTAAAAAGCAAATTTTGAAGAAAGACAAACCTATTGCGTCCCTGAATATATCGAGCACTATCCAGCCAAGGCTTTGAACCTTCGGCAAAGTGTCATAGAACCTTTTTAAGCAGATGATGAAAGTCGCCTCATAGCAGCGGCTACAATAACAAAGAGGAAATGAAGTATAACAAACAAAGATACATATTCCACTCCCCCAGCTCCAAAGCCATAAGAATGTAAGCCCACTCCTAATACAAAGTTAACACCATACCAAGCCATAATAACTAATGAAAATGTAACAACAGCAGAAGCTATAAACCCAAAACTCCTAAGCCAACCAGACAACCGGCCGTGCAAAACGGCAATATACCCTAATAAAGCAATGAGTGCCCAGGCCTCCTTAGGGTCCCATCCCCAAAATCGCCCCCATGCATAATCTGCCCAAACCCCACCTAAGATGGTTCCTACCGACAAAAGAATAACCCCAACTTGTAAACATCGGTAAATCGACTCTTGAAGGACTGCTATCTGCTTTTTATATTTTTTCTCCCCCTTTATAAAGAAAACCAATCCAATATCTCCCATTATAAAAGCCACAAAAAAAGCAGAATAACTGAGCGTAATTGTTAACACATGCACGATAAGCCAAAAATGACTTCTCAAAGCCGGCGTTAAAGGCTGAAGCGAAGGATCTAGAACAATAGGGGCCATGTTAGCCGCTATCAAACTCAGAGAGGAAACAATGGCTGCGCTGAAGAGCATAAATTTTGTCTTCTTAAAATATTCAAAGATAAAGCAAAGGAGTACAGCTCCCCACGATACCCAAATAACAGATTCAAACATATTAGACACAGGAGGTCGTTCTGCTATATAAACACGCAAAATAAACCCAAAAGTATGAAGCGCAAAAGCTACACTTAAAGCCCATAGCCCCCATCGACATCTTCTAAAAAACCCTATAAAGAAAAAAATCACACTCAAAATATAGGCAACGGCACTCCATAAGAAGGGCTGAAACATATTGTAAAAAATTTCAACATCAATACGCCTTTGCAGAGGATAATCATCTGGATTTCTAGATCTTGCTAAAGTTATAAACTCATCGACAGCAGACTCCATAGCCTCTGACTCTACCATTTGGTTCTCTATTGACTCCCGTGATGAACTGTCTTTACCTAAAGGTCTAATAAACTCATTGATAATCCCTTTAAAAACTCTCTTTAATTCTCTATCACTCTGTGTAGGAGACTCCTTAGCTTCTGACTCTACCATTTTTTCTCTTATCGACTCCTGAGATAAACCTTCTTTGACCAAAGATCTAACAAACTCATTGATAATCTTTTGAAAAGCCTTCTTTAACTCTTCATCACTCTGTGCAAAAGACACCCACTCTCCTGGTGTCTCCGTCGGAGCAATCAACGGATACCGGCCCTGTGTGATAGCAACAAAAAGTGTAATTTGTGATTCTAAACTTTGAATAGCTTGATAAAAAGGATTTAAAGATTCCCCTCTTTCTTTTAACAAAGATAAGTCTTTTAATAAATGAGATAAATTTTCACTTTTACGAATCTGATTAAATGAAAAAAACCTTTTCTGAGGCGAAACACCTAATGCTTCCTTTACTTTATAATTAGAGATTTGTACAAACTCAACGTTGAGCCAATATTGAGGGACTAAGAACCATGTTAAAATAATATGTTCGACAGGTGTTCCCTCATCACTTTTTTTGCCATGAATCAATTGAAAAGTTTCTCTGGCAAAAGTATCAAAAGGCTTATATCTACCTGCATCTAAAACTGGAATGGCTCTGAGTGTTTTCCCATAAGCAAAGCATTGAAAGCCCATCATTATTAAAACAATTATAAAATTCTTCATTTACACTCTCTCTACTTTCCTGCCAAAATACCCTTTCATATAAAACAAAACAAGGATCCCTCCTATCAATAATAAAGATCCTAAATATTTAACCCACCGGCCTGGATCATAATTAACAGTAAAGATCGAGGCTATGGGCTTACCCAATTCATCTTCTTGAAAACTGGCTTGATAAAATGTGTACCCATCGTATTTTAAAGGTTCATTCATAGACACCAAAGTATCTCTGCCATCTGGGGTCATCAACACACTTTCATAAGACATGGCTTTTTGACTGCCAGGATATTTTTTCACCTCAAAGCTCTTTAATTTTATCGGAAATCCCAAGCTTACACGCTTATTATTATAGGTGAGAACATAGGCCTTCTCATCATCAAAGAGCTTAAGAATAGAATTTAAACCTAAGGTGTGTTTTTCATTTTTATACTCCACATGTAAGACGGGAACTGAAGAATCAATGGGTTTGTCTCTTTGAGAGTATGTCACCTTTTCTTTCGCCAATGGAAAATAGGATAAGACTTTAAATTTTAATCCCATCCACTCTGTTTGAATCTCCTCACCTTCTAGTCCAACACCCATAGTGGCGGCCCTTCTCAAAAGCCGACGCTTTGAGCTGCTCTCTAAATCCTCGTTCATCCCCTCCTTTTTAAACAGAAAATATCTAAATTTTTTTGGACTCTCATCGGGAGTAATGACAATCTCATTTCCAGAGCCGGCTGTATACGTAGAGTCTGCCAATACAATTTTCACAGGTCCTAAATCAATAGATTCAGAAGCTAAAGACGATCTCTTTATCAACCATTGAGACACATTAAAGGCATTATTAAAAAGTTGAAATTGTATAGCCGGACCATCATTTTGAGATGAGGAGGGAATGATAGAACTTTTTCTATCTGCATAGGGCCAATAGTCAACAATAGATATATACGGATTCTTTTGAACAATGTAAGGGCTATTTTTAGAAGGTTTTGATTTCGTAAAGTCTATAGAACTTTGACCTCTTTTACGATAATTAACACCATCAGATGTTTCATAAAAAGCAAGGACTCTTTCATAGGGAAGTATTACAAATTGACTTTTCTCACCGATAGAGAGAGCTAAACTCGCATCTAATCCTGCTCTTTGAGTGATATAGGATCCTAAAATAATAATAATAATACCTGTATGAGCAAGTAAAAAACCTGTATGCTTTCGTTTCCACGGATATCTCTCCACAGCCGAAAAAACAAGACTTATGATAAGAAGCCCCATAACCGCATACATCCAAAAAGATTCATAAATTAATTTCTTAGCCACATAGGCACTGTAGTTGGCTTCATAAAACGTACCTATAGCCGTTATTGTAGCCAGAGCTAAAATAACAAGAACAGCTAACTTTAAAGACCCCAGTGCTCTAAATATTTTTGAAAGATATTTTTCTAACTTTCTATTCATCGGATAAGATATCTAATGGAAAATCAATCCATCTGTAAAGAAAAGAAATAACTGACTCCTAAGAAAAGATCTGATATTTTTTAGTGATGAAAATTTATACTAAAACAGGTGATTTAGGTGAAACAGGTCTTATAGGCAACGTTCGTGTTAGAAAATCAGATCCTCGTGTCAAAGCCTATGGAACTGTAGATGAATTAAATGCTTTTATTGGAGTCCTTAAAAGCAAACTGAAAATGCACAATGACATATTAAATACGTTAACTGACATTCAATGTGAGCTATTTTCTATAGGGAGTCAATTAGCCTCTAAAAAAGAGGACTCTACAACAGTCCGCACGAATCCTAATCGCACCAAGCAATTGGAAACAACAATCGATAAAATGGAGCAGTCCTTAAATCCATTAAAAAACTTTATTTTACCTGAAGGGACAGAAAGTGCAGCTTTTTCACATCTGACACGAACTGTCTGTAGACGAGCGGAACGCAAAGTTGTAGGGCTTAACGAAAAAGGCCATGCTGAAATCATTGTGTTTTTAAATCGCTTAAGTGATTATTTTTTTGTGTTAGCTCGATATCTCAATGCCTCTGAAGGACAAAAAGAAGAAAAATGGCAAGGATAGATAGGGGGTTATTTTTTAAAAAAAGAAAGTCTCTTACAGTACAGAAATCATTTGGTTCCCCAAAAATAGATATGGGAAAAACTGACCCCCAACTTTTTTAGCGAGCATGAGCCATTTCCAATAAGGAGAGTGAGTCTATTTCTAAATAACAACATGAACACTTCTAGACTCAAAGAGAATTAATTCCTTCTCTATGATCTATCTCTACTAAAAGGAACATAAAGATTTCTAGACGGCACGACGGTCAAACCAGCCCAAGAAAGGATCTGTTTCTATTGCATCTTGAACAACCAATTTGTCACTAGCAGAGGCATAGTAAAGAGATTTGAGAACATCACCTGAAACAGTTACAGTAACCAGTCGTTTCACTGACAAATAGTCCACCAAATCCAAAACAAGATCATCTATATTGGAAGCATGTACTTCTACATTATCAAAGCAAGATTTCCCTTCACTATTAATCAGTCGAACGATCCCATATGGAGACACTGTGCCTGACTCTGTATGATCCATTTCTCTGACCCCTTGAGCTTCCTGTTTATATAAAAAATCCTCTCCCTCTATTTCATCAAAAATAAATTTCTTAAGAGATAGAGAATCTGATGGACCAATAACAAAAGCTGAAGGACCTAATCTCTGTACAATACGCTGAACAAGTCCTTTTTGGACACCTGCAGAAAGCAGCCTTTGCATAGCCACTGACAAATGTAAATACCCCTCCTCAGAAAGAAAATCTATAAAAACATCTCTGATGATCTTTTGACGAGTATCATATATCTGCTGAATTTTCTTAAGTTCGATGAGAACTTCTGGAATACGAACAAGAGATTTCCTCAACTCGAAGTCTCTATACGGTTCAAAACCCCTCAAGTAAACTCCGTATCTCACCAACACCTTCTCTGTTTATTCATTCGATTCTTTTTATCCTCATCCTCAAAAAGGAAATGACATTTTATCTCTTGAACTGGTTTTGATATATACTCACCCACTAAAATTTGCCAAGCTATAGGTACACTCTCTAAAAATTCACTCCATGCGCAACGCATTATAGTGTATCTTTTTCTTTGCCCTTAGAAAGAAATCCAATCTAACTGCGTCATGCCTTTTATTTTTAAATTCTTCCTGAATGCATAAATGAGAAGCCGTAAGGGAAGGTCCATCACACACATTTTGAGTCTTTCTTAAAAAACCAAACTCACTGACCTTTTATTCCTCAGTCATTCTTAAGTCTAGTTCCCCCTTTAAAGGATGCTTTATTCTGCCCGTAAGTTCTTTGATTTGCTAATCTTTTTGAGAAGGGACTGTCCGCACAGTCATCTGACTAAAGTGGTATAGACAGGGAAAGGTTCGCTTTGATGAAAGCACTTTTTAAACGCTTATTCTCAAAAGCAGCACAAACAAAACCAGAAGTGCAAAAAACATCTGCGCCAACGACACTTGCCGAAACCTCTTCAGATAAAACCAATCATATTTCTCCACTAAAAAAACCTCAAGTCACTCGCCCACTGTTTGAAAAACTATACCCCTATATTCTCTGTGTATTTCTAGCCTACTGTTTAGCTGATCTCGGTCTACTTCTCATTCGAGATAAAATGTTACCACACTCAATATCACCATTAACAAAAAAGAAGAAAGAACCTTTACAACAACTCTCACGACAAAGCTACAATCCAATTATCCATAGAAATATTTTTAACTCTGACGGTATCATTCCTAATCCGCTCAATAGAACAGGCAATGTAGAACCAATAGCAGGAGCCCTAGCTAATGCCGTACCAATACCCACAACATTGCCTCTTGAACTCGTTGGTACCATTGTACATGCCAACCCTAAAAAGGCCATAGCCACGATCAAAATTGGAAGCGATAAAGTTTTCCCCTATATGATAAATGATAGCATTGAAGGGATGGCCACTCTACTGAGTATAAAAAGAAAAAAAGCTATTTTTCAAAATGAAAGAAATGGAGCTTTAGAGTATATAGAAATTAAAGATAATGTGACCATTTCGCTGGCTCCCAAAACACCACCTCTCCAAAAAAAGGAAAGTATCTCACAAAACGGAAATAATTTTACTCTTCAAAGAACAGATATTGATAAACACTTACAAAATCTACCAGAACTTCTTCAGCAGGCACGAGCTGTCCCCAATATCGTTCCAGGAACAGGTGGCCAAATTGATGGATTTAGAATTCTAGATATGCAACCCAATAGCATCTATGAAAGTCTTGGCTTAAAAATTGGTGATGTTCTCAAAAGTGTCAATGGCGATCTACTCACCAGCCCTGCAAAAGCTATGGAACTGTTTCATCAACTGCAAGATGAAAAACAAATTGCTATAGATATTGAACGTGGTGGAAGAACTGAAACTCTTAACTACAGTATTGAATAACATTATTTTTTGAATGGCTATTAAGCTAAAGAAAGGGATTTTTTATGAAACATTTATTGGCTCCTCTTCTTATCAATATATTTTTAGTTTATCCAACGATGGCTCAACTCCCCCCTCCTTCTATAGAAGAAAAACAGTCACCATCTCCTTCAAAAAATAAATCTTCTAACGGCCAATCTAAGATCTCAATGGTTGATGCCCATCCAGAAGATATAACAAATGAAAACTTTCCTGATTTAGTAGAAAGCTTTGACTATAAAAATGCAGAGATCACCCAAGTTGTAGAAGCCATTAGCAAGCTGACTGGAAAAAACTTTATTCTTGAACCCAACGTCAGAGGGACTGTAACTATCATTGCCCCTTCACAAATTACAGTCGCTGAAGCCTACAGAGCTTTTCTCTCTGCATTAGCTATCAATGGATTTACAGTTGTTCCACACGGTAAATTTCTAAAAATCAGACAAAGTTCAATGGCATTAAAAGATAATTTAGAAATTTATAGTGGTTCTTACTTTCCCAACACAGATCAATTGATTACTCGAATTTTTCAACTCAAACACATTTCAGCCGAAGATATTAAGACACACTTTAAAAATCTGCATTCAAAGCACGGGGAGCTACAAACCTATCCTCCTACAAATTCACTGATCGTAACGGACTTCGGAACAAGTGTAGAACGCATTGCCAATATTATTTCACAGCTAGATATTGTCGGATTTGAAAAACAAATTAAAGTCATCCCTATAAAACATGCAAAGGCTAAAGACCTTGCTCAACTGATTGAACAAATTCATAATTCAAGAGAAAATAATAGGAGTAGAACTTTCAGACCAGGTATTCCAAGATTCAATAGAGGGGGTCAAAGCACTTCTTCCTTCAGTGCTTTTTCAACAGTTCTTCCAGATGCACGCACAAATTCCATTATCCTTGTCGGAAATGAAAAAGGTATCGAGAAAATGCACAAACTGATTAAAAAATTGGACTTTGAAATTAGACCTGAAGATGCTGGAGGTGTTTACGTCTATTATGTAAGATATGCACAAGCTAAAAAAATAGCTGAAACTCTTAGTGGTATTGCCAAAGATGCTGAAAGAGCAGCTAGCCGACGATCTCGCTTCCCTGTCAGCAACTCAAACACTAGAGCCAGAACAGGAGGGACATTTGGAGACACAACCAATACATCTACTGTATTTGGGGGGGACATCAATATCACAGCAGATGAAGACACAAATTCTTTGATTATTACAGCTAGTCGACAAGACTATCAGGTTGTCCTCAATCTTCTCAGCAAGATCGATATTCCAAGGGACCAAGTCTATGCAGAGGCCATCATTATGGAACTCAGTGCTGGACAATCTCATAACTGGGGTATCAATTATTATAGATTCCTTAAAGATAGTGGAGGAGCCCCCATACGATCTGGATTTGGAGATGGAAGTATTGGAAATCTTTTAGATCTCACAAAAGGTACAGGAGCTATTTTAGGCTTTGGCAGTGGTGATACCGTTGAACTGAATATAGGCGGTGCTCAATCAGTAAAGATAAAAGAGATCGTCGGCTTTGTGAATTTCTTAAAGTCACATAATAATGCCAATGTATTATCTACACCTCAAATTTTAGTTCTAGATAATGGAGAAGCAACAATTGAAGTGGGGGCAGAAGTTCCCGTATCAGCAGACACAACTATTGGGGCTAATAATCTGTCTTCAACAAGTATTAAGCGTGAGCCTGCAACTATTAAACTCACAATTAAACCCTTTATCAATCCCACAAGTGATGCTGTCCGTATGGAAATCACTCAAGAGATAAAGCAGGTTTCTAATCAACAAATTCAAGCTAAAAACTTGGCAGATTCAGCCATCGCACTCAGTAAACGATATTTTAAATCAAACATTGTTGTTCCCGATGGAGATACTGCTGTTCTTGGAGGATTAATACGAGATGAATCTAAAGAGACAGCCACAAAAGTTCCTATTTTAGGAGATATTCCTATACTGGGTTGGTTTTTTAAATCTAAACAAATCACAAAAGATAAGCTCAATCTTTTGGTTTTTATTACGCCAAAAATCATTCGTAACCGTAACGATCATAGCAAACTGCTAGGGAATAAGTTAAATGAACGGCTAGACTTTATTAAATCTGGCTATAGAGGAAAAGATCCCTACGGGAAAAAAGTCGAACAACTGTCCACTAGAAAGTTAGAATTAGAGCCAGAGATAGAACCAGAAATAGAACAAGAACCAGAACAAGAGGAAGAGAGTCTTCCTTTTGAGGATTCACTCATAGAGTAAGAGGCCTGCAATATGTCATTAGAAAACATTCAAAATCTTTTAATCAAACACACTGGACTCAAGCCCTCTGAATTAGAGTCCATCATGGCTTCGGAAACAGATAAAGGGAAAAGTATTAAAGACTACTTTTTGGAAACTCCATTTACAAAACCTGAAGAAGCTGTTTCAGCTCTCTCTAAAATTATGGGTTTTGATTTTATGAAGGAGATCCCGTTCAATGACATTGCTGTGGATCTTGTCCACGGCATACCAATAAACTATGCCAAACAAAACAATATCCTTCCATATAAAGATGAAGGATATGCAATTAAAGTTTTAATTTCTAACCCTTTAAACTTTAAAGCTCTCGATGATCTACAAGTTATACTTAAAAAACCCACTCGACCTGTTATGGCTACAAAATCGCATATTGAAGATGCCATCAACAAAGTTTACGAAAAGAGCACAGCCGCCCTAGAGGGATTAGACGAAATCGAGGATGAAGATTACGATTTAGACGAACCTATCATTGATTTATTAGAGTCAGGAGATGATGAAGCTCCTGTCATTCGCCTCGTGAACACGCTTCTTTTTCGAGCTGTCAAAGAAAAAGCCTCAGATATTCATATTGAACCCTATGAGAAAGATATGGTGATTCGATTTAGAATTGACGGTGTCCTCTATGATATTTTCAAGCCTCCTAAAAAACTTCAGTATGCTATTACCTCTCGTATAAAGGTGATGGGGAATTTAAACATTGCTGAAAAACGCCTTCCTCAAGATGGTCGCATTCCACTAAAATTAGCGGGTAAAGATATTGATATTCGTTTAAATACCGTACCCACAGCTCATGGTGAACGTCTTGTTATGCGTCTACAAGATAGATCAAATGTCATCCTCTCATTAGAACAATTGGGATTTCCCGATAATATGCTCGAAAACGCCTATGAACTATTTAAAAAAACTCATGGGATTATTTTAGTGACAGGGCCAACCGGATCAGGAAAATCGACAACTCTTTATGCCGGTCTGATGAAAATTAACAGTATTGAAAGAAATATTATTACTGTAGAAGATCCTGTAGAACAAAGGGTTCATGGCGTAGGACAAATTCAAGTCAACTCTAAGATAGGCTTAACATTTGCCAATGGATTAAGAGCTATATTACGTCAAGACCCTGACGTTATAATGATTGGGGAAATTCGTGATTTAGAAACAGCGGAAATTGCCATTAACGCCTCTTTAACTGGACACTTAGTGCTTTCTACAATTCACACCAATGATTCTGCCGGAGCCTTTCCACGACTGATGGATATGGGGTGTGAACCCTTTCTGATCGCCAGCTCAATAATGGGTGTTTTTGCACAACGTCTTATCCGTATCCTTTGCCCTGAGTGCAAACAACCCTATGTTCCAACAGATGAAGAATTAGCAACCATTGAAATCACTCCACGGGAGGCAAAAGGGGCTACAATCTATAAAGCTGTGGGATGTAATCAATGTAATCAAAAAGGTTATATCGGAAGGTCCGTCATCGCAGAATTACTGCTGATTACCGAAGATGTCCGTAGTCTTATCATGCAACGCAAAGATGCGGGAGCTATTAAAAAAGCGGCCATTCAATCGGGCATGAAAACATTACGGCAAAATGGAGCAGATAAAGTATTAAAAGGTATTACAACAGTGGAAGAACTTATTTCCAATTCACAAACGGATGAATAACCTATGCCAGTTTTTGAATATAAGGGATTAACAAGATCTGGGAAAAATGTCCGTGGCGTCATTGATGCAGAAAACCTACGTATTGCTAAGTTAAAGCTAAAAAAAAGAGAAATTTACATCTCCTACCTCCGTAATAAACAATCCACAAAAAAACAAAAGGGCTCCACTTCAAATCTCCTAGAAAAGAGTGTAGGAGTTGAAGATCTCGGATTAATGACAAGACAACTGGCCACTTTGATAAAATCAAATATTCCTCTTGTTGAGTCACTCAACGCTGTTGCAGATCAAGTAGAGCACCCTTCTCTTAAAGAATCTCTCGGTGATATAAAAAATATGGTGAATAGCGGCAGCGCATTTCATAAGGCCTTAGCAAAATACCCAAAGATTTTTGACAAAATTTATGTTTCCATGTGTGAGGCAGGTGAAATGTCAGGCACATTAGATACGATTCTTATACGACTTGCTGAATTTAAAGAGGCTCAAAATGAACTCAATTCAAAAATCAAATCAGCTATGCTCTACCCCATTATTATGACAGTTGTTATGTCTATTGTTTTAGCAGGTCTGTTTGTCTTTGTTATTCCTAAAATTAAAACCATATTTGATGATATGGATGCGACTCTTCCTTGGTATTCGGAAGTGGTTATTGATATCAGTGAAATGATGATGAATTATTGGCATGTGATTTTCATTGGAATAGTGAGTCTGTTCTTTGTTTTCAAAAACTGGAAAAATAGCCCTAAGGGTTCTGCTCAGTGGGATGGTATCAAGCTCAAACTTCCTGTTGCTGGCCCCATCACTCGTATGGTTGCCGTCAGTCGCTTTACAAGAACACTGTCAACATTGTTAACAGGTGGTGTCCCCATGCTGGCTGCAATGAATACTGTTCAAAATGTTGTCAACAATGCTGTTTTAGGAAAAGCGATCGGCGAAGCCAGAGAGAATATTTCAGAAGGAGAGTCGATTGCAAAACCACTGAAAGCATCTCAGGAATTTCCACCTATTGTGATACATATGATCAGTATTGGAGAAAAAACAGGGGAGTTAGAAAACATGCTCACTCAAGTGAGTGAATCCTACGATTTTCAGGTCAAAAATAAGATAGAGGGCCTAACCAGTGTTTTAGAGCCTGTTATGATTGTGGTTATGGGAGCTGTCATTTTTATTGTTGTTCTGGCAATTATGATTCCTATCATGGAAATGAGTTCTCTGGTTGCTCAATAACCTCCTTCATTGTGAAGTTTTAATTAATGACATTAAAAGAAGTTTATAAATAAACAAGACCCCTGTCTCTTTTTATTTATTCATTAAGATATAGACTTTAAAAACATCCCCCTCGAAAGAGTGTTCTATCTGCTTTATAGAGCTTATGACTAGAATAGACCTTAGCAGAGTTTTTTTCTTTCTCATAGAACGATAAACCTCTTTTATTTTACACTATAATAACTTTGATTCGATAGAGTCCATAGAGCCCTATTTACAAAAAGATAGAAGTCTTAAATAGAGAAGGAGCAGAAAGTTATGAACAATAAGGGAATGACACTTATTGAAATTATGATTGTCCTTGTGATTTTGGGAAGTATCACAGCTTTATTAGCAAATCAATTTGGTGGCCAATTGGATAAGTCAAAGTATCAACAAGCCAAAATCCAAATTACAGAGTTGTCAAAACAATTAGATCTCTTTTACGCTGACTGTGGTTTTTATCCAGATGATCTCACAGGGTTAGTAGAAGCTCCCTCTGATTGTAATGAATGGGGACCAACTCCTTATATTAAAAAAATACCACGAGATCCATGGGGATCTGAATATATCTATGACAACGATGGAAGCATGTTTGTTATTCGCTCCTTGGGTAAAGATAAAAGAGAGGGAGGAGAAAATTTAGCAAAAGATATTTCTAGCGAAGATCTTTAATCCCTTCCCATTAAACTTTGTCTTAAAAATCAATCTAGGGGAAATATTTAATTACCCCTACTAGTAGACCATGGCTATCTCACCTGTTAATCTTAAAATATGAGGGGATATAAAGAATTTATCTATAATCAATATCTTATAGATAAACATATTAAAAAAGGCCAGCCTTTAAAGCATATATCTCTCTGGAGCGAATTTCTTATTAATCCATGTCTCCAAATCTATTCATCGATCTCCAAAACAATCCGCCCTACAAAACCCACTGTATACAGATCTTCTATTTTATATCCATTTTCCAATAAAGGACTCACCTTTATTGAAGTTCTTATTGTTGTCGCTATCATCTCTGGAATTGCAGCTTTAGCTATGGGTCGGTTCGACAGTACAAATAACCAAATGAAAACCACTTTACGTCAACTGGCTCTTTTATCCAAAGAACTTCATGCAAAATCTCGAATTAAAAATCTCACTTATAGAATGGTTATACAAATGGATGATGAAAAGGGACATGGTTTTTGGGTAGAGAGTTCGAACAACCCTGTTCTATTAACTGATAGTGCCAATACTCAAGAAGTATCTGACGATCAAGATAATGCAGAATCCCCTCCCCCTCCCTCTTCCTTCTCTGTAGATTCCAATATACTTAAAAATTCCATATTACTTCCAAGTGGTTTAAAATTTTCAAGTGTTGAAATTACAGGCGTAAATCAAAAAATTTCTGGTGGTTTGGCTTTTATATATTATATTCCTCAGGGAAGAGTTCAAGAGGTAGCCATACATCTCGAATCTGAAAAGAACAAAAAATGGACAGTGGCTATACACCCCCTCACTGGAAAAGCAAAAATCTTACAAGGCGATAAACCTCTAAAGGATATAAGGCAAAATGAGTAGAAACTCTGGACTGACTCTTATTGAAGTTGTTGTAGCCATGTTTATTATGACAACAGCTATTGTTATTCTTAATGGATCATGGTCTGGCAGTTTTCATGCCTATAGGAAAACTAAAAATCTCAATGTTATAGCTTCCCTGATGAAACGTAAAATCACTGAATTGGAGTTAAAATTCAAAAATGAAGATTTAAGTCTTATACCGGAGTCAGAGTCTGGAGATTTTGGGGATCGTTTTCCAAATTATACTTGGTACTATACAACACAAGCTATAGAATTTCCAAATCTATCTAGTCTTTTTGTTGCACAAGATGGTGGTGCTGATGAAACTACCCTTATAATTGTGGAACAGCTCACAAGTCACTTCTCTAAATCCATACGAGAGCTGAAACTGAATATTGTTTGGAAGTCTGGAAAAAGAACAATGGAGTACCCTGTTGTAACATACATCACCAGATTTCAAGTGATCTCTCCTATAAATTTACTGGGAGGTGGGTAATGAATTCCAACTCACATCCATTTTTTTATATAAAGAGAAGAAGCAAAATAAAACTCTTCATAAATGGAGCAAAGGGTTTAAAAATCTAAAAGGGTAAGTGATGGATCAAAAAGGTATGACTCTTATTGAAATTATCATTTCTATAGCTATACTGAGCACACTTGCATTTCTTACAACCCAAAGCATCCGCACAACTGTTGATAACAAAAGAAAATTACAATCTGGAATGGATCAATCTTACACATTAAAAAATGCAATGGCTGTTATTGAAAGGGACATCAATTTAGCATTTAATTATCACGACCCCTATTTAGAAGCAAAAAAGCAAATTTCAAAATCTCAAAACCAAATTGATATTCCTGCTATGTCTGAATCGCCTACTGAAGAAAAGCTAACACATTTCTTGGGATCAAATGATAAAATGAACTTCACTTCTATTTCAAATATTGGCATGAGAGTTAACATATATGAAAGTGACCAAATGGAAGTGGGATATTTTTTAAATACTTGTAAGAGTTTTTTAGCACAGACTTCATCAAACTGTCTATGGAGAAGAGTGTCTTCTATTATAGATACGGATATAGAAAATGGTGGAAATGCAACTGTCCTTATTGAAAATGTCGTAGAATTTAAATTACGCTATATAGGTTTAGACTATGAAGATTGGATTGAACAATGGAGTAGTGACGGGAAAGGTATTAACGAATCCATGGTTGGAAAATTTCCTGATGCTGTAGAGGTCACTTTGACAACAGAAACCAATGGGAAAAAGATAAATGATACAAGTGTATTTGCTATCAGATACCCCAATAATCAAGGTTTTCAAGATGAAACAGATCCCACCTTTCCGGCACAATAACTCTCAGCAAAAGGGTATGGCTCTTATTTTGGCACTCTTTACTGTTCTTATTGTGGCCTTTTTAGCTACAGAGATCACTAAAGAAACTGTACTTGAATATCAAATCTCTAATTCTGAAATTAAGAGAATTAGGGCCTATTATGCAGCAAAATCTGGTGTTGATATTAGTCTATTAAGAATACAACTCTACCAAACTATCCTTGCGCACTTTGGAAAGCAAATAGGTGACAACTCTCATATTGCTGATCTCATATGGAATTTTCCATTCACATGGCCAATAACTCTCCCTGATGAGTTAAATGAAGTTGACAAAAGTGAAATTAATGCTCTGACCTCAGAGTCATTTTTCGGAACAAACACAGGATATTTAAGTACGATTGAAAGCGAAGCTGGGAAAATAGATATCAATGACCTAGTTTCTCTTTCTGCTCCCTTAGCCAAAGCCACAAGATCTAGTCTAAAGCAACTCATAGAAAATCAACTGAATACGAATCAAGATTTTGAAGCCAAACACCAAAATTTAAATGTTGATGAGTTATTAGATAATATTAAGGATTGGATAGATGAAGATGACCAAGCGGAGCAAGGAGGGCTTGAATCTCAGATGTACGACAATACAGATGGAGAATTAAACCTCAACCGTCCTTTTAAAACCCTTAAAGAATTAAAAATGGTCTCCGGTATGACACCTGAATTATTTGAATTTCTCTCCTCTCAAGTCACTATTTATGGATTAAAAGGGATCAATATCAATAAAGCCACAAAAGAAGTTTTACAATCTATAGATATCCAAATAACTGATGAAATTGCAGATGAGATCTTAACACACAGAAGCGACCCAGACATTGGTCCATTTAAGAACAAGAAGGGGTTTTTTGATTACCTACAAAGCATAGGGATCAATACAGAAAATTTTAATCCTGATGAAGTCCCACTCTATTATCAAAGAGACTATAATTTTAAAATTAAAAGTATCGGCTTCCATGGAAAATCTAATAAATACACTCGTGAAATCATTGCGATTGTATATGACTTTGATACAGTAAAGAAAAGGCTAGAGAAACTTGTTAAAACAACAACGACGACAATGATAAAGACGCCAACAACATTGAAATCTGGAGCTCCAGTAACATCCACAACAACGACGACGACTCTTAAGCCTGTTAAAAAAACATATGGTAAACCACGTATTATTTATTGGTATGAGAATTAATAATTTAAGGGGGATTTTTGAAAAGCGTTGGTATAGACATTGGTCATTCCTCTATCAAAGTGGCTGAAGTCGGTTTTCACTCAAGAGAGCTGACCTTGGTTGACTACTTAAAAATAGATCTTCCTATGGACCCAACTGAGGATTCAAAGATAGCACAGTTGGAAGGGTTACGTCATATTGCCAATCATTATGATCCCCGCTCCACGCGATTTGTCATTGGAGTGCCAAATAACAAAGTGAGTTCAAGACAAGTAGCCCTACCCTTTAAAGAAAGACATAAACTTTTAAAAAGTCTACCTTTTGAACTTGAAGACGATATGCCCTTTGATTCCAATAATGCAATAATGGATGCAAAAATTATCAATTACAAAGGCAATCTGTCTCAACTTCTTGCCTTTGCATGTCCTCATTCCACTATTGAAAGTATAATTAGTATGGCACACAATGCTGGAATTGATCCCGATATCCTCAGTGTTTCAGGAGCAGCTTTAACAAATACATTTGAAATATGGCAATTACCTCCGCAGGAATTCGTACCTTCTAAAATTTCCTCAACAAATGAAAATTTAGATACAGTTATTTTTCAAATCAATACAAAACGACCTGCACAGGTTATCTTAGATATTGGGCATCAAAATACTAATCTGTCTATTTTTCATAGTGGATCACTTCTTTCCACACGTGCTATTTCATTTGGAGGAAATAATATCATTTACTCACTCATGAAACAGTATAATATCTCCTACAATGAAGCGGTTAAAAGTTTACACGAGACAGGCTCCCTTTTATTAAATAAAGAAGGGACAACATCAAATCAACTTACACCTTCGAGCCTCATATCAGACTGTATCGATCAACTTGTTCAGCAAGTACAAATCACCTTATTAGAATTAAGGAGTCAATTTCATATTCAGTTTGAAGATATTCATATAACCGGTGGTGTTTCATCACTGAAAAATATTTGTGATTATCTCACAAGAGCGTTGGAACTGCCTGTAAGTTCTCTCCAGTATCTCAAAAAAATCCCAAGAATTTTTCCAAGAGTGACAGAAGAGCTTGAAAAATATGGGTGTACTGCTACAGGCCTAGCTATTGAAGGATTAAGACGCCCACGTAATCCATCTATTAATTTCAGGCGTGGCCAATTCGTTAAGCAATCTCACACTTTCAAATTCTTTTGGGAAAAGTGGCGCAAAGCCATTCAGATAGGTACAGCAGCACTATTTATATTCTATATCTATGCATTTATTAGCAGCTCCCTATCCGTCAAACTCAGCGACTTAGGAACAGATAACTTAAAACAACAGGCGAAAAAAGAACCTTTCCGACTCACGGGATCACGAGCCACAACATCAGGTGTCCGTAAGTATGTCCAAAAGCAAAAGAAAATCATAAAAGATAAAGAAAGGTTAGAAGAGCTGGACAATTTAAGCTCTGCTCTAAGCGTCATTAACGCTATTACAAATACCTTTCCCTCTAAAGACATCTTAACAGCAGATGTAAGAAGACTGCTTGTTGCTAATGAAAATATCACAATCGAAGGGGAGGTAACAAAGCTTTCAGACCGTACACTCCTTGAAAACGCTTTTAAAAAAATTGCTATTCGTCAAAAAGTAACTCCACTTAAAGAAAGTATCAAAGTCAATCCTGGGCGAATCGCATTTGCCTATAGTTTCAAATTCAATCGGAGAACAAGACATTGAATATTCAAGATCTTAAAGAACAAATTTTAGAAAATTTAAAAACAACATGGCAAAACTTCCAAGAAACTTCTCTTTACATATCAGCAAAAGAAAAATTTGATGATCTATCCTCCAGAAATCAAAAAATTATAATAACTCTTAGTCTATTCCTCCTTATCTATATTTTGCTCTCTGTTCCGATTTCTTGGATCCAAAATAAAAACTCTGAAATATCCTATTTTGAAGAGAAAAGAAGTCTTACAAGGGAATTGCTCTATCTGAATCAAATGGGGGTATCAGCCCCTGAGATAGATTCAGAAATACATCCTCCGGCAATAGAGAACCAACTCCGATCTATTCTAGAAAAGGCCAATATTCTTCCAGATCAAATATTAAGTATCGATCATCTTCAAAATGCAGCGGTCCGTGATAGTACAATGATTCCAAAGGATATTAAACAAAAGGGTGTTCTTGCAACTCTATCACAACTGACTCTAAGACAAATTGTTGATATTGGTTTTCGTATTGAAAATGATATCAATAGTGTGAAACTAACATCTATTGATATAAAAACATCAAATATCGATCCTCATTACTACGATGTCATGTATAAAATTGTCAGCTTTTTCTCTTCCCTTCCCTCGGAACCTGAGAGGGGTCCAAAAAAGAGGAGAAATAAAAAGTGAGTAATCTGACCCAGAAGATTTTCTATCCATTCAGTCATCTAAAACGTTTTATTTTTGTTACACTTCTTATGATGACATTCTTTTTTATCTTTTTATTTCCCTTAACTGAAATTGGAGATCTCATCACTGCTCGAATATCTCAGGCCACAAATGGACGCTTTTATCTTCAATCCAAAGAACTAAAAATTGGATTTTATCCATCTATAGGACTGAAAGCTAAAGATATCACCATGAGTATACCTCTATTGAATCAAATCAAGTTTCACTCCATAACACTGTCTCCCCATATTCCTGCCCTCCTGCAGTTGAAACCAGGAGCTTCTATTTATATTGAAGGTCTCTATGATGGTTTCGCAAAAATCTCTATGTACCATAAAAGGACAACAGAGCAGGGGGGGATGATTTTTGAAACAGATCTGAATTTAGGAGACAATAACCTAGAAGATTTGCCTCTTCCCTCTTTGCCTTTAAGTGGGAAAATTAGAAATTTACATATCTCAGGAGATTTTGATCCTCAATTGACTGAACAGCCTGATATGGAAATAGCTATGACATTAGACCGCATTTATCTCCAAGGGCATTCTATACAAACCCCTCTTGGTCCTTTTTCATTGCCTCCCATCCAATTCCAATCTGTGCTGCTCCAAGGAAAAATAAACAACAATTCTTTAACTGTTCGTCGGCTTCAACTAGGGGGGGATGAGGTCAGTGCTACACTCAGAGGAAAAATGGATATGGAATTAGAACAAAGAGGTGTGAATTTAGGAGCTTATGATTTTAATCTCAACTTACAAACCTCTGCTCAGTTTGAAAGTAAATTTAAACTGTTTCTAGCTTTTCTTCGAAGTTATAAAAAAATGAGAGCTGCTGGAGGGGGTCAATACAATTTGCGAATTTCTGCTGCACGTATGGGAGTCCCCCCCCAACTATCAACACAGTAGATTCTTTGCAACTCTTGAAAACTTCGCCAAAAACAGTTTGTTCTCTCCCTGAGTGCACTGAAAACTCTATCCAGATTATACGTGTAGGCTTTGACAGAGACACATCTTAAATCTTTTGAGCAGTAGAGGGAAAAGGATTTTTACCTTTCCCTTAAAGCAAGTTTCCCAAAGCGCAGGGCGTATTCGTGGAGAGATCGTTTATTCTATGCTGGATGGTATCGAGCATTCTCCAGCTTGCGCTTTTAGCCTGCGTTAGAAAAAGGCTTTTATTTTTCTCTTAAAGCGAGTTTTTTGAAGCGCAATGCGTATCTTCTTCATAGGGAAGAGACGCTTTGCGCCCTTCAAAGCTGTGTGAGCTTTAAGGGGAAGATAAAAGTCTTTTTTCTACAGAAGGGCGTATCTGCGGAAATCCAGTTTGTTCTATCCCTGAATGCATCGAACACTCTCCAGATTACGCTTTTAGCCGGTGCTGGAAAAAGACTTTTATTTTTCTCTTAAAGCGAGTTTTTTGAAGCGCAATGCGTATCTTCTTCATAGGGAAGAGACGCTTTGCGCCCTTCAAAGCTGTGTGAGCTTTAAGGGGAAGATAAAAGTCTTTTTCTACAGAAGGGCATATCTGCGGAAATCCAGTTTGTTCTAGGCTAGATCATATCAAGCACTATCCAGCTTACGCCTTTAGCCTTCGGCGAAGACGAGCTGCGGACCCTCAGAGTTGTTTGAGCTTTTGGAAGCCTTAAGAAAAACTCTTCCCACTTAGTTATCCTACAGAGCAAACCTTGCTAAATTGCCAGTCTCATACTTAAATAAAAAATGCGCATCGCATCTTAAGAAATTGTCCTAACCCTCATATCGGACAATAGGAATAGAGCAACAAATGAGAAGCAGTTCATCATGGCATCAGCACTTGCAGAAGGGTTATTGTCTATAATATACCTTCAAGAGGATTTCTCTCAGAGAAGGATTTTTTTATTGCTCTATTTATAGGACGGCTGAGCAGCCTTAAAGATAGGAGTTAAATATGTCAGGTATAAATAAAGTCATTATTGTTGGACGTTTAGGAGCAGACCCTGAACTCAAATACACACAGAGCAACCAAGCTGTCTGTCGATTAAGTATTGCAACCAGCGAAGTTTGGAAAGATAAGGAAGGACAAAAACAAGAGCGTACAGAATGGCATCGTGTTGTTGTCTGGGGCAATATGGGTGAGACAAGCTCAAAATATCTCACTAAAGGACGTCAAGTTTACATTGAAGGACGACTTCAAACACGCTCTTGGGAAGATCCACAGGGAAACAAGAAATACACAACTGAGATTGTAGCCAATACAGTTCAGTTTCTCGGAGGAGCAAATAACATTCAACAAACACCACAAAATGAGACCGCCCAAAATGAAACTGTCGAACCCACATTTGATAGCTCAGAGGATATTCCTTTTTAAGAGATATCTCTTAAAATACATCTGAAAAAGATTTGATAATCTCATTCAGAAAAGTATTTTCCTTTGAGGCAATACTGTATAGAGTTTACAGGATAACAAGACCCTTCTCTCTTCATCAAATGTGCCGTTCATTCTTATCTCTATAGATCTTAAAGAACAATAAGACTCTTCTTTCACCACTTTCAGAGATATTTGTAGATCTACATTCATAACTCTTGACTAGAAAAAAAATATAACTAGAGCAATACTCTTCAAATGTCATAAACTAAGTGCTAAGACTTAAGTATAGAGTTTGACTGCTATTTTCTGGAGAATACAGTTTAGTTTATCTATTCTAATGGAAGGCAAAAAGATATCTCTCTCTTTTTATAGGAGTTGCTGTGTTTTTTAAACAATTTGTGCTTATAACTCTATTTCTTGTCTTTCTGCCTCAAACCATAAAAGCGGCAACTGTTCGTGCTATTAAAGACCGTAAAGTTTTATTTTTTATGGAACGAGGGGAATTCTCCCCTGGCCAAAGAATCTTAGCTATTACACGCAAAGGACCACAAGGTAAAGTCTTTATCAAGGGTATTCTTCTTGTGCGGTTTGTTAAAGATCGAAAAGCTATTGGAACTCTAGAAAAAGGTACAGTTCAAGTTGGAATGACACTTATAAAGATACCCTCTCGTAAAAAACATTCTCAAACTAAGCGCAGCTTTCCTCGCCAACAATCCAGATGGGCAACAGGAATACTTCTAGGAGGTACTTTTAATATCTTACACAATAGTCTTCCAACAAAAGTGACAGGAATTGGACCTTCTCTCAAAGCTCATTTGGATTGGGATATATCAAGCGCATTGAGTCTCCGTGTATCGACAGGTCTAGATGCTTTTAAGACTCAAAAACAATTTACAGAAAGGGACTGCATAGGTAAGAACTCACAAGGAGTTATTCAATACGGTAATAACTGTTTGTTAAATATTAACTACCTAACATTCGATGGATGGTTACGCTATGCCTTTATCCATACATCAAATAAAGCATGGGTTGGCGTAGGAACAGGAGTCCGAACCCCTAGTAAAAGAGTTGAAAAAATAAAAAATACAGCAGGTATTGAACCAAAAAGCATAAGTACTATCGCTGTGGCTTATTTCGGACTGGGATTAGATTTAGCCGTAGGCCGTAAACTCTTTATTCCCATTTATGCTCACTATACCCTTTTTCCAAAAGGTAAAAAAGAGAAGAACCCACCAAAATTCCAAAATATTTCATTTGGACTTGGGCTCTCCTTTAAGCTCTAGTAAGAGCTATATAGATTATGATACTTTAAATGATGAACTTTGATGTTTTCAGTCTATATAAGTTGTCTTTTTATAATTAGATTCAAGACAACTTAATCGGAGTATTTCTGATTATTTTTAAATATAGTTCATGACACTTTAAGGGTTTTATTTCTAAGTAGTTTTAACATTAACCTATACAGGTTATCTTTTTTATAATTAAATCTAAACTCACATTCTTTTAGGTTTAAATAAACAGTAATGTTTTGTAATCAGAGGTTTAGAAATTGCTCTAAAGGGTTGTGGTAAAATAGTTTTCTATTGTGGTCATTTTCCTGATTTTTCTTCAAGGACTTCAAAATCAAGGTCCGCTGTCGTATATTTTAAACGCAATTTAGTCCCCTTAGGCTCATCTTTAAGTTCTAGATCCTTAGATAAAATAATCATATTACGATAGGGATTATATTGAATATATTTTTTATCAACAACCTGAGAGCCATAAAACAATTCAATAGTATTCGGAATAGGAATTCCCTTTTCAATAAAAATAGTATGCATAACTTTATTGTAAATTTCCCCACCCGCTACACCTAGCTGTCTCCCAAAGTCAGGATCACATAGAGAAAGAATTCGGCCATCAAAATCATTCGTAAAGGCTTCGATAGCTAAAGGTGTTGAATTAGACTGGTCTCTTTGGCATGTGCTAGATTGTCCCTCGTAAGAAGGTATAATCGCTGATAAGATATGGATGAGCTTAGAGTTTCTATTTTTCATTTTTATTAAAGTATCTCTTAAAAGTCTCCTATCCACCTTTGCACTCTGATCATGAGCATCAGTTACAAAAATAAGTACCAAGTGAGCGTCTTCTCTATAAAAACCAGTTTGATTTGAAGAAGTTAAAACCTTATAGGCATTCTCAAAAACACTCTCCGTTCCACCACTGCCAACACCAATTTTTAAATAATTAGGCAATCTCTCAGCTATGCGAGGGGTACTATTTGTTAAAAAAGGAGGCTCTCTCAAAAGGGTACCACAACGATTGGATATTCCGTAGCTGTTGTGGTATGGTGACGACCTCGCCGACGAATAATAACTGCTGCTAACAACTTGAGTGCATGTTACACCAATATGAAAATCGACCAGCTCGCTCTTCAAAAACTCATCTACAAAAAGATCTATATTTGAAGATAAATTGCTTTGATGTTTGTGCATACTCCCTGATTCATCAATAACAAAAAGCATATCCACTTTTGGATTATAATCGAGTTCTATATTTGTATCCTGATAATCTGCTAACTTAGTAAAGTCAGGAATGGGAACAAGTTTTGACGTCTCAGTGCTGCAGCCATTAAACATTCCTAATAGTATGAACAAGTTTAAAAAACGCCTTCTCACTCAATAGACCTTTCTGAAGAGACGCATCCCTTTTTTACACTCACCTTGTAGTTTGACAGTTCATCAAACCAAACTTCCTTTTCCAATTTAAATTTTAATTTATATTTGTCATCCTCCTTATCTTTGAGGTTCGACACGAATGAGTTCTTACGCCCCTTTGTCGCCGCAATAATATGAGAAGCCATAGCAACTTGTTGAATCACCTCAGCTTCTACAATATGCAATTTCTGTAGAATATTCTGAATCTCCGCCAATTCCTCTTTAGCTAAATATTTAATGCGAGCATAGGAAGCACTCTGTGCCGCCTGATATCTGGAATCCACAACACTCTTTAAGTCTTTCATTGACGCCTGAAATCCAACTTTTGATGTCCCACCCACTAAAGACCTTGCGTAAAGTGCGTCTGCTAATTGAGCCTCTTTTTCTAAGGCCTTTTGAGTTCCTACGAGATCAAACAAAACCTCATCTCGACTGCTTAACCTCGGTAAAAACACTGCTGACTTTCCTAAATCTGTAGATTGAATTCGGCCCTGCGCCTTTTTCATTTTTCTAATCAAAGTATCAGAGTGCTCTGTTTGGCCTGTACGTGCCAATTTCTGCAACTCCTTAACTTTAGGTCTAAAACGCCTCTGAAACGTCTTTAAAGTTTTCATAACACCAGGATAATCACAAACCTTTAATAGAGCCAATCCATGTAAAAAAATCGCCTCTGAACTCAACTCCCTTGCAAAAACAGAATTCATCAATGTTTGTGTAAGACTCAGCGTACTTTGAGGTTCCCCTCTTCTCAAATAAGCCCAACCCATTTCCTCTTGGGACTCTAACCAAAAATCAGAACCTTTAGAAATCTTTTTATAATAATTAATAGCCGCATTTAAAAAGCCCTTTTGAAAGAGTAATCGAGCTGCAGTTATATTCATATGATCAATATCTACTCTATTGTTTTTTACACCCATAAGATGTTTAAGGATTTTAGCCGACTTTGCTATTTTATCATTTAATGCCAAACCGAGAACTAGCTGCCACTCCAACCATGCTCTCTCGGAAGTATTTAAAGTTGTTTTTTTTAAAAGAGAAACAATGGCATCAAGGTTCTGTAAATTATAAATTTCTCGCCCCCGCACCCTGACCTCTGTTGCTATTGAAAAAATATTTGTCCAGCCTGATTTCCATTTTATATTTACAAAACCCCAAGCGGGATGTTTAACAGGTGCCGAAGCCCTCCACAATTTAGCAAGCTCTTCAGGAATAGATTTAGGTCGATCTATACTAAATAAAGTTTCTATACCAACAATATGTAACTTATTCTGAAATAAAATATACCCATACAATGCTTTTCCGATTGAAGACTTTAAAAAAGAGGTTTTCTTAAAGGCAGACTCCCATTGATAAAGGGCTTTTTCCATTTCGCCATTTTTAAGAAACTCAAGAAAGATACTTTGCTCTGGATTTACACGACCTATCTTAGATCTTATCTTTTGAATTAATAGTTTATCCTTATTCAGAGATGGTACTGTAACTTGAGATGAACCCTCTAATATATCTAAAATATCCTCTTCAGCTGAAAGACGTCCCTGAAATGAAATAACAACAGTTAAGGCTAAAAATAAAACCCTCATAATAAATACCCCATTGAAAACCCGAATGTTGTTAAGTGCATTCTTTTAGGTTTAGAAATAGGACGTGCTCTGTAGGTCTCATATCTTAGTTCTAAACGCGAAGATAGATGTTGAGAAACCCAAAGCCCAAAACCCATTCCGCTCATAATACCTAATGTATGACCATTCTTTAAGCTCAGATGCCCTCCACCTAAAAGAAAGTAAACATCATAGTGAATAATCCCTAGATCATAGAGATTCATTTTTCCATAGATAGGATACCAATTTGTTACCACATACCCAGCCAGTTTTGGATAATCTATATCTGGAATAAGTTCTAAAGACTTATTTGTTTCATCAACAACTCTCTTTGCATAATCAACAGCTGCTCTTCCCTCAGGACTCAATTTATTAAAAATATATTGCCCTCTTAACCCCAAAGACCACCTTGGGTTAATATGAAATGTATAATTCAATCCTAAATTTTTTGTAGAAACATAAGCATCACCACCAGCAACACCTGAAAATTCAAAGCCGACTTCACTACGACTGGCTCTATTGACAATACGATCTTGAACAATATAAACGCTTTTTTCAGGATTGAGTTTCCTTGCTCTTTCTAAAAGAACATCATTGCCACCCAAAGAATCTATATCCTCTAAAAGATCAGCAAAAACAAATGATGGACTTAGAAAAAATAAAATAAAAAAAACTTTTTTTATCAACTCACCCCCCTTTCCTGAAGATAATAACGAGATATCAAATAAGCAAAAGCTCCATCAGGAGGTGCAACTGAATGACCATTGTTTGATGGTTCAACTTGACTCTCTTTAGAATTTTCAGAACTATGACTTTCTTTACTCTCTTTCAAGAGGGTTGTTTTCATTTTCTGATCCTCTACAGATTCCTCAGAGTTATGATTCTCACTACCCTCTTCGAGCACTTCAGATTTATTGACCTGCTCGGACTGATCTGCCTCTTCACGATTTTCAGACACAATAGCCTCATCAAAGTCTGATACTGGATCTGTCATCACTTTTTTTATCATTAAAGGTGCTGTCAATTTCTCAACGTGAATATTTATCACATGTTTTCTCTTCTTTGTGGTGGAGAGTGCCCCCTCACGACCTCTGTTTTTAACTAAAATCTCTAGAGTATAAAAATCTTTAAGATTCTCTATTCCCTTTGGCAAAAACCAATTAATAGAAACCTCTAATCCACTAGACACAGGGAAATAAGATAAGAAAACCTCTCCCGGTAAAGTGGCCGCTCGATTGAGAAGTTCTGCTTCCAAACTTCGCCCACTGTGCATAGGATCAGAGACTGAAAGAAATATATTGACTCTCCCCCCCTCAGAAAGAGTCACATCCTTAGGCCCTATAATCACAGGATCTTCAACTTTATTGTTTACAGTTAAAAGAACACGAGTAGAAGAAGATCTCATACCAAAAGAAGAAATAGCTCTTACTCGAAAACTATATTTTGCCATAGATTCACTAAGGTCACTTCCAGTCATTAAATTAATTTCATATTTAAACTCCCATTTACCCCCATCCAACCACTTTTTCTCTATAAAATTTAAGTAGGGTCTTAGATCAGAGTGAGACTCTTCTTGAGGTTGTTCAAATTGTAAGGTAGGGGAAAAATCTTCACCACTGTCCAATACCTCTACATGAAAAATCATTTCATCTGTTTCACCTTCTTTTAACATACTAGGGGCAATCACCTCTGTGATTTTTGGAACTTCAAAATCACGACTTATAAAAACAGGAATAGATTCCTCTCTGACCAAGGACAAGTCCCCATCAGTTGTGAGAGAAAATATTAAATAATAAATTCTGCGAACACTATTCCTTAACAAATCCTGACTGGGAGTCCATTTCAACAGATATTCCTTATGCCTTTTTAAATTCTTACCTTGATCCTGTACAGGAACATCTATCTCAACTTCCTCAAACGAATACTCCTCACCTTCAGGAGGAGAACCCTTCAGCTCTACCTTGAAGTCCTGAAGCATTTCATCCTCTAAAAATAAGTAGGCATCCACCTTCATTTTAAACTCTTTACCCACAACCATATCCCTAGAGCCATCAACTATAATTCTAGCAAAATCAGAAGGGATAGGATTTCGAGTTGGTTTTTTAGGAATATTATCTGGCAAAATCGCATTTTGGATATAGTCAGGATATTCATGAAGAGGATTCTGCTGAAGTCCACCCTCACCACAACCTACTAAAAGTAAAAGAAGAATGAACAACTTTTTTGACATACACTTCATATCAAATCTCCCTATCCACTACTAACCCTATTTAGCATGAATGGATAATTCACTTTTACATTGACCCCACCTCGAGGCAACGGGAACTTCCATGAACGTAATCTTAACAAAATGCAGTTTTCTACCGTATGTGAATTTAAAGACGAACTTTTCACTTCTGCACCTTTAACGGTCCCTCCACTTTGAATAATCCATGAGGCGACAACTCTTCCTTTTAATTTAGGATTCATCTGTAGCCCCTGTTCATAACAAAACCGAATTTGACCTATATTCTTCTGGACAACAGCATCAATAGCATCTCTATCCAACCCACCCTCGATAAGGGCTTCTGTTCCCAGAGGCAATGTGCTTGTGCCAACAGATCCGACTAAACTTAAAGAACCATAACCAGCCCTTCCCCCTCCTTTACCTTTAGTTCCGTATCCCCCTCCGCCTTTAATATTTGCTCCAGGACCAACAGGGGCTGCAATGATACCCTTTGCGTAAAGACTTTTTTGAAGACCACCACTTCCTCCCGTGCCACCAAGACCTGGGCCATCTGTAGCTCTTGCCGCATCTAAATTCAGACCTCCTTTTTGACGACTTTTTTTCATTGAACCCAAAATGGCAAGAGCACCTAGGCGTTGTACATTTCTTTTACGAGGCTGTATCGCCTTTGGTTTCTGCTCCTCCATAGAAGGACGAACGGTCTGAGACATAACAGCCACGGGCCTTGGTTGTCGTTTTGCCTTTTCTATAATGCGAACCACATGTGTTTTTAATTCTTTCTCCAATTCCTCACTCTCTCTAGGCCCCTGTAAAACAGCCGTCAACCCACCAATCATAAAAACGATACAAAGAAATAATATCCTCCACCATAACTTAGACTCTCGCTTTGGTTCCTGAACATCACAAGATAAACTATGAGCAAAGCCAAGTTCTTTAATGTACCCTAAGTTTTCCAAAGAAAACCCTGATTTTAAAGAATCTTCTGTAATAATACCCAGAACTTCAAAAGGAGTTCTCTGCTCAGATTCATATAGAGAAGACCATACTTCAACACGTCGAGTATCTAAACGTCTTACAACTTTAGCGTCTTTTCCATCCCATCGAAATGTTCTAACAACATCCCCATGTCTATTTTCTAAAGCCAGTTGTCTCAGTCCCATTTCTTAATCTTTCTTTAAGCTAAAACTCATAATCACTAAAAATATAAATTAATGTCTTTCTGCCGACCTTTTAATCCTATCTTTAAAATCCTTACGTACTCCTAATAAAGAATCTAAAATCTTATCTTGCTCAACTGTAACAACAGCCTCATTAGAGAATTGATATTTACCTTTTACCAAAAGATCATCAAAGCTGAGATCCTTTTTAAGCCTCTTATCTGAAGCTACTATCATTTGAGGAACGATAAAAAAAATAATCCCTATCATTATAGTCACTCTGAGTTTAAAGGTTTTCATTTAACCTCCCTTTATCTTCTCCCATTTTAGAAATCCGAGCTGTTAAGTAGCTGACCATAGTACTATTTCCCATTCTTTCTTCGAGATTCTTTAATTCTCCAAGATATTTTAAATTTAAAGGATCCTTGCGCACATTCGCTCGGATTTGCTCTATCGTATCCAATGAAGGTTTTCCCTCCAAATTTAATGAAGAGTCAGCCTTAAGAGCTGCCACTAAAGCCACCTTCTGAGTCTCAGGAAGAAAAGGCCTTAAGATTTTTAAATGAGATTGAGAAATAGTGCGCTCTGCCTGACTTAAATTAGAGAAATTCCCCACCAAGCGACGAACAATCATTGGGTCAGAGAGGAGTTCCTTCACCTTAATATTTATATCAGATGCTTTAACCTGATAAGGCCCGGCCTGCTGACCCAATAAACTTAAATATTGGTTTTGTTCCTCTGAAGTTAGTCCGTCTGGAATAGGCAAAGCCAAAATATCATTATATAGCCTTTGGGCTTCCGTTTGAGTCATAGACAACGCAACAATTTGACTCATCCAATCCGAGGATTCCAAAGCCTCCTGCGTCTTCTTTTCTAGCTTTTCAAAAAGTTGGATTCTTTTCTTTAAATCACTGGCTAATATTTTTTGACTATTTGAACGAATTGCGTGTTCAGCTACTTTCTTTTTCACAACATGTAAGTCTGTAAAATAGACTTCTCGCTGTAGGATCTTTCCAACTGCAGTTTTTGCCAATTTGGAGTCCTTTAGGGCATCACGAATAGGCTTTAAGTTTTTATCTTCAATAAAGACTTCGAGCTGAATAGTCATGTAAAGCTCAGGATTTTTTATGATATTTTTTTTGTACTTTAAAAGAGCCTTCTGTTTATTATCAACCTCACGAACAAGCCGAGCTGCAACAATAACAGATTGTTCAGAGTCTCCAGAAAATTTCAAAAAATCTCTGTAATATTTCTTATAGTCCTTTCCTGCTAATTCAGCAAACATAGCCAAGCGCAAGATTCTCTTATCTACAGACATCTCTTCTAGCTTTAATTTTTTTGTTGTTTCATAGGCCTCAGTAAAATCCAAAACCAATTCAGCTAACCATGACCTACGAGACAGCGCAAACCTCCTATCTTTAGGCGTTAGTGTTTTTATATTCAACAACGCCTGTACTGCATTTCTCTCTTCACTAAATTTTTTTAATTTTTCAGCTAATAAAACTTTATTCTTATAATAAATAATTTTTTCCTCATCCTTAGCATCACTTAAATCTGTTCGCAGAAGAACATTCCATGCCTCTAAAGCATTTGTATTTGCTAATAAAGCCGTTTGATTCAACACAGAACGTCGACTCATTTGAGTATACTCAGCCGACTTAGACGGAAAAATCTTTGCAAATTCCATAGCCCATAATTCTATTTTTTTATCATCTTTTAAAAGCACCAATGCATCGAGAGCTAAATCAGCAGCCTGCATTCTCACACCTTTCACATCTTGAGACGTAACAGTCATTAAAGCGACATTTTTTAATTCCCTTGCAGCCTGTTCATAATTCTCAGAATCATATATTAACTTTGCTTTCTGATAACGAACTTCTAATAACCTACTTTTCTTTAAACTCTGATCAAGATAACGGTTGTAAGCAACTTGCAACATCCCCTTATCCTTTGAAAGTTCTGCAACTTCTATCTGATTTAAAAGAGCATCCTCCAAAAGATTTTTTGCCTTAGATTTTGATATATCCTTCACCTGAGCCAAAGCGACATCTTGAAAAAGATCCATAGAACGTTTCGAAAGTTTTAAATCCTTTGCCAATCCTGCAGCCCAATACCTCATCTCAGTATCCTTACTAAATCGAGATAAATAGGTCGAATAGGCATCAAGTATGGCCACTGAAGGTGTCGTCTTATTAGCACGATGCCAATCTAAAACCAACTTTCTAAGACGACTCTTCAACTCTGAACACGATATCTCTGTACAATCTGTAGATCCCCAAAGCTCAACCGCCCTCTCCATCTCTTTCATAGCCGAATCAATATCTCCAGCATTGACAAAGAGCTGTGATAAACGCACATGTCCTTCTAAGCGCAGTTTGGGATCTGGCTGTAAAGCCTGTGCTCTTAACCAAACATCTATAGATCGTTTATGCCTTCCTAACCTTTCTAACTCATTAGCAAGATAACTTAAATTGGATAACTTTGTAGATTCAGGTGAATATTGATAAAGAATATCTATATTGGCATCTGATGGGCCTTGCTTAGCTAAAAATGTGGCTAGATCTCTAGAAATCTCTTCTTGAAATTGAGGATCAACAGAAACAACACCAGAAGATCCTGTACGTGTTAGTAACTTAGGGTTTTTGAGCATATTAATTAATCTGTCAGTTCCCAGCTGGATTGCTCCAGTATTGTAATCACACCATGCCAATCTGTAATTTGCTAGACCCACTTGTTCTATTCCCATTTTGAGAGCTTTTTTAAAATGAGGCTTTGCAGATGCATATTTTCTATCTTTATAGAAGAGTTCACCTAATGCCGCATGGGTTTCAGCCACTAGAGTCTTAGATGAGGACGTCGCTATCAAATCTTTATATCCCTTAATAGCTGCCGGTTTATCACCTAAGATTTCACGCAAATGACCTATTTGAAAAAAAATTTTCCCCTGTTGTTCAGCAGAGACTTTTTGAACAATGTTTTCATAAATCTTTAATGCTTTCTGACGATCTTGTAAACCAGAGCGACATGTCGTACATCCCTCTGCCAACTCCTTTATAGAAGTTTGACGAGCTCTTTCAGCCAATAAATCAGCTAAACGTAAGGCAATAGACGTATATGCAGGTGCTTTAGGAGCTAAATGAGAAAGGACTCTTTCAAATTTAACAATAAGTAGGTCACGTGTCTTAGAATCTAAGTCAACTCCCAGAGCAGAAATAGGTAGGGAAAGTGCAAAAAATCCCCCTACAAAATGCAGTATTAATTTTTTTAGCTTCATTAATACCTCTCTATCATTTTGCAAGAACAGCAAACTTAATATCGCTGTAACCTGTGTGTGCACCAGCTAAAACAATGCTATTTAAGTTTTTATACTCCTCACGACGATCTGCCTGAATAATAAGAACACCAGGAAATTTTTCATTCGGCCGTTCTTTTTCAAAGGTCTTTCTCAGCCCTAATAATTTTGGCACCAATTGATCTTTAGAGACTTCTTCTTCTTCTATAAAATACTTATGGTTTTCCCCTACTTTAACAACTGTATGTCGCTCTAACTCCACACTGTTCTGAGCCTGCGGCAATTCAAGGTCTTTACTAAAATAAAGGATCTCTCCAGAAGTTGAAAAATTCATTAACAGATAAACAACTAAAATAGAGAATGCATCCACTAAAGATGTCAGCATCAGTGGTTGAGTAATCGATTGTTTTTGCTGCCCCTCTGAGCCTTCAGAACCCACAACTGTTGCTCTAGTTAAAGGGCTTTGTTTCGCTGTTTCTTTAATAATACTATCTGTAATCAAAACCCTCTCCTTTAAAACATCCCCTATCACCTACAAAGGCGATACACCTAAGCTCGTCATTCCACCTTCTTTAAGATAATCCATCAAATGAATAATATCTTCGTACTTGGCCTGTGCATAAGGCACAACCAAACTCTCTTCCAAGTCAGGAATCTTCTCTTTTAAAATTTTTAAATGCCCCAATACCTTTTCAAAATCAGGCTTCTCATTTTCTAAGCCCTTAATAACTGCACGACGCAAACGTCTGGATGTCTTTCGAGGAGCATCATGGAGACGAAACTCAAGGCCACCCTTGCTCATCATTTTAACCCAAATTTTAGGGGAACTCTTACCCTGTGTTACTGGTTGACCACCAATAGCCTGTTTGACATCCATAGAACCAATATGCACCCAAATTGCAGTTAAGAGTAAGAAACAGACACAGACAGCGAGTAAACCTATAAAAGACAAAAGGTTTATTTCAAAATCTAATCCCTTTTTTTTAACTTTCATGTATGGCTATCTCCTCACTTATTAAACTGTAACTTCTGGTCTCCCATCTCTCCGCACAGGTCTCTGCGGAATAGATTCATATGTATAACTTAGCCAATTGAAAATTTTCAAAGCCCCTTGATTTAAATCTTCAGACAAAATATTTGTTCGATTTTGAAGAACAGCAAACATGATTAAAGAGGGAATAGCCATAATTAATCCATATGCTGTTGTATTCATCGCTTCTGAAATACCCTGAGAAAGAAGAGTCGCCTTTTCCATAGGATTTGCCATACCGACAGCAGCAAACGACTTAATCATTCCCACAATAGTACCCAATAATCCCGCTAGCGTTCCTACATTACCCAGCATAGCTAAAAAGCCCGTACGTTTTTCTAAATTTGCATTTTCTTCCAAAAGAACTTCATCCATTTTTCCTTGAATTTCATTTTGACCACCGAAGTTTTGGGCTGTCATTGCACCAGCAGTAATTGCACGACCAATGGGATCCTCAGAGCCAAGAGCCTTAGCTTTAGAAAGCACCCGGTCCAAGTCGCCTTTGCGAATATCTTCTTCAAAACTCAAGGTTAAGGCTTTTTGAGTTGGCTTCCTCAATCTATATAAAGCTATGACTCTTTCAATAATAATAGCAAATGAAATGATTTGGAGGATAAAGATAAACCACATCCAAAATCCACCTTGCTCAAATGCTAATGCAATTTTAGTGAAAACTTCCATCGCCCCTACTCCTTGCTTGTCTTTTTATACATTATTTTTCTCTATTTCTTTTTTTGTTACTCTACTTTATCCCTTTGAATCTTTGTACCCCTCTAACCTCTTTTGTTATCAAACAGCTAAAGAGAGCAGGAAATATAACACCTATCGTTACGAAAAGGAACTTGAAAAATAGAAACATATTAAAATCTCCTATTCTTTAATAAAAATATTCAATGGATTTTTATTCAAAACGACTTTATAGACTCATAACCTATTTGATGGATTTTGATTTAAGTTAACCTATTGTTATAACAATGAAAAACAATCGGCTTGATGCATTGGGGAATTTTGAAATCTATTTTTTGTTGTCAATGCACAAATAGAAATGGATAGAGATCAACAGAGATTCGACCACGTCAGTGGGAGATTCTATAAGATTTGATAAAGCAAGTGTTTTTTATATTGCGTCAAGAGAACATACCTCTTTGAACATCATTTTTCTTTTATGCATCTAAAGATTTTAAAGTGTGCCACCGCTTTGTAACAATATTGTTTATAAATGTTTGTAAACTTATTTCTGATTGTGAGGACGGCACAAAGATTGTTGAAGATGTTGCAGAAGATAAAAAAGATTCACTATCAAACTTTGCATATATGTCAGGAAGTACCTCACCTCAAGGTATGTTCAGAAACAAGTACAACAAATTGCGTGGTATATGTCAGGAGGTCTGCCAATCTCAGCATCCTTCAGAAGATTTTTTGTATTTTAGATCATTATCTTTAGTTACTAAGGGTGCTTCTGCTTAACAATTAATATAAAAGATTTTTTCACAAATTTTAGACGAATACATAAGTACCTCCTGCGTAGCCACTGGTATAAAGTAATATAAATCAATTTCATCACAATTTCTTAGTACTTCCTGCGTAGCCACTAGTATAAATCCCTATAAGACTGCCTCAAATGACACAAACTTTGTCTTTTGTGAAAAATCAGCAAATGTCCTTAAAAAATGGGGTAGTACTATCAATAAATGGGGTAGTATGACCTTTGACACTACCCTATTTATCTTTATACTGCCGTTATTATGAGTTCCTTAAGCCCAAAATTTATTGATTCCCTTCATTTTGATAGCTCCCACTTGGCTGATCTTAGGAAACTTGGGGAATTTAGAGGAAAACAGAGCCTTTTTAGTAAAAAATCACAGGAGGCTCTAAAAGTTCTCAAACAACACGCCATTATTGAATCTGTTGAATCTTCTAACCGCTTAGAACAAATTACAGCTCCCTACAAAGCAAATGCCAAAGGGAGACAAATTGATTCTATCTTTTGTCGCATTGAATACTATCGTGTTATTGGAGAAACTTAAGACAGAGTACGTGTTCTAATATTTGACGATAAATTAGAAATTTTGTCTGCCACTTCCTGAGCCCTTGATCTTTCAAGATCCATAACTAAATATCCTATATGAGAATCTGTATTTAAGAACTGCCCTCTAATGTTCCCACCTAAATTAGAAACCACTTCGTTAATACTTTTTAATACACCGGGCTCATTTTTATGAACATTTAAAATACGATGAGCATCCACATGTACAGGTAAATCAACATTGGGAAAATTCACAGCACCTGTCGTGCTCCCGTTGAAAATGAATTTAACAAAACTCATGGAGACTTCCCTGCCTATAGACTCTTGTGCCTCCTCTGTACTTCCACCAATATGAGGAGTTAAGATCACATTTTCCATTCCCATTAAAACCGATTGAAATTTTTCTTCATTACCCTTAGGCTCATAAGGATAAACATCTATTGCCGCCCCTCCAATATGCTTTGATTGTAGGGCCTCCACCAAGTCATCTAAATCAACAACTGACCCACGACTGGTATTAACAAGAAAACTCCCCTCTTTCATATGCTCTAATTCTTTTCGAGCTATCATTTTTGCTGTTTGAATCCCGCCGGGAACATGTAAACTCACAAAATCAGCCATTTTTAAAAGATCCGTTAGCACTTCTGCTTGAATAGAATTTCCAAGGGGCAGCTTTTTTACAATGTCATAAAAAACAACTGTCATTCCCAAAGACTCAGCCAATACGCTGACTTGCGAACCAATATGCCCATAACCAATAATCCCTAAAACCTTACCTCTAACCTCATGAGATCCCGTTGCCGATTTATGCCAATACCCCTTGTGAGTATTGATATTCCGATCACCCAGCTTCCGAGACAAATTAATCATTTGTCCAATCACCAACTCAGCCACACTTCTCGTATTACTATGAGGCGCATTAAAAACAGGAATGCCCATTAAATTTGCAGTCTTTGTATCAATCTGATGAGTACCAATACAAAAAGCTCCAATAGCTTTTAAGAGTTTGGAATTTTCTAAAACTTTTGAAGTCACTTGTGTTTTAGACCGAATACCTAAAACATCATACTGAGGAAGTCTTTCCAAAAGGTCCTCTTCACTGAAGCCCCCCCTTTCAAGATCCACTTGAAAGCCCTGCTGTTTTAAACAACTCACTGCGACTGGATGTATATTTTCTAACAAAAGAATTTTCACTGACTTCCTCTACCCAATAGAGTTTAAACTTTATACCAGTCACTCACAACAAACTTATGCAGTACTACTGCTACTACCACATACTCGCTACGTAAAATATCATATATATTTAACTCCATCTGCAATTTCTAACAAAAAACATTGGCCTTTTATTTAAGCAGTACTAGAATTTTTATATGCACAGACTCTTCACTACTTCTAAAGATGTCCTATCAAAAACACTAGGCATCTTAAGATCCAATTTATATAAAAAGATAAAAGAATATAGTATTCAATGGGAGAAAAAATGACTCAATGGGATAATCCTCTCTTTCAACAGACAGCTCTTTTTATATTATCTATTATTTTTACCTTTGCATTGATTCTTTTTCCTTTGAGAAAAAAATCTCCTGATTGTTTGATAGGCTGGAAGAGCGTGCAGAGCTGGCTCATTGGAGCTCCCATTATATTTATACTTGTGGGTGCTGGTCCCCCTTGGCCCATTATAGGGCTTGTTGTGTGTTCCATTTTTGCTGCCAAAGAATTTTACCAAATGACAGGAATGTATCACCGTAATTACTTTGTATTTTTAACGTACTTATCTTATATCGTTATGGGATATGCGATCTTAAACGACGATAAAGTGTTCTTTAATATCATTCCCATGATATTTTTAGCCCTCTGCTCTCAAATACCTGTTTTACAAAACCAATCTAAAAATATGATCCAGTATATTGCCTTAAGTTTGATGAGTTGCCTTATGTTTGGTTGGGGATTCTTACATTTAGGATGGATTATAAAATGGGAAGACGGCCCCTACTTTGCTATTTATCTTATTCTCCTCACAGAGGTGTGTGACATCACAGCCCTTGTTTCTACTCGCTATTTTGGAAAACACCGTATTCTTCAAAATATCACAACAAAAAGATCATTAGAGGGTGTATTTGCTTCTATTTTTATTACTCTTTTTATAAGCTGGGGCATGAAATATCTTTTACCTAATTCTTCAAACATTTATTGGATGACTTCTGCTCTAGTCGTAGCTCTCGCTGGAAGTGCAGGAATTCTTGTTTTGTCGGTGATACGAAGAGACTTAGATATACGTGACACAGGTGCATTTATTATAGGTAGAGGTGGTATTTTGGATCGAATGGATCGCATTATATTTGTAGCCCCTATCTATTATCATGCGATACTTTTTCTAAATGGGTAGTGCCAATGCGTGAGTGGAATTATGAAAATGAACAATGGATAAAACTCCCAAGTCACTTGCGACACCTTCCTCTTTTTACGAGGCATTTAGATTGGGCTAGCATTCTCATTCGGTGGCTCTGGGCTTGCTTTTTAAAGTTTATTCTTTTTAAGTTTTATATTCGTTTAGAAGTTAAGGGAAGTTTTGTAGACTTGTACAAAAAAAATCCAAGGCTTTTAATCATATCCAATCACTCCAGTCACCTTGATGCCATTAGTATTGCAGCAGCTATTCCGTTTAAGTACTGGCTCAACTTATATGTTGCTGCTGCAAAGGATTATTTCTTTTCTAATTTTTGGATGTCCTTTTTCTCAAAGCACTGTATAGGGGCCATTCCTATAGAGAGAAAAGGTAAAACAAGTGAGGCTGTACGTCTGTGTATTAACCTTCTCTCTGGATTAAGACATATTTGGATTGTGTTTTTTCCCGAAGGCACACGTTCACCAGACGGCCAAGTGCACCCCTTTAAGAAAGGTGTCAGTATTTTCTCTATAAAGTCTGACACCCCTATATTGTTTCTGTATCTACAGGGGGCTTATAATTTATGGCCAAAAGGAGCCAGTTTTGCCAGACCAGGACATCTGACAGTTCACGTTGGTCCCGTCCATAAACCTTCTTCTGTTAAAGAATTAAACCAGGCGTATAAAGATTGGGTCGACACCATCGAGCCAAATAAGTTTGCTCAAGATCCCCATTCCCTTCAAAAACAAAGTCAAGATGAATAGCTTTAACATAAAATAACAAAAGACAAAAGGTGCACCAGAAAATAGGTTCAGACTTGACTTATCTGTTCATTGTCATTTTAAAGCAGAGAACAATAGAATCAATAAACATGTAGAAAATCTTTTAAATCATCCCCCAAAGGACATGAATATTACTGGAATTCATCGATGAGAAAGGCATCTGACTTATTAGAAAACTCTGCTGAAAACTTTATCTTTATTCCTTTAGACTCTTTCTATTTTCTCAACACAATTTAATTCAGAGACCAGTTGCATAAGGCTTTGAACCGTTTTGTAATCCATCTTGTAAAAATCATTTCTTAAATGATTTTCCGTTAACGTCTTATCTTGTTTGATCTTCTCTTTAGATAGTCCACTTCCTGTGACGATATTCTTTAAAGTTTCTAGAACTGGCCTCTTAGCCTTAAGCATTTCTAAAAAACGAAATTCCACCTCACTGAGATCCCTTATAAAAATTCGACCCTCATTCTTATAGAGGACCAGATATTCTTTGCTTTTCCAATCTAAGGTTTTTAAATCAAAGTGCTGACTTTTACGATTCTGCCATATTTCATGAATAGGATAATTGGACTTAAAAAGTCTAAACGCAGCCCCAAACACAAAAATAAGATCTTCCTCTTCTAAGGACATAGCTAAAGTTTCTTTAGAAAGTGGTTTATTTTGTTTCTTGTGAAAAAGTTTTTTAAATTCTAGTTCAAACCGAGCTAGGTCATAAATAAAAGGAGATTTCAATGTGTTGGCTATTGAATATAAATGCTCTGGAAATGACTCTCCATAATCAGAAAGATCATAGTAGGTAGATGGAGTCTTCTGAATATAACACTTCGTGACTTCAAAAAAAGTATCATCACCCATAACTCGCCAAACAGCAGAATATGTATCACCCAGAATTTCTGTCAATCGTGCAAAGTAAGCTTTATGATAAATATTCATACACTCATGAGGACTCAAATGTGAAATAGGAGATATATTTTTAGACCTTAATGGAGAATCCAGTTTCTTTAAATCTTCACTAAACATATTTTGAAACTCTATAAGCTCTTTCATAATTTAATTTATAATCTGTCCTTAAGTTCTTTGATATTTTATAGTCTATCCGCTAATTTATATTTTGGCCCTATAGGACTTATGGTGTGTTCTATTTTTGCTGCCAAAGAATTTTACCAAATGACAGGAATGTATCATCATAATTACTTTGTGTTTTTAGTTTATAAACCTGTTTTTTTCATAAATCTTATTCCGTTTTTTTAGGCTGATCCTTTTAGTATATTGCGTATTTTAAAAATTTCATTTTCACATGTTTGAAAGTCAGGAATATTTTCATCCCATTCCAGCATGATAGGTTTATCTAGAAATGAATCCTTCATCGCATTCAATAAACTCCAAACTTTTTCGGGAATCTTTGTGGAATGTGTATCAAATAAGAACCCCTCCATTTGGGAAGGTCCTGCTAAATGAATCTGTCCAATAAAATGTGAGGGTATTTGTTGGCAATACTCTTCCGCATTAAAACCATGATTAACTGAATTCACATAGAGATTATTAATATCTAATAAAACCTGACATCCTGTTTTTTCACAAAGCCGTGTGATGAATTCAAATTCAGTCATTTCATCTTCTTTAAAGCTCATATAACTTGAAATATTTTCTATAAGCAATTCTCTTTTTAAATAATCTTGAACCCTCTCAACATTCCCAGAAATAACTTGGAGGTTCACATCTGTGTAGGGAAAGGGGAGTAGGTCATGGAGGCTATCTTTTAAAGTTCGAGACCAACAAAGGTGATCTGAAACAATAAAAGGCTCTACCTTCTGAATGAGATTTTTTAAATCTTTAAGATAGCTCATAGATACGCCTTCAGCAGAGGCTAAAGACATAGATACACCATGAAGAGCTATTGGAAATCGTTCCCGCAATTGAAGAAGGATTTCCAAGGGACGTCCCTGGGTATTCATATAATTTTCAGAAGTCGCTTCAAACCAATCAACACGAACAGGTTTTTCAGATTCGAGATAAGGAAAATGGGTTGGGCGCAATCCCAACCCAAGTTTCAAAGGTGTACTCATATTTTTTACTTTTTATATGTACCACCCGCTTCAGAGCATTCGGCTTCACTCATTTTAAGCCAGCCCTTGCCTTTACATTCATTTTTTCCACCACAAGAATGTCCAACGCCTCCGCAAGCACCTTTACCTTTACAAGAGTTCACGCCATGACACTCCCCCTTGTTAGCAACTTTAGACGATGATTGTCCTCCCGAAGCACATCCCTCTGTTGTCATAAGAAGTCCAGCAAGAGCTGCTCCCACTAATAATTTATTTGTCATTGAATTTCCTCCTTTTTTAAAATCAACACACAAATTATTTCTTCTTTTTATCCTTCTTTTTATTCTTCTTCTTTCTATGTTCCTTTTTATTGTTCTTTATCTGAGCTTTAGCTTCACCCTCAATTTCAATCTTTACTTTTTCACCTACAACAAGTCCTCCAGAATCTAACTTCTTACTCCAGTTAATTCCAAAATCTTTTCTATTGATCTCCGTCACAGCTTCAAATCCCAGTTTTTTATTCCCCCAAGGATCCATCACAGTGCCGTTGTATGTGACATCAAGGGTGACATCTTTTTTCTGTCCATGCAACATAAGCTCTCCCACCACTTGAACCGGCTTCTTATCTCTATAGGTCACTTTTTTGCTTTTAAAAGTCATTTTAGGAAATTTCTTGGCATGAAAAAAATCTTCGGCACTTAAATGCTTATCACGATCAGGTTCATTTGTATCAACAGAACTCACATCAATACTGACATCGACATTTTTAAGCTGACCTGTTTTTTCATCAAAGTCGAATGTCCCTTCGAATTTATTAAATCGACCTGAAACAGTTGAAACAACAAGATGTTTCACTTTAAAGCCGACTTTAGAGTGAGCAGTATCTAACTTGTACTGAACCGCCTCAACGCTTATTGTAAATAAAAACGCAAAGAACACTGTCAACAGAAATTTCATTCTTACCCCCTTGATTGAGTCTTTATATCATTGATCAAAAGTAGGTTGTTCTACAAAAAGATCTTAATACAGATTACTAGCCTGCATGAACTCCGATAGGAAAACAAATGAAGATCCCATGTGTCAAAAATAAATAGTTATAAACTATCTATAGATCTAGAAAGGCACCACGACCTTCTATTGATTCACCTGAGCCATTTTCAAATTATTCACATATAAAATTTAGCTGACAAAGGTAGGAGGTGTGGATCTCAAAATATGTTTAGTGATCTCATTTTTACTCCCAAAGCGGTTTGGAGGACCCCAATAACCGGCCCCCTTAGAGACATAAAGTGGCATACCTTCATGATTATAAAGTCCTTTGACATAGGGCTGAAACAGATAGACCAGCCATGCCACTGGGTAATATTGTCCGCCATGGGTATGTCCACAAATCATATAATCAAATCCAGCTTTCTTTGCTTTATAACAACTTCGAGGTTGATGAGCCAACAGCAGCTTAAAGTCCTCCTCGAAACTTCCTTGGCTCGCCTTGATAGGATCTGATTTTAAAGTGAGATCGTCTACACCTGCCAGAACGAAACGCTGCTTTTCTCGTTGAAAAACCACATGTCTATTACGTAGGGCCTGCATGTTGAGTTCCCCTTCCAAGTAGGAAACCCAATCGTCGACACCCCAATAGTACTCGTGGTTTCCAGTGACATAAAAAACACCATATTTCGCCTTTAGATCTTTGAGGGGTGACGTTTTATTTTTCAAATATTTGACTCGGCCATCAATGAGATCACCAGTGACAGCAATAAAATCAGGTTGCTCACGATTGGTTATTTCAACAACCTCCTGAGTGTATTCTCTTCCAATAGTTGGTCCAATGTGCAGGTCAGAGATTTGCACTATAGTGGTTTTGTCAAAGACTTGAGGAAGGCGCAGTAAATGCACTTCAACTGTTTCCATATGAGGTATCTGTGCTTTATAGCGGCCAATGCCACTAATAAGAACACTACTTCCCCCAATACCCCAAAGAGTAGATGTTTTAAGGAAGTCTCGCCGATCGGCATTCATCTTTGACGTTCGACGAGTTAATACGAATAAGGACCTAACAAGATCTTTAAAGATTAAAAAAAATAGGAATGTACCAATAAACCCCATAAAGATATAGACGACATTAGCAAGAAAGGAAAACCAGATGGATTCAAAAAAAGCCTCACTGAGCCTAAAACTCACCTGAAAGAAAACCATACACAAAATGAGGCTACAAAGCAGGTAGAGTAGTTTTTTATTTCTTTTATTTATCAGGTGACAAATAGAAAAGTAAATATAGCAAGTAAAAATCAATAAAAACAAAAGGTAACCAGAAATAAAAACAAAACGGGACATAACAATACCTCAGCATATCAGCATATCAGCATATCAGCATATCAGCATATCAGCATATCAGCATATCAGCATATCAGCATATCAGCATATCAGCATATCAGCATATCAAGATAACCTGATCTGTCTGAATGATATACACTATCTTGTTGTGCATATCAGATATTCAAATGGAGCAAATAATTGATGAGAGTAACTCATTCTATTAGGTTTGTTAACCTTCTCTTTAGAGAATTAAGACCAATCTACTCGTCTTCAAAAATTTTCTCATCATCTTCTCAATTGGTATGGGGATCAATGGGGGATTTTCTTATAAAAGAGCTTCAAAAAGGCCAAAAAATAAAGATTGAGTTTTTTCTCCTCTATCTATTTATTTAAAGGTAAAGACAAAAGACTTATAGAGACAAGGTGAGTGCACATGAATAACATGAATAAAAAGAATCCCCTTGAAATCAGAAATAAAGTCCTCTGTTGTTTATATAGATGGCTTTAAACTTTATGATCGGTTTGTCCCCAGAGATTTGAATTGACTTTGATGAAGGAAATAGAGATACAGGGTCAGTCTATTGCAGAAAAGAGATGTGACCGTGAAGTTCATATTCATATTGAAAGTTTTCTTAGCTGTTTACTTATCAGCCTTTTTATCATATGGGATTGATGAAAGGGATTATAAAAACTTAAGTCAATCTGTGGCAATAGTGTACAACAAAAAGGGCGGTATTTATGGAAATGGTTTCTTTATAACAAAGAACTTATTTGTAACAAATTATCATGTGATCGAGGAGTTAGTTGACATTACTAATGAATCAACAGTGAGGCGATCTCAATATGTCGAAGTGATAACCCCACGAAAGATAGGGGATGTTGAAAGAGTGGATTGGATTGATCGGTTACTGCAATACCCACCTTGGCTAGGAATGCGGGATCTTGGAAGAGTTCTAGTTGTAGATCCCAAAAATGATTTAGCGATTATTAAGACACTAAGAGATGATTACAAACCTTTAACCCTAGGAAGTGATCGGGATATTATTAGAGGTGAGAGAGCTTTTCTTATGAGTTATATTAGTCCCCCTGAGGATCCTACACAAAAAACGAAGCGAGCTAGTCTTATAACAGATGTATTGGATTTTCTGAACTATCGAAAAGAACGGGTTCTTGCAGAGGGCTTTATTGGGATGCGTATAGGAAATAAGATATTCCGTACCACTACCCCCTCTGTAGAGGGAAAAAGTGGCTCTCCTCTTTTTTCAAAGGATTTCAAAGTCATCGGAGTACTGCAAGGTGGGATATCCAGCGTAGACTCCACTAACACTTTTTCTATACCAATTCATAAGTTAAAAATTCTTATTGAAGAAAACCAAGAATTTTTAGAAAGAGAAGGCGAAATGCGCCTTGAGGATATGTATCCCGAGCCATTGAGAAGACGTGCTCTGGATGGCGACGTTAAAACAGCAGGAGATATGTTTATCCTAAGTATAATTTATAAAGACGGTATAGCGAGTATACTCCCAGATTCTCAAAAAGCATGGTATTGGCGCAAAAAGGCAGCAGAACAAGGTCATAGAGAGGCTCAATATGACCTAGCTATCACATATGCTAGTGGAGAGGATGGTGCAAAAAAGGATTCTCAAAAAGCATGGTATTGGTATAAGAGGGCTGCAGAGCAGGGATATAAAGAGGCACAATATTACCTGGGTGGCATGTATGCTTATGGAGAGGGGGTTGAAAAGGATTCTCAAAAAGCTTTTTATTGGTTTCAAAAGGCTGCACAGCAGGGAGACAGAAAAGCCCAACACAATCTAGCTGTTATGTATATCAATGGGGAGGGCGTCAAAAAGGATCCTCAAAAGGCTTTTCATGACTTTAAGAGGTTGGCCAATCAGGGGTATAAAAAGGCACAATACAACCTGGGTATCATGTATACGAATGGAGAGGGTGTCGAAAAAGATCCTCAAAAGGCTTTGGAGTGGTTTAAAGTCGCAGCAGAGCAGGGTGATTCTCAAGCTCAATTTAAGCTGGGTACCCTATATTATTATGGAGAGATCGTCCGAAAAAATCGTCAAAAAGCTCGTTATTGGCTTAAAAAGGCTGCAAAACAGGGAGACAGAAAGGCTCAAGAAAGTCTGGGTATTATTTCTATTGATGGGAAAGGTTTCAAAAAAAATTTTAAAAAGGCTCATTATTGGTTTCAAAAGGCGGCAGAGCAGGGAGGCAGAAAGGCGCAACATATTTTAGGTAGCATGTATATCAATGGGGAGGGCGTCAAAAAGGATGCTCAAAAAGCTTTTTATTGGTTTCAAAAGGCGGCAGAGCAGGGAGACAGAAAAGCGCAACGTATTCTGGCTACCCTGTATACCAATGGAGAGGGTGTCAAAAAGGATGCTCAAAAAGCCAAGTACTGGAAAGAAGAGAGTCAAAAGACAGATCATCCAGAATGCCCTTTCTAAATCTCCTCTCCCTGTATTGAAATATTTAATACAAGGTTGTAGTTTTTAAGATAGATAAGATAGATAAGATAGATAAGATAGATAAGATAGATAAGATAGATAAGATAGATAAGATAGATAAGATAGATAAGATAGATATTGAAACACACTAAACTTATCTTTTTGAACGAATAAAACGAATAATAAGTCTTTTTAGAGTCTTATCTCAGGCGGCCCTCACTATTAGAAATATAATCTATTCTTCCCAGAAGAGGAAACAATAATCCTTTAAGAGACGACCAAGAGAGCGACGGACATTGCCTCGTTCACGATATATGTGATCCAGGCCAATTCCACCTCTTCTTTGTAAAGGTTTTTTATTCCTTACAATAAGATTCTTCAATTTACGGATAGGTATAACAGTCGTCTCATGGCTATAATAAAAATGTCCTCGAGCCACTCCAATAACTTTAAAATCCTTTGAAAAAACAGGTGAACCACTACCACCCACTTCAATAGGCGATGTCGTAGTAAATAATCTCCCTTGATGAGATCTAATAACGCCTTCCGAAAAAGTCATTTTTACACTTTTTTCTGTGCCCGAATGAGTATGAAAAGATAGTTCTTTAACTGTGACACCCCTGAACTGTCTTGCAGGATCCAAATAGAAATAACCAATCATCAAATTGCGTGCATCTCTAATAATATCTCTATGACTTCCTAGAAGAAGAGGTGTATAGTCACTTCTTTGCGTCTTAATAATCGCTAAATCATTTTTGGGATCTACAACTAGAACTCTTCCACGATCAACCATTTTTTGGGGAACTCTGACTTCCGCATAGGTGTTAGATAAACCGGCCAATTCTTCAATAACATGATAATTTGTGACCAATAGGTTTTCTGTTATAAAAAATCCACTCCCATAGGAACGACCTCTATGATTATAAATCTCTGCAACGGATAGGCTTAGATTTTTATAAACGCTTTTATCTACACCGTGCGAGAGGGGAGCAGAAAAACAAAAAGTAAAAAATAAGAAGATCTTGGTGATGAACAGAGGGGGATGAAACGATCTTCTATTTGATTTCATATAAATTTCTTTGCTCCTATGGATATAAAAATTAAAGGAGATATCGTACCTTCTTTCTACCTTAACTCACACCATACAAACAATGCTCTTCATTCGTAGGGCCATAAAGGTCAATCAAATCAGCATATCAATAACATGACAGCAAGGACAGTTCAATTTTAAATCTTATAGAAAAGATTTTAATCCTCGTTTTTTACAATTCTTATATTATTTTGAATCTTTATTTGGTTTAGAATATATTTTATGAAAGGAACATGAATGTATTCTTCTCATCTCAATTAAATCTAAAATAACATTTTTTCTTACTCTTTTTCAAAGATATTAATTAGTCGGGTATATTTTTCTCCAATCATTATAGTTTAAAACATGAAAATTAGCCTCTGGAGCTGAACTAAATGTTCGATGCTTATACCTTAGTTGATTTTCAATGGTGAGCTGTTCCTTGTGAGATTTGAAATGAATATCTATTGTCGTATAAATATTAATCTGAAGACCCATTGTTCTATCTGTCAATTTTGATTTTTTATGGTGAATTTTTATTGGTTTAATATTTACACAATCTCTCTTCTTTATTATGCCAGCATAAATGAACTTTATACTGCTGAACCCAAAGAGTTTTTCGTTATCTCTGTACTGGAGCATATATCTTATCTTGTTACTGAAGTGTTCAGGGTTTTGAATTAATCCCTCCCTCAAGAGTGAAATAACCTTGAAAGAAACATCATGTGTTATTTTTTCTCTTACAAATAGTAAGTCTTTTAAATTGCCATTTTTCGAGAAGTTTTTTACTAATAATTTTATATCTGATTTGCTTATGCTAAGGATTAAGTCTTTTAGACTGAGGTTCAAAAGATGGCCAATACTACCTTTGTACTCTCTCTTCTTTTCAGTATCTATATAGATATATTGATCTCTTATTTGAAAAAAACCTCTTTGATAGCAATCTTTGATAACTATTCTTAGATACTCTACGCTCAGGTGAGGGGCAAATTCCCAAAAAGGTTCTTTAAAATTTTTTATTGTCTGTTCACAAAAAACATCAATAAGCTGACTAAATCCGCTATTTCTAATGATTTTACTTGAATCTTTTAAAGATATACCTATGCGATCAGAGTATATATCAGAGGAGTCTTCCTTTTGATTTTTTGTAGCTGACCATTTTATACCTCGGCCTTGAAGTTTAAATTCATCTTTTAATTTTTGGCCTAATAAGACCCCTCTGTTAAAAAGGTTTTCTTTTTTACAGAAATCTTCTTTTGAAGGATTGATTTTTCCATCGCTATATTGACAGGTGTACTTATTAAAGATTTGAAATTTCTCTTGAATGCTTCTATTGCAATCAAAACTTTCTAAGATACCAATGATGACTGATATTTCATGTATATCTGAGACTTTTGATGGCATGAACTATGTAAAAAATCCTTCTAGGATTTCTATTTCATCTTTTCTTGAAAGTGGGCTTTCTGATTTGGGTTTATGAATAAGGGAATTTATTTTCTCCTTAATCAATTGATGTTTTGACGGAGAAGAAATAAAGATTTTAAAACTTTCAAAGTCAAAACCCAAAGAGTACAGATCGGAGCGAATACCGAGGATATAATAGTCATTCAGATTTTGAATAATATAATTTATTTCTTCAAATTTTTTAAAGCTCTCGTCTAATTTGTGCTGTCCCTTGAGGAAAGATATGCTGAATGAGAGCGGACGAGAGATTTTTATTTTATCAAAAGACTTGGCTGTTTCACAATCATATATAATAGAGTCCTCTGTAAATATTTGGTAAAGTGCGAAGGATTTTTGTTCAGAATCGGGGGCAATCTGTTCAATATTTTCAAACTCCATTTTTCCTCCATTGAAACTTAAGTGCTAGTGGATTGAAAAGTGTTTACAGTACTCAAATTATGTTTGTTATAAAAGAGGCGGACTCTCTGAGTTAGAATTTATTTTTGAAAAGATAAATTTTAACTTAAGCAAAGGAGAATCCGACAACTTAAAGATAATATATAATAAGAAGAAAGTGAAATACACTAGAACTTGAAGAGAAGTTAGGCAGTGGCATATCTCTTGCGTGCAAAAGGTCTGTTGCAAGTCCTGAGTATGACTATGATATTAAGGATGCTATAGTAGAAAATGAAATTGAAACCTGATTCACAATTGCAGTGCGGCAAGGGCTTGTTGTGTTTCTAGTTACGAAGCAATCTTGGGGAGACTTTTTCCTTTTTTGAAAAGATTGTCCCATATGGACTCTAATCTTTTTGCTATATGATAGGCTAAAAGAGGCGGAACAGCATTTCCCACTAATTTATAGGCTTCTGATACACTCACTCCCATTCCTCTTTTTTTTCCAACTAATTGAAATGAATCTGGGAATGTTTGGATTCGACAACATTCCCTTACCGTTAACCTTCTTTCTGGAAAGCCTTTTTGAAGCTCATTATGATAAGAGCCACCATGCTCAGCGGACAGCCTTCTGAATTCAATATTTCCATGATGTTCTGAACGAATAGTTGGGCCGATACTCTTTAGGTTCACTTCTTTATTTCCCTGACAATGATGACCATACCACTTGGCCCTAGAAATTGCTCTCTGATCGTAATCGCTAGATTCAAGAGGCTCCTTAAGTCCTTTAAATATTTTTTCAAGTGACACAAAAGGCTGAAGTCTTTTTTCTCTGTCATATGTTGAAGAGTGTGTTTGAATAGGAAAAGGATAGTAGTTTTCAGGTATTATTTTTTTTGAAAGTGCATTGAGTGCGTTAACCCTTAGTGCATCTTTTCTAAAACCAATAAAGAACACTCTTTCTCTAGATTGAGGGACTCCGTATTCCGCAGCATTAAGAACTTTTCCTTCTAAAACAACATATCCGTCCTCTCCAATATCTTGAAAGTCATTTTGAATAACATCTTTTACTTCACCTAAAGATATTAGTCCTTTTACATTTTCAGCAATAAATACTTTGGGCTGAACAATATCTATAACTTCTCTCATCCAGATGTATAGTTTCCCTCTGTTCTCTTCCATAGGATTATCTATGACTTTTCCATTGTGGTTTTTATGGGAGTAAAACCCTTTCCTCTTTCCTGCGACAGAGAAGTCCTGACAGGGAAATCCGCCTGTGATGATATCAATGTTATTGGGGAATAGATTTTTTTCTCCATTTTGGTACCGTTTCACTCGATCGACGATACTTTCTAGATGAAGTGCTCTGATATCAAAACCATACTTTTTTACAAAAAAAGAGGACCATATTTTTGCAACGCTTGGTCTAATGTCATTAGCAAAAACAACTTTAAACCTAGTGGGTGGCAACATAAACCAATTCTGTTTGACTTTTTTTTCTATCCATTTGGGATGTATCTTAGGATTAAGACATGATTGATGAACTTCAAAATCTCCTTCAAAGCCGACATCCATTCCACCACATCCACTGAAAAGACTTAAAACATTAAGGTCTTTTTTAAAGTAGTTTTTTTCTTTATAGAGTCTTTTTGTTTCTAAGGTAACAGATGACATTTTCTTAATTATAACCAGAAATTATAGTTTCTACTAAAATAATTCGATAAATCACGACCTGGCTTGGGGTAATGGTTTTAAATTTTTTAAGTTTTGTATTGAACGAACTTGAGTAGATGAAAATAAACTCAAAGGCAAAAGTTATTCTTGAGTTTTTAATGGATCCTTAACTTCAAAGACAGGTTAAATTCATTATCACTATGTATTCAAATTTAATGATGGAGACTTTTGCCCTGTTTCCTTAAATTTTCGATAGCTTCTTCAAATCCCTTTTCTTTTTTATCTTTTTCCCATTCACTCCAAAAATCTATTGTAGCACTCTTAGGTTTAACTTTTGGCTCACGAATTTTTACCCTGCTTGGAAGTAGGCAGGCGTCCCCTACGACCAGGCTCTCTCCTATATCTAGAATAGGTAATAATTCTGCAAAATTCCCCAGGCTATCTGGAAATAGTCTCTTTATAGTATTTTGATCGTCTGGGTTTGAAAGTCTCATTGATATAAAATTCCCACATTGGCTTAAAACAGTTTTATTAACATCTGAGGGTCTTTGACTTACAACGACTAGTGATATGCCATATTTTCGTCCTTCTTTTGCAACTCGTTGGAAATTATAAAGACCACGTTCTTCAACGCTAGAATGCTCTGTACTTGTTGGAATATACAAATGAGCTTCATCACAAAACAAAGCAATTGGATGGATTTTTTCAATCTCAGTCCATTGCTGAATTAAAAAAATTATTCTCGTTACTAAGCCAGTTATTAACGGTAGTATGTCCGAAGGAACTTCTGAAAAATCAATAATTTTATTCCCTCTTTTATTATTAAAATCCATTAACTTCTTAATAAGTGTCTTAAGCCATTCATACTTCTGTAAATTTTCATTATCATTAAAAAGAAAATTAAGCCTTTTGTCGCTTTGCTTACTTTTCAACCTTTGTATAAAACGAGTTAGTTTTCCATGTAGGGGGCCTTGCTTTTTTCCCTTTGTCCCATCAACCATTTCCTTATCTTGATTCTCTAGTTTTTCTAAAACGTCCTTTATCGAATAGGGTACAGGGCTATCAATGGTAAAGTTATTTGGCTTTTGTTTTTCTTTAAACTCAATAATTAAATCAAATAACGCCCTTGCTTGATTGGGAGCATTTTGGTCACTTCTATCTAGCATCATTGCCATTATTTCTTCGTAAGATAGAAGCCAGTAAGGTAAGTATATGACTTCAGGAATATCTTCATTATCCATTGGGCCTGCTATTCTCAATAATGTTGTATTGTCTAAGCTCTTCAAAGGTTTATATTCCCCATGAATATCAAAAACAATACTATTAACAGACTTTAGCTTAGAAGATTGCTCTAAAATTTTAGCCACAGTCCATGATTTTCCTGACCCTGTACTCCCCACAATAACAGCATGTCGTTGAAAAAACTTATTGCCGTCTAGATAGGTCTCTGCATCCTCTGATATAACATATCTTCCAATGTTTAATGATTGCTCTGTTTCTTTGTCGCCTGTGGATATAGCTCTCATAAACTTTGAAAGCTCCTCTCCTTCTATTAAAAAGCAATCGGCCCCAAGGCATGGAACTGTTTCTAGTGTCCTACTAAATATATTAGACCGACTTCCTTCTTTATCTAACAGCGTTCCTATTAAATATGATTTCACCACATTCTCAACAACTACTTCTTCAGGACTATCGGATTCTACTTTATCCAAAAATTTACGCATGATTTTTACAACCAAACCAATGATTGACTCTCCAGTTTTCGTCGACCTAATTTTCAACAAGTTGTTAACTTGAATATTGTTTAACTTTTCTTCGTCCTTAACTTTGACAATAACGCTTGTCGTATCAACACTTTCTACTTTTCCCAATAGTAAGCATTCATTTATTGAGTTCATAATATCTCCATAAATTGTTTGAGTTTCCAGTATTTACCATCAATATTGGATTCTTCTGCCTTTTCTCCATTTTTTTTAAATGTAATCTGTGTCTCATTGTCCATCTTGCATTCAAGTAGGCAGTATTTCATGGCTATACTCAATTTGTCTTTGCAAGAATCAGTTGCCTCCTTTGTAATGACCACTATGGGGGTTCCCTGCTTAATCTTATTGTCAATTTTGGGAGTCAAATGTTTATCCCTAAAACCAAAACCTATAACTAAAAAACTCTTCGCATTTTCTATAACTTCATCTGACTTTGCTATAAGGGTCCGATGTGGCTCACTGTGAGATTCCAAATACTTGTTCGTATCTGGTAATATCATGGCAGGTTTTAAAATTCCAAGCTTATTGTCAGAGGGCAAGAAACGACATATATTACTTTTATCAAAAAACCAGTTCAAAGATCCATGTACTTTTATGAGATTTACAACTTCTTTTTTCTTAAATAGATTTTTATTTAATGTTGAAAGTGAACGTCCTGCAAACCCATCAGTGTAGTTAAAATCTGACCCTGACAAAGCATACTCCAAAACACAATCATAATTAGTTGTTATAATATTCACTACTCTGGGATGCGCATCATAAAATTTTTCTATCATGACAACTATGTCTTTAAAATAATCGAGATTTTGTACTGCTTGTTTTAAACATCCAATGTCTTTTTTTAATACCAGATCCCTAATACTACTTTTAATCTTGTCAGCCTTTTCCTGATTTTCAATTTTTTCAAGTGTTTCTTCGAGATTCACGCTTTGACCTAAATCTTTATATTTTAAATCTTGTCCTAGATGTTTTTTTAAATCATCTGTAGTAGGTAGGCCATAATCAGCAGTTGCTCCTGAACCCCAAATAATTACAGGAGGTGATTTCAGAAACTCCTGAACGATCTTAAATATTTTCTCTGTGTAGTCTTTATTTTTATTCAATATTTGTCACTTTTCTCCCTGTTGTTTTTCCAATGCAATGGCTGGATATTTTGGAAACTACCAGATAAATACAATTAAATTACTGGTTACTTTAATGATGAAATTTAGATAAAAACAAACAAAAAATCGTTTGAAATTTCACCATTAACTAATAGGAAATATCTTTATTTTAAACTACTTTCTATTCTTACAGAAAGTTGTCAAAAAGTCAATCCTTAGACTTTCCTCGTCTTAATCTCAAATTTGCATAGAGAAAAAATAATCCCTTAGAGGTTTTTATATATTTAAATGACTTCAAGTTTGTAACTCATATTTTAAGAAAGATATAAAACTTGATTAGATCCTATGAAATCCTAGAAGTCTTTTTTAATATCTATCTTTAATTATAATAAAAATTTTTTCCTTAAAGATTGTTTCATTTTTCCTCTCTCTTATTTCGATATAGATACGCAGACGCTACATCTTTATTTTATTCTACGATAGATAAAAACTAAACTACGTCTTTCCATTATATTTCTTTATTTTTAGTTCATATTTTTGTCTCAATTTGACACAAGTATCAAATTGAAGATTTTAAATAACCTTCCCCTGCACCTAATAAAAACCACACAACTGCACAGTTCATGGTGCTGATAGATTTATAAATGGCCCTCCCTATATCTAATAAACTCCTTTAGTGAATATTTACAATCTTTATCTAAATTCTCTATTTTGCTTGAACAATAATACATCTCTACCGATAAACTGACTGATGAGAAACATTATCCAATTCTTTACCTTTATTTCTTTTTTTCTATTTTCTAACATAACATTTGCAGAGGAATTCCACAGAGCAGTAGCAAAAGGAGATCTTGAATCTATTGTTCAGTTTATAGAGGCAGGTGTAGATATAGATTTAGAAGACAAAGATGGCTACACCCCTCTTCATCATGCCTCATTGAAAGGAAAAGCAGAAGTCGTTTCACTTTTAATCAAAAACAAAGCGGATGTGAACGCTAAAGATGAATATGGTAAAGCTCCTCTTCATTATGCTTCCTTTAATGGAAAGGTAGAGGCCGCCTCACTTTTAATTAAAAATAAAGCCAATGTGAATATTAGAGATAAAGATCACAGAACTCCTCTTCATTATGCCTCAGTTTATGGAAGTATAGAAATCGTTTCACTTTTAATTAAAAACGAGGCCAATGTGAACGCTAGAGATAAAGATGGCTGGACCCCTCTTCGTTGGGCTAAGGGAGAGAAAGTAAGAGCTTTACTTACGGATTCAAGACATCCTCTTTCAACAAAAAAATAAAATTTCTCTTTTATATACACCATCCCTTAACTTCTACAATTTACTTTTGGATTATTTTAAAGGTGTTCCTATAGATTTTGCAGAACTCTCTGAAAATTCAGTGAATTTACATTTATACTCTATAAATTCTCTCAGCTCCTCAATATCTATTTTATGTTTTTTATAATCAGAGGGAAAAATGCAAATCGTAAGTTTTTCACAAAACTTTTTTTCAATAATAGATGGAACAAAAGAACGAACAATCTCTTTGGCAATATCAAGACGATTTTTATTTATCCTTGCTCGACCTGAACCGATTAAAGGTATCACAATGTGATTATAATTACCCTTTTCCCCAATATATTGCCATAATTTCATCAAACATTTTTCAACATTTGTAAAACTTGAGTTTTTAACAACACCCTTGTCATTCAATTCTGTTAGAGCAATAAGATAAATAGTTTCATTCTTAGGTGTTATTTTAATTATAGAGCCAATTTCTGGATTTAGAATATTTTCTTCCTTTAAAGCTTTAGAAACATCATCTTTTAAACGTTGTATATCATCTGAGTAATATTTGTGACGCATTTGGCCTTGCAAGCTATTAGAGTCCATTGCCCCACTATCTTTTTCAGTTTTCATTTCAAAATTTGTATTAGAGGGTATGACCTTATCTCCATTAATTTTAAATAAGTCTTGAATTGCAAACCCCAACTCAACATCAGTGTCTTTAAACTTATAGTATTTAGAAATCTTTGGAAAAATTTTATAAAAAGCATAAATAATACTTAATCCAAATAATGCAAATAAGTGCTCTTGTATAAACGATTTTATTGTGGGGCTAAAAAATGTAACAAGTTCTATAAGCAACCATAAAAACCCTATAATCTGAAATAAATGTTTAAGCCATTCTTTATATGAAGATCTTAAAAATTTTATTGAAAACAAAATTTTCCATTTTGTCATCTATAGAAGCCCTAAGTTTCTATAAATATCATCTTTATAATAATATGGACCTGCCCCTTTTTGATGATGTTGATTCCCCCAATTTTCAATGGCTTTCCGTAAAATTTTTGCATTAAAACTAATATGTAGAGCAGTATGCTCTCTTAAAGAATTTGGACATCTTTGAAGATCAATAGATCTTTTGCTGTTTAGATTAACTACTATAATAGGCATATCTCTTTTAATAGCTTGTTCTATCTCCCAATGTATAAATTTATATAAATATTTTGTACTTTCACCTAACAATAAGACAAAGATCTTACTGTTATTCATTCTTTCTCGTAGACTTTTTTTAATTGACTCTTCCGAACTTGAATCTCTTGCTTGCTTTAATGAATGAGCATCTGCAAAATCAAAACATGTATTATCATTTTGCTTCCATGCTTGCATTAAACGATAATAATGAATGTCTTTATCTCCATCAAAAGCTACATATACTTTGTTTCTATATGCCATATAAATCCTCCAAATTATTCCTGAAAGCTAAATATTCCTAATATTTTACCTTTTTCTTTATTTATAAATTTTCTTTTGGCCAATTTCTTTTTCCATTATATCATCCACTTGAATGAGCATCATATTCATATTTTACAGCATATTCATTTTCTTTGAGTTGTAAAATAACTAAGCTCTCTGCATAGAATTTTCCAGTTTCCCAAACTTGGATATCGTTTTTCCAGTACATTCCTCATTCTGTGAGGTTTAAACTCATTCGAACTCTACATATCATAAAAACTGGCTCCTATTAGAAATAGAATAAGTCATCTTAATCACCTATTATCTCTTCAATAATTTTGTGAACAATACCACCCGTAGAATCTTGAGAAACTCTAAAGTGCCACTTCTGATCTAAATCTTGACTGACAGCCCTGCACCAATTCTCCATAAAATCCCATTTTTGAATATCCCTTTTTTTCTTTATTCCTTTCACTTCTAAAATAATATGGTCGCCGTTGATAAGCCTTATAATAAAATCTGGGATATAAGCTCTTTGCTTACCCTTCTCATCAATATAGTCAATCTCAAATCCCAGATGATCGTTTTTTACCCATGCCTCAACAGACTTATTCTTATCAAGCTCTCTGGCATGAGATCTTTCCCATCCACTATCCACAACACATAAATTCATATGGGTCTTTTTAAAAATGCTTGTCGACTTTTTTGTCCACCACTCAGACCCATCGCTCGTTGAAGAAAACTGAGGAGTTCCATAAACAACAGAAAGTTTCTCTATGGAATCTCTTTGGATAAGATTAAACACCTTATTCACAATCTCATTCATTTTCATCATAACAACAAGAGCTTTTCTTTCTTTTTCATATTCAGGAATGACTTTAAATTTGCTGGACTCAATGAATTTTTCAACTAACTGAAATATCTGTTTAATGGCTTCGTTTTTTAATATCTTCTTTTTCCACTCGGCATCCGTTTTTTCATATATTTCACTTGTCATTTTTAATATTAAAGTTTGCATACGATCAGGTTCATAGTTTTTTTCAAAAAAATCTTGCAACGAGGTAGTTTCAATATCTTCATATCGAGGGTTATTTTCAATAATGGGGGCGATCTCATTAATTCGAGGAATACTTGAAACATCAACTGTAAATGTACTCATTTTCTTAAAATCAATTTTAAGCTCAGGCTTTAATACCCTATCCACTCTTTCTACATTGGGCCACATTATGTTATATTCAGATTTCTCACCCTCTGGGAAAATACAGTTTTTTGGAGTCTCAGTTCCTGGTCTCTCACTATCTCCTTCTTGTGGAAGGTATGAAAATGGTACACCCAAGACACTGACATATTCAGGGTCAAAGAGACCCTCATCATTTAAGTCATACGAAGTTCTCCTTAAGCCTCTCCCAACGGTTTGCTCACAAAGAAGCTGACTACTAAAAGCACGAAGTCCCATAATGTGAGTCACAGTTTTGCAATCCCAACCCTCAGACAACATTGAAACAGCAATAACATGATGAATATGCTGGCCCTCTCTACCAAGTGCTCCAATAGTATGTAGTTTTAAAAGGACTTCCTCTTGGAAAACTTTGTTTGAACCTGTTGCTTTCTCCACAGTGTTTTGAAGATCAGAATAGACTTTAAGCATTTTGCTGGAATCATTAAATTGATTGGGAACAGGAATATTTTCTTCCTTAAAACTATATTCGATTCTATCTGCCGTCTCTTTCCTATTGACAATCGAAATCATAACTGGAGGTCTAAATTGCTTTTCATTCTTACATTCTTTTTTCCATAAGTTAAATTTCTTATCCCAGTCATGGGATAAGTGCGTATAGGCAATTTTCACAATATCAGGCAAAGATTCATTTTTCTTAGCCTCTCTATTGAGATCAGGTCTCACTTCATCACTATCATAAATATGATAAAGCCTTGGCTTTTTATTTTTAACATCAACACTGGCATCATCTCCAACTGCAAATCGAGGAGTTTTGACTAAACCAGATTCAATTGCATCAGTTAACCCAAAATCACTGACAATCCACTCAAATAAATCTTTATCATCGGCTTTCTTTCCAGTTGGAGCATAGGGAGTTGCTGAAAAATCAAAGACATTAATAATACCTAAGGCTCTATTTATCCGGTCCAACCCCTCAATCCATTTCGTAGCCTGCTCTACTTCGTCTTTTGTCATCTCATCAGTTTTTTTTACTTTAAGCTCACTTCGTTTTCTCCATGCGTGATGAGCTTCATCATTAATGACAACGATATTTTGATTAGCCAAGTGCTCCAGAACTTCTCTAATATAAGCCGTATCACTTTTTGCCCCTCTTTTATCGACTCCTTTTCGTTTAGCAATCTTTTCTTCACTCTCCCATTGAAGCTGTTGCCAATTTTTTATAAGCACTTGGCCTTGATTCATTTTTTCGATAAATTCGTTGGGAACAATTTTAAACTCTCGATAATAGTTACTTTCGCCCTCAACTTCCAAGACACTAAGCCGATCTTTAACAGTCAAATTTGGAGCAACAACAAAAATATTTTTTGAAAAACGAGTGTCTCTTGGATAAGTCACTTTGTTAATAATTTGCCAAGCAATCGTCATGGCCATAACGACAGTTTTTCCCGTACCCGTTGCCATTTTGGCACACAGGCGATTTAAAGATTCATCTTTGGGAATATTGAGCCCTGTTTTTAAGTGATCGGGAGCTTCTATAAGAAAAATTAAAGTTTTAATAGCTTCCAATTGACAAAAAAAGAAGGCAAATTGTCTACCACAATCCTCTGGGGGCCGGTGCCAAAAATCAAGGAGTCTTTTTGTAACCCCCGTAACACCAGAAAAATTATTTTCTTCCCATTCTTTCACTCGTTTTCTTATTCTGTTCACAAGTGGAATTTCAACAATTGTTCCATAGTCGTCATACGACTTTGTATCTGAACTTGAAATAATATAGCTGGCAGGTCTTCTGCCGTCCTTAAGTACAAACTCTTTTTTTGTCTTATCAAATTTCCAATGCTTATTAGGTTCTTTAAAAGGGGAATTGACAATAAGTTTTGGTATTGCCTTTAAAGACTCAGACATTTAAGACCCTTACAATAAGGCTTTCAATGCCCCTATTATCAATAATTTTCACAGCAATCTTCTTGTGATGCCCTAATTCAAAAGGAATAGACTCAGTGCCCGTAAACTTATCCATAAGATCTTCATCAATTTCTGCTTTTAGGGTCTTTTTTAGCTTTGTCCAATCATGCTTGGAGCTCGACAGAGGAAAGAAGACCTGCCTTGGATAAACTGATTTTTCATCATAATTTGTATCTAGCATCCACATGGCGATTTGATCTTTTCCGCCTTTTTCAAGGCTATTGGTTTTTGTGTTGTAGTAATCAAAACCTTTTACTTGCACAACATACTTTCCATCCCTGTTTTGTCCAATATCAATGTCCGGCTGACCTATGAGCCAAAAACTCTCACCCTTTTCTTTCTTTTTTAAGTCACTGGTTAAAAGATCGATGTTCATTTGAACCTTTAAAACCCTGGTCCATTTTAAATCTAAGTGATCCACATCTTTTCCAGCTTCTGGGTCAAATTGAAGGGCACAGAAAATAACAAGATCAGGTGAAAAAAACTGAGCTTCTTTTAACGCTTCTTCAATTTGTTTCTGTTCTAAAGGGGCATATTCAGACCCAAAACAAACAATTACTCTTTTGGGTTTTTCTTCCTTTGTTTCCCCTTCGGCATAAATGTATTCTGTGCCATTGATTAACTCTAGTCTTATAAATTCAATATCTTTAGAAAGTCCCTTTTTCGCTTTTATACCGCTCACTCTTAGTTCATCAAGCCACATCTTTTTTAAAGAACTCTCTTCTCCTATGTTTAAAGACAGTTGAGATAAAGATTCAACTTTATGGGCTGGAACAGCCTCCACAGTAAAGGGGCCAGTCACTCTAACCTTTGAGCTATTCTTTTTAGGTTGATCGTACAGGGTTTCTTCTTGAGGCGGCTCATTGTTTGCAATGGATTTTAAAGTGATATGGGGAACTGTTTTATAATGAAATCCCGAGGTGATACCTTCTTTTTTATTTTTTAATTCATAGTAGTCAAAATGCGCTGTCATTAATCTCTGCTTAGCCAAAGCAATAGAAACTCGAGATGTATCACAAGTAACCCAACGCCTGCCCCATTGTTCTGCTACATAGGCTGTCGTTCCACTTCCACAAGTGGGATCAAAGACAATATCCCCCGGATCAGTGGTCATTAATAGGCATCGTTGAACGACTTTTGGGCGTGTTTCAACAACATACCTTTTATCAGAACCAAAGCCTGAACCAGTATCGATCCATGAGTTGGAAATAGGGTGAATCGGCTTATCTTTAATAAATCGAACATAACGCAATGTTTTTCCCACAAGTGAAATGCGCTTAGCTTTTTTTAAGATTTCCATTCCCTCTGGATATTTAGCTTTCCAATGATTGTTCGGATTTGGACGATAAATTTTTCCCTCAAACTCAAAGGGTGTGTCTTCTTTTGCGGGGCTGGAAGATTGTAGATTATCGTAACTAAAAATTTCTGAACTCTTCGGTAAGGATTTTTCGCCACTCTTTTCTTCTTTGGTCATGGGTCGCCTGGTTCCATCAGAAAGTTCCAAGTACTTATAAACAGCATCACCTTTTAAGTTTTCCTTCTCTTTAAATAATTGACGGTATTTCAGTTGTTTTTTACTTTTAGCGTACCAAATTAAGTAATCCCCAATTCGACTTAAAGAGTGTCCTTGAAATCCACTCGTAGTTGCAAAATATATTTGTGTTATGAAATTCTCTACTCCAAAAACTTCATCCATAATTTCTCTAATGTGATGGACATTTTCATCAGATATCTGCACAAAACAAGAACCACTCTCTGTAAGAAGCTCTTTTGCCAATAACAAACGATCTCTCATGTATGTCAGATAAGAATGAATGCCCAATTCCCAAGTGTCTCGAAACGCTTTGAGCATTTCCGGCTCTGCTGTTAAATTTTCATCTTTGTCTTTAACATCCCTTTTATTGGTAAAAGGCTGAAAGTTTGATCCATACTTAATACCGTATGGAGGGTCAATATAAATACACTGAACCTTTCCTCCCATTCCTTCCCTTTCCAAAAGAGAATTCATCACAAGTAGCGAGTCACCTGCAATGAGGCGATTAGCCCAGAGTTTTTCATGCTTGTAGAACTCACCTTCTTTGTCAGGGTTGATTTTATTTTCTGGGTCATGAAACAGAGACATCTGCTCATAATCCACAGAGTTTCTAGCTCTTACTGTTTCAATAATACTTCTGGGATCAATTCTTTCATGAACATGAAGAGAGCTGCTCGGAACCTCAAAAGAAAGTCTTTCTGCTTTTCCGGCCCATTGCAATTGAGGGTCAAGATGTGGGTCGTATTGATATTTTTTAGTCTGAACTTTGGGGCTCTCGGTTTTTGCAGTCACCGTACCGACATGGGGATTGTTTTTTCTTTTATGAGATTTATGCTTATAAATTTCAATCGGCTTAGCGACCTCTTTGCGTTTTCTCTTTTTATTTTTCGATGATGTATTCACTCAACGGAACCCGTTACTCTTTTAGCTGTTTTTTCTTATCTGTATTTTAATAATCCTTCTTGTTGTCCCTGATAGCCCCTTTTTCTATTCCATCTTGAATCCATTTTCCCTACTTTGTATCCCTATCTCTCTTTAGTTTTTTATTCATACACCTATTGGTATCATTTAAATGAATAGAATAATTAACGAAAAAGCCTTTCTATTATTTTCTAGCTAGAGTTCAGGTTGTCTTGGGTTAGTTAAATCCATATTATTTTCTGAAAGATAATTTTCGATCACGTCAATGACTTCTCTTTTCTGTTTAGCAGAAACAGGGGCTTCGTTTGCCAACGACCTTTGCTCTGAAGCCTTTAGTCTACCTAAAATATTTTTTACTGTGGGGTTTTCTGATTTCCTTGGCTGCATCATTGGCCCAGAGGCATCAATTCTTCTTTTCAATCCCCAAGGTAGGTCCCTGTACTTTAAATTCTTCCTATACATAATTCCCTCCCTCTAGGCCCTCTCTTCTCAAAGGTGAAGTCCGGTCCAATTATTAAAAAAATACTCGCCTTTGTCCATCAGCTTTTCTCGCTAAATATGTTTTATTTCAGTTGCAATATTCTTACCAAAGTGTCATTTGCAGATGTCTTTTTGCCATCTCTTGCACGAAGACACCCTATGGCTTCAGAAAGAAGTTCACTACAAAATTTATTTATTGCACAACGTAAAAACAAAAATCTAGATAAGTAAATGGATCTTAGACCATTCTTTTAGAAATTTTCCAGATTTATTCATAGCACAGACTCACTTGACCCAAGCCTCTAGGAGTTGTGCCTGTTTATTAAGAGAATCATATGGATATTGTTGTTATATGCGGTGTAATCCAAACCTCTAGGCACTATGCCTATTGATCAAGAGATCGAAAGCCTATCAGATTTATCCATGACCCCTTCAACTTGAAGTCCGGCAATTCAGACGTGATTTCAAAGGTCTTTAAACTAGATGATCATGAAACTTCCTGGGGTTTTTCATAATAATCATAGTGGGTTAACTCCTCTAAAAGTTCACTTAACTAGCTATGAAGCAAAATTTTATTCTTGATTTTATTCTAAATATGGATAAAAATATACTTAGATATAAATAAATGAAAAGGTTTTTATCCATGAACATTTCTAAAGAAAAAGATGCTGTTCGTATCATTAAAGCCAATAAGGGGATTATAAAGACCAATGAAGCCATAAAAAAACACATTCATCCAAGAACTTTATATAAATTGAGGGATAGAGGAGTTTTGGAGCAAGTCTCTTATGGTTTATATAAATTAAAACAAAATAAAATTTCTTATCCTGATTTTGTGACAGTAGCCTTAAGAGTTCCAAATGGAGTGATTTGTTTAATTTCCGCTTTGGCTTTTCATAATTTAACAACACAGATTCCTCATAAAGTTTGGATAGCCATAAGACGAGGGGCTCACAGAGCCAGAATAGATCATCCTCCTGTTTCTATTCATCAATTTTCTAACAGAAGTTTTTCTTCAGGTATTGATAAACATACTTTTGATAAAGTCTCTGTTAAAATATACAACCCTGAAAAAACAATAGTGGATTGTTTCAAATTTAGAAACAAAATTGGTATGAACATTGTTTTGGAATCTTTAGCTTTTTATAGAGAAAGAAAAACATTTAATCCTTCAAAATTGATTAAATATGCAAAAGTATGCCGTATTAAAAATGTTATGAAACCTTATATAGAAAGCATAATATGACGAGAAAGCAAATTACAAATGTTCCGGCCTCTGTGAGACAGAGGCTTTTAAATATATCCAGAAAAAACAAAAGACCTTTTAATGAACTTATGCAGTATTATGCTATGGAAAGATTTTTATATCGTTTATCTCAATCTGATTATGCGGATTTTTTTATTCTTAAGGGAGCTTTAGCTCTGCAAGTGAGAAAAGCAGAGAAATTTCGTCCTACTATGGATATTGATATATCTCAAAAAACGAATGATGAAACATCTGAAATAATAAAACAAATGAAAAATATTCTATCTGCCAAAGTAAAAGAAGATGGGCTTGTCTTTGATTTACAAAGCCTTCGACTTGAAGATATTAAAAGAGATGCTCCTTATAATGGTATTCGGATTTTATTTTGTGGGGCTTTGGATTCAGCAAAAATCAATATGCAAATTGATATAAGCTTTCATGACGTCATTTTTCCTGAACCAACAAAGAAAATGGTTTTTCCTTGCATCTTAGATTTTCCCACCCCTAAGCTTTGGTGTTATAGTTTGGAAAGTATTGTTGCAGAAAAATTTGAAGCTTTGATGAAGTTAGGAAATTGGAATAGTCGGATGAAAGATTTTTATGACTTATGGATATTATCACGAGAATACAACTTTGAAGGACATAAGTTATCAAAAGCTATTGATTTGACTTTTAAAAATAGAGATACTTCTTTAAAACAAGAAATTACAGCTTTTAAGAGAGAATTTATAAAAAATAAAGAAAAGGAATGGAGTGTTTTTGTAAAAACATTAATCCAAGAAGATTCTCTTTCTGATGTTATAGAATCTTTAAAATTATTTCTTTTGCCCATAGTGAAAGCTCTTACAACAAAAAAGCCTCTGCCAAAATATTGGAAAGCTCCAGGGCCTTGGGATATTTAATTGGTTCATAACCAGTTAAGGGGTTTTCGAAGCAACATAGAAAGTAGTCATCTATAGAGGTCTTGATTTTCTATAATTAAGCCTAAACTCACATTCTTTTAATTGCAAATAAAAAGACATTTGTTCATAGTCTATGGAATTTCTGGATCTAACAGTTTCAATAATACTTCTGGGATCAATTTTTTCATGAACATGAAGAGAGCTGCTTGGAACTTCAAAAGAAAGTCTTTCTGCCTTTCCCATTTGTCCATCAGTTTTTCTCTCTAAATATCTTTTATTTCAGTTGCAATATTCTTACCAAAGTGTCATTTGCAGATGTCTTTTTGCCATCTCCTATCCTAAGTCACCCTATGGCTTCAGAAAGAAGTTCACTACAAAATTTATTTATTGCACAACGTAAAAACAAAAATTCAGATAAGTAAATGGATCTTAGGTCATTCTTTTAGAAAGTTTCAGGGAATTCATAGCTACCACTTCATTTGTTTTAGCTCCTGTTATCCATGCTAAATCTTCACTGAGAAGCGCATGGTATGAAACCCATGGAGAGTTTCCGCTTGTGCGTCCTTTGACATCAAGTTTTGACCATGCTTCTAAAGACTTCTCAGTCATTTTCATTTTTTGCTCTGCAAAATCTTTTTCATTTCTTTTTCAAAGTCTGATTCAAATTTTTGAATTTTGTTAAATTCTTTATATTCTCCAAGAGCTTTTTGATCGGCCTTTTGTTTTGAAACTTTCCCCTTGCCATCCAAAATCTTAAATTGGTTAAAGTTTAGAAACCGATTAACACTTTCAGAAAACTCTTCCATGGTGAAGAACTGTTGGTTTTCTATTAAGTTTTCAATATAATCGAAAAAACCTCCTACAGTTCTCTCTAGTTTTTTGATTTCCTTTTCTTCAAGATAGTTTTTAGCCACGATAACATCACTGGAAAGGACTCTCCCTTGTGGAGCATTCTTCCAAGTCGAAAGGCCCATGTGAGGTTGCCTTTGATCGGCCTTATCATAGATGATTTCTGCCGCTGTTTTTCCTGTAATAGCAAAGTGAAATTTATTTTGTACCATAGCGTAGAAATCTTTTGTGGTTTCTGATTGTGGATCATAGTCAATGCTACATTCAGCAAAAATATCGGTAATCTGCAAATACATTCTCCGCTCACTGGCACGGATCGAGCGGACAGTTTCAAGAAGTTCCCGAAAGTAGTCTTTGCCAAAAACCTCTCCGCCCTGCTTGAGTCGCTTCTCATCCACAACAAAGCCTTTAACAATATACTCCCGTAGGGCTTTGGTGGCCCAAATGCGAAACTGAGTTGCCTTTTTGGAATTGACCCGATAGCCCACAGCAATAATGGCATCGAGGTTGTAATACTCCAAGTCTCTATTCACACTTCGTTGCCCTTCTTTTTGAACTGTTCGGAAATTCCGAACAGTTGAAGGTCGATCTAACTCATTAGAATAATATATATTTTTAAGATGTTCACTGATTGTCGACTTTGTCACATCAAACAATTCCGCTATTGCACCCTGAGTCAACCATAGGGTTTCATCTTGTAAAAAGACTTCAAGCCGTATTTCCCCATCTGGGGCCGTATAGAGAAGAAAGTTTTTCTTTGCTGTAAGATTTTGTTCGTCAGTCATGCAGACCTCATTTCTTTATCAAGTTTCATTTTGGATAAGCCTATTTTATCTGCTAGAAGTTTAGGGAGGAAGGTGTCTTTAAGTTTTTCAAACCTCAGAAGTCCAAAAGATTGACCCCTCTTGTTATGAGCCATGATCTTCACTTTTTTAATAGAAGTAAAGAAGTTTCTGCGTATTGATATTGTAACCCATTCGTGGCGACAGCCGCTCGAGATGCCATCACTCGTTTCGACTGTGCTCTTTGCCTCCTGCCTATCGTTCCTATTATTGTTTTCATAAATAAATTCTTCTAAGAATACGCTTTATTGTGTTAAAAAGGCAAGATTTAGAGGCCTACTTTCTCTTGAAAACTATCACTATTTACCATGCAAAATAATTATAATGTTGCTCTAAACGATCCTCATCATGCATGTTTGGAAAAAAATCAATCACTGATTCTTGCTCTATGTTGTCTACAGATAAAGCCTTTTTTACTAAATTCGTACCACTACCATCTGTTTGACATAATTTAAAAGCAATAGTTTTTCTAACAGGCGTTAAGTCCAACAAAACCTTAAAAAAACATTCTGGCACATTGACTCCAGATGGCATCTTCAGCTGAATATTCTTAAGTAGAGGGCCTGTAACTATAACAATAGCTTTTTCTTTTAAGGCCCATTTTCTGACTTTGTCCTCAAGCTTTTTCATAGCTCCTCGATTAAGGCCACTCGATTGAGGGACAATGTTTGCCATAGAAAAAATATTATCATTGGCTGTTTTTGAAAAACTAAAGTCTCTAGCTGGAGCCAAGTGACCTCTATCAAAACCTGTATTTTGATAATCACTTGATTTAGGAGTATAAATACCTCTTTTAGAAAGCTGACTATCTTGTTTAAAAGAAGCTCGTTTAGCTTTGGAATGCAGGAACTCATCTGCAGTTAATGTATACATCACCCAATTTGCAATTTTTTTGTTCTTGTTATATGAAATGACAAAGTCTTCATAGTCAACAATGATACTGGGTTCATTACTGAGAATTCTTGGTCTTTGAATAAAGTCGGATTTTATATGTTTTTTATATGAGGTCAATGTAATGCATGAAGATTGAATAAAAATGAAAAATAAGAAAAATAATCTCTTTAGCACAAAGTAAGTATAAGATAGTTTATTCTTTTTTGAAACAGTAAATATTATACTTCTTATCTTAATAATAAGTATTATTACTTTTTTTAGATGAGTTTTTTACTCTTGCAAACTTTCTATGTCAGATTTTCAAAGAGTTCTAATTTACCCCAATTCTAATGCTTAATTTTCTAAACGACAGACTGAACCCCGAAGTAAAAAAGTACTATTTTAAATGCACCGGCGTACTTTCACAAAAACATTTTTTTACATGAAAATTAATTCTAATCCATTTTTTTAAAACTCGCCCCCTACAATAACTTGTCCTCAAAATGTCCCCAAACAAAATTATCTAGTCGCTAGATACAAAAGTAGGTTTGGCCTTTGGTTGCTCCATAGGCTTTTTAAAATTCCAGAACTAATGGATCATCTTACTTTTAAAGGCGGCACTTCTTTATCAAAAGCCTATAAAGTTATTGAACGCTTTTCTGAAGATGTTGACCTCCAAGCAAACAAGAAGCATCCAACTTTTCAAAAAATATACGGCAAACTGTAATACGCCAATTCGATTATCTCAATGAAGACAGTTTTACCCAATTACCCTCTTTATTTTTAATATACCAAAAATCCCATCCGTTTATCGCTCGTCCATGAACTATTGCCAGAGCCGCTCCGCTAGGAGATGTGTACAATTTATCGTTATATTTGATTTTCCCTGAAATTAAGAGCGTCGCTTTATATTCTTTGCCCTTGTACTCTCTATAAAGCGGCATCTGCTTTTCAAAAAGATTTTTTAAAATAGATTGTGCATCAACATCCTTTTTAATTTTCTTTTTATTTATACGTTTCTTCGGACCAAGTAGCCTCTCCATTTCCTCTCTGTTCTGTTTTTCCATAAGATTTTTAAGTTGTTTTTTCAGTTGGATATCTGCACTTCCTTTTGGCTTTGTTCTATTTCCTTTGGGGTTTGAAATAGATATAACAACTGATTCAATATCATTGATATATACCGATTTATTCGTTAAAAATAAAGAAAAATGCGTCCATTGAGCATAATGCCGATCCCTTAAATGCTGTCGTATTCTTCGCTTTAGGTCGCTTGCTTTTCCAACATAATACAATTCGTTTTCATCATAAAGAGCGTAAACTCCATGATTTGACCCTATCAGCTTTGATAATGCTTCAGGATATTTATTAAATATATCTTTTGATATTTTTTCCAGTTTTTTACTAAATAAGCTTCTCATCATAAAAATATCCACAAAGTTAACGGTTAAAAAATTAAATCTGTAATTCTCCAAATTTATAGCGAAAGATATACTCTATCTTTGGTTAATATCTGAAAATATTTTGTAGTTATATGGATCACCTACAATATCAACCTTGTGATTACTATGACCCTTTTCTCCCTTCGTCCACAAACGGCTCATCCAAAATTCGACAAGAGATACATCTAAATAGAACTCCTCCATCTTGTTAATCAGTTCGGTATCTTCCTTTGCCAAAGTGGCCTTTTAATGGTCGCTGGTTCGTCCAGCATTGGGCATGGTGGAAATGATTTGTAGTGATTTATCCACTTGATTTTGTTGGGTACGGATTAAAAACTTAGCTGTTTCTTACCGTACTGAAGTAGTATGCCGTGTTTTTTGAAAATTGTCAAGTATGCGAAATTTATAATATCAATCTCTATAAAAAATCAAATTGCTGATCTAATCTCTACCGAATCCCTATGAGTAAGTTGTCTTTTTAGACTCTTATTATCGGCAAACATATCTAAAAAAGTCAATTCCTCCATTATATACCAAAACATGACAGGTGGGATGGCATTTCCTAGGGATCGATATTGAGCTGTCTCACTTCCAGTGAGTTTAAATCTTGAAGGAAAAGATTGAATGCCTGCGACTTCTCTTGGGGTAAACCGCCTATATCTTTTTCCTTCCCTTAGAACGGGATCTGTCCCATTCAGTGTTACTTTTGCCAAATGAGCAGTTACTGTATTACAGGGATCCTTTAAATCTTGTACTCGCCCCTTATTCATTTTTGAGTTTGATACTTTATTTGCTCTCAACATACCTTGAACGGCATTTTTGCTAAAAAAATATTTTTCATCGACATTTTTTTGAATGATAGAACTTAAAGGGATAAGGTTATTTTCCAATAAAACAGGTTCAGGAAAACTATAACTAGCACTTAAACCCTTCCTAACTCCAACCATAATTACACGCTCTCTTTTTTGTGGGACGCCGTAGTATTTTGAGTTGAGAGTTTTATGAAAAATCTTATAGCCAGCGCACCTAAACTCATCAATTATTAAAGGAAAGGTTCTCCCCTGGTTTGCTGACATTATCCCTTTAACATTTTCACAAATAAAGTATTTAGGCTTATGGAACTTAAGCATCCTTACAATTTCAAAGAATAACTTTCCTTTGTCATCCTTATACCCAAGCCTGGGTGGGTTTTGGGCTAATATTGAAAAGCTCTGGCAGGGAAACCCTGCCAAAAGAACATCATGCGAGGGGATGTCTTCTCCATTTACTAAACGAATATCCCTACGATCTGCTTTAATTTTAAAGTTAGCATCAAAAATATCACATGCTTTTTCATCAACATCATTTGCATAAACAATTTCAGTATTTAATCTTGGGTAATAAACATCCAAAAAATTAAAATCACCAAGAGTACCAACATCCGTTCCGCCACAACCACAAAAGAGAGAGGCCACTCTTAATTTATTCATACTGCCTCCTCCCAAGATAACAGTTGCACATCTTTCCCCCTATATGTTTTTAAGTTTACTTCACCAGTAGATAAATTAATATCTATTTTATTCTCTTTAAAAAGTTGAATTGGATTTCGGATTACAGATAGTTTAACCTCTGGGCTGTTTTTGCCATTTCTATGAATTTGTAACCTGTAAACAAAGTAGTTATCGCAAAGAGTTTGAGCACTGCTTATTTCATTTGGAGTTAACTTAAACCTATTGAACGTGAGTTTTTTACTTGAAATTGTAGATTTCACTTCAATAAACTTCTTTATCTCATCTAACTCTACCGATTGAATATCATAGCCAACAGCAAGGTGATTTGGTATGCACTTCACCCAGTTAATTAAATCTTCTCGATTATTAATCTTTAAGTACATACACTCATGCCCATAAACAAGACCTTCGCCGTAATCGCCAATATCCTTTGCCCTTGCTCCCCTGGAAGGAACTTCAATCATTTGAATGTGAGATGTTCTTTCTACTAACTCCTTATACTGTTTTTCGTCCTTGGCAATAAAAGCAAGCACGTCAGTATCAAACAATTTCTTTTTAATAGGGGCACATGCATATTCAACCCATTCTCTTTCCTTTTCCTTGATCGCCAAAAGACTTTTTCTATCAAATTTAAAATAGTCAGTATTTGCAAGGAATTTTTCAATCGCTTTTTCTTCAGAGCTATTTTGATAAAATTTACCTCTAAAATTCTTTAATAAATTTGCAAGAACCATGTAGTCTAGAATATCCCCAGCATACCTAATGACGTCACCGGTCAGATCGTACTCTACTTTCATTTTTCTATTAGTAATGATTCTTTGTGCAACTTCATGAGTTTTTTCATAGCCAGGGTCTCTTGTTGCTCTAAGGTCATTAAAGACCATGTAGCAGGCCTCGCCTTTGCTTAGATATGCTTCCTTTTTTTCGATACTCATGAGATTTCTTATCACCCTTAAAAAATAATTTGAAGGATGGAATAAGATGTTTTCATTAAGCATATCGAGTGCTTTTTCTGCTTTTATGTGTCCACCTGGATACTGAAAAGTATAGAGAAAATATTTAAAAAACTTAGTTAAATCTTGGTTCTGACTCAAGTCACTTGCAAAAGGAGAGGGGATTGATGAGCTGTTTTTGTCATAGTAAAGACTAAAAAGAGCGGAAATTTCAGTTCTCCAATTCTGTATAGTTTTTAACTTTCTATTCTGGTTTCCTGGAAATTTAGAAACTTCTGCAATCATGCGTTCCTTGAATTCTTCTACCGGAAGAGTCCCCATAGAACAGATCGCATCTGATATAAATAACAATACTGCTTCTACATTGTTCTTAAAACGAGGCCGAACGTGATGGATTTTGAAGTAATGTTTATCAGGAATACGATATCTCATAGTATTTGATTTTTAATCTCTGAGGCTAATCTTCTTGCTAAAAAAGGAGGGACTGCATTTCCAACATGTTTGTATTGATGGGTTTTAGAGCCGAAAAAAACAAAATCGTCACTGAATGACTGCAATCGTGCATTCTCTCGCACTGTTGGAATTCTATTAAATTCATAATGAAAATGGTGACGATGTCCAGTATCTATGGTATGAGATGGTTTGTCTGATGAATAACGAGTCCAGGCGATATTGACCTTTCTTGTGCCTCTGTACCTCTTTGGTAAGTCTTTGTAACTACCGCCATCAGGGACAAGTGAAATAATTTTAACAACTTTTTCATTATGTTTTGTAATTTGATGGTTAAATATACCTTCAGAGTTTTTTCTCATTAATAACTGGTAACTCGTATTGGGAGCAAGCAAATATTTCTCGCCATCACCAAGACTATATTCGGGCAAATCAGAAATAGCGTCTCTCGAGGTAACAAAAGGAACCTTTCTGCCAAACTCTGCTCCAGGGAACTTGAAATCATTTCTTTTTCCTTTTATACCTATAAAAAACACTCTTCTTCTATTTTGTGGAACTCCGTATTCGCTCGCCATTAAGACCTTATACCTCAAAGTGTAACCAATATCTTTAAATAGTTTTAAGATAATATCTTTATGTTTCCCTCCTCCCATGCTGATCAAATTTGGAACATTCTCCATTAAAAATGCCTTTGGCTTTAGTTCATTTACAAATTCAAAAAAAGAACTATAATGGCTATTCCTTGGGTCGTTTATTTCTCTTTTTCCGGAAATAGAAAACCCTTGACAAGGAGGGCCTCCCACTATTAAGTCAATCTTTGCATTTAAGTTATTTTTAATAAATCTTTTAACGTCAATATTGCCAAGATCTTCAAAAAAAGTTTTGGCACCGTGGTGGTTGTGTGAAAAAGTTTTTAGCGCAATCTCATCATTATCAATTCCTGCTTCAATGTGGTAGCCTTCATTTAGAAATCCCTTTGATAATCCACCACATCCACAGAATAAATCTAGAACCTTTGGCACATTTTTTTTCATCCTCAACTCTCTCTATTTCATTATTAAAAAAACGGGCATCTTAAGAAACGTAGTATTTCCCTGGCTTCTTTATCTAATACCAGCGATAATTGCCAAGACCAGTTTGAAGTGAGCAACTGGGCTTCTCAGAATAACTATACTTCCACATTCTTTTGAAAATATGATCCACCTTTCAAACTATTGTAATATTCGAAATAGTACACTGACCAATTTCTTTTGCGATTGTCAGCACCACCAGGATGAGATTTAAAATTATATTTTGAGAATACAGGTTTTCTTTCCTTTGGGCCCATGAATAGCTTAGTTTTTGATCTAAAACCTTCCAATTTTTTAATCTTGGATATTGCTTTTTCCAATATTTTTTTCTGTCTTTAAGATTTGAACTTATTCCAATTCTACAAGCCATAATATTCCCTTTTAGAAAAATAATTTATAGATATTTTAGTAACCAAAGTTAGGTAAGTCCACTATACAATTCATCGCAGATATTAATAAACTTCAATTTTCGTGATTTTTTCATTTATGCAACCACATGCACCGCAGCTAAACGCCTAAGATGAGCCCTAGTGCACCGCACAGGGGGGAACGAGAATTTAATGAAAATAATCAGTTCCTAAGTCAGTTTTTGCTCAGAGCATAGCTACGATAGAATCAATCTCCATATTCATCAAGGCACCGAAAGCAGATCAAGTTTATCAGTAACCCCCTTAACCTGAATCCCTGCGAGTCGAACATAGATTTCAAAGGTCTTTAAATCCTTCCATCCTCCGATCTTCATAATCTTTGCCGACTCAACCCCCAAGGCCAAAAGATGAGTTGCAAAGCAGGCCCTTAGCGTATGAAAAACTACGGGAGTATTAATACCAATTGATTTTAAAAAATTTCTTAGTACCTTAGCAGCCTCTCCTTGAAGCCAGCCACTTTCCCTCGGAAGAACAAATTCTTCATTTTCGGTGGTATTTTTTAACTCTTCAATGATAACTCGAAGTTGATTTGAAATAGGAACGTTTCTCCAGTAACCAGACTTTGTGCCCTTTATCCTTTTTGTAGCAAAGCAAAAGGATTCTTCTACCCTGATATTGTTTTGATTAAGGTCAATACACGACCACTTGAGAGCATAAAGCTCACCTGATCTCATCCCTGTTAAAAGAGCAAAGGCCCAAATAGGATACCAGGGATGATCTTTTTCTTTAGCCTTTTTAAGCAAAAGTTTAACCTCATCTAAAGTTAAAATTGCAGGAACCTTTTCTTTATCATCGTCTTTTTCTATCACAAGGCCATGTGCAGGGCTTATTGTCATACCCTGAACTAGCTTTTCTTCAATCGCCCAATTAAAAATCATATTGATCGTGGTTTTTATCTTCTTTTGAAGTGAGTAGCTTGCTCCATTTGCCTTTGCTTTTCTTATCACCTCTCTAACATCTCCTCGATTTATGTCAGAGGCAGCAGTGTCAAACCAATGTGAGCAGAAACGATTAAGTTTGCTCTCATGCTCTTTAAGCACGGGCTCACTGATCTTTTTTCCCAAATATCCATATCTGGCCTGAGTCATAAATCTAAAAACAATATCTTTAAAATAAAGACCCTTTCCCTCAAGTCTTCTTGCCTGCCTGACAATCTCTTTTGTCCAAAACTTTTCAGCCTTTATAGCCTCGTTTTTTGATTTAAAGGTTAAAAGCTTTTGAAGCCTCTTGACTCTCTGATCGCCAATATAGGCCCTTGCCTGAGCATAGATGCGGTAACGTATTTTCCCGTCCTTTTCGATAATCTTAATGGCCATTAAATACTCCTCATAAAAGATGTCTCAATGAGCTCTTCTAACTCTGATCTTTTAAAATACAGTCGCCCTGCAAATTTTCTGGCTCTAATATGTCCCCGATGAACCATGGCTCTAATGCCAGGAGCAGTCTTTCGCAAATAAACGGCCGCTTCATCAGATGTTAACCATTCTAATTCGCTTAATTTGTGGCCGTCACAATTCGGACATTTTACCCTTTTGTTGTTTTCTTTTTTCATTTGTAACCTCTTTTTTGTTTGCAACTAAAACTAAGTCGCTTGTTTTTTCTCTCCGATTCATTCTCCGATAATACTTCAAGAAAAATAGATTTTTTTTATAAAAGAGCCGCTACAAATCAAAGTAGCAAGTGGCATAAAAATAAATAATTCTGATGTTTTCATTTAAATCTCCAAATTTTGTAAAAGTTGATATCAGTCTAAAAAGACGGCCAATAAAAAATTCAATTGTTTCCCAGTAAATTTAACATATTAGAAGCTCCTTTCTATTTTGCCCCCTTGCGACAGTGTCGCATCTAAGTCGCTACCCTATGAAGATTCAAAACCCTGCCATCAAGTCTTTTAAAACTTACCTTTCCTTTTGCATTTAGAAGCTCCTTTATTTCAAGGTAGAAAACTTTTTGACATTTATTCCGATCAATTTCTTTTTCTAACTCTTGATATCTTTTTAGAAGGAAATGTGATTCAAAAATGAGAAATAGTGCCACAATTGAATTTTCCAAGTAATATCTTTGAAGTTTCTCTTTACAGCGATTTATTGATTTAACTGCAAGTTCAAACTCAATGGGAATCCAGCACTTCCACTTTGGGGTGAGCTGAAGTTTTACAGCAGCATCAGTTCCCAACTCAACGAAAAGGCCAAATAAGTTATTATCAAGGGAATCTTCCAGAGCAATCATGTTCTCTGTTTTGTATTCTAAAACCTTTTCTTGTTTCTCTAAAACACCTCGGATTTTTGCAAGCAAAAGATCATGCACAATAGAATCACTTCTTAGTTTTATCCCATATCTTGCTAAATCCAACTTGCTAAGGCTCAATGTCCTTGCTCCTTTCGGTGTCAGAGAGATTAGGCTTGCTGGCCTGTTTTTTCCAAAAAGATGAGGTGTTTTTGAAATTAGCTTTGCGTCAGTGAGCTTCTTTAACCTTTTGTAGATTGTTTTTCTTCCAATATTAAAAATATCATTTTCTATTTGCTCTAAACTTAGAACTTTATTTTCAAAAAGAAGGTGAAATAGTTTTTCATCTCTTGAAGTAAGAATCACTTCTCTCTTTGCATTTTTTTTACTCAATTTCTGTCTCTATCTTGTTCATGTCATGGCCTCCATGTTTAACTAGTTTTGATTGAAATATCTTTTTTTGCATAACCAACTCCCAGGGATTTAATTTTTTGCCTCCTACTAAAACCCTAAAGTGGCAAAGAGTGGCGACATAATGGAAAACGCTCTGTTAAGCCCCACACTATAGCTTTGCGCCCTTGTCGCTTTATTTTTCACTAGTTTAAAGAGCTTTTTTTGATGTTCCACCTTGTCGCCATTTCTTCCAATCTTAAGTTATAATGTCTCTTACAATTTCAACTTTTTGCCCGTCAGCTTTTGCGCAAAAGGTTCCATCTTGGGCAGTCCTTTTTGAACCTCCATGAGAGTTTCTTTTTTAACGACATCAAGAATCTTCCCAAGGCTATGATAACTTCCAAAAAGAAGCCCTCCAGTGGTTAAAACAAAAAATGCAAGATCGGTTAAAAATTTAAAAATCATTTCTCTCCTCCTTGGTTCTTAGGCTTTTTAAAATTTGATAAATACTGATAAGTTTTTTGTCCTCTAGCTCTTTGATAATGCGAAAGCAATTTTTTAAAAGATCAGAGTAAACAAACTCAGATTCTATCTCTTTTTTAAAATCCTCCATGCTAAATCCATAAGATTTTAAAATATGCTCAATACGAGACTGGTAGAGATTAATCCTGCCGTTTTCAATATGCCCCATCACTGATCTTGCATAGCCGCAACGCCTTGAGGCTTCATTTTGCGAAATTCCTAACTTTTGTCTTAAAGACATTAACGCCTTCGTTTCTTTGGTGATAACTTTCTGATAACTACGACGAGATGATCTTTTTATTTCCTTCAGTTTTCCTCTAGAAAAATACTTCTCTTTAATTAAATAAACTTTGCCTTGACAGAGATTTTTAAAATCTTCTCTGTTAAACCCGTAGGTACAAATAAAACGATTGATTTTCTCCTGAGTTAAACAAGACCTGCCGTTTTCCATCTTTTCAATTGTTTTATGAGAAAGGCCAAAAAGGGCTCCTGCCTCTTTGCGGCTTAGCCCTTTTAGCTCTCTCATTTTTCTTAGTGCTATCACCTCGACACTCATACGCTTAAGCTGCCCTCCCTCCTGCCTCTGATCCTTTAAATTTAACCCCTCAAGCATTTCCCTTCTCCTTCCTACCCTCCACAGGAGAGCGTGTGGCTTGCCTCTTAAATAGCACCCTCTGCCAGCTTCCTGCTCTTTGCAAGAAACCAACAAAACCAAAAATTTACAGATTTTAAATGGCTACTGGAAAAGGGCAAAAAAGCCCCTGCTACTTGCTTAGCCAACCCATCGGCCACCGCTAGCCACTGCCCCATATTTTCAAGTTTTTTTGTCTCACGCACAAGTACCTCCAATCTCATAAGGGTCTGAAATTACAAACCCTACAAAATCACGGCCTTGCTAAGTTTTTTTTATTTTTTGAACTTGTACCCAACGAAATTTGGTGGAGGCGACAGGGATCGAACCTGCGACATTCAGCTTGCAAAGCTGACGCTCTCCCAACTGAGCTACGCCCCCTCTACACAAAACACCTAAACATCCATTATAACCAACAACAAAGCAAGTTCAAACATTACCTCATCAATAACAAATACTACAAATTAAATTTGAGCTACTCTAGTCAGCTAAAAACAAACTGCTAGCTTTTTAGAAAACCAAATGATTTATCTTGTATTAACTACACCTTATGCAGAGGCGAACTGACTCAGCGGAGAATGCATCCAATACTTTTCACGCTTTAAATCAAAACCTATATCTTCACCACCAATAAGTATCGCATTAAAAACGCATTTCAACATATTAATTTCTTCCAACTCAGCTTCAGCATTAACCGCCTCTTCAATAGCTTCAAAAACACTCAAAAGATCCGAAGTGGTGACAACCTTAGGTAACTTTTTAAGATCCAAACCTTTTACAATACGTGGTTTAAAACCAATCAAACTGTCCGTCAAAAGTATCTTCTTCCCTGAAATAAAATTAACCTGAATGAATGGATGACCATCCTCATTATCACGATTTAAAACCTTAGCAATATTTGAGACCTCAATCGGAAGAACCTTCTGATCCACCTTTTGACAAACTTCAATCACATGACCCCAAGCCCTATAACTCAATCCTTCCACACTATCTATATAATTAATCACATCATTCTTCCACTGATCCAGCTTCATATTCTTCTCTAAAATCTCTTTCAAAGAACACTTCCTCTCTATGATCTGATAACTTTTTATCGACTTCAGAGTCTTGGGACTTAAATAATTATATGAAAGAAAACCCCCTCACCCAATACTGTAATAATCAAGACCTAAATAACCTTTACACAAAGTCAAATAAGTAACCGTCTTAAAATTTGACAGTCCTATAAACTCATTTTTAACACTTCCTAGTCCCTATGATTTAGAGACTCTATCTAATAGAGTTCTCGCAGACTCAATACAATACTGAACACCCATTATGATCTAAATACTGTATAATCTTTTCACAAATTTTTTAGATAAAACAACAACCCTTCTGCAATACTCCAGTCATAAAAATCAAGACCAAAAAAGAGATGATTATCAATCTCTCTATTTCATTTTGAGAAAATCTAGACCCACTCTTCAAGAAAAAAACATATGGGCGAAAGTTCTACAAGTTGTAGAAATGTCATTACCAAGGGAATCTGACGGTCTAATTACCAAGTGAATTTGTGAGTATCGGTGCGTTAATCACTTATTTAAAAATTCCCTGGTAGTTAAGGCACGACAAAATCGCTTGGTGTTAATACTATAAGTTGTAGAAATTAAGCCTTGCACTGGAACTTTAAAAAATATTTATCTGAAAAATATCCTTTTCATCATAAGATCCAAAACCCTATCCGGTACAAACTGAAAAAATCGAGCATAGGACCGTGCTGTCGGTCCTACAAAATAACGTACTTTAGGATGTTTAGAAAATAACGCTCGCTCGATCACCTCTACAACATCTTCAACTCCTAAAGCCCTTCGCCTTCCCTCTCGAATCCGACTCCTTAAACGATCTAAATACTTTTGATAAAGCCCCCTCTCCTCAGATGTTATTAAAGATAAATTTTTCTCCACCACCTTCTCAGACTTTTCCCAAATAGGAGTCTTCACAGCTCCCGGCAAAATAGAGCTGACCTGAATTCCCCAGGGGCTTAACTCTAATCGCAATGCATTTGACAATGCCTCAACAGCAAACTTTGATGCCGAATACGCCCCTATAAACGGCCTCGTCAATCGACCACTCAAACTACTGATATTCACCACACGACCATGGGACACTCGAAGATGCGGAATAAGACGTTGAGTTATATCCAGTAAACCCACAACATTAACATCCAACTGTTTCCTAAACTCTCCAATAGGAATAAACTCCAATGGACCAGCAATAACAATCCCAGCATTATTAACAAGTCCATCTATTCTCACATTCTCAACTTTTTTCATAAAACCATTTAAACTTTCCGGTTCAGTCACATCCAATATCACTGGAATAAGATTCGAAAAACCCAGTCCTTCTAATCGGCTTTTATCAACATCACTACGTACACCAGCAAAAACAGTATGCCCCCTCTTTACTAGGGTCAATGCCGCCTGATAACCTATACCCGTCGAACTTCCCGTAACAACAATAGACTTGTTCACACTACACCCCCCTTAAACTCAAATGCATTTTTTAATATCCTACCAGAAGAGCCTGTGCTAGTCTTAGGTTTTATGATCGTAAAACGCTGGCAAGCACGTATTGTACCTACAAAAGAACAGGTCAAAATGATCTTTCTTGCTGAAGGTTTAGAGCCTTATGAGGAAACCTACGAACCTGAACAAACAATTCCAGAACATCGACATCCATTCAACGAAATCCGAATGGTCGTCAAAGGAGAACTCTTTTTAAATATTAGCGGAAATCAACTTCTTTTAAGAGCAGGAGATAGAATCGAAATCCCCTCAAATACAAAGCATAAAACAACGGCCAGAGGTGAAGAAAAATGTGTCTGCATCTGTGCAAAATCCGTATTTAAGGGATTCAGTGCTTAAATCTTATTTCACTCTCAAAACTGAAACACCATCTACATCAATACCCTTGAAACAAAGAGAGTAGAGAGAGTTTTTCTGAAGGCTTTGAAAACGAGTTTTCTGAGGCGCAGGGCGTATCTCAAAGAGAGACGAGCTGCGGACCTCAGAGCTGTCTGAGATTTTGGAAGCCTTTAGAATAATTTACGCCAACCAGAGGATCAAAGGGAGGAAGAGTTTTTCTGAAGGTTTTCAAAACGAGTTTTCTGAGGCGCAGGGCGTATCTCGAAGAGAGACGAGCTGCGGACCTCAGAGCTGTCTGAGATTTTGGAAGCCTTAAGAAAAACTCTCTCACTTAATCATCTTAAAAAGCAAATTCCAATGGATCTAGAGTTAAGCACTGATCACTGAAAGATTTTAAAAAGTATAGAGAGAGTACAAACACCTGAAAGAGATGGAACTAGAATTAAGCATGAATCACCATAACTACAAATGAAATCTCGCCAGGATTTATTCTAATAATAACCTATCCTCTTCGGAAAGCTCCTTTGAATAGACATCATATTCATCACTCTCTGCACTAGCTACAATATCCTTAAAAAAATTATCATTTAAATCATATTCTGATATTGTAAACTTACGAGATATAATTTTAAAAATACGAGATTGAGTCCATATAGTTAAACCCTTTTTATCCATCCTCATCTTATAAACCCCAGCTTTAAAAATAAAATTTATTACTTTTCTCATAACCAAAAACACATGACTAAAAATATTTTGATTAATCGTCTTATAAATAGGCCCTATGACAGGAACACGATCCAACCCCTGCTCCAATCGATCAGCCATATCAGAAAGAGGGGCGATTTCAACACCAATATTGGTACTCACATATTTGGATCGCCTATTTTTTTTCTTTTTAAAAACCCGTGATACTCTATTGAAAGCCGATCTATTAAGAAAAGAAATTTCTAAAAAAGGATCTTTTTTCTCTGGATCTAAATACACACAGTAATAGGCCACATCACTTTGACTCATATAAAGACCTAAACCAACAACAGGTATAAGGACAAACTTTCTCCCCCCTAGCCTTAAAAACCCTTCTATATTCGCACTCAAAATCCCCTTATCAGAACTTATATGAGCTTCGCTGTTAACAACAAGAGACTGAGGAAATAAATCCCTATAACTTAAACGGCTCTCCTCATGTTGTCTGACAAAATCAGTATAAACTGACCCCCTCTCTTCAAAAGGAATAAGACATTTTCCCCAAGAGAATAAAGGTAAGAACAATAAAAAGATAAAGTATTTCAAAATTCCTCCATATGAGATAAGTCAGTACCCATCAACTGAGCCTCTCCCTGTATTTCATTGAGCTTGATACCCTTTAAATTTAATGAATAATCAATAACCATTTCAGATTGAATGTCAGACTCAACTCCAACATCCATATCAACATTTATCTTGTCTTTAAATTTCCTTTTTAAAAGTTGGGTTTTATAAGGCTCTTTAGAGATCAGAATCCTAGAAACTGATGGCTTGATACTGTCTATACTATCTTCCATCAATAAGCCTGCCGTAAAATAAATTATTTTCTCTTCGCTAAAAATATACTCCAAAGGTATAGGACGATTTGATTTTAAAATAAACTCCACATGCCTTAGAGATTTATACATTCTTCCTACCATAGAAAGATTCACACTCAGTCCCGGATTGGCAACATAGCCCACATATCGAGCAACCCTTAAAAGAAAAGATCTCCCCTCCCCTTCAATAGGATTCCAATCTAATTCTAAAGAAAAGTCAGAGCTTGAAGGTGGCTGAAAGGGGAATCGTACATCCACCACAACTCTAGACTCTTTCCCCTTGTTTGAAATATGAAAATTGACGTAATGATAGACACAAGCTCCTAAAGAACTTTCACGCTTCAACTTACCTTTATAATAGAAAGAACACCCCTGAACTTGAATATTTTGCTTAAGAAGTAACTCATCAATATCCACAAACTTCTTAACCATAGAGTAACCTAAGGGGTCAGCCGAAACTGTACTGGAAAAAAGAAAAATAGTTATCCAAAATTTTCTCATCATAGCTCTATACTCTAACACTGCTCTTTTCCACACGAACTATAGGACAATTCAAACTGAGGTTCCCCTATTTCAACACGCTTTTCTCCTATGTCTTCCAAAATCTGAGCCCTCTCCTCTTCAGATATATTTGGATTCTGATGCTTGTACAAATACGAGTATGTACAATGAACTCGTTTCCACAATTCTGATTTTGTAGCCCAATCGGTAACCTTCTGCTCGGCTCCACATCGACCATCTGCGACTGTCACACTCTGCCCTGTTTGAAAATTAAATAACCCACTCAGGGAATATATTCTCAAGGCTATTGGATCATCAAAAATTCCCATATTAACATCAAAGTTCAAGTAGGTGGGCTCTCCATTTTCAAAAAATGAAACTTCTAAACGCATTTGATTCTTCTTAATAGACACATCTTTAATAGTACGAATTTGAACAGTCAGTTTTCTTTTTTCATCACCAGTCTTAGCAATAGGTTTAAAATTAGGATCCATTTCTGCTTCAGTAGAAGGGTCATAAAGTTTAATAAAAATAGGAGCTGTCATATCAAATATAGTATTTAATCCAATATGATCTCGATAATTAATCTGTTCACCAGCCACGATCTTAAATCTCATTTGCATAGATTTTCCAACCAAAGATGTCATTAAATCTTTCATAAATTGATCAGCCGTCGTTGTAGATGACTCTTCTATTTCAGTCGACTGTCCATAAGAAGATCTTGGAGTGAGTTCCAAAAAAAGAGTTGAAATGATAACAAATATAATCCACAGAACACGCATAAAACTTACCCTCTCTATTTAAGTAAAGTGTTTATAATTTCCTTAACTCTATCAAACATTGATATTCCCAGGTTGATAACTTCAAATCAAAACCTCTCCTTTTTAAACTATAAAAATGGAGAAATCCTAATCGACTGAAATATCCAGTTGGATGAACCAATCGAAAACATTATTTAGCAAATCCTATGCCTGAAAATATTAAAACTCTTGAAACAGAGATCGACCCTGAAGGCTCATTATTGATCCTCAATAACGAAAAATGTCACTTCCTCCATCATGAAAAAGTTTTCGAATACATAATAGATACCATTTTGTATCCATTTCTTGTCCCTGTCTTTGTTATTGCTTTTGAATACAGAATAAATAATCAGTTGTATATCTTTTATTTCTTTGAAGGACTAGAAGCGGTACTCTTTTGCCAATGGAGATAAGATTTCATTGTCTTTTCAAAACCATGTTCAGAAGGTTCATAAAAAGAGCCCTCAACTCCATCAGGTAAAAATACCTCTGGAAGCCAGCCCGCTGGGCCATCATGAGCATACTGGTAATCTTTACCATAACCCAAGTCCTTCATCATCTTTGTTGGAGCATTTCTAACATGTAAGGGAATTTTTAAAGCTCCTGAGCGTTTCACTTCTTTCAGTGCTGCTTTTAAACCTAGATAAGAACGGTTAGATTTAGGAGCACAAGCTAAATAAGTCACCACTTGAGCTAAATTCAGTGCTGCTTCAGGTAAACCCACAAACTGAACAGCCTCTGCTCCCGCAACAGCTAAAGTTAAAGCTCTTGGGTCTGCATTTCCTATATCCTCAGAAGCCAAAATCACTAAACGACGAGCAATAAACTTGGGATCCTCTCCACCTTCCAACATACGAGCTAAATAATAAAGTCCCGCATCAGGATCACTTCCTCTAATACTTTTAATAAATGCACTAATAGTATCATAATGTGCACAACCTTTTTTACTATAAGGTAAAAACCCCTGTCCTATAACTTTAATGAGACTTTTTTTATTCAAAGGCCAATCCTCAATATCACGAAGCCTTATGATCTGCTCCATATTGTTAATCAATTGCCTAGCATCCCCAGAGGCACTACTTAATATCCACTCATAGGCTTCTTTCTTAAATACGTCCTCACGCTTTACCTTTTCCCTCTTTAATATACGATCCATAATTAATGCCAAGGACTGTTCCTGAAGAGGATAAAAGGTCATCAATCGACAACGACTCATTAATGCCGCATTTATTTCAAAGCCTGGATTTTCTGTCGTCGCCCCAATCAGTGTTAAATCACCTCTCTCTACAAAAGAAAGAAGGACATCTTGTTGCGCCTTATTTAATCTATGAATTTCATCTATAAATAAAAAAGTGCTTTCGCCCTGCATGTTATGTCTTTCACGGGCTTTCAATCCTATTTCACCCAATCCCTTTGCACCAATCTCAATAGCATTAAGAGAGATAAAATGTTTTTTGGTTTTACTAGCAAGTAACCGAGCCAAAGTGGTTTTGCCTGTACCCGAGGGACCCCATAAAATGAGACTGGGTATTTGATCCCTTTCTATCAACTGTCGAAAACTCCCCCTTGTCACCTCATCTTGTCCAACAAGATCCTCAATACTTAAAGGACGAATTTTTTCAGCTAACGGAGCCTGATCACCATATATTCTCTCAAATAAATCCATAAATTAAAGAGTATCAGAATCTTCAGTCACGTCACCCTCAAGTTCCTGCTCCTCTGTGCTACTTATAAATGCACGCTCTTGGTTTAATACCCTTGGTGTTAAAAAGATAAGAAGTTCAGTCTTAGATTTATTGTATCTCGTATTTTTAAAAAGATGACCTAAAATAGGTATACGTCCCAAGAGGGGAAGTCCCGTATCACTCTTTGTCACATCACTTTCATAAATGCCACCGATCACTGTTGTATCTCCATTATTAACCAGTACTGTTGTGTCTGCAGAACGACTATTAATGGGTGCTGCAGAAGTTTGTCCCAACGATATTGAGGCACCTGGAAATTCCCGTTTTACACTCACCTTCATAATAATTCCACCATCAATTGTAATCTGCGGCGTAACACTCAAATTCAATGATATCGATTTAAACTCTACCGAACTCTGTGTCGCACCCTCAGTCGCAATCGATTTAAGAATAGGAACTTGCGTCTCTTGTGTAATCGTTGCTTGATTATTATTTAAAGTCATTATCCTCGGAGAAGAGAGAACATTAATAATATCTTGGCTCTCCAAAAGATTCAGTTGAGCAATTAAAGCTTGCCCATTACTTATCGTACCTACCCTAACGCCTATATTATATCCCTGCTGACCTACATTGATATTAAGTATATCTCCTACCTTACTCGATAAGGAACTCACAGATGGTGCCACCGGAGTAGTCCCTCCTGCTCCCGCACCAGGTTGTCCTCCGACAACTGTACCTGGCGTTGCAGTCGCACTTGTACCACCGCTCCAATCAATACCAAAGGTCCGTGCAACAGTTTCACGTGCCTCTACAATCTTCCCTTCTATTAACACTTGAGGTGTTTGAGTATCTAACTGCCTGATTAATTTCCCTATTCGATTAATATTTTCTAATATATCACTCACAATCAATGAGTTTGTTCTTTGATCTGCTCTTATACTTCCTCGATTAGGTGTTACAAACTGACTCACTTGATTAAGTAACGTAGGAGCTTGTGCATAACTAATGGGAAATATTTTTAAGAACAGAGGAGCAAGCTGCTTTTTTGCATCAACAACAGACTTCATAGCCTGTGTTTCTTGACGAATCATACTTAAAGGTGCAATTCTTAATATATTTCCATGACGAATGTACCCCAATGATTTCGATTGCATAACAACAACAAGAGCTTGATCCCAAGGAATCTCTCTCAATTTTAAAGAAAGTCTTCCCGTAACAGCATCAGAAAGAACAAGATTCAATCCACTATACTCAGCAATAAAATTAAAAATCTCACGTATATCTGCATCTTTAAACTCAATATTAATGGGACGACCATAAAATTTTGAGGTTTTACCTGTTAAAAAATCATCCAAAGTTTTATCTGATAAAGCCCTTTCATCCATGCTACCTTCTTTTTCATTCACAGCAACAGAAGAAGACTCCTCACCTGAAGCCAGATCTTCGGAGTCACCTGAAGAAGAGGGAAGTTGATCAATCTCTGGCACAGTTTCAATACCATCTTGTTCTGGTATATTTTGAACAATGGACTGCTCTGACTCGCCTGAGGCTATAGGCAGACTTTGTTCCAAAGCCATCACTAATAATTGATTCCCTTCAGAAATAATAGTTGGATTAATAGGCTCTTTTAATTGCATAATAATTCGAGTCGTTGTACTTCCTGCATCCTGATAGGCCCTAAACATTCCAATCGGTCCAGCAAAATCTTTTGTGATATACGGTCTCTGAAATTTTTTAGGCAACTCTGTATTAGGAATATCTATAATCACCTGGCTCCCATTATCATTAGATCGTGTAGCATAATTCAATGGACCATTTGCTTTAACAACAATAGTCCCCCCATTCTGACTTCCTCTATAATCCAATCCCAAAATTTGAGTACGAGGTGTATCAAAAGCCTGCTCTGCAGCCTCACCCATATCAGAAGAAACAGTTGGAGCTGGAGCTATAAAATCCTCAGTTCCTTCCAACTCTTCTTCTTGAGCTACTTCTGCAGAACTTTCAGTTGTGTCTGCCTCAGAAACAACATCACTAACATCTGCTTGTTCTTCTTGTTGAGCCACCCCTGCGGAACTTTCTTGAGGAGTCATCCCCTCCTCAGAAACAACATCACTAACATCTCCCTGTTCTTGAGCAACATCTAAAGAAACATCAAAGTCACCGACTTCGCCTGGTTCCTGAAGGTTCTCCTGCTGTGCCATACTATCTTCAAAAGATTCTAAATCTTTAAGATTGGCTGCAATATCTTCAGAGTCTTCAACAGGGTCAGCTTTACCCAATTGTCCAAACTCAGCAAATGGGTCCTGGCCCTCTTGAGTTAGACTATCTAGATCGGGATCAAAATCTTCACTCGCAATATTTTCTGTGCCTTCAATATCTCCCAGCTCTTTATCAATGATCTTATCCAATTCGGTTTGAGCACCTTCCCTATTACGAGACAAACAACTTGTGTTAAGCATTTGAAAAACAAACATTAGAATAATTATAATTCTCATACTACTGCTCCCCTTACACAGTTTTACTTACTCAACCTCATCACTCTTGTCTGAAACGAATATCTCCCTCGATTTCCATAACTTTCCATAATAATAAGTTCCTCTTCCCTAATTTCAACAATCTTTCCACGGTTCTTACCCATCCTCTGGCCCTTTTTTACAACATGTGTTTGCCCCGCTGGGTCCAATATCAAAGCCTTCGGATCATCCACTCCCCAAATCACCCCTTTTAACTTTAATTGATCCAATTCATATCTTTCTAAAACCTGAGTCGCTCCAACTAAAGGGCCTAAGGGGATAGTCTCTTCTCTTATTAACTCTAATGCTGGCTCTTTAAAAGGATCTCTACCCTCAAGGCCCTTATATTCATAGTTTTCAATAATCCCCTCAAGTAATTCTAATTCATTTTTTTCTGAAAAATCACCTTCTATCTTTTTAACATTTCCGTCATCTTTAGAAACATTATTTTCAACTTGCAATTCCACCTTCCCCTCTACTGTTGTTTTTGATTCTCCATTTTTTTTAATAACCTTTGAGCCCTTATTATCTACACCCTTTGTCGTTTTCGTTTTATTCTGAGGTCGTAGTAATATAGATCCCTTTTCTAATACTTTCTCAACCCGCTTTACCCCTTCTTTCATCATCTTTTTCTGAGATTGTATAACCCCCTCTGTCTTGTTTCGAGGCTGACCCTTCTCTGAAGGCAAAAGTGCTTTTTTCTGCTCTCCCTTTTCTTGAACAACCTTTTGTTGAGCCTTCACAGTCTCCGTTTGACTTCGAGGCTGACCCTTCTTGGAAGGCACTAATGTTTTTTTTTGCTCCTCTTTTTCTTGAACTGTCTTTTCTTTAGCCTTTGGCAAAACCTTCTCTTGAGCTTGAATTTTCCCAGAAAACATTGAACCCAAGTACATAACCAACACAAAACTCACACTACCCATGAGCAAATAACTCAAAACCAAAAAGCTATTTTTTAAATTCATCCCTCAGTTTTTCCCTCTTCTTTTTCATTTTTTAATTCTGACTCTACATAACGATAGGCAATCAAGACTCCAGATAATGCAATAATAGGCTTTCGATCTATCACTCCACTAATATTTAAAACCATATCCTGAAATTTAAGAATCCTCTTTGCATTTGAGATAAGAGAAAGAAAATGAACAATTTTCTGATATTCCCCATTTAAAGTAATATTATGAGGGAGCTCTCTATAAAATCCACTTTTTGATAATGCCCCATTCCCATCCCCAATAGGCAATATAGAACCAATCTGAATCCCAGCAAACCCTGCTTGAGTACTAAGTAAACTTAAAACATTTGAAAACTCAAGTGAAGGAGGTAAAAATTTGACCGCTGCTTGAAGCTGAGAACTCAATTTATTAGCCTCTTCTGCAAATTTCGGCCTATCCTTAGCAATTTTTCTAGCTTCCTCAACGGATTTTTTTTCTGACTCAAGAGCAGATACTTTATCTACAATCCGCTTATCCAGTTCTTCACCTAAATCAAAAAGCGTAAAGTAATAAAGCACAGCAACTAAAACTCCAAATACTATAAACACTAAAAAATCATTCTTTTTGTTCGATATCATGAACTGTTAAGTCTCCTCTCTAAAGTTACATTCAATTTTAAAGTTGTGAATAGTTCCACTGATCCCCTTCTGAGTCTGAGCACTTAGCAGCTTCGGCTCTTGAAACTCTATATCATTTTTCAAAGCATCCATAAGAACACTAATAACGTTATGATCCCTAGCCATTCCTTGTAACACTAAATTTTTATTCTTAATTGATAATTCAATCAACCAGGCCTTTGAAGGTATTATCTTCTGAATCTTCTCTAAAGCCCTAACATTTCTCAATCTGACTCGAGATAACTGTTTGATCGCGTCTATTTTAGTCTCAAATGTTTTCTTCTGTGCTTTAAAACCCTCTGCTGCTTTAACTTCTGGTTCAAGCTTCTTTTTTTCAGCCGCTAAAACTTTTATTTCTTTTTCTATATTTTTTAACTGCAACTCTTTTCCATGAACAACAGTCCATGACCATCCCCATAACGCTCCCGCCGGGAATATTAAAGCTATAATTTTCACAATCGTTATTGCCGCTGTTCCGACAGAAGATATACCCTCAGCAGCTCTTTGTATTGTGCGTTCCCTCAAGATACTGATTTCATTTAATGTCCCAGATTTTGTTTGACCAGTTGTTGTCTGTGTTGTCGCAGACATCGGTTGTGTACGATCCCTTAAAAGATTAACATGAATCATGCATCACCTACTGTTCTCAATCCTAAACCTATAACAAGAGATACAAATGGTGCAATCTGCTCAACATACTCTGCCGATATTTTATTCGAATCAAATCCAATCGATTGAAATGGGTTAAACTCATCAATCTTTAGAGTAAATATTTTTTGAAGTGTCTCTCTTAATCCAGGTGTTAATGAACCCCCTCCAGTAACATAAACTCTCTGAATCGGACGATTCTCTGTCATTGATGCATTATAAAAATCTATACTTCTATTTATCTCTTCACATACATATTCACACATTGATGGCACAATGTTATTAAGCTCGGGAGGGACGGGCCCTGTACCTATATTGAGTTTTAATCCTTCAGCCTCCTCAAGACTCAACCCCATTTGCTGACAAATTTCATTAGTAAAAGTTGCTCCACCTACAGGAATATCTCTACAAAAAATAACTTCAGAATTGTCTATAATAACAAGATTTGTAATACTGGATCCTATATCAAGAACCGCAATCACTTCGCCTCGATGAAAACCATAATTATACTCAAAACAATTTGCAACTGCTAAGCCACCAACATCGAGAGTACAGCACTCTAACCCCGATGACTCAATCGCCTCAGCAAAACTAAATATATGACTCCTTTGTCCAGCAATGAGCAGAACATCCATCATATCCTGATTCTTATCTTGATTTTGTAATACATGATAATCTATGTTGATCTCACTAATATCATAAGGAATATACTGTTCTGCTTCCCATCTCACTTGCCCAGCTAATAATTTTTCCTCTTCCATACTCCGTGGAATACTAATTTTTTTTATCATAGCTGTTGAGCCCCACACAGATGCAACTGCACTTTTCCTTTTCGTTTGAAGCTGAGTTAATGCTTGCTTAATAGCTTGTGATACCAATAAAGGATCTAATAATTCACCACGTGCATTCACAACACCAGGCGGAGTGGGTACCACTCCAAATGAAATTAACTTTGCATTTTTTTTACTCACCTCCAATTCAGCTAACTTTATAGAAGCATTTCCAATATCTAGACCTATGACCTTTTTCGCCCCAAACAGCATCTTCCATGAACTTTCTAGGGTGCCATCTGTGGCTCCCTTAAATATTTATTTCTCTAGTTATTATTACAACTTGTAGGGTAATCACATGTCAATCGGCTGAATCCATGGAAAGAAAATTCTTAAGTACAGAAAACCCCACTGAGAACCACCAAGAAGGTATAAAACTGCACCAAAGGCCAAGTAAGGACCATAGGGGATTACGGTCTTTAGTCCTGATTTTTTCTTAAAAGCCACAAATAACCCCACAATCCCCCCGATAAGGCTTGAAGAGATAATAACAAACGGAATAGAAGTCCAACCCAAAACAGCCCCAATCCAAGCCAACAACTTAATATCTCCTCCTCCTATTCCCTCTTGATTTCGAACAATATAGTAGACCAATGCAATAGCCCACAAAAAACCCCCGCCCATCAGTACACCCAAACTGGAATCTAAAAATCCTCTTTCCGGATTCAAATAGGCACCAACCAGCCCCAACAACAAACCACCAATACTAAATACATCTGGAATAATAAAGTGATCTATATCTATAAATGTAATGACAACCAATCCAAAAATAAAAATAAGATATTCAAGTAACACCCACTTTAAACCTACCTGAAAGTAACATAGCAAAAACAAAGACGCCATTATGATTTCCACTAAAGGATAACGAAAGGGGATCTTAACAAAACACGAATGACACTTTCCTTTAAGAAAAAACCAAGAGAGAATGGGGATGTTATTAAACCACCTTATTGGTATTTTACACTTTCTACAATAACTCCCCGGCTTTAAGATACTCTTCCCATCAGGCAATCTATAGATCACAACATTTGCAAAGCTCCCTAAAATAGCTCCCAACCCTAGAATAAATCCATAATCAACATAAATATTGCCCAAAAGAGTCATTAGATAAGATCCTTCCTTTCAAAAATAAGTGAAGATATCACAAATAAAACAAATACCCAACCTAGAGCATATAAAGTCGCATTCCCAACAACTTCCGTTTCCACGATATCTCTATATGTCACCATCGATTTCCAATTAAAACTCTCCAAGTTTGGCAATACAAAATTTAATATTTTTCCAGTATATTGAATAATACTAGATTCACTTTGAGACACAAAATAATCGACCTCACTCACCCAGTGTCCAACGATAAAAAGCCCTAAAGCACAAGAGACACTAAGAGTAGGCTTTGACAAACAACTAAAAAGTATACTTAAAGAAACAAGAACAAGAGTCTCTAAAACAATCCCATATAGGGCATAAATAAAACTCATATCCCAAGACCAATGCAACCGTAAACATATCAAAAATAAAACAATGGAAAGAGCTATAACAAGAGTTATCACAATAGCCATTAGACCTAAATATTTACCCATAAGAAATTCAAAGCGAGATATGGGACGAGTTAAAATTGTAAAAATCGTTTGCTTATCAAGCTCTTTCCAAACCAAACTGCTCCCAACAAATAAGGAAATAATAATGCTGCTAACATGAATTCCAGCAAGTCCAAAATCTATAGATATTCTTGTCTGTTCTGTAAAACTTAACTGTCCCAATGCGACACTCAAAGAAAGTAATAAAATAGCAAATATCACTACACCATACAAAATTCTGTCCTGAATAACTTCCTTAAAAGTGTTCTGAGCTATAACAAAAATAGGATTTATCAACCTTATGCCCTCACTTATCAGATATTTTTAAAAAAGCTTTCTCTAACGAAGGTCTCTCGGGGACAATTTTAAAAATATTTCCCTTTTGATTTCGAACCCTATCAATACACCCCTGAAGATCTTGCAAGCTGGAAACAGTTTCCTGACCCTCTTTCCCATCGCAAAAGTAATGAAGAGTAAATCCCGATTGCAATTTTTCTAATAATGTCCCCATTGGCCCCTGATAAATAACTTTTCCCATCTTTCCCATAATCACAAGATTGTCACAGATCATTTCAGCATCATGTAATAGATGACTTGAAAAAAAAACTGTTTTCCCTGAAGCACTAATACTTTCCATCACTTCATTGATTTTTGAGCGACCATCAGGATCTAACCCAGCCATAGGCTCATCCAAAATAACTAAATCAGGATCATGCACCAAAGCCTGCGAGATACCAATTCTCTGAACCATTCCTCTGGAATATGTTTTTAACAACTCATTTTTTGCATAATCTAAATCAACCATTTTAAAAATCTCATCTATTCTCTTCTCCAAAAGTTTATCAAAACTCATTCCCGTTAATTCAGAGTGCAATTTTAAAAACTCAATACCAGTTAAATATTCATAAAAGTACGGCCTTTCTGGCAGAAAACCAATACGACGACGAATGTCTTTTGTTAGAGAAGGAGAATCAAAAATTTGAATACTTCCTGAATCTGGAAAAATAAGGCCTAACAATAATTTAATAGTTGTTGTCTTACCAGAACCATTGCCTCCTAAAAAACCAGTAACCTTTCCCTCTTCAATTTTAAAACTCACCCCTTTTAAAATCTCTACTCTTTTTTTCCAAAAGTCCCTCTTAAATCCCTTTTTAAGATTTCTAACTGTTAAAATACTCATCACTTAATGGTATAAGAACACTTAAATAATGACAATAAATTTGAATGCAATATTTATTATAAGTTTTTTATTTTTAACCTTAATTATTATTTTATCTTAGGATGTCTCTCAGACTCGGAGTAGATCACCTCTGGCTGAAGATGTTTATATAATTCCATCTTGTATCTACGATTCAATAAAAGAAAAAGAAATCTCTCTCGATCTTCCTGATTGTTTAATTTGACCTTTTTAATTTCATTCAAAATAATTTTTTTTGCTTCAACAGGATGGAAGCATAACCCTCTTGTCAGGCAATATGTTTTCTCATCGGGAATAATCCGTACTTGGAAAAATTCATCCGTATTAAATGCCCAAATCATATCAGAGTGACTAATAATTATTTTTCCCCCTGAAAAAAGATCTCTAATAAGCATTCCACTTTCTGTTAATTTTAAAAATTGAAATAAACTATATTCAAAGTGAGAAATATTCTTCAACTGCTCAAGATCACTTCCGTCAAGGTTCAAATTCTTATTAATACGTGCATCTTCAATCGGCGATAGGCCGGTTCCATTAATACACCTTGAAAACAAGAACCAATCTAAAAACTGATCTGCTTGCTCATCATATATTTCATTCCCTCCTTCAATAAGGCCTATACGTAATGAGAAATCTTTTTTCGCTCTTCTTACTTCTAGAGCATAGTCCTGACTTGTATAATAGTGGGCTAATTTCTCTATTAATCTATCATACTTCACAGCATACTCTCCGTAAATACATCGAATAAAACCTTTTGGACACCTTACCTATTTTTAAAAATCTATTTCTTTCAATTTTCATATATCATAACAAAAGAGGAAACATTTTCTAAAAATTGACACCTTGAATCTTTCAGAATATCTGGTGTGATCTCATATTTCCTATGACAAGGTCCTGAATACAGAATAACGACTTTTGCATCTAAAAATTAAGGATTTGACTTTTAAATCATTGACTTGGTAGTGGATCGAAAAGTGTTTACAGTACTAAGATCGTGTTTGGTGTAAAGGAGCTGGGGACTCTCTCTAATGAACAAACTTGAAAAAGCGAGAAAATCTCAATGTTAACGGATTACACAACATGTTTATTAAAGGAAGAGACTTATCACAACTCAACCAAATAAAGGCAGCTCGACCTAAAACATTTTCCATTGGCACAAAACCCCATGTTCGACTATCACTTGAATCATCTCTGTTATCACCCATAACAAAATAGTGATGGCTTGGAACTTCTATATCCATAATATCTCTATGGAACGTGTTCTTTCGTAGAAGAATAGAAAAAGTATGTTCTCCTAACTTTTCACTATAGTGATCCATCATAGCTTTTGAACCTCCTAAAAAATCTTCATCTTTAAGAAGATTCATCCCTGTTTTATCAATTGGATTCTTCTTTTCAACTTCTTTATTATTCACATAGAGCTGCCCATTTAGATATTTTATTTTATCGCCAGGAATGCCAATCACTCTTTTAATAAAAAATTTATCTTCATCTATTGGATATTTGAAAACAATAACTTCACCCCTTTTAGGATCATTAAACTTTACAAGCCAGATTTTTTGGAAAGGAATACGAATCCCATAAATAATCTTATTCACAAATATATGATCATGTATAAGTAATGTAGGATACATACTACTAGATGGAATCACGTAGGCTTCTAAAAAGGCCCAACGGATAGATAAAGCTACAAGAATAGCCAACCCGAAAGATCCTATTCCATCGAGCCATGTCCCTTTTTTATTTGTTTTCTTTTTTGCCATAATTTACAAAGACTAGACCCTCATCGAATTCAAAGCAAGATCTCTATTACAGAACTTTTAAAAATAAACGCTCCCATCGAAATTGACCTGGATGACAAAATACATCTATCACAGAAATTGGCACTTCACAGGAAAGCCATATAAAAGACACTCTGCCTAAAATATCATCCATTGAGATATACCCCCAAGATCGACTGTCATTTCCCGTCGAACGGTTATCAGCCATGACAAAAAATCGAGAATCTTGTACCCGTAAAAAACCGACCTCTAAAGAAAAAAAATCCCTCTCAGCTAACACAAGTGCTCTAGTATTTACAATCTCTTCACTAAAAATCAAAAACCCATCGGGATCAGTTTCCAGTTCCTGTCCATAACGCTCCATCCAAGTTCCATCAAAGGAAACAACTTTATCTGCCCGCTTACCATTTAAATATAAAGTTTCTTTTTCATAAGATAATATATCTCCTCCAACACCTCGCACTCGACGCACTAAAATTTTACTTTCATCTTCAGGATGCTTAAAAGCAATAACATCGCCTATTTGAGGCGTTCTCCATAAAGTAAGATATACACGAGTGAAAGGAATTCGAAGCCCATAAGACAATTTTGAAACAAAAATATAATCTCTAGGTAAAAGATTCGGTGACATTGTCGTATCACGTACAAGATAAGGTTCCATAATAAAACCTCTGAAAAACAACACTAGACCAACTATCGCTGCAACAATGAAAAACTCTTTCTGGCGAAGAGACATATTATTCATCCACCTTTAAGATAGCTAAAAAAGCCTCTTGAGGAATATCAACAGATCCGATCTGCTTCATTCTTTTCTTTCCCTCCCTCTGTTTCTCTAAAAGTTTCCGTTTACGAGTAATATCTCCTCCATAACACTTTGCTGTCACATCTTTTCTAAGTGCCCCTAAGGTTTCTCGAGCAATAATCTTTGTTCCAATAGCAGCCTGTAAAGCAATTTGAAACTGCTGTCGAGGAATAAGTTCCTTCATTTTTTTAGTTAATTCCCTCCCTCTACTATAAGCCTTGCTCTTATGCACTAATAAAGAAAGAGCATCAACAACCTCTCCATTGATAAGTATATCCAGCTTGACCATCTCTGACGTTTCAAAAGAATGAAACTCATAATCTAAAGAGGCATAACCTTTAGAAACAGATTTGAGTTTATCATAAAAATCCATAACGACTTCATTTAATGGTAACTTATATATAATAATAACTTTTCTATTACTAATATATTCCATCTTAATCTGCTGGCCTCGCTTCACTTCACATAATTTTAATATCCCACCAATGAATTCACTGGGAGTGTGAATTGAAGCCATGATAAATGGCTCTTCAATTCTATCAATATGAGTTTTCTCTGGCATTGTAGATGGTGATTCAATTTCCATCACATTTCCATCTGTTATATATACTTTATAGACAACGGAGGGAGCTGTTGTGATTAAATCAAGATCAAATTCTCGTTCCAATCGCTCTTGAACAATTTCCATATGTAACATACCCAAAAATCCACAGCGGTATCCAAACCCTAATGCCTTTGATGACTCAGGTTCAAAAGAAAGGCTTGAATCGTTAAGACAAAGCCTGTCCAATGCATCTCTTAAATTTTCATATTCTGACGACACAACAGGAAAAATACCAGAAAACACCATTGGTTTTACTTTCTTAAAGCCCTCAAGAGGCACCTTTGAACTATTCTTGGCATGAGTCATCGTATCCCCGACTTGAACATCTCGAATGTTTTTTATCCCACAAATGACAAATCCAACTTCTCCGGCATAGAGTCCTTCAAGTTCCTTAGCAAAAGGGGAATACACGCCTAACTTTAAAACTTCATACTCTTGATGTGTTGCCATAAGATAAATCCTGTCACCCTTCTTCACCGAGCCTTCAAAAATACGACAAAGCACAACAACACCTTGATAAGAATCAAACCAAGAATCAAAAATCATAGCTCTTAACAAGGATTCACTTTTTCCAATTGGAGGGGATATCTTTTCAATCACTCTCTCTAAAATATCTTCAACACCCTTACCTTCTTTGGCACTTGTGTATATAGCGTCCTTAGCATCTAATCCAATAGCCTCTTCAATTTGCTGGCACACCCCTTCTGGATCAGCAGATGAAAGATCAATTTTATTCAACACAGGTATAATTTCTAAATTGTTGTCTAGGGCTAAATACACGTTAGCCAGTGTTTGCGCTTCAACACCCTGAGCTGCATCCACAACCAAAAGTACTCCTTCACAAGCAGCTAATGACCTAGAGACTTCATAACTAAAATCTACATGCCCTGGGGTATCAATCAAATTCAATTGATATACTTGATTGTCTCTAGATTTATATGTTAATCGAACGGTCTGGGCCTTAATAGTAATCCCACGCTCTCTTTCTATATCCATATTATCTAAAAACTGATCCTTTTGCTCACGATGCGAAAGAGTACCCGTGAAGTTTAAAAGAGCATCTGCAAGGGTCGATTTTCCATGATCGATATGTGCAATAATAGAAAAATTTCTAATGTATTTTGGATCCATTAACTCAATGTTTTTACAACATCCTTCAGGTTATCAACACGATGTATTTGTTCCCAGGTAAATTTATCACGTCCAAAATGACCATACGAAGCCGTCTCTTTGTAAATAGGTCTTAATAAATCAAATTCTTCAATGATATTTGCAGGACGCAAATCCCAAATCTGATGAACAGATTTTTCTAAAACTTCAGACGACACGGTTCCAGTTCCATAATGATCAATCATAATACTAACAGGCTTCGCAATCCCAATAGCATAAGAGATTTGTATAAGACATTTTTTAGCAAAGCCTGCTGCAACAATAGTTTTTGCAACATTACGAGCAGCATAAGCTGCTGAACGATCTACCTTGGAAGGATCTTTCCCAGAAAAAGCTCCCCCACCATGGGCACCATGGCCACCATAGGTATCAACGATCACCTTTCGACCCGTCAAACCACAATCAGCTTTTGGCCCCCCCATGATAAATTGTCCTGTAGGATTAACAAAAAATTTGGTCTTCCCATCCACCCAACGCTTGGGAATAGATCTTGGAATAATCTCATCCAATACAAGTTCACGAATTTCTTTCTGGCTAACATCTGCAGCATGTTGAGTAGAGAGAACAATAGTATCAATTCGCTTTGGAAGATTATCAACATATTCAACTGTCACTTGGCTTTTTGAATCTGGTCTTAGAAAATCAACCCCTTTGGTTTTACGATATTTTGCCAACTCCATAAGAATTTTATGTGAAAGACTTATCGTAAGCGGCATCTTTTCTGGAGTTTCATCTACAGCATAACCAAACATAATACCCTGATCTCCAGCCCCCTGCTCTCTCTGACCATCCACGCCCCTTGCTATATCTGAAGATTGACGGCCAATGCTCGTTATCACAGCACATGAACTTCCATCAAAGCCCTTACTTGCATCATCATATCCAATACTATTAATGGTCCCTCTTACAATTTGCGGCATATCGACATAACAATCCGTAGTGATCTCTCCAGCCACAACAATAAGTCCCGTTGTAATTAATGTTTCACAGGCCACTCTAGCCTTTGCATCCTGAGTCAATATGGCATCCAGCACTGAGTCACTTATTTGATCAGCCACCTTATCGGGATGGCCTTCAGAAACAGACTCACTTGTAAAAAGATAATCCCTCATTGTCCCTCCCACAAGATGTCCTTCTTATTGCCCTAACGGTAATCGCACTCAGTCAAGAGGTCAATACTATCATAGATTAATAAAAATCCGACACAGAACTCATGTTCACTATGAACTCTAAATATTTTAATTTTGCTTCCTATAAAAAAAGAATAGGTTTTCATAAGAGACTTGATAAAAGGAAAATCAAAAGCCACTTTAGTGGAATCTCAATGAATGGGCTGCCTTAAGAAAAACGAGTCTAAGGAAAAAATTAAAGATCATATATTATGATATTATTTTAAAAATGCTTCTTGCGTCGATTGGAGGGCAATATACCAAGAACATCACGGTATTTCGCAACAGTACGACGAGCAATTTGAATCCCATCTTCTTTTAAAAGATTTACGATTTTTTGGTCTGAGAGTGGGGACTTCGCACTCTCTGCCTTCACTAATTCTTTAATCTTTAACTTTACAGATTCACTAGCTAAAGACTCTCCATTTATTTTTTGAATGCCTGAATTAAAGAAATATTTCAACTCAAAAATACCCTTTGGTGTATGCACAAACTTATTTGTTGTCACACGACTCACGGTCGATTCATGCACACCAATATCATTGGCAATATCTCGTAATACCATCGGTCGAATATAAGATGGCCCTTTTTCAAAAAAATCTCTCTGATATCTAACAATACTTTCTGTCACTTTATAAATTGTTCTCTGCCTTTGTTGAATAGATTTAATCAGCCAAACCGCTGAACGCAATTTATCTTTAATATATTCTTCTGAACCCTTAGCTCCATCTTTTAAGGCATTTTTATAAAAATTTGAAATTTTTAACTTTGGTAAACCCTCTTCATTTAAAGCAACAACATACTCATCACTGACTTGGTAAATATATACATCTGGAATGACATATTGAGTGTCATTGGGTGTAAATGATCGGCCCGGCTTAGGTTCCATTTCATGAATAATCTTACTGAGTTCAATAATAACCTCTATATCCTTTTTCATAGCCTTTGCTATGACTTCATAATTTTTCCCCTCTAAATCTTTCAGATGATGGTTTATAAGATAGACAAGATCATTGGTGTCTTCTTGCAAGTGTTGAGCTTGAATTAAAAGACACTCTTTTAAATTCCTTGCTCCAACGCCTGCTGGATCAAACTCATGAATAAAAGGGAGAACCTCTTCTAAATCACTCTCCTTAACCCCCTCCTCTTCAGCAATCTGACTCAACGTCATTCGAATATACCCATCATCATCAATATAACCGGCAAGAATAGCAGCCAGAACAAACTCTTCTTCATTGAAACCAGCTAAATTTAATTGCCACAAAAGATGGTCATGAAGAGTTTGTGTATTAGAAATAATATTCTCATAATTCATTATTTCATCTGAACCGCCACCCTGACTGGTTAATGTTGAAGTTTTTTGACTCTGTTCTATATACTGTTCCCAATCAAATTCATCTTGTGTTGTTGGATCTGTATTTTCGCCAGATGTATCTATTTTTTCAATAGACTCTAACTGTGTTGCCTCTTTTTCTTGATCTTCTTGAATTTCTTGTACCTCTTCAAGAACAGGGTTCTCTTCCATTTCTTTAGAAATGGCGGCTTCTAATTCCATCCGAGATAATTGAAGCAATTTGATAGCTTGTTGTAACTGAGGTGTCATTTTTAATGACTGTGTTTGAGAAATATTGAGATTTTGTTTTAAAAAATTACTTGCCATCTCTATTCCTTAGATAACGAAAAATGTTCACCTAAATAGTAATCTCTGACCTCTGCAGATTCCGCTATATCACGAGGGGATCCAGAAATATGCACTCGGCCTTGATTTAAAATATAAGCATAATCACAAATGGAAAGTGTCTCTCTCACATTGTGATCAGTAATTAAAACTCCAACTTCTTTCTGCGCCATTTTTTTTATCATATCTTGTATCTCGCCCACTGATATAGGATCTACACCTGCAAAGGGTTCATCTAAGAAAAAAAACTGTGGTTCACACGCCAATGCTCTTGCAATCTCCACACGTCGTCTCTCCCCTCCAGAAAGAGTTTCTCCCTTCTGATGAACAACCTCCCTTAATCCAAAATCCTGAATTAACATTTCAATCCGTTTATTTCTCTTACTCGCTTCAAAGTTCTGCACCTCTAAAGCCACCTGAAGATTCTCATAAACTGTTAATCGGCGAAAAATGCTCGGCTCTTGAGGTAAATATCTTATTCCTCTTTTTGCTCGTTCTGACATATTTAATTGAGAAATGTCTTCACCATGGAGACGAATAACTCCTTTATGAGCAGGAATAAGACCTACAGCAATATAAAAACTTGTTGTTTTACCGGCACCATTGGGTCCCAATAAACCCACAATTTGCCCTTGGTTTATCTCTAAACTGACATCATCAACAACAGTACGTCCTTGATATGTCTTACTGATATTTTCAATACACAATTTCATCTCAACCCATAATTTCAGTTTTCAATTTCATTTTTAGAATATCATCCTAAAAAGAAAATTTCTCTTCTGGTTGTTCTACCCGTACCTTTGCACGATGAACCCTGACCTTTTGATCCTCCTCTGAAAATTCAATCATATGACCAGAAAGATCATCATTTCCCTGTACTAATCTAGAATTCCCAATTAAAGTCAAACTCCTATTTTGAACCATTAACAGCATTCTATCAGCTTTTGCCCAGCGATGGATATCCGTCATGCGGACATTTCCAGAAATCTGAACAGCATAAATAAGCCCATTTTTCCAAATAAGGTCTGCGCTCTCTCCTGTAATTTTAAACCGACCATAGTGAGCAATAACACGACCTTTTAACTGAGCAACATGATTGTGAAGCCAATAATAGCCCCTCTGCGCCGTTAGTTGAGAATTTCTATTTTTTTCAAAATAAACTTGCCACTTTACTCCTTGTTCCAAGTTTATTTTACTATCATTCAAGTAAACCTTTAGACCCTGTCCCCATATTTCATATTTCATACCCTGTGAATCTTCATTTGAAATATACAGAGGCGCATCGCTTATCAACTGTTCAGATTTTACATCATACCTTATAGAATCAAGTCGAAGATAACCTCTATTGTTTAAATCTAGAGTGACATTGCCTTCTAACTCAAGATCTTCATCTCCTCTTTTAAAACGAGCCCTTTCACCTCGAAGAGTATACTTCTGATTTTTTTTATTTTTGACTTGAAGTTTTACATCATGAAACGACCAACTATCCGCTTGAAACTGAGCTTCTTGGGCTCTAAGCTCCCACTTTTTTTCTCTAGAAGTAAAATCAGTAATATAAACACCCGATATTTTTTGTTCAATATGAAAGCCTGAAAAATCTGAAAACTGTACTGTACTGTTAAACTTTACAATAACAATCCAGCCAAAGATTATGATAAAAAGAATACCGCAAGCAATATAAATCCAACGCATAAGCTCGCTGTATACTATAACATATGTTTAAGAACAAAATCTCTTTTAACAATCTTTATTCTCTTAACCAATCTATGATAAACACCCCTTAAGGCGACACTATCTTACAAATAATTTTCTTATATTAATCTATAAAGGAGTCTTTTACTTTAAAGGAAAATTCTTTTAAGGACTTTAAGCCTCACCATGAGCTGCAGAACTCAGAGTCATCTGAGTGCTTAGAAATTTTAAAAATGATTTACGCCACTGAGATATCAAAAGGCAAGAAGAGTTTTTCTGAAGGCTTCCAAAACGAGTTTTCTGAGGCGCAGGGCGTATCTCGAAGAGAGACGAGCTGCGGACCTCAGAGTTGTTTGAAATTTTGGAAGCCTTTAGAAAAACTCTTCCTGCTTGCATCTTAAAAACTAAATCCTCACTTAGACTTTAATCTAGAAGTCACCTCTGATATAACCATCTAAAGTCTTAAGACTAAGATACCGATCTCTACTAAGGTATGAGTAGAAAATGGTTCATCTATTATCAAGAAAATGTCACTGGGCCTTTCGCAGCAGAAACTATCTATCATAGTCATTTCAAAAATAAAAAAGACATCCTCCTTTGGTCCAAAGGACAAAAAAGCTGGTTATCATTTCAAAACTGGAGAAAATACTATAACCAACTTAAAGCTATAAATAGTCAAAAGCCAAAACTCTGGTATGCAGAAAATAGAGGTGAACAATTTGGCCCCTATACAAAAGATCAATTGATTCAATTCTTATCCTATCACAAAGATCTATCTCAAATATACCTTTGGACAGAAGGCCAAGAACAATGGGCACGATTGTTCGAATTTAATACAATTATGGAAGCTATCGGAATAACACGCCGTAAATTTGTAAGAGCACCTATTGTCGGAAGAGTCTCAATCACTCGAGGAACACAGATCTTCTACAAAGATATTTCTAATATCAGTGTCCAAGGTTTAGGAATTAAAAATGCCTTCGAGCTAAAGGCCGGAGACCTTGTTATATTAAAAATACAGAGCCTACTTATTGTAGAAGATTTTCAAGCTCAAGCCACAATAAAATATGTCAATCCATCTGGTTATGCCGGAATAGAGTTTTCTAAAATTTCAGAAAGATCAAAAGCCTATCTTCAGGATTATGTAAAACAATTTGGCTAACTTGCTATTTAGATTGAAAAGCGTTTAAATGACTAAGATCGTGTTTGGCATAAAAGACTGTAACCTTTTCAAAATTACAGATTAACTTCATAACGGCTTTCCTCTTGAATAACAGCAAAATTAATTTCTTTTGATCCTGCCTCTGTAATGGTAAACATAACCTTTTTAATAGTTAAAAAATCAATATCCTTATCAGCTTGAACTGTTATCTTTCTCAATTGTTCTTCTTTAAGACTTTGAACCTCTTTATCCTCAGGATTCATCACACCTTTCAAAGTTTGTTTTAAAGTTTTACGATACTCTATTTCATCTTTTTGTAGAGCATCCCTAACAAGATTATACAGAGGACGAATCATCCAATCCTTTTGATCCTTCACTTGAATATATTCAACAACTTGATTGTTATCGAGCAAAATAAAATCAGGTGTAATTGTCACAACGTGAGCTGGTTGTAACTCCTTGACTGCAGAAGCCTTTGGAAGAATCACCTTTTCAGGAATATGAATCACTGCGCCTGTTGCATTATAATTCTGAAGTAAAAAAATCGTTAAAACTGTAAACATATCCACCATTGCGGTCAGAGAAAGCATGGCAACTATATTGCGCTTAGCCCGTCCCGTATCCATCACTCGAGAACAACGTACATATCTTTTTCCAGGGGCATAAATTGGCATTACTGTAACCCTCCAGTTGCAACAGATATCTCAGGAAAACCAGCGTTTAAAAGAATATCCATTCCTCTTATGAGATGATTATAAGTCATGTCATCACTCAAGGCGATCACCGAATCTTCCTTTTGAGGATATTTACTTTTAATCGCTTTAATATAATTATAAAGAGAGAAATCGTCATGATCCCCATCTTTCAAAGGCACAACACGACGGCTCTTTGCCAAGTTAATAATATATCCATTAGCCGTCACATCAACACGAAAAGAAATCTCTGGTCGAGGAGGCGGCTCAGAGGGAGTAAACTCCGTTCTTTTTCCATACACAGAACTACCAATCTGTAACATTGAAACCTGAGTCCATACAGCTGTAATAAGAAGAAAAATAATACAAACACTCATAAGGTCAATAAATGGGACCAAATTCAATTCTACATTTTTAGAGCGTCCACTACCAAATTCTTCTATCTGTGCCATATTATTTAATCCTTAATCTTATCCTTATTAGCTACAACAATATTCATAAGAGACATACTGCTCTCAACCATGTCATTTATCATATGCCCAACACGTGTTTGATAGTACCCATATGCAATCAATGCTGGAATAGCAACAATCAGACCAAATGCTGTACAGTTGAGAGCCTCAGAAATACCACGTGATAGAATTTCCGCTTTTTGTGCAGGATCAGCTTCTGCCACACCAGAAAATGAAATAATAAGACCAATAATTGTTCCCAGTAGCCCAACAAGAGTAGCAATATTTCCAAATACAGCAAGAAATGCCGTCCAGCCCTCAATACGAGGCGTCTCTCTTAAAACAGCAGCGTCCATAGCCACTTGCACTTCTTCATCAGATCTTTTATTTAAAACCTGAATAAGTCCTGCCTTCATTGTGTTTGTTAATGGTGCTGGCTGATTATCACAAAACTTAATAGCTTCACGAACATCCCCTTTCAATATCATTCCAAAAAGACGCTCATTAAAGTCTTCCTTACTGACTTTGAGTTTCCTTAAAGTCATCTCCCTTTCGACGATTCGAAATACGACTGCTAACCCAACCAGTAAAATAATATACATGACTGGTCCGCCTACCTCAAAGGCATGAATAATAAAATTAGCCTTTTCTTGTGTTTGTATTGGTTCCACCTTACCCCTCCTTAATATATCTTTTTAAATTCCCTTACCTAATATGTAAATACAAACGGGTATCTAATGTCCGCATATGTACCAATAGGCGGCTCAGGAAATCTCCATGTTTTTAGACGTGAAATAATACACCTATAAACACTTTGATTTTTTAAAGTAGAGTCTCCCCTCACTACCTTTGCATTTCTAACACGACCCCGTTCAATAATTGACCACTGAAGAACAACTTTTCCACGTAGTCCTGGATTTGTATTTAATACCCTTTCATAACAATTCTTTATTTGATTCTCCCCTCTCTTGATGACCCGACGAACAGCCTCCTTATCAATTTCACCCATAAACTCTTCTTCTTCTCCCCCAGCCTCAATAGTCACGCTCCGCTTTTTTGACCCAGAGGCATCTAACCCATAACCCGAATCCCCTCCGCCAATACCTTTCGTCTTTACTCCACTAATTCCAACAGTAGAAACACCTTTCCCACCCTTACCCAGGTCTTTTAAACCTTGACCAATATCCGTTCCCGCTCCAACTGCTTTAGTTCGACCAGACCCAGTAGCTTCTTGACTGAGGCCACTCACAGCATCAGAGCCCTGTAAAGCTTTTTGAAGTTGATCCTGTGCCCCCTTTGTTCCAAAGACACTTAATAATCCCGTATCTTTAACATCTTTTTGTTTAGCACCCCCACCACCTCTAACCTTGCCCACTCTCTGCCCTCTTCGTATCCCCTTTTTCCGTCCTGGATTAGGTGTCGTTAGCTTTTTTCTAGCTCGGGTCTTAGATTTATTCGAAGCGGCTGCAGACGCTTTTCCAACCCGAGGGACTTTCTTCTTTCGAGCCACCTTCTTTTTTTGAGTCACCTTTTTCGCAACTCTCTTTTTATTCTTAGAAGATACTTTCCCCACAACTGCTAATTTAGGTTTTACCTTTGGCCGAGAAACAGGTCTTATAGGTTGAGGTGGTTTATACTGAAAAGTAGCGACTCTCTTTTTTTCAGGCTCTAACTTATCTTCAATAACTGGAGAAGTATAAACATTCATGTAGAGCCCCATTAAGCCTACCATAATCATAATCACGACAAAAGATGTTAACTCGGAAGAACTAAAGTCAAAAACTGGACCCACAAGAGGTTTAACAGCTGTAGATACATACCTCACATATACAGACACCCCACCATCCCAATTCATTCGCAGCATTTCACCCTGCTGAAGAGTAATAACATATCCCCCTCCAGAAGGCCTCATAGAACGGTTTTGAATTAAATCACGAAGTTTATACTTTTCTCTTCCTGAGGTCCATTCCCCCTCCATATCAGAGGTAATAAATACCTCTGCCAAAGAATCCATTTTCACAAGAGGATGGCTGATACCACTTCTACTAAACACTGGAACAACAACATCATTCTTAGGGTGTGCTCCTACTCTAACTGTCATTTTTTCATTAATGTGATATGTACTGAGAATACGATCTTCCCAAGCCACCACTATTTCAAGAGTCGCACCACTCTCAGGAAGAACAACATCTCTTGCATAGCCAGAAGAAGAAAAAGGCGACGCCCCTCCACCTCTTTTTTCTGAATGTTGATATGGCTTGATCTTTAAACCTTTTGACTCAGAGAAGTCTTCTTTATTTTTTTCTTTACTTTTTTCTTCTAAGCTAAAATTATTCGCATCATTTATAGAAAAGTCCGTAACAGTTTCTGTGTCATCATCTTCATATTGGTTTTTTTCATCCTCATCTATAAAAGTTTTTTCTTCATCAGGTGTATCTCCCGAGGGCTGTGACACCTCATTTGATATAGAATCCATTTTTGTTGAATGTTCAGTTTTATGCTCTAGGGGGGGAGGTGGTGCCTCATTTGACACCTGACTCGCCGAAGTGTCATGTATGTCCTTTTTTTTAGATTCTGATGATTTTTCAGGGTGAACAACAACTCTTGGGGGCTTTTTCTTGGGCATTGGTATTCCTATATGAAATTCAATGCGATAAGGCCCTATTTCAATAACATCACCACTATCTATATTTTCATCTAAAATGCGCTCTCCATTTTTCTTCACGCCACTTTCAGACCCCATATCACAGAGGAAACATCCCCCATCCCTTTCCTCTATGACAGCATGGACAGGAAATACGGACTCATCCTCAAGAATGACATCCAGGTCAGGATTTCGACCAATAATGACTTGTTCTTGCAAGAATTGCTTAACCTGAATGAGCTCTTTATCTTTATATATTTTTAAAAAGAGCGGTTGTTCCAATACTATTTGCCCCCACGTTGAACTTGTTCAGATGTTTTCTTCAACTCTGATACAAAGTTCTCTCTTAATTTAATAAGCCGTCCAAAATTAAATTGTCTTTTCTTCATCAAGTATGTCAGTTCTGGATTTCTCAACTCCCCTTCAATCAACTGATCTTCAAAGTCAATAGATTGTCTTCTTTGCGCATAGATATCCTCTCCAACAAATAGAAAGCTAGCAAAAAACAAGATTAAAAAAAATAATTTCATCCTGCACTTCCCCTTTCAAGACGCCTTAATAAGCTATTTGTTGCCTTCATTATATCAGGACTTGTCGTCAAAAACTTAATTTTATTGATAATTTTCTTAGCCTCTTCTACATTTTTTAACCCATCACCCAAAAGCAAAGCATAATTTAAAAGAACTCTCGCATTTTTTTCCTTTCCCTTTATACTTTCATAAACATTCCTAGCTCGATTGAAATCACCCATAGCCCTTAAAACAATTGCATAGTTATTAGTTAATGCTAAATGATGTTTCTTTGCATTGTATGCAAACTCCAAAAGCTCCAAAGCCCTTTGATAATTTTTATATTTTAAATGAATTGCACCCATTTGAGCCGAGGCTAACACATGAGAACTATCCAAGCTGAGTGCTGCACTCAACTCTTCAATAGCACTTTCTTCATCACCCTCTACAAGATAAATGAGACCCAAGTTATAATGGACAGAGGCAAGTCTTTTATCCTGTAAAATCTTTTTAAATATGAGTTTTGCAAGACCATATTTCTCTTGAGTAAAATAATAAACACCCAGAGCATTTAAGGCTTTGGTGTCTTTTTCATTTCTAGAAAGATAGCCCCTAGCTAACTTTTCCACTTTGACACCATTACCCGCTTTAACAGCTTCAGCTAAATCTTTATAACTCCCTAAAGGCTGCTCTTCAATATTCTTAGAAGTGGATATATTTAAATCTTTGGGTCTATCTACAGATGAGGACATTAAATCCAGATCAGACTTTTCTGCTGAGGAACAAGCAACTAATAAACTCAAAATGAATAAACTTAAAAATTTCGACATCAACTAAATCCCCATCAAGTCATATTGTTGAATATCTAAAATACGCTCATCCAATTTTCTAACACCTAAGCTTTTATCATACTTCCTTAAGCCTTTCCATGCATCGATAGACCAATCACTATAAGCCATTAAGTCATTCGATTTTGCGATAGCTTCTCTATACTTAGAAATTCCACGCTCTTTCATAGGCCGAGCCACTGCATCTACACCTTCTTTATATTTTTTTAAATCTTCTGCACTTAATCCTTTCGGAACAGCCGCACCATAAAGAGCCTCTGCCATATGTGTATAGGCCTTACCCAATATTGTTAAAGCAGCAACGACAAACTGTCCGTCATCATATCTAACAACGGCAGCCATTTCTTTATTTAATTTATCGAGTAAAGAAAGCTTTTTCTGTACAGCCCTTTGTTGTGCTTTAGATGACCGGGGAATACGGAGTCTCACAAGCTCATAATATACTTTTTCACTTAACCTAAATTTAGATTCTGCAGCTTCAGAATTACCAACTCCAGGGTTTCCTTTTAATGCACTATGAACAGAAATAGTCCTCTTATACCATTTCTGTGCTTTTTCACGTTTGCGTAAACGCCTTGAAATATCTGCCACTTTAAATGTTGCAAACACCACTCTATCTGCCTTTGAAGAATTCATAGAAAGAAACTTTTCATAGGATAATACAGCAGCGGACAACCACCCTCTGCGCTCTTGCATACGAGCCAATATATACTCTACCTCTCTTGCCCCCCTTCTTCCCTTTTTAGCTGCATACTTTTTATAGTTTCTTCTAGATGACGTCCATAGACCCAGTCCTTCAAATAAAACAGCCGCATTATATAAAGATTCATCGGCTTTAGGATCATCTGGATATCTTTTTGCAAAGCTCTCAAGCTGCTTTGCCGCCTTGCTATATTGTCCAGTCTTCTCATATAGACGTGCCAAAAGACGATGAGCCTCCTTTCGTTCTTTTTTATTTTGACGGCTCTTTGTCAATACGATTTCTCTATACATAGATATGGCTCGAAGAATCTTCTTAACACGCTCATAATTAACCCCAGCATTAAACTTTGCACTAATGGCTAATTCTGATCTGGGATAAGTTCTAAAAAACTTCTCATACAGTTTGGCACTTCCTAAGTAATCCCCAGCCACTTCTGCATCGCGAGCCTTTTTAAACATTGCTCTTTGTACTACATCTTTAATATCGATTTTTAAATCTGATGACCGCAAACCCTTTCGATCTAATAGCTCTTTTCCAACTTTAGCTAAGCCATCGTAATCTTTTTGCAGATTATAAATATCTAGGATAAGATTTGCTGAATAAACAGCATATCGAGACCTAGGGCTTTTATCAATCACCAACCGAAACAGACGGATTGCATTTTTAAAATCATAATGAACATAAGCCATCCTTGCTAACTTAAACTGCATCTCTAAGGATTCTTTTGCCTTCGGATAGGTGTTTGTAAATTGCAAACTCAACTTACGAAATTGCAACTCCTCTTCCGTATAAGGCCGAAAATTTAATTCCTCTGGATTGATGATCTTTTCACGTGGCAACAATGGCTCTAAAGAGTAAATAGCATTGAGGAGGGCATCTTTGTGATATTTGCTACCAGAAGGATTATTGGCTACCCATAGATACTGAGCACTCGCTCTTTGATATTTCTTCATCTCATAGAGTAATTCCGCATAATAAAATCTCATTTCAACATATCGTTTGGATTTTTTAAACTCAGATAGATAGAGCTTATATCCCTGCTCTACTAAAGACTGTGAGTATGAAGCTCTGGATTTTTGAGTAGCTTCATGTAACCGAAGAATATGCTCCCTTAGCTTACTCTCTCTTTTTTCATAGGCTTCTCTTAAAAGCCCCGGATCATTTCTATTGGCTCTAGCCCAAGCACTATCCATTCCATAGTTACGAATCCATGTATAAAGCTCTTTTCGAAATATTTTGTTATTTCCTCCATATTCATAATTGGAAACAATTCTATATTGGTAATCAAACGCCCGAGGCGACACGGGTCTCATATCCAATAACTGCTTAAAGATATATCTGGACTGCACTCTCTTACCTTGGTCCGAATACACATAGGCCAGTTTTTCTAAGAAATAAAAGAGCCTTTTTCGCCCCGATTTTCTTAAAAAATAACTCTTAGCATCTCTATATGGTAAAACATCAGCATAAAAAGGGACCAAGGCATCTTCCGCCTCTTTAGTTAACCTAATGCTATCAACTTTTAATCCTCCAGAACGTATTCTGTTTTTTTGAGTCCGAGCATAGGCAATAACTCGCTCCAAGTAACGAATCCCTCTATGCACTTTTCCCATACGATAATAACACCATGCTGCTTTGTAGAGACCCAAAGAGTAATGTTTTGAGTTTTTATTGCTTATAATCTGTTTATAATGTGTGAGGGCTGTTTTCCATTTTGCCCTGTCAAAATAATATTCTCCCAAAGCAAATGCACTATCTTTAATATAGCGGCTTTTTGGAAATCTTTTTGCCAGCTCTTCATAATACTGCACTCCTTTTTTGAGTTGACCCAGTTCCACATAACTATTTCCCAAGAAGAGAAGAGCTTGGTCTATTCGACGCCCCTTAGGATTATCCTTAATATATTGCTCATTCAGTTGAATGGCTGCTCGAATAGCATCTCTAATTTCTCTACGTCCCTTAGCTCGTGGCGGCCGCCCCCTTTTTTTTCCTTTATCCCATATCTCAAGAGCCTTATCCAACTGCCTTTGCGCTCTCAGATCAATCTCAGCAGCAAGATCTATATATAATTTAGACAATCTCAACAAAAGCTCTCCACGATCTTCACCACTGCCATATTCCTGAATAAGTCTCTCAAGTGATGCGATTTGCCTTTTAAGAGTGCGCTCAAAATCTTGCTCATCTCGAGTACTATCTTTTGAAGAAAATTTCAAAGCCGCAGTTCGCGCCGGCCGAATCCTTCTTATATCTATTTTCTTCATTTTCTGTTTACGTACTTTATATTTTGGTAAAGCACGCCTCTTTTTCTTAAATTTAGGAATTGAATCCAATAAATCTTCCACTTTTTTAGAGTTCTTCTTCCGATTGGATCTTACTTTTTTAATGCCTCTTCTTTTTTTCTTTCTAATCTTAGATCGCTTCTTTGATTTTTTCTGCCCAATCAGGACATCTTGAATAGCAGTAAAAGATGTTCCAAAAGCAACATCTGGAGATATATTTAGCCCCATCACTAAACTGATAAGAAAAATAAAGACAAACTTCCAGTTACCGACAACTTTGTGTGCCCAAGTAGTGATAATTTCCCACTTCATCTAACCAATACTCTCCTTTAAATGGCCAATACTCATATCCATTCTGGATATAAAAACTTCTCTGTGCATCCGCATCGACCTTCCCTTTTGCGATGCCCTTTCCAGCAATTCTCTTTTTAATTTGTGTTTTCTTTCCATCTAACATTTCATACTCGGCAAAACGATACTGCTTAAAGAGGTCATCCATTTCTAGTTGGACCCTACGCAAATGTCCCTTCACAACAAATCCAATTTTTTCTTGAATCCTACGGAGACGAGATTTTAATACTTTAGTGGCATAGATCCCAAAGACAGATGATTTCCAACTCTCTGGAAATTCAGCATACATCTTTTCTTCTTTTCTTAAAATATGAAGATGTGCATTTAACCTAGAATAATCCCCTTCAGTCATAATTTTACGGGCCACAAGAGAAGGAATACGATATCTTCCGACTCCTTGATCAGAAGATTCTCCCTTTTGTTTTTGTTTTTCAAATCTAGCAATCTCATTATAATAGGTCATAGGATTTCTATAGGCTTTTAAAAATCGTGTAACCCCCAAGTCAACCGGCCTATATATTTTTTCAAAAAGCTTTAATATTTTTTCCATCTCTTCATATTGACAGATATACAAATAGACAACAGCTCGTAACAACATTGATTCTGGAATATAGTAATTCTCATAGTATGGAGAATGTAATGAATGAAAATTACTCAAAGCATTTCTGAATTGAACCCCTCGCATGTAGGCCCAACTTAATTCAAAAAGAACATCATGCCAAAATATAGAATCCTTTGGCACACGTCTATAGGCATCAATAGCAGACTGCCAATCTTTTTTCTGATAATAGACTCTAGCCAATCCCATAAGACCGGCCACTCTATTGACATCATTAACAGGAGTATCGCTTCTCGCCTCAACAAGACGGCCAAAGGCTTCAAGGGCCCTATTATATCTTTTCTGTTCAACAAAAGCTAAACCCTGTAGGTAAAGGCCTTTACTATACCACTCGCTATCTTGTGAAATTTGTCCCAATATCCGTGCAGCTCTGCGGAATTGACCCTTATAACTTTGAATTTCACCCACCCGATATCTTAACATATCTTTCTGATCATCAGGAAACCGACTCAATTCAATTTTTCCAATAGCATAATTTAAAAGAGTGTCGTCATTCAATTTATCCGCAGCAAGAGTTAATTTTTCAAGTGCACGTTGAACATATCTTCCCTTTCCCTTTTTAATAATATCAACAAATTCCCAAGCTGATATTTGATAGAGTTTCATTTCAAAAAGAATTAATCCCAATACGTACTTTATACGATCCCTATCTTTTGAATACTTTGGAGCACGACTCAATATGAATAATCTTTGAGAGGCCTCCAAACGACGGCCACTTCTTGCCAACTCCAAAGTGGCTCGTAACTCCCCACCAATATCACTGCCCCGACGACTCCTTTTAGATTTTGTTCTACGTTTTTTCCTAGAAGTCGAGGACTTCTTTTTCACTCGAACGCTTTTCCTCTTTGAAGTTCTTTTTCTCCATTTTCTTTTTTTATTTCTCTGGGCTAATTGAATTCCAGTCATTTGGGCAACAACTCGCTTTTCCCCCTTTTCGATGGATCCAAAAGATTCGGCAGGAGCTATCGTTTCAAACCCAAAGGACAACACAAGTGTAGTGACCCAAAATAATTTTCTCATCTATATTTTGCTCCCGGAAAAAAGAAACTTAACCCTAATCCCAAATGCATATTCATAAATTGACTTTTCTTTTTACCCATTGGAGCAACAGAGTATAATAAAAAACCAACATCCCATCGGAAAGCCATCCACTTACTCCATGCAAACTTTTGCCCCAATCCCAAACGAATAGCCGTCACATTCTTAGTAATGGCTTTATTCCAAGAATCCTTTCCCACTTCCACCTTGAGTAGACCTCCCCCAGCCAAAAAGTACATATCAAAAGGAACAATAGATTGATTAGAGAAGCCCATCTTCCCATATATGGGTGACCACTTAAAATCTGCTCCTAAATAACTTTTCGGAATAGAATCTACTGACGTCGTAATTCTTTCTCGTTTTAACTGACTTGTAAAACGACGTTCAGCAACAGAAACAACTTGCCCCACAATTTCAACTCCCAAAAATTCATTAAAGGAATATCCCAAACGAGCACCAAACATGAAGGGGAAATAAAATAGATCATTGAGAACAAGACCGACGCTTGGAAAAAACTCAAAGCGTCCTGTTTTTGGTAAAAACCGGCGCTGAATGACGGCCACATCATTAAAAGGAACAAGCTTCAATAAATCCGAAAAACCCTTATCTCCAGCAGCAGGAATGGGTCTTTTTCTGAAAAATTGATTGACCGGCTCATCTCTGGGATCTTGCCCATTAGAATTCATATATTGATCTAAATCTGATTGACCAAAAGCATCTAACGAAAAGACAATGAGAACACTCATGAAAATCCAAATACGAAACATAGAATCCCCAAGACGAACAAACGTCTACAACTTAGAGGGTACCCCAACTATTTAAAATAATTAAAATTCATCTTAAAAAACTGGACCCAAAAAGAATTCATCAGAAAATGAAGTCTTGAACTTAAAACAAAAAAACAGCACCTAAATTCACCATAGTGTTTAAACCCAACTGTTTCTCAAACGGTGCTCCAGCTCGGCCTCTCCGAGGGGGCACTGGGCCACTTAGAATTTTTACACCATTATAAGCGTAAGCTCGCAAATCAAATCGCAATCCAATACGAGGGCTAAAGTAAAACTTTTGTCCAATACCAATAGAGCCAGCCCAAGAACTCTTCTTACCAAATTGAACCAGCCCTCCGCCCAGAGTCAGAAATGCAGAAATGTTTATCACCTGACTTTTGGTGAGGCTTATTTTTCCATAATAGGGAGTGTACTGATACAGCCCCAAAACAAGATATTTTAAACGAGGAACTTGGTCTAGATTTCGTAAATTAGCAGGAGGGGCTGTTAACTTTTCAACGTGCTTAGATGCAGAGGTTGAAAAAATCCCTCCCCAAAATTGTAGGCCATGAATTTCATTAAGATGGTATGTTATAGAACCACTGAAATTAATGGGGTCCACTAAAATTTCATCCAAAACAAAGCCACCAAAGGCTCCCACTTCGACCTTCCCCTCAGTCACAACTCGTCTGTTCTTAACGACCTCTGTTTTTTCAAAAATGGGGTGCACAGATTCCTGTGTCAGTTCTTCCTCAGAAAATTTAATATCTACTGCAATAGCAGGCGCACTCATTAAAAGAACCAATAGTACTACACACTTCATTTTCACTCCTCACATTTTTTAAAGTAGCCAAACTTCAACAAGAGTTCACAAACTTCTCTGACGGCCCCTTCTCCCCCTCTAGCCTCAGTCACGTACTGAGCTTTTTTCTTAGCAGGTTCAAATGCATTGGGAACCGATACTCCAAATTGCACAGCCTCTATTATAGGTACATCATAAACATCATCACCGATATAGGCTACCTCACTAGGCTTAAGACTTGTTTTATTTAAAAGCTGTTTAAAGGGTCCCACCTTTGGGGCTGCTCCCAGATAAATATTTTGAATCCCCAAAAACTCCATACGCATTTTCACATCTTCAGAATTTCCCGCAGAAATAACAGCTGTGGAAAAACCGGCCTTCATCAATCGACGAAGTCCCACCCCATCTTTGACATTAAATCTGCGCTTCCAAATCACTTTTTTAGAAAAAAGACATCGAGAGGAGTCCATCCAGATCGATCCATCCGTCAATACCCCATCCACATCCATAATAAGAAGTTTTATGTTACAAAGCTCTTTTGCAAAATTCATTGGATCCCAATCATAACATACAAGATGTCTTTCGACGTAATATTAGATTTCAACAGGTCCTGAAAGAAAAGTGTAAAACCACTTTGATACCTGGTGGTCGATAGAGCAGCTAACGTATTTTAGATTTAAGAAGATCTTGAAGGTGCAAAATCCCCACTGGCCTATTGGCTTTTGTTGTCTTGTTATCGACGACAAAGAGGCTTTGAATTTTAAACTCCTCCATTAAAAATAGGGCCTTCTCTGCCAATTCCTCTTGATCAATCGTCTTCGGTTTTGAACTGTGAATATCTCTTGCTTTTAAAAGCAGGGGGTTCTCACTGCGATCCAGAGATCGCCTCAAGTCACCATCTGTAATCACTCCAATGAGTTCTTGGTGATCGTCAACAATTCCCGCCACTCCTCTCACTTCTTTCCTTGTCATCATAGAAATCACATCTTTCATAGACACATTCTGAGTCACCAGAGGTAGAACATCTCCTGTATGCATCACCTCTTTCACTCGTGTTAACAAACGGGCCCCTAAATTTCCACGAGGATGTAACTCAGCAAAATTCTCCGATTGAAAACCTTTTCGCTTTAATAGACACATAGCCAAAGCATCCCCTAAAGCTAAAGTTGCTGTCGTACTTGCTGTCGGAGCTAATCCCAATGGACAGGCTTCGTGCTGAACAGTCACAGCTAGGAAAACAGTCGCCGACTTTGCTAAAAGACTTTCCGCTTTTCCACCAATAACGACAAGAGGAATATTTTTTCTCACAACATAAGAAACAAGAGGTTCCATTTCCTTTGTTTCACCGCTATAACTCATAGCCAACACAATATCTTCACCACCTATGAGTCCTAAATCCCCATGAGAACTTTCAGCAGGATGTAAATAACAAGACGGTGTACCTGTAGAGTTAAAAGTAGAGGCCACTTTTCGAGCTATCATTCCCGATTTACCCATACCTGTAAAAACAACTTTACCTTTACAGCTTTCTATCAAATCTAAAGCTCGAATAAAATCTTGGCCTAAACGCCCCTTTAAATCCAAAATAGCATTGGCTTCAACTTCCAAAATACGACAGGCTTGCTCAATGTCTTCTAAAAGAAAATCTTTATTCATCTCTACTTTCCTCTTTTATCATCTCTTCTCTGAAGAAGATGGTAACGCTGCACGAATAAAACTTATAAATATAGGGTGCGCACACATTGGCTTTGATTGAAATTCTGGATGAAATTGAACCCCTATAAACCACGGATGATCCTTTAACTCTTAGCCATTTTTCTTCAGTTTCTCTTTTAGTTTTTTTTCGACAATCTGAACATCAGAAGGCACATCCACACAATGGCCTTCATATTGCACGTGTAAAACTTTAATTTTTGCTCCCATATAAAGAGCTCTTAATTGTTCAAGTCTTTCTAACTTTTCTATGTCACAGGGAACTTGACGACAATAGGATTCCAAAAAGGGCCTAGAATAGGCATACACGCCAATATGCTTAAGACTTGCATTTGGGTTTTCCTCAGTTTCTCTATAGGGGATAGGGTGCCGACTGAAGTAAATGGCCTCATCTCTTATATTCCGTACAACCTTTACCGTATTCCTATTAGAAAGATCCTCTTTTTGTAGATCCGTTCCAAGAGTCGCCATCTCCAGCTTGGAATCATTTTCAAAAGCCATTAGTAGATTGTCTAAAAGATGCCCTTCCACTAGAGGCTCATCCCCCTGAACATTCACAACTAAGTCGGCCTCTCTCCCCTTTAGGGCAGCACATACACGATCCGTTCCTGAGGGTAAATCACTCGATGTCATAATAGCCTCAACACCTAAATCCTGGGCTACTTTTGCTATTCTGACATTATCTGTAGCAACAAGACACTCAGAAATTTTCTTTGAAGTTTTCACTCCATGAATCACCCAAGCCAAAAGAGGCTGTGATAAAATAGATGTCAGTGGCTTTTCTGGAAAACGTGTCGACCCTATTCTTGAGGGAATAACTACAACACTTTTCACTTTCGAACTCCTTCTTCAGTTTTTGTCTATATTATTTGTTAAAATAATCCTGTCCTCTCTTGGGTTATTTTCAATGACTTTACTCAATTAACATTCGTTTATATTTAATGGCAGCTCATTTTTTCAAAATATCTCTTTTTTTGAAATCACTTTTAAAATATATTGAGCCAGTTGCTGAACTCCCTCGCCCTTTGTATTAGACACATAAAAAGCCTTGGATTTAGAGTTCATATAAAGATGTCTTTCTGACTGATTGAGTTTGTCAATTTTTGTCTCAACACAAATCAATTCTAAACCCAAACGCATAGCTAACTGAGTCACAAGCTCTTCATCTCTAGTCCACTCACGGCGTATATCTTTCACTAAAAGTATAGCCTTGAGGACCTCTCGTTCCACAAGATAAGATTCTACCATTTCTTGCCACTTTGACATTTCTAAACTGGAACGTTGAGCAAAACCATATCCTGGGAGATCGACAAAACGAAATTTAGAATTAACATCAAAAAAATTCACAAGCCGTGTTTTCCCAGGGGACCGACTCACCTTTGCAACACCACGTTGTCCTGCAAGACGATTTAAAAGAGACGACTTACCAGCATTTGATCTCCCCACTAGAGCAATCTCTGGACAAAGCGGACCTGAAGGCCATTCAGATTTTTTCATTGCACTTTTTATAAATTTCATATTTAACTTCATGTTCATTTTTAAACTCTGCTGTCCTTTTTATGATTCATATCGATCCAACTCACAATAAATAATTTGCTACAAAGTCCATTAAAAACCTTGATATATTAAAACTACAATGAGTATATTTTTTATAAAATGAAGACCTACAAAAAAGTACATGTTTCTCTATTTATCTTTATTTTATCTATTTCCTCACAAGCTGGTGAACTTCATCGAGCCATAAGATCCAGTGATTTTTTAAAAGTAGAGCAACTCATTGAATCAGGAATTGATGTCCACGTGAAAAATGAAAATGGAAACACTCTCCTTCATGAAGCTATTACCCTATATAGAGATCAGGAATCCTCAACCCATCTGTCTCAATCTGGGATGGAGTCCAAACTGCATATACTACACTTACTTCTTCGTGCTGGAATCGATGTCAACGGACAAAACCTAATGAAACAAACCCCTCTGCATTTAGCGGCTCAGACCGATTTCGGACCATCAAATGTAACAAATCTTATACGTTGGAATCTGTGGGGCACAACTGAAACTCTCATCCCAAATATGGTTAACCTGCTTTTGAAAGCTGGAGCGGATCCCAATATAGAAGACTCAAAAGGGCAAACAGCTTTACATTACACCGCTGCTGATTATCGACTAGATAAAATGAAGTTACTCCTTAAAGCGGAAGCTCACCCTAACACTCAAGATAAAAATGGACAAACTCCTTTACATAAAGCGGCCTATTGGGACCAACCAGGTGCTGTCAAATTACTCCTAGAAGCTAAGGCTGATGCAAGCATAAGAAACGCAGAGGGGAAAACAGCCCTAGAGCTAACTACAAACAAGGATATACGCCGAATGATCCGATCCGCCCTATCGCTCAATTTCTGGGAAAAAATTCAAATTCAAATACGCCGTTTCTTTGGTCATTGATAACATCATCTTTCAAAAACATTTTAAAGAGATGATTTTATAAACTCATACACTTTATCAACATGGCCTGAAACTTTCACCCCTCTCCACTCTTTAACAAGCCTGCCTTTTTCATCAATAACAAAAGTGGATCGCTCAATACCCTTGAACTTTCTGCCACACATATTCTTTGTCTTAATGACATCAAAGATTTTACAAACCTCTTCATCAGGGTCGGACAAGAGTTCAAACTTATAACCTTGCTTCTCTTTAAACTTCTCATGTGAAGATACGCTATCACGAGAGACGCCAAAGATAACAGTATTGTATTTTCTAAACTGTGCCCTCTTTTTATTAAAGTCATGTCCTTCAGTTGTACAACCTGGAGTGGCGTCCTTTGGATAAAAATAGATAACCACATTTTGCCCCTTGTAATCTTTTAATTTAAAGTTTTTCGTACCGTAGAGTGAAAATTCCGGAACTTTTTTCCCAACACTGACCATTTCAAACTCCTTTTCCTTAAAAACACCTCATATGTGCCCTTATCCATTAGGTCAATAGAATAATAAGGAGATCTCGCTCAACTTGACAAAATGTTCTTTCTACCCTATATTTAAGCCTTAAAAGCCCCCACAGTTTCTTTCATATGCAAGACGGAGGATAAAAGAGCCATGGCTAAACGTATTTTTCTATTTTTTCTAACGAATATTCTTATTATAGGAACTATTGCCGTCGTTCTCTATCTCGTTGGTGGAATGAAATATTTGAGTGGTTGGGGGCTCGGCTACCAAGATCTGATGATCTTTTGTTTGATATGGGGTATGGGAGGATCCTTCATATCTCTTTTGCTTTCGCGATTTATGGCCAAAATGCTTATGGGAGTACAAATTATTGACCCTGATAAGGCCTCTGGACAAGATCGTGAACTTTTAGAGATGGTTTACCGATTGGCTCGCAAGGCAGGCCTTGGCACACCTCCTCAAGTCGGTATTTACAAAAGTGAGGAAGTGAATGCATTTGCAACAGGGCCTAGTAAAAATAGATCACTTGTAGCTGTTTCAACAGGTCTTTTTAGAAATTTAAATAGGGATCAAGTTGAAGGAGTTTTAGGTCATGAGGTGGCTCATATTGCCAATGGAGATATGGTCACAATGACTCTTGTACAGGGCGTTGTGAATGCCTTTGTTTTATTTTTAACTCAGATTATTATCAGAGTTTTAGATCAAGTGACACGTGACAATCAGGGACGCGGGGGCATTATGCATGGTTTCCTTGGTTTTATGGTCTATCAAATGATTTATAGTATTTTAGCTTTTTTAGCCTATCCCATTGTGGCAGCCTTTTCACGTTACCGTGAATTTAAAGCTGATGCCGGTGGAGCACGATTAGCAGGTAGGGAGAAAATGATTTCAGCACTCAAAGCTCTTTCTGGAACAACAGAGCTTATAGAGCAGGATAACCAAAGTATCGCTGCACTCAAAATATCCAATCGTGCAGGGTTTGCAAAATTATTTTCTACTCATCCGCCTATTGCAGATCGCATTAAAGCCCTTGAACGAACCTCTATTGCTTAAATGGTTTATGATCCTGCCTGAAAAAAATAGCGATTATATTTTATTGAGATGGCGTTCCTTTCCTAGACAAATCTAGAGATCCAAAAGAGAAAGAAAACATCTTAATTCCCAAGAAATCTAGAAGAAATCTTAAAACTTCATTCAGGTAAATCCACCTTCATTTGAGGTTCATAACATTCAAAAATAGCTTGTCTTTTTCAAAAAATCCGCCTACTCTTAGAGAGTGAGCTTATTGAAATCTATCAAATTTATTGTTTTTCCTTTTTTCCTTTTGTGCTCATGCCAAACAACAAAGCCCCCTGTTCAAAAATCAAACTTAACTTATGGCATAATAAAATCTAAAATTATCAAGGGACAAACGACCCAAGCGGAGGTTCTGAAACTGCTCGGCTCCCCTAATATTATTACAAAAAATAAGAGCAGGCTTGAGGTGTGGACATATTCAAAGCAATCCAGCGAGTCCAAATCAGGTCAATCTGGTTTTGGATTCCTAGGTGCTGGTGCTGTCTTAGGTGCTGGTGGTGGTGGTTCTTCCGCATATAGTAATACGTCCACATCAACTTTTGATCTTATTATTACTTTTGATAAAAACGATATCGTTTATGATTTTTCTGTTGTATCCAGCCAGTTTTAAATTGAGAAAAGAAGAAAAATGAAAAAAGCACTTTTGCCTCTATTATTTCTAGTATCCTGTGCCTCTATTCCTCAATTTACCCCTCAACAAAGACGAGCATTACAATTAAGAACCTTCGAACATTCGTACAATAGTGTTTTTAGATCCATCAAAAATATTTTACAAGACGACGGATATATTATACTCAATCAAGACTTTAAAGGGGGGCATATTCTGGCGTCTAAAGAAAAAGACAACAGTGATAGTGCAACTCTCAATACGATCTTGTTTGGATACGGTAATTGGAGGACAGGCACTGTCTTCCAAATTTCATTTAACATTGAAGAAATTCAGAAAAATCTTGTTGAAACAAGATTGACTATTTTAGAGCAGACCAAACGGCAACTTGGTGCTCATTCTGGTAAAGAAATTGTCAATCCCCAAATATATAAATCAATTTACAATCAGTTAAATATAGAACTGAAAAGAAGATCTGCTAAAAATTTTAAATGATATACACGGTATACAACTAATAAATATACAAACTCTGTTATTAATAGCACCACCCTCTGAGCTTCCAGTAAAAAGCCTTTAAAGGACTTCTTTCAACAACTTCTCCATTAGCATACATCTGACCAATCCTAAATTTGGCCTCATCATGACCTTGATTTGCTGCGACTTTAAACCACTCCAAGGCCTTTTTATAATCTTTTTGAACACCTTCTCCGAGATAATACATCACACCAAGGTTATATTGAGACCCTGCATAACCTTCCTTTGCTGCTGCTTCATGCCATTGAAATTTTTCTGATTTTTCCTCCACTCCGTACGATAAGGGAACAAAACAACAAACCATCAAGAATACAAAAATCTTAACTCTACATACAGACCGCATAAGTGGCTTTATTCTTGGTCTCACAATAGACTCCCTTAATCTATATGAGGAGAGCAATCGCCCCATTATCAGAGACTGAATTTCTGAAAAAATAGCACAGATTGTTCAACTGACAAGATCTTTTGATATCATTGAATAAAAACAAAATACAAGTATAAATAGTCTTTTTTATCTGAGCCTTTTGATAGGTGATATATACATCTCCTATTTTTCAAATAAAACCTTATATTGGGATAGTCCCTCTTTTTCTAAATCTTCTACAGGAACAAATCTAAGGGCTGCAGAATTGATGCAGTATCTTTTCCCTGTCGGGGTTGGACCATCCTTAAAAACATGTCCCAAATGAGCATATGCACTTCTGACCTCTGTTCGAGAAAAAAATAGCCCCCTATCCTCTTTATAGACAATATTTTTAGGTTCAAGAGGTCTATAAAAACTTGGCCAACCTGTTCCAGAATCGTATTTATGAAGAGAGGCAAACAGAGGTTTCCCTGAAATAATATCAACATAAAGACCAGGCCTTTTATTATTCCAATATTTATTTTTAAATGGAGGCTCTGTTCCATCCTCTTGAGTCACCTTGTACTCAAGAGGTGTGAGTTTTTTCTTTAATTCCTCCTGAGACAACATTGGGCTCTCACTTTCCGTTAAAAATGTTTTACTTTCTTCACCCTTCTTGCTCCCACAGATCACCAAAAGAAACAGTCCCCAGATCCATTTTCTATAGCTCATAGGATACATTCTATCAGAAAATTATATTCTCAACGAGAATTTTACACAAATACCTTTTCTCTCCAAAACGTCTTGCTGATTTTGACTCTCTCATAAAAACTGACATTAAAATAAAATTAAAGACATTCAGTTATTCTATAATATTCTTCTCACAGATACTTTGGAAGACGATAGGTATATATTTTAATCTTATCAAAATTGGTTTCTTCCCACTTCCAGTTAAAGGAGTATATAAATTGAGAGCCATCTGACTTTAAAACCCGCCCACAAAGATCAATCAGTTCTCAATACAATGAGATATGACTGAGAGCTATAAAACACTCATTGCATTAAGGTTTGCTTTACACGATATCATTCCTATATCTTAGATAAAATGGAGGAATCTATGAAAACAGACAACTCGCTCACTCATCCCTTTGAAACAACTCCCTTCGATCAAATTAAAGTGGAGCACTATAAACCTGCAATAGAAAAAGGCATACAGATCACAAAATCCCATATTGAAAAAATCAAATCCCTTAAGGATGATCCTAGTTTTGAAAATACAATACTTGCCTTAGAGACAGCCTCTGAAGAATTAGATCGTTTCGTCACTCTATTTTATGTCGTATATAGTGCACATGCCACAGAACAGCACCAAAAACTAGCTCCTCAAATTGCCACTCTACTGGCCACATTGCAAAATGACATCACCTTAGATGAGATTTTATTTAAAAAAATAAAATCTGTTCACGATAAAAGAAAAAGCCTTCAACTCACTCAAGAAGAATCTGAGCTTTTAAATAACGCTTATAAATCATTCACTCGGAATGGATCCCTTTTAAACAAAGCAGATAAAGAAAAATTAAGAGCCATTGACCAAAATTTAGCGAAACTCATTCCCCAATATTCAGAAAATGTTTTAGCTGCGACAAATGCGTTTGAACTGCATATAGAAGATAAAAAAGAACTCGAGGGATTGCCTGAAACAGCTCAAGAAGCTGCAGCGGAATTGGCAAAATCTAAAGACAAAGAGGGATGGGTATTTAATCTTCAGGCTCCCAGCCTATTACCTGTATTAGATTTTTCAAAAAATCGAGAGTTAAGAAAGAAGATATGGATAGCTTTAGCGACTCGTTGTTGTGAAGAACCCTATAACAATAAAGATATTATTAAAAATATCATCACGCTAAGAAATAAACGAGCAAGGCTCTTAGGTTATACTTCACATGCAGAATATGTATTATCGGATCGAATGGCAGAATCTCCCCAAAGGGTGAATACATTTTTAGAAGAGCTTCTAACTCCCAGTCGAATCGCCATAAAAAAAGAACTGGCTGAGATAAGGGAATATGCAAAAGCTCATGAGGGATTTGAAGATATCATGGGTTGGGACCTCAGATACTTGATGGAATCATTAAGAAAGGAGAAATACGCTTACGATGAAGAGACCCTAAGGTCATATTTTGAATTAGAAAGTGTTTATAAAGGAGCATTTTATCTAGCTTCCAAACTTTATAAAATAGAATTTAAGGAGGTCCAAAATATTCCACTTTACCATGATGAGGTTAAAGTTTTTGAAGTTCATGACCTTCAAAAAAATAGACACTTAGGTTTACTTTATATGGATTTTTTCCCACGGGAGACGAAGCGTGATGGAGCCTGGATGACAAATATCATCCAGCAAGGATTATATAAAAAATCTATCAAAAGACCTCATATTGGCATTGTTATGAATTTTACAAGACCAACAGAAACTAAACCTTCGTTATTAACATTTAATGAAGTAAGGACATTGTTTCATGAATTTGGCCATGCTCTACATGGACTACTTACACAGTGCACATACCGTTCTATTTCAGGAACAAATGTCTATTGGGATTTTGTGGAATTACCCTCTCAATTTATGGAGAACTGGATTCTTGAAAAAGACGTTTTAGATCTATTTGCAAAGCACTATAAGACCAAGGAGCCTTTACCTATGGATCTGTTTAAGAAAGTCAAGGCCAGTGCTCAATTTATGGCAGGGTATCAAAGTTTACGGCAATTGAGTTTTGCCACTTTAGATATGAGTTGGCACACAACAGATCCAGATAAAATTCAAGATGTTGAAGACTTTGAACAGAGTGTGATGGACAACTTTAGACTCACCCCCCACTACGCTGGAGCCATACAATCGTGTTCTTTTTCTCATATTTTTGCAGGCGGTTATTCAGCAGGATATTATTCTTACAAGTGGGCTGAAGTTTTAGATGCCGATGCCTTTGAATATTTTAAAGAGAACGGGCTTTTTAATGAAAAAATCGCCCTGAGTTTTAAAACAAATATTTTAGAAAGGGGCGGAAGTGAAAACCCAATGACTCTTTACAAGAGATTTAGAGGCCAAGAACCAGATCCAAAGGCACTCCTTCGTCGAGATGGATTAATATAAAAGATCTAGAGTTTGCACAAGCTGATCGCACACATCTTGCATTTCTTTCTGAGTTCTCTCCCTGGCCTTGCTAAAGTCCAAATCCGAAATTTTCCACATCGGTATCAAATGATAATGAAAATGAGGAACCTCAAAGCCCAATATAGCCGTTCCCACTCTCGAACACTTTGTTACTTTCTTTAACGCCGGAGCAATATGTTTTGCTGTTTTAAAAACAGCACTATAATAGGGTTCAGGCACATCAAAGGCATAATCAACTTCCATCTTGGGAACAATCAAAGTATGACCTAACTGAATAGGCGCAATACTCAAAAATGAATAGGTCCACTCATCTTCATGAATTTTATAACTCGGTAACTCACCCCTTATAATCTTCGTAAATATTCCTGCCATAACCCCTCCTTAAGAAATAAGAATTTACCATCTTATCTCTTTATAAACAATCCTGAAACATCTCAACTTATTCCTCCTATTACTGGATCTTCAAATATCATTCCCTCTAAGGTGTATTGGCCGCCCCCTTTTCCTCAATGAGTTCAGATATTTTAAATATCCTATTTTCTTACTGTCACCGTATGAACAGAAAATGATCTTGCCGATGTATCAGTATTTGAAAAATACCAATAGCCCCTATCATCAAAATGAAGTATTATATAAATCAGTCTTTCCCCTACTCCTCTTCCAAACTTATTATTGAATAACTCTTAATAAAAATATCATTCCCAATCTAAAAAGAGTCAGTTTATCTTCATTTTGTGATATGTATAAAAACTATTTATTTGCACTCAAGGGAATGTGTGTTTAAGTATAAAAGTGAAACCGTCTATTAAATGATAGTTTTTTATGGTGCGTAAAAAACTCTTAACTGATCTGGAACCTAAAAATATAAACGAATAACTTGAAAAAGTTTTAATAACTGCAACAATAAAAGACTAAAAAGAGTTTATACATTATGACTTTAGATTTTTTCATAGATCTAAATGAATGGAGAGGATATATGACAAAGCCGTGGTTAAATAACTATCCAAAAGGAATTCCTGAAAATATTGAAATGGATCGTTATAAAAATGTCTCTGAAATTGCATTTCAAGCTCATAAAACATTTGGCAATCGTCCTGCTTTTTCCAATTTGGGACAAACGCTTAGCTTTAATGATCTTCACAAGTATTCTGATCTTTTTGCTGCTTATTTACAAAACGAACTCCATTTAGAAAAAGGCGATAGAATTGCGATTCAAATGCCTAATCTTCTCCAATTTCCCATTGTCCTTTTTGGAGCCTTAAAAGCTGGACTTGTCGTTGTCAATACAAACCCTCTCTACACACCTCGTGAAATGAAGCACCAATTTAAAGACTCTGGAGCAAAGGCAATTGTTATTCTGGCCAACTTTGCACATCTTCTTGAAGACGTTCTTCCTGATACAGATATTGAGCACGTTATCGTCACAGAAATCGGGGATATGCTCAACCCTATTAAAAAAATATTAGTCAATGCCATTATCAAACATGTAAAAAGAATGGTTCCAGCATACCGTTTACCAAAATCTATACCTTTTTCACACACACTATCACAAAACTATACCCTGACTCCTGTAAATATCACTCCTGAAGACTTAGTTTTCTTACAATATACAGGTGGAACAACGGGTGTTTCAAAAGGAGCTATGCTCACCCATAGAAATGTTATCTCTAACATGGAACAAATACGTATCTGGATGAAAAACCTTGTCACTGAAGGAGAAGAGGTGATTATTACAGCTCTTCCCCTCTATCATATCTTCTCACTTGTGGTCAATTGTATGACCTTTATGGCGTATGGTGCACATAATATTCTCATTACAAATCCAAGAGATATTCCTGGCTTTATTAAAGAGCTTAACAAATGGAAATTTTCTATTCTTACAGGTGTAAACACTCTTTTTAACGCTTTAATCAACAATGAAGATTTTAAAAATTTAGATTTTTCCCATTTAAAAATCAGCGTAGGCGGTGGAATGGCCGTTCAAAAATCTGTTGCAGAGAAATGGCACCAAATCACAGGCCAACCTCTTATAGAGGGATATGGCCTCACAGAGGCTTCCCCTGTTGTTTGCGTCAATCCTGTTGACGGAACAGATCGTATTGGAACCATTGGTCTACCTGTTCCTTCAACAGAAATTAAACTTGTTGATGAAAATGGCAATACGACTTCTGGTGATACACCTGGAGAACTCTGTTGCCGAGGCCCACAGGTCATGAAGGGTTATTGGCAACGTCCTCAAGAGACAGAAAAGAGTCTCTCGACCGACAAGTGGTTACGCACAGGAGATATTGCAACTATGGATACAGACGGTTTTTTTCGTATTGTTGACCGTAAAAAAGATATGATTTTAGTCTCTGGTTTCAATGTTTTTCCGAATGAAATTGAAGATGTTGTCAGTTCCTATGAAAAAGTTTTAGAAGTTGCAGCTGTTGGGATCCCTCATCAAAAATCTGGAGAAGCAGTTAAAATCTTTGTTGTCAAAAAAGACAAATCTCTTAGTAGAGAAGAGCTTTTAAACTTTTGCCGTAAAAATCTTGTAGCCTATAAAGTTCCTGATATTGTCGAGTTTAGAGAAGAGCTACCTAAAACAAATATAGGAAAAATTCTCAGAAGAGAATTAAAAGAAACAAAGTCTTAAAGGACTTCATTGCTCATCTATTTCTGTTATATAGATTGGTATCTTATGACAGATATATGACTTTACAAATCTATAAAAAAACTTTTTTTATCTTACTGATCTTCAAAGAGTTTATGCAGAAATCCTTTAATTTATTTTAAATGAAAGATTGACACTCTTTTAAAAACAAATGTATTACTTTTTAATTAGTTTTAAATAAAAATATAGCACTTCCTCTTTATACAGCATGACATATAAATAGGACTCACCTTTACAGGGTCGAACTTTTTATGAACCATTTAAAATTTATTCTCACCCTACTTATAGGATTAACACTATCTACAGTGTCTATTGCTCAAACAATCATTAAAGAAAAAAATAATGCTGATCCTTATTTTTTCAAATGGCTTGAAATAAGAAGAATGGAAGTCTATTTAGATCACCGAAACTCTATGAACGAAGAGATTGTTATCTATACCTGTTATATAGATGAGCGTAATAAGAATGGAGATTGTCAACCTTTGGTCGATGAAGTGGTGAGCTTAAATGAATTAAGAAGTGCATTAAAAAAAGAGAACATTAGAGCTGGTATCCTTGGAGTCGGAATTGTGATAATAGGAGCATCTCTTATAAGTACAGGAGGAGGAGTAGCAGCAGGGGCTGCAACGGGAATAAAAGTAGCAAAGACGAGAATAGCAGTAGGAGCTGGAGGAGTATTAATATTCTCAGCACTTGGAATAGAAAAACTCAAAAAAGAGACGGGTATAATAGACATATTCCTGAAGGGTTCTCATTTAAGAAAACTTTTAAGTAAAAAGGATGTCTTATTTGTTCGCAATATTGATGATATGGAGCAAATGTTTAAGGAAATTATTCTCAAAATCGTAGATAAAAGAAAATAGAATGAAACGAATCAGAACAGCGTCTTATTCGAGGAGAGAGCCTTTTTCAAGAATTTCTTTCTCTCTCTTCATTTTGCAAAATAAATCTCAAAGGAAAATGAATCTATATCTTTAATAAATTCTGACCATTTTCCGATATATAAAAAGGAGAACAAAAAATCAGGAGTCCTCTGTGAGTGCTATAAGACTAAGGAAAACAAACAGAAACCAAGCAGAAAATAAAAAAGAAGCTCCTGTGGAAATGGTAGCTAAGAGCCTAAGCCATGAATTTGGAAATATCTTACTACATATTATAGGAACAGCAGAATTAAAACGAGACGGCTCTCCAGAGGAGATGCGCAAGGGATATGAAATAATATTGAAAGCAGCAAATATAGCTTCTCATATTAATAAAAACTTTAAAAACTTACTAAGAAATTCAGACAATGATCGATGGGAAACTCTCTGTGTGTCTGATATTTTAGATGAAGCTGTTTCACTCCTCGAACATACTTTCACCCGGTCTCAAATTGATATTATCTATTTAAAAAAAGATAACGCCTACATAAGGTGTGTGAAAAGCTCTTTGATTCAAGTTTTTCTTAATCTTTTAATGAATGCGTATCAGGCCATGGATGGTGGAGGAAAAATTTATCTCTCTATTCTTTCAAAAGAAGCAGATATTGAGATACGCATTAGGGATTATGGAAAAGGTATTGCCAAAGAGTGGCTTCAAGAAGTGACCACTCCTTTGTTTACCATGAAAAAGCAAGGTGAGGGCTTGGGCCTATTCATTGCCAAAGAAATTGTTGAAAAAAAGCATGACGGATATTTTCATTTACATACTCATGGAAAGCAAGGTGTTGAAGTCATTATCAGAATACCTCACTCGACCCAACATAGTGCAGTCAAAAAAATGGCTGCTTAAATTATTGGTCATTCAGGGACGACAAAGTCGCTTGGTGTTCATACCGGCTGATGAAGTACAAGCAACTAAAAGATTAAGGTAAGGGACATCTCGTTATTCAACTCCTACTCAAGAATAAAATACAGGGTACAAATTAAAGTCTCACTGGCCCTCATTGTTTTCCCACTTAAGGATAAAAGGTAAGATCCAAACTCAATTTGAGCTAGAATTGAGTGCCCCCTATTCAGGGATAAAAGATAAGGCCCATGTTCAACCCAAAGAATGGATTCTTCGGAAGTCTATCTAGCGGACAAGGAGGATGCCTCTCCTCACCACAAGCAACTGGGCACACCCTATTCAGGGATAAAAGATAAGGCCTAAGTTCAACCCAAAGAATGGACTCTTCGGAATTCTATCTGGCGACTAAGAACCATATCTCGGGACAAAACATTACACCTTAATTTTTTTTAATCCTACTTAAGGATAAAAGATAAGACCCAAATTCAACTCAAAAAACCGAACCGGAGAATGTCTGAATTGATACATGCCAGGACTAGGACAATCAGCCAAAGGCGTCCCAGGCTCACACGTCGCATTGAGAATATAATTATTCCTTTTTGCTGTTTTACCAGATCCCAGATCAGCAGCATAACCACCAGCTATGTTGATAGCCCAATTTTCTGACACGAAAAATTTAGATCCTAAACCAACACCTATAAAAAAACTCTTATCAACAAAAACATATCCACCCATTCCATAAAAGTATGGAACCCACAAACCACTCTTGTTTTTTTTATCTAAAATATCTACAAAATTAAAGATAATCCCCAACACTCCAGAATAAGTCGCCTTGTCCCAGTCCCCACTCCAGCGGCCCCTATTCGAAAGAAATAAAGCATAATAAGGCTCAAAGCGACCTAGAAGAAACAAATGGCTTAATCCTCCTTTAAATACATCACCACTGCGATAACCCAAATTCAAATGAACTCCATGCAAAAGACTTTTTCTCTGCTTTGGCTCACCTTCTGCCAAATAGTTATCCTCTATCTCTATTGAATCATCTGAGTCCACACCTCTTAAACGAGGCTTTTTACTCGAAACAATATCTCCTGAACGTATTTGAAAAATACACTCTTCTGTGGAAACAAAAACAGCATCTCTTTTCTTCTTAATCACTCTAGAAGAACAACTCTCACCTTTTGCATTTGATATGTACAAAGTCTTCTTAAGATCTATACCTTTGCCTCGAACAACGGCAAAAGATTTTTTCTCATTCACTTCTATGATCTCAAAGGCAAAACTTTTAAAATGAAATAGCAATAAAGATAAAATAAATAATATTCTCATGATATACCCCCCCCCCCTATAATTTGTAGATTCAAAACAACTTATAAAGGGAATGATTTGTTTGATTATTTTAATACTATATAGATACATGTCTTTCGTGTCTATAATTAAATCTCAATACATAAGATTAACAAAGAAATATTTTTGAAAGAAGAGTATTTGTAGGAATCCTCTTATAACAGATTTGATGGGTAGAGCTTGATATATTGAAAGAATGGGAACAGGAATTAAAAAAATGAGAGTTAATATGTAATGGTTGAGATCTCATCGTACAGTCTCCCAAAAGATTGGAAGTTTGTTTTTAACCCTCTATCAGCTTATCCACAAAAAGACCGTCATTTATTCTATTCTGTATGGTATCAAGTTCTATCCAGCTTCTGCCTTTAGTCTTCAGCAGAAACGAATCTATGATTTTTAGGACGGATCTTGAAGTTTGTGGACAATGGGAGAAAAGGATTTTTATCTTCCTCTTCAAGCGAGTTTTTCAAAGCGCAGGGCGTATTTTGGAAAAGATCGTTTATTCTATGCTTGACTACATTGAGCACTATCCAGCCAAGGCCTTTAGCCTTCGCCACGAGCTGCGGACCTCAGAGTTGTTTGAGATTTTGGAAATCTTAAAAAATAATTTACACCACTGAGATAGCAAAGGATAGGGAGAGTTTTTCTGAAGACTTTCAAAACGAGTTTTCTGAGGCGCAGGGCGTATTTCGAAGAAAGACGAGCTGCGGACCTCAGAGTTGTTTGAGATTTTGGAAATCTTAAAAAATAATTTACACCACTGAGATAGCAAAGGATAGGGAGAGTTTTTCTGAAGACTTTCAAAACGAGTTTTCTGAGGCGCAGGGCGTATTTCGAAGAAAGACGAGCTGCGGACCTCAGAGTTGTTTGAGATTTTGGAAATCTTCAGAAAAACTCTCCCACTTAACCATCTTAAAAAAGCAAAATTCCGAATGAAAACGAGTTTATTCTATATTTGATGATATCAAACTCTATCCCTTTATCCGCTTGAGAACATTTTTCTTGCTAAATATTTCATAGTTAATAACCAGATTTCATAAGAATGAGACCCAAGGAGCATCTACAATTCTTCTAGCTAATAGCTAAGAAACAAACTTGTATATCAATACACATATAAACTATGTTAAAACGCAACACGGAGACCCTATGAGACTTTTTATTTTTTTCTTGATATTTCCTCTTTCGGTATATGCCTATACAGAAAGACAAAAAAAGATTTTTACTGCTCTAAAAGCAGGGAATATAGAGGGCGTCAAAATAGGATTGGCCTCAGGGATAGATGTGAACTTTTCTGGCCCCACAGGTATTACACTTTTGCATCGTGCTGTAAGATCAAAGCAGCCCTCAGAAATCGTGGCATTTCTTTTGGAAAATGGAGCTGACCCCAATGCACAAATAAAACGAAGTGGGTTTACTCCTTTACACTATCATCTTAGTTCAAGATATCCTTCACCAGAAACTATCGACCTGTTGATTAAGTCGGGAGCTGAAGTCAATAAGACGGATGTCCATAAAGAAACACCCTTACATAAGGTGGGCTCTTATAGTTCTGAATACCGTATCTCAATATCTGAGAAAATGACTATAATCTCATTGCTGCTAAATGCTGGAGCAGATATAAACGCAAAGGATGTCTATGGATTTACTTTCCTGCATCGTATTGCAGAATCTAAGGCCTTGGATGTTATGAATAAAGTTGTCCCCAGAAAACTGAACCCATCACTAACAAATAAGAATGGACAAACAGCTTTTCACTTAGCTGAAGATAGCGCAACTCTCTTAGCCCTTTTGAATCTATTAAAAAAAGAAATAACACCTCGGATAGAAAGTCTTTCGGATATGGGATTAGCTATATCTTTGTATGATTCTCTTTTCAAGACAACAAAAAGAGTTCATAGTGCTGAAGATATTGTGAGGGAGGAGATAAAAAAGGTGATAGATAGACCTGATAATTTTGGAAAAAGAGTCTTACACTATAGGGCTTATTGGGGAGATGTCGAGAGTGTAGAATTACTGCTGAAAGCAGGAGCAAATATAAACGCAAAGGATAAAGCTGGAATGACGGCCTTACATCAAGCTGTCAGTTCTAATATCGAAAATCTTCGTGTTGTCGAGTTACTTGTCGAAGCAGGCGTCAATGTACTAGAAAAGAATGAAAATAAACAAACGGCTCTTGATATTGCGAGGCAAGGTCGTCGTAAAAAAGTGGTCCAATTTTTTACTGAATCTTTATCTCGTTTAAAAGAAGGAAAAGCTGAGGCAGAACAGAGAAAAATATGCAATTTTTAAAAGAGCCTCTAATCTATTATAAAAATATAAACTCGACATTAGCTATTTTAAGAATAACTAATCCCCTTAAAACTCTAAAAATAAAAAGATAAATATGGCAATCCCTCACAAAATATATTACATATGTCCCTTATGCGCTCATTACTCCATGGACCCTATACTTGAAAAAAACCATACTTTTCCAGCCCCCAAGGAATACCAACAATGCATTGTCCTTTTTTCACTTTCCTCATTCGACAACCCCTCCCCACATCATATGTACACACTCTCTCCTCAAAAACCCTAGATGTACAAATGGAACACATTTTTCATCCACTAAAGAATTTCTTTACAATACCTCTATATGTGATCCTTCTCCTATTACAAGCAGTACCACTCTATGCAGCAACACCTCAAAATAATAACAGGAAGTGGACATTAGAAGCCTATGTCACCGAAGTTCTCCACTCTAATGAGCATCTTAAAGAGATTAAAAAAAGAAGCCTCTCCCTACAATCCAGCTATAAAATTCCACAGGTACAAAGTAAAACCCAACTCTCTTTAAAACCTTCTTGGAATAAAGAATTTGAATTCAAAAGATTCACTACTGCCCTCACACAAACCCTACCGACAGGAACATCCTTTGAAATCTCAGAGACAGAATACCTTATACCCTACCAGACCAACCGAGGAGCTTATAAACGAAGTCTGACAGGCTCCATAACTCAAGATTTATTTCAAAACTTTTTAGGACGCAGCCAAAAATGGATACAAAAGGCCTCTGAACTAAAAATCTCATCCGAAAAAAATCGTCTTCAGTTTGAAATCCTAAAAATCTGCGCACAAGCTGTGAACCAATATCTGAAACTCTATCAAAGACAAGAACAAGTTCGACTCTATAAACAGATTGAAAGAGATTCAAAACAATCATTACGTCTTATCAGACGGCTCTATAGACAAAAACTGATTAATAAGATTGATTTCCTATCAGCACAAAATGATTTTATTGAAACACAAAAAAATGTTCTTGACCTCAAATTGGCCTACACTACCGCCCAAGCAAAAGCCTCTGAATATATATCAAAACCTATAAAAAAAATCAGGGTACCAAACCCCATCGAATTATTAGAAGAAAGCAATAAAAACTTTGATATTGAATCTTCAAAACTCAAAAAAGAGGCATCCATCCTAGAAGCCAATATTGCAAAAGAGGCCCTTCTTCCTTCCTTAAAACTAGGGATTGAAACCACAAGATTCTACCAGTCTATGAAACCCGCCCATGATGACGAATTCACCATTGCTTTAACCATGAGTCTACCCCTCTTTAGAAAAGACCTCAGACTAGAATTGGAAAAACAAAATGCCTATTTAGAAAGTCAAAAAGCCCTTTTAAATAAGAAAAAAATAAATTCTGATAGCCAAATACAGATATTAAAATCAAGACTCAAACGACTTGAAGAAAAATATGCCTCTCAAACTCAACAAATTAAACTTCAAAAGAAAAAACTGACAGAATCTCGAAGACTCCTGAGGGCAGGTAAAATAGAGTACGACAGATACACTCAAAGAAGAGATGAACTTTTTCGATTAGAAGCTCATCAATATGAATTATCTTCTGAAAAAATCTCAACTTTTTTAAATCTAGCTCTTGAGAATGGGATCACGCCCAAACTCTGTTCTGAAACAAAAAACAATGGATAAGACGATATGAGCCGATTGATAACATTTTTCATTCAACGTTCTTTTTTAGTCAATTTACTCTCTGGAATCATATGTGTATTTGGGATTTTCTCAATATTTGCTCTGAAAAAAGATCTTATCCCCCCTCTGCAATTTAAAATGATAAAAGTACAGGCATCACTTCCTGGAGCTTCACCCGAAGAGATTGAAGAACTAGTTACGTTTCCATTAGAAGAAACACTCAGAAATATCCCTGGGGTTGATAAAATAACATCCACATCCCGTGCGAACAGATCAGAAATCACTCTTCACCTTACACCTGGAGTTAAAAATATTGATGACAGTGTTGAACTCGCTCGCCGTGACGTTGAAGCCAAAAGATTTGATCTTCCAAAAGATGTTGAAAAAATATCTGTTTGGCAGGAGAGAGTGCGTTGGACATTTCTTTCCTTTCTTATGTTTAAACATGCAGATGAGTATGCAACAGAGGATCGCATTCTGGCTCGTCAATTTATGGAAGAGGTAGAGGCCATACCGGGAGTTGCTCGTCTATGGACAAATTTACGTGAACGAGATATTTACGTCAATTTTAGAGAAAAAGATCTTAAGTATTACTCCATATCCGTAAGTGCAGCTCAAAATGCATTGAAAGCGGCATTGGACTTTTCTCCAGTTGGTCAACACGACAGAGGGGAAGCAAAAGTTGCAGTTGAAATCACATCCCCTCAATTATCTGCTGAAAGAATAAAATCCCTACCCATTTCTGGCATTAGAGGTGGAAATATTGTCACACTTGGACAAGTCGCTGATGTGGATTACAGATTAGAAGAAGAGCGACGGATCAATAACATTGACGGTGCACCAGCTATTCTCTTTAGTATTCGAAAATCTATAAGTGCCGATGCCTTTGAGGTTGAAGAAAAACTCAACACCATTATTGAAAAATACAATAAAAAATTAAAATCTCCTAAAAGATTTGAAGTCTTTGTAGATGGTCCTCATTTTATTTCTCAGCAATTAGATGTCTTAAAGCGTAACGGTCTTATTGGACTACTCCTTGTTATTTTATTTCTCTTTATCTTTTTAACTTTTAAAACATCTCTTATGACAACATGGAGTATCCCCATCGCTTACTGTGGAACATTCATCGTTCTTTATTTTTTAGGTATAGATATCGACCTCCTTTCTCTCATTGGACTTATTATTGTTATTGGTATTTTAGTAGACGATGCAATTATTATGTCCGAACGATATATTCAAAATCTCAGTGAAGGCCAACCTCCTCAGATTGCTGCTAAAAATGCAGCACTTGATTTAATCAAACCTGTTACTGGCACAATCATCACAACTGCAGCTGCGTTTTTACCTATATTTCTTATAGAAAATGAAGTTTCAGATGTCTTTTTTGCTGTGCCTGTTGTTATTTTAACATCTCTCGCTCTCAGCTGGTTTGAATCTTTTTTTATATTACCCAATCATCTATCACACTTTGTTCCAACAATTCAAAAAAAGTCTCAACGTGAAAGGTTGATTCAATTTTTACGTACAAAGTACAAAAAGTATCTCAAATTAACAATTCGATATAGATATATTGTTCTTCTTGCTGTTACTGCTTTCTTTAGCTTTTCCATTCATGTGGCCTTCACAAAAGTGAAACATGACTTTAAGCTCAGAGTAGGTCTTAAAAGCTTAAGCATCTATGCCACTCTTCACAAAAGTGATTCTTTTCATCACACTTTGGATAAACTAAAACCCATTGAAGAATGGGTAAAATCGTTACCTCAATCTCAAATTGAACACTATCGCACGAGAGTGGGAAGAGTATGGAAAAGTGGATTTCTCTTTGAAGGGGCTCGCTTTGGAGAAATAAGATTATACATTAACAAAAATGTGTCTCATCCTAATGAACTTCTTCAAGAAGTTAAAAAAATGGTTCGGTCAAAATTAAAAGAATTTAAAACAAATGACTTTGAAGCTCTCACTATTGACACCTTTATGGATAGCAATGAGGCAGGGAAGAATGAAACAGTCACAATTGAAATCACAGGCAAAGAAGATGCTGACTTCTTTGATCTTGAAAAAGAGCTACAAGATAAGGTCAAAGATACAGCGGGTTTAGTAGAGGTTGTTCATCCACCTAACCGATACTCTGAAAGTTGGCGATTTATCCCTGATTATAGCTCAATGATTCTCTATAAAATGAGCTCGTCAGATTTAGCTAATCAAATCCGTGGGCATTTTGCACCCTATGAAATAGCAGAAACTCGCTTAGCAGGAGAGACCATAAAAATTTACACAGAGGTTGAACGCAACAAGGATTGGAAATTTGCAGATTTGGAAAATATAAAAGTGATTACTCAAGATGGTATTGATGTCCCAGTAAAATATTTAGGTCATTGGGAGAAAGGATTTTCTTTAAATCGTATTGAACACACCAATCTCAATAGAATTTTAAAGCTCGACTTTAAATTTGATGATAAAGCTCACAACATTTTCACCATCAAGTCAAAAATAAGAGAAAAAATTCAACCTATTATTGAAAAGTACCCTCAGCATAAAATAGATGTTATTGAATCCTCTGAAGAAGAAAAAAATAATAAAGAGTGGGCCATAGACGTCTCTATTCTTTGCATTATATTTATTCTAGCTATTCTAGCTATTGTTTTAAATTCTTTGACTCAACCTATAGTCGTCGGTTTACCCATACCTCTAGGTCTTATTGGTATTATTTGGTCTCTTTATATTCACGATCTCCCCTTCGGACTGATGGCTATTATTGGACTCATTGGCACAATGGGAGTTGCAGTCAATGATTCTCTTATTATGGTGGATCACATCAACCGTTTAGACAAAAAACATGAAGATCAACCTATTCAAAATATTGTCGATGGAGCCTGTTCAAGACTTCGAGCAGTTATATTAACTACAGTGACCACTCTTGGGGGGGTCGTTCCGATGGCCTATGGATTTGGTGGAGAATCAGGTTTTACTCAACCCTTGGCCTTTGCAATGAGTTGGGGCTTAGCTTTTTCAACCTTTTTAACACTTTTTATTCTTCCTTCACTCTTAGTGGTTCGAATAGATCTTATTCGACTGAGTCTATCTGTTTGGACAAGAATATGGAGAAAAGTAAAGACATAAAATTTATACCCTCTACGCATCTAACTGGATTGACTCAAAAAGATATTAAGAGGAAAAGCGGCTCTAGAAGGGTTGAATCATTTTAATGATAACAGACTGTAACGAAATTTGTACAACTGTCAAATCCCTTTTCACTTTTTAAGTTAAATGCATTTCTTTTGTTTTCTTTGAATAGGGGACTCGTCTCTGTTAAGAGGATATCTAAGGGTTTGACTTCAAGAAAGAGATCGTAAAGACTTTTTTATAATCTGGCATAACACTTGCTCTTTATAGACATGATACATAATTTGACTACTTTTTACAGAAAAAACCTTTTATGAGTCATTTAAAATTTATTCTCACCCTAGCTATAACATTAACGCTATCTACACTGTCTTGTGCGCCAAAGATAAAAAAAGCTAAACTTTTTAATGCTGCAAAACCGGATACACCAAAAGATATAGAAAAACAGGCTCAATTAGGATTTGATGTAACTGGAATAAGAGATGGAAAAATGCCACTTCATGTCGCTACAGAAAAGGGAACTCCTGAAAACATACAAGATTTAGTTCACTTGGGGACCAACATAGATGCAAAAAACAAGTATGGAGAAACACCACTTCATGTCGCTGCAGAAAAGGGAACTCCTGAAAACATACAAGATTTAGTTCACTTGGGGACCAACATAGATGCAAAAAACAAGTATGGGGAAACACCACTTCATGTCGCTGCAGAAAAGGGAACTCCTGAAAACATACAAACTTTAGTTCATTTGGGAGCTAACATAGAGGCAAAAAACAGTGAAAGACAGACGCCACTTCATCTCGCTGCAATCAGTCCAAGTAAGATAGCCTCTCAAAATATACGAGCTTTAGTTGATTTAGGAGCTAACATAGAGAACACGGTACTTCATATGGCCGCACAAAAAGGAACTCTTGAAAACATACGAACTTTAGTTGATTTAGGAATCAACATAGAAGCCAAAAGTAGTATAGGACAGACACCACTTCATTGGGCCGCCGGTACAGCATGGGACAATTCTAAAAGGATAAAACTGTTAATTCTGGAGTTAGGAGCTAATGTAGGGGCAAAAGATAAAAAGGGACAGACGCCACTTCATTTAGCTGCATCACAGATGAATATTAAAAATGTTCAAACTTTAATACATCACTCTACAAAAACAAGAAAGACAAAAGATAAGGACGGGAACAAACCACTAGATCTTGCGAGAAAGGCGATAAAAAGAAACTCAACATATCCGGCGAATGAGCAGATAGCAGAGGATCAAATCCAATTGCTATTAAAAACTTTAAAATAAAACTGTAGAAAATCGATTATGTAGAAATACAATTTAAGCTGATTTTAACAAATTGGATAAATCTTTCAAACGCTCTGCACACTCGAGCGCACTATAACCAAACACACAATCTCGCCCCATTCTCTTCGCCTTATAGAGGGCATCATCTGCTAACTTCACTAGTGATTTGGATGTCATACTGACATCTCCAGGACAAGTGATCGCATATCCAATACTCGTTGAAACATGTTTGGCCTCTAATTCATTTTGAAAGATATGACTTCGAACGATATCACAAAATCTTTCTGTAAAACTCTTCACTCCCTCTGCATTTGTACCAGAAAGAACAACTAAAAATTCATCCCCTCCATATCGAGCAGCAAAATCAGAACTCCGCAAATTCTCTTTCAATAACCGTCCCACCTCTTTCAAAACAAAACTTCCAAATAAATGATCATTACCATCATTTATATTTTTAAAAAAATCCATGTCCATCATAAAACACGCCACTTGACACCCTATTGTTGCAGACCGCCTTAACTCTCTATCAATACGCTCAAACATCGAGCGCATATTAAACAAACCTGTGAGATCATCAGTCTGTGAGAGCTTATATAATTTATGATTTTCTTTTTTAAGATCTTCAATAAATGCCTTCGTTCTAAATCTAATGCGCACACGGGAAATAAGTTCAACTAAAGAATAGGGTTTGCAAATATAATCCACAGCTCCTCGTTCTAAAATTTGACTGATAAACTTTGGATTTGTATTTTTAGAAATAAAAATAATATCTATATCTTCAATCTTTATTGCCATTAGGCTTTCCAAATCATTCACACTCATCTGTTCCAATAAGACTATTTCAGGATGAAATTGTCTTATAGACAAAATAGCCTGACTCTTTGAGGATACAGACATTACATTTGCACCTTGTTTCTCCAACTCTTCTTGTGTTTTATGAATGGGGTCTTCGCTTACAATAAGAACACGACGACTTTTTAATAATCTATCCATATCACTCAATATCGGCACCTCATCTCTCAATATTAAGCCCAATTTTCTATCTTTTTAGAAATTATATCTGTTGTAAGAAAACAAGGAGAATTTTTCTTTAAATACTAGACGGAATACATCAAAAAGAGTAATGCTGACCATATAAAAAACTCTCCCCTGCCTTCTGATGCATTCGTTTTTGTGACAATCCATTCTTAACTATTCTATTGAGAAAAGTATTCAAATACCCTCTGCAAATAACCCTTTTCCATCTTTGCCAGCTGAACCATCGCAAAGAGTTTCTCTTCTTGGCAACGAAGTTTTTTCTTATATTCCACTTCATTTAAAAATTCTCGAGGGGGGAATTCTAAAAGGTTGATTTTATTCTTGGCCAAATCCCCTGTAATACACCCCCAGCGTTCCAAAAGATTTAAAGCTGTCTCTACTCGAAAATCCCTAGAGTTATAAAAATTCATCTGTTGTCTGAGAAAAGAGATTCCTTCCATCTCAAAACGTTTTCGATTTCTATCAATAAGATTATAAACGCCTGTTATAAATCCAGCGTCAGGGTTCGTCCATTTAATAAAATCTCTCTGAATAGCAATGTCATCAGAATCAAAAAACAAAATACAATGAGCATCCTGTCCGTCACGACCAGCTCTTCCGATTTCTTGATAATATGCTTCAATTGAACCGGGAATTTCAAAATGAATAACCGAGCGAATATCAGGTTTATCAATACCCAATCCAAACGCCGGTGTCGCCAGAATTAAATCCACCTTTCCACACAAAAAAAGATCTTGATTTTTCTGACGTCTATTATTCGTCAGTCCTGCATGATAGCAAACATGTGAAATACCTAATCGAGATATCTCATCCGAACAGTCTTGCAGAGTACGTATTAAAGAAAAATAGACAATAACGGCACCTTTGATCGAATACCTTAGTCCGACTAAACCTCTAATTTTTTCATCAATTCCATACATATTTTTGACTTGAATTTTTAAATTCTCCCTTTGAAATCCATTATTGAGTACCTTTATATCTTTTCGCCCCAAGCCTAATTCTGTAATAATATCCTCTTGCACCTGGGCTGTTGCAGTTGCTGTAACGGCTAAGGTTGTTGGATAATTAAGATATTTTCGTATTTCACCCATACGGCTATAGTCAGGTCTAAAGTCATGTCCCCATTGAGATATGCAATGAGCTTCATCAATAGCTAACAACGGAACATTTATTTTTTGTAAAACTTTTCGAAACACTTCCTTTCGAAATCGCTCTGGAGTGACAAAGACAATATCAAACGCCCCTCGTCCAAGCTGCTTATATGAATAAGCACGCTCTTCCTTTGTTAAAGACGAATTAATAGCAAAAGCTTTGAGCCCGACTTGAGAGGCCTTATCGACTTGATCTTTTGCAAGAGCAATTAAGGGGGAAATAACCACTGTCGTTCCCTTTAAAATCATAGTTGGCAATTGGTAACAAAGACTTTTACCCATACCCGTAGGCATTAAGAGGAAAACATGTCTTCCAGCTAAGAGAAACTGTATGGCCTCCTCTTGATTGCCTTTAAAATCTGAAAATCCAAAAGATGTTTTTAATAATGTTTTTATTTCCAAAAACTATTGCCTCGCGTTAGCACCTTTTCTTCTCCATCCCTATAAAACTTCGGGTTTTGTAGCTCCAAGGTCTAGGAGATCTTTGCCATATCAGGGCACTCTATGATAACCAAGACGATTATTTTATTAAAAGTTTTATTATAGACATTTTCGGATAGAATTTTAAAATAAAAGCTTTGGTAAAGCGAGGATGACAAAATATGAGTGCTCAATTTGATTTAAATAAAGTGCGTAATATTGGAATTTCTGCGCACATTGATTCCGGAAAAACAACACTGACTGAAAGAATTCTATTTTATACAGGACGCATTCACGCCATCCATGAAGTGCGAGGAAAAGATGGTGTGGGTGCCAAGATGGATTCCATGGATCTTGAAAGAGAAAAGGGAATTACAATTCAATCAGCCGCAACATATTGTCAATGGAAAGATTATCAAATCAATATCATTGATACTCCTGGACACGTGGACTTCACAATAGAAGTTGAGCGGGCATTGAGAGTTTTAGATGGAGCCATTCTTGTTCTTTGTGGCGTCGCCGGTGTGCAATCACAGTCCATAACCGTTGATCGTCAAATGAGACGCTATAATGTTCCCCGTGTCGCCTTTGTGAATAAACTCGACAGAACAGGGGCCAACCCTTTACGAGTGAAGGATCAATTAAGAGAAAAGTTAAAAATCAATGCGCACATGGTTCAGCTCCCCATTGGATTAGAAGATGCACATAAAGGCATTATTGACCTTATTGAAATGAAAGCCCTTTATTATAAAGGAGATAATGGTGAAAAGGTTGTCATTGAAGATATTCCATCCGATCGACTTGAAGAAGCGAAAGCTGCTCGTCATGATCTTGTAGGTGCTGCTGCTGATTTTGATGATACTGTAGGCGAAAAATTTCTCACAGAAGAAGAAGTCTCACCGAAGGAACTTAGGGTCGCTATTCGTAAAGGGACAATTAATCTGAAGTTTTGCGCTGTTTTTTGTGGATCAGCTTTTAAAAATAAAGGTGTACAAACGCTCCTAGATGGTGTCGGTGAATTTCTTCCTTCTCCTTCAGAAATTAAAAATGAAGCTCTCGATCAAGATAAAGACGAAGAAAAGATTACACTTTTAACCGAGCCCGATAAACCTCTCGTTATGTTAGCATTTAAACTTGAAGATGGTCGTTTTGGCCAACTGACATATATGAGGATCTACCAGGGCAAGGTGAAAAAAGGAGACATAATTATTAATGTTGTTAATAGTAAAAAAATTAAAGTTCCAAGACTTGTGCGAATGCACTCTGATGATATGGAAGACATCAATTCGGCTTCAGCAGGTGATATTGTTGCTATTTTTGGTGTAGATTGTGCCTCTGGTGACACCTTTACAGATGGTCATGTTAATTACACAATGACATCCATGCATGTCCCTGATGCTGTTATTTCTCTATCCATCAAACCCAAAGACAAAACCAACACCGCTAATTTTTCAAAAGGGCTCAATAAATTTACAAAGGAGGATCCAACTTTCCGCGTTCACCGTGATGAAGAATCCAATGAAACAATTATTTCTGGAATGGGAGAGCTTCACCTAGATGTTTATGTAGAACGAATGAAACGTGAGTTTAATACAGATGTCACCACTGGAAAACCACAAGTGGCTTTTAGGGAAACAATTACTCAAAGAGCAGAATTTTTGACAACACACAAAAAACAAACAGGTGGAGCTGGGCAATTTGCAAAAATTGGAGGATTTATAGAGCCTCTCCCTCTTGATTCAGAAAAAGGTTATGAGTTTGTCAATTCTATTGTAGGTGGAGTTATTCCCAAAGAATTTATTCCAGCTTGTGATAAGGGTTTTAAAGAACAACTTAAGAAGGGAACACTTATTGGCTATCCTATTGTTGGTGTCCGTGCTGAAATTAATGACGGTGGGTTCCACCCAGTAGACTCTAGTGAAATTGCATTTCGCCTTTGCGCAATGGCCGCCATACGCGAAGTGTATCCTAAGGCAGCACCCGTTGTTTTAGAACCCATCATGAAAGTTGAAGTTTCAGCACCAGATGAGTTCCAAGGTTCCATCATGGGACAAATCAACCAAAGACGCGGTATCATTGGAGGCTCTTCAACCAATGAAGGGTATGTTGTTATCGAAGCTGAAGTTCCTTTAACTGAAATGTTTGGCTACTCAACTGACCTGAGATCAGCAACCCAAGGAAAGGGTGAGTTCACTATGGAATTTTCCAGATACACCCCCGTCCCTCGCCAAATTCAAGAAGAAATGGTGAAAAAATACCAGGCTGAAAAGGAGAAAAAAAGTAAGTAATTTTAAAGTGTTAAGATTAAATTTGGCATTTAAGAGCTTTTGAAAAGTGAGTGAACAGCAAGATCTTTTTAGCACTTTATGGTATACTACTCAATACATGGATACCCTTATGTCTGTTGAAAATGATGAACCTGACCAGGGCATGAAACAGTTTATCGAGTTTCTATCTTCCTTTCCAGTTCAACAAAAGAAGCAAAAATCAACACTATGGTTGATGACCAGTCTTCCAACTGAGGTGTTAGGACTGTGAGCCTACTTTTATTCTATTTAGGGTTAGCCCTTCTTATTTCATTTTTATGTTCTCTTTTAGAAGCTACACTTTTAACAACATCACATGCGCATATTGCCATTTTAAAAAAAAAGGGACAGGTAGCAGGTCAGCTCTTAGCTCACTTTAAGGAAGAAATAGACCGTCCCTTAGCTGCCATACTCACTTTAAACACAATAGCTCATACAATAGGAGCGGCTGGGGTCGGGGCCCAAGTCTTAGCTCTATTTGGAAACGAATTTGTTACCGCAGGATCTATCCTTCTGACCCTATGTATACTCATTTTTTCAGAAATCATTCCTAAAACTCTAGGTGCGACATACTGGAAAAAACTAGCTCCTTTTACGGCTCATACATTGAAAATCTTAATTTTTGCACTCTATCCTTTTGTTATCATATCAGAAAAAATCTCAGATCTTATGGAAACTGATAACAATAAAGAAAGGGTAACACGCGAAGAAGTCATTGTTTCTGCTGAACGAGGCGAAGATGATGGAACTCTTCAACAGAAAGAAACACGCATCATTAAAAATCTCCTCAGACTTAACAATATATATGTTCGAGATGTCATGACCCCCAGATCAGTTGTTGTCGCTTTGCCACAAAAAATAACAATCGCTGAAGTCATTGATAAACATTCTCACATACCATTTTCTCGGATTCCAATTTACCAAAGCTCTATTGATGATATCTCTGGAGTCGTTTTACGATATAAAATATTAGAGGCTTCTTCTAACGATCAACACACTTTAAGGCTTCAAGATCTCAAATCAGAAGTCCACTCCATACAAGATACTGATTCTATAGCTATGACATTAGATGAGTTTATAAAACGCAAAGATCATATTTTTATTGTGAATGACAAGTATGGAACAACTGAGGGAATTATAACATTGGAGGATTGTATTGAGACACTTTTAGGGGTAGAAATTGTTGATGAATTTGATTCTGTTGAAGATATGAGACAACTTGCTCTTGAACAGTGGGAAAAACGGAAAAAGAAGCGACTGGGTGTCTTAACAAAAGAAAAATTCTTCTAAAGAAATACATTAATGCACTGTGACCGACAAATTCCCTTTGTAGTTAAGGTACAACAAAGTCGTTTGATGTTAATAGTCTCAAAATGTAGAAGTTAGGACTTCATCTGATACTCACTACTATGGAAAAATAAGTATCATCGATGACCCTTAAAGTTCGAACAACAACTAACAAAGGGCTAACCGATCATGATATCTCCACATAGAGTAAAAAAAATCACAAAGGGGAATAAGTTATGAACACTATCTTAATATATCTGACAACAAGGGATAAAAAAGAGGCTGAGTCTATTTCTAAAACACTTATTGATGAAAAATTGATCGCCTGTGCAAATATTATTGATAATATGACATCTGTATATAGATGGAAAGAAAAGTTAAATCAAGAATCTGAATGTATTGTTTTTTTAAAAACTAAAAAAGAGCTTTTTGATTCTGTGCGGTTACGCATTTGTGAACTTCATAGTTATGACACCCCTTGCATCTTAAAAATCAACATATCAGATGGGCACGCTCCCTACTTATCTTGGATAAATGAGAATTTATAACATTGTTTAAAAACCTAGATCTTTTTTGTATATCAATAAGAAAAATACATCTCCATATCACTTTTCACAGACAATATAGGCAATCCAAGACTCACAATATTCACCACTTTCAGTTCGAGAAAACTGACCATCTCCTTCTCCATCATCCGTCGATCCCTCCCAATAAATATATGTATTTTTAAATCCAACTTCATTTAAAATCTCACGAACCTCTGGAATCGACCACATCCTCCAATCATATTTGAAAACTTTTTTTATTTTACCCTGCCCTTTTAGCTTAAAATGAATATAAAACATCGACTCATTCGTCACTGGGTCAAATGTATCCTGATCCCAAAAATAAGACCAATCTTCAAAATCTGTTTCCTCTTCATTAGGTTCAAAACACTGAGATCCTCCAAAAATATCACAAATATAAACACCACCTCTATTTAATCGACGATAACAGTTCTGAAAATAACTTTTTAATTCATAACGTTTTTTAAAAATAAAATATGAAAAGTTTGATGCAATAACCATATCCGTCTTAGGTAAGCTAGGATTTAAGACGTTTGTTCTCTGAATTTTCAATCTCTTTTTTTCAGATGAAGATAAACGGGAAAAATGATTCTTCATACCGTACTCAATAGGCTGAGGATCCAAATCCACTCCAATCGCCTTATGATGCTTATTTAGTTTTACCCATTCACAACAAATAAGAAAGGTCCCACAGAAATCCTCAGACAATGATTTAGGGCTTTTCCCCTTAACTTCTTTAAAAGTGTTTAAAAAAAACTTAACATCTCCTTTGGGATCTTGAACTGATTTTTGATAAAAATAGTATTTATCAAAAGGTTTCATTGGTAATTTATTTTTCATACAAAGCTCACCACTAACTCATGAAATATTTAATGATATAAACTTATAGCCCTCTTTATTCCATTTTTTTCTACTTGTTATGGAACACTCTCCAACAGGGCTCTTAGTTCTCTATTTATGTCTTTATATTGAGGGACTGTATTTTCTTCCAAACTAGGGCTTAATCCAATGCCCGGAACATTTTTAGCTGCTAAAACACGCGGACTAGTTAATAATTCATAAAAACACTCTTTTGTCACTCTATAAGCCAGATGCTCCGCAAAGTTTGTCACCTCTGTATCTTCATTGATAAACAAAATACGACCTGTCTTTTGCACCGATGATTTAATTAATCCCCAATCATAAGGATATAGGGAGCGCATATCAATAAGATCAACAGAAAAACCTTCTTTTTTTATAACTTCTTCAGCAATAAGAACATGCCGCCCATAAGTCACAATTGTCGCCTCCTTACCTTTTTGCACCAACTGACCTTTACCTATTTTGACCTCATATTTTTTTACAGCGGGCCAATTCGGTTTCCATTGCGATCGACTGCCTAAAGGGGCATCAATACGCTTTTTAAGTTCAACTTCTGAATGAGGCTCCCCAGGGATAAGGTCCTTTCCTCTGACTCTCAACAGGGCTTTAGGTTTCAAGTAGAGAACAGGATTTGGATCTTTAATCGCTGCTAGTAAAAGACCGTAGGCATCTTTAGGATTCGATGGCATAATAATTTTCCAACCTGGCAAGCGAGTAGCCCAGCCATCAAAACTATGGCTATGATAAATACTCCCTCGTATTCCAGCACCAACAGGAGTCATTACTACTAATGGCAAATGGTAAGCTCCGTTAGTCACCCAGTGAGTGTTACCAATAATTTTTAAAAGATCTATAGTATTAAAAATATAATCGACGAATTGTATTTCTGCTACACAACGATCACCAGCCATAGCAATACCAGTGGCCATTCCAATAATCCCTCTCTCATCTAAGGGAGAATTCCATGCTGTTTTTAACCCCTGAGTTGCTGTGAAAACACCACCCAAAGGAGGGCCAACATCTTCACCGAAGATATCTTTTAACTCGAGATGTTCTTCTGCATAATGAAGAGCTAAACGAATAGCTTGAGCCATATTTGCCACTAAAAATGTCTCCAATTACCCGTCTCATTATCCTTATAAATATGTTCCCATACACTTTCAGAAGTTGGAATACTTTCTTTTCTCACCCGCCCTACAACTTTCATAGTTTCAGAATTATATTCAGCACACATCTTGTCTATTTGGACTTTATCTAATATACCCCAGTGAAGTAATTTCTCTTGAAATAACTTTAAACAATCCTCCTCACCTTCTACACGATTAGCCCCCGATGCAGAAGAATGACCATAAAGTCTAGATACATACACTTCAATCAAAGAGGGTTTACCTGTCTTACGAATCACATCCATTTCAGATTTCAAAGCCATGTATGTCTCAATAGGGTCATTCCCATTAATAACCTGCGTACGTATCCCGAACGCCTTACCTCTATCCGCAATAAACTTTTCACCATGTTGTCCTTCATAGGGAGTTGAAATACCCCATTGATTATTTTGAACTGTAATCAGTAGAGGAAGTTCGTTTCCCTTACGGCTACTCCAAATCAAACATGTTGCAAAATCCCCCTCTGCCGAACCCGCATCCCCTCCCGTCACAACAGTTAAACCTTTAGTTTTTCGACGTGCTTGCACATGTGCTGTCCCAATAGCATGAGAATATTGCACTTCAATAGGTGAAGAAACTGGGGCCACATTCCATTGCGGATAACAATAGTGATTTGAAAAATTTCTTCCCCCTGTACAAGGATCTGTCGATCGATTCATCATCAAACGAATAGAATCTATTGTCGGCATTCCCATAGCGACAAGAGTTGATGTCGCTCGATAATGCAAGTGCAGCCAATCATACTCAGGGCCCCGCCCCTTATTAACGAGTAACCCCAGAGGAACACCAAAAGCTTCCTCTCCCGGACCTCCAATCCAAAAAAAAGATTCCCCTGATTTATATATTTTAATCAGTCGCTCCTCTAAAATACGAGACTTCAACATAAGAGAATATATTTGCCTTAATAAAACTTTTGGTAAAGGACAGGAAGTCATGACTCTTTTTGCACTCATTGAATTTTGATGTTATGAACTAAATGTTTTTCTAATTGAAAATAAACCACTTTTTTCTTTTTTTTGACGCCATTTCTACCTCTTATTTGTATCAAATCGACCAAAACATTGATTGCCTCATTGATATCCTCACGTTTAAGATATTCTTTTTTTCTATATTTAGAGTTATTTCTCAATTGACGCTTTCTTTTATTTTCTTTGCGCTCCTCTTTCATATCTAAAACTTCAGCAATTTTTATTTTTTGCCCTCTTTCTTTATCCTTTTTTAGATCCTCTGTAATCTTTTTAAAATCTTCATTCTTAGATATGCGTTTTTCTGATAATTTCCGCAACTCTTCAATTTCTCCATTAGTAATGGGTTCCCAAGAATTCTTCCCCTTATTAACATAAGCCTCCTTAGATAAAAAAGGAGCTATTCTCTTCGAAGATAAAGCAAAGTCCACATATCGCTCTCCAATATCTTCGTTTGAAAACACGCCCGGAAGAACGATATCAGCTTCTACACCTTGACGCTGTGTTGAATTCCCCCCAGGTATATAAAACATTCCATTTGTCACCTTTATAGCTCCATACGGAGGAATAGGTAATACCTGCTGAACACTTCCTTTTCCAAAAGTGTGATCGCCCCCAACTATAATTGAACGTCTATAATCCTGAAGAGCCCCTGCCACAATTTCTGATGCACTGGCACTTAATCGACTTGTCAGTACCACCAAAGGTTTTGCAAAGTAAACTTCTGCATTTGTATCAGCCAATGTGTCATTCATATCATCAGAACCAGATGTTTTGACAACATTACCCAGCCTAAAGAAAAACCCAGCCAAATCTACAGCCACGTCTAAACTTCCTCCTCCATTTTTAGACAAGTCTAAAACAAGTCCCTCAGCTTTATTCTTCCGAGCTTTTTTAAGAAGTTTTTTAACATCCCTAGCTGCTGACCGACCAGTTTTTGAATCTGCATAAAATGATGGTAAATTTAGAACTGCAAATTTATATTTCCTCTGACCTACTTTTTTATCAACAAAGTGTATTTGTGCAGCTTCTTCCTCTAGTTTGATTTTTTGTCTCACTAAAGTGACATTGAATTTTTTATTTTTATCACCCGTCTTTCTTAAAATCTTCAATCTGACCTTTGTTCCCCTTTTCCCGCGAATTTTTCTAACCACATCACTAAGTGATATATCTACAATCGGTTCAAACTCCCCCTTTGCACCTTGAGCAACAGCAATAATCTTATCCTGTGATTTCAAAAAACCAGATTGTGCAGCCGCCCCTCCAGGAACTAATTTCTCAACAACAGTGTATCCATCCTGAGAACTCAACGAGGCACCAATTCCCTCAAGTTCTAAACTCATATTAATATGAAAATCTTCTAATCTCTCATTAGAAAAATAACTGGAATGAGGATCTAGAGAACTCGCTAAAGCATCTAAATAATGAGAGTAAATGTCATGTAGATCTTCAGTTTTTAGATTTTTTAAATTTCTCCGATAACGTCTTTTCAATCTAGCTTTAGCCGCTTTCATGTTCATATCTGATGCTATAAAATTAGCGATTTGAAATTGAATATATTTTTCGTGATATTTGTTTAACTGTTTAACTGTTTTTGCATATGCCCTCTCATCATCATCTAATTCAAGCTCTATCGACTTATTTAGTGATGGCACAGTATCAATATATTTTAATGCATAATTCACTCGTTCTTCGACTCTCTTAATTAATTTTTGATAAACTGATAACAAAGATCTGCAATTCCCACGACGCAATCTTTTATAAATATTCCTTAAAGATTTTTTCACTTCAACGACGTCATTAGATAGAAAATAAATTTTAGCAGGATCTAAGTTTTTAACAAATTCATTGATTGAGCGATTTTCTATATTTTTATCATATTTATTGTATACTAAATGCATCTCCAACATATGTGTCATTACTCTCGGAATAGCCATACAAGATAAATTTGCAAATGTATGTGGAATAAAGCTAAAAAATACAAATAGAAAAAAAAGATAGATTTTGATGTCTTTCATTGAATCCCTTTCTACATAGTATATATTAATCAGTTAAGAAGAAAAGTAACACCAACCATCAAAAAGCCCTACTTTATAATTGTATTTCAACAAGTAGAACTCATACGACTCTCAATCTGAAGTTGTATTCATGCAAGGGCTATCCCAAAGGTCCAGTCCTCGCTCTGATCGAATAATATCCTCTTCGGTATGATCTAAAAAAATCTCTAGTTGCACCATGCTTCGTTTATGAGTGCTAATAACAAAAAAAGAGTTTTCTGGGTACCTTGATTTCATTTCACGCATAGCTTGTATGATTAACTTTATATTGGAGGGGTCATCATCAGACATTCCAAATCGATGATATGGATTTGCCCCATACACTCTCATCGCCTCTTCCACCGCATGACAAATCGCTTTATACTTTAATTCAGGAATAGTTAATCTTGATTCCCCACCACCTAAGAGTTTATGCATAGACTTATAGCTTACAGGATAAATCCCAAGGTAATTTGGCTCATGTGTCAAGTAACCCCTCGCCTTTAATAAGTGGACTCCATTACGTAAAATATCCGGATGATGTCCACGTGCTGTAATAAGAGCTATAGATCTTCTATTGAAAACAGCCCGGCGAAAACGACGCCAAGATGGCCCCATCCACTCACTCTTGTTTTTACTTAAAGCTCTCTTTACATCTTGGGAAAAAGACTCTCTATTGAGATCAAATGCAGTATCCGAAAAATCTCTATATGTTCCAGAAAGACAATTATCAATAATTTTATATTCTCTAAACACTCCAGATTTACCAATCTGACTGTTTTCCCTTGCAAATTCTGCAGTACTTATAGCGATTTCTTCATTTGTTTCTTTATGGAAAAGATAAAGCGAGGAAGGCAAAAACATAACATTATCATCAAAATCAAAGAAATAAAAACTCTTCCCACCCTTTAAATAATTGCGATCAGGCTCCATACCCTTATTTTTATTAAACAGAGATGATTTTTGATTCAATCTATTTTCCCTCATTTTGAAAATACAACGTCGTCTCTTGACCTACTTCCCTTGCATCTATTCTACAATCTGTATTATCTCCTTATGCAATATCTTGATCTAGTCTCTTTTTCATCTAGCTTCTCTTTTTACAGAAGGATTGAAAGATTGCGTTTTTTTCTTAGGTCTATTTTTGTTTGTCCTCTTAACTCTTGTTTTCTTATTGATAGTTGTAGCAATATTTACAGGCTTAGCTTTTAATTTTTTCTTTCCCTTCCCTTTTGTCTGTTTCTTAGATTTTTTTCTTAAAGAATTATCTAAAGACAACAAGTCTATTTTATTTGTCAATATTTCAAGAGCTTGACTTTTTGTTATTTTCTCTGGGTTCAGTTTTTCAGGTAAAGACACATTAACCTTACCGCATTTTATATATGGACCAAACTTACCATCCATAACCTCTATAGGATCATTTATTTTAGGATGTTTCCCTAGAACTTTCAAGGGGACACGCTTCCCCCTTCTGCCCTTTGGTTGTTTGAGCAAAGTCATAGCTTCCTCATACCCAATTTCAAAAAAATTTATTGTCTTGGGAATAGATCGATAATCTCGATCATGAACAACATATGGTCCAAAGCGACCAATCCCCACTTTTATTTCTTTTTTTGTATCTGGATGCACTCCTAATTTTAAAGGTAAAGCCATTAACTTATTTGCCATTTCTAAATCCACCCCACTCACATCAACTCCTTTTGGAATAGACACTCGTTTTATAGACTCGTCTTTATCAACATGACCTCTTTGAATATAAGGCCCATATCTACCCGTTAAAATATATAAGGGAAGGCCTGTTTCTGCGTCTTTTCCAATTGAATCAGCATCTTTTTCCTTTTGGTCAATTAATTTATGGGCAAATTCATATGTCACATCTGCTGGCGATTGTGTTTCAGGTAGAGATGCGCAGACTTCTTCACCCGTCTTTCTATCTATTCGACAGACATAGGCACCATATCGTCCAACCCTGACTTGTAAGTCTTTTAATGAATCTAAATTCAAAGAACGAGCCTCTTCTGGCTTGATCTTCTCTTCTTCCCTCTCAACAGACGCCTTTAACCCTTTCTTTCCAAAGTAAATACTCTCCAAATATTTAATCCACTTCAAATCACCAGAAGCTATTTTATCCAGACTTTCTTCCATTTCAGATGTAAACTGTAAATCAACATATTCAGGAAGATGCCCTTTTAATAATTGCACGACCACCATACCTGTAAATGTAGGAACTAAAGCAGGGCCGACTTTAAATACATACCCACGATCTACAATAGTACTCATAATGGATGCATATGTTGATGGACGACCTATACCTTCTTTCTCCAAAGTTTGTATCAAGCTAGGCTCTGTAAAACGAGCGGGGGGTTTTGTCTCATGTTGTTTTTTTTCAACACGTTGACAGTTTAAACGTTCTCCTCTTTTCAGCGGAGGAAGATGAACCTCCCTTTCCCCCAGAGCTGCATTAGGGTCATCAGATCCTTCAACATAGACTTTAAAAAAACCAGGAAACTCTAGAGTCAGCCCATGAGCATGAAACAAAAAATCTCCATTAGATATTTTAACTTTCATTTGTTTTTGTTTTGCATTGGACATTTGAGATGCAATAGTCCTCTTCCAAATCAATTCGTAGAGTTTAGAAGCCTCCCCTCTGAGCCCCGTCCGAAGGGGCTCTAACATTTGATGCCCCGTAGGTCGAATCGCTTCGTGAGCTTCCTGAGCCCCCTTGACCTTCTTTTTAGAATACGTATGCGGTTTTTCAGGAATATAGGCTTTTCCATATTTCTTCGATATAAATGATCGAGCGGCCTTGATGGCCTGTGCAGATAAATAAGTTGAGTCTGTTCTCATATAAGTAATAAAACCACGTTCATACAAAGATTGAGCCACTCTCATTGTTTCACGAGCTGTGAGACCTAACTTTCGAGAAGCCTCCTGTTGTAATGTTGATGTAATAAAAGGGGGGGCTGGTTTTCTATTGACTGGCTTTTCGTCAATTGACTCAACAGTCCACTGGCCTTTTGAAATACACTTAAAAATTTCATCGGAAACAGCCTCAGTGACATGCAAAACTTTCCCAACCTTATCTTTTTTCAATTGACCCGTATTAGGGTTAAAGTCCGTTCCTGTAGCCACCCTTTTTCCACGACTCTCAAATAACTGTGCTTCAAATGAAGAAGACCCCTTTTTAAAATGCGCCAGTAAACTCCAGTATTTTGCCGAAACAAAACACATTCTTTCCCTCTCTCTTTCAGATGTTAGCCTCAAAGCTACACTTTGAACGCGGCCAGCAGACAAACCATAGGCTACTTTTTTCCATAGAAGTGGAGAAATCGTATATCCCACCAATCGGTCTAATATTCTACGAGCTTCTTGAGCCCTGACTAAATTAAAGTCAATATCTCTGGTCTCTTTAAGAGCAGCTTGGATAGCGTCTTTTGTAATCTCATGAAAAACCATTCGCCGAACAGGAATTTTGGGCCGTAAAACTTCCAATAAATGCCAACTGATACTCTCTCCTTCTCGATCCTCATCCGTAGCTAGATAAAGCTCACTAGCTCCCTTTAACAACCCTTTTAACTCAGAAATAATTTTCTTCTTATTTTTTAAAATACAATATATAGGCTCAAACTTTTTCTCTATATTAACCCCTAATTTGGACCATGACTCCTTTTTATACTTTTCAGGAATATCTTTTGCCGATTTTGGTAAATCACGAACATGCCCCATGCAAGATTCCACTTGAAAATTCTTCTCTAAAAACTTACGAATGGTCTTTGCCTTCGTCGGAGACTCAACAATCACCAGTTTTTTTCTAAATAAAGCTCTTGGCATAACACCCTCAGATTAACACACTTCAATTTCTACTTTTCTTCATTTCCAAATGGCCAATACGCTACAACATCACTGACCCCTACTTAAATCTGTTTTTTTCCTCACATTTTCTTAAAAGATATTTTATAAAAATGAATGCTAAGGTTGAATGAATGCAAGCTCATATTTTAATGCGACGAATCAGGAATGCAATTGATGGTATCACCACAAAACATAAAACAGCTCAAAGAACTAGATACAAAAGAGCTCAAGTTTATTTTTTCAGATATTGACGACACAATGACTTTCAGAGGAAAGCTCAATGCTAAGGTCTATTCAAAGCTTTGGGATTTAAGCACAGCTGGATTCATTCTTATTCCGGTCACAGGACGTCCAGCAGGATGGTGTGAAATGATCGCTCGCACCTGGCCAGTCTATGGTGTGATTGGAGAAAATGGAGCTTTGTTCTATAAATATGAAAACCAGACGATGAAACGCAATTATGCCCTAGACCCCAATAGCGTTCAGAAAAAAAAATTAGAGCTGATTAAAGAAAAAATTCTTTCCGAAGTCCCTACGGTATCTGTAGCTACAGATCAATTCTGTAGACTCTTTGATCTTGCCATTGATTTTGCCGAAGATGTACCTCCTCAACCCCAAGAAGTTATCCATAAAATTGTTAAAATCTTTGAAGACGAGGGAGCAACGGCCAAGGTGAGTTCTATTCATGTTAACGGATGGTATGGGGACTTCAATAAACTCTCCATGTGCAAAACCGTGCTGAAAAAAGACTTCGATTTAAGTATCAATAGAGAGCAACACCTCTGTGCATTTATTGGAGATTCACCCAATGATGAACCTTTATTTCAAGCCTTTTATAATTCCGTCGGAGTTTCAAATCTTCTCCAAGATCATTTGAAGCATCGACCCAAATTTCTGACTGAGGGTGAAGCCAGTGATGGCTTTATTGAATTTGCAAATCATATTCTGAATACCCATAACAAAGATAAAAACTCAAAAGGTTAATTTTTAGCTCATGATGCTTTTATGATGCTTTAAGTCGATTTTATATGAGAGTTCATGGCCGGCTCAAGTGAACTCCTCTTATAAATCAAATGAACTTATGATGAGCCCTAGATAATGGACTCTATTGGAAAAATAAATCTAATGCCGTCCATTGAGCTTATTCTGTAGGCGCAAACAAGTAGAAACATATTCCATCTTTAATAGGAAGAATTTATAACCTATACCTATGGTGAAAATGACTGAGGTTAAAAACAAAAAAGAACTAAAAGTCTTTTTAGACTTAGCCAGAGTTGCGAATGAAAGAGCGCACAGTCTAAAGTATGTCTCCCCTCTTGATCTGCATATGAAAATGATGATAGGAAAACTGAACACACCTCAAAAGCATTTCTTCCTTGCATACAACGATCAGCGGCCTGTGGCTCGATTAGGCATTAAGGTGCACACACATAAAGAGGAAAAAAAACTACACTTTGGCTTCTTCGAATGCCTTCCTCAAGAAAAAGAGGCAGCGCAAAGCCTCTTTCAACATGCCCACAACCTCTACCCTCATTTAAAATTAGTTGGCCCCTATCATTTTCGTATGGAGGACCCCTATATAGGTTGTCTTGTGGAGGGATTTGATGTCGATCCTTTTTTCCTCATGAGCCATAACCCCAAATACTACGGAGAGTTTATAGAAAGTGCTGGCCTGACAAAGGCTATGGACCTTTTCACATACCCTCTCAGTGATAGCACAAAATTGCCTCAAGTGCTCTATGCAAATTCAGAAAAGGCCTTCAAGGCAGGAGTGACTATCCGTACACTGAACAAGAAACAGCTCCGCAGAGAAGCCCAAATCATAGCTCATATTTTTAATGATGCTCTTTCCAGAAACTGGGGTTATGAAGAATTTCTCAATAGTCAAATCAATGAAATGGTCATGCTTTTTCGATTCTTTGTCGATCCCCGAATCGTGTATATTGCAGAACACAATGGAAAACCAGTGGGGTGCCTTATTATGTTACCAGACTACAATCCCGCCCTGAAAGAGTCCAAGGGACGCATCACTTTTGGACTCATCAAGAAGTTCTTAAAAATAAAACGTCACGGAAGCAGTGCGCGAGGCTACGCTCTAGGTGTCTTAAAAAAGGCCCATGGATTAGGCATTGGAAGTCTATTGATAACAAATGCATTTAAACAGATGCCTCCTATAGGATATAGGCAAGGGGAAATCTCTTGGGTGCTAGAAAATAATGGGCCCATGAATGAACTCTCAAAGGCCATGGGGGGGAAATACAATAAAATTTACCGCATTTACTCTAAACATCCTATACAGAAATAGTAAAGTTCATAACACTTTCAGTCTTCAAGAGAATATGTTGTTTTATACCTTCGGTTCACTTTTCATAAGATATTTTTCCATGGCAAACTTTTCCCAAATATGTGTTGTTGAAAATGGACTTTTCAGAAAAAATATTTCTTTTTAATCAATCGAAAAATGTCACAAAGTTTATCAAATGTATAATTTTTTCTCAGCTCTTACATTGAGTTGAGTTGAGTTGAGTTGAGTTGAGTTGAGTTGAGTTGAGTTGAGTTGAGTTGAGTTGAGTTGAGTTGAGTTGAGTTGAGTTGAGTTGAGTTGAGTTGAGTTGAGTTGAGTTGAGTTGAGTTGAGTTGAGTTGAGTTGAGTTGAGTTGAGTTGAGTTGAGTTGAGTTGAGTTGTAACAATAACTTAGCCTCTTTTAAGTGGAAACTCAACACTCTTTTTTAAAAAAGACATTAAGATAAAAGACGACTCTATTCAGCTGGCATAGCATTTGCTCTCTACACACATGAATAGAGAATGAAATTCATCGTGTTTAAGATAATAACTTAGCTATTTTAAAAATCAGAACATAGGTGGATATTCCAAACAGATAAAGGAGCTTTTAACATGAAACCAAAATCATTTCTAAAGCCTATAGCCTTCACTCATATGGCCTTACTTTTTGCTGTTTGTTTTTCTGCACCCTTATCCTCATACGGAAGAATTGATAAAACAACAAAGCCCGCTCATCTCGCAGAGGCTCAATATGAGCTGAGTAACAAGTACTATTTCGGAGAAGGTGTTAAAAGAGATTATAAAAAAGCTTTTGAGTGATTTGAAGCCGCAGCTCAGCAAGGCCATGCAGAAGCTCAATATCAGCTTGGCCTCCTTTATAAGAGAGGACATTTCACACCACCTGCACACCTTCCAAAAAAAGAGTATGCCTGGTGGAGCGCACAAAAGACTTATGATTGGTTTTACAAAGCGGCAAAGCAGGGTCATGCAGAGGCTCAATATGAAATAAGCAAAATATATGATCAAGGACAGGGCTATTACCTGGACGGTAAGAAAGGCCCCACTTCTTTACGCTACCTGAAACTCGCAGCGAAACAAGGTCATAGAGAAGCTCAGTTCGAACTCGCTGAAAGGTATCGTATAGTAGATTTCGGCGTTCGATTGGGCTTCTCCTCTTTACCAGCTGCTAACAGCCCTCCCAGAAACGAATTACCAAAAAGGGGCCTCAAAAAGAGTTACAAGAATTCTTTAAAATGGTATAAAGCTGCAGCAGATCAGGGACATAAAGGGGCTCAGTTTATACTGGATAAAGTCTATTCTTATGGAATGGTGACCCCAGACAATCTAAAAGCTTTGAAAGGTTTGGAAGCATTAGCAAAACAGGGGCATAAGCTGGCGCAACTGGAACTGGGCAATATGTATCGTCTTGGAGAAGGGGTACCAAGAGATCTTCAAAAGGCTCATGATTGGTATGAGAAGGCCGCAAGGCAGAGGGATATTAGAGCTCGACTTGAACTGGCCTCCCTCTACTGGTCCATTGAATTTGAAAAAAGGAGTGCTCTAGAAGCTTTCAAATGGCTTGAAGCCGCAGGAAAGCAAGGACATCGAGAAACTCAACTTGACCTAGCCCACATATATCGTTTTGATAAGGTATTCAAAGATCCTCAAAAAGCGGATTACTGGGAGAGGCAGCTACGGACTGCCGACCGAAGGGATTACTTGGAGAAGAAGATACGGGCTATACCCGATCGAAGCCCACAACCAAAACATCAATCATGCTACTAAAATAGCTTCTCAAAGACACACTATGCAGCAGAGGTGTCACTTATTATTTATGTCTATACATGATAAGCCCATGGCTGGGATCATAGGGAGAGACGCCAACCATGACACGATCTCCGACAACAACACGAATATTAAAGCGACGCATCTTTCCACAAAGCTTGGCATTGATGCAAACAGAGTTCTCCAGTTCGACTTTATACACTCCTCCAGCAGCAACATCGACAATTTTCCCTTCAAGTTGTGCTAAGTCATCTCGCGCCATAATATCCCCTATCTCTCTTTCTCCCAAAGATCTTTGTCTACAGTCACTCGATCCACCCATGATCTGCTCTCTTCTAGACCGAGTTCAGAAATGTGTCTATCTGTTCAACAGATTTTAACAAAGTTTTTCACACCTCGTCTATTTTTACCTCACTATTTTCGAGATGAAAGACTTTTTTTAAAATTTATATTATGTCTTTAAATGCCAAATTCATTTACAAAGGAATTCTATCATGCCACTTCTAGCTCAAGATATTGTCCAAAACTTTCCCGATCTTATCCTTTGGACTCAAGGTGATCTCGAAATCCCAATTGAATCTCTATGTTCCTCCGAACTTCCCAAACCATCTCATCTTATCTTTGTAACACATAAAAAAGATCTAAAAAAAGCCTTAGATGCTCACGCCTCCTGTATCATTGGGCCTAAAGAAATACTTTCAAAGTGCAAAACAAATACTACCCTTATTATGACAAATAATACACGTCTACTCTTGGCCAAAGTGACAGAACGCTTTTTCCCGCAGTACAAAAACCCATCTCATGGCTCCATCCACTCTAGTGTGATCAAAGGGAAAAATACGCAAATTGATCCCTCTGCCACTCTATGTGCTGGTGCTATTTTGGAAGAAAATGTCCTTATAGGAAAGGGAGTTTATATTGGACCCCATTGCATTATTGCATCAGAATCACAAATTCAAGAAGGAACACGATTAGATGGACATATTTATATCGGACCTCGCACTCAAATTGGCAAGTCTGTTTATATTCAACCCCATACCACAATCGGATCTCCTGGGTATGGATTTGCAAAAGAAAAAAACAAATATGTTCCTATTTCTCAAAATGGCCAAGTCGTTATTGAAGATCATGTCACTATTGGAGCGAGCTGTACCATAGACCGAGCAACACTTGATGAAACACGTATCGGTGAAGGAACAAAATTTGATAATCTGATTCACATAGCTCATAATTGTACCATTGGAAAGCACAGCTTGATCACTTCTGGTTTTATAGTCGGAGGAAATACAAAAATTGGTGATTATTTTGTCTGCGGAGGAAGCGTACGAGTGACAGATCATATTGAAATTACAGATCACGTTGAATTAGCTGCACTGAGCATAGTGACAAAAAATATAAACACTTCCGGTCAATACGGAGGCTATCCTCTAACATCTTTGACTGACTTTTTTAAGTGGAGATCTCTTCTTCCTAAAATACCAACTCTTCTGAAACGGATTTCTAAAATAGAAAAATCACTTGAAAAGGCCATAAAAAAATAAAATGAGCTACTACATCACCTCACCTATTTATTACGTCAACGATAAACCACATATTGGACATGCCTATACAACAGTGCTTACAGATATATTCCACCGCTACTATAAACTCTTTGGTGAAAAAAGCTTCTTCCTTACGGGAACAGATGAACACGGTCAAAAGATTCAATCAACAGCAGAAAAAAACGGCATAACCCCTCTCGAACAGGCCAATCGCACAGTCATTCGATTTCAAAAGGCATGGCAAGACTTAAACATTCAGCCCAGCTTTTTTATTCGAACGACTATGGATTTTCATAAGACATTTGTGCAAGATTGCCTTCAAGATCTTTGGAACAAGGGGGAAATCTACTTAAAAGAATATGAAGGTCTTTATTGCGTGTCTGAAGAAATTTTTTATACAAAAAAGGATCTTATTGATGGAAAAACTCCCCAAGGAAACAAAGTCGAAAAAATCAAGGAAACAAATTATTTCTTTAAAATGTCAAATTATCAGAATAAATTGATTGATTATATTCACAAATATTCTGATTTTATTTGTCCTGAGTCTCGAAAAAATGAGGTGTTAGGGTTTTTAAAAAAACCACTGAATGACCTTTGTATTTCTCGTCCAAAATCGAGGCTCCATTGGGGCATTGAACTACCGTTTGATAAAAACTTCGTCACCTATGTTTGGTTTGATGCTCTTTTGAATTACATCAGTGGAATAGGTGGCTATAAACAAAATGAACAGTTTGATCTCTATTGGCCAGAGGTCACTCACCTCATTGGAAAAGATATTTTAACCACCCATTGTGTTTATTGGCCAACACTATTGATGGCCTTGGAACTACCCCTTCCTAAAAAAATATTTGCTCACGGTTGGTGGCTTATTCAAAACGAGAAAATGAGTAAATCAAAGGGGAACTTCATTGATCCATTAGATATAAAAGATACTGTAGGTATTGATGGTCTTCGGTATTTCTTAGCTAGAGATATCTCTTTAGGTAATGATGCTCAATTCTCACCAGAATTGGTTGTAGCCCGTGTCAATGCAGAGCTAGCTAATAATTTGGGAAATTTATGGAGTCGAACTTCAAATCTTATTAATAAATACTTTAACAGCAGATGCCCCCATGTATTGGACTTATCTGCAAATTCAAAACAGCTTCAGAGACAAGCTCTAGAAACAGCAGATAAGGTGAAGGCTGAAATTTTAAAAATGGCCCCCAATCTTGCTATTGGACATGTTGTAGATCTTTTGACAGCGACGAACACATACCTTGAAAGGGAGGCACCATGGAAAAAAACAAAAACATCTGAAATGGATGAGTCTCTTTACTGCGCACTGGAAGTGATACGCATTGCCGTCACACTCCTTTCACCCGTTATTCCTCAAAAATCAAAACAGATTTTACAACGTTTAAGTTTAAAAGAATCTCAAACTTTTCAAAACGCAAAAATATGGAATGTATTAACACCTGATCATATAATTATAAAAGGCGAGCCTCTTTTTCCACGGGTTGATCTAGAGTCCATACAATCATAACTGTAAATATTCAAATCAACCAGAGGTGAACTGCGATCTCCTATGGGATCAAGTGTTGTTCATTTTAGCTCTTATCATTCCATTTTATATGACTGTTGATACCGTGGTTATTATAGACCTCTAAAACCTCTTTGCAGAATTGGCATAATTTTTCGTTTCTTTGGCTCTGTGCCAATTCGTATAAACGAATAAACATCTTCTTACCAGTTTCTGTTTGCTTTAGATTCTTCTTGAGCATGTTATGTTCTGAACAAAGTGTTTGACCGTTAGAAATAGTAGATTCCCCTCCAAGGTCTCTGGGTATGATATGGTCGGCATGTAATTCCATTCCATCTTTGCTGCCCTTTCCACAAATAACGCATTTGTATTCATCTCGTTCAAAAATCTCTTCCCTTTGATTTGAAGTGAAATGTGTTTGAGACCTTCGAAATTCATAATTGGAATCATATCGATATACTCCTTTTCTCTTTTTTATCAAAACACCTTCCTGATATAGAGATCGTATTGCTCGGTCGGGGTCTCTAAATACTGTTCCAGTTTGAACTTTCCACTCATGAGTAGCCCAATCAACAATTTCAACATGAGGTATGTCTTTATCTTTATGTTTAAGGAAATATTCGAAAATGAGTTCTTTTTGTGTCAGTTTTTTCATCGAAGAACCAGTCAAATTGTTACAACTGAGCTATTTGACCTAATCGACTTTTTGCAATTTCACAATACTGAGCATCAATATCGATACCAATTCCAATTCTGTTGGTAGAATAGGTAGCCAATAAGGTTGAACCACTCCCCAGAAACGGGTCAAGAACAATATCCCCAACGTAACTAAACATTTTTATACATCGATAGGGCAACTCTATTGGGAAAGCTGCTGGATGCCCCCCGGCACCTTTTTTAGATTGCCCATTAAATGTCCAAAGACCATTTGTCCAATTCATAAACTCATCACGAGTCATATCACTTACACCCTTATCTTTTTTCCATCGCTCTTTGTACATGACGACAATCACTTCAACTGGTGCAATAACGTAAGGGGCTGACGCTGAAAGCCAAGAACCCCAGGCCGTCCTACGTGATATATTCCCTTCGTTCCAAATAATTGTTGAATGGTATTTCCATCCGACCTCTTTAGCCATTGTGGTTATATCGGCACAAACCGCCTGTTGACCACCCTTATTTTTGTCAAGAGGAATATTGAGGCACAAACGTCCAGCATCTTTACAAAACAAATAGCATTTTGATAACCACTGACTCGTGAAACTTAAATACTCTTTGTATGAAAGGTTATCGACATTTGAGTTATAATCGATGTCTATATTGTATGGAGGAGAAGTCACAACAAGATCAATCGAACCGTCTTCTATACTATTAAACTTGAGAAAATCTCCGTTGTAGATTGTGGCTTTATCGGTCCAAATTGAAATATCTTGTAGATTTGATTCCACTGACTCCCCCTACAAATAGCCTTGGTTCAGTTCATTCATTAGAAGACCCAAGACCAGTTAAGGAGTTCCTTATACACCATAAAAATTAACAATCTATAGAAAATCGTCAAACTATTAAGATAATTTTTGTTTTTTAATGCACTATAGCAAATTAAAGCCTCTATAAGAAAGAAAACACACATTCATTTAAGGACAAACTATAAATTATTCTTGGTTCATGACACTTTAAGGGATTTATTTCTAACTAGTTTTAACATTAACTATACAGGTTATCTTTTCTATAATTAAACCTCAACTCACATTCTTTTAAGTGCAAATAAAAAGTATTCTTATTCATGCCCCAAAATTTAGAAAGTCTTACCGTTGCCAATCCCCAAAAGTTCACTATCCCGTTAATGTGATTATTAGTACCTTTTTTATCTTAGAAAATTTTAAAGAGTCGCAATCAATGGAGCCAAAATCAAAGCCACGATGGACATCAATTTAATAAGAATATTCATTGCTGGACCAGTCGTATCTTTAAACGGATCACCCACAGTGTCACCTGTTACAGCGGCATGGTGAGCCTCTGTGCCCTTGGATTCATTTTGCAACTTTCCCTGTTCAATATATTTCTTGGCATTATCCCATGCACCACCAGCATTGGACATCAGCAGGGCAATAACAACACCAGTTAAAGTCGCTCCAGCTAACATACCACCAAGGGCTGCGGGGCCAAGGCCATAGCCGACCAGAATAGGAGATACAACAGCAACCAATCCCGGCAACACCATTTCTTTTAAGGCCGCTTGAGTGGAAATTTCCACACAACGACGTGTATCAGGCTTGGCCTTTCCCTCTAAAAGTCCTTTTATCTCCCGAAACTGACGGCGAATCTCATCCACCATTTGTGAAGCCGCTTTACCTACAGAAGTCATTGTTAAAGAAGCTGCAAGTAAAACAACAACTCCTCCTAAGATCAATCCCATAACAACATGAGGATCTGTAATATCCATTGCTAAAAATCCCAAACCGGCCTTTAACCGGACTTCGTCAATAGCCTGACCATAAGCTACAAAAAGTCCCAAAGCTGTCAATGCTGCCGAACCAATGGCAAAACCCTTCCCAATAGCTGCTGTTGTATTTCCTAAAGCGTCTAACCCATCAGTGATTTTTCGAACATCTGGGCCTAACCCTGCCATTTCGGAAATACCTCCGGCATTATCGGCAACAGGGCCATAGGCATCTACACTCATCGTCATTCCTACCGTTGCCAACATGCCCACAGCGGCCATTGCAATACCGTAAAGCCCTGCCCACTCATAAGAGGCCCCAATAGCCACAGCGATAGTCAAGAGAGGTACAACACAACTCTCTAAGCCCACAGCAAAACCAGTAATAATATTTGTTGCAGGTCCTGTCTTAGAAGCTTTCATAATTCTAAAGACAGGGCTTTTTGCTGTATAAATTTCCGTGGCATAGCCAATCACCATACCTGTAATTGTCCCCACTAAAATCGCTCCATAAACACCCATTGTAAAAGAAAATATATCAACGACTAAAAAAGCACCGACCAGAAACAGTATGGCAGATAACCAATGAGAAAGACTCAAAGCCTTACTTGGGTCCATAGCCTTAAAAATTCTTATAGCTAAAATACTGAATAAAGATGAGACCAAACCCACTACGGCTAAAAGTAGGGGCATCTGTAAAAGCATCAGCTGGCCTGCTTCAGATGTATTTAAATTCATAATTTGCTCTGCACTCATTGTGGCCGCAATCGCCATACTGGCCACCATAGCTCCAACATAACTTTCAAAAATGTCTGCGCCCATTCCTGCAACATCCCCAACATTATCCCCAACATTGTCAGCGATAACGCCTGGATTTCTTGGATCATCCTCTGGAATGCCCGCTTCTACTTTTCCAACAAGATCTGCTCCGACATCAGCCGCCTTTGTAAAAATACCTCCACCAACACGAGAAAAAAGAGCAATAGATGAAGCCCCCATAGAAAAACCGGAAAGAATACTGACTGTCTCAATGTCTTTACCAAAGAAGTAAAAAAAGACCCCAAGGCCCAGAAGCCCCAAGGACGCCACCGACAAACCCATAACAGCACCACCCTGAAAAGCTGTCATCAAAGCCGGACCCTGTCCCTTATCTTTAGCCGCTGCCGCCGTTCGCACATTGGCTTTTGTCGCAGATTTCATACCAAACCATCCGGCGGCCCCAGAGGCCAAAGCCCCACCAATAAAAGCCATAGCCGTATAGGGGTCGAGTTTCCAATATAATAGGATAGCGATAATAAGGACAAATAAGGTGAGGATTTTGTATTCTGACTTAAGAAAAGTCATTGCCCCTAGACTGATCTCATCTCCAATCGATTTCATTTTATCAGTCCCTTGAGATAAACGGACCACTCCAAGATAAATCACAAATGCAAAAAACAACCCTAATAGACCGGCAAGAGGTGCTAAAACCGATAAATCCATAATGACTCCTCACTTCATTTCAAATGATTGATGTCTTTAAGCCCAAAGAAAGTCAACTGACTCAAAAAAACTGAAGACGCCTTGCGCAACCTTTAGAAATTTCATCTTTAAAGTACAAAAGTGACTTTAGAGAGGTCGACCTGAATGAAAATAGGGAAAGCAGAATATTTGAAAAGAAAAGCCCTTTATCTTACGAAGGGAAAAATTTTTCATAAAAATATATGGATTTTTACAATGCCCGTCGCACGATCCAAATGGATAAAAAAATAGGAGAGGCAGAAGAAACAAAAAAATGATCTTTTAAGTTGACGCAGACTTTATACAACGTCATCAAGTAGACTTACAGAGAGGGTTTTATGCATTACAGTTTCTATAAAGTTCTTCACTCCGCCTCTTTATTTGCAATGATGGCCTCTATAGGGGGGATGGTTGCTCTTTCCATGACTAAAGAAAGTCATCCTGCCGGCAAAAAACTCATGCACATCACTCATGGGATTGCACTTGTTATATCTTTCATCACAGGATTTGGTTTAATTGCCAAATTGGGTCTACCCTCACCATGGCCCCTGTGGGTATTTGGGAAAATCATTATATGGTTGATATTAGCCATTAGCCCTTTACTTATTCATCGACAACCTGATCAGTTACCTCTGATTTGGAGAGTGATAATCCTATTGGGACTTTTTGCCGCTTACCTTGCACAATACAAACCTTTTTAGAAAGACCGCTGTTTGTTCTATTCTGAATAGTATTAAGCTCTATCCTCATGTGTAGAAAAAAAGCTTTCTATTTTTTTCAAAGTCGCCCCCAAATCACTCTAACGAATTTCATAAGATAAAAAGCGACACTCTATATTGCCATTAAAAACAGGTGTTTTTTGAAAGCTTTTTAGCCCCAGATGACGAGTTAACTCCTTATCTCCTGAAAGGATAAAAGCCTTCCAGCCTGTAAAACGTTGCTTCAATACAAATCCAATATCTTTATAAAGATCCACTAGCCGATAGGGGTCCTTTAATCGCAATCCATAGGGGGGGTTAAAGATAAGAATACCCTTAGAAACTGGTGGTTCAAGTGTGATAAAATTTTGCCGTCGAAATGCAATCCTCTCCTCAATACCTGCTTGCCGAGCATTTGCACAAGCGGCTCGAATAGCCTCCCTAGACACATCAAAGCCGAAAATCTTTACATCATGTGAAACCACCTCTTCATTCACAACATCATTGATAACAGAGTCCCAAATATCTGATTGAAAAGTTTTCCACTTTTGAAAGGCAAATCTTTTTTGTAGACACCCTGGAGCCACTCGGGCAGCCATAAGAGCCGCTTCAATCAATACTGTTCCTGAACCACAAAAAGGGTCAATCAATGGAATTTCTGGTGTCCATTTTGTAAGGTGAATCAGAGCCGCTGCCAGATGTTCTCTGAGTGGGGCATCCACAGATTGAATGCGGTAGCCTCTTTTGGACAGAGAGCCTCCCGATGTGTCTAAACTGACTCCATACTGGTTTTTATATCCACGAACCAATACTCTAAGATCAGGAGAGTAACGATCCACATTTGGCCTTTGTCCAAATTTTTCTCTAAACTGATCTACGATAGCATCTTTGATTTTCAAAGCAATGGAACGCTGATCCCCAAGGACACACTCCCTCACAGTCGCATCAACAGCAATTGTCTGATCTGCACTGATATATTTTGTAAAATCATGCCTTAGAGTATTGTGATATATATCCTCTGGTTTATAGGCCGGAAAATCCAGAACAGTTAATCCTATCCGAGTCGCCATTCTTAACTTGAGATGAGCTAAGTAACATCCCTTCCAATGAGTATCAAAAAAAACACAGGATGGCCCCTTGATAACACGCTTCATATTTATAGCTTGCAGCTCTTCAGCTAAAATAGTTTCCAACCCTTTTGAAGTTAAAGCAATAAATCGTGGCACAAGAGATTCCCTTCATTTCTATAAAACAGACAACTTATACGTCATTATTTCTTTGAATATGACAGTCTCTCTTATATTTAAAAGACAGTCGATCCATTTTCCATTAGACTGCTAGAATTCAAACATTATGAACGTACAATCTGAAGAACTTACACGAACACATCCATTCACACGAAAAGAGCGAATATCTGCTCTGATAGAAGCTTTTAATCATCGTGTAATGGTTCTCGATGGAGCTATGGGAACAGCCATTCAAGACTTAAACCTTACGATGGAAGAGTTTGGTGGACAAAACTATGAAGGATGTAATGAAAACTTAAATCTCACGCACCCTCAGAGTATAGAAAAAATATTTAAAACCTACCTTGAAGCTGGAGCTGATATCATTACCACAAACACATTTGGAGCAACGCCTTTGGTGTTAAATGAATTTGGACTCGCTTCTAAAGCTAAAAATCTCAATAAACAAGCTGCCCATCTAGCTCGAAAACTGGCTGATCGTTATTCAACAAACAATAGACCAAAATTCGTTGCTGGGAGTATCGGTCCAACAACAAAAGCGATTTCTGTCACTCAAGGGATTACATTTAGTGAACTCATTAAAAATTTTCAAATCCAAGCCGAGGGACTCTATGAAGGGGGAATCGATTATTTCCTTATTGAAACATGCCAAGACACCCGAAACATCAAAGCGGCATTGATAGCTATAAATGCACTTCCAAAAAAAGTAAGACTCCCTATCGCTGTAAGCGCAACGATCGAACCTATGGGAACCATGTTAGCTGGGCAGACCGTAGAGGCACTAGTCACTTCATTAGAACATGTTGATTTATTATACCTGGGTTTAAATTGTGCAACTGGACCAGAGTTTATGACTGACCATATCCGCACATTGGCTCAAATGAATTGCTTCCGTGTGGGATGTGTACCCAATGCCGGATTACCAGATGAAGATGGCAACTATCTAGAAACTCCTGAAATGATAACAAAGATTTTAAAAAATTTTGGAGAAAAGGGCTGGTTAAATCTTATTGGTGGGTGTTGTGGGACAACACCACAGCATATTAAAGCTCTTGCAAATATGTCTAAGCACCTTAAACCTCATACCCCCTTACTCAATACCATTTCAAGACTATCTGGTATCGATGCTTTAGAAGTTACAGACGAAAAACGACCCCTTCTTGTCGGAGAACGTACAAATGTTATTGGAAGTCGTAAATTTAAAAAACTGATAAGTGAAGGACAAATAAATAAAGCCTGTGAAATAGCCAAAAAACAAATTAAAAACGGTGCTCACATTATTGATATTTGCTTAGCCGATCCTGATCGTAATGAACTAGAGGATATGAATCTCTTTCTAAGTGAAGTCATAAGGAAAATCAAAGTCCCTTTGATGATAGATTCCACCCGTGAAGATGTCATTGCTCAAGCTCTTACTTTTTCCCAGGGTAAGGCTATTATTAATTCCATTAACTTAGAAGATGGTGAAAAACGATTTGCAGAAATTATTCCATTGGCTAAAAAATATGGAGCCGCAATTGTTGTAGGAACTATTGATGAGGATCCCAAACAGGGAATGGGTGTCACACAACAGAGAAAATTAGAGATTGCAAAAAGAAGTTATAGTTTATTAGTTCATAAATATGGTCTATTGCCAAAAAATATTTACTGGGACCCTCTAGTTTTTCCCTGTGGCACTGGGGATGAAGAATATATGGGTTCGGCAAAAGAAACTATTGAAGCCTTAAGATTATTGAAAAAAGAATTTCCTGACACAAAAACCATTTTAGGTATCTCCAATGTGTCCTTTGGACTCCCTCCCGCAGGACGAGAAGTGCTAAATTCTGTTTTTCTCTACCACTGCACTCGAGCGGGACTTGATTTAGCTATAGTGAATACAGAAAAGATAGAGCGTTATGCTTCCTTATCTGAAAAAGAAAAGGAGCTTTCAAATCATCTTATTTTCAACACAGGCTCTGACCCTATTTCCAATTTTGTATCCTATTTTAGAGAGAAAAAAGGCAGAAAGAAAATAAGTACCATGGACCTCACTGTAGAAGAGCGTTTAACCCATTCTATTGTGGAGGGCACACAAGATGGATTATTTGAAGATCTACAAGCGATGCTTAAGAAAAATATTAAACCTTTGAAAATTATTAATGGCCCATTGATGAAGGGAATGGACGAAGTCGGTCGACTATTTAATAAAAATGAACTGATTGTTGCAGAGGTTTTACAAAGTGCTGAAACCATGAAGGCTGCTGTTCGTTACTTAGAGCCACTTATGGAGAAAAAAGAAACATCTCAAAGAGGGAAAATGATACTCGCCACTGTGAAGGGTGATGTCCATGATATTGGAAAAAATTTAGTTGAGATGATTTTTTCAAACAATGGTTTTGAGATTATTAATTTGGGAATTAAAATCCCCCCAGAGGAATTGATTCGATCTGTTCATAAACATCATCCTCATCTGATTGGACTGTCTGGACTATTGGTGAAGTCGGCACAACAAATGGTGGTCACATGTCAGGACCTGAGTTCCGCTGGAATAAAAACGCCAGTGTTAGTGGGGGGCGCAGCTCTCTCTCGAAATTTTGTGGATCGACAAATTTCCAAAGCCTATTCGGGATTTGTCGATTATGCTCAAGATGCTATGTCTGGTTTAGAGCTAGCAAAAACATTTCTTGATAAAGAAGCTTTTGAAAAACATCAAAGAAATGTAGAAACCCGCCGTAAAAACCTAGCTACTCAGTCTAAACAGCAAAAGAATCAAAAAACATATCCTGCGATACGTTCTAAAGAAGTTGAAATTATTCAGGACATTCCTGTACCTCCTGATGGAGATCGTCATATTTTAAGAGAGACATCAATGGATATGATTTGGAAATATGTTAATCCACTGATGCTCTACACGAAACATTTAGGTATGAAGCCCTCTTTAGTTAAAATATGGAGTCAGGGACAGTTAAAAGAGGACAAACACTCAGAAGAAAGACAAAAATTATTAAAAATATTTGAAGTTGTTACATCTGTTAAAGAAGACTACAGAGAAAGGCTTAAACCAAAAGCTTTGTATCAATTTTTTGGAGCTAACTCTCAAAAAAATAGACTACATATTTTCCAATTGGGATCAGAGAAACTACTAAAGACCTTTGATTTTCCAAGACAGCAAAGAGAGGATGGCCTCTGCCTCTCTGATTATTCACTCCCTATTAAATTGGGAATACAGGATAACATTGCACTATTTGTTACCTCCGTTGGAGAAGACATTAAAAATGTAGCAGATGATCTCAAAAAAAGGGGGGAGTATCTAAAGTGCCATGTGCTTCAGGCCCTAGCCCTAGAACTGGCAGAGGCCTATGCAGAAATGTTACATGCTCATATACGAAAAGTATGGGGGTATCCTGATCCCTTAGATATGACAATGATGTCCCGTTTTCAAGCCAAGTATCGTGGAAAACGATATTCTTTTGGTTACCCTGCCTGTCCTCGTCTGGAGGACCAGAGACATCTTTTTGACCTATTACGCCCCGAAAGTATTGGGGTCACACTTTCAGAAGAATATATGATGGATCCAGAGGCATCAGTTTCAGCCCTTGTCTTTCATCATTCAGCTGCAAAATATTATTCTGTAAAATAGCCCATCCCTTTTTGTTGCTGTTCTAAACTTTCGACCGAAATTCATCGAGATTTTTAAAAATAACCTCTCAGTAAAATAGATTTATAGCTTTAAAATAGAAACATGAAGTTTTCTGATTTTCTAAAAGTTCTGAAATCAAAGAGAACATCTTACTCCTATTTTTTCAGATCTTTTCACCTCCAAAACCTCCTTAGGTCCTCCTCTATATCTTTTTTATTCTGGTATTTTGACTTATCCTACTCAGATACCCACTTACAGTTAGATAAAAGAACTTTATCTTATTATTTAAGACTCTCCATGCGCTCTCTCGTTCATCAATTTTCAAAACGAAAAGTCATCTATTTAACATTCAAGCTAAAAGTCCTTCTCTGTCTAATGCTATCTCAACCCTCCTTAGCACAACCTTTAAAGGTGGTTATTGACCCAGGCCATGGAGGTACAGATGCTGGAGCTGTAAGAGGACACCATAGAGAATCTGATATCGTACTACAGGTTTCCAAGTTAGTTATAGATAAACTTGGACAAGATAGACGCTTTAAAGTGAACACCACTCGAACAAAGGATCGGACAATGTCCTTACAAGAACGAGTGAAAATAACAAAAAAATACAACCCCGATCTATTCTTAAGTATTCATGCCAATAGTCACTATAATTTTAAGGCACAGGGTGCTGAAATTTACATTCAAGATAAAATCCCTGTGAATAAAAATCTCTTGTCCTTGACCCACAAGCAGATGTCATCTTTGAACAATGGGAAAGCATCAATAATCTCTTCGATACTTGAAGATTTAAAAAAAGTGGGAGCATTTTATGAGGGATTAGAATTAGCAAAAGTTCTTAAAAACCAGTGGGATAAACAGATGCCATCTCCGCCCACTCATATCAAAAAAAGCCCTCTTTATATCTTAAAAGAGTTAGATATGCCGGCCGTTCTCGTGGAAGTGGGCTTTTTATCTCATATTTCAGAAGGGCATTGGTTAATGGAATCTCGTGCCCATGATGAAATTGCCAATATCATCTACAAATCTCTTATTAAATATAAAGAAAAGTTGGACAAACAGAATCTTCCAACACATATTACGGCTCATGCGAAGAGGTGATCGAGGTTCTGATGAACTCAGAAAAATATCTATAGAGCCCGGCTACAATCGTTATGCCGAGGGCAGTGCTTTAATGACATTTGGGGATACCGTGGTGCACTGTACAGCTAGTTCAGAGCCTCATGTTCCCAAATGGCTTGTCAATTCCGAGCAAGGATGGGTAACAGCGGAATATGGTATGCTTCCCCGTTCAACACACACACGTATGCAACGACATAAAACAAGTGAAAGTGGCCGTTCTCAAGAAATTTCAAGAATCATTGCTCGCACTTTACGCTCCAGCATTGATTTAAAAAAAATACCCGGAAAGTCTATTCTTGTCGATTGTGATGTACTTCAAGCTGATGGAGGAACACGAACAGCAGCTATTACAGGAGGGTTTGTGGCTTTAGCTTTAGCTTTAGAAAAAATGAGACGCGAAGAAGATATCAAGACACTTCCACTAACACACTATATCTCTGCAGTCTCTGTAGGGATCTGCAAAGGAAAACTACTTTTAGATTTAAAATACGAAGAAGACTGTCGGGCTGAAACAGATATGAATGTTGCAATGACAGGAGCTGGAGAATTTGTGGAAATTCAAGGGACTGCAGAATCTAGAAGTTTTTCTGGATCAGAACTCAGTGCGATGTTGAAATTAGCTCAACAGGGTTGTTTAAAACTCTTTCAACATCAAAGTGAAGTTCTCGGAGAGTTTTTCCCTCTCAAGCTAGGACACTTTTAAAATGCAGATTTGGTTTGCAACAACTCATCTGGGAAAACTACGAGAAGCTCAGGAATTTCTTGGCAAAGGGCATGTGCAACTCAAATCTTTAAGTGAAGTGGACAACTACACTCCCCCCGAGGAAACAGGAACAACATTTTTACAAAACGCACAGATTAAGGCCAGATCATTAAAATCGGTAAAAAGGACATCATGGGTTATTGCAGATGACTCTGGACTGAAGGTGAAAGGGCTCGGAGGAGCACCCGGTATTTATTCCGCTCGTTATGCAAAATCTCATGCGACTGATGAAGAAAATATTTCGAAGCTATTAAAGATGATGTCTTTAAAACATGTTACAGATCGTACGGCACAATTTGTCTGCTGTCTTTATGTCATAGACCCACAGGGGCAAGAATCTTCCTTTGAAGGAGTGCTCCGGGGGAGAATTTCAGAAAAGACAGTTGGCACGCAAGGGTTTGGATACGATCCTGTTTTTATTCCTGAAGGGGGAACAAAAACCTTTGCTGAGATGAACTTAGTAGAAAAAAATAAAATTTCCCATCGATCTGTCGCTTTTTCTAAGTTCTATAAAAGCATTGCCAATCGTTTTTAACAAGATCTGACCCTTTTTCTTAACCACTTAAAGGAGTTGAACCGCTCTTTTTAAGGGAGGCGGTTCAACTTCTCTCTTCTATGAACTCACTGCAACACTTTAAAATGCATAAGCTCTGAGAATTCATATGTTGCTATATTGCCACCCTTATCTGTTATGGTCATCTCGAATAGACCCCAAGTTCCGGGAGCAGAACCCTTTGGTAAAACATGATCGATAACATATTTTTTATACACTGTAGGATCTCCACCTTTAAAATAATTTGTATGAAAATTATTGTGGTAATGGTGGTAGAAATGTATTTTTCCCAATGGATCTCTTAAAACGTACGCAACAGTACCAACTCCAGATTTATCATCTTTTGCGTAGTAGGTAATAGTCACGTAAGTTTGACCATCAGGTTGTTCAGAATTAAATGGCTCAGCACTTACCGTAATACGATTGAGATCTAAAACCGGCTTTCCGCTATCTGGATTACTCGTTTGAATGAAAACAATGCGTTGCTCTTCATGATTGGGATCGCTTGAAAAATATTGATCACCATAGTTTAAAGCTTTATCCCTCATCTGCAAAAAAGTGACCGCATATCTTCCAGAGGGAAAATATTCTGTCAAATGAAAGCCCACTGTAGCCTTATTGGTTTGCAAATCAACATCTCCATAACGTTGAAGAGAATAATTATCAAGACTATCAAGAGCAGTAAAATAAACAAATGCACCGCCGCCTGAAGACATTTCGAAATTCTCATTAATATCCCAAGTGATCTCTACATAATGAGTAGGGCGACCCTCTAAGGTCGATGGAGTCACTTCAATATTAAGAGAGTTTCTAACATACTTTGGAGCTATTGTATCCTCTATTGCATTATTAATATAAAGCTTAAAACCAAAATCCTTCTGGCTTTCCATGCGCCTATTGCCGGTTTCATCTTCTACTACAATTTGATACGTTTTCCAATAACCTGACTTTGCATGCTTTGGAATCGTTGTCACTCCCCTTAGAATATGATTATTGTTACCAACAGGATGGAGTCCAAGATCATCGAACACGCTCTCCCCTGGGCTAACAAGACGCATATAAGCCGAACTAGCTCCATCATACAGACCTTCTTTATCTGACAATTCAATCTCTATGGTGACAGTTTTATCTTCAGTTTTTGACCCTTTAGCTATAACGTCTATTCTTTTTATCTTTCCCGGATAATCATAGTCTGGGAAAAGATTTAATACCTCAAATTGCAAATCCTCCCTAATCTGTGAAATATACCTATAACCATTCATAATTCTTCTTTGAATAAAATCAAATTTTGCAGGAGATACAGAACGCAGCTTATTCGGATTTAAAACATAATGAGAAAGACTCTCTGCCATATCTTCATTGGGATTTAAAGCATGAGCATAAGGACTTACGAAACTTGTTGTATATTTATTAGACCAGCCATCTTGCGCATTCTCATCTTCATACCAGCCTGCAGTTTCAATCCAATCTTCTTTTATCGCATCCGATAAAACATTGGTCCAAATAAAGTGAGATTTCTCATGAAGAATAAGACGATGAACATACTCTGTTAATCCACCTGAAAATGCCTTTTCCATAAACTCAATATAACTGTCAGTGTTAGGACCACGAGGCCAAGCCACAGCTGCTGCATCAGGATATAAAGGATGAGGATGTCCATTTCGACGTCGCAATAAATAACGAAGCCCTGGAATTTTGTGATAACCCGAAGGCATCTCTACTAAAGTTGAGATCATTTCTAAAACCTCAACATTATGAAAAGGCTGAAAATTATCTGGATGCTCTCCTGTCAATTCTTGAATATTGGGAACATCAAGAAGAACACCAAATTTCTCATTAAGAATTTTCTCTGCCGCAGAACGATTTCTTCCATAATTGGTATAAAAATAAACCATAGCTTTAAAAAGCCTATGAGAAAAAAACTGACCCCTCACACCATCTAGACGAACCATTTTAGGACTCGCATAATTAAAAGCTTTTATACTCAAATGAATCACAGATTGACCATCCACTTCTTCAATTTGAATATCATTTGCAATAAACTTATTTTTCAAAACAACTTTTGTACGCTCTATGGATTCATGAGGGATACTTTGTACAATCCTTCGCAAACGGTGACTGTAATCAATTGTCCATGCAACCCCCTCATTACTAAGAATCAAATTATAATCACTAAGTAAAACCTGAGCCGAAGAGTGCTCGGGAGCATCAACAACTTCACCTAAAAATTCAATATCAGGCTTTCCAGGAACATTGGAGGAGTATTCATACTCACCCTCCGAATGACTTTCCCAATGATAACGGTAAGAATTATCTTCAATTTTTTCAAAAGGAAGTATGATCTCTTTTGGGATTTTTGGCTCAAAATCCTCTCCCCAGATAATCGATGGGGCTATTCCCCTATAACCATCCGACTCCCCTGTGATGACATAACTCTTATTGTAATTCAGATTCAAAGAAGAAAGGTCAACTTTACTATTATAATGGGTCTTAACAGTTCCAATAATATGATCTTCTTCCTTAGTTTTAACTGTTAGAAGCACAGGTTGAAAATCTTGAAGACCCTTGATTTGAACATAGGGCCCCCCATTGTTGGACGTATCACCAGAGTCTCCATTACCACCATTCCGATCGATTGGGTTATCAACATCACCAGCACCACCCCCATCGCCGTCACCCCCATCGCCGTCACCCCCATCCCGAGCCACTGGACCATCACTACCTCCACCTCCCCCGGGAGCAGAAGAACAAGAAAAGCTGAGAGTATCTTTAATCAGTGAATTGGAACGATCACCAGTATAAGTTTTCTGATAATTGGTAACCAGATCACTGACCACAACCTGATAATCTAAATCTGTAGCCGCAGAAGCAAAAACCCAGTGCTTGCCGTTAATTGCACAAGCATCCACAACTTTTACTAAAAGCTCTGGGTTATCATACGTAAAAAAGTAAAACAGTGAAGCCTCATCACCAATTAAAGACTTCTTTATCCTTGCCGGCATATTGATTTGCGACAAACCAACATCTTTTTTTACCCATGCTGTGACTTTAAACCGACCCTCTAACAGACAAGAAACTCGACCATCCTCTAAACACCCGTAATCGCTGGCCTTAGCATTTAAAGAAAAAACACAACTTATGAATAAAATCATTAATGATAAGGGTTTTTGAAAATTTATGCTCATCACAACACCGCCTCTTTCTTCTTTCTCTTTTCCCCTTTAAGTTTATAGCCCCCTCTCATACCTACCTTCCGACTTGCTGCGGATGACAGGGAAAGGCACTTATATCGTTAATTAAAGGGTTTGTGCTATTTCTATAGTAAGGAATCCTGACCCCTGTAGCATTGTCTGTCACTGACACTGAGTAATCAAGGTCTGTTCCAGCGGAGCCAAACACCCAGTACTTGCCGTTGACACCGCAACCATTAAGAACCTTCACTAACAGCTCTGGGTTGTCTTCAGAAAAGAAATAAAATAGCGAGTTTGTTTTATTGGTGCCGTTGAGCATTGCTTTTTTCACTTTGGCTTGCTCATATTTCACGACTCCCGTATCACGTTCTATATAGGAAACTCTTACCTCAACTCGAAATCTACTATTTTGAAGACAGCTATTCGTTTCACTCTCTGTACACACATATTCTGGTTCTGAGCCTTTAATTTTTGTTTCAGCGTAGTTTGAAGCATCTTCAATCGTGTAAAGCAGGGCCTCGGCAGCATTGGCTTCACTCGTTCCCATTCGCAATCCATTCTGAGACGAATCTATACTAAAACCACTCAACCTTGTACCTTCAGTACCCATAATGGTACTATAAGTTTGGTTGTTAATGTTCCTTCCCGTATAACTCTTTCCATAGGAAACAAAAGGAGAAGAGCTACCACCTCGATCATGATGATCCAGACCCAAGTTATAACCTATCTGACGGGCTAGGGTCATACGGTTCACTAAACATGTCGTACTGTTATTTCCAATATTAACGACACCAACAGAATAAGAAGCAGCCTCTGCACGACTCATACCTTTAACTCTCAAATAAGAGGTGCCACAACAAGAACTTCCTGTTTCTAAGGAGGAGGTCAGTCCGTAAACAAGATCTGCTCCGTAATCCTCCCGCACTTCAGAAAGAATACTTTGCACCTTTTTCAAGCCAGCCTTCACACCAACATCATATAAGTTGATAGCGTACTTAGAATCTGGTTGTATAGCAACTGTCCTCAGTCTTGCATTCACATTGGCTTGAGCGAAAATAATATTCGTTTCCAATACAGCAGTTTCTATGTTTTGCACAAGATCATTCCTATTTACTGATCTTGGGTAAATAAAAGCGATATCGATCACATGTATTCTATCTTGTGAGGCCTTACTTAAAGCGACTAACCCTGAATGAACTCTCGCTGGAATAACCGCACCATCACAGATGGGACCCTCTTTCGTACTTGCAACACTTCCCATGTTAAAAAATAAGGTGACAGAGAAGAAAGTTATCCAAGTCCACTTGCTCATTTTCATAATGCCTCCAATGAAAATCTTAAAATCTTTTTATCTTTTCCTTGCCCAACCACTTGCGCATTAAGTTATAAATCTTTTTCAAGTTATTAACAACTCATTTGTAAAAAATTCACCACCAATTGCAGTTGTTTTGTTTTGTTTTGTTTTGTTTTGTTTTGTTTTGTTTTAACAAGAGGTTAGCTTCTCTTTAGATCCACAGGCAAGAATCTTATTTTTTTAATAAAGATGTGGATAAAAGGGCTTTTTAAAGCTGACATAGTATTTACTCCCTCTATAGAGGAGGTGTCCCAACGATAATGTTTTTGGCATAACACTTATGGATTTGCTCCCTCTATGGAAAAGGTAGTGGTACAAAATACCTCATTCCCTATACGCATCCCAAAAAGGAAATCCTCTGCAAAAATCTCGAGGAAAGAGTAGAAAAAACAATAGGGAAGCTCAATACTGACTTGCTTGTGATATATCTATCAAGAATAGAGGGCTAAAAAAATTATTATAAGACTTACGATGGGTTAGTCGAAGCATTAAAACCTCAAAAAACAATCCTTAATACTCTTTCGATAAAAAACCAGAGCCCCAAAGCAAAAGACAGATCTGCTCGTAAATTGGTTTTGAATTAAAAAACAAAAAAGATAGGGACACTCAGTACTGGCTTGCTTCGTAGCTGATCAATCCAGAAATAGAAGGTTCTTCATCATGGGGAAGTTCTCTTTTTTTTACTCTTTTTGAAAAGCTCTGGTTTTTGTATCACAACAGGAACTCCTAAACTTGCGGGGCGACGATCCCCCCTGTCGACACTTCCCCCTCTTTTCCGTACCGATACAGACTTGGAACGAGAAGCTGCAGAATGACGAATAGCCTGACGACGAGACTTCTTCTTTTTTACTGAAGATTTTCTCACTAAACGCTTCCTTTTCTTTAAAGGTTGTCCAGTAGATCGACTGTCAATAGATTCAACCTTCATCAAACGCCTTTTAACTGCACTCACTGACTGCCGTGGCATTGATCGATCTTTAACAATTGGTCGACCTTTCACAGCAGATCTACGTACTGAGTTTTTTACAAGACTTCTTTCTACAGAATTTTTTTTTATTGTCCTGTGCATGGTACTCTTTGTCCTAAAGTGCCCTCTCCTTTGGACTGCTCGCCTTCTTTTTACAATCTGTCTATTCCTCTTTTTTGTTATTTTCTTTTTGGCACCCTCTTTCCCTTTTACATTCTTAGTATTCCCTGAAAAAAAACTCCGAGATTTGACTCCATCTCTTTTTTTGTCTCTCCCCTCATGTTTTACAGTTTTCACCACTTCTTCATCATCATTGACGTTCCTCTCCCATTCATCAAGATCTTCTAAAAACTCTTTCTCAGGAAAATCCAAGGGGGTAAATGTTTGTAAGGACAGGTCGTCTAAATCATCATAACGCTGAGGAGCTATCGGAGCTGGAGAGTCATCAAAAGACATCGCCATTTCCATTCCAAAACACCCGATCCATAAAATAATATACACATATCGTATCAACACAAAAACTCCACCTTATAACTTATCGGAAAATAAAAAGGGGTTATAAAACCCCTCGATAGTCTGGACTCTATCAAGAGAGATTTGTATCAGCACATTTTAGTCCCCTTGTCATACGTATTGTAAGAGAGAGATTCTGTATGGCCCCATGAGTACATAGACATACTAGATACTAGACAAAGTGAATGCTGACATTCCCAATACTGCACATAACTGCACATAACTGCACATAAAGATAGGTATCAATACAACAACAATAGGATTTGGATTTTAGCTTGCAAAATCTCGGTGACATCCCTCAACTACACGATAGGGTTTTAGTGAGTCTTCTTATAACCATTCCTACAATCTCAATAAAAGATACAACCCCAAATCATCCTTGTTACTTGATTCTCTGAACACTACATCGAGGTGATGCAGCTATACCAATAGCCACACAATCCCTCCATGTGGGATCAGGTTCAGTAAGTTTTTTTGTAAACCATCCTATTTTTCCAACCATATCACAGGGTCCCTGATTACCCTCATCACAACGGGGAGTGCTCTGACATTTGCATAATTTGTATGCTGGAGGTGGATTGCAGCAATTACTTTTACTAATAGATGTGATACTTGAAGGATTAGATTTAAGTGTGTATGACGCCGTACCTGGGCATTTTAAACCTATACCAATAGCACATCCACAATCATAGGGTTGTGATCCTGGTTGTGAGCTTGTATCGGCACAAGTTAATGGAGTAGGTCTACAGCAATTTTCTTTAGTTCTTGGTCCAGTATTTGGTAGTGGGTTTTTAAGGATACGGCCAGAGCCACACCATCTTGGTTCAAAACGAGATGGAGATAGACAAGTACGAGGCGGCCTACAACAATTGGCTGGATTAGGATGCGTGCTTTTTGCGTTCCCCGGTTCATTTTCAAGCCCATGACGTTGACAATCATACCATGTATTACTACCATCCCCCTCAGTGTCTTCGCAGGTGGGAGAACCAGGAGGTACACATTGACCACCTTTTTCTATTTGGTCAGATGGACATACACATGATCCTCTCGAATTACGCTCCTGATCACCACGGCAATCCGGCACGCACCGACCACTAACCTCTTCTTTACCATCTGGACATTCACACTGCTGGTTTCTTAAATTACGCTCCTGATCAGCACGACATACCGGCAAACAAGTACTTCCAACCTTTTCATAACCTGAACCACACTTACAACAATTCGAGGGACTCACATCCGTTGAAGCAGACTTTGAAGAATCAAACACTCTCCCACTCCACCTAGAACAGTCAAAACGCTGATTCCCCGGCGTCTCACACTCCGTATCACCACACGTACGAGTCGTACATGGCTCACAACATGTCTCACAACTTGCCGAATAGGAAAGTTGTGAGTACTTAGAAGTCGGTTGAGAGCGACCAGAGCACAACTTCGAACTGCAACCATTGGTCGCATGACTGCAACTCACCGTACCTATACAACAATAGGATTGACTGTAATTTGTAGCATCGTCCGCCCGATCTGGATGGCGGAATGCATCGCCACCAAGACAAGGATAATCACGACACGTCCGACTAGATACACAACACCTATCTCGACTCGGACTTGTAACAGAATCTGAGTCTGTCTTATAACTATACCCACTCGGGCAACTAAACTTCTGATTGCCATCACGTAGGGGCTCTTCATCACCACAAGTTGCAGCAGGAGGAGTGCAACACCTATCCCGACTCGGACTTGTTATACCACTTAACGAAGACTTCTCGCTCCAACCACTCGGACAACTGAACTTTTGATTGCCATCACGTAGTGGCTCCCTATCACCACAAGTTGCAGCAGGAGGAGTGCAACACCTATCCCGACTCGGACTTTTTATAGCACTTAACGAAGACTTCTCACTCCAACCACTCGGACAACGGTACTTCTGAGGACCATTTTCCAGTGGATCCCCATCAGCGCAAGTTCCAACAACTCTTTGTAATTGTTCGTTTACACATTGACCATTCTCTTCTTTCTTACCATCAGGACATCTACAATTGGGAGGCGTGCCCTCATAACCTGAACGACACTGACAACACACAGAAACACTTGGACTTGTCTTTCTAGCTGATGACTTATTATACACCGAAGAGCCCGTACAACTAAACCTCTGATTACCATCACGTAGGGGCTCTCGATCAGCGCAAGTTGCAGCAGGAGGATTGCAACACCTATCTCGACTCGGACTTGTTATACCACTTAACGAAGACTTCTCGCTCCAACCTCTTGGACAGCTAAACTTTTGATTGCCATCACGTAGGGGCTCTCGATCAGCGCAAGTTGCAGCAGCAGGAGGATTACAACATCTATCCCGACTCGGACTTGTTATAGCACTTAACGAAGGCTTCTCGCTCCAACCTCTTGGACAACTGAACTTTTGATTGCCATCACGTAGGGGCTCTCGATCAGCGCAAGTTGCAGCAGGAGGATTACAACATCTATCCCGACTTGGACTCGTTAAACTATTAGACGATGTTTTATAACTGTAACCACCTGTGCAGCTAAATTTCTGATTGCCGTTTTGTGAGGGCTCTGTATCCAAACACGTCCGAGCAACACAGCGATTTCCAACACTCACCTGACCCGTAGGACATCTGCAATTTGGAGGCGTGCCCTGATAACCTGAACGACACTGGCAACACACAGATTCACTCGGATTTCGACTCTTACTTGCTGAACTTTTATAAACTAAAGCTCCCGTGCAAACAAACTGCTGAGGGCCAGACTTTGAAGGATTTATATCAGAACAAGTCGCAGCAGCAGGGGGTCTACAACATCTAGAGCGGCTCGGATTTGTTAAACTATTAGACGACGTCTTATAACTGTACCCACCTCTACAAGAAAACTTCTGATTGCCATTTTGTGAAGGCTTTGTATCTAAACACGTCGCAGGTGGAGCGCAACAACGTGCACGACTGGGATTTGTTAAACTATTCGATGACGTTTTATAACTGTACCCACCTGTGCAAGAAAACTTCTGATTGCCATTTTGTGAAGGCTCTGTATCCAAACACGTCGCAGGTGGAGCGCAACAACGTGCACGACTGGGATTTGTTAAACTATTCGATGACGTTTTATAACTGTACCCACCTGTGCAAGAAAACTTCTGATTGCCATTTTGTGAAGGCTCTGTATCCAAACACGTCGCAGCTCTTTGTAATTGTGGTGCATCGACACATTGACCATTATCTTCTTCCTTACCAGCCGGACATCTACAATTTGGAGATCTGCCCTCATAACCTGAACGACACTCACAACACACAGACTCACTCGGATTTCGACTCTTACTTGCAGAGCTTTTATAAACCAAAGCTCCCGTGCAAGAAAACTGCTGAGAGCCTGACTTTGAAGGGTTCGTGTCACCACAAGTTGCAGCAGCAGGAGGTGTGCAGCAACGTGTACGGCTCGGACTTGTTAAACTATTAGCTGAACTCTTATAACTCCAACCCTCTGGACAAGGATACCGCTGATTACCATCTTGTGAAGGATCCCTATCACCACACGTCGGCGAGCTTCTCCTCGTCGTGCTGGTAGAAGTTGTCGTCGAAGACGTGGTCGTCGTGCTTGAGCAGTCCTTAACAACAAAACTCACAGGAACACTAACACTCGTCCAAGGACTATCACCCTCAGTGCCACCCTCCGCTGAAACCTCCAGCTCATAACGACCATTACTAAGACTATGATAAATCAACAATGCACGAGTATCATCACTGTTGGGAACACGACCAAACTGACCCTCAGAGCCACTACTTAAACTCTTAGACTCATTGCAATCCCATACACTATTGTCCGAAGACGGACGAACTCTACGACAATAATAAGCCGACGCCGCAGAAGACGTCGCTATCGTAATAGCAACCGATCGAGATTGCTCCTCATTATCAGAGCCTAAACAAAGATCACCTCCATTGGCAATCACACGACCTTTGCCATTTCGAATCTCAACAGCAATTTCAGAATCTGGAGCCACGCTCCCATATCTAGCAAAATCAACTTCACCACAGTTTTGATACAAAAAAGGAACCGTTAAAACAGTTATGATAACTAGTATAAAGTCTGAAACTCGAATCCATCTTCTTCGTCTTTTCAAAAACTTCTACCCTTGTTGATAAACTCAGTCCAAAAACCCTCTAAACCCTATCGTCAAATCACAGAAAAAACTTTAACTTATAATAAAACTAGATCTAAATAAGAGCCTTGACTCTTCTATCATCACAATGAGAAAAACAGAAGAATAAACAAAGATGAAAGACATGTCAGAAAAACACGACTTGATTCAAACAATCACACTTAAAGCATCTGACTTCCTCAAAATGGATTTTTATCTAATTAAGGTGGCTTGCCCGAGTGGTTAGGGAGAGGTCTGCAAAACCTTCTACGGCGGTTCAATTCCGCCAGCCACCTCCAACTTCCAACAAAAAAAACAAAAACAAAACATTCTTATTGAACCACTGAGAATCATTGCCCCATATCCTTTCAAAATAAAATGCAAATGATTATTTGAAAATCAAGAAGATAAATTAGGGCAACTCAGTTTCATTCACTATTTACTCTATTTTAATCATAGTTCAGACTAGTTAAGTTGACTTTTAGAGATGTTAACTCACATCAAAGTCAAACTTCAAATGTCCCAAACCAAAATTAATTTAATTAAAGTTTAAATAAGTACTGTTTCCATATCATATTTTATTAAAATTTAATATTAATTATATCTGGAAAATTATGTGTAGCTGTATAGACACACTACAAACTTCTATACCAAGCATGGCTATAAGGCTTTAGAAGAGTTTAAAAGGTTCTGTTGTTTACTTTTACATGGATCGGAAACCTATAACCGCCATAAATTCCACCTTCAAGATCTCTAATGGCCTCTTCAATTTCAAAATAAAAGAAATCTTGAGGATCTTCTGTTATGGTCTGCTGCCTCAAGACCTCTAATAAAGATTCTTTTTGTTTTTCTGTATTTTTGAGGACAATGATAGGTCTCTATAGGCTAAATCTACATCCTTTGTTGTTCTTGCATTTTTGATTCTAAGTTCCATCGCGAAACCGCCCTTTAGAATCCAGTCTTTAGATGAATTAGAGAATAGTCTTGAAAGAAACTGTTCAAAGGCTATGATTTTTCTTATTCTCTGCACATTATAGCCTGTATCCTTAGAAAGAGCATTCACCTTTGGAGTTAGGGCCTGTAAAAAAGATTGGGGTGTTTCATATTTTTTCGACATTACATAAGCTCCAGAGTTGTGATTTCCTTTTTGCTTAATTTTGATTTTTGAATGACATCTTCAAAGGCGTATTTAAAAGTTTCGCCAGAATATAGAGGAGATATTCTTAAATCCACTAATGTTTTAAAGAGAGTGGTCACCCTATATGAGTTCATCCACTGATAGTCTTTATCTTCTAAATTTTTAAAATAAACTTTTAAGATCTTTGGAGGGTCATTCATTTTTCTAAATTTTTTAGGAACAGTCATATGAATCTTTGTGGGGAGATCATTCCCAATGTCATGAATTGAAAGTGCAGTTAGGTAAGAAAAGACAGCCTGTGGTTTATCGTTGATATCTCGACTCCAAAGATGCCACTTTGTGAGTTCAAAATTGACTTCATTGATATTAAATTCTGAGATCCTGTATAGACCTCGTTGAACTTTAATCCAATTTCCCCTTTGCACATGCCCAGAAAAATTTTTTGGAAGAAAACCTGCTAACTTTGCCTGTTTGGCAGTAAAAAGACCCTCCTGTAGTCTAGCTATTTCAAATAACCTTTTTTTTGCTTTAATGTCTAATGGCATAAAATACCTTTTTATAAGGTATTTTATGTTATTTCATTTTCATGATCAACTACAAGATAGACCCTATAGACTCTTTTCTTAATTTGATACAAAAGTCATATTTCTACCAAATGTTTACAAGGACATTTTTAGGACAAGGCAGTATAAAAGATAGAGTAAAATCAATAACTTAAGATGACAATAACGCTATCTCCAACTTCCAACAAAAATAAGAATAAAACATTCTTATTGAACCACTGAGAATCATTGCCCCATATCCCTACCTGTTACAAATAATAAAAAAATATATCCGATAGGGACAAGAAGTTTAAGGATACGAAGTTCTATTCAATTTATCAATGAGTTAAAAATTTAGAAGAAATAAATCGAGAGATTAATATTTATACGACTCAAGAATATACCCGTTACCATGCTATAGCCCGTACTAAGTATAGAGACTTGATATTGGATGCTTTATCAAACCTAGTTTCATCTTCTAGAATTAATAGAATGGTCTTCTATATCTACAGATGAAAATCTATTTCGCCAAATTCGAACCTTCTATTCTCTGACCATTATTCCCAAAGTAAATAACACGAGACTCCCCTTTTTCTTCTTTCAGAGTCACACTAAGAAGACCTGGTTCTATAGAGAAGGAGGCACAACGATTTCCCTGACATGAAAATAACACCTCAGGAATATCACTATGAAATAAATAGGCACCGAAATCATCTATATAGTAAGAGAACTTTCCCTCTATTTTAAGTCGATGTGGACTGCCTCCAGAATAGTTTTCAATATAAAGCCTCAAATCTCCCGAGTTATCGATTAACGCCAAGTCCCTCTCCACAATATCTGATTTATTTGAAACCTCATGGATCGCAATAAAGTCATCACTGACTTTTTCAACACAACTCACCTTTTCCTTAGAACACAGAAATCCCTGATACTGAGACTTATCACCTAAAAGAACAGCTTTCGGATATTTATTTAAGGCTATCAAATCTTTTAAACACTTTCTCTCTTCCTCAGAAGAACTCTTTTTTATAGACAACGCACCGACTGAATCAGAAGTCATCTCTGATGAATTGCATTCCAGAATAATTTCTCCTTTATTAAAATGATAATAGGCATATTTATCTCTAGAACTTATCGCTGCAAATGTATTGTTGAGTTTTACATAATAAGGAAAATTATCGACTACATCATAAGACCCACTATCAAATAAAATTCCCCCATCATTACCAAATAAGAGAGCCTGATGAGAATAAGTATCAGATAGAAAAGCAAAATTATTTGAAAGCTGTATATCACATCTGTTCTCAGATTCACTTTTGCATTCAGCAATGGAAGTCTCTTTATTATAATAATAGATCCTTGCTAAAAAAGAAGACTCCTTCTTCGTTATATATCCAAAAAATACATCACTGATCTGATAAGAATATAAATCTGAGGATCCAATAGAAAAGACTTGACGCCCATGAGAGTTATAGACTTTGATATCTTTTTCATTTCTTCTTACCATTGCAAAATGCTTTGTTAGCCTAAAGCTCTTTTCAGAAGAGGGCATTTGCACTATTTCTCCAGTTTTCTTTATAAAAAAGATATGTTCATTTGTCTCAGTCTTAACAGCGGCAAAAAATTCTGAGTCTTTAATCAAATCTGCATTTTTATAAACAGCCACAGTCTTTTGACCCTTGGTTACACTAACACTCCCACTATTCTTATCTTTCTGAACCTGAATTTCACCTTCGAATCCTCCAGGCAAACGAGAGGATTTTAAACAACTAGATAGACCTATTAAAAACATAAAAATAACTATGAATCTCATATTTATATACCTCAAACCCTATTCTAAGGTTTCTCTCTACTAGCTTAAAAAACGAACTCCCATCTTTTAGCCATTTTATTAAAAATGTAAATAACCAAAAGATTGAAGATTTACTGATAATTTTAACTTATTTATGAAAAATAATCGAATGCTATTTACTCATACTCTATCTCACGAGCCAGTTTGAATAATGATTAAAATCCTATATAAAGGTCGAGTCTATTTTCAATTCAGAAATTAAATAACACTTTTTGTGTTTACACTCTTTCTTCCATTAAAAATGGTTTCTAAGAGGAAGGGTTTTTATGTTTCCCTTAAAGCTCAAATAGCTCCAAAGGCTGGAACTTGTCTCTGTTAAAGGCTAAAATGATAAGCTAAATAGAACTTAATACAGCAGCACCAAAAGAGTTTAGACTTATTTTCATTTTTTTTAATCAGAAAAGATTTTAAAGTGACTAAATTCCTCTTAAGTAAGCTCCATCTACAGCAATGGATTGTCCATTAATATATTCAGCTTTATTCGATGCTAAAAATGTTGCTAAATACCCAATCTCCTCGGGTTTTCCTAGACGTTGAGCCGGTATCACTTTAAGAATAGAATCCACCACACCAAGCTGCCTAAGACGATCTGTATCTGTATAACCGGGTAAAATAGCATTAACTGTTACCCCACTTGAGGCTACTTCTCGCGAAATAACACGCACCAAACCTAATAGTCCAGATCGTAAGCTACTTGAAACCGTCAATTGATCTATAGGTTCTCTGGCAGCAACAGATGTTATCAATAGTATTCTTCCAAATTTTCTTCTACACATACCAGGCAGTGCAGCTTTAATAGATTCTATAGCACTCATCCATAAGCCATTAAAGCCCTCTTCCCAGGACTTCAAATCCAATTGAGAAAACAAGCCCTTGGGTGGTCCTCCTGTATTTGTGACTAAAATATCTAAGCCATTAAAGTGCTCAGATACTTTTTTAACAAGATCTGTACATCCACCTCTGTGATTTAAGTCACAAGATATAGCTAACTCTGCCCCAATATCTTCTGCAGTCTTTTGAAGACGTAGATGATCTCGAGAACAAATAGCAACACGAGCACCTTCTTTTATAAATTCAAAGGCAACAGATTTTCCAATACCAGCAGAAGCTCCTAATACAAGCACAGATCTTCCCTTTAATCCTAGATCCATAAGACATATCCTATTTTTAGCTTTGTTTCACATTGAAGGCCCACCACCGAAATCTGGACGATTGATTCTTCTTCGTGTTGTACTTGTCGTAGTTGGAGTTGGCCTTTTTGTCATCGGAGTTGGCCTTTTTGTCATCGGAGTTGGCCTTCTTGTCGTCGGAGTTGGCCTTTTTTTCCGTGCTGAACACAGACCATGACGATCAGGCATTCCATGATCTCTCATATTACATGACCACATTCTACTTCTTATCATGTCTTCTCCCAGTCCTCCGCACTGTATTTCTGTAGTAGCATCTGGTCCTTTGTGAGTACACTCAGAGTAACAACTGGTAAAATCAGCACCACCGGCCTTAAACGTATCGCCATTATCAAAATAACGGCTGCCTTTACACACAGTACCTGCTTGAAACCTATAGCAAACTGACATTCTCTCACAACACTGACCCTCAAACTCTTGTTCGCCAACTGGGCATACACACGAACCTCTCGAATTGCGAACTTGATCAGCGCGGCATTCATTCACACAACGACCACTATATTCTTCCTGACCACTAGGACATCTGCAATTCGGAGGCGTGCCCACATAACTCGAACGGCACTGACAACAAACAGAATCACTTGGATTTCTTCGACCACTGGCTGATGAATTGTAAACCGAAGAGCCCGTACAGCCTGCAAACCTCTGATTGCCAGGTCGTGAAGGATCTGTATCACCACATGTTTTAGGAGGCGGTATTATACAGCACTTGGTTTTACTTGGATTTACTTCACTTCCTTTTGAGAAGTCATTTTTAAGTCCATAAAGACGAGGACAGTCATACCATATATTACTACCATCCCCTTCAGGATCTTTGCAAGTGGGAGGAAGAATTTGGCATCGACCGTTTTGGTCTACTTGACCACGTGGACATACACACGATCCTCTCGAATTACGCTCCTGATCACCACGGCAATCCGGCACGCACCGACCACTAACCTCTTCTTTACCATCCGGACATTCACACTGCTGGTTTCTTAAATTACGCTCCTGATCAGCACGACATACCGGCAAACAAGTACTTCCAACCTTTTCATAACCTGAACCACACTTACAACAATTCGAGGGACTCACATCCGTTGAAGCAGACTTTGAAGAATCAAACACTCTCCCACTCCACCTAGAACAGTCAAAACGCTGATTCCCCGGCGTCTCACACTCCGTATCACCACACGTACGAGTCGTACATGGCTCACAACATGTCTCACAACTTGCCGAATAGGAAAGTTGTGAGTACTTAGAAGTCGGTTGAGAGCGACCAGAGCACAACTTCGAACTGCAACCATTGGTCGCATGACTGCAACTCACCGTACCTATACAACAATAGGATTGACTGTAATTTGTAGCATCGTCCGCCCGATCTGGATGGCGGAATGCATCGCCACCAAGACAAGGATAATCACGACACGTCCGACTAGATACACAACACCTATCTCGACTCGGACTTGTAACAGAATCTGAGTCTGTCTTATAACTATACCCACTCGGGCAACTAAACTTCTGATTGCCATCACGTAGGGGCTCTTCATCACCACAAGTTGCAGCAGGAGGAGTGCAACACCTATCCCGACTCGGACTTGTTATACCACTTAACGAAGACTTCTCGCTCCAACCACTCGGACAACTGAACTTTTGATTGCCATCACGTAGTGGCTCCCTATCACCACAAGTTGCAGCAGGAGGAGTGCAACACCTATCCCGACTCGGACTTTTTATAGCACTTAACGAAGACTTCTCACTCCAACCACTCGGACAACGGTACTTCTGAGGACCATTTTCCAGTGGATCCCCATCAGCGCAAGTTCCAACAACTCTTTGTAATTGTTCGTTTACACATTGACCATTCTCTTCTTTCTTACCATCAGGACATCTACAATTGGGAGGCGTGCCCTCATAACCTGAACGACACTGACAACACACAGAAACACTTGGACTTGTCTTTCTAGCTGATGACTTATTATACACCGAAGAGCCCGTACAACTAAACCTCTGATTACCATCACGTAGGGGCTCTCGATCAGCGCAAGTTGCAGCAGGAGGATTGCAACACCTATCTCGACTCGGACTTGTTATACCACTTAACGAAGACTTCTCGCTCCAACCTCTTGGACAGCTAAACTTTTGATTGCCATCACGTAGGGGCTCTCGATCAGCGCAAGTTGCAGCAGCAGGAGGATTACAACATCTATCCCGACTCGGACTTGTTATAGCACTTAACGAAGGCTTCTCGCTCCAACCTCTTGGACAACTGAACTTTTGATTGCCATCACGTAGGGGCTCTCGATCACCACAAGTTGCAGCAGGAGGATTGCAACATCTATCTCGACTTGGGCTTGTTATAGCACTTAACGAAGACTTCTCGCTCCAACCACTCGGACAACTAAACTTCTGATTGCCATCACGTAGGGGCTCTCGATCAGCGCAAGTTGCAGCAGGAGCCGTGCAACATCTGTCTCGACTCGGGCTCGTTAAACTATTAGACGATATTTTATAACTCCAACCACCTGTACAAGAAAACTTCTGATTACCATTTTGTAGCGGCTCTGTATCCAAGCACGTCGCAGGTGGGGCGCAACAACGTGCACGACTCGGGCTTGTTAAACTATTGGACGATGTTTTATAACTATAACCACCTGTACAAGAAAACTTTTGATTGCCATTTTGTAGCGGCTCTGTATCCAAACACGTCGCAGGTGGGGCGCAACAACGTGTGCGACTGGGATTTGTCAAACTATTCGATGACGTCTTATAACTGTACCCACCTGTGCAAGAAAACTTCTGATTACCATTTTGTGAGGGATTTGTATCTAAACATGTCGCAGGTGGAGCGCAACATCTAGAACGACTTGGACTCGTTAAACTATCAGACGACGTCTTATAACTGTACCCACCTGTGCAAGAAAACTTCTGATTACCATTTTGTGAGGGATTTGTATCTAAACATGTCGCAGGTGGAGCGCAACAACGTGTGCGACTGGGATTTGTCAAACTATTCGATGACGTCTTATAACTGTACCCACCTGTGCAAGAAAACTTCTGATTGCCGTTTTGTGAGGGATTTGTATCTAAACATGTCGCAGGTGGAGCGCAACATCTAGAACGACTTGGACTCGTTAAACTATCAGACGACGTCTTATAACTGTACCCACCTGTGCAAGAAAACTTCTGATTACCATTTTGTGAGGGATTTGTATCTAAACATGTCGCAGGTGGAGCGCAACAACGTGTGCGACTGGGATTTGTCAAACTATTCGATGACGTCTTATAACTGTACCCACCTGTGCAAGAAAACTTCTGATTACCATTTTGTGAGGGATTTGTATCTAAACATGTCGCAGGTGGAGCGCAACAACGTGTGCGACTGGGATTTGTCAAACTATTCGATGACGTCTTATAACTGTACCCACCTGTGCAAGAAAACTTCTGATTACCATTTTGTGAGGGATTTGTATCTAAACATGTCGCAGGTGGGGCACAACATTTATCCCGACTAGGGCCTGTTACACTATTTGCCGGGGATCTATAACTCCAACCACTTGTACAGCTAAACTTTTGATTGCCATCACGTAGTGGCTCTGTATCCAAACACGTCGCAGGTGGAGCACAACAACGTGTGCGACTGGGACTTGTTAGGCTATTGGACGATGTTTTATAATTGTACCCACCTGTACAAGAAAACTTCTGATTGCCATTTTCCAGTGGCTTTGTATCTAAACACGTCGCAGGTGGAGCGCAACAACGTGTGCGACTCGGGTTTGTTAGGCTATTGGACGATGTTTTATAACTATAACCACCTGTACAAGAAAACTTCTGATTGCCATTTTCCAGTGGCTTTGTATCTAAACACGTCGCAGGTGAGGCGCAACAACGTGCACGACTTGGATTTGTTAAACTATTGGACGACGTCTTATAACTATAACCACCTGTACAAGAAAACTTCTGATTACCATTTTGTAGCGGCGCTGTATCTAAACACGTCGCAGGTGGAGCGCAACATCTAGAACGGCTTGGACTCGTTAAACTATCAGACGACGTCTTATAACTGTACCCACCTGTACAAGAAAACTTCTGATTACCATTTTGTAGCGGCGCTGTATCTAAACACGTCGCAGGTGGAGCGCAACATCTAGAACGGCTTGGACTCGTTAAACTATCAGACGACGTCTTATAACTGTACCCACCTGTACAAGAAAACTTCTGATTGCCATCTTCTAGCGGCTTTGTATCTAAACACGTCGCAGCTCTTTGTAATTGTGGCGCATCTACACATTGACCATTATCTTCTTCCTTACCAGCCGGACATCTGCAATCTGGAGGCCTGCCCTCATAACCGGAAGGACACTGACAACATACAGAATCACTCGGATTTGTCTTTGTAGCTGATGATTTGTTATACACTAAAGAGCCCGTACAACTATACCGCTGATTGCCATCTTGTGAAGGATCCCTATCACCACACGTCGGCGAGCTTCTCCTCGTCGTGCTCGTAGAAGTTGTCGTCGAAGACGTGGTCGTCGCACTTGAGCAGTCCTTAACAACAAAACTCACAGGAACAGCAATACTCGTCCAAGGACTATCACCCTCAGTGCCACCCTCCGCTGAAACCTCTAAACCATAACGACCATTACTCAGACTATGATAAATTAACAATGCACGAGTATCATCACTGTTGGGAACACGACCAAACTGACCCTCAGAGCCACTACTTAAACTCTTAGACTCATTGCAATCCCATACACTATTGTCCGAAGACGGACGAACCCTACGACAATAATAAGCCGACGCCGCAGAAGACGTCGCTATCGTAATAGCAACCGATCGAGATTGCTCCTCATTATCAGAGCCTAAACAAAGATCACCACCATTGGCAATCACACGACCTTTGCCATTTCGAATCTCAACAGCAATTTCAGAATCTGGAGCCACGCTCCCATATCTAGCAAAATCAACTTCACCACAGTTTTGGTATAAAAGAGGAACTGTTAAAATAGTTATGATAACTAGTATAAAGTCTGAAACTCGAATCCATCTTCTTCGTCTTTTCAAAAACTTCTACCCTTGTTGATAAACTCAGTCCAAAAACTCTCTAAATGATATCGTCATATTATAGAAAAAACTTTAACTTCAACCCTGTCACTCTTTAACTACCTATAAACCCTAATCCTTCCTTTATCTTGAACAATAGCGAGCCCAACTGTCCACTAGAGCATAGACAACACAACCTACATATTGACTCTCACCCACAGAATCACCACTTAGAGTCCACTACAACATAGACAGCACGACTTACATATTAACCAATAGCACTCTAATAGAAAAAACCATTTCTCAGATCAATCACAGACCTTCGAATTTAAGAACCCCATACATCAATACATCAATACATCAATACATCAATACATCATCCTTAAACTATATGTCAGATCCCACAAAACCTAAAACAAGATTATTGTAACTCGTAAAGAATAAACCCAATCGCTAAATCCTACTCAAGATCATTTCTAATAACTAACACCCTACACACAACATCATTGTCAGAAAAAATTATCATAACCATTTTAGTTAAAAAACTGGGTCTATAGAAGGAATAGGTGTTACTGACACACAGAAAATCTTTCTCCAAGCTTAGACTTCATCCTGTCTAGGGTCTATTAGGAAAACCTATTACTCTTCAAACAAATTCACTCGCCTCAATTAAAGAGAGCCGCCGCCACCACCGACTCCAGGATTTATACGAGGAATTGGTACACAACGACCTTGAACACCTATCTGACCTGGAGGACATCCTCTACAATCCGGAGGCGTTCCCACATAACCAGGGCCGCACTGACAACACACAGATTCACTCGGATTTTTACTCTGACTTGATGAACTCTTATAAATCCAACCATGTTTGCTACAATCATACGGCTGATTGCCAGATTTTGATAGATGTACATCACCACACGTTCCTTTGAGACTTCCATTACAACAATTCGACTTATTATTTTTTCCAGAAGTCGGAAGAGGATTTTTAAGCGCATAGGACCAGCTGGGACTATTATGCTGAAAGCAATTATAACCTTCACAAATACCCTGACAACAATTCTCTCGGCTTGCACTTAAATGTCCCTTTGAAAAATTGTTATTAACTCCATGAAGATCACGACAATCATACCAATTCTCTCTGCCATCACCATCAGCGTCTGAGCAGGTTCGAGTACCAGGGGGTGTACAACATCTTTCCCGGCTAGGATTTTTACTCTGACTTGATGAACTTTTATAACTCCAACCCTCTGGACAAGGATACGGCTGAGGGCCAGATTTTGCCAGATCGACATCACCACACGTTCCTTTTAGACTTCTATCACAACAATTCGCTTTAGTATTTGTTCCAGAAGTCGGAAGAGGATTTTTAAGTGTGTATACAAAGCTTGGAATATTGTGCTGAGAGCAATTATAGCCTTCACAAATACCCTGACAACAAACAGATTCACTTGGATTGGTTTTTGTAGCTGCTGATTTATTGTAAACCGAAGAACCTGTGCAATCATATTGCTGAGAACCAGATGTTGAAGGATCCGTATCAGAGCAGGTTGCTGGTGGTGCACAACATTTATCCCGACTAGGAGGGCCTGTTAAACTATTGACCGATGATTTATAACTCCAACCCTCTGGACAAGGATACGGCTGAGAGCCAGATTTTGCTAGATCGACATCACCACACGTTTCTCCTGTCATACAGTTTGTCACAACAAAATTCACCGTTTGTAATATACTGACCCAAGGATGACCACTCTTAGTCCCTCCCTCTGCGAAAATCTGTAAACTATAATGACCATTAGCAAGGCCCTGATAACGGAGATCATGGATGGTAAAGAACCTGTGCTCACCAATTGGATTCTCGTCGTAAGTCTTAGCGAACTGACCTTTTGATTCACTACTTAAACTTCTAGCCTCATTACAATTCCAAAAGCTACCGTCCAGATCTGGACGCACTCTACGACAATAAACAGTTTCAGTGCCAGAGGGCGCACTTGAGGGCGTAAATATCGAAATAACAACTGACCGAGACTCCTCATCAGTATCAGCTTCAAAACAAAGAGTCTCTCCATTACTAACCTGTCTACCTCTTCCATTTCGAATCTCGATCTCCTCGAACACGATCTCCTCGAACTTATCAGGATCATCTGGCTTTTTGTGATCACCAGGGGGCCCATCACCACAATTTTGATATAAGAGGGGAACCGTTAGAAAAGTGAGAAGAACGAATACAAGACTTGAAACTCGAATCCACTGGCTTTGCTTTTTCAAAATGTGACCTCTTAGTAGAATAAATGCGACTCTTTATCGTCATAATGACAAAAAAACTTTAACCTACAAACAGACTTCGATGAAGGTTTTATCACTACATATTACTAGAAAAATCAGCTCACGTTAAAAATCATTAGACCTTCGAATTGAAAATCTAGTCCATGAAAAAAGAAATTAATGATCAGTACATACCCGAGGATTGCCATAATCAAATTCCCAATCCAATCCGGCAGTGTGGTATGCCATAGTAAATATAGATTTTTATATCTTACCCTTGAATTATAATTTAGCTGTCACACACTGTTTTTACATTGAGAATAATGGAGCCATCCAGTTAACCAAGTGCTACATAAATTCTTTTATCTCTATAGACACTTGGTAATTTGTCTCGTACATGATGGACCACCTGTCCAACAATCTTTACGGTATGCCACACAACTTCCGCCGCTCATATATCCTTTTATAACATTTCTGCATTCTATTTCACTAGGAGCATATGTTTTTTCCCTATTGCTACAACATGGAGGATTATGCTGAATAATAGCACCAGCCGGAAGACAGCGAGTACAACAATTTTCTTCACTTGCGGGAAGATTATCACTCTCAGAGTTATAGTTATAATGCTTAGAACAGCTATTTGATGAAAGATTCAAATTGCAAAGGGTAGGATCATAATTTTCATTCTCAGGACATGAATATTTTTGATTTCCCGGCTCTGAAGGATCTGTATCACCGCAAGTTGGTTCTTCTACTACTATTGGCGTTGTACAGCAATTTTCTTTAGTTCTGGGTCCTGTTTTTGGTAGTGGGTCTTTGAGAATATCGCCAGAGTCACACCACTTTCTTTCAAAACGAGATGGAGACAGACACGTACGAGGCGACGGCTTACAACAATTGGCCTTATTAGCAGGCGTCTTGTTTCCCTTGCTGAAATCATTTTCAACTCCATGAAGACGTTTACAATCATACCAATTCTCTCTGCCATCACCATTAGCATCCGAACACGTGACACATTCACCAGTCGTCTTTGTCCCCGTACACGATCTTCCACAAGTTCCAGTAAACGATTGACCAGAGCACACATTACTCGCTCCAGTACAAGTCCCTGTCTTTGTCCCCGTACATCTAGCTTTACCGCAGGAGTCATTAAAGGTCTCACCAGAGCACACATTACTTGCTCCTGTACAAGTGCAGTTCTCACCACCACCACCGCCCCCACCTGGTATAACCACAC